>NZ_JAUEQY010000028.1 GCF_030406325.1 Actinomadura sp. DC4 | reverse complement strand
TCAAGAAACGGACACACACCATCGAGAAGTCTCTCAACCCTCTCCGGGGCAACCCTTCTAACTTACCACCCTCAGCCAGTAAGTCAACCCCCAGATCCGTAAAGACCTAGAAGATCTCCCTACCCGCCTAGGGCGGTCCTTCGGCACGCGAAATCCTGATCAAAGTTCCCCATCCGGGCCGGCCACCGTAGAGGCGTCCTGCATCCCGTTCACCGGGGCAACTCCCCCAGTCTACCCGCTCCGAACCGTGGTCCGGACCGCGAATCTTTGTGAGAGTCTCTCCCTTGAGGCCGGGGCCGCGTTCCGGCACCCCGTTCCCTCTCGGGCAAGAAGAACGTTACGTGCCTCGGTCCACAGCGTCAAATCCCGGTAAACAGCTGCAACCGCGCAGCTCAGCGCCGCTTTTTACGACGCTTCGCGGCTCAGCGCGACCTTCCGTGACCAGACCGTGATCACGATTTCGCCCCCACAAGACGCACCAGACAGGCCGGTCTCAGCGCTCACGCGACGACGCCCGGCCGTTTGGTCATAGGGGGGCGGAACAGGCGAGTCTCGGTGTCTCACCAATCGTCCAACGGCCCAGCCGGGCCGCCCGGCGGACGGGCCGCCGCAAGAGTCGAGCGAAGGATCCCCGCCGGCGCGGGCAACATGGTTCACCGACCGAGCGCCGGAGATGGCTCGGGGGCTGACGCAGCCGGGCCGCCCGCGGGCCTTGGCGACGCCAGGCCCTACGGGACGCGTCTGCCCCACCGCGTCGGAAGGGCCGACCCCGTGTGGGCGGCGGCACTTGCCGCCGCCCACACGGAAAAGTCAGGCCGTCGGTACCGTTACGCCGCCGACGTTACGCTTGCCCCGGCGGAGGACCAGGAAACGGCCGTGGAGCAGATCCGCGGGCTCCGGTGTCGCCGTCTCGTCCGTGACCTTGACGTTGTTGAGGTACGCCCCACCCTGGGCGATCGTACGCCGGGCCTCGGACTTGCTCGACACCAAACCCGTCTCCACCAGCAGGTCCACCACGGGCGGCAGGGGTGAGGTCGCCGACGCAGACGGTACCGAGGCGAGCGCGCTCTCCAGGGTCCGTGCGTCCAGCTCTCCCAGCTCCCCCTGGCCGAACAGCGCCCGCGACGCCGCCATCACCCGCGACGTCTCCGGCTCGCCGTGCACCAGGGTCGTCAGCTCCTCCGCCAGCGCCCGCTGGGCCGCGCGTGCCGCCGGACGGTCGCTCGTGGCCTTCTCCAGTTCCTCGATCTCCTCGCGCGCGCGAAAGCTGAAGAACTTCAGGAAGCTGGCCACGTCGCGGTCGTCCGCGTTGAGCCAGAACTGGTAGAACGCGTACGGCGTGGTGAGTTCGGCGTCCAGCCAGTACGTCTCGCCGCCGGCCGTCTTGCCGAACTTCGTGCCGTCCGCCCGCGTCACCAGCGGGGTCGTCAGCGCGTGGGCCGTGCCGCCCTCGGCCCGGCGGATCAGGTCGACGCCCGAGGTGAGGTTGCCCCACTGGTCGCTGCCGCCGGTCTGGAGCCGGCAGTCGTACCGGCGGTAGAGCTCCAGGTAGTCGAGTGACTGCAGCAGCACGTAGCTGAACTCGGTGTAGCTGAGACCCGTGGTGTCGAGCCGTGACTTCACCGTCTCGCGGGCGAGCATGCGGTTGACCGGGAAGTGCTTGCCCACGTCGCGCAGGAACTCGATCGCCGACATCGGCCCGGTCCAGTCGAGGTTGCTGACGATCATGCCCTCGTCGTCGGTGAGGGACAGGAAGCGCGAGACCTGCTCCCGGATGCGCGTCAGCCAGCCCTCGACGACCTCCAGGGAGTTGAGCACCCGTTCGGTGCTCTTGCCCGACGGGTCGCCGATCAGACCGGTCGCGCCGCCGACGAGGCCGATCGTCCGGTGGCCCGCCTGCTGGAAACGGCGCAGTGTGAGCAGCTGGACGAGGTTGCCGACGTGCAGCGACGGCGCGGTCGGGTCGAAGCCGCAATAGAGCGTGACCGGCCCCGCGGCGAGCATGGCTCGCAGTTCGTCCAGGTCAGTGGACTGCGCGATCAAGCCGCGCCACGCGAGGTCATCCAGGATGTCGGTCACGTTCTCCCTCGTCTCGTGCATGTATCCGGCGGGACACCGGTCAAAGTAGCGGGTTTCAGCCCTGGTCTATCACCGTACGACGGCGTGGCGTGTGAAGGCGGTACGGGGACACGCTGGGGTCGCCGTCGATCCAGAACCGCCAGGCCACGTCCTTCGCGCTGGTGACCCCGGTCCGCGGTCCCGCCCGCGGCGACGGGACCGGCGAACCACGGAACACCCGCAACGGGGACGACTCCGCGCACACGTCGGCCCCGTACATCTCCCGGTCGATCGCGAGGGCCTCGCAGAGGCGGGCCGGGCCACGGGCCAGGTCGCGCGCGGTCGAGCGCGGGCGGCGGGCCTCCGCCAGGGCCCGGCCCTCGACGATCTCGCCGGCGCGCAGCAGCACGGCCGACGGGTCGCCTTCCCCCATGCACACCAGGTTGACGCAGAAGTGCATGCCGTACGTGAAGTAGACGTACGCGTGGCCGGGCGGGCCGAACATCACCTCATTGCGCTTCGTCGGCCCGCGGTAGGCGTGCGAGGCCGGGTCGCGCGGGCCCGCGTACGCCTCCACCTCGGTCAGCCGGACCGCGACGACGCCCTCGGGCGCGGACCGCGACAGCACGCAGCCGAGCAGGTCGGGCGCGACGTCCTCGGCCGGGCGGTCGAAGAACGAGCGAGGAAGCGGCGCGGACATCAGGACCCGTCGGCCGCCCACGAGGCGTGGGAGTCGGCGAGCGTCCGCAGCGCGGCGAGCTGCTCGCCGACGCGCTCCGGAGAGGTGCCGCCGTACGCCTTGCGCGCGGCGAGGGCCCCCTGGACCGAGAACACGTCGCGTACGTCCGGGGTCAGGTGCGGGGAGACCTTGGCGAGCTCGTCGTCGGTGAGGTCGCCGAAATCCTTGTCGTTGACCTGGCACCAGACCACGAGGTGGCCGACGACCTCGTGGGCCTCGCGGAACGCGACGCCCTTGCGGACCAGCAGCTCGGCCAGGTCGGTGGCCAGCGCGAACCCCTGCGGCGCCAGCGCCTCGAGCCGCTCGGTGTTGACCCGCATCGTGGCGATGAGCCCGGACACGGCGGGGAGGACCAGCAGCAGGGTCTCGACGGCGTCGAAGACCCCCTCCTTGTCCTCCTGCAGGTCACGGTTGTAGGTCAGCGGCAGGCCCTTCAGCGTGGTCAGCAGCGCCGTGAGGTGGCCGATGAGCCGCCCGCACTTGCCCCGCGCCAGCTCGGCGACGTCCGGGTTCTTCTTCTGCGGCATGATCGACGAGCCTGTGGCGTAGGTGTCGTCCATCTCGATCCACCGGAACTCCTGCGAGGCCCACAGCACGACCTCCTCGCCCAGGCGCGACAGGTGCACGCCGATGAGGGCGGCGTCGGCGAGGAACTCGACCGCGTAGTCGCGGTCGCTGACCGCGTCCATGGAGTTCGCCGCGGCCCTGTCGAAACCGAGCTCGTCGGCGACCGCCTCCGGGTCGAGCGGCAGCGAGGACCCGGCCAGCGCGCCGGAGCCCAGCGGGCTGACCGCGGCGCGCTTGTCCCAGTCGCGGAGCCGGTCGACGTCGCGGGCGAAGGCCTGCACGTGCGCGAGCAGCTGGTGGGAGAAGAGCACGGGCTGGGCGTGCTGGAGGTGCGTCATGCCGGGCGCGGCCACGCCCATGTTCTGCTCGGCCTGGGCCATGAGCGCGGTCTCCAGCTCGACCAGCCGGGACACGATCTGCCGTACGTGGTCGCGGAGGTAGAGCCGCAGGTCGGTGGCGACCTGGTCGTTGCGGCTGCGGCCGGCCCGCAGCTTGCCACCGAGGGTGCCGAGGCGTTCGAGCAGGCCGCGCTCGAGCGCGGTGTGCACGTCCTCGTCGGCGACCGCCGGGCGGAACTCCCCCGAGCGGCAGGCGCTCTCCAGATCGTCGAGCGCGCCGAGCATGCGGCCCAGCTCCTCGTCGGTGAGCAGGCCCGCGCGGTGCAGCACCCGGGCGTGGGCTCGCGAGCCCAGCAGGTCGTACGGGGCGAGGCGCCAGTCGAACTGCACGCTCACCGACAGCCGGGCGAGGGCCTCCGACGGGCCTCCCTCGAACCGGCCGCCCCACAACCTGGTCGGCGTCCTGCGGTGTTGCTCATCCGTCACGCTGGTTCTTCTCTCACTGATCGAGTGGCTGGCGGTACTACTGCATTATCACGGCGGAGCGACGCTCGGCCGAGCTTCCGGCTCCGCCTCGGCGGGCCGTGACGTGGGCGTGCGAGGACGCCCTAGGGTCGTCGCTCCGCGTTCTCCCGCGCCGAGACGAGATCGCGCGGCGCGGGCGGCAGGTCGTCCGCCGGGTCCCAGGGCGCGGGCACCTGGTCCTCCAGGTCGACGCGCGGGACGCGGCGTTCGGTCAGCGCCAGCAGCGCGGCGGCGAGCTCGTCGCCGCCCGTCGGGTCGCGGGAGATGACCAGCACGGTGTCGTCGCCGGCCACGGTGCCGAGCACGGCCGACCAGTCGGCGTGGTCGATCGCCGAGGCGAGGAACTGCGCGGCGCCGGGCGGCGTGCGCACGATCACGAGGTTGGCCGAGGCCTCGGCGGAGACGAGGAGCTCCTGCGCGAGCCGGGCGAGCCGTCCCGCGAACGTCTCGGCGCCGCCCGTACGGGCCCGGCGGATGCGTTCGCCGCCCTCCCCCGGTACCGCGTAGATCAGCGAGCCGTCCGCGGAGCGCAGCTTGACCGCGCCGATGTCGACGAGGTCGCGCGAGAGGGTCGCCTGGGTCACGTCGACGCCCGCGTCGGCGAGCAGCTTGGCGAGCTCGCTCTGGGAGTGCACAGCGTTGCGGCCCAGCAGCTCGATGATGCGGGACTGGCGCGCGGTCTTGGTCAGCGGCGTCGTCATGCCTTCCTCAGGATCTCCGGCAGCGCCGCGACGAAGGACGCCGCCTCCTCGTCCGTGATGATCAGGGGCGGGGCGAGCCGGACCGCGTCCGGCGCGACCGCGTTGACCAGGAAACCCGCCTCGCGCGCGGCCGCCTCCACCTGCGCCGACTTGGGCTCGGCGAGGACGATCGCGCGCCACAGGCCACTGCCGCGCACGCCGCTGAGCAGCGGGTCCTCGATCGCGGCGATGCCATCGGCGAGCCGGTCGCCGACCGCGGTGACGTGCTCCAGCAGCCCGTCCTTCACGATCGTGTCGATGACGGCGAGGGCCGCCGCGCAGGAGACCGGGTTGCCGCCGAACGTCGAGCCGTGGTCGCCCTTGGAGAAGGCCGTGCCGTACGGGCCGAGGCCGACGCACACGCCGATGGGCAGGCCGCCGCCGAGGCCCTTGGCGAGGGTGATCACGTCGGGGCGCACGCCCTCGCGCCGGTGCTGGAACCACACGCCGGTACGGCCGATGCCGCTCTGGATCTCGTCCAGCACCAGCGCGGCGCCGGTCTCGTCGCAGATCCGCCGGGCCGCCGCGAGGTAGCCCTCCGGGGGCGGGACGACGCCGCCCTCGCCCTGGGTGGGTTCGAGGAAGACCGCGGCGCAGCGGTCGGTGACGGCCTCGTGCAGCGCCTCCACCGAGCCGTACGGGACGAACCGGACGTCGGCGCCGTACGGGCCGAACGGCTCGCGGATCGCCGCCTTGCCGGTCAGCGCGAGCGCGCCCATCGTGCGGCCGTGGAAGCCGCCTTCGGCCGCGACGACGTAGGTGCGATCCGGGCCGGCGTGGCGGCGGACCAGCTTGTAGGCGGCCTCGTTGGCCTCGGTGCCGGAGTTGGCGAAGAAGACGCGCCCGTCGGCGTCGAGGAGCTCGAGGAGACGCTCGGCGAGGAGCACCTCCGGCTCGTGCAGGAACAGGTTGGACGTGTGCGCGATCGTGGCGACCTGGGCCGAGACCGCCTCGACCACCGCGGGATGCGCGTGGCCGAGGGCGGAGACCGCGATGCCGCCGATCAGATCCAGGTAGACGTCGCCGTCGGCGTCCCAGACCCGGCAGCCCTCGCCGCGGGCGAGCGCGAGCGGCGGCACGCCGTAGTTGGGCATGATCGCGGCTTCGAAACGCTTGCGCAGGTCGCTCATGCGGGCACCACCATCGTGCCGATCCCCTCGTCGGTGAAGATCTCGAGTAGAAGTGAGTGCGGAATCCGGCCGTCGAGCACGTGCGCCTGCGGCACTCCGCCGCGTACGGCGCGCAGGCAGGCCTCCATCTTGGGCACCATGCCGGCCGACAGGCCCGGGAGCATGGTCTCCAGCTCGGCCGCCGTCAGCCGGCCGATCACGTCGCCGGGGTCGCCCGAGGGCGGCCAGTCGGCGTACAGGCCGTCGACGTCGGTCAGCACGACGAGCTTGGTGGCCTGGAGGGCCACGGCGAGCGCGCCGGCCGCGGTGTCGGCGTTGACGTTGTAGACCTCGCCGTCGCCGCCGCGCGCGATGCTGGAGATGACCGGGATGCGGCCGTCGTCGAGGAGGCTGCGCACCGATCCGGCGTCGACCTGGACGATCTCGCCGACCTGGCCGATGTCGACGGAGACCCCGTCGACCACCGCCGGCTTGCGCTCGGCGGTGAACAGCCGCGCGTCCTCGCCCGACATGCCGACGCCGAACGGGCCGTGCCGGTTGAGCAGGCCGACGACGTCGCGGCTGACCTGGCCGACCAGCACCATGCGGACGACGTCCATGGTCTCGGGCGTCGTGACGCGCAGGCCCGCCTTGAAGCTGGACTCGATGCCGAGCCGGTCGAGCTGGGCGTTGATCTGCGGGCCGCCGCCGTGCACGATGACCGGGCGCAGCCCCGCATAGCGCAGGAAGGCGACGTCCTGGGCGAAGGCGGGCCGGAGCGCCTCGTCGGTCATGGCGTGGCCGCCGTACTTGATCACGACGGTCCTGCCGTGGAACTCCTGCAGCCACGGCAGCGCGTCGATCAGCGTGGCGGCCTTGCGCAGCGCGTCGGCGGTGTCGCGTGTCCGGGGTCCGGAGATCATGAGGAGTACGCGGAGTTCTCGTGGACGTAGTCGGCGGTCAGGTCGGTCGTGTGGATCGTGGCGCTGTGGTTGCCGGCGCTGAGGTCGACGGTGATCGTGACGTCGCGCGGCCGCATGTCGACCTTGGACCGGTCGTCGCCGACCGCGCCGTTGCGGCACACCCAGACGCCGTTGATCGCGACGTTGAGCCGCTCCGGCTCGAACACGGCCTCGGTGGTGCCGACCGCGGACAGCACCCGTCCCCAGTTGGGGTCCTCGCCGTGGATCGCGCACTTGAGCAGGTTGCTGCGGGCCACCGCGCGCCCCGCCACGACGGCGTCGTGGTCGTTGGCCGCCCCGACGACCTCGATCGCGATCGCCTTGGTGGCGCCCTCGGCGTCGATCAGGAGCTGGCGCGACAGGTCGGCGCACACGGCCGTGACGGTCGCGGTGAGCTCGGCCTCGTCGGCGCGGACTCCGGCGACGCCGCTGGCGAGCAGCAGCACCGTGTCGTTGGTGGACATGCAGCCGTCGGTGTCGAGCCGCTCGAAGGTCAGCCCGGTCGCGTGCCGCAGGACCCGGTCGAGCGTCTCGGCGTCGGCCTCGGCGTCGGTCGTGATGACGCACAGCATCGTGGCCAGGGCCGGGGCGAGCATGCCCGCGCCCTTGGCCATGCCGCCGACCGTGTAGCCGCCGGCCGCCCGGCGGAAAGCGATCTTGGCGACGGTGTCGGTGGTGCGGATGGCGTCGGCCGCGCCGAGCCCGCCGTCGCGGGACAGCTCTCCGGCCGCCGCCGCCACGCCCGGCAGCAGTCTGTCCATCGGAAGGCGCTCGCCGATCAGGCCGGTGGAGCAGACCGCGATCTCGCCGGCGGACTCGCCCAGGACGTGGGCGGTCTTCTCAGCGGTCTGGTGGGTGTCCTGGAAGCCGTCGGGGCCCGTGCAGGCGTTGGCGCCGCCGGAGTTGAGCACGACCGCGTGCACCCGCCCGCCGCGCAGCACCTGCTCGGACCACAGCACCGGCGCGGCCTTGACGCGGTTGCGGGTGAACACCCCGGCCGCGGCGCGCGACGGACCGTCGTTGACGACCAGCGCGAGGTCACGCTGGCCGCCGTTCTTGAGGCCGGCGGCGACTCCGGCGGCCCTGAAGCCGAGTGGGGCGGTCACGCTCACGGGGCTACTCCGATCGTGGTGAGGCCGAGGTCCTCGGGCAGTCCGAGGGCGAGGTTCGCGCTCTGGACGGCGCCTCCGGCGGTGCCCTTGGCGAGGTTGTCGATGGCGGCCACCGCGATGACGCGTCCGGCGCGCTCGTCCAGCGCGACCTGGACCGCGGCGACGTTCGCGCCGAGCGTCATGGCGGTGGAGGGCCAGGTGCCCTCGGGCAGGAGCCGTACGAAGGGCTCGTCGGCGTAGGCGCGTGCGTAGGCCTCGCGGAGCGCGGCGGCGGTGAGGCCCGGCACGGCCTTGGCGGTGCAGGTGGCCAGGATGCCGCGGCTCATCGGCGCGAGCGTGGGAGTGAACGACACGGTGACCGGCCGCCCGGCCACCGCGGAGAGCTGCTGGATGATCTCGGGGGTGTGGCGGTGCGCGCCGCCGGCGGCGTACGCGCTCATCGCGCCCATGACCTCGCTTCCGAGCAGGCCCGGCTTTGGCGCGCGGCCGGCGCCGGAGGTGCCCGAGGCGGCGACCACGACGGCGTCGGGCTCGGCGATGTCCGCCGCGTACGCGGGGAAGAGCGCGAGCAGCGACACGGTCGGGTAGCAGCCGGGGACCGCGACGCGCCGCGTGGAGCGGAGCCGCTCGCGGGCGCCGGGCAGCTCGGGCAGGCCGTACGGCCAGGTGCCGGCGTGCGGGGTGCCGTAGAAGTGCTCCCACTCGGCGGCGTCGTCGAGCCGGAAGTCGGCGCCGCAGTCGACGACGAGCACGTCGTCGCCGAGCGTGGCGGCCAGCGGGCCGGACTGCCCGTGCGGGAGGGCGAGGAAGACGACGTCGTGCCCGGCGAGGGTCTGCGCGCTCGTCTCGGCCAGCACCCGGTCGGCGAGGGGGTGGAGCTGCGGGTGGTGCGCCCCGAGCGGGGTGCCCGCGCTGGACCCCGCGGTCAGCGCGCCGATCGCGAACCCGGGGTGGCCGGCGAGGATGCGCAGCAACTCACCGCCCGCGTATCCACTCGCTCCGGCGACCGCCGCACGCACACCCATCCGTTTCGTCTCCGTCCTCGAGGCTCGATGCTGTAAGTATGCATTGAGATGCATCATCATACAAGGCGGATTCGGGCGCGGGGGTCACAGGTGGGCCGCGACCGTACGGGCGGCCTCGACGGCACCGCCGCGGAGGGCGGCGGCGTCCGTGGCTCCGGTGTGGTCGGCGCGGACGACCTTGAGGACGAGGTTGCTCGACCGCAGCCAGACCGTTGAGGAACGTCCGGCGTCGACGCCGTCGGTGGCGTCGTAGGCGAACGCCGCGTCGGCGACCGACGGGACGTCCGCCACCCCCGACTGGGTGCTGTCGATCGTGTCGGCGGAGTGGGCGGAGACGGTGAGCTGTCGTTTTTTGTCCGCGAAGTACTCCTCGGCCAGGCTCGGCGCGCTCAGGCTCCCTCTCGGCGCGAAGTGCTGGAGCCACACCTCGACCGTGCCGCCGCCCCAGGAGCAGCCCTGCGCCTCCGGGCGCGCGGCGGAGCGGGCACCCAGGCGCGTCGCCTCGGCCGGGGTCAGCAACGAGCACGGCTGGGGCGCGGCCGTGAACCGGCCGCGCACCGGATCCGCCGGCGCCTGCGAGCCGGTTGGCTTCTTCCCATCCGGCAGGAACACCACCAGGGCCACCGCGACGGCGGCGGCCACCGCCGCCGCCGCCCAGCGGGCGCCGTGCCGGGGAGCCCGCGTCGCCGGGACGGTGTCCGGGATCGCGGGAGTCCCGCCGCTCGCCACGCTCCGCAGCAGGGTCCGCGCGGCCTCCGGCGGCGGGCGGCGGGCCGGGTTCTTCTCCAGCAAGGCCAGCAGGACCGGGGCGAGCGGCCCGGCGCGCTCCGGCGGCCGGGGCTCCTCGGTGAGGACCGCGCCCAGCACGCCCGCGACGGTCCGCCGCTCGAACGGCGACCGGCCCTCCACCGCCGTGTAGAGCGTCGCGCCGAGCGACCACAGGTCCGACGGCGGCCCCGCGGGCTCGTCGCGGAGCCGCTCGGGCGCGATGTAGCCCGGCGAGCCGACCAGCCCGCCCGCGACGGTCAGCGACACGTCGCCGGCCAGGCTCGCGATGCCGAAGTCGGCCAGGACCACGCGCCCGTCGTCGCAGAGGAAGACGTTGCCCGGCTTGACGTCACGGTGGAGCACACCCTGCGCGTGCGCCGCGCCCAGCGCCTCCAGGACGGTCAGCCCGATCGCCGCCGCCCGCGCGGGCGGCAGCGGGCCGGCCTCGTCGAGGGCGCGCCCGGCCAGCAGCTCCATGACGATCCAGGGCCGGTCGTCCTCGGCGATCACGTCGTGCACGCGGATGATGGAGGCGTGCCGCAGCCGAGACGACACCCGTGCCTCGCGGATCGCGCGCTCGCACAGCCGGGCGCGGTGGTCCGGGGCGACTCCCCGGGGCAGCGACAGCTCCTTGACCGCGACCGTACGGCCCAGCGCCTCGTCGTGCGCCCGCCAGACCGTGCCCATGCCTCCCCGGCCGAGCGGCTCGGCCAGCCGGTACCGCCCGGCCAGCAGCCGCGTCACGGTACCCTCCGCGGAGCCCGCGCGCCCCGCCGGATCCGCGCGGCCTCGCCGCCGCCCGCCGCGAGCCTCGCCTTATCCGGCAGCCGCATCATGGGATCCACCGCACGATCGCAGCGACCCACGGACCGGGGCACCTCGCGCGGCATCTCCACCGCCCGCCCGCGGCCGGCGGCCGCATCACGGCATCCACCACCGAGTCCGCGCGAGGCCGACGCACCTGTCCGATCCTCCCGGCATCGCCGCCGCCCACCGCGAGCCCCGCCACATCCGGCGGCCGTATCACGGGATCCGCCGCACCGTCGCAGCGGCCCACAGGCCGGGGGCGCTCCGGGCAATGGTCGCGTCATGGCATCCGCCGTAGGGTCGCCGCGACCCAGTGGGCCGCCTTCAGGGTGTCCTGCCGGATCCGGGCGGCGTCCGTGGCGCCGCCGGCGGCGACGAACCAGACCCTCAGGTACAGGTTGCTGTCGCGGAACCGCACGTCGGCCCGCTCCAGCGTCGATCCGTGGAACGTCTCGGTCGTGTACGCGTCCTCGCCGACGCCGGAGACCGCACGGGCCGCGCTTCGCCGCGCGCCGGTCCGCCGTACGCCGATCTCGTCCCAACCCCAGGCGACGTCGCCGCTCGCCTTCCGGTCGGCGGCGCGCTGCCGCTCGTACGCGCCCTTCGCGGCGGCGGGCGTGGTCGTCCAGGGGTCCTCGGCCGCGGTCCCGGTCACGGGGTCGAAGACGTACTCCGCCGTCACCGACAGGCCCTGGTGCCGTGCCGCCGTGCCCCAGTCGCACGAGTGCGCGTCGCCGGAGGCGAGCTTCTCCGCCCCGGGGATCAGCGCGTCGACCTGGGCCTGGCTCAGCAGCGCGCAGAAGTCGAACGGCCGGGCGTAGCGGGCCGCGGCCACGGGTGCCTGGGACGGGCTCGCCGACGTCGTCGCGGCGGCGGGCGGCCGTTCCTCCGTGTGGTCCGCCGCTCCGTCCCGTACGCGGAAGGCCACGGCCGCCGCCACCGCGAGCAGCACGACGGCCGCCGCGGCGAGCGCCAGGCTGCCGGTACGGCGACGCCGCACGGGCCGTGGCATCTCCAGGCCGGACGGCAGGCCCTGTGACACCTGGCGCAGGGCGCGGGCCGCGTCCGGGGCGGAGATCCGCGCGGCGGGGTCCTTGAGGAGGAGCCGCCACAACACCGGCGCGAGCGGGCCCGCGCGAACGGGCGGCGGGGGCTCGTCGGTCAGGACGGCGCCGAGGGCCGCCATCGGGGTGTCGCGCCCGAACGGCGAGCGGCCCTCCACGGCGGTGTACAGGGTGGCGCCCAGCGACCACAGGTCCGACGGAGGTCCCACGGACCGTTCGCGCAGCCGCTCGGGGGCGACGAAACCGGGCGAGCCGACGAAGTCGCCCGTACGCGTGAGCGAGGGGTCGCCCTCCAGGCTCGCGATGCCGAAGTCGGCCAGGACCACGCGGCCGTCGTCGCAGAGGAAGACGTTTGTCGGCTTGACGTCACGGTGCAGGACGCCGCGCGCGTGCGCCGCGCCGAGCGCGTCGAGGACCCGCAGTCCGATCGCGGCCACGGCCTGCGGCGGCAGCGGGGCGGCCCGGCCGAGCGAGCGGCCGGTGAGCAGTTCCATGACGGTCCAGGGCCGGTCGTCCTCGTGGATCACGTCGTGCACGGCGATGATGCCCGGGTGGTCCAGGAGCGCCGCGGCCCGCGCCTCGCGGACGGCCCGCCGCTGGAGCTCCGAGCGTTCGGACTCGGGCAGGTCGCCGGACAGGAGGATCTCCTTGACCGCGACCTCGCGGCGCAGGGTCTCGTCCCAGGCCCGCCAGACGACGCCCATGCCGCCCCGGCCGATGGGGCTCACCAGCCGGTAGCGGCCGGCCACCACGCGTTCGGTCATCCGCTCCCTCGCCCTCCCGGCAGGGTTCCGCCGTGGCCCGGCGGGGGCCACGGCGGAAACGGGCCCTCAGGCGCCCCGCAGGACCGCGCCGACGCGCTCGGCGGCCTCGGCCACCGCGGCGTCGCGGGCGCCGGTCGTCTCCTCGACCGTGAGCGTGCGGTCGGCGGCGCGGAACCGCATGGTGTACGCCAGGGACTTGTTGCCCTCGCCCGCCTGCTCGCCCGTGTACAGGTCGAACAGCCGGACCGACTCCAGCAGCTCCCCTGCGCCGTGGCCGGCCACGCCCGCGCGCAGCGCGGACTCCACGTCGGCCGCCGGCACCGTGTCCGGCACGATCAGCGCGACGTCCTGCGTGGCGACCGGATAGGTCGTGACGGCCGGAGCGGGCACCACGCGGGCCGCGAGCGACTCGACGCGGGTCAGGTCCAGCTCCATCGCGCAGGTACGGGGAGGCAGGTCGTAGGCCTTGATGACGCGCGGGTGCAGCTCCCCCGCGTGGCCGACGAGGACCTCCCCGGCCATGAGCACGGCGCAGCGGCCCGGGTGCCAGGGCGCGTGCCGGTCGGCGCGCACCTCCAGCTCCACCCCTGCCTCGGCGGCGATCGTACGGGCGGCCTCGATCGCGTCCGCCCAGTTCGCCGGGCGGCCCGGGCCCCACCAGCCGGCCGGGTCGCGGTCGCCCGCCAGCACGGCGCCGACGCGTACGGGCTGGTCGGGCAGGGCGGCCTCGACGGCGGCGAGCTCGTCGGCCGTCGGGCCCCGGTCGACCGGGAGACGCGGCGGAGGAGGCACCGGGCGTCCGTCGGGCGTCCGCTTCGGGCGGTACACCAGGCCGGTCTCGTACAGCGCCACGTCGGCGAAACCGCGCCCGGCGTTGCGGTTCAGCGTGCGGAACAGCCCCGGCAGCAGCGTCGTGCGCAGCAGCGGCTCGTCGCCGGTGAGCGGGTTGGCCAGCCGGAGCGCGTGCCGGCGGTCGTCGTCGGCGGGCAGCTGCAGGGAGTCCCAGTCGCGGTCGGAGGCGAACGGCGTGTTGAGCACCTCGGTGTAGCCGTCGGCGGCGAGGGCCCGGCCCACGCGCCGGCGCAGCCGCTGGCCGGGGGTGAGACCGCGTCCGGCGACGGAGCGGGGCGCGCGGGCCGGGATGTTCTCATACCCCTCGAGGCGGATGACCTCCTCGGCGAGGTCGTTGGGGTCGCGCAGGTCCGGCCGCCACGACGGCGGCGTGACGGTCAGCGCGTCGTCGCCGGAGACCTCACAACCCACCTCGCGCAGCCGCCGCACCACCGTGTCGCGGCCGTAGGACATGCCCGCGACGCGGTCCGGGTGGTCGGCGCGGATCGTGATCGCGGGCGTCTCGACCGGCGCGCGGAGGTTCGTCTCTCCCGGCACGATCCGCGCCCCGCCGAGCTCGGCGAGCATCCGCACCGCGATGTCGGCCGCCTGCCGCTGGAGCTCGTGGTCGACGCCGCGCTCGAAGCGGTAGGAGGAGTCGCTGTGCAGCTTGTGGCGGCGCGCCGTACGGGCGATGGCCTCCGGCGAGAAGTGCGCGGCCTCGATCACAACGTCGGTGGACTTCTCGTCGATCTCGGTGGTCAGGCCGCCCATGACGCCCGCGATGTTGACCGGGCCGGACTCGTCGGTGATCAGAATGTCGCCCGGGTCCAGGTCGCGTACGACGTGGTCGAGGGTCTCCATCCGCTCGCCCTCGCGGGCACGGCGGACGCCGATGGGGCCCTGGAGCTTGCCGCGGTCCCACGCGTGCAGCGGCTGGCCGAGCTGGAGCATGACGTAGTTGGTGACGTCGACGGCCAGCGAGATCGAGCGCACGCCGCACTTCTGCAGCCGGCGCACCAGCCAGATCGGGCTCGGCGCCGCCGGGTCCAGGCCGTCCACCTCGCGCAGGACGTAGCGCGAGCACGCCGACGGGTCCGCGACCGAGGCCGGGTAGGACTCGGCCGTCTCCTCCGGCGGCAGGGCCGCCGCCGGGTCGTGGAACGGCACCGAGAACGCGGTCGCGGCCTCGCGGGCGACGCCGCGGATCGAGGCGGTGTAGCCGCGGTCCGGGGTGACGGCGATGTCGAGGACGTCGTCGCGGATCTGGAGCAGCTCGACCGCGTCCTGCCCCGGCTCGGCGCCGTAGGAGGCGGGCAGCACGAGGATGCCCTCGTGGGCGTCGCTCAGGCCGAGCTCGCGCTCGGAGCAGATCATGCCCTCCGAGACGCGGCCGTACGTCTTGCGCGCGCTGATCTCGAACCCGCCGGGCAGCACGCCGCCGGGCAGGATGACCACGACCAGGTCGCCCTCGGCGAAGTTGGGCGCGCCGCAGATGATGTTCTGGGGCTCGGGGTTGCCGATGTCGACCTGGCAGTAGCGGATCGGCTTCTTGAACTCCGCGAGCTCCTCGATCGCGAGCACCCGGCCGACGACGAGCGGCCCGGTCAGGTCGGCGCCGAGCTCGTCGACGGTCTCCACCTCGAGGCCCGCCGCGATCAGCTCTCGGGCGACGTCACGCGCGGTGACCTCGGCGGGCAGCTCGACGTACTCCCGCAGCCAGGAAATCGGGACGCGCATTCAGATCTCCATTCCGAAGGCGCGGGTGAAGCGCACATCACCCTCGACCATGTCGTGCATGTCCTCCACGCCGTGCCGGAACATCAGCGTGCGCTCCACGCCGAGCCCGAACGCCCAGCCGCTGTAGCGCTCCGGGTCCACTCCGCAGGCGATGAGCACGCGCGGGTTGACCATGCCGCAGCCGCCGAGCTCGATCCATCCCTCGGACCGGCACGTGCGGCACGGCTCGCCGCCGGGCTCGGCCGAGGCGCCCCGGCAGACGAAGCACTGCATGTCCACCTCGGCGGACGGCTCGGTGAAGGGGAAGAAGTACGGGCGGAAGCGCGTCTTCAGGCCCTCGCCGAACATTCCGGTGACGAACGCGCCGATCGCGCCGCGCAGGTCGGCCATCGTGATGCCCTCGTCGACGACCAGGCCCTCCATCTGGTGGAAGACCGGGCTGTGCGTCGCGTCCAGCTCGTCGGTGCGGAACGTCTTGCCCGCGCAGACGACGTAGACCGGCAGCTCACGGGTGAGCAGCGCGCGGATCTGCACCGGCGAGGTGTGGGTCCGCAGGACCAGGCCGGACTCCTCCGACTCGACGAAGAAGGTGTCCTGCATCTCGCGCGCCGGGTGCGCGGGCGGGAAGTTGAGGGCGTCGAAGTTGAACCACTCGGCCTCGACCTCGGGGCCCTCGGCGATCTCGAAGCCCATCGAGACGAAGACATCGGTCATGCGCTCGGCGATCGTGGTCAGCGGGTGCCGGGCGCCGCGCTGCGCGCGGTCCCAGGGCAGCGTGACGTCGACGGCCTCCTCAACGAGGACGCGCTGGTCGCGTTCGTCCTCCAGCTCGGCCTGGCGCCGCTTGAGCGCCTCGGAGACGTCGCGGCGGGCGCCGCCCACGCGCTTGCCGGCCTCGGCCTTGGCATGCGGCGGCAGCGCGCCGATCTCCCGGTTGGCCAGCGCGAGCGGCGAACGGTCGCCGGCGTGCGCGAGGCGGGTCTCCTTCAGCTCATCCAGGCTCGCGGCGGCCTGGATCGCGTCCAGGGCTTCGGCGCGCATGCGGGCCACCTCGTCCGGTTGGAGCGAGGAGACCTCGACCGGATCGTAGGACTTGTTGGGTGCGGACATCGGTTCGAACAACTCCAGCCACGGCGATCACGTCATTGGGAAAACCACCACCGCCCCCGGCCGCGCGGGCGTGCCAGGGGGGAGCGTCAGGAAGCCCGCTCGGATGCTCTCAGGCGAAGTCTGGAGCCCCGGCGGGCAGGCTAAATCGGAACTCGGCGCCGCCGCCGGGCGCACGCCGTACGGTGATGGCTCCACCGTGCGCCTCGACCAGGCCCTTCACGATGTAGAGGCCGAGGCCGGTGCCGCCTCGCGGCTGGCCGTGGCCGCGCCAGAACTGCCGGAAGACGCGGGGCACGGCTTCGGGCGGGATGCCCTCGCCCTCGTCGCGCACGGACACGACGGCTCCCTGCTTGCGTGAGTCCGGCTCCACCACAATGGTGACAGTACCAGCCCCGTGCCTGACGGCGTTCTCGACGAGGTTGCCGATGATCTGGTCGATCTTGTCGGGGTCGAGCCACATCTCCGGCAGCTCGCCCAGGACCTCGACCTCGAAGCGCGCGGCGGGCTCTCCGGCCACCACGCGCCCCTTGACGACCTTGCGCACCTCTTCGATCACGTCGACCACCTGACGCCGCATCTCCAGGCGCCCCGCCTCGATGCGGGAGACGTCGAGCAGCTCGGTGATGAGCCGGGTGACCCGGTCGGCGTCGGCGTTGACCGTCTCGAGCATGACGCGCTTCTGGTCGTCGTTGAACCGGTGCCACTTGGCCAGCAGCGTCGCGGTGAAGCCCTTGACGCTGGTCAGCGGCGAGCGCAGCTCGTGGGCGACCGTGGAGACCAGGTCGGCGCGGTTGCGCTCCTGGCGGGCGCGCTGGACGGCGTCGCGGAGCGCCACGGTGAAGGCGGTGACGCCGCCGCCCTCGGCGCGGGTGTAGGACGCGGTGACGAGAAGCTCGGGACCGTCGGCCAGGTGGAGCGACCGCTCGGGGTGCCGGGTGCGCGTGGTCAGGCCGCCGTACGGGTCCAGGCACGCCCACCAGTCGCGCCCGTCGGCGTCGAACAGGGGCAGCACCTCGGCGAAGTCGCGGCCGAGCGCGTCGGCTCGCGGCACTCCGGTCAGCCGGACGGCGGCGCGGTTGAACACCACGACCCGCCTGTCGGGGCCGGCCACGAGCAGGCCGTCGGGCAGCGCGTCCGGGCAGAGCCCGTCGACGGGATCACTCTGGTGGGGGTCCGGTCCACCCACGACCGCCTCGACCTCCTGGTGTCCATGCCGACGTGAACGGCACGACTCTAATGCGCACGGTGAAACGCCGCCACGCATGCGGGTCAACACCGGTTTCGGCGTCGCCCGCCCGGTGTCCCCGCGAGGTGTCCCGCCGGTCGTGGCCGGGAGGCGCGTGAGCCGTCCGTACGGCCGTTCCGGCGCGACAGGAGACCGGCCCGGCCCTTCGCCGCGGGCGGCCTCCCCGCGGTGCCCGGCGAGGTGGGCGGCGGAGCCGGCGCGGCGTGCCCGGCGACCGGCCGCCTCGGCGCCGCGCGGCAGGTCAGGCGGCCGGACGGCCCCATGAGGCCCCGTTCGCGGCGAGCCGGTGTCCGGGTGATGTGCGGGACCTCGAGACGGGGCCTAGCGGGCGAGGGCGTCGTCGACGCTGTCGTAGCGCTGGAACAGGTGGTCCAGGCGGGTGATCTGCAGGATGCGGCGCTGCGCGGGGCGCACGCCGGTCAGGCGCAGCGAGCCGCCGTCCCCCGCGACGCGGTTGTTGACCCCGACCAGGGCGCCGAGCCCGGCGGCGTCGCAGAAGCGGACGCCGGTGAAGTCGGCGACGATGTGGACGCGGCCCTCGTCGGCGAGGGCCGTCAGGATCGTGCGCAGCTCCCCGACGGTGTGCACGTCGATCTCACCGGCGACCTCGACCACGGCGGACGCGCCGTCGCGGCGCACCACCCGGGTGATCAGATCCCGCCGGGCACCTCCAGGACAGCGGCGCACGCCCCCACGCACGGCTCGCGTCCCTCCGGTGGCCACCTCGCACGCCGTCGTCGCCCTGCGGCGACGCGGCGTGGGAATGCCACTCACGTTCGTGTTCACGGTTTCGCCCCGTTCATCGAATGACCCATAGACACCATAGGCAACTCATAGGACGCACGGATCCGTCCGCAGGTTGGTTCAATCTCCTCCCTGCGATGGAGCCTGACATCAAGCATGTCTCCTTTCTCACAAATATGCGAATCGGGCGTTTTAGGTCGTGTTTTACCGGCTCATCACGGTTCTTACCTATCATCGATCCGAGCACAATGTGAGGGTGATTCACCTTTTCGAAGACACGCGATGGGTGATCATCCGACGCATCGTGACTCGCCGTGGCCCACTGTGTCGACCCGATCGAGCAGGCGCGCCCTCGATTGACTTAAGGTTGGACGCCGATGACCGACAACACCCTGGGCTCGGCCCACCGCCCTCTTCGTGACGTGGTCACGTCGGAGCTGCGCCGTCTCATCCTCGCGGGCGAGCTCCCTCCGGGCGAGCGCCTCGTGGAGGACCGGCTCGCCGAGCGGCTGGGCGTCTCCCGCAACCCGGTCCGCGAGGCCATCCGGGTGCTCGCGGCAGAAGGGTTCGTCGAGGTCACGCCGAGGCGCGGGGCGGCCGTCGCACGGCTGCCCTCGGACGAGGCCAAGGAGCTCTTCGACGTCCGCATGGCGCTGGAGGGACTCACCGCGCGGCTGTCGGCCCGCAAGGTGACACCCGCCTCGGCCGCGCGGCTGCGCGGCGTCCTCGACTCCGCCCGCGTGGCCGTCGACGAGGGACGGCTCGACGAGGTCGCCGACCTCAACACCGCCTTCCACGCCGCCGTGGCCGAGACGGCCGGCAACGCGTACCTCAGCCTCGTCGTCGGGCCGATGCTCCGGCGCGCGCAGTGGGTGTTCCAGCAGACCGCGCGCCACCGCGCCCCGCACTCCTGGACCGAGCACCTCAGCCTGTACGAGGCCATCGCGGAGGGTGACGAGCACGAGGCCGAGGCCCGTGCGGTCGCGCACGTCGAGGCGGCGCGACGTTCCTACCTGGCAGCCCTAGCGGAGTCCTGAAACCTTCGTTTAGTCTTCCGAAACACCGATTTAACGGGATTCTGTATACAGTCTCCGATCACCACACGTCTCCTACGCCTCCCAGCCCCCATCGGAGAAGGAGCGACGTTGATGTACCTCCCCCGTAAGCCCGTCGCCGCGCTCGCGGCCCTGCCGCTCATACTCGCCGCCGCCTGTTCGGGAGGCGGCGGATCCGCCAAGCCCTCGGTCTCGGGCGCCGCCGCGGACACCCGCGCGGTCAAGAACGGCGGCACACTCACGATGGCGCTCTCCGCGGATCCGGACGCCCTGGATCCGAGCACCTCGACCACGCTGCTCGGCCGGGAGGTCTTCACCTCCATCTGCGAGAAGCTCTACGACATCGACGCGAGCGCCACGATCGTGCCGCAGCTCGCCACCGCGCTGCCCGACGTCTCCAAGGACGGCCGGACCGTGACGATCAAGCTGCGCACCGGGGTGAAGTTCAACGACGGCACCGCGTTCGACGCCGCCGCGGTGAAGAAGTCCCTCGACCGCCACCGGACGTACAAGAAGTCGGCCCGCATCGCCGACCTCGCCGCGGTGAAGAGCGTCGACGTGGTGGACCCGGCCACCGTACGGCTGACCCTGTCGCGGCCGTTCACGCCGCTGACCGCCCAGCTCGCCGACCGCGCCGGGATGATCATGTCGCCGAAGGCCCTGGACGCCGAGGGCGACGACTTCGGCGCGAACCCGGTCTGCGTCGGGCCGTTCACGTTCGCGAGCCGTACCTCGGGCAACCAGATCGTCGTGGACCGCGCGCCGGACTACTACGACGCGTCCAAGGTCAAGCTCGACAAGGTGATCTACAAGATCATCGTCGACCCGAACGTCCGGGCGGCCAACCTGAAGTCCGGCGACGTCCAGGCCGCCGAGGAGCTCGACAACACCACGGTGGCGGGAGTCCAGGCCGATCCGAACCTTCGCGTGGTCTCCGGCGGAGGCCTCGGCAACTACGGCGTCGAGATCAACATCGGCAACGTCAAGGGCTCCACCGAGAAGCCCGGCCAGGTGAACACCCCGCTCGGCAGGAGCCCGGCGCTGCGGCAGGCGTTCGAGCTGTCCCTGGACCGGGCCACGATCAACAAGGCGGTCTACAACAGCCTGAACCAGCCGGACTGCAGCCCGCTGCCGCTGAACAGCCCGTACCGGTCCAAGAGCCTGACCTGCCCGGCCCGTGACGTGGCCCGGGCCAAGCAGCTCGTCGCCACGTCGGGGATCAAGCCGCCGATCCCGGTGAAGCTCACCGTGCCCAACAACGCGGCGAACGAGCGGCTCGGCCAGGTGATCCAGCAGATGGCCAAGGAGACCGGCTTCGCCGTGAGCGTGCAGCCGATCGACTTCGCCACCTCGCTGGAGCAGGCGGCGGCCGGGAAGTTCGACGTCCTGGCGACCGGCTGGTCCGGGCGCATCGACCCCGACGGCGACCTGTCCGGGCTGATCACGACCGGCGGGAAGAACAACTACGCCGGCATGTCGGACCCGGGGATCGACGACCCGATCGCGCAGGCCGCGGCCTCCTCCGACGCCGCCCAGCGTACGCAGCTGTACGCGAAGGCGATCCAGCGCGCGGCCGACCTGCGCGGGATGATCTACCTGTACCACAACCTCTACTACCTGGGTACACGCAAGAACGTCGCGGGGATCCGGTACTACGCCGACGGGCTCCCCCGCCTCGGCACCGCCGGCTACACCGCGCGGTAAGACGATGATCTGGTTCATCCTGCGGCGGCTCGGCGCGGCGGCGATCGTGCTCTTCCTGGGCAGCGTCCTGGTCTTCCTGGGCGTACGGGCGCTGCCCGGCGACCCGGCGCGCGTGCTCGCCGGAGAGGACGCCACGCCGTCGGCGATCGCCGCCATCCGCCACGACTACGGGCTCGACCGGCCCCTGCCCGTGCAGTACGCGCGGTGGGCCGGCAAGGCCCTCACGGGCGACTTCGGCCGGTCCACCCAGGACCGGCTGCCGGTCGGTCACATCCTCACCGAGCGGCTCCCGGTCACGATCGAGCTGTCGCTGCTGGCGATGCTCGTCGCGGTCGGCGTCGGCGTCACGGCGGGCGTCGTCGCGGCGACCCGGCGCGGGCGGCTCGCCGACCACGTCGCGACCGGCTTCGGGCTGGTCGGGCTGTCGGTGCCGCACTTCTGGCTGGGCATCCTCGGCATCCTGCTGTTCTCGGTCAAGCTGCACTGGCTGCCCGCGTCCGGCTACCTCCCCTTCACCGGCGACCCCGGCGGGAACCTCGAGCGCATGCTGATGCCGGCCCTCGTGCTCGGCACCGGCTTCGCGGCGGTGCTCATGCGGCAGACCCGGTCGGCGATGCTGGAGTCGCTGTCGGCCGACTACGTGCGCACGGCGCGCTCCAAGGGCCTCCCCGAGCGCTCGGTGATCGGCGTGCACGCCCTGCGCAACAGCCTGACGACCGTGGTGACCGTCCTCGGCCTCCAGCTCGGCGCGCTGATCAGCGGCGCGGTCGTGACCGAGCAGATCTTCGTCATCCCGGGCTTCGGCAAGCTCACCGTCGACGCCGTGCTGACCCGCAACTACCCGGTCATCCAGGCGGTGGTGCTGGTCACGGTGGCCGGTTACATCGGGGTGAACCTCCTGGTCGACATCGTGTACGCGCTGCTGAACCCGCGCGTACGGCTGACGGGAGCGGCCGATGGCTGACCAGACGCTCTCCATCGCGCCGGCCGCGCGGATCCCGGTGCCGCCCGGGCGGACCCGCCAGATCTGGCGCAGGTTCCGCCGCCGGCCCGCGGCGATGGCCGGGCTCGTCCTCGTGGCCGGGTTCCTCCTGCTCGCGGTCGCCGGACCCCTGCTGACCGGCGACCCGGCGGCGCAGGACTACGCCGCCACGCTGGCGCCGCCCTCCGGCGCCCACCTGCTGGGCACCGACGACCTCGGCCGCGACCTGCTCGCCCGCGTCGCGTACGGCGCGCGGGTCTCGCTGGAGGCCGGGGTGCTGTCGGTGCTGCTGGCGATGGTCGCCGGGGTCCCGATCGGGCTCGTGGCGGGCTACTACCGAAGGTTCCTCGACCCGGTCGTGATGCGCCTGGTCGACGTCGTGCTCGCCTTCCCGTTCCTGATCTTCGCGGTGGGCATGGCGGCCATCCTGGGCCCGTCGCTGCGCAACGTGATCATCGCGCTCGGCGTCTCGCAGCTCCCCGGGATCATCCGGGTCACCCGCGGCGAGGTGCTCGTCCTGCGGGAGCTGGACTACGTGGCGGCGGCGGTGGCCGACGGCGCGGGCGATGGCCGGATCATGTTCCGGTACGTCCTGCCGGGCGCCACCAGCACGCTCATCGTGCAGGCCACCGTCGGCATCCCGACGGCGATCATCGGTGAGGCCACGCTGTCGTTCCTCGGCCTCGGCGTGCAGCCTCCGACCCCCTCGTGGGGCGTGGTGCTGACCCAGGCCCAGCAGTTCCTCGACCAGGCGCCGTGGCTGGCGATCTGGCCCGGCGTGATGATCGCGCTGTCCACGCTCGGGTTCAACCTGCTGGGCGACGGCCTGCGCGACGCCCTCGACCCCCGGAGCAGCCGATGAGCCTTCTGGAGATCACCGGCCTGAGAGTCGGCTTCGACACCGAGGACGGCGAGGTGCAGGCCGTACGCGACATCTCGCTCAGCCTCGAGCGCGGCGAGATCATGGCGCTGTGCGGCGAGTCGGGCTGTGGCAAGTCGGTGACCGCGATGTCGATCCCCCGGCTGCTGCCGCCGGACACGACGCGGCTGTCCGGCTCGATCCGACTCGACGGGCGCGAGCTGACGGGGCTGTCCGAGCGCGAGCTGCGCGAGATCCGCGGCAAGGACGTCTCCGTGGTCTTCCAGGAGCCGATGACCTCGCTGAACCCCTCATTCACGGTCGGCTTCCAGGTCGCGGAGGTGCTGCGCCGGCACGAGCGGCTGTCCCGCGCGGCGGCGCGGGCGCGGGCGGTCGAGCTGCTGGAACTGGTCGGCATCCCCGCGCCGGCCCGGCGGGTCAGGGAGTACCCCCACCAGCTCTCCGGCGGCATGCGCCAGCGCGTGATGATCGCCATCGCGGTGGCGTGCTCGCCGCGGGTGCTGATCGCGGACGAGCCGACGACCGCGCTCGACGTGACGATCCAGGCCGGGGTCCTCGACGTCTTCCGCGACCTGCGCGACCGGCTCGGCACCGCGATCATCCTGATCACCCACGACCTCGGGGTCGTCGCCGACGTCGCCGACCGCGCGGTGGTGATGTACGCGGGCCGCGCCGTCGAGGAGGCGCCGGTGGCCGAGCTCTACGCCCGGCCGCGCCACCCGTACACCGAGGGCCTGATGCGCGCGCTGCCCTCGGCCGCGGTCACCCTGGAGGACGGCCGTCGCCGCCTCGCGGAGATCCCGGGCCTGGTGCCGCCGCCGTACGCGGATCCGGAGGAGTGCGCGTTCCACCCGCGCTGCCCCCGCGCCCAGGACGACTGCACGGCCCGGCGGCCGGCCCTCGAGACGTACGGCACCGGGCACCGGGCCGCGTGCTTTCATCCCCTGCCGGGAGGCGGCTCATGACCACACCCGTTCTGGAGGTCGACGGCCTGGTCAAGCACTACCACGTGCGCGGGCAGGCCGTACGCGCGGTCGACGGGGTGTCCCTGTCGATCGGGCCGGGCGAGGTGCTCGGCCTGGTCGGCGAGTCGGGCAGCGGCAAGTCGACGATCGGCAGGTGCGTGCTGCGCCTCACCGAGCCCACCGCGGGCGCGGTCCACCTGACCGGCCGCGACATCACCCACCTGTCCCGGCGCGCGCTGCGGCCGCTCCGCCGCGACGTGCACATGGTCTTCCAGGACCCGTACTCCTCGCTGAACCCGAGGTTCACCGTCGGCCGGATCGTGGCCGAGCCGCTGCGCCGCCACGGGGTCGCCCGCGGCGGGCCGGCCGAGGAACGCGTACGGGAGATGCTGGAGCGCGTCGGCCTGGGCCCGGAGACGCACCGCCGGCGCCCGCACGAGCTGTCGGGCGGGCAGCGGCAGCGCGTCGGGCTCGCCCGCGCCCTCATCCTGGAGCCCAAGCTCGTGGTCGCCGACGAGCCGGTCTCGGCGCTGGACGTGTCCGTCCAGGCGTCGGTGCTGAACCTCATCGCCGACCTGCAGCGCGACATGGGCTTCTCATGCCTGTTCATCACCCATGACCTGTCGGTCGTGGAGTTCCTCGCCGACCGGATCGCGGTCATGTACCTCGGGCGGATCGTCGAGACCGGGCCGACGAAGAAGATCTTCGCCGAGCCGCAGCACCCGTACACCCAGGCACTGCTCTCGGCCGCGCCCGAGCCGGATCCGGCGCGGCAGCGCGAACGCCGGCGCGTCGTGCTGCGCGGCGACATGCCCAGCCCGCTCGATCCGCCGCCGGGATGCCGGTTCCACACCCGCTGCCCGGTGGCGGTCGACATCTGCCGTACCGACGAACCGCCGCTGACGGGCGTACGAGACGATGAGCGGCCCGTCGCCTGTCATCTCGTGACCTCCTCCGAGGTCCCCGACATCACTGGAAGGGATTGACGTGTTCACGACCCGCCCCGAGCTGACCGGCGACTTCGGCATGGTGGCGAGCACTCACTGGCTCGCCTCCGCCGCCGGGATGAGCGTTCTCGAACGCGGCGGCAACGCCTTCGACGCGGCCGTCGCCGCCGGTTTCGTCCTCCAGGTCGTCGAGCCCCACCTCAACGGGCCCGGCGGCGACCTGCCGGTCCTGGTGTGGAACGAGGCCGAGGAGCGGGCGACCGTCGTCTGCGGCCAGGGCACCGTCCCGGCCTCGGCGACGATCGAGCACTACACCGGCCTCGGGCTCGGCCTCGTGCCCGGCACCGGACTGCTGGCCGCGACCGTGCCCGGGTCGTTCGGCGCGTGGCTGCTCATGCTGGAGCGCTGGGGCACCTGGCCGCTGGAAGACATCCTGGCGCCGGCCATCTCCTACGCCGAGAACGGCTTCCCGGCGATCGAGCGGATCTCCACCACGATCGGCACCGTCGAGCGGACCTTCACCGCCGACTGGCCCACCTCGGCCGCGCTCTGGCTGCCCGGTGGGCGGGTGCCCGCGCCCGGCTCTCGCCTGCGCAACCCGGACCTGGCCGCGACCTACCGGAGGCTCGCCGAGACGGCGCGTACGGCCTCCGGAGACCGGGAGGCGCGGATCGGCGCCGCGCGCGACGCCTGGTACACCGGTTTCGTCGCCGAGACGATCGCGGAGTTCTGCGCGGAGACGGCGTGGCGCGACAGCTCCGGGGAGGTTCACGGCGGGCTGCTGACCGGCGACGACCTGACGGGCTGGGCGGCGAGCACCGAGGACCCGCTCGGCCTGGACTACGACCGCTACCGGGTGCTGAAGACCGGCCCCTGGGGGCAGGGCCCGGTCTTCCTGCAGCAGCTCGCGCTGCTGTCCGGCCTCGACCTGGAGGCGGCCGGATTCCTGTCGGCCGACTACGTCCACACCGTCACCGAGGCCGCCAAGCTCGCCTTCGCCGACCGCGAGGCCTGGTACGGCGACCCGGACCACACCGACGTGCCGATGGAGGCGCTCCTCGGCGCGGACTACAACGCCGCGCGGCGGGCACTCGTCGGCGCCGAGGCGAGCCGGGACCTGCGGCCCGGCAGCCCCGGGGGACGCCGGCCCGTGCTCCCCGCGAGCGCGCCGGGCGCGACGGCGCCGATCGGGGACGGCATCGGCGAGCCGACCGTACGCGCCGACGGGCGGGTGGCCGGCGACACCTGCCACCTGGACGTCGCCGACCGGTTCGGCAACCTCGTGTCCGCGACGCCGAGCGGCGGCTGGCTGCAGAGCTCGCCCGTCATCCCCGGCCTCGGCTTCTGCCTGGGCACGCGGGCGCAGATGTTCTGGCTGGAACCGGGCCTGCCCGCCTCGCTGCGGCCCGGGGCGCGCCCGCGTACGACGCTGTCGCCGTCGCTGGCGCTGCGGGACGGGCGGCCGTGGATGGCCTTCGGCACGCCCGGCGGCGACCAGCAGGACCAGTGGAGCGTGAACTTCTTCCTCGCCCTCGTGCACGGCGGCCTGAACCTCCAGGAGGCCGTCGACGCGCCGATGTTCCACTCGGTGCACTTCCCCAGCTCGTTCTACCCGCGCGGGTCGCGGCCCGGGGGGATGGTCGTGGAGGAGCGGATCGACCCGGAGGTCGTGGCGGAGCTGCGGCGGCGCGGCCACGACGTGGACGTGGAGGGGCCATGGACGCTCGGCCGGCTCAGCGCGGTCTCGCGCGACGCCGGCGATCCCGGCTTCCTGCGCGCGGCGGCGAACCCGCGCGGCGCGCAGGGCTACGCGGTCGGGCGGTGACGTGAGCCTGCCGGAGGTCGCCCTCCTCGCCGCGGCCGGGCTGGCGGCCGGGATCGTCAACGCGATCGCCGGCGGCGGGTCCCTGATCTCCTTCCCCGCGCTGCTCGCCGCCGGGTACCCGACCGTGTCCGCCAACGTGACCAACACGGTGGCGCTGTGGCCGGGCTACATCGGCGGGGCCCTCGGCTACCGCGCCGAGCTGTCCGGGCAGCGCGGGCGCGCGGTCGCCTTCAGCCTGACGAGCGTCGTCGGCGCGCTGGCCGGGTGCGTCCTGCTGCTGGTCACGCCGGACGGCGTCTTCAAGGCGCTCGTGCCGGTCCTCATCGCGGTCGCGAGCCTGCTGCTCGCGGTACAGCCGTGGCTGAAGAGGCGGCTGAGCGGCTCCGGGCGGCTGAACGGCCGGGCGCTGCTGCACGCCGGGATCTTCTTCGGCGGGGTGTACGGCGCCTACTTCGGGGCCGGGCTAGGCGTGATGCTGCTGGGCATCCTCGGGGTGTTCGTCCATGATGACCTGCAGCGGGTGAACGCCGTGCGCGCCGTGCTGTCGCTGGTCATCAACACGGTGGCGTTCGCGGCGTTCGCCCTGTTCGGCCCGGTGCGCTGGTACGCCGTCGCGGTGATGGCGGTGGCGAGCCTGGTCGGCGGCTTCGCGGGCGCGCGGGTGGCCCGGCGCCTGTCCCCCGCCGTCCTGCGCGGCGTCATCGTCACCTTCGGCCTCGGCGTCGCCGTCGCGCTGGCGATGCACTAGGCGAGCGTCGCGCAGCAGGGCGGCGGGACCTTCGAGACGGGCCCTAACCGGCGCGGTGGGCCCGGGCCGAGGTGTAGAGGCAGACGGCGGCCGCGGTGGCCAGGTTGAGGCTCTCCGCGGCGCCGTAGATGGGGACGCGGACGACCTCGTCGACGGCGGTCAGGATCTCCTCCGGCAGGCCCCACGCCTCGTTGCCGAACACCCACGCGGTGGGGCGGTCGAGCGTGCCCGCGTCCAGGGCGGTGTCCAGGGAGGACTCCCCCGCGCCGTCGGCGGCGACCACGGTCAGGCCGGCCTGCTTCAGCGCCGGGATGAGAACGTCGAACCGGGGTCCCATGACCACGGGGAGGTGGAACAGACTGCCCGCCGACGCGCGTACGCACTTGCCGTTGTACGGGTCGACCGAGGCGTCGGTGAAGATCACCGAGTCGGATCCGGCCGCGTCGGCGGTACGGAGGACGGTGCCCGCGTTGCCCGGGTCGCGCACGTGCGCCAGCACGGTCACCAGACGCGGGGCGGGGGAAAGGGCCGACTCCAAGGGGACGTCGACGAACTTACAGACGGCGAGGAGGCCCTGCGGCGTGACCGTCTGGGCCAGCTCGGACATCACCTCGGCGCTCACCCGGGCGATGGGCACGCCCGACTTCTCCGCCCGGCCGACCAGGTCCTGGTGACGGTTCTCCGCCTCGGCCGTGGCGAACAGCTCGGTCAGCACGCCGTCCAGCGCCAGCGCCTCGCGTACGGCCTGGGGCCCTTCGGCGAGGAACCGGTTCTCGCGGCGCCGGAACGCACGTTTGGCGAGCCGGCGAGCCGCCTTCACCCTGGGTGATCGGGTGGAACTCAGCTCCCGGCCCGCCATCAGCGCGGCTATCCAGCGCGGTCAGGCCGCGGCGGTGCCCGCGGGCAGCGCCTTCTTGGCCGTCTCGACGAGTACCGCGAACGCGGGGGCGTCGTTGACCGCGAGCTCGGCGAGCATACGGCGGTCGACCTCGACGCCGGCCTCGCGCAGGCCCTGGATGAATCGGTTGTAGGTCATCCCGTTGGCGCGGGCCGCCGCGTTGATCCGCTGGATCCACAGACGGCGGAACTGACCCTTGCGGTCCTTCCGGTCGCGGAAGGCGTACGTCATCGAGTGGAGCTGCTGCTCCTTGGCCTTGCGGTACAGCCTGGACCGCTGGCCTCGGTAGCCACTCGCCCGCTCCAGGACGACCCGGCGCTTCTTGGCGGCGTTGACCGCCCGCTTCACGCGTGCCACGTTTCGAACTCCCTCGTGGGGGCCGGGGCCTCGGCGGGCGCCGGCCGGTCGTAGGACTTACGGGACTGCCGGCGCCTCAGGGGCGCCGGAGCCCGGCGATCGTGATGGTGCCGGGCTTACTTGCCGAGCAGCTTCTTGATCTTCTTCTCGTCGTTCTTGTCGACCACCACGGGCCCGTCCAGCCGGCGCGTGCGCTTGGTCGGCTTGTGCTCGAGCAGGTGGTTGCGGTTGGCGCGGCGGCGCATGACCTTGCCGGTGCCGGTCACTTTGAACCGTTTCTTGGCACCACTGTGCGTCTTCATCTTCGGCATGGTCGCCGACGTCTCCCTAGTCCAAGCGCCTCGATCCGGGCGCGCGGCGGCTCCACTAGGGAGCAACGCACGCCTGGCAAGGCGCGATGTGCATGTCTCATCGCGAGACGACCCCGCTACGTGAGCAGGGTCGCGGCCGGAAAGTCCCCGGTCAGGCCGGGGCTTCGTTCTCCAGCTGCCGCCGCGCGCGGCTGTTGGTGGCAGCGCGCTGCGTTTCGGCCTTCGCCTCGCTCTTCTTCTTGTGCGGGCCGAGAACCATGATCATGTTTCGGCCGTCCTGCTTGGGCCGTGACTCGACGAAGCCGAGCTCCTCGACGTCTTCGGCCAGCCGCTGCAGCAACCGGAACCCGAGCTCGGGTCGGGACTGCTCGCGGCCGCGGAACATGATCGTGACCTTGACCTTGTCACCTGCCTTGAGGAACCGCTCGACGTGGCCCTTCTTGGTGCCGTAGTCGTGCGGGTCGATCTTCGGCCGGAGTTTGATCTCCTTGATGACGGTGTGCGCCTGGTTACGTCGCGCATCGCGGGCCTTCATCGCGGACTCGTACTTGAACTTGCCGTAGTCCATGAGCTTGGCCACGGGCGGTCGCGCGGTCGGTGCGACCTCCACCAGGTCGAGATCGGACTCCCGGGCAAGGTCGAGTGCCTTGGCGATGGGAACGATGCCGACCTGTTCGCCGTTCGGACCGACGAGTCGGACCTCGGGCACGCGAATGCGCTCGTTGATACGCGGTTCGGCGCTGATGGGACCTCCTTGGGGTACTTCGCTTGTCATGACCGGCCATACCCCGGGCCCTTCATACGAAAAGCCCCGCATGACTCACGATGCGGGGCCACTACCGGACACCTCGACGGCATGGCCGACGAGGAGAGCACACGACAGAGTCGCGTGCCTGACCGGGACCCATCAGCCTCCGCCGCTCCGGAGAGCGCGGCCGATCAGGTGGGAGGTGACCTCCGCTTGCGCGCCCGACGCCTGAACGCCGGGCCAGTCAACGGTTAAAGATATCAGCTTTCGTCGCGTGAGTCGAAAACGCGAACCTCGAACGCCGCCGTCACCCGTACGGGCTCGGCCAGCGCGGTGATCCGGCCCCGGAGGGCCTCGGGATCAGTGTGCCAGGCGCTCGGCCCCATCGCCACGAGCGAGGCGACCTGACCGTGCGTCAGTCTCAACGGCAGCTCCAGCGGCCAGGTGCCGGCCGGGGCGAACCGTTCGCCCAGCGTATCGGCGACCCGCTCGGCCTTGCGCGGGTCGACGGTGAGCAGCCCGAGCGGGCCGACCAGCTCGTCCAGGTGGTGGGCGGCCGGCGTGGCGACGAGGAGGATCCCGTCCGGCCGGAGCACCCGGTGGAACTCCCCGGCGTTGCGCGGGGCGAAGACGTCCAGCAAGACGCCGACCGAGCCCGTACGGACCGGGAGCGGGCGCCAGACGTCCCAGGTGAGGGCGCCGGCACGGGGGTGGGCCCGCGCGGCGCGGCGCAGGGCGTGCTTGGAGACGTCCAGGGCCACGCCGTACCGGCCCGGGAGCCGGTCGAGGACGGCTCCGAGGTGGTATCCGGTGCCCGCCCCGGCGTCCAGCACGCAGCCCTCGGCCGGGGCCGCCGCGGCGGCCCGTTCGGCGATCAGATCGGCGAGCGGGGCGAAGTGCCCGCCGTCGAGGAACTCCACGCGCGCCGCGACCATGGCCGCCGTGTCCGCGGTGCCGGCGCGCGCGTCGCCGGTGAGCAGGCCGGCGTACCCCTGCCGCGCGACGTCGAAGGAGTGCCCGGCCGTACAGCGGATGACCCGCTCGCCGCCGGCCAGGTCGCCGCCGCACACGGGACAGCGGAGGTAGGGCAGGACGTCGGCGAGCATCTAGGAGGCGGCGCGGCGGGCGATCTCGGCGAGGCCGGCGGCGCGCATCGCCTCCACCGGGACGTCGTCGCGGCCGGTCATCAGCGCGACCTGGCGTACGGCCTGGTGCACGAGCATGGCGTAGCCGTCGGCGATGACGCCCCCGGAGGCGCGTACGGCCTCGGCCACCCTGGTCGGCCACGGGGCGTAGACGACGTCGAGGAGCGCGCCGGTGGCCCGCGCGATCGACTCGGCGTGCGCGTCGGCGGCGCCGGCGGGCAGCGTGGAGATCACCAGGTCGGTCTCGGGGATCGGGTCGGCGTAGGTCAGGACCGTCGCGCCGACGCCGAGCCGGGTGGCGGCGGCGACGGTGCCGGCGGCGCGTCCCGGCTCGCGCGCCACCACGACGGCCTTCTCCAGGCCGAGGTCGCGCAGGGCCGCGAGGGCCGAGCAGGCGGTGGCGCCGGTGCCGAGCACGACCGCCGAGCCCGGGGCGTCCACCCCGGCCTCGGCGAGCGCGGTCACGATCCCGTGCACGTCGGTGTTGTAGCCGAGCCGCCGGCCGCCGTCGAAGACGACCGTGTTGGCACCGCCCACCGCGCGGGCGAGGCCGGAGACCTCGTCCATCAGCGGCAGCACGGCGCGCTTGAGCGGCATCGTCAGGGACAGCCCCGCCCATGACCGCTCCAGGATCGCCGCCAGGTCCTCCTCGCGGCACTCGACGGCGTCGTAGTGCCAGCCGAGGCCGAGTGCGTCGTAGGCCGCCCGGTGGAGCACCGGCGACAGCGAGTGCGCGATCGGCGATCCGAGCACCGCCGCCCGCGTCATCCGTGCGCCAGGTTCTGCTGGAGTTCCTGGCGGAACCTCTCGAACTCCGTGAAGTTGTCGGTGAACTTCGTGACGTGGCGTTTCGGGTCGGTCGTCACGAAGTAGGTCCACGGACCCTTCGCCGGGTTGAGCGCGGCCTTGAGCGCGTCCTCACCCGGGTTGGAGATCGCGCCGGGCGGCAGCCCGGGGTTCGCGTAGGTGTTGTACGGGCTGGTCGACTTCAGGTCGTTGCCGCTGGCGACGATGCCGTACTTGCCGAGTGCGTACATGACCGTGCTGTCGAGCTGGAGCTTGTGGAGGTACAGCTGCGAGTTGTGCAACCGGTTGTCGATGACCCGGGAGATCTTCGGCATGTCCTCGCTCGTGCCGCTCTCCGCCTGTACGAGGCTGGCGATCACCACGACGTCGTGCGGGGACATGTGGTTGCGCTGCGCCTCTCCTTCGAGGTCGATGTCGGCCGCGACCTTCTTGAACTGGGTGACCATCGCGCGCAGCACCTGGGTCGCGGTAGCGTCGGGCGCCGGGTCGTACGTGAACGGGTAGAGGAAGCCCTCCAGACGCCCGTGCGCGTACGAGGGCAGGCCGAGACCCTTGGGGTTCTGGGCGACACGCTGGAAGTTCTTGAGCGGGATGTGGGTGCGGGCGGCCAGGATGCTCAGTACCTGAGCGGCGCGCTTGCCCTCGGGGAAGGTGACCCGCCCGGTCCGCGACGCCGGGCTCAACAGGAGCGCCAACGCCCCCTTGGCCGACATGCGCAGCTTCAGTTGGTAGTAACCGGGCTGGATGCTCGTGGCCTTCGGGTCACTCTTAGCGATCTTGTAGAAGGCGCTGCTCGACTTGATGACGTCGGCCTGCTGCAGGCGCTGGCCCATCTGGCGCACGGAGTCGCCGTCCTGGATCTGGACGGTCACCGAGCCGGTGCCCGGGCCGTCGTAGTCCGGCGGGTGGACGATGCCGCTCAGCATCGTGAACCCGAGATAACCGCCGCCGCCCACCACCGCGACGAGAAAGATGATCGCGATGACGGGCGCGAGTTTGCGACCCCGGCGGTTCTTCTTCCGCCGTCGCCCGCGATGGCCGCGCGCGCCGCGGCCACCCCCGTTGCCGCCCGCATGGGCCGACCGCTGCCGTTCGGCGAGCTGCCGGAGAAAGTCCAGGTCCGCGTCGCTCATGAGTCCCCCCGGACAATCTCCCCAGGTGGGCGGCCCGTCAAGCGTTCGGCATCGAGGGCGGCCTGCAGCAGCACCGCCGCGGCGGCCTGGTCGACGACCTTGCGGCGTGCCTGGCCGTGCAGGCCGCGCTCGCGCAGCCCGCTCTCGGCGGTCACCGTGGTGAGCCGCTCGTCGAACAGGCGTACGGACTCGGGGGTGAGCCGCCGGGCGATGCGGGAGGCGAACCTGCGGGCCTCGCCCGCGGCCGGGCCCTCACGGCCCGAAAGCGAGGTCGGCAGGCCCACGATGACCTCGAGGGCCTCGTTCTCGGCGACGAGCTGGACGATGCGCTCGATGTCGCCCTTGCCGTTGCGTACGGTCTCCAGGGGGGAGGCCAGGATGCCGCCGGGATCACTCCGGGCGACGCCGATGCGGACACTTCCCGCGTCGACTCCGAGGCGGACGCCGCGTCTCATGCGCTGCTCCTGCCCCGCGTGTCTCACGCGCTCCCCACTGATCGGCGGACGGCGGCCAGAGCCTCCCCGATCGCCTCGGGGTTGGCTCCTCCGCCCTGTGCGAGGTCGTCCTTGCCGCCGCCTCCGCCGCCGAGCGCCTTGGCGGCTACCCCGACGAGCGCCCCGGCGCGCAGCCCGCGGGCGCGGCCCTCGTCGCTGACGGCCACGACGACCACGGGACGGTCCTTGGGCACGCCCGCGACCACGACGACGCTCGGGCGGCCCGTGAGACGGCCGCGTACATCGACGGCGAGCCTCCTCAGGTCGTCGGCGCCGACGCCGCCGGGCGCGCGGTGGGCCACGAAGGCGACGCCTCCGACGTCCTGCGCGCCGCCGGCGAGCTCGCCGGCGATCTCCAGGACCTGGCGGGAGCGAATGCGCTCCAGCTCCTTCTCCGCCTCGCGCAGGCGCGTGACCAGACCGGAGACGCGCTCGGGCAGGTCCTCACGCCGGGTCTTGAGCTGTTCGGCGAGCTGGGCGACCAGGACGTTCTCTCGGGCGAGGAACTGGAAGGCGTCGATGCCGACGAGCGCCTCGACCCGGCGTACACCGGCGCCGATCGACTGCTCGCCGAGGACCTTGATCAGGCCGAGCTGCCCCGAACGCGCGACGTGGGTGCCGCCGCACAGCTCGCGGGAGTAGTCGCCGATCTCCACGACGCGGACCTCGGAGCCGTACTTCTCCCCGAACAGGGCCAGCGCGCCCATCTTGCGCGCCTCGTCGATGGAATGGACCGAGGCGTGCACGCCGAGGTCGTCGACCAGGGTGGCGTTGACCTCGGCCTCGACGTCGCGCAGCACGCTCGGCGGGACCGCGCCGGCCGCGGTGAAGTCGAACCGGAACCGGCCCGGGGCGTTCTCCGAGCCCGCCTGCGCGGCGGACTCGCCGAGCGCGTTGCGGAAGCCGCGGTGGACCATGTGGGTCGCGGTGTGCGAGCGCGAGATCGCCCGGCGGCGTTCGACGTCGATCTGGGCGTACGCGGTGTCGCCCGCCTGCGCCTCGCCGTGGCGTACGCGCCCGCGGTGGACGACCAGGCCCGGCAGCGGCGTCTGGACGTCGAGGATCTGGACCTCCGCGCCGCCGGAGAACCGGATGACGCCCTGGTCGGCGAGCTGGCCGCCGCCCTCGGCGTAGAACGGAGTGCGGTCGAGAACGACCTCGACCTCGGTGCCCTCGCCGGCCGACGGCACGCCGGCGCCGCCGACGATCAGGCCGACGACGCGTGCCTCGGCCTCGACGGAGTCATAGCCGGTGAACACGACCGTGCCGGAGCGTTCGAGCATGTCGCCGAGGACCGAGACGTCGAGGTTGCCGGTCTTCTTGGCGGCGGCGTCGGCCTTGGCGCGCTGCCGCTGCTCCTCCATCAGCCGGCGGAACTCCGGCTCGTCGACGGACAGCCCCTGCTCGGCCGCCATCTCCAGGGTGAGGTCGATCGGGAAGCCGTACGTGTCGTGCAGCGTGAACGCCTGCGAGCCGGACACGACCGGCTCCTTGCGGCGCTTGGCCTCCTCGGCCGACGCGTCGAAGATCGCGGTGCCGGTGCGGAGGGTGGCCAGGAAGGACTGCTCCTCCGCGTCGATGACCGTGTGGATGTGCGCGGCGTCGGACCGCAGCCCGGGGAAGGTCTCGCCCATCCCCTCGATCGCGGTGGCGGTGAGCTCGTGGAGGTAACGCTCGTCGCCGGCGCCGAGCAGGCGGAGGTTGCGGATGCTGCGGCGCAGGATGCGGCGCAGGACGTACCCCCGGCCCTCGTTGGACGGGACGATGCCGTCGCCGACCATCATCGTGCCGCTGCGAACGTGGTCCGCGACGACGCGCAGCGACACGTCGGACCGGGTGTCGCGGCCGTACTTGGTCTTGGTCAGATCGGCCGCGCGGTCGAGGATCCGCCACATGGTGTCGATCTCGTAGATGTTGTCGACGCCCTGGAGGATCGAGGCCATCCGCTCCAGGCCCATGCCGGTGTCGATGTTCTTGGCGGGCAGCTCACCGAGGATCGGGAAGTCCTCCTTGCCCGATCCGGGGCCGCGCTCGAACTGCATGAAGACGAGGTTCCAGACCTCGAGGTAGCGGTCCTCGTCGACGATCGGACCGCCCTCTTTGCCGTACTCCGGGCCGCGGTCGTAGTAGATCTCCGAGCAGGGACCGCAGGGTCCGGGCACGCCCATGGACCAGAAGTTGTCGGCCATGCCGCGGCGCTGGATGCGGCCCTCGGGCACGCCGACCTTGTCGCGCCAGATCCGGAACGCCTCGTCGTCGTCGTGGTAGACGGTCGCCCAGAGACGGTCTTCGGGGAAGCCGAACCCGCCCTCGGCCTCCGGCCGCGTCAGCAGGTCCCAGGCGAAGGGGATCGCCTGCTCCTTGAAGTAGTCCCCGAACGAGAAGTTGCCCAGCATCTGGAAGAACGTGCCGTGCCGGGTCGTCTTGCCGACCTCGTCGATGTCGGGCGTCCTGATGCACTTCTGCACGCTCGTGGCCCGCGGGTGGGCCGGTTTACGCTGCCCCAGGAAGTAGGGCTTGAAGGGCACCATGCCCGCGTTGACCAGCAGCAGTGTGGGGTCCTCGGCGACCAGGCTGGCCGAGGGAACCACTTCGTGCCCGCGCTCCTCGAAGAAGCGGAGATAACGGCGGGCGATCTCTGCCGACTCCATCTCAGTGGTGGTCCTTGTCTGTTTCGATCTGCGCGTCGAGACCGAGTGCGTCACGCAACTCGTCCTCGCGGGCATGCATGGCGTTTTTGACGTCTTCGGCGAACTCACGCAGGGTCTGGCCGACTCCGGAGGCCTGGTGAACGAGGGCCTGCGGCGTCAGGGCACGCATGAGGCGCTTGAGCCGGAAGGCGGCCCAGGCGCCGAGCGTGACCCCGAGGACCAGCCAGAACAGCCGGCGGATCACCGCTTGCCGTCCTGGTTGCGTGAGCCGATCGCCTTACGAACACCATAGGAGAAGGCGGCCGCCTTAACGAGAGGGCCGCCGACCACCGAGGTGACCGTCGTGGTGACCGCGGCGGCGTTCTGCGTGACGCTGCCGACGCTCTTGGTTATGAGGTCGACCCGGTCGAGCTGCTCACCCGCACGCGTCACCGTGCTGGTCATGTCGTCCAGCAGGGGCCCGGCCTGCTCGCCGAGTTCGGCGACCATCTTGGTGGTCTCCTTCAGCAGCGCGGCAAGCCTCAGCAGGACAAAGGCGAGGAAGGCGACGAGAATCGCCCAGAACACGGCCACGATCAGGCCGGCAACCTGTCCGCCACTCAGCATCGGCTCCCTCTCCTCGGCTCGCAGACAACCTGGTCGGACAGACCATACCGTCCCCCTAACGCCGCCGGAGGCCACGTGAACGGACGTGTCCGCCCGCAAGCGGTACGGCCGTGGCGGGCACGCGGCCCGTCACCTGTCACCGACCGGCGTGGCGTCCCGCACCGGGCGGGTCGCGGCCGAGGTCAGGGACATCGCGGCGCGCGTACGGGGGTGCCGCCGGGGCGGCGTGAACGGCTGAGTCCGCCGGACCCGGACAATACTCGGGTGCGGGCCGAAACGCGCCCTTCGGCCCTGCCGGTCCGGGCCTCCGTACGCCCGGGACCCACGTCGCCCGCCCGCCCCGTGAGGTCAGTCGTTCCGGGTGCCGCGGAGCACGGCGCGGAGGCGGTCGACCACCTCGGAGAAGCGGGACTCCATGCCGTGGCGGGTCGGATGGTAGTACTCGCGCCCCGCGACAACGTCCGGGGCGTACTGCTGTTCGGCGACGCCGCCCGGGAAGTCGTGGGCGTACTTGTAGCCCTTGCCGTGCTCCAGCTTCTCCGCGCCCTTGTAGTGCGCGTCGCGGAGATGGGCGGGGACCGGGCCGACCAGGCCGCGCTTGACGTCCGCGGAGGCCTCGCCGATCGCCCGTATGACGGCGTTGGACTTGGGCGCCAGGGACAGGTGGATCACGGCCTGGGCGAGGTTGATGCGGGCCTCGGGCAGGCCGACGAACTCCACCGCGTGCGCCGCGGCGGTCGCGGTCTGCAGGGCGGTCGGGTCGGCCATGCCGACGTCCTCGCTGGCGTGCACGATGAGGCGCCGGGCGATGAAGCGCGGGTCCTCGCCGGCCTCGATCATGCGGGCCAGGTAGTGCAGCGCGGCGTCCACGTCGGAGCCTCGGATGCTCTTGATGAAGGCGCTGATGACGTCGTAGTGCTGGTCGCCCTCCCGGTCGTAGCGGACCGCCGCGCGGTCGACCGCCTTCTCCAGCACGTCCACGCCGATCGGCTCCCCCTTGGGCGCGACGTAGGACGCGGCCTCGAGGTAGGTGAGGGCACGGCGCGCGTCGCCGCCCGCCAGCCGTACGAGATGGTCCTCGGCGGGCTCGGTGAGGCTCATGGCGCCGGCCAGGCCGCGCTCGTCGGCGAGGGCGCGGCGGAGCACCTCGCGGAGCTGGTCGTCGCCCAGCGGCTCCAGGGTGAGCAGCAGCGAACGGGACAGCAGGGGGCTGACGACGGAGAAGAAGGGGTTCTCCGTGGTGGCGCCGATGAAGGAGACCCAGCGGTTCTCCACCGCGGGCAGCAGGGCGTCCTGCTGGGCCTTGTTGAAGCGGTGGACCTCGTCGACGAAAAGCACCGTCCCGCGTCCGCGCATGCCGAGGTCGCGTTTGGCCTGGTCGATGGCCGCGCGCACCTGCTTGACGCCGTCCGAGACGGCTGAGATCTCCACGAAACGGCGCTCGGTGGCCTGGCTGACGACGTACGCGAGGGTGGTCTTTCCGGTGCCGGGCGGGCCCCACAGGAGCAGCGACATCGCCGCGTCGCGCTCGACGAGCTGGCGCAGCGGGGTGCCCGGGCCGAGCAGGTGCTCCTGCCCGACGACCTCGTCGAGGCCGCGCGGGCGCATGCGGACCGCGAGCGGCGCGTTCGCCTGCCCGGCCTCCTCGGCCTGTGTGTCGAAGAGGCTGTCGGCCTGCTCATCGTCCCTGCGCGCCACGTGCCGACACTACCGGCCCGCCCGGACACCCCGGCACGTACGCGCGGTCCCTGCTCCTTATCCTGGAGCTCATGCCCTCTTGGTCCCCCTGCTCGATGGCAGACGTCCTCGCCCTGACCGGCGGTGATCCCCTCGTACGCGGCGTTCGCGGCGGGAGCCGCGGGCCGGCCTGGCGCAGCGCGAGCGGCCGGGCGGTGGCCCTCACCGGGTACGACGCAGTGCACGATGGCCAGGGCCGCGTCCGCTCCCTGCTCGCGCTGGGACCCCCGGACGAGACGCCCGCCCTGGTGCTCGCCGTCCGCGACCGGCTGCCCGACGGCATCCGCGTGATCGTGCCGCGCGGCACGCCGCTGGCGATGGCCGAGCCGACCGGCTGGCACTTCCGCGCCGCCTTCGGCGCGCCGCCCCCACAGCCGTGGGAGGCCGCGGCCGGCTGGGAGGAGGACGAGGAGGCGATCACGGAGCTGCTGACGCTCGTCAGCCCGGCCACCTCCGCCTGGCCTGGAGACGCCAAGGTACGGCGCTGGGCCGGGATACGTGAGGACGGCCGCCTGCTCGCCTGCCTGGCCGACACGACGGCCGTGGCGGGCGTCGGCCACATCTCGGCGATCGCGGTCCACACCGACGCGCGCGGGCGCGCGCTGGGTCCCTCGATCACCGCCTGGGCGATGCGGCGGATGCTGGCCGCCGGGGCCGACGTCGTGACGCTGGGCGTCTATGCCGACAACGCGGTCGCCCTGCGGATGTACGACCGCCTGGGCTTCACCGTCGACCGCGCGATGACGAGCGGCATCGTTAAGGAGAACGCCTGAAGGCCGGGCCCATGGCCCGGCCTTCGGCAAGCGTCAGGAGCGCTCGTGCGCCGGGCGCACGATGTGGCCCGGCTCGTTGGGCGCGGCGGCCGGCCCCTCGGGCCTGGCGTCGACGCCCGCCTCCTTGCGCTGCTCCGGGGTGATCGGCGTCGGCGCGGCGGTCAGCGGGTCGAAGCCCGAGGCCGCCTTCGGGAAGGCGATCACGTCGCGGATCGTGTCGCGGCCCGCGAGCAGCATGACGATGCGGTCCCAGCCGAAGGCGATGCCGCCGTGCGGCGGCGGGCCGTAGTTGAACGCCTCCAGCAGGAAGCCGAACTTCTCGTCGGCCTCCTCGCGCGCCAGGCCGAGGGTGTCGAAGACCCGCTGCTGCATCTCGGCGCGGTGGATACGGATCGAGCCGCCGCCGATCTCGTTGCCGTTGCAGACGATGTCGTACGCGTTGGCCAGCGCCTCGCCCGGCTTGTCCTGGAAGGAGTCGGCCCACTCGGGACGCGGCGAGGTGAACGGGTGGTGCACCGCCGTCCAGCCGCCCTCGTCGGTCTCCTCGAACATCGGCGCGTCGACCACCCACACGAACGCCCACTGCGACTCGTCGATCAGCTCGCAGCGGCGGCCGATCTCCAGCCGCGCGGCGCCGAGCAGCTCCTGGGTCGCGTGCTGCTTGCCCGCGCCGAAGAAGACGGCGTCGCCCGGGGCGGCGCCGACGTGGGCCGCCAGGCCCTCCCGCTCGGCCTCGGAGAGGTTCTTGGCCACCGGGCCGCCGAGCGTGCCGTCCTCCTGCACGAGGACGTACGCCAGGCCCTTCGCGCCGCGCGCCTTGGCCCAGTCCTGCCAGCCGTCCAGCTCCTTGCGGGTCTGGGACCCGCCGCCGGGCATCACGACCGCGCCGACGTACGGCGCCTGGAAGACGCGGAACGGCGTGTCCTTGAAGAACGCCGTCATCTCGACGATCTCGTTGCCGAAGCGCAGGTCCGGCTTGTCGGAGCCGTAGCGGTTCATCGCGTCCGCGTAGGTCATGCGCGGGATCGGGCGCGGGATCTCATGGCCCGCGACCTCGCCCCAGAGGCGGCCGACGAGGTCCTCGGCGACCTGGAGGACGTCCTCCTGCTCGACGAAGGACATCTCAATGTCGATCTGGGTGAACTCCGGCTGCCGGTCGGCGCGGGAGTCCTCGTCGCGGTAGCAGCGGGCGATCTGGTAGTAGCGCTCCAGGCCGGAGACCATGAGCAGCTGCTTGAACAGCTGCGGCGACTGCGGCAGGGCGTACCAGTGACCGGGCTTGAGGCGTACGGGCACGAGGAAGTCGCGCGCGCCCTCGGGCGTGGAGCGGGTGAGCGTCGGGGTCTCGACGTTGACGAACCCGTGGCCGCGCAGCACGTCGTGGACGAGGTAGGAGGCGGTGGAGCGGATCCGCAGCGCGCGGGCCTGGGCCTCGCGGCGGATGTCGAGGTAGCGGTACTTCAGCCGCACCTCCTCGTTGACGTTCACGTCGGTCTCGATCGGGAACGGCAGGGGCGCCGACTCGCTCAGCACCTCGATCTCCGAGGCGACGACCTCGACCTCGCCGGTCGGGATCTCGGCGTTCTCGTTGCCCGCCGGCCGGACGCGCACCTCGCCGGTGACCTTGACGCAGAACTCCGCGCGCAGGTCGTGCGCCCCAGCTCCGTGCGCGGAGACGAGCTGCTCCTCGCGGAAGACGACCTGCGCGATGCCGGACGCGTCGCGCAGGTCGATGAACGTCACGCCTCCGTGGTCGCGGCGGCGCGCGACCCACCCGGCGAGCACCACCTGCTGTCCGGCGTGCTCGCGGCGGAGCGAACCCGCCTCATGTGTGCGGATCATTTCTGCAAAGCCCTTCTTTGAACGTCGTCGAGCGCCGGGACTCAGCCCAGCTTCTCCTTGAGCACGCCGGCGATGCGGTCGAGCGGAACGGCCTCCTGCTCGCCGCTGCGCAGATCCTTCAGCTGCGCGGCGCCCTCGGCGAGGTCGCGCTCGCCGAGGATCACGGCGTACGCGGCGCCGGACCGGTCGGCGCCCCGCATCGCGCCCTTCAGCTTCTTTCCGTCATAGGCCATGTCGGTGGCGATCCCGGCGCGGCGGAGCTCGGCGACGAGGCCGAACACGCGGCGCTGCGCCTCCTCGCCCAGCGGCACGCCGTAGACGGCCACGCCGGTCGAGGCCGCCGCGGCGACCTCTTCCTTCTCCATCGCGATCACCGTGCGGTCCAGGCCCAGCCCGAAGCCGATGCCCGGCAGCGCCGGCCCGCCGATGTCCTCTGAGAGCCCGTCGTAGCGCCCGCCGCCGCCGATGCCGGACTGCGCGCCCAGCAGCGGGTGGTCGAACTCGTAGGTGGTGCGCGTGTAGTAGTCCAGGCCGCGTACGAGCCGGGGCTCGTCGACCCACGGGATCGACAGGTCGGCGAGGAGCTCGCGGACCTTGTCGTGGTGGGCCTTGCAGGTGCCGCAGAGGTAGTCGGTGACCAGCGGCGCGTCCTCCACCTGGGCGCGGACCTCGGGCCGCTTGTCGTCCAGCACCCGCAGCGGGTTGATCTCGATCCGGGCCCGGGTGTCCTCGTCCAGGTCCAGCGCGCGCAGGAACTCCTGCAGCGCGGCGCGGTAGACCGGACGGCACTCTCGGCAGCCGAGGGAGTTGAGGTTGAGGGTGAGCCGGGTGAGGCCCAGCTCGCGGTACCAGTCCCAGGCCAGCGCGATCGTCTCGACGTCGACCGCCGGGTCCTCCGAGCCGATCGCCTCCAGATCGACCTGGTAGAACTGCCGATATCGCCCGGCCTGGGCGCGTTCGTAGCGGAACGCCGGGCCGGTCGCCCAGACCTTCGCCGGCAGCTCGCCCTTGTGCAGGCCGTGCTGGAGCACCGAGCGCAGCACGCCGACGGTGAACTCCGGGCGCAGCGTGATCGAGCGCCCGCCGCGGTCCTCGAAGGTGTACATCTCCTTGGTCACGACGTCGGTCGACTCGCCGACGCCGCGCGCGAACAGCCGCGTGTCCTCGAAGACCGGCAGCTCCAGATAGGAGTAGCCCGCCCGCGTGGCGGCGGCCGCGAAGGCGTCACGCGCCGCGAGATAGGCCGCCGAGCGCGGCGGGAAGTACTCGTTGACCCCCTTGGGGGCCTGGAAGTTCGAGCTCATCTGTCCGTTCAGAGTCCCCTGTGCGGGCCGTCGAGCGGCGCGGATTCCCGCAGGAACGGGTTGGTGGTCCGCTCGTGGCCGATCGTGGTCTGGGCGCCGTGGCCGGGCAGCACGGCCGTCTCGTCCGGCAGCGGCAGGCACACCCGCGCCAGACTGTCCATGATCGTGGCGTAGTCACCGCCCGGCATGTCCGTACGCCCGATCGAGCCGGCGAACAGCAGGTCGCCGGAGAACATCACGGGCTCGGCGGCGAGCCGGAACGTCACCGAGCCCGGTGTATGGCCCGGAGCGTGGTCGACGACGAAGTCCAGGCCGGCGAGCGTCAGGGCCTGCCCGTCCTCCAGCGCGCGTACGTCGTCCGGCTCGGTGAACGTCAGCCCGCCGAGCAGCTGGCTGCCGACGGCGGGCGGGAAGCCCTTGACCGGGTCGGACAGCAGCTCGCGGTCCGCGGCGTGGATGTAGGCCGGGACGTCGCGTGCCCCGCAGACGGGGGCCACGGACCAGACGTGGTCGATGTGGCCGTGGGTCAGCGCCACGGCGACCGGCTTGAGCCGGTGCTCGCGGAGCACGTCGTCGACCATCGCCTCGGCGTCCTGCCCCGGATCGATGATCACGCACTCCTCCCCCGCCTCCGGCGCGACGATGTAACAGTTCGTCGCGAAGGCTCCCGCAGGGAAACTGGCGATGAGCAAGGTCGTCCTTTCTGACTGCTGCCGGTCGCTTGAGGGTACCGGCGGCACGTGCGCGATCGCGAACGACATAACGTGGAGCGACGAAGCGTGCCGATGTTCGGCCGGTTTGGGCGCCTGTGCCATGCGACGCCGAAAATACCGGCCGGGACCGCTACGATGCGCAACACGTTTCCCAGTTCACGATGCGAATCAAGAGGTGCGAACCGGTGGCGGGTAAAGACCGCAAGAAGGAGCTGGCCCGGCAGCGCTACGAGCGCCAGCAGCAGCGTCGCGTGATCCGGCAGGCCCGGGCGCGCCGCATGAAGATCATCGGGACGGTCGTCGTCGTCGCGGTGGTGGCGGGCGGCAGCGGCGCCATCGCGTTCGCCATGGGCGGGCCGGACAAGAAGAAGACCTCCGCGGAGGCCTCCTCGACACCGAGCGCCGCGCCGAGCGTGTCGGCCAAGCCGGGGGAATGCGCGTACCAGCCGCTGCCCGCCGAGGCCGCTCAGGGCGCCAAGGACGTGGGCAAGCCGCCGGTGAAGCCGGTCAAGGGCAAATATCAGATGACGCTGGACACGAGCCTCGGCACGATCGTCGCCAAGGTGGACGGCACCAAGGCCGCGTGCACGGTCAACTCGTTCAAATATCTGGCGAGCAAGAAATTCTTCAACAACACAAAATGTCATCGGCTGGTCACCGAGGGTATCAAGGTTTTGCAATGCGGCGACCCGACCGGCACCGGAACCGGCGGCCCGGCGTACGGCTTCGGGAATGAGAACGTCCCGAAGGCCGGCAAGTCCGGGCAGGCCACGTACAAGCGTGGTGTCATCGCGATGGCGCACAGCAGCGCTCCGAACAGCAACGGGAGCCAGTTCTTCATCGTGTACGGCGATTCTCCGCTGCCCGCCGACTACACCGTCTTCGGTCAGATCACCAAGGGAATGGACGTCGTCGACTCGGTCGCCAAGGCGGGCGCCGCTCCGGCCGACCAGACCGGCAACACCGCCCCAAAGAAGAAAATCGAAATAAAAGACCTCACCGTCGCGAAGATGTAGCAATGCGATTGGCTAGGGTGGCCTGCGGGAGCGCTTCTCCCACGGTCGTCATCATGGTGGGCTCGATGCGTGAGGGGACGCCTCGGGCTCTGACACAGGAGGCAGCGGTGCGCAGCGCCACCGAACCTTTGGGGAATCCCGTGCCGTGTCGGCGAGGACGTCGCGAAGGCCGCCCGGCGGCCCGCGGCGGTTTCGCTCCTGCCCGGGGAGGCCGACGGTGAGCACTGATCCGTGGGGCCGGGTCGACGAGGACGGGACCGTCTACGTGCGTACGGCGGACGGGGAACGCACGGTCGGCTCGTGGCAGGCCGGCGCGCCCGAGGAGGCTCTCGCCTATTTCCGGCGCAAGTACGACGCCCTGGTGACCGAGATCGATCTGCTGGAGCAGCGGATCAAGACGACCGATCTGGCCACGTCCCAGGCCGAGCACACGATCTCCCGCCTGCGCGAGGCCGTGACCGGCGCGCACGCCGTCGGCGATCTGGACGGCCTCGGGCGGCGTCTCGACGGGCTGAACTCCCTCTTGGGCGAGCGCCGCGAGCAGCTGAAGGTCGCCCGCGACCACGCCCGCGTGGCGGCGCGTGAGGTCAAGGAGCGCATCGTCGCCGAGGCCGAGCGGATCGCGACCGAGGAGACGCACTGGAAGAACGGCGGCGAGCGGCTGCGGCAGCTCGTCGAGGAGTGGAAGGCCGCCGAGCGGGTCGACCGCCCGACCGAGACGGCACTGTGGAAGCGGCTGTCCTCGGCACGCAACGCCTTCACCAAACGCCGCAAGTCCTACTTCTCCCACCTCGAGGTGGAGCGCGAGAGCGCCCGCTCGGAGAAGGAACGGCTGGTCGCCGAGGCCGAGGCGATGTCGGGCTCGACCGACTGGAGCACGACGGCGGCGGCGTACCGGGAGCTGATGCGCCAGTGGAAACTGGCCGGGCGGGCCTCCCGCGACGCCGAGGAGGAGCTGTGGACGCGGTTCAAGGGCGCCCAGGACGAGTTCTTCTCGGCGCGGTCGGCGGTCTTCGCCGAGCGTGACGCGGAGTTCCGTGAGCACGCCGAGGCCAAGGAGAAGCTCCTGACCGAGGCGGAACGGCTGCTGCCCGTACGGGACGTCCGGACCTGCCGGCAGTCGCTACGGTCGATCCAGGAGCGCTGGGAGGCCATCGGGATGGTCCCGCGCGACTCGCGCGAGCGCCTGGAGGGCCGGCTCCGCAAGGTGGAGGAGGCCGTCCGCTCCGCGGAGGAGTCGGAGTGGCGGCGCACCAACCCCGAGGCGCGCGCCCGCGCCGAGGCCACGGTCGCGCAGCTGCGCTCCTCGATCGAGCAGTTGGAGAAGCGGCTGGAGAAGGCGCGCAACGCGGGCCGCGACAAGGACGTCAAGGACGCCGAAGAGGCCCTGACGGCCCGCCGCGCCTGGCTCGCCGAGGCCGAACACACTCTGTCCGAACTCTCCTGACCGCACCCCGGCGGGGGCGTCCTGAGCCGCCGGGGCGTGGTCGTGGCCGGGCTCACGCGGCCGTAGGGTCGGTCGTGGTACGGGCGGAGGGCGTGACCGCGCGCGGTTGTCCCATGACGCGGCCGTCCCAGCCGGGGGCTTGCCATCTCCAAACGCTCCGGTCACCCGGCGCGGAGCTCGGTGAACGCCGTCGAAGAGCGGCCGCGTCGCGACCTCCTGCGTTCGGCCGGCTCTCAGTAGTGCCGGCCCTCCGGCCGGGGCGCCGCGGGTGCTGCTCGCCGGGCCCTGGCAGGGCGGGACCAGATACCAGATCGCCCTCGGCGCTCCCCCTTCCGTCAGCGCGAAACGTCAAAAGACGTGGGCGGCCTCTCGTACGTGCCGCTCCGCGCGTCTTGTCAGGCTTTTTTGATCGCGTAGTCGCGTACGGGGTCGCCGAGCATCTCCTCGACCGTGTCGAGGATCTTCAGGATCGCGGCGGCGATCGTGTCCGGGGGTTCGCCCGCGCCGGTGCGTTCGCCGATCTCGGCGAATACCAGCGCCTGGCAGGCTCCCAGCTGGGCGGCGACCACGCGTGGCCGGAGGTCGTCCGGCTCGGCGGCCGTCTCCTCGGCCAGTACCGCGGCCAGTTCCTCCGTCATCTGGTGGCCGAGCTCCTCCAGCCGGGCGGTCAGCGTCGGGGCGGCGCGCATCATGCGGTAGACCCTCCCGAATCCCTCGGTCAGGCCCAGGCGGCGGTCGCGGCGGCGTGCCTCGTCGCGTAGCCGGCCCACGACGGCCTGGGCGGCCGACTCACCGACCGCCCGGTCGCGCACGATGTCGGCGAGCCGCCGCGCGGACGCCTGGTCCGGCGGCAGGATGAGGTCCTCCTTGGCCTCGAAGTAGTTGTAGACGGTGTTGACCGACACCTCCGCCGCCGCGGCGGTCCCGTGCACGCCGTCCGCGGCGTCGACCTGACCGTCGGTCGCGGCGAGATCCTCGGCCTCCTCGGCCCCAACGGCGCCGGCAAGACCACGACCCTGCGCATACTGACGACGCTCCTGCCGCCCAGCGGCGGCCGGGCCGAGATCGCCGGCCACGACCTGGTCCACGACACCGCGAGGGTGCGGCGGCGGATCGGCTACGTCGCCCAGTCCGGTGGCCTGGACCCCGCCTGCGGCGTACGCGAGGAGCTGACCACCCAGGCCCGGCTGCACGGACTCGACCGGGCGACGGCGCGCGAGCGGGCCGAGGAGCTCGCCCGCGACCTCGACCTGACGGCCTTGATGGACCGGCCCTCCGGCGCGCTGTCCGGCGGCCAGCGCCGCCGGCTGGAGATCGCGCTCGGCCTGGTCAACCGGCCCGAGGTGCTCTTCCTCGACGAGCCGACCACCGGACTGGACCCCGGCAGCCGCGCCGAGCTGTGGGACCTGGTCCGCCGGATCCGCACCGAGCGCGGCACCACGGTCTTCCTCACCACGCACTACCTGGACGAGGCCGACGTGCTCGCCGACCGCATCGTCGTCGTGGACTCCGGCTCGGTCGTCGCGGAGGGCACGCCCGGTGACCTCAAGAGCCGCCACGGCGGCGGTAGCCTCCAGGACGCGTTCCTCGCCATCACCGGCCGTACCACGGCCCACGACCCCATCGCCGTCTGATGATCACCGACATCGGCACCGTCTTCGGCCGGTACGCGCGGGCGACGCTCCGCTCCCGTGCCCAGCTCCTGTTCGGCATGCTCCAACCGCTGCTGTTCCTGGCGCTCTTCGGCCCGCTGCTGACCCGCCTCGACCTCCGCGTGAGCGGCTCGTCCTGGCAGACCCTCGTGCCCGGCATCCTCGTCCAGCTCGCCCTGCTGGGCGGGACGTTCGTGGGGCTCGGCCTGCTGATGGACCGCGACCTCGGTGTGATCGACCGGATGCGGGTCACGCCCGTACGGCCCGTCGCCCTCCTGCTCGGCCGCGTCCTGCGCGACGTCGTCCAGCTCGTCGCGCAGTCCGTCGTCCTGGTCCTGGTCGGCCTCGTGTTCGGGCTGCGCGCCCCGCTCGCCGGCGTCCTCGCCGGGCTGGCCTTCGTCGCCGTGCTGGCCGGCGCGCTGTCCGCACTGTCGTACGGGCTGGCCATGCGCGTCGCGACGCCGCCGGAGTTCGCCGCGATGGTCAACACGGCGGTGATGCCCCTCATGTTGTTGTCCGGCCTGCTGCTGCCGATGGCGCTCGCCCCCGGCTGGCTGGGCGGTGCCTCCCGCGTCGTGCCGTTCCGCTACACGGTCGACGCCGTACGGCAGGTGTTCCTCGGGCACTACGCCAACGGCACGGTCGCGGCCGGCGCGGCCGTCACACTGGCACTGGCGGCGTGCTGCCTGTTCGCGGGGGCGCGGTTGTTCAGCTCGTGACGCGGTAGACGTCGTAGACGCCGTCGACGGAGCGGACCGCCTTGAGCACGTGGCCCAGGTGCTTCGGGTCGCCCATCTCGAAGCTGAACCGGCTGATCGCCACGCGGTCGCGGTTGGTCGCCACCGAGGCCGACAGGATGTTCACGTGCTGGTCCGACAGGACCCGGGTGATGTCCGACAGCAGCCGCGGGCGGTCGAGCGCCTCGACCTGGATGGCCACGAGGAAGACCGAGTCCTCGCTCGGGGACCACTTCACGTCGACCATGCGGTCGGGCTGGGTCTGCAGGTTGGTGACGTTGACGCAGTCGACGCGGTGCACCGAGACACCGTTGCCACGGGTGACGAACCCGACGATCTCGTCGCCCGGCACCGGGGTGCAGCACCGGGACAGGCGGACCCAGACGTCCGAGTCGCCGGCGACGACCACGCCCGGGTCGCCCGCCGGGCGGGAGCGGCGCTTGCGGGTCGGGATCGAGGTCTCGAGCTCTTCGGCGGTGTCGCCGCCGAGGGCGTCGACGAGCTTGCGGACGATGTTCTGCGCCGACACGTGGCTCTCGCCGATCGCGGCGTACAGCGCGGAGACGTCGGCGTAGTGCATGTCGTGCGCCAGCGTCAGCAGGGCCTCGCCGGACAGCATGCGCTGCAGCGGGAGGTTCTGCTTGCGCATCGCGCGGGCCAGGGACTCCTTGCCCTGCTCGATGGCGCTCTCGCGGCGCTCCTTGGAGAACCAGTGCTTGATCTTGTTGCGGGCGCGGGCGCTCTTGACGAAGTTGAGCCAGTCGCGGCTGGGCCCGGCGTCCGGCGACTTGGAGGTGAAGATCTCCACGGTGTCGCCGTTGTCGAGCGTGGACTCCAGCGGGACGAGGCGGCCGTTGACGCGGGCGCCGATCGTACGGTTGCCGACCTCGGTGTGGATGGCGAACGCGAAGTCGACCGGGGTCGCGCCCTGCGGCAGCGCGAGGACCTGGCCCTTCGGGGTGAAGACGAAGACCTCCGAGACCGACAGGTCAAAGCGCAGCGACTCGAGGAACTCGGCCGGGTCGGTGGTCTCCTTCTGCCAGTCGAGGAGCTGGCGCAGCCACGCCATGTCGCCGGCCTTGCCCGCGGAGGGGCCGCCGTCGCCGACGGTCTCCTCCTTGTACTTCCAGTGCGCCGCGATGCCGTACTCGGCGCGGTTGTGCATGGCGCGGGTGCGGATCTGCAGCTCGACCGGCTTGCCCTCGGGACCGATCACCGTGGTGTGCAGCGATTGGTACATGTTGAACTTCGGCATCGCGATGTAGTCCTTGAACCGGCCGGGGACCGGGTTCCATCGCGCGTGGATCGTGCCGAGGGCCGCGTAGCAGTCGCGGACGGTGTCGACGAGCACCCGGATGCCGACGAGATCGTAGATGTCCTCGAAGCTCAGCTCGCGGGCGATCATCTTCTGGTAGATCGAGTAGTAGTGCTTCGGGCGGCCCTTGACGGTCGCCTTGAGCTTGGCCTCGCGCAGGTCCTTGGAGACGTGCTGGATGACGTCCTGGAGGTAGACGTCGCGGCGGGGCGCCCGCTCGGACACCAGCCGCGCGATCTCGTCGAACCGCTTGGGATAGAGCGTCTGGAAGGCGAGGTCCTCCAGCTCCCACTTGAGGGTGTTCATCCCGAGGCGGTGCGCGAGCGGCGCGAAGATCTCGAGCGTCTCGCGGGCCTTGCGCTCCTGCTTGTGACGCGGCAGGTAACGCAGGGTGCGCATGTTGTGGAGGCGGTCGGCCAGCTTGATCACGAGGACGCGGATGTCGCGCGACATGGCGACGACCATCTTGCGCACGGTCTCGGCCTCGGCCGCCTCGCCGTATTTGACCTTGTCGAGCTTTGTCACCCCGTCGACCAGGGCGGCGATCACGTCGCCGAAGTCGCCCCGCAGCTGGTCGAGGGTGTAGGTGGTGTCCTCCACCGTGTCGTGCAGCAGCGCGGCGCACAGCGTCTCGGTGTTCATGCCGAGCTCGGCGAGGATCGTGGCGACCGCGAGCGGGTGCGTGATGTACGGGTCGCCGCTCTTGCGCTTCTGCTCGCGGTGATGGTGGGCCGCGACGTCGTAGGCGCGCTCGACGAGACGCACGTCCGCCTTGGGATGTGTGTTCCGGAGCGTCTTGATCAGGGGTTCGAGTACAGGGTTCATGATGGGTCCACGCTGGGCGCCGAGCCGGGCGAGCCGCCGGCGGACCCGGGCGGCCGAGGGCGCAGTCGGGCTCGAGGGAGAGCGATCACCCTCGTCCGCTGCGGAAGCGGGTGTGCCGTCCGGCTGTGGCGCCGGGAGCGTATGGGGTTCGATGCGCGGCGTCAGAGCGGCATCGGACGCCGCGTCGGTTGACACCACCTCACCGGGCACTCAGCCTCCCCATGCCTGCATTGGAAGACCAGTTTAGCGGGCGCGGAATTCCAGTCGGCGCCGATCCGCCATTCCGGCCCGAACCGCAGGAAGCCCGGCGCGGGCCGGGGCCTCCGCCGTACGCGCCGGAACCGGGGGTCCGTCGTCTTCCGGGCTGCCGTACGTGCATGATCAGGTTCATGGTCTTTCTCGTGATCGCCGTGACTCTGATGGCGTTCGCTCTCGTGGGGGTCGCCCGTGCCGGCCGCCGTGAGTTCGCCTACCTCCGCGCACGGCGCACCGGCGCCGAGCTCCAGGCCCAGGTCGTCGACACTCTCGCGAGCCCCTCCCGCCGGGCCGCCGGAACGTACGACGTGACCCCGATCGTCCGCTACCACCTGGGCGAACGCACCTATGAGGCCACCATCGTCAACGCGTCGAGCGTGCCGCAGGAGCGCGGCGACTCGATGACCGTCGTCGTGTCCGAGGACAGCCCGTACGAGCCGTACGACCGCTATCAGGGCATGGGCGCCAAGGCGCGTGGGAGCTTCGCCCTGTTCGCCCTGGCCGTCGTCGTGCTGCTGATGGCGCTCGCCGCGCTCTGACCTCAGACGGTCACCAGGGCGTGGACGTCGAGGTCGCCGACCTTGTCGCGACCGTGCAGGAAGCCCAGCTCCATCAGGACCGAAAACCCGGTCACCTCGGCGCCGGTCCGGCGTACGAGATCGGCGGCGGCACGCGCCGTGCCGCCCGTGGCGAGGACGTCGTCGACGATGAGCACCCGCTCTCCCGGCGCGAAGGCGTCCTGGTGCACCTCGATCGTCTCGGCGCCGTACTCCAGGTCGTAGCTCTCCGCGTAGGTGGCCGCCGGGAGCTTGCCCTTCTTACGGACCGGGACGAACCCGGCGCCGAAATGGTACGCCACCGGGGCGGCGAGGATGAACCCGCGCGCCTCGACGCCGGCCACCTTGTCGATCGTCCCCCTGCCGTAGTGGGCGACGATGGCGTCGACCACGGCCGCGAAGGCGGTGTGGTCGGCGAGGAGCGGAGTGATGTCCTTGAAGACCACGCCCTGCTTGGGGTAGTCGGGGACTTCCCTGATGTGGTCGGTGATCAGCTGCGTCAGGTCGACGGGGCGACTGGTCACGATCCTCCTTGACGGCACTTCGCCGGGCCCGGCGCGATGAGAACTCGGCGCCTCGGGGAGGAAGAACGATCAGTCCCCGGACGCCGCTATGACCGTACACGCTTCGGCGGGCGACACTCCCCTTGTATCGGGGTGTATCGCCCGCCGGACTGCGCAATCGAGAAGAGGTCAGCGCTTCTTCTTGCCGCTGGGCCGGCCACGGGTCCCGGCCTTCCGCGGCTGCTGCCGCGGCCCCTGCTGGACGAGCCGGATGCCGCCGGCGCCGACCGAGGTCGTCTCGCCGGTGTCGTCGTCCCCCGGGACCGTGTCCTGCGGCTCCTCGCCGGCCTCGTCCCCGGTGCCGGTGCCCGGCACCTCGGTGGTCGCCGCCTTGGACCGGCGCTTGGAGCTGGTCGCCTTGGCCTGCACCCGCTTGGCGAGGGTGCGGTATTTGTCCTGGCGCTCCTGCAGGTCGGCCAGGATGGGCGTGGCGATGCAGATCGAGGAGTACGCGCCGGCCAGCATGCCGACGAAGAGGACGAGCGCCAGGTCCTTCAGGGTGCCCGCGCCCAGGATGCCGGCACCGATGAACAGCAGGCCGCCCACGGGCAGCAGGGCGATCACCGAGGTGTTGATCGACCGGACCAGGGTCTGGTTGAGGCCCAGGTTGGCCGCCTGGCTGTAGGTCATGGCGTTCGACGTGGTCAGCGAACGGGTGTTCTCGCGGACCTTGTCGAAGACGACCACGGTGTCGTACAGCGAGTAACCGAGGATCGTCAGCAGGCCGACCACCGAGGACGGCGTCACCTCGAACTGCACGAGGGAGTAGACGCCGATCGTGATCAGGATGTCGTGCGCGAGCGCGATGAGCGCGGCGACCGCCATCCGCCACTCGAAGGCGATGGACAGATAGACCACGATGGCGATCAGGAAGACGACCAGGCCTTCGAGCGCCTTCTTGGAGATGTCCTTACCCCAGCTGGCGCCGACCGTCTGCGGGCTGACGTCGTCGGGCTTGGCGAGCCCGAACTTGGTCTGCACCGACTTCTGGACGGCGGTCACGCCCGCGGAGGTCAGGGTCTCGGTCTGGACGCGCCAGCCGGTGCCGGTCTTCTGGACGATGGGGTCCTCTTTGACGACCCCGGCGTCGGTGACCGCGTTACGGGCGTCCGACGTGGTGGTGCCCGGCTTGCTCGGGAACTGGAAGACCGTGCCGCCCTTGAACTCGACGCCGAAGTTGAGGCCGAGGGTGAGCAGCGAGGCGATGCTGACGACCAGGATGAGGCCGGATACGGCGTACCAGGTCTTCTGCCGCCCCACGAAGTCCAGCGAGATCTCGCCGCGGTGGAGCCGGCCGCCGATGTTGCCCAGGCGTGACATCAGGCCTCCTTGGCACTGGTCGGGCGGACGGTGGTGCGTTTGCCCACACCCAGTGTGCTCGGATCGAGTCCGGACAGCTTGTGGCCGCGACCGAAGAACTTCGTACGGGCCAGCAACGTCACGAGCGGCTTGGTGAAGAAGAACACCACGATCACGTCGATGAGCGTGGTCAGCCCCAGCGTGAACGCGAAGCCCTTGACCCCTCCGATGGCGAACCAGTAGAGCAGCAGCGCGGCGATGAAGGAGACCGCGTCCGCGACGATGATCGTACGCCGGGCGCGGTGCCAGCCGCGTTCGACGGCGGTGCGCAGGCTCCGGCCCTCGCGCACCTCGTCACGTAGTCGTTCGAAGAACACCACGAACGAGTCGGCCGTGATGCCGATCGCGACGATCGCACCCGCGATGCCGGCGAGCGACATCCGGAAGTCGATGAACTTGCCGAGCAGCACGACCGCCTCGTACGTCAGGCAGCCCGCGATGACCAGGCTGGAGATCGCGACGAAGCCGAGCCCGCGGTAGTAGAAGAGGCAGTAGAGCACGACGAGGCCCAGGCCGATCGCGCCCGCGATCAGGCCGGCGGACAGCTGGTCCTTGCCGAGTGTGGCCGAGACCGACTCGATCGAGCTCTGGTTGAACTTCAGCGGCAGCGCGCCGTACTTCAGCACGTTGGCCAGGTCGGTGGAGTCCTGCTGGGTGAACTGCCCCTCGATCTGGGCGTTGCCGGAGGTGATGGCCTCCTTGACGCTCGGCCAGGAGTAGACCGTGCCGTCCAGGACGATGGCGAAGTGGTTGCGCGTGTTGTTCTCGCCCAGCGCCGCGGCCTTCTGGGTGAAGTCGGCGAACGTCTTGGTGGCGGAACCGTTGAGGTCGAGGCTGACGGTCCACTGGACCCGGCCGGACTGCGGGTCCGGCGCGAGCGCCTGCGCCTTGGTGACCTGCTCACCGGAGATCTGCGTCGGGGCGAGGACGAACTTGTAGTCGCTCTTGTGCGTCTTCGGGTCGGGCCGGGCGCAGACCGCGGCCTGCTTGGCCGGGTTGAACGTCTGGCCCTGGCCGACGTCGTTGCCCGTGCAGGTGAGCTTGTCGAACTGCGCCTTGACGGCCGGGTCGACGCCGGTGAAGTCCTCGGCGCCGGCCTGCTGCTGCTGTTGCTGAGCGAGCTGCTGCTCGAGCTGTTGCTGCTGCTCGGGGGTCAGCGACTGCGAGGCGCTCGGCGCCGGGGTGGCCGCCTTGCCCGACCCGGACGGCTTGGGCGTCGGGGCGGTCAGCGCCTTCGCGAGCGCGCGGCCCTTGGGCGACGCGGTCGCCGACGCCTTGGCGGACGGCGACCCGGACGGCTTGGGGGTCTTGGCGCCCTTGGACGCCTTGCCCGTCGGGGTCGGCGTGGGCGTCGGCGTGGCGGCCTGCTGCGGGACGCCGACCGGCTCGGCGACCATGACCTGCCGGAACTCCAGCTTGGCCGTGGTGCCGATGAGCTTGACGACGCGTTCCTGCCCCTGACCGGGCACCTGGACGATGATGACGTTGCTGCCCTGCTTGGTGACCTCGGCCTCGGAGACGCCCAGGCTGTTCACGCGCTCGCGCATGATGTTGATCGCCTGGGACATCTCGGAGTCGCCGATCTTGGCCCCGGCCTTCGTGGGCTCCGCCGTGAGCGTCACGGTGGTGCCCCCGGCCAGGTCCAGAGCCAGCTTGGGCGTCTTTTGGCCCTGCCAGAACATCAGGCCCACCAGGGCTACGGCAATCACGAGCAGCGTGAGCAGCACGCGCCCCGGTCTCGAAACGTTTCTGTTTGGCGGAGCCACGGTCGTCTTTCGTCCTTTGTCTGCGGTCAGGCTCTGGTCAGGCCGAAGGCCTCTTGCCGGACTTGTCTTCGCCTTCGCTCAACGGCGTGTCCTCGGCTTTCTTCCCGGTCGCGCCGGGAAGAGTCTCGGTCTTCGCCTCGACATCGTCCTGCAAGGTCTCCCGGGCCTCCGGGATCTCATCGCGCTCGGCCTCGACACGCTCCGCCTCGGCGGGCTCGAGCTCGGCGGACTTCTTGGACTCCTCGGACTCCTCCGGCTCCTCGCCCTCGGCCTCGGTCTCGTCCTCGATCTCCTCGTCGTCGTGCAGCACCTGGCCGATGGCCTGCTTCACGAAACGGACCTCGACCCCCGGCGCGATCTCGAGGACGATCGCGTCGTCCTCGACGACGACGACCTCGGCGATCATGCCCGCGGTCGTCATGACGCGCTGACCGGGCTCGATCTGCCGTTGCATCTGTTGCTGCTGCTGCTGCCGCCTGCGCTGCGGGCGGAAGAGCAGGAAATAGAAGACGACGCCGATGAGGATCACCGGCAAGAGCGTGACCAGCGGATTGCTCTTCTGAGCAGCGAGCTGGGTGAGCGCTGTTAGTTCTGTGTTGCCCTGCACCGGGGCATCCTTCCGATATGTGTGTTCAGCCCGCCGCCGACGATTCGCGTGCGAAAGGCGTGTCGCCTGACGACGGCGACAAGCTCCGGAGTGTAAAGGAGTTGACGAAACCCCGGCAACGAGGTGACGCCTCAGCACGCCGGGAAGTTCCTCGTCACTCCTCCGTCACTTCGAAAAGCGTACCTTCAACCGTGGGTGGTGGCGTGATTCCGAGGTGCCGCCAGGCCCCCGGCGTCGCGATCCGGCCGCGCGGAGTGCGTGCGATCAGGCCTTTTCGTACCAAGAACGGCTCGGCGACGACCTCGACCGTCTCCGGTTCTTCTCCCACGGACACCGCGAGTGTCGACAGCCCCACCGGCCCGCCGCCGAACTTTCGCAACAGCGCGCGGAGAACCGCGCGGTCAAGTCTGTCAAGGCCCTCGGCGTCGACCTCGTAAAGCGACAGCGCGTCGTGCGCGATCTCCTCGGTGATGACGCCGTCGGCGCGTACTTCGGCGTAGTCGCGTACGCGGCGCAGCAGCCGGTTGGCGATGCGTGGCGTGCCCCGCGAGCGCCGGGCGATCTCGGCGCCGCCGGCCGGCTCCATCCGCACGTCGAGCAGCCGGGCCGAGCGGTCGATGATGCGCTCGAGGTCGGACGGCTCGTAGAAGTCCATGTGCGCGACGAAGCCGAACCGGTCGCGCAGCGGCGCGGGCAGCAGCCCGGCCCGTGTCGTCGCGCCGACCAGGGTGAACGGCGCGATGTCGAGCGGGATCGCGGTGGCGCCCGGCCCCTTGCCGACGACGACGTCGACGCGGAAGTCCTCCATCGCCACGTAGAGCATCTCCTCGGCGGGGCGGGCCATCCGGTGGATCTCGTCCAGGAACAGCACCTCGCCCTCGGACAGCGTGGACAGCACCGCGGCGAGGTCGCCGGCCCGCTCGATCGCCGGGCCGGAGGAGATGCGCAGGGGCATGCCCAGCTCGCTCGAGATGATCATCGCGAGCGTGGTCTTGCCGAGTCCGGGCGGCCCGGACATGAGCAGATGGTCCGGCGGCCGGCCGCGGCGGACGGCGCTGTGCAGGACGAGCGACAGCTGCTCGCGTACGCGGGCCTGGCCGATGAACTCGTCGAGGCGCTTGGGCCGCAGCGCCGCCTCGATGACCTTCTCCTCACCGTCGGCGACGGGTGAGACGAAGCGGTCCTCGGTCACGGGCGGCCTCCGTGGCGTACGGCGGTCATCGGCTCAGCTTCCTCATCGCCATCTTGAGCAGGGCGGCGATGTCGGAGGTGTCCTGGCCGTCGATGTCGGCGGCGACCGCGTCGACCGCCGCGTCGGCGTCGCGGGCGGTCCAGCCGAGGTTGGTCAGCCCGGCGTGCACCTGCGCGCGCCACGCGGCGGCGGCGAAGGACGGCACGGGCGCGTCGTCGTCGCGTCCTTCGAGTGGCAGGCCGAGGCGGTCCTTCAGCTCCAACACGATGCGCTGGGCGCCCTTGCGGCCGATGCCCGGCACCTTCGTCAGGCCGGTGACGTCCTCGGTGGCGACGGCGCGGCGCAGGGCGTTCGGCGAGTGCACGGCGAGCATCGCCAGGGCGAGGCGCGGGCCGACGCCGCTGGCGGTCTGCAGCAGCTCGAAGACCGTCTTCTCGTCGTCGTCGGCGAAGCCGTAAAGCGTGAGGGAGTCCTCGCGGACGACGAGGGAGGTGGCCACGTGCGCGTTGTCACCCACCCGCAGCCCGGCGAGCGTGGCCGGCGTGCACAGGACCGAGAGCCCGACCCCGCCGACCTCGACGACGGCCCCGTCGGGGCCCGCCGAGGCGACCCGGCCGTTGACGAATGCGATCACTCCTGCGTCCCTTCGTGTCTCATGTCAGCGTCCCTGGCGTGTGCGGGCCGCCTGGAGCTTGGCCTGGGCGCCGCCGCGCCACACGTGGCAGATGGCCAGGGCCAGCGCGTCGGCCGCGTCGGCCGGCTTGGGCGCCGCGTCGAGGCGCAGCAGCCGGGTGACCATGGCGGTCACCTGAGCCTTGTCGGCGCGGCCGTTTCCGGTCACCGCCGCCTTGGCCTCGCTCGGGGTGTGCAGGGCGACCGGCAGGCCGCGGCGGGCGCCGCAGGCGATCGCGATCGCGCCCGCCTGCGCGGTGCCCATCACCGTGGAGACGTTGTGCTGGCTGAACACCCGCTCGACCGCGACCGCGTCCGGGCTGGTGGCGTCGAGAAGCTCCTCGATGCCGCGCTCGAGCCCGATCAGCCGTACGCCGATGTCGTCGCCGGGGCTCGTACGGATCACGCCCACGCTCACCAGCCGGAGTGGCTTTCCCGGCGCGCCGTCGACGACGCCGACTCCGCACCTGGTCAGCCCGGGATCGACGCCCAGCACCCGCACGAAGACTCCTCTCGGCCCATGTCCGGCTCCGAACATGTGTTCGCAGCGAGGCTACTCGGCCCGCACGCTCCGCGGCCCGGCTCGGTGCGGCGTGTCGCGGTCAGGTCAGAAGTAATCGAGCATGTACGGCGTCCCGGCGAACACGGCGTCGAGCACCGGGTCGGCCGCCTCGCCGCCGGCGGCGAGGCCCGCGCGGCGCAGCGTCGCGACCGGGACGCCCGCGTACAGGGCGGCGAGGCCGCCGGCCGGCAGGTGTACGGCCTCACGCGCCCCGGAGTCGCGTTCGAGGCGTCCCTCTCCCCCGCCGACCGTCAGCCGCCAGGCGCCCGCGTTGCGCGGGCGCGTCTCGTCCTCGACGACCAGGGAGACCTCCGCCGTGACGCCCTCGGGGAAGCCGCGCGCGGCGACGGCCGCGGGCGCGTCGAGCACCCGCAGCATCCACGTGACGCGGCGGACCTCGTCCTCGGATCGGTCGCGGAGCAGCCACAGCAGCGGGTCGTCCGGCTCGACGCAGGCGCGTACGGTCAGGGCCGTCGAGGACCCGGAGCCGACCACGGCCCACAGCGCCCGTGCGGTCTCGGGCGACCCGGCGACGCAGCGGTGCACGGCCAGCGCCTCGGGGCCGCCGTCCCAGCCGTACGCGAGGAAGCCGTCGTCGGCCAGGTAGGCGAAGACCTTCTCGTCCTCGAGCACCTGGCGCATGAAGGTCTCGCCACGGTCGATCGGGCCGTTGTGGCGCGCCTCGGCGTGCAGCCGCCGCATCAGCGCGGTGACCTCGGCCGCGTCGGCCGGACCCGCGCGGCGTACCTTGACCGGGCCGGCGGCGAGCGTGCGCAGCGGCTCGGGCGGCAGGGTGAGCAGGTGCTGGGCGCCGGCGTGCTCGTAGCCGACCGCGCGGTAGACCGGGGCGGTGGCCGGGAACAGGGCCGACAGCGGCCGGCCCTCCATGAGGTCGAGCAGGGCGGCGGCGAGCCGTCGCCCGACTCCCCGGCCGCGGTCCTCGGGAGAGACGCACACCCCCGCGACGCCGCCCATCGGCACGGGACGGCCGTGCCACCACTGGTCGAGCGCGTGGTAGAAGGCCGAAGCGATGAGGCGGGGGCCGTCGTAGACCCCGAGCATGCGGCCCTCTTCGACGGTCCGCAGCGTCCGCGCCCGCATGTTGTCGCCGCTTTTCGGGCCGAAGGCGCGCACCTGGAGGTCGTGCGCCGCGTCGATGTCGCCGGGGTCGAGTGAACGGATCTCCACAGGCCACGACGCTACGGCATCGGCGTCACGCACGCCTCCCCCGCCCCGGAAGGCGGGGTGAGGCGTCGCGCGTCAGGCGTCGATCTTCTCCATGATCTCGTCGGAGACGTCGAAGTTGGCGAAGACGTTCTGCACGTCGTCGCTGTCCTCCAGGGCCTCCAGCAGGCGGAAGACCTTCTTGGCGTGCTCCTCGTCCAGCGGCACGCTCACGCTGGGCAGGAAGTTGGCCTCGGCGGACTCGTAGTCGACACCGGCCTCCTGCAGCGCCTTGCGCACCGCGACCAGGTCGCCCGCCTCGCTGATCACCTCGAAGGACTCACCGAGGTCGTTGACCTCCTCGGCGCCGGCGTCGAGGACCGCCATCATCACGTCGTCCTCGGTCGTGCCCTCCTTGGGCAGGATGATGACGCCCTTGCGGGCGAACATGTACGAGACGGAGTTGGGGTCGGCGAGGGAGCCGCCGTTGCGGGTCAGCGCGGTGCGTACGTCGGAGGCCGCACGGTTGCGGTTGTCGGTCAGGCACTCGATGAGCACCGCGACGCCGCCGGGCGCGTAGCCCTCGTACATGATCGTCTGCCACTCCGCGCCGCCGGCCTCCTCACCCGCGCCGCGCTTGCGTGCCCGCTCGATGTTGTCGAGGGGAACGGAGTTCTTGCGGGCCTTCTGGATGGCGTCGTAAAGCGTCGGATTGCCGTCCGGGTCGCCGCCGCCGGTGCGGGCCGCCACCTCGATGTTCTTGATGAGCTTGGCGAAGAGCTTGCCCCGCTTCGCGTCAACCGCGGCCTTCTTGTGCTTCGTCGTCGCCCACTTGGAGTGGCCACTCATCTGGTTTGCGGGGCGCGGCCTCGGCCAGCCGAAGCACCTGCGCCCCTTCCTCCTATCTCAGAAAAGTCGTGCTTGCACTGCCGCGGCGTGGGCGCGACGGGAATCCGCCCCGAACGTGGCTCCCCACCCCCGGGGGAGCGAGAGTTCAGGGCGATCCCTTCACCATCGCGAGGAAGTACTCGTGGATGCGCGAGTCGCCGGTGAGCTCGGGATGGAACGACGTCGCGAGGAGATGGCCCTGCCGGACGGCGACGATCCTACCGGCGGAGTCGCCGGTCGCGGCACGGCCGAGCGTCCGCGCCTCCTCGCCCATCGACTCGACCCACGGCGCCCGGATGAAGACGGCGTGAAACGGCGTGTCGAGGCCGTCCATCTCCACGTCGCTCTCGAAGGAGTCGACCTGGCGGCCGAACGCGTTGCGGCGTACGACCATGTCGATGCCACCGATAGTCTCCTGACCTGCGACGCCGTCCATGATGCGGTCGGCCAGCATGATCATCCCGGCGCACGAGCCGTACGCGGGCATGCCCTGCTCGACGCGCTTACGCAGCGGGCCGAGGAGCTCGAACGTGCGGGCGAGCCGCCACATCGTGGTGGACTCACCGCCCGGGATGACCAGAGCGTCGACGCGGTCGAGTTCTTCGGGCCGGCGGACGACCGCCGTGGCGGCGCCGCAGGACTCGAGCACCCGGCGATGCTCACGGACGTCGCCCTGCAGTGCGAGCACACCGACCGTCGGGACAGCAGCCACGGACCAGCCCTTCGCGTTGGGAGTTCCTCTGAGCTTAGTGTCAGTGACAACGCTCCAAGCGCCCGCCGGGCTTCCCTGCGCTCAGCCGATCTTGAACCGGCGCAGCGGGAGTTCGAGCGCGAGGAAGCCGTCCGGAGCGCGCTCGGCGATGTCGCGGCCGAAGAGATGCTCGCGCGCCAGGGCCAGGCCGTACTCCTCGTAGTCGAACGGCAGGGGCACGTCGGACGCGCCGTCGTCGACGGCCTTCCAGAACGGCGCCTCGGCGGGCAGCCGGTCGCCGAGGTCGACGACCACGCCGTCGTCGGCCGTCACGAAGACGTCGCGCCGGGGCCGGTTGTCCTCGTACCAGCGGAACCAGCAGCCGGACACGACGCTGTGGAGCACCAAGACGCCGCAGGAGGCGCCCGGAAGCGCCCCGGCGATCTCGTCGGCGAGCGTGCGCGCCTGGTCGTCGACGCCGAAGAGCCGGCGGTCGCAGGCGACGAGCGCGTGGCCGTACGCGCCGACGAAGAGCTCGTCCTCGTACGGCCACATGGCGAAGTCGAGCACGGTGTCGCCCGTCTCGGCGACCGTGGACCGGGGGTAGAGCCGCCGGGCCAGCGCCGCGGCGGCATCAGGATCTTGGGCCAGCCCGGACCGGAACGCCCGGCCGGGATCCTCCACGCTCGAACACGCCAACGCGACCGACCAACCCATGCGCGTCGTCCCCTCCTGCGGCGTGCGGACGTACCTCGGCGCCGTCGTCTCAGCCGCCGCCCAGAGTAGCCCGCCACTCCCCCGCTGTGGAGAGGAGATCCGACATCAGGCACCGAACCACGCACTGAGTGCGCCTCGTGCCGGGACGGGACACCCGGGAGTTACCAGCCGCGGCCGGCGAGACGGTCGCCCTCGGCCAGCGAGGCCACGTTGATGCCGACCATCGCCTCGCCGAGACCGCGCGAGACCTTGGCGAGGACGTCCGGGTCGTCGTAGAAGGTGGTGGCCTTCACGATCGCCTCGGCGCGCTTGGCCGGGTCGCCGGACTTGAAGATGCCGGAGCCGACGAAGACGCCCTCGGCGCCGAGCTGCATCATCATGGCGGCGTCGGCGGGCGTCGCGATGCCGCCCGCGGTGAACAGCACCACCGGCAGCTTTCCGGCCCGCGCGACCTCCTTGACCAGCTCGTACGGGGCCTGGAGCTCCTTGGCCGCGACGAACAGCTCGTCCTCGGGAAGCGAGCCGAGCCGCCGGATCTCCTGACGGATCTGCCGCATGTGCGTGGTGGCGTTGGACACGTCGCCGGTGCCGGCCTCGCCCTTGGAGCGGATCATCGCCGCGCCCTCGGTGATGCGGCGGAGCGCCTCGCCGAGGCTGGTGGCGCCGCAGACGAAGGGGACGGTGAAGGCCCACTTGTCGATGTGGTTGTCATAGTCGGCCGGGGTCAGCACCTCGGACTCGTCGACGTAGTCGACGCCGAGCGCCTGCAGGACCTGCGCCTCGACGAAGTGGCCGATGCGCGCCTTGGCCATGACCGGGATCGAGACGGCGGCGATGATCCCGTCGATCATGTCCGGGTCGCTCATACGCGACACGCCGCCCTCGGCCCGGATGTCGGCCGGCACGCGCTCCAGGGCCATCACGGCGACGGCTCCGGCGTCCTCAGCGATCTTGGCCTGCTCGGGCGTGACGACATCCATGATCACGCCGCCCTTGAGCATCTCCGCCATGCCCCGCTTGACCCGGGCGGTGCCGGTCTCGGGGACGGCGCTGGACTGGTCGGTGGTGGCATCAGGAGTGGCGGTGGACACGGCGCTACCTCTTCAGAATGTCGATCAAGCGGTCGTCTCCATGGTAGAGCCAGGTAAGGGGCGATTCGCCCCTGCCAATGCGTCAAGAATCAGGTTGTGAACCGACACTGTGACGGGCTCAGGGCGTGGTGGGCTTCCCGTCGTTGACGAGGACGACCCAGACCTGACCCGGGGCGAAGGTCATCGGCCGCCCCGACGCGGTCGTGAAGGTCGTGCCGTCCTTCTCCGAGGCACGGGACCAGCGGGCGTCGTAGGCCTTGCCGTCGCGCAGGACGGTCGCCTTCCCCTTGCCCACCGTCTTGACCAGCGGCGTGTAGTTGCCGAGGAAGTCGTGGAACTGCGAACGGGTCGTGTGGGCCTTCTGGATGACGATCGTCTGGCCGCCGAGCCGGCCACCCTCGGCCGCGCGGTCAGGCGAGCCGTCCTGCGTGACCAGCCAGCGCTTGTCCTTGGCCGACCACCGGAACCGGAGCGAGGCGGCCGGATAGCGGGCGGTGAAGCTCTTGACCGTACGCCCGCCGTCCGGCGCCGGGCCGAAGCGGAAGCCGATGTCGGAGGCCTTCGAGGCGCCGTGCGCGCGGGCGAGGAGCCGTTTCGGCGTGCCGTAGAGGTTGTACGGGGCCGGGTGCGATCCGGCGCGCAGGTAGCCGGTGTTCGAGCGGTCCTGGGACACGTCGAGCAGCGGCGCCTCGGCCACGTAGGGCTTCATCTTGCCCTGTACGCCGGAGTAGGCGAAGGCCGGCCTGCCGAACTGCGGGAGCAGGTGCAGGTCGGAGATGCGGGCGCTGCGCACCGGCCCGACGCGGGCGGGCAGTTTGGAGGAGAAGACGGCCATGATCCGGCTGAGGCCGCCCTCGACCTGCTCGACGTAGACGATGTCGGCCGAACGCAGCCCGAGCTGCGGCTTGGCGGACCGGGTGTTGTCGATCTTCACGGCCAGCACGGGGCCGGGGGTGGCATCGGTACCGGTGAAGGGGTTCGCCGGGGCCGGCACGGTCGGCGTGGCCGACGGAGTCGGGGCCGGCTCGGAGGCCGCCGGGGGCGGCGCCGTGGCGGCCTCTTCCGGCGGGTTGGAGCAGGCCACGAGGGTGGTGCCTGCAAGCGCGGCGGTGACCGCCGGCGCGACGCGTGAACAGCGCACTAGCTGGACCTCCTCGCACAAATCAGACGTTCCGCGTTCGCGAGGCTAGCCGATGCGCGGGACGGCCGGACCGTTCTCGGCGAGGCCGGCAGGCCACACTCCGCTCACCCGTCACAGGGGCCCGGAAGGGGTGTCTCCCGATCGCGGGACGTTAGGGTGCGTGGCTGCTTCGTCCTACAGCGATCAGGGGGTCCGATGCCGGGATTCAGCGTCGTGCCCGAGGTGTGGTCCGGCGCGGGAAAAGGGGTCGGCGCGGCCTCCGGGGACCTGGCGCGCGGCGTGGACGCGTTCTGCCGGGCGGTGACGGCGTGTCCGTTCGGGAGCGATGACCTCGGGAAGGCGCTGTTCGAGGGCGAGGCGGGGGCACCCGGATTCGTCGGACCGCGGGACGACCTGCTGGATGACCTGGTCGCGGCCGTGAACCTGGTACGGGAGATGGGAGCCGGGCTGGCCGACGCCGGGGCCTGGTACGCCGAGGCGGACGGCGTGATCGCGGACGGGCTGGGCGGCCGGCGGCTCGCCGGACCGCGACCGCCCCGAGCACCCGCGCCGTACGCGCTGCCGGAGACCCCCCATGGGTTGCCGTCCACGGTGCCGGCGCCGCCGCTCGTGCGTCAGGCGCAGTGGTTCTTCGAGGCGGTGGGGGTGGGGTGCACCTGGCCCGACGGCGACCTCGACGGCATGAACGCGCTGCGGGACGCCGCGATGGCGATGGGGCGGGTGGCCGACCAGGCGGCCGTGGACGTCGCCGCCTACACCCGGTGGGTGACGACCGGCGGGGCCGGAGCCGCCACGGACGCGTTCGGGTCGGCCGCGCGCGCCGTGTACGGCGAGGACGGGTGGCTGGAGGATCTGCGGCGGCGGTCCGGGCGGCTCGCCGCGTACTGCCAGACGGCGGCCGACGCGACCGTCAAGGCGCGGTGGCACTTCCTGGCCTCGTCGGCGTTCGTGCTGGCTCTGATCTCGGCGGCGAGTGTCCTCGGCCCGCTGTCCGGGGCGGCGTTGACACCGTTGATCCGGCTTGAGGGCCTGGCGTTGCGCGTCACCTTGCGGATCATTCGCGAGGCGGCGCTGGGAACCGCGTTCTCCGGCGGCCTGGACGTCATCGACCAGCTGTTCCGCACCGGCGACGTCGACCTGCGCGAACTGGCCGGAGCGGTGTGGCAGGGAATGGCCGCGGGGGCCATGATGGGCGGCGCGCACGCGAGCCTGCCGTCGCTGCTGCGGCGAGCGCCGGCGCTGACCGGCCTGGCCGACGCGTACGCGTCGCCGGGCTGGAAGAGCGTCGCGCCTCGCCTCGTCATCGACGGGAGCGTGGGGACCGCGACGGTGGCCGCCGCCGGATGGGCCGGCGGCGACGGCTGGGATCTGGAACACGCGGCCGAGACCGGGTTCGGCGTGGCCTTCGGGGCCGAACTGGCCGGAACGGTGTCCGGGGCCGGACTCCGGCGCACCGCGGCGGCGGAGGCGACCGGGCCGTACTGGCTGAACAGCCCCGGGAAGCGGCGGCAGGACATCAAGCTGACCACGGCGCTCCTTCCGATCTGCGGGATTCCGGTCGCCGCCGGCGCGTCGCTGAAGTTCCTCGAGGACAGGCGTACGCCGTTGTTCTCGCAGTGGAGAGTCGGCAAGGACGGCGTCCCGTTCCGGATCCACAAGCTCCGCACCATGACCAGCGCCAGGGGCACGGACGCCAGCCTCGGCTCCGGTGACCCGCGGGCCACCACGGTCGGCAGGGTGCTCCGGAAGTTCACCATCGACGAGCTCCCGCAGCTGGCGAACATCCTCAAGGGGGAGATGTCGCTCGTCGGGCCACGCCCCCTGCTGGCGGGCGACATCGAGACCATGGCCCGTGTCCTGGGCCCCTCCCGGTTCGGGGAGTGGTACGAGGCCTACACGGGCACCCGGCCGGGGCTGATCAGCATGTTCGGCAACGAGAGCGTCGGCCTCGCCCCGCAGAGCGACGCGTACCTGCGACGGCGGGCCGAGCTGGACATCGAGTACTTCCACCACGCGAGCCCCGCGCTCGACAGGAAGATCGTGAAGGAGACGCTGGACGTCGGTCTGTCGTTCGTCAGGGACCGTTCGCACGGCGGCGCCGCAGGGGCCGGACATGTCTACGTCTGGCCCCCCGGGTCACACGACCACAAGGCGACGCCGCCCGTTCCGCGGGAACGACCGGATTCCCCGGAGTGATCGTCGGTGGGGCGCCGTCAGGTCTCCGGAGGGGCGTCGTCGATCTCGAAGAACTCCGGTAGCGGGGCCCGGCCGGACAGCGGCAGGACGCGTGGCAGCAGTTTGCGCCGGGCCGCGCGGGTCGCCGTCACCGCGTTGTTGTAGAAGCTCCGGGCGTAGGAGACCTTCCGTACCGCGGCGTCCAGGTCCTCCATCAGCGCCGGGCCGTCCTGGCGGGCCGCGAGCGTGGCCCGGAAGTCCGGCTGGTCGACCACCGCGCGCAGGGCCCGGGACAGGTCGCTCTCGGCGAACTCCCGGTTGTCGCCGTCGGCGATGCGCGCCTCGTGGGCGGCCGCGGCGAGGAGCAGGCTCGTGGCCGGGTCGAGCTGGCGGGAGGCGGCGAGTTCGAGGGCGACCGCCGCACGCCTGACCAGGGCGGCGTCCAGGCCCGCGCGGGCGGTCTCCAGCCGCACGTGCAGCCGGTCCAGCCGGGTGGCGCGCCAGGAGACGTAGACGCCCAGGAGGATCAGGACGGCGACCAGCAGCGCGATGTTGAGGATGAGCTCGATCATGGACGGCTCTGGGAGATCTCGACCACGCCGGTGTCGCCCGCGACGGTCTCGTAGACGCGGACCACGTCGCGGGCGACCGTGGACCAGTCGTAGGCGCGTACGGCCGCCCTGGCCTCGTCGGAGAGCTGCTTGCGGCGCGGGGCGTCGTCCAGCAGCTCGGCCGCGGCGGCGGCCAGCGCCGCCGCGTCGCCGACCGGGAACAGCGCGCCCGCGCGGCCGCCGAGCAGCACGCGGTTGAAGGCCGGAATGTCGCTGGCCAGGATCGGCGCGCCGGCCGACATCGCCTCGGCGAGCACGATCCCGAAGCTCTCGCCGCCGGTGTTGGGGGCGACGAAGACGTCCACCGAGTGCAGCGCGCGTACTTTGTCGGCCTCGCTCACCAGGCCCAGGTTGACCACGCGCTCGCGCAGCTCCGGGGAGATCTTGGCGCGGATCTCGTCGGCGTCGCCCGGCCCGGCCAGCAGGAGCCGCAGGCCGGGGCGTTCGCGGCCGAGGGTCTCGAAGGCGCGCAGCAGCACCGGCAGGCCCTTGCGCTGCTCGTCCATCCGGCCGAGGAAGCCGAGCGCGCCGTCGTCGCCGGGCCAGCCGTGCAGCGGCGTCGCCATGGCGTACCGCTCGGTCGTGACGCCGTTGGGGATGAGCACGGCGTCTCCCCCGAGGTGCTCGACCAGCGTCTTGCGCGCCTTCTCCGACACGGCGATCCGGGCGGTGATCTTCTCCAGGGCGCTCTGCAGGATCGGGCCGGCCGCCGACAGGGCGCGCGAGCGTTCGAAGGAGGCGTGGAAGGTCGCGACGATCGGGCCGTCGGCGGCCCAGCACGCGAGCACGCCCAGCGACGGCGAGGCCGGCTCGTGCACGTGCAGCACGTCGAACCGCCCCTCGCGGATCCAGCGGCGTACGCGGCTCGCGGACAGGAACCCGAAGGACAGGCGCGCCACCGAGCCGTTGTAGGGCACCGGCACCGCACGTCCCGCCGACACGACGTACGGCGGCAGCGGCGCGTCGTCGTCGGCCGGGGCGATGACCGAGACCTCGTGCCCGAAGGCGAGCAGCGCCTCGGTCAGGTCGCGGACGTGCGACTGCACGCCGCCGGGAACGTCCCATGTGTAGGGGCAGACGATGCCGATCCTCACTGGCCGCTCGCTCTTCTCATGTCGCTGTCACAGATCTTCCACCCAGACGCGCTGGAGCATGTGCCAGTCTTCCGGGTGGGCGGCGACACCCTGGGCGAAGGTGTGCGCCAGGGACTGCGTCATCGCGTGGATCCTGTCGTCGCGAGCGCCTTCACCGGGCACCGGGATCTCGTCGTGGACCCGGACGCACCAGTCGTCTCCTTCGTACCACAGGGTGACCGGCCGCAGCGCGGCACCGGTGCGCAGAGCCAGCGCCGCCGGCCCGGCCGGCATCTTGGCGGTGCGGCCGAAGAACTCGACCTCGACGCCGGTCGCGGTGAGGTCGCGGTCGGCGACGAGGCAGACCAGCCGGGCGTCGGCCAGCCGCTCGGTCAGCGTGCCGAACACGTCGCCGCCGCCGGAGGCGGGCAGCACCTCCATGCCCAGGCCGGCGCGGTAGGCGACGAAGCGGTCGTAGAGCGACTCGGGCTTGAGGCGCTCCATGACGGTCGTGAAGGGTGTGCCGGACAGCGCGATCCAGGCGCCGGCGTGGTCCCAGTTGCCCATGTGGGGCAGCGCGGCGATCACGCCGCGGCCGTCGTCGAGGTCCTTGTAGAGGGCGTCGACGCCGGTGATGTGCATGCCGGACAGGATCCGCTCGCGGCCCATCGACGGCAGCCGGAAGGACTCCAGCCAGTAGCGGAGGTAGGAGCGCATGCCCCGGCGGCTCAGCTCGCGCAGCTCCTCCTCCGAGGGCCCGTCGCCGACCACGCGCCGGAGGTTGGACTCCAGGCGGCGTACGCCGCGGCCCCGGCGATGCCAGGCGCGGTCGGCGATGAGCATGAAGATCTCGCGGGCCACGGGCTCGGGCATGTGGCGGACGGCCGACCAGCCCAGGGCGTAGGCGTAGTCGGCCATCTCGTCTCTCACGCGCGCGCTCTCATGAGAGGTCTCCGGCCTCCACGTGACGCCGTACGACGATGTAGCGCTGCACCACGGTGATAGCGCTGGCGATCGAGAGGATCCAGAGCCCGGCGGCGAGGACGTACGGGACGCCGAGTCCGGCCAGGCCGATGGCGACCAGGCTCACGATGAGCCGCTCCCCGCGCTCGGCGAGGCCGATCGTGGCGTTGATCCCCATGCCCTCGGCGCGCGCCCGGGCGTACGACACCAGCACCCCGGAGATGAGGCAGAACAGCGCGAGGCAGACCAGGAGCATGTCGTTGTGGTCCTTGCCCGCGTATCGCAGGATCAGCCCGGAGAAGATCGCGGCGTCGGAGACGCGGTCCATGTTGGAGTCGAGGAACGCGCCGAAGCGGCTCGTCTTCCCGGTCACCCGCGCCACGGCCCCATCGAACAGGTCGAAGAAGACGAAGACCGTGATGACGACCGTCCCCCAGAAGAACTCACCGAAGGGGTAGAAGCCGAGCGCGCCGGCGACGCATCCGAGCGTGCCGATGATCGTGACCGTGTTGGGTGTCACGCCGGTACGGGCCAGTGCGTGCGCGACCGGCGAGGTGGCCTTTGAGAGCGCCGGCCGTAGTTGGTTGAGCATTCCCATCCTTGTAATCGTGATCCGGTTGCGTTGGTGACATCCGTCAAAGGACCCGCAACCCCGTTTCCGCCCGTTACCGTGACCGATCCCCCCGGCGGGCCAATCGTAGTGCGTGGCGTCGGCGCAGGTGGGAAGGGCAGAACCGAGGAGGACTCGAGCGTTTGCTTGTCACCCCCTTGTGATATGTGGCCAAGACCGTAAGGGTGGTGACCACGGGTGTGGCGCCCGTCACACCCAGGTCCTCAGTGGAGGTGGGCGCGTGGCGGATAAGACAGGTCCCCAAGGAGCCGCCGGCAGGGCACCATCGGTCGACCAACCCGAGAAGATACGCAATATCGCGTTGGTCGGCCATTCCGGGGCGGGGAAGACGACTCTCGTCGAGGCGCTGCTCGCTGCGACCGGTACGATCCAGCGGCCCGGTCGCGTCGAGGACGGCTCGACGGTCAGTGACTACGACGAAGTCGAGATGCGCCAGCAACGCTCGGTGAACCTCTCGGTCTCGTCCTTCGCCCACTCGGGCGTCAAGGTCAACCTGCTGGACACTCCCGGGTACGCCGACTTCGTCGGCGACCTGCGTGCCGGGCTGCGCGCGGCGGACGCGGCGCTGTTCGTGGTCTCGGCGGTGGACGGCATCGACGGCGTCACCCGGATGCTGTGGGACGAGTGCGCCGCGGTCGGCATGCCGCGCGCGGTCGTCATCACCAAGATCGACCAGCAGCGGGGCGACTTCGACGAGGTGCTTACCGAGTGCCAGGACGCCTTCGGCGACGGCGTTCTCCCGTGCTACTTCCCGTGTGAGACCGGGCTGATCGCGCTGCTGTCGCAGAAGTGCCTCGACTACTCCTCCGGCGATCGCGCCGAGCGCGACCCGGACCAGCAGTTCCTGGACCGCCTGTCCGAGCAGCGCGGCGCTCTCATCGAGGGGATCATCCAGGAGAGCGAGGACGAGACCCTCATGGACCGCTACCTGTCCGGTGAGGAGATCGAGGTCAAGTCCCTCATCGAGGACCTGGAGAAGGCGGTCGCGCGCGGCAGCTTCTACCCGGTGCTCACCACGTCGGTGCCGCACGGTGACAACCCCGGCCCGGTGATCGGCATGCTCGAGGTGCTCGAGGTGATCACCCAGGCCTTCCCGTCGCCGCTGGAGCACGGCATCCCCGCGGTCACCGGCACCGACGGAAGGTCCGCCAGGGAGCTGACCTGCGATCCGGACGGGCCACTGGTGGCCGAGGTCGTCAAGACCACCTCCGACCCGTACGTCGGGCGCATCTCGCTGGTACGGGTCTTCAGCGGCACACTGACGCCGGACGCCACGGTGCACGTGTCCGGGCACGGCCTGGAGGACCGTGGCCATGAGGACCACGACATCGACGAGCGCGTCGGCGCGCTGACCTCGCCGCTGGGCAAGCTCCAGCGGACGATGTCCTCCTGCCTGGCGGGCGACATCTGCGCGGTCGCCAAGCTGACCCATGCCGAGACCGGCGACACGATCTCGGCGAAGGAGGATCCGCTGCTGATGGCGCCGTGGTCGATGCCGGACCCGCTGCTGCCGACGGCGATCCAGGCCAAGTCGAAGGCCGACGAGGACAAGCTCTCCCAGGCGCTGGCCCGGCTGGTGGCCGAGGACCCGACCCTGCGGCTGGAGAACAACTCCGAGACGCGCCAGCTCGTGCTGTGGAACATGGGCGAGGCGCACGCCGACGTGCTGCTCGAGCGGCTGAGCAGCCGCTACGGCGTCGAGGTCGAGACCGTGACGCTGCGGGTGCCGCTGAGGGAGACGTTCGGCGGGACCGCGCGGGGCCTCGGCCGGCACGTCAAACAGAGCGGCGGACACGGCCAGTACGCCATCTGCCACGTCGAGGTGGAGCCGCTGCCCTCGGGCTCGGGCTTCGAGTTCAACGACAAGATCGTCGGTGGTGTCGTGCCCCGGCAGTTCATCCCGTCGGTCGAGAAGGGCGTACGCGTCCAGATGGAGCGCGGCGTGCTCGCCGGCTACCCGATGGTCGACGTGAGGGTCACGCTGTACGACGGCAAGGCGCACTCGGTGGACTCCTCCGACATGGCGTTCCAGACCGCCGGGCAGCTCGGCCTGAAGGACGCGGCGGCCAAGACGAAGGTCCTGCTGCTGGAACCGGTCGACGAGGTCGCGGTGCTGGTCGCCGACGACTACGTCGGCGCGGTGATGTCGGACCTGTCCTCACGGCGCGGCCGCGTGCTGGGCAGCGAGGCGATCGCGGGCGGCCGGTCCCTGATCAAGGCGGAGGTGCCACAGCTGGAGATCACGCGGTACGCGATCGACCTGCGCTCGATGTCGCACGGCACGGGAACGTTCAACCGCACCTTCCTGCGGTACGAACCGCTGCCCGCGCAACTGGCCGAGAAGGTCACCGCCGACTCGTAGGACCCGCGGTCGCGCCGGCCCCGCTGCTCCCTTGGGGGGAGGCGGGGCCGGCGCGTCTCGTCCTCGCGGCGCCCGCATGATCCTCCTGGGGGATGACGAAGCGTTAACCCGCGGTTTGCGATGATCGGAGCATGAGCGAGACGGGGGCTCGGGACGAGCGCAGGCGGGCGAGAGAGCGCTCCGGGGGGCCGGGTGAACGCGGCTCAGGCCGAGCGTACGGCAGGCCCGCAGCGGCGCCGTACGGGGCGCGCAGGGCGGTTTCAGTGGGCGAGTGGCGATGACGGAGCGAGAGAAGGCGTCGCGGCGCTCGATCCTGCGGGCGCTGACCGCCGGGGGCGCCGGGACGGTGGCGGGCCTGGCGACCGGCGGGCTGGGCACGCTGGGCGGCGTCGTGGCGGGCGGGCTGCTGGACGACGCCGACGCGATGCCGGAGACGCCGGTCTCGGCGCCGGGCGTCCCGACCGAGGGCCCGTGGCGTCCCGCTCCGGCGCACGTCGACGTCTCGTGGGCGGTCGACACCTCCCAGAAGCTGGTCGCCCTGACCTTCGACGACGGTCCGATGCCGAACTGGACCCCGATGGCGCACGACATCCTCGACGAGGCCAAGATCCCGGCGACGTTCTTCCTCGTCGGGCAGCGGGTGCGGAAGAACGCCCGGCTGATCCACGGCCGCATGGACCGGCACGCGGTCGGCAACCACACCTGGGGCCACAGCGACCTGTCCCGCATGACACACGAGCAGTCGCTGCAGGCGATGTACCGCGCCCACGCCGCGATCTTCGAGGTGACCGGCAAGGAGCCGCAGCTGCTGCGCCCACCGTTCGGCAACATCGGAGGGGCGACGCTGAGCGCGGCGGGCCAGCTCGGCTACCACGTGGTGCTGTGGTCGCTGAAGATGCGCGAGGCCTACCTCGGCCATCCGCCGAGCCGGCTCGTCGACTACATCGTCGACTCGTGCGAGCCCGGGACCATCCTGCTGGCCCACGACACGGGTCATCGGGACCGGCTCGTGGCACTGCGGGGCCTGCCCGCGATGATCCGCGGCCTGCGCGCCCGCGGGTTCGAGTTCGTCACCGTCCCGGACCTGCTCGCCGCCACCGCGGCGAAGTCCAAGGCCTGACGCCCGCGACCGGCCGCTGCTCTCAGGGGGGCGACTCACTCAGGGCGGTCAGCGGTGAGAAGGCGCTGACGATCAGCTGGGGAGACGCCGGCCGCCGAGTCGGAGCGGTCAGCGGCCGGAAAGCGGGTGACGGTCGGCCAGGTGGACACAGGCGAACTGACCGCAGATGGGATCCCTGCAACACCCGTCGCCGGCTGGTGGCACTGCGGGGCCGCCCGCGATGATCCGCGACCTGCCCCCGGGATCCGGTTCGTCACCGTCCCGGACCTTCGCGCCGCCACGGCGGCGAAGTCCAACGCCCGACGCCCCGTGACCGGCCGGCGGCTCACGGCGGGTGAGGGGCGGGCAGGCGGCGGGCAGGCGGCGAGGATCGGCCGGGTAGACGCCGGCGGCCGACCGCCGGGTCAGGGCGGGTAAACGGAGGAAGGGCGGTGACGGTCGGCCAGGTCGACGCGGGCGGACTGGCGGCAGGCGGACCGGGCCCCTACGACCCCAGCCACCATGGCCGTTCATCCGCGGCCCGCAACCGGCGGCCGGTGGCCCGTGCCCGCAGCCGCAGCCGCAGCCGCAGCCGGCGACCCGCAACCCGTGGCCGGTTGCCCGCAACCCGTGACCGTGGCCGGTTGCCCGCGACCCGTGACCCGTGGCCGGTGACCCAAGACCGATGACGCGTGGCCTGTGGCCCTGCGAGGCCTGCTCCGGCGTGCGGTTTCGGATCCGCCGCTGTCCTGGGTCCCCGGCCGTCACGGCCACCCAAGCCCGGACCTGAAGAGGGTCAGCTCTCAGCGCCGGGGCGTTCGGCGGCGGGGAGGGCGCAGGCCGGGGTGCCGCCGGGAAGGCGGTGACGGTTGACCGTGACCACGTGGTAGACGCCCGCCGCGAGCCAGCGGACCGGCGGCAGACGGATGAGCTCGCCGAGGGGCCACCACAGGCCGCCCGCGTCGATCAGGAGGCTCGCTATGGCCTGGGCGCCGCCGCGTACGCGGCCGTCACGTACCCAGAGGACCTCGCCGCTCGCGCGGGACTCGGTCGTGCCGAGCGCCTCCAGGTCCGCGTCCTGGTACGGGACGATCTTCGCGCTCGTCGGGATGCGCCGCTCGATGAAACGTGCCGACGTCGTGCAGAAGCCGCAGTCGCCGTCGTACAGCAGGATGGGCCGGCCCATGGGTGACGCCTCCTCGGTCGAGAGCCGGGCTCAGTCGAGCGGCCAGGCGTCCGCGATGATCTGGCGGGTGTCGCGGAGCAGCTGCGGCAGCACGCGGGTCTGGCCGATGATCGGCATGAAGTTGGTGTCGCCGCCCCAGCGCGGGACGACGTGCTGGTGCAGGTGGGCGGCGATGCCCGCGCCGGCGACGGTGCCGAGGTTCATGCCGACGTTGAAGCCGTGGGCGCCGCTCGCCTTGCGCAGTGCGGTGAGCGAGCGCTTGGTGAGCAGCGCGACCTCTACGGTCTCGGCCGTCTCCAGCTCGGTGTAGTCGCTGACATGCCGGAACGGGCACACCATGAGGTGGCCCGAGTTGTAGGGGTACAGGTTGAGCACGGCGTAGGCGTGCTCACCACGGCGTACGATCAGACCCTCTTCGTCGTCCATCTTGGGGATCTCGCAGAACGGGCAGCCGTCGTCCGGGCCCAAGCCCGTGGGTTTGCTCTCACCCTTGATGTACGCCATCCGGTGGGGGGTCCACAGCCGCTGGAAGGCGTCGGGATCGCCGACGCCGAACTGCTCCTCACGCTTGGGCTCGGTCATGCCAGAAGCATAGGACCGCGCCGCCGGCGCACCCCTCCGGGGTTGCGGGCCAGGGACGCGCGTTATGGGTTTTAAGTGGCTTTTGATGCCAGGTGGGGGTGCGGTCCGTCAAAATGAGGCGACCCACGACTGGAGGCCGCCATGCCCGCACTCGCCGACGAGAAGCCACCGCCCGAGCGGGCCGACGAGCCGGCCTCGGAAGAGAACACCGAACGGGCCAACATCGTCACCGCCCTCGCGACGGAACCGGGACAGCCCGCCGATCAGATCAAGGGCCGCATCGACATCGAGGACGAGGTCGTCGAGAAGGTCGCCGGCCTGGCCGCGACCGAGGTGGAGGGCGTCGCCGACCTCGGCGGAGACGTCGCCCGTACGGTGGAGAACGTCCGCGAGCGCATCGGCGTCGGCCACCGGCGCGGCGACCAGGGCGTCAAGGCCAGCATCGACGGGCAAGAGGTGTCCATCGAGGTCACCATCGTGATCGAGTACGGCCACGTCGTCATGGAGGTGGCCCGTCTCGTCAAGGCGAACGTCGCCACCCAGACCAACCGCATGCTCGGCCTGCGGGTCGTCGAGGTCAACGTGACCGTCGACGACGTCCGGATGCCGGTGACGGCGAAGGAGGCCGCAGCGGCCGGGGAAGAGCGCCTGACGATCGGTTAGGGCCCGTCCCCGGCCGCGCCGCGGAGGCGCGGCCGGGCGACGCGGTTCAGATCTGGACGCGCTGCTCGACGGCCTTGGCGATCTCCTCGACCGCCTCGTCCACCGAGACGCCGTTGTTCTGCTCGCCGCTGCGGTAGCGGAACGAGACGGCGTTCTTGGAGACGTCGTCGTCGCCGGCCAGCAGCATGAACGGGATCTTCTGCTTCTGCGCGTTGCGGATCTTCTTCTGCATGCGGTCGGAGGAGGAGTCGACCTCCACCCGTACGCCGCGCTCACGCAGGCGTACGGCGACCTGCTCCAGGTAGGGCACGTGGTCGTCGGAGATCGGGATGCCGACGACCTGCACCGGTGACAGCCAGGGCGGCAGCGCGCCGGCGTAGTGCTCCAGCAGGACGCCGAAGAATCGCTCGATCGAGCCGAACAGCGCCCGGTGGATCATCACCGGCTGCTGGCGGGTGCCGTCCGCGGCCTGGTACTCCAGCCCGAACCGCTTCGGCTGGTTGAAGTCGACCTGGATGGTGGACAGCTGCCAGGTGCGGCCGATGGCGTCCTTGGCCTGCACCGAGATCTTCGGGCCGTAGAAGGCCGCCCCGCCCGGGTCCGCCACGAGTTCGAGGCCGGACTCGTCGGCCGCCTCCTGGAGCGCGGCGGTGGCCTCGTCCCAGTCCTCCTGGGCGCCGATGAACTTCTCGGAGTCGTCGCGGGTGGACAGCTCCAGGAAGAACTCGCTCAGGCCGTAGTCGCGCAGCAGGTCGAGTACGAAGGTGAGGAGGTTCTTCAGCTCCCCGACCATCTGCTCCTTGGTGCAGTAGATGTGGGAGTCGTCCTGGGTCATGCCGCGGACGCGGGTGAGGCCGTGCACGACGCCGGACTTCTCGAAGCGGTAGACGGTGCCGAACTCGAACAGCCGCAGCGGCAGCTCGCGGTAGGACCGTCCGCGCGCACGGAAGATCAGGTTGTGCATCGGGCAGTTCATCGGCTTGAGGTAGTACTCGGCCCCGTCGACCTCCATCGCCGGGAACATGTCGTCCTTGTACCAGCCGAGGTGCCCGGAGGTGTTGAACAGGTCGCCCTTGGTGATGTGCGGGGTGTTGACGAACTCATAGCCCGACTGCTCGTGGCGCCCGCGTGAGTAGTCCTCCATCACCCGCCGGACGATGCCGCCCTTGGGGTGGAAGACCGCCAGGCCGCTGCCGATCTCGCTCGGGAACGAGAACAGGTCGAGCTCGGCGCCGAGCTTGCGGTGGTCGCGCTTCTCGGCCTCCTCGAGGAACTTGAGGTAGGCGTCCTGCCGGTCGCGCGACTCCCAGGCGGTGCCGTAGATGCGCTGGAGCTGGGGGTTCTTCTCGCTCCCCCGCCAGTACGCCCCGCCGGAGCGCATGAGCTTGAACGCCGGGATCGCGCGGGTGCTCGGCAGGTGCGGCCCGCGACACAGGTCCTTCCAGCACAGTTCGCCGGTCTTGGCGTCGAGGTTGTCGTAGATGGTCAGCTCTCCGCCGCCGACCTCGACGCTCTCCTCGTCACTCGGAGCGGAACCGGCCGCGCCCTTGAGCCCGATCAGCTCGAGCTTGTACGGCTCGCCGGCCAGCTCCTCGCGCGCGCCGGAGTCGGTGACGACCCGCCGGGAGAAGGACTGGCCCTGCTTGACGATCTCGCGCATGCGCTTCTCGATGCGCTTGAGGTCATCGGGCTGGAAGGGCTGCTCCACGTCGAAGTCGTAGTAGAAGCCGTTGTCGACCGGCGGCCCGATGCCCAGCTTGGCCTTGGGGAACAGCTCCTGTACGGCCTGGGCCATGACGTGCGCCGCCGAGTGGCGGACGATGGACAGGCCCTCGCCCGAGCCGACCTCGATGGGCTCGGCGGCGTCGCCCTCGTTCAGGACGTACGCGAGGTCGCGGGCCTGGCCGTTGACGCGTGCCGCGATGACGGTGCGGCCGTCGGCGTCGAGCGCCTCTCCGACGGTGGTGCCCGCCGCCACCACACGCTCGCTTCCGCCGAGGGTGATGCGCAGTTCAGGCACTGATGCTCCTCGAAGGTGATGGGTGTTGTCGCGATCGAATGCTACCGACTGCTCGCCGCCGCCGGACTCCTCGCTCTCCATGATCCACTCCTGTTTCGCGGGAGCGGTCACGAGGCCGGAACGCCGAGGCCCCGGGATCGCTCCCGGGGCCTCGATGCTGCGTGAGTCAGTGCGTGCAGCCGATGCGCCGGGGTCGCCCCGGCGTCGTCGTCGCGAACACGGCTGCCATGCCCCCAGGGTAACCGATCCACACCTCGCGGCGTGGGGTCGTTTCGAGCAGGTAGGCTGACCGTGGCGAAGGGGAGTAGTCCCGCCCGCCGGTCATCGACATGCTGGAGCGCGCGCGCTCCCGGTGCCCGGGCCCCGCTCAGGGGTGGACGAGACCTTCGGCAAATGGTGACGTCTGTCCGTCGCCGTGGGCCGAAGTCTCATCCGATCCGTCCCACGGCGCATGACCGAAGGAATTTCATGCTGCACGTGGTGATCCTGCTGGCCTGCGCGGTCGCGATCTACCTCTCCTGTGAGTGGTTCGTCAACGCGGTCGAGTGGCTGGGCCTGCGCCTCAAGGTCGGCCCGCTCGCGGTCGGCACGGTCCTGGCCGCCTTCGGCACCGCGCTGCCGGAGAGCGTCGTGACGTTCGTCGCGGTCGTGTTCGGCGCCGGACCGGAGCAGAAGGACATCGGGGTCGGCGCCGCGATGGGCGGCCCGCTCGCCCTCGCCACCGCCGCGTACGGCGTGACCGGCTTCATGCTGGTGACGAGCCGCCGGCGACGGGCCGAGACCGGGGCGGAGCGGCTCGGCGACACGGCCAAGCTCGCGCGCGACCAGCGCTGGTTCCTGGTGATCTTCGCGGTGAAGGTCACGCTCGGGCTGCTGAGCTTCGCGTTCAAGCCCTGGCTCGGGCTGCTGTTCTTCGCGGCGTACGGGGTCTACTTCTGGCGTGAGCTGCGCGCCGACGGCGACACCGGGGACGAGGGCGGCACCGTCGACGTCGAGCCGCTCAAGCTGCAGCCGCGTCGCGAAAGGCCCGCCACGTGGGCGGTCGTCACGCAGGCCGTCGTCACCCTCGCGGTCATCTTCGTGGCCTCGCAGCTCTTCGTGCACGCGCTGGAGGCCATCGGCCCGATGCTCGGCCTGCCGGCCGCCGTCACCGCGCTGCTGCTGTCCCCCATCGCGACCGAGCTGCCCGAGATCATGAACGCGATCATCTGGGTTCGCCAGGGCAAGACGCATCTCGCCCTGGCGAACATCAGTGGCGCCATGATGATCCAGGCGACCGTCCCCTCGGGGCTGGGCATCCTGTTCACGCCGTGGCGGTTCGACGGCCCGCTGCTGCTCTCGGGGATCGTGACGGTGGTCGCGATGCTGTTCCTGCTGATCGCGCTCACCTCGGGGAGGTTCACCGGGAGGACGCTGACCTGGGCCGCGGCGTTCTACGGCCTGTTCGCGGTCTGTCTCATCCCGATACTCGTCTGAGCGGCGCGGGTCAGGACTGGGCGGCGAGCTTGCTGCGCACGTCGTCCATGTCGAGGGCGCGGACCTGCTCGATCAGGCTCTCCAGCGCCTGCTCGGGCAGCGCGCCGGGCTGGGCGAAGACGATGACGCCGTCGCGGATCGCCATGATCGTGGGGATCGACGTGATCTCGAAGCGTCCGGCCAGGTCCTGCTCGGCCTCGGTGTCGACCTTGCCGAAGACGATGTCCTCGTGCTTGGCCGACGACCGGTCGTACACCGGCGCGAACATGCGGCACGGGCCACACCAGCTCGCCCAGAAGTCGACCAGCAGGATGCCCTCACCGGCTGCCGTCTGGTCGAAGTTGGCGGCGGTCAGTGTCGTCGTGGCCATTTCCTCAGCTCCCTGGGTCGAAGACGCGGCGCCTCCGTGTCACCGCCCCACCGACAACAGCGGAGCGGTGGCCGCAATTCCGCGGCTCCCCGCAGAGGCACGACGCCACCGCGGGCGGTCCGAGGCCGCGGTCTCCACCTGCGGGAACCGGTCTCGGCACCGTCCGGCTGTGGCCGCTCTAGGCCACTCCCGGCTTCTTGCGATGTGCCCGGGATCGACGATCCGGCGCTCGCGGGCCGCCGAAGCGTCGATCCCGGTCGGGCGCACCGTCGCCGGTACGCCCTCGACCGACAGCCCTGCTGACCAGAAAGTCAGCAGGTCAGTGCGGTCAGCAGCAGGCGATCGGCACGGTCTCGTTCGCGGTGGTAGAAGCGGCGGACGCGGCCGTGATGCCCGCTCCGATGGAACCGAACGCCAAGAACCAGCCCATCATCGCCAGAATGATCAAGGCCACGGCCCTGCGAAGGTGTGACATTCTTTTCTATCCTTTCGTGTGGTTCTGTCACTTTCTTGTAGAGGTGGGCGGGATGCCAAGTCAAGAATCGCTGGGCGAACGGATACGTAACCTGCGCTTGAGGAAGAACATGTCTCAGGCCCAGCTAGCGTGGCCGGAGCTCTCCGACAGCTATGTGTCACTCATTGAGAGCGGCAAGCGCACGCCTGCCCCCAGCATGGTGGCTCTGCTGGCACGGAAGCTAGATTGTTCGACCGCTTACCTCACGACGGGCGTGACCGAGGAGGCGATGACCGGCCTCCAGGAGACGATGAGGTACGCCCAGATCGCCCTGCAGAACGGTGCCACCAACGAGGCCCGTACCTGCTTCGCCGAGGTGTTGTCCCATCCGGCGCTCGCCGACCTGCCGGCGCTCGCCCACGAGGCGCGCTGGGGACACGCCCTGGCACTGGAGGCGACCGGCTCCCTCGAAGAGGCCATCGTCGAGCTTGAGCGGGCCGCAGAGCTGACTTCGGCGCAGGCCGACCCGGACCACTGGGCCGAGCTCCACACGGCGCTCAGCCGCTGTCTCCGCGAGCGCGGCGACCTCGCGGCGAGCATCCGCGCCGGGGAGGAGGCGCTGGAGCGACTCACCGAGGGCGGCGGCCAGTGGAGCGACTCCATGGTCATGCTCGGCGCCACGGTGCTCGCGGCGTACTACTTCCGCGGCGACCTGGCGTACGCCAACCAGCTCGCCCAGGCGCTGATCGAGCGTGCCGAGGCCATCGGCACCCCGCGGGCGCTGATGGCCGCGTACTGGAACGCCGGTCTGGTCGCGGAGCAGCGCGGGGAGTTCGACGCCGCGCTGCGGCTCGCCGAACGCGCCATCGCGCTGCTCGGCGAGGAGAACGACCCGCGTAACCTCAGCCGCCTGCGCACGGCCTACGCGCTGTTCCTCCTGATCGCCCGTCCGCAGGACGCGGAGCGGGCGCGCGAGGTGCTCCTCAAGGCCGAGCGCGAGCTCGAGTCGAGCTCGGCGAGCACGGTCGACATGGCCTGGTGCCTCACCATCCAGGCGCGGGCCGAGCTCGCGCTGGGCCGGCCCGTCGAGGCGGCCGCGTTCGCCACACGCGCGACCGACCTTCTGAAGGACACCGCCGGCCATGCCATCGCCCAGGCGTACACGGTCCTCGGCGAGGCCTACGAAGGGCTCGGCCAGCGCGAGGAGGCGGTGAACGCCCTGTCGCAGGCGGTCGACTACCTGGAGAAGATGGAGGCGCACCGCCCCGCCGCCCGCACGTGGTTCGACCTGGCCGAGCTGCTCGGCGCGGCCGGCCAGCCCGACGGCCAGAAGGCGGCGTTCCAGCGGGCGCTGTCCTGCATGGACCTCTGACCCCACGCTGAGGGGCGTCCCCCCGCCCGGACGCCCCCGCAGGACCACGCGAGGACGCGCGGTTCCCGATGGAACCGCGCGTCCTCGCGTCACGTCTCTTGTCTTGTACGCACGTCCAAGGTCTCTGGACGTGCGCTGGAGAAGACCTGAAAATCGGAGGGGAAAGACGTGAAGGTTCAGCGGCTTCGTTCGGCGGGCGTGATCGGTGCGGCCCTGGTTCTGGCGCTCACGGCCTGCGGAGGCCACTCCCATCACGTGGTCCATCACCACGTCGTCCACCACCACGTCGTGCACCACGTCGTCCGCCACCACTGACGGCCGCCGCACGGCCGTGACCGCGATGCCTCCGGCTCCGTACGGCGTCGAACGCCTGCGGAGTCCGCGCCCCGACGGAACGCCTCGATCCTCATATGCTGAGCGGATGGAGGCCGGTCCGTGCCGCTGAACGGCCGCCGCGCTCAGGCGGTGCGCAACGACGAGCTCATCCTCGCTGCCGCGCGCGCCGTCTTCGCCGCCGATCCGGCCGCCCCGATCGCGACCGTCGCCGAACGGGCGGGGGTGGGCATCAGCGCCCTCTACCGGCGCTGTACCTCCAAGGAGGAGCTCCTCCGCCGGCTCTGCGCGGACGCCGTACGGCTCTACAACCGCGAGGCGGAGGCCGCCCTCGCCGACGGGGGCGACCACGGGGCGATGTTCCGCCGCTTCATGCGGCGCGTGGTGGCCGCGGACCTGTACGCGCTGACGCTGCGGCTCGCGGGGAGCTTCACGCCGGACGCGGAGCTGCGCCGCGAGGCGCTGAGGGCCCAGGACCTGAGCACACGGCTGTTCGAGCGCGCTCGCGCGGCGGGCGCGATCCGGCCCGACGTCGTGCTGGACGACATCGCCCTGGTCTTCGAACAGGTCGCGGCGGTGCGGCTGGCGGACGAGCAGCGGACGCGGCTCCTGCGCGAGCGGTCCCTGGCCCTGATGCTCGACGCCCTGCGCATGAGCCCGGCCGATCCTCTCCCAGGCCCGCCCCCGGCACGCGAGGAGATCACCCGCCATTGGGCGACCTGACCGTCGCCGTAAGGTCCTGGCATTTCCATCGGCCGTGATAAGCGTTTTCCTCGCGCCGGTGAACGGGGTCGACGATGGCCCTGATATGTTCCTCGGACATTCCTGAGCTGCGTCTTCTTTTTCGCCTCAGGAGGACCCCGGCGTTCTCCCGATCGGCGCGGCGACTCGACACGGGTCGATGACAGATCTCGTCAGGATTCGCCGACACCTCTTGACGGAAGCGCGATGCGCGATCATCCTCTGGCCTTGTTAGGAAACCTTCCTAACGAGTGTTCTCCGCCCCCGAGGAGTTCCTCCATGCTCAGACGAAAGGTCCTGACGGCCGTCGTCGCGCTGGCGGTCGCGGCCGCCGTGCCCGCCCCTCACGCCGACGCCGCGGACACGGCCGCGCGCCCCTTCCCCGCCCACGTCACCTACAAGACCGGCGTCATGCCCTCGGCGAGCCAGGCCACACGGGACGCCGCCGTCAAGAGGCAGTACGACTCGTGGAAGAGCCACTACCTGCGCGCCGCGTGCGGCGGCCACCTCGTCTACGCGACCGGCGACGCGCCCAACAAGGGCACCGTGTCCGAGGCGCAGGGCTACGGCATGAACATCGTGCCGCTCATGGCCGGCTACGACGCCGACGCCAAGGCGGAGTTCGACGGCCTGTGGCACGTCGTCTCCACCCACCGCGACGCCAAGGGCATGATGCAGTGGATCCTGGACGGCAAGTCGTGCGCGTACGCCGACTCGGGCACACCGGACGGGGCCACCGACGGCGACCTCGACGTCGGGTACGGCCTCATCCTGGCCGACCGGCAGTGGGGCGGTTACACCGCCGCCGCCAAGGACTGGCTGGCCAGGCTCTACGCGGCCGACGTCGCCTCCGATGGGCACCTGAAGTGCGAGGACGACGGGCCGAGCACCGACACCCGGCCCTCGGACTTCATGCTCGACCACCTGCGCGCGTTCGCGGCCTACGACACGGCCCACGACTGGAACAAGGTCATCACGCGGACCGAGGCGGTCGTCACGGCGTTCACCGCCGCCTACTCCCCCACCGCGAACCTGCTGTCGGACTTCGTCGTCGGCGCGAACGGCAACAGCCCCAAGCCCGCTCCGGCGGACTACCAGGAGGACCAGCCGGACAACATCGTCGGCTACAACTCCGTGCGCGTCCCGTGGCACATGGGCACCGACGCGCTGGTGTACGGCGCCCCGGTCAGCCTCGGCGTCGCGAAGAAGGAGTCGGCGAGCTACAAGAGTCACGCGGGCGGCGACCCGGCCGAGATCTACCCGCACACCAGGCTCGACGGGACGCCGGCGCAGACCGACGACCAGAGCGAGGCCGCCAACGACCCGGTCGGCGTCGCCGCCATGGCGGCGGGCGACCAGGCCTGGACCGACGCGCTCTGGAACTTCCTCGCGTCCAACCCCTACGAAGACACCTACTACGGCGAGACGATCAAGATGCTCGTCTACCTCGTCATGGCCGGCGACTACTGGTCCCCGGTGAGCTAGGGCCTGTCTCGAGGTCCCCGTTGGTGGCGCAGCCGGACAGCGGGGCCTCGAGACAGGTCCTGGGCGCGTACGGGCCGGTGGCCCGTCGGCCACCGGTTCAGCGCGCCTGGGGCAGGAGGTCCAGGCGGCGCAGGATCACGCCCTCGCGCAGCGCCCACGGGCACACGGCGGCCTCGCTGACGTCCAGGAGGTCCATGGCGGCGTCGGCGACGATCGCCCCGGCGGGGAGCTGCGGCGCCCGGCCCTCGGACACTCCGGGCAGCCCCGCGCGCTCGTGGGCGGTCATCGCCGGGAGCCGCCCGGCCCACTCGGTGACCGCGGCGTGGGACAGCACCCGGCGTACGAGCGGGCCCTGGTTCGAGGACGCCGCGCCGGTGATGCGGGCGAGCTGCCGGAACGTCTTGGAGGTGGCCACGGCATGGTCGGGCGCGCCGTAGCGCAGGATGCCGCCGACCTCACGGGCGATCGTCGTACGGACGTGCTTGCGGAGCTGGCGGACCTCCTCGGGGGGCGGCGGGTCGGCGCTGAGCCAGTCGCGGGTGAGCCGGCCGGCGCCGAGCGGCACCGACACCGCCGAGTCGGGCTCCTCGTCCGCGCCGGAGGCGATCTCCAGCGAGCCGCCGCCGATGTCCAGGACGAGCAGCCGCCCCGACGACCAGCCGAACCAGCGGCGCGCGGCCAGGAACGTCAGCCGCGCCTCGTCCTCGCCGGACAGCACCGGGATGTCGATGCCGCTGTTGTCCCGGATGCCGTCGAGGACCTCCTCGCCGTTGACCGCGTCGCGGATGGCCGAGGTCGCGAAGGCGACGACCTCCTCGACGCCCTTGTCCTCGGCGATGCGCAGTGCGTCGTCGACGAACGCGCGCAGGCGCCGTGCGCCGAGGTCGGACAGCCGGTTGCCGTCCTCCAGGTGGGCGGTGAGCCGCAACTCGTCTTTGTGGGAGAAGGCCGGCAGCGGCGCCGCTCCCTGGTACGCGTCCACCACCAGCAGATGCACGGTATTGGAGCCCACATCGAGGACACCGAGTCTCATGCCTTAGACGCTATCGGTTCATCCCATGTCCTTTTCGGCAGATACCGCCATCTCACGGGAGCCATGAGACATGCCCGTGCAGAAGGGTGTAACCGACGAACGTGGTCGCGTCGATGAGCGTGTGGGCGACGACGAGGGGCGCCGCGCGTCCCCAGCGCTGGTAGGCGCGGCCGAAGATCAGGCCCATCGCGACGTTGCCGGCGAACCCGCCGAAGCCCTGGTAGAGGTGGTACGAGCCGCGCAGGAGCGCGCTGACGGTCAGGGCCCGGTTCGGCCGCCACTCGAGCTGGTTGAGCCGGTGGAGGAGGTAGCCGGAGACGAGCACCTCCTCCAGCACGCCGTTCTGCGCGGCGGCCAGGATCAGCACCGGGATGCGCCACCACACGGCGGGCAGCTGCGCGGGCACGACGTTGAGGTTGGCGCCGGCGTGATATGCGCCGAGGTACAGCGCCAGGCCCGCTCCGCCGATCACCGCTGCCAGGATCGCGCCGCGCAGGGCGTCCTGCCCCGGCCGGCGCCGGTCGACGCCCAGGGTCGACAGCGACTCCCCCGAGCGCACCAGGAGGTAGGCCACGAGCGCCACCGGGGCCACGCCGGCCGCCAGGTTGAACAGCTGGAACATCAGGTCGATCCACGGCCGCCCCGGCGCGAGCGAGCCGACGAGCAGCGCCCGCTGGTGGGAGAGCGACTTGGGCGCGGTGAGCGAGGCGATGAGCTGCAGCAGCGCCGACACGCCGCTGGCGCCGAGCGAGAGCGCGAAGACGACCCAGATCTCGGCGGTGAGCAGCCGCCGGTCGAGCGCGGGCGCCTCAGGGGTGAGCGTCACGCCGCGCGACTGAGCCGGCCGGGGATTGTCACACGCGCACGTTAGCAGGGGCTACGGGAGCCAGCGCGGGTCGCGTTTCTCCAGGAAGGCGGCGATGCCCTCCTTGGCCTCCTCGGAGCCGAAGCGCTCGGCGGACAGCTCCGTCATCCGCGCGAAGCCCTCCTCGACGTCCAGCGCCGGGACGACGCGCGGCAGCCGCTTGGCGATGGCAAGGGCCTCCGGCGCGCCGCGCAGGAGCATCCCGGTGTAGTGGGCGACCGCGTCGTCCAGCTCCCCGGCCGGCACGGCGCGGTTGACCAGCCCGATCTCCTGGGCGCGCCGCGCGTCGAAGACCTCGCCGGTCAGGAAGTACTCCGCGGCGGCCCGCGGGTCCATGCGCCGCAGGCACGTGACCGCGATCATCGCGGGCACGACGCCCAGCCGTACCTCAGTGAAGGCGAACGTCGCGGTGTCCGGGGCGACGGCCAGGTCGCACGCGGTGACCAGGCCGAGCCCGCCGGCCCGCGCCGGGCCGTTGAGTCGCGCCACGACGGGCTTGGGGCTGTCCCAGATGAGGCGGACGAGGCCGGGCACGTCCGGCGGCGGCCCGCCGGCCGACTGCTCCTTCAGGTCGGCCCCCGCGCAGAACACCGTGCCCGCCCCGGTGAGCACCACGACGCGTACGCCGTCGTCGCCGAGCGCGGCGGTGAGCGCCTCGCGCAGCTCGGCCACGAGCCGCCGCGACAGGGCGTTGCGGTTGCGCGGCGAGTCCATGGTGATCGTCGCGACGCCGCCGTCATCGGCGAGCCGTACGAGCGGATCCATCTCTACTCCTCGGTGACGACGGCGAGCACGGCGCCGGTCTCGACCTGGTTTCCGACCTCGGCGTGCAACGTGGCCACGACGCCGTCCGCCGGGGCGAGGATCTGGTGTTCCATCTTCATCGCCTCCAGCCACAGCATCGGCTGGCCCCGCTCGACCGTGTCGCCCTCGCTCACCGCGACGCGGATGACCGAGCCGGGCATCGGCGCGAGCAGGGTGCCGGGCGCGATCCGCTCGGCGGGGTCGGGCAGGCGTTCGAGGGGCGTGAGCGTGACCGCGCCGAGCGCCGAGTCGACGTGGACGCGTCCGGCGTACCTGGCGACCGCGAACCTCAGGCGTACGCCGCCGGTCTCCAGGACCACCTCCGACGGGCCGGCCTCGGCGACCACGGTGTCCTCATGCCCCTCCGCGACCAGACCGTCCCGGGTGATGCGGTAGGCCACCTCGGCCTCCTCGAACGCCGCGTGCTGCGGCTGGGAGGAGACGTTGCGCCAGCCGCTCGGCAGGCCGCCGAGGACGCGTGCGGACGCGCGGTTCGCGGCGGCCTGGGCCAGGGCGGCGGCCAGCGCCGACAGGCGTACGGCCTCCTCGCCGGCGAGCGCGGCGGTCGTGTCGTGGCGGTCGAGGAAGCCGGTGTCGGTCGCGCCGGACAGGAACGCCTCGTGCCGCAGGACGTTGACGAGCTGGTCGCGGTTGGTGACCGGGCCGTGGACTCGCGCGCCGGCCAGCGCGGCGGCCAGCCGGCGGGCGGCGGCGGACCGGGTCGGCGCGTACGCGACGACCTTGGCGAGCATCGGGTCGTAGTGCGTGGAGACCACGCTGCCGGAGGTCACGCCGGCGTCCAGACGCAGGCCGTACACCGCCGGGGCACGGAACTCCGCGTCGACGCCGGGCACCGCGAAGGCGTGCAGCGTGCCGCTGTTCGGCCGGTACCCCTCGGCGGGGTCCTCGGCGTAGAGCCGGGCCTCGATCGCGTGGCCGGAGGGCCGGGGCGGGTCGCGCAGCGCGGCGCCCTCGGCCACCTCGATCTGCAGCGCGACCAGGTCGACGCCGTAGACGCACTCGGTGACCGGATGCTCCACCTGCAGCCGGGTGTTGACCTCCAGGAAGAAGAAGCCGCCGTCCGGGGAGAGCATGAACTCCACGGTGCCGGCGCCGGTGTAGCCGATGGCGCGGGCCGCGGCGGCGGCCGCCTCACACAGGCGCTGGCGGAGCTCGGCGTCGACGGCCGGCGAGGGCGCCTCCTCGATGACCTTCTGGTGGCGCCGCTGGATGGAGCACTCCCGCTCCCCCAGCGTCCAGACCGTGCCGTGGTCGTCGGCGAGCACCTGCACCTCGATGTGGCGGGCGCCGGTCAGCAGCGGCTCGCAGAACACCGCCGGGTCGCCGAAGGCCGACTCGGCCTCCCGCCGCGCCGACGCGACCGCCTCCTCCAGGTCGCCCGCCTCGCGTACGACCCGCATGCCGCGGCCGCCTCCGCCGGCGGAGGCCTTGACCAGCACCGGGAACTCGGTGATCGCGCCGGGGTCGAGGTCGGGCAGCACGGGCACACCCGCCGCGCGCATCAGCCGCTTGGCCTCGACCTTGAGGCCCATCGCGCCGATCGCCCGTGCGGGCGGGCCCACCCAGGTCAGGCCCGCACCCGTGACCAGCTCGGCGAAGCCGGCGTTCTCGGACAGGAAGCCGTAACCGGGATGGACGGCGTCGGCGCCGGCCGCACGGGCGGCGGCCAGGACCGCCTTCTGGTCGAGATAGGTCTCCGCGGGCGTCGCGCCCGGCAGGCGCACCGCGCGGTCGGCCTCGGCCGCGTGCGGCAGCCCGGCGTCCGGGTCGGAGAACACCGCGACCGTCTCGATGCCGAGGTCGCGGCAGGTACGGAAGACCCGCCGGGCGATCTCGCCCCGGTTCGCCACCAGCAGTCTGGAGATCATTCGCCTACATCCTGAATACGCCGAAACCGCTCGGCTTCTCGGCGGCGGGCGCGCTGTTGATCGCGGACAGGCAGAGCCCGAGGACGGTACGGGTGTCGCGCGGGTCGATGACGCCGTCGTCGTACAGCCGCCCGGACAGGAAGAACGGCAGCGACTCGGACTCGATCTGCGCCTCGACCAGCGCGCGCATCTGCGCGTCGGCCTCCTCGTCGAACTCCTGCCCGCGCGCCTGCGCCGCCTGGCGGCCGACGATGGACATCACGCCGGCCAGCTGCGCCGGGCCCATCACCGCGGACTTGGCGCTCGGCCAGGTGAACAGGAAGCGCGGGGCGTACGCCCGGCCGCACATGCCGTAGTTGCCGGCGCCGTACGAGGCGCCCATGACGACGGTCAGGTGCGGGACCCGGCTGTTGGACACCGCGTTGATCATCATCGCGCCGTGCTTGATGATGCCGCCCTGCTCGTACTCCCTGCCGACCATGTAGCCGGTGGTGTTCTGCAGGAAGAGCAGCGGGGTGCCGGTCTGGTTCGCGAGCTGGATGAACTGCGCGGCCTTCTGCGACTCCTGGCCGAACAGCACGCCGCGGGCGTTGGCGAGCACGCCGATCGGGTAGCCGTGCAGCGTCGCCCAGCCGGTGACGAGGCTCGTGCCGTACAGGGGCTTGAACTCGTCGAAGTCCGACGCGTCGGCGATACGGGCGATCACCTCGCGCGGGTCGAAGGGGATCTTGAGGTCCTCTGGGACGATGCCGAGGAGCTCCTCCTCGGCGTACTTCGGGGGCACGGCGGGCAGCGGCGTACGGCCCTGTTTGCGCCAGTCGAGGCGGGCGACGATCCGGCGGCCGATGCGCAGGGCGTCGTGCTCGTCGGCGGCCATGTAGTCGGCCAGGCCGCTGCTGCGCGCGTGCATCTCGGCGCCGCCCAGCTCCTCGTCGCCGGACTCCTCGCCGGTCGCCATCTTCACCAGCGGCGGCCCGCCGAGGAAGACCTTGGCGCGGTCCTGGACCATGACGACGTAGTCGCTCATGCCGGGGAGGTACGCGCCGCCGGCCGTGGAGTTGCCGAAGACGAGCGCGATCGTCGGGATGCCGGCGGCAGAGAGCCGCGTCAGGTCGCGGAAGACCCGCCCGCCCGGGATGAAGATCTCTTTTTGCGTCGGCAGGTCGGCGCCGCCGGACTCGACCAGGTTGATCAGCGGCAGGCGGTTCTCCAGCGCGATGTCGGAGGCGCGGAAGGACTTGGCCACGGTCCAGGGGTTGCTGGATCCGCCGCGGACGGTCGGGTCGCTGGCGGAGATCACGCACTCGACGCCCTCGACCACACCGATGCCGCTGACGATGCTCGCGCCGACGGCGAAGTCGCTGCCCCACGCCGCCAGCGGCGAGAGCTCCAGGAACGGCGAGTCCGGGTCGAGGAGCAGCTCGATCCGCTCGCGCGCGAGCAGCTTGCCCCGGCCGCGGTGCCGGTTGACGTACTTCGGGCCGCCCCCGGCCACCGCCTTGGCGTGCTCGGCGTCCAGATCGGCGAGCTTTGCCAGCATCGCCGCCCGGCGCTCGGCGTACGCCTCGCCCGCGGGGTCGAGCGCGCTGGTGAGAACCGTCATCCCTCGCCTTCCGCCGCTTCGGGCCGCCCGGACGGACGCCCCGTCCGACGAGTATGGCCAAGTGGCGGGCCGGAGGGGAAGATCCACCCCGGTGAGTCGAATCTCATTCGGTGGACATCGCGCCCGGCCTCGCCCGCACGAGCCGCCGGCGCGGCCGGGCCCGGACACGCGGCGGCGGCGCGGGATCGGCCTCCCGCGGCGAGCCGCCGAACAGGACGGTGGCCGCGGCCCACGGGTCGTCCAGCGCCGAGGTGAGCCCGGCGAGGCGCTCGACGACGGCGCGTTCCCCGGCGAGCGTCTCGGCCGGTTCGGCGGCGCGGTGGCGCTCGGTCAGGGCACGGAGATCCTTCCCCTCGCTCTCACGCAGGCGGCTGGCACGGGGCTTGAACATGCGGCTTCTCCCTGATGGTCGGCGGGCCTCGGCGGGCCCGGCACCCGGGAGTACGCACGGCGGTGGCGGCCGGCTCGATCCAGGCGTCGTCAACCTTGGTTGACAAGGAGTCTCGCGTCAACCTATGTTGACAGCCATGAGCGATGGAGTACAGCTCGCCCAGGAGGCGAGCAGCCGTGACCCGGCGGTCGGGCTACGGGCGGTCCGCGCGTTGCGCGAGCTCGCCGAGCGGCTCGAGGCGCTGCAGGTCCAGAGCGCACGCGACCAGGGATGGTCCTGGCAGGAGATCGCGGTCTGTCTCGGCGTGAGCCGGCAGGCCGTCCACAAGAAGCACGGCGGCCGGCGGATTCTCGGAAAGGAGCGGTAGGAATGTTCGAACGGTTCACGGAAGAGGCACGCGAGGTCGTGCAGAACGCGCAGGAGGAGGCCCGCCGGCTGCGCCATCGGCAGATCGGCACCGAGCACCTGCTGCTCGCGATGGCGGAGGCGGCCGAGGGGCCCGGCTCCCAGGCGCTGCGCGACCGGGGCCTGGACCCCGCGGACCTGCGCCGCCGGGTCGTCGGCGTCGTCGGGCCGCCCGCCGGCGAGCTCGATCCGCAGGCGCTCGCGACACTCGGCATCGACCTCGACGAGGTACGCCGGGTCACCGAGGCGAGCTTCGGCCCCGGCGCGCTCGACGCCCGCGGTGACAAGCCGGCGCCGCCGGGCCACATCCCCTTCAGCAAACGCGCCAAGAAGGTCCTCGAACTCTCCCTGCGCGAGGCCCTGCGCCTGGGGCACAAGCACATCGGCGGCGGGCACATCCTCCTCGGCCTGATCCGCGAGGGCGAGGGCCTCGCGGCCCAGGTTCTCGTGGACGCGGGCGCCGACCTGGCCGGCCTGCGCGACGACGTGATCCGGCGCATCTCCGCCGAGGCCGCATAGAGATCCGCCCGGCGGACCGCCGTGTGATGCGCGCGACCGACGACCATGACGAGCCGGTGGCGCCGTGCGGCGGCGACTCGCTCTGCCGGTGGGTGGCCCAGGGCCCGTCTCGAGGTCCCGTCCGTAGCGAGCGGTGTCCAGGTGGTGCCTCGCACGGCGGACGAAGGAGGCAGCCTGGTTTGGCTGCCGACTGAGGACAACGCGGCGAGCCGCCTGGGCGCCGCGCAGCAGGACAGCGGGACCTCGAGACAGGCCCAGGCCCTGAACGGGCGCGGGCGAGCATGGGCGAGCATGGGCGAGTGGGAGCGTCGCCGCCCCGGGCTCGAACGCCATGCCGGGCGTGCCGGGATCGAGCGCGGGCCGGCGTCCGCGACGGCGCGGGACGGCTCGTGGCCACGGCCGCGCTCGCCTGGTCCGCGCCGTCGGCCGGCCTGATCGCCGGAGTGGCCGCGCACCCGGACGCCCAGGGCCGTGGCCTGGGGAGCGCCGCCTGCGGCCGCGTCCTCGCCGAGACGCCACGGCGGCACGGGTGCGGCGCCCTCATGGTCGACGCGGGGAACACGGCCGCGATACGGCTCTACCGGAAGCCCGGCATGAGCCATCGGCCGACGCTCGCCGCGTACGTCGAGCGGCCATTCATGACGTGACGCGGTCACCGAAAGTGCGTGGGCGGTAATCGGCTCCGGAGAATGGTTAGCGGATAGGTCACACCGTGCTACGAAGAGCCCACTTGACCACTTTGTCCCGATAAGATGCCGCCACGGCTTTCTTATGGTCGAGGGTCGCGTCGCGGGGGGTCGCCATTGGACGGCGATGCACGGGGAGGGTGAGCGTGACTAGGCACGACATGCCTGACGAAGAGCCGAGCGCGGACCCGCCACCCGAGGACCCCTGGTCGTCTCCGCCCGCCGGGTGGGGTCCCGCCACTCCGCCGGCCGCACTCCCGCCCTGGGCGCCGACGCCGAACGAGGACCAGACGGTCGACCCTTCCGAGCAGCCGCGCTTCGAGGACCCGGCCGCACCCTCCGACCCCTGGCGGATCCCGCCGCAGCCGCGCTGGGACCCGGCGGCCGAGCCGCCCCCGGCCGAGCCCACAGTGACGGACGCGCCCGCGATGCCGCCGACCTACTACCTGCCGCTCCCGCAGACCGAGCCGAACCCCGCGTTTCCTCCGCGCGGCGCCGACCCGAACGCCACCGCCTTCGACCTGCCGCCCTCGGCCACGAGCCCGCGCTCCACCCCGCGTCCGCCCGAGTCCCGGCCGCCGATGCCCCCGGCCCGCCCGCCGGGCCCGCCGCCGGCCGTCTACGACGAGCCCTGGCGCCGCGAGACCGCCCAGCGCCAGCGCACGGGCCGGCGCGGCCTGCCCCTGCGGCCGATCCTGATCGGCGTCGCCGGCCTGGCCGTGGTCGCCCTGATCGCCGCCGGCGCCGTGGTCCTGACCCGGCACGGCGCCCACGACGCTCCGGCCGGTCCCGCCGCGAAGCTCGCCGCGACGACGTTCGCGCCGGACCCGGCGGCCAAGTCCGACGGCCGCGACCAGGAGCTGGTCGGCGTGGCCTCGGCGGGCTCGATCGTGGTCGCGATCGGCGGCGAGGCCGACACCGCCGACTACCGCGGGGAGTTCCTGGTCTCCAGCGACGGCGGGCGTTCGTTCCGCCTCGCCGACGTCCGTACGCCCGACGGCGCCGAGCCCGGGTACGGCGACACGCCCCGGGTCGTGGCCGGGTCCGAGGGCGCCTGGGTCGCCCTCGGCGGCTCGCGTACCGGCACCGCGGTCTGGACGAGCCGCGACGCGCGGACCTGGACCCGCCAGCCGGACTCCACCGGCGCGGTCTTCGGGCACGACAAGATCACCCGGGTGGCCCGTACGAGCAGCGGTTTCGTCGCCGTCGGGGACACCTCGCAGAAGGGCGACTACAGCGACGCCGTACCGGTCGTGTGGCTGTCCTCCGACGGACGGCAGTGGGAGCGCCTGGGCAACGACCAGCTGAAGATGTCGCTGTCCGGCGGCCCGCTCTCGCTGATCGACGTGGCCGCGCACGACAACGCCGTCATCGTCTACGGCTGGACCACCGACGCCAAGGGCCTGGTCACCCAGGACGGCGTGTGGCGCTCGGCCGACGGCGGGCGGTCCTGGGCCGCGGCCGACGTCCCGCATCCCAAGGGCACGGCCGGGCCGGGCATCGCCATCGGGGCGACGTCGGACGGGTTCGTCGCCGGCCGCAACGCGAGCAGCAAGTCCGAGCGGTACGGCGTGATCATGACCTCCGCGGACGGCGACCGGTGGCAGCCCGCCGGGGAGATCCACCTGCCGGGCTACGGAGGGCTGCAGCGCCTCTCCGGATCCGACCGCGGCCTCGCCGCGGTGATCGGCGCCGACAAGAAGGTCCTGCTCGCCCGCAGCGAGGACGGCCGGACCTGGCAGAACGGCGGCGAGGTGCCGACCTCCTCGGGCCGTACGGTCGAGGGCGTGGCGGTCACCGCGGGCGCGACCATCGTCGCCGGCCGCGAGGACGACGGCCAGGACACCGACGGAGTTCTCGCGGTACGCGACACGCTCGGCCAGGAGGTCCCGGTCGACGTGTCCGCGATCGCGGGGGCCGACCAGCCCGACCAGACCGTGACGTCCGTGGCGGCCGGCCCGGACCTGCAGGTCGCGGTGGGCGGCACCAACGGCGACGGGGCCGTCTGGACCTCGCCCGACGGCACCCGCTGGACCCGCGCGGGCGACTCCGGGCAGGCGCTCGCGCGGCCCGGCAAGCAGCGGCTCATCAACGTGACCCCGGGCGGCGCGGGCTGGGTCGCCGTGGGCTACGACGCGGGGCGGCCTCTCGTCGTCACCTCCGCGGACGGCACGAGCTGGCGCGCGGCCGAGGGGTTCGACCCGGGCTCCGGCCACGTCGCCACCTACGCCGCCGCCGCGGGGAAGGCGGGCTACGTGGTCGTGGGCGAGTCCGGGTTCTCGGCGGGCGCCTGGTTCTCCCCCGACCTGAAGTCCTGGAAGGCCGGCAGCGGCGGCGACCTGGGCGGCAAGGCGACGGCCAACCGCTGGATGCGCGGCGTCGTGGCCACGCCCTCCGGCTTCGTCGCCGTCGGCGGCCTCAGCGACCCGGCGGTCAAGGACGCGCCGCAGGGCCGACCCGCCGTCTGGACCTCGGCCGACGGGCGCAAGTGGACGCTGAAGGAGCTGCCGCAGCCGGCGGGCTCCCTGGAGGGCTGGTTCGACCGGGTGGCCGTCAGGGGCGGCACGCTCGTGGCGACCGGCACCGCGACGACCTCGTCGGGCCGTACGGCCTTCGCGTTCGTCTCCTCCGACGGAGGCGTGTCCTGGCAGGAGGTGCGGCTGCCCCGCGCGGGTCAGGACGGCGCCGACTCCAGCGACCACAGCTCCCTGTCCACCGCCGTGACCGCGACGCCGAGGGGCTTCGTCCTCGCGGGCACCGCGGGACGGCCGGGCCGGGAGGACGTGGTCCTGTGGACGTCGGCGGACGGGCGCTCGTGGAGCGCGCAGGCGCCCGAGGGCACCGGGCTGTCCGGCCGGGGCGACCAGTGGCTCACCGGGCTGACCACGCTCGGCTCCGATCTGCTGGCGGTCGGGATCAGCGCCGACCACACGGGTGAACGGCCGACCTTGTGGCGGCGGCCCTTGCCGTGAGTCATAGTGCTGTGAGTCCGCCCTCTCCCCGAACCCGGGACCCCCGCCCGTGACACGACTGGACCGGATCATCATCGCCGCGGTCGCGCTGTTCGTCAGCCTCGCGGCCTGCGCCGGTATGCGCCTGCAGGCCGGCGGCTCGACGCACCGCGCGCTGGCGGTCGCGCCCCACCGGGACGCGCCGGTCGCGATGCCCCTGCGCGTCATGGCGCTCGGCGACTCGATCACCGACGGCCTGTCCTCGGGCGGCTACCGCAGCGACCTGTGGCAGTACATGAAGGCCGACGGGATGAGGACCGACTTCGTCGGCTCGCGGTCCAGCGGGCCGCCGCAGCTCGGCGACCGCGACGACGAGGGGCACCCCGGCTGGCGCATCCGGCAGGTGTCCGCGCACGCGCGTGACTGGCTGCTGAAGTACCGGCCCGACATCGTCCTCCTGCAGATCGGCACGAACGACGTCATCCAGCGGTGGGGCCTGCCCGCGGCACCGTCCCGGCTGGGCGCGCTGCTCGACCTCGTCACCGCGACCGTGCCGGCCGCCCAGGTGTACGTCTCGACCATCACGCCGCTGGCGAACCGGAAGAACGAGGCGCGGGCCCGCGCGTACAACGCCGCCATCCCGGGCATCGTCGCGGACAAGGCCGGCGCGGGGCTGCACGTCCACCTGGTCGACATGCACTCCGTGCTGTCCAAGGACGACCTGTCCGGCGACGGCGTCCACCCCACCAACGGCGGCTACGCCAAGATGGCCGCGCGCTGGTACTCCGCGCTGACCGGCCGGCCGATGACGCGCTGGGAGGCGGAGTCGCCGACGTACGCGACCGTCAACAACGGCGAGCGGCTGACGACGGCGAACGCCTCCGGCGACGGGAAGGTCGGCTACCTGTCCGCCGCGGGAAGCTTCCTGGAGTTCGCGCTGCAGCTGCCGGACGCCGGGCGGTACCGCCTCTACGTGCGTGCCGGAAACGGCGCAGGCGGCGCCTGTGAGCAGCGGCTCACGGTCAACGGGCGGCCGCAGGGCGAGCTGCGCTACCCGGCGTACGGCTGGGACCGCTGGACCATCGCGGCGGCCCCCGTCGACCTGAACGCCGGCCGCGACACCCTGCGGCTGTCCTACGCGGCGTGCAGCGCGGAGATCGACGCGATCGGCCTCTCCCCGGCGTCGTAAGACGTCACCGAGCGACCCCTTCGGAGTCCCCGGCGCGGATGCGGGCCATCGCCGCCTTGAGCCGGGGCCGCAGGTGGCGCTGGGCCGGGCGTTCGACCAGCAGGTTGATGAGGTACGCGGCCGCCAGCGCGCTCGCCACCAGCACCCCGAGCACCTCCCAGCGGCCCATGTACGGCAGCAGGCGCGGCACGAACGTGCGGGAGATCGTCTGGTGCACCAGGTAGAGCGGGTACGTCAACATGCCCAGCACCGTGAAGCCGCGCCAGCGCAGCCAGGACAGCCGGTGGGTCGCGACGAGCGCCATGACGCCGAAGATCACGGTGACCACGGCCGGGATGACGTACAGCGAGTGCGGCGCGGCGGTGAAGTCGGGGAAGTTGTACTTCACGTCGTAATAGCAGCCGAGGGCCCAGCTCGCCGCGATGAGCAGCCAGACGATGAGATTCGAGCCGTATTTGTAGATGAGGTAGAAGCCCATTCCGGCGACGAAGAACGGCGCGTACCGCCACAGGAGAACGACCTTGAGAAAGCCGGAGCCCGATTCGAGCGCGAACACGCTGAACAGGAGCCACGCGCCCATGAACGCGACGCACCGGCTGAAGGTGATGCGCGCCCACGCGAACAACGCGATCAGCACGTAGAAGTGCAGTTCGACATAAAGGGTCCAGTAGACGACCTCCATGCGCTGGGAGCCGACGCCCTCCTGGAGCATCGTCAGGTTCGGCAGGAACCGCTTCAGCGGGCCGTCGGTGCCCGGGCCGAAGGGCACCCAGGAGTTGAAGGCCAGGTAGGCGCCGAGCGAGAGCAGCACGCCGACCCAGTACGCAGGGAAGAGGCGCACGATGCGCGAGACGACGAAGTCGCCCGGCCGCCGCCCCCACGCGCTCAGCAGGATGACGAAACCGCTGATCAGGAAGAACAGCTCGACGCCGAGGAAGCCGTAACGCGTGACCGGGCCGAGCTCGGGGAAGATCCGGCGGGCGCTGCCGCCGGGCCACTCCGGCGCGGGGACGCCGGTGAAGTGGTGCAGCATCACGGCCGCGGCGGCCACGAAGCGCAGCACGTCCAGCTCCCGCAGCCGGCCGGCCGTCTTGCGGGCCGCGACCGGCTCCTTCGCGCGAGGACGGACCGGAGCCGGCTTCGTACGGGCCGCGTTCGTGCGCACCGCCTCGGCGGGGGCCGGGTCCTTCGTGAGGCGCGTCAGGCCGAAGGGCATCTCGGCGGCGGGCGGCGCGACCTCGGCCGTCAGCGCGACCCGGCCGTCCCCGCCCGCGACCCCGGTGATCCGCACGACGACCTGCTCGTCGTCCTCGGTGTAGCCCTCGTAGGCGAACCGCACGCCGGACTCGGCCACGTACTCCTGCCAGGCCCGGTACTCGTGCTCCCGCCAGCCGGGATAGCCGAAGTACTCGTCGAAGACGATGACCGTGCCCGCGTTCAGCCGGGGGCCGAGGAGGGTGAGCACCGTACGGGCCGAGGAGTAGAGGTCGGCGTCGACGTGCACGAACGCCACCGGCTCCGGATGCTCCTCCAGGAACCCCGCCAGCGTGTCCTCGAAGCGCCCGACGACCAGCTCGGCGCCGGGCACCTCCGGCGGCTCGTCGAGCGCGAAGTGGCCGGCCGGGAAGCCGTCGCGCCAGTCCTCGGGCAGCCCCTCGAACGAGTCGAAGCCGAAGACGTTCTTGCCCTCGCGGGCCGCGGCGATGGCCGTCAGCGTGCCGCCGGTGTGCACGCCGAACTCCAGCGCCATGCCGTCCTGCCCGGCGGCGAGCGACAGGCCGTGCTCCAGCGTGGCGCGCGGGTCGGGCAGCCGAGGCGCGTCCGGCATGGCCTCGCGCACCAGGAGCGCGGTCTCGGCGCGCGCGGTGCTGCCCGGGTCGGCCTCCGCGCGGGCCCGCTTGCGCCGCTCGGCCTCCAGCGGCGTGTCCGGCGGGGTGAGGAAGTCGACCGCGCTCTGTATGTCGCCCTCGTACGCCGCGTGGCCCCGCTCCAGCACCAGGCCCCGGCCGCAGACCTTCTCCAGCGTGCCCATGTCGTGGGAGACGATGACGAGCGTACGGCCATCGGCGTGGAACTCCTGGATGCGCTCCAGGCACTTCTTCTGGAACGGCGGGTCGCCGACGGCGAGCACCTCGTCCACGAGGAAGATCTCCGGGTCGGTGTGCACGGCCACGGAGAAGCCGAGCCGCATGAACATGCCGGAGGAGTAGAACTTCACCTGGGTGTCCAGGAAGGACTCGATCTCGGAGAAGGCGACGATCTCGTCGTACTTCGCCTCGGTCTCGGCCTTGGTCATGCCCAGGATCGCGGCGTTGAGGAAGATGTTCTCGTGCCCGGTCAGGTCGGGGTGCAGTCCGGCGCCGACCTCGATCAGCCCCGCGACGCGGCCGCGTACGCGCACCGAGCCCCGGTCGGGCTGCATGACGCCGGAGATGAGCTTCAGCAGCGTGCTCTTGCCCGAGCCGTTGAGGCCCATGAGGGCCAGCGACTCCCCCTGCTCCACGGTGAGCGAGACCTCGTCCAGCGCGGTGAAGCGCTCCGAGAGGCTCTGCCGGCGCGCCGCGCGTACGGTCATCTCCTTGATGGAGTGCGCGTGGCGGAGGGTGAAGTGCTTGGACACCCCGTCGACGACGATGGACTCCATCAGAGCTCCTGGGCGAAGCGTCGCTGCAGCCGCGCGAAGACCAGCTGGGCCACGGCCAGCAGCACCAGCGCGCCGAGCAGGCTCGCCAGGCCGCGCGTGGTCAGGTGGTAAGGGAAGGCGAGCCTGCCGCCGGGCAGGGCGGGCGCGCCGTTCGGCAGCGTGAGGGCCTGGTCGTTGGTCGGCCACCAGAAGGCCCGCTCGAACAGCAGCACCGCGCTGGTGAGCGGGTTGGCGAGGTAGGCCTGGAGCAGCCAGCCGCCCTGCGTGGCCTCCTGCACCGTGGTCCACGGGTAGATCATCGGGACCGACCACGGGACGACGATGTTGATGATGTCCACGACCTGCCCGAAGTCGCGGAAGAACACGTTGACCGCGGCGAACAGCAGCCCGAACGCCATCGCGAGCGTCGCCACGATGCCGAACGCCAGCAGCATCGAGCCGACCGCGATCCACGACGGCGCCCAGCCCGCCCACACCGCGCCGCCCATCAGCACGGCCAGCGCCGGCAGCATGTGCACGCCGGAGACCAGCATCGAGGAGACCGGGAACAGCTCGCGCGGCAGGTAGACCTTCTTCACCAGCGACGCGTTGCCGACGACCGACCACGCGGTGGTGATCAGCGTCTCGGTGAAGAAGCTGATCAGGACCATGCCGGAGAACAGGAACACCGGGAAGTTCGGGATCGCCTGGCTCATCTTGAGGAAGACGCCGACGACGAAGAAGTAGACCGCGAAGTTGACCGCGGGCCGCACGTAGGACCAGCCCAGGCCGAGCAGCGAGCCCTGGTAGCGGCTGCGCAGCTCACGGCGTACGAGCAGCCGCAGGAGGTAGCGCCGCCGCGCGACGTCGGGCAGTCCGCCGCCCCGGCCGGGGGCGAGCAGCGGCTCCACCGTCACCGTTCCTCCCGGCGGGCGGCCTCGAAGGTCTCCCTCCAGCGCTCCGTCGAGGCGAGCTCGGGAATGGCGGCGCGGTAGCGCTTGCTCAGCTCGGGCCACTCGCGCGCGAGCCGCGCGTGCAGGGCCATGTTCCGCCGCGCCAGCGCGCGGAACCGCCGGGGGTCCCGCTGGTACCACGCCGCCTTGGTGCCGTCCGCCGAGGAGACCAGCGCGCTGTCGTAGCGCGACAGCAGCCACCAGGTCTGGTCGACGTGCGGCACGGTGACCTCGGGGTGCTCGCGCGTGAACGAGTCGACCGGGCGGAGCTGGCGTACCGCGCCCGCCAGCGCCGTCCTGATCAGCGCCTTGCGGCCTTCCGGGGCGACCGGCTCACGCCCCTTCTTCGGCGGGTTCCGGCGCTTGACCTCGGGGAACTCGTCGAGGTCCGGTTCGGCCCGCGCGTCGGGGAAGCCCTCGCGCAGGGCGCGCAGCTCGGCCATCTTCGTCGTCATGGACGGGTGCAGGCCCTCCGGGCCGCCGAGCACGTCCTCGACCGCCAGGAGCATGAGCTCGACGGTGGAGTACTGCATCGCGAGCGCGTGCTTGGTGGCGATGAACATGCTCTCCTTGAGCATGTTGCCGCCGCGCGGGTACGGGGAGTACATCAGCGCCGTGACCAGGCGGTTCCGCTCGGTGAAGTAGGCCTGCCAGTCGAGCGTGTCGTCCTTGGAGTGCCACGGCACGTGCCAGACGGCCGCGCCCGGCAGCGAGATCGTGGGGAACCCCGCCTCGCGCGCGCGGACGCCGTACTCGATGTCGTCCCACTTGATGAAGAACGGCAGCGAGAGCCCGACCTTGCGGATGACGTCGAGCGGGATCAGGCACATCCACCAGGCGTTGTAGTCGACGTCGACGCGGCGGTGCAACCACGGCGTCTCGCGCAGCGGGTGCGCGGCCAGGTCGTGGCCGAGGAAGGTGTGCGCCGTGGGCGTCATCCACCAGCGGTAACGTGCGATCGACTCGCCGAACACGTGCAGCACCGACCGGTTGAAGATGTCCATCATGTGCCCGCCGACGATCGTCGGCGTACGGGCCAGGTCGGCGAAGGCCACGGCGCGCAGAACGCCCTCGGGCTCGACCACGACGTCGTCGTCGAGCAGCAGCACGTAGTCGCTGCGGCCGGCGTCGAGCGTCTCGGTCATCGCGCGCGAGAAGCCGCCGGATCCGCCGATGTTGCCCTGGTCGATCATCCGCAGCCGCCCGCCGAGGGCCTCGGCCGCCCCGGCGAACTCCGGCCGGTCCTCGACCCGCTTGGTGCCCTGGTCGATGACGAAGATCTCGTCCACGACGTCCAGGACGTCGCTCGCCTCGCCCAGCGCGAGCAGCTGCTCGACGCAGTAGGCCGGCCGGTTGAACGTCGTGATGCCGATGCTGGTGCTGCCCTGGGCCCGGTCGGTGTCGGCGCACCACTCGGCCTGCTCCAGCACGACCTCACGATCGCCGGCGGCGATGTCGAACCAGTACCAGCCGCCGTCGATGAACGGCTCCAGCGGCAGGTCGAGCTCGCGGTCGACGGCCGTGTCGGCGTCGACCTCGATCTGGGTCACCCGCTGGACGAAGCCCTTGCCGGTCGAACGGTAGACGACGATGACGGCGTCGCCGCGGACGCGCATCCGCAGGCGTACGCGCTCCACGACGCTCCAGCGGCGCCAGTAGCTCGCCGGGAACGCGTTGAAGTAGGTGCAGAACGACGCCCGGCCGCCCGGCGCGACGGCGGCGCTCCGCCGCCCGGCGACGCGGACCTCGCGGCCGCCGCCCCCCGGTCCCGCGGCGGTCGCCTCCCCGCGCCCGCCGCGGCCCTCGACGTACAGCTTCAGCACGTCCAGGTCGCGGTCGGCGGGCAGGACCACCCGCTGCAGAACTCTCATGTTCCCCCCTTGTCGCCGGCGCGGCCGGCGAAGCGCGGCCGCAGGCGGTTGTCGTACATGGTCAGCGCGGAGGCGATGGCCATGTGCATGTCGAGATAGCGGTACGTCCCGAGGCGCCCGCCGAACAGGACGTCCTTCTCCGCGCGGGCCAGCTCCCGGTAGCGGGCGAGCCGGGCGCGGTCCTCGGCGGTGTCGATCGGGTAGTACGGCTCGTCGGCCGCCGTGGCGAAACGGGAGTACTCCCGCACGATCACGGTCCGGTCCTCCGGGTGGGCGCGCTCGGGGTGGAAGTGGCGGAACTCGTGGACGCGCGTGTAGGGCACGTCCTCGTCCGCGTAGTTCATGACCGGGGTGCCCTGGAAGTCGCCGGTGTCCAGCACCTCGCGCTCGAAGTCGAGCGTGCGCCAGCCGAGCGAGCCCTCGGAGTGGCCGAAGTAGCGGTCGAGCGGGCCGGTGTAGACGACAGGGACGTTGCCGGACGCGTCCAGGTCGAAGAAGTCGGTGCCGAGCCGTACCTCGATGCGCGGGTGGTCGGCCATGCGTTCGAGCCAGGCCGTGTAGCCGTCCACCGGCAGGCCCTCGTAGCGGTCGGCGAAGTAGCGGTTGTCGAACGTGTAGCGCACCGGCAGCCGCGTGATGATCTCCGGTGGCAGCTCGCGCGGGTCGGTCTGCCACTGCTTGGCGGTGTAGCCGCGGATGAACGCCTCGTAGAGGGGCCGGCCGATCAGCGAGATCGCCTTCTCCTCCAGGTTGCGCGGGTCGGCGACCTCGGCGGCCTGCTCGGCGATCAGCCGCCGTGCCTCGTCCGGGCCCATCGCGCGGCCGAAGTAGGCGCAGATCGTGCCGAGGTTGATCGGCATCGGGTAGACCCGGCCCTTGAAGATCGAGAAGACCCGGTGCCGGTAGTCGGTGAAGGCGGTGAACCGGTTGACGTAGTCCCACACCCGCTCGTTGGAGGTGTGGAACAGGTGCGCGCCGTACCGGTGCACCTCGATGCCGGTCGAGGGCTCGACCTCGCTGTAGGCGTTGCCGCCGATGTGGTCGCGGCGCTCGGCGACGAGCACGCGCAGGCCGAGGTCGCGGGCGCAGCGCTCGGCCACCGTGAGGCCGAACAGGCCTGAGCCCGCGACGACCAGATCAGCGTTCACGCGCACCCTCTGCGGAGACGTCCGGCGCTCCGCGCACCCCTCGCGGGGCGACGAACCGCCGGTACAGCGGGCGGCGGATGAAGGCCGGGGTCAGCCGGTACCCGCCGCGGACACTCACGTTGCGGACGTACTGCGCGCGTGTGGTGAACCCGCCCCGCAGGAGCTCGCGCTGCAGGCGCAGCTCGGCGCGCAGCAGGGCCACGCCTCCGCGCCGCTCGTACGCGCCGTCGCCCACCCGGTAGTACACGAGAGGCTCGGTCAGGTTCACCATGGTCGCGCCGCTCGCGATCATACGGGCGAAAAGCCAGTAATCCTCCATCAGCGGGAGGTCACCGTAGCCGCCCGCCGCGAGGACCGCGCGGCGCCGGTACACCACCGTCGGGTGGTTGAACGGGTCGTGCAGGCGCGCGTACCGGGCGATGTCGCCGGGCTCGGAGACCGGCGTACGGCGGCCCACGATGTCGTCGCGATCCGCGCCGAACTCCAGCATGCCCGCGCCGACGAGGTCCGCCCCCTCCTCGATGACCGGGAGCTGCACCGCGAACCGCCGCGGCATCGCGATGTCGTCGGCGTCCATCCGCGCGACGACGTCGTGGTGGGCGGCGGCCAGCCCCTCGTCGAGCGCGACGCCCAGCCCGCTGTTGCGCTCCAGGCGCAGGAAGGTCACCTCGACCGGGCTGCCCGCCCGTACCTCGGTCAGGCACGCGTCGAGGTCGGCCGGCAGCGGGCCGTCCTGCACGAGGACGACCTGCTCAGGGCGGCGGGTCTGGGCGTCGACCGCGCTGTGGAACGCATCGCGGACATAGTCCGTACGGTCCCCCGCGTACACGGTGAGGAGGAGCGAGAAGGGTTCGGCCATGCGTCCGTCTCGGTGCGGAGGAACGGTTATGAGGTAAGACGAGCGGAATGTAGCTTAAGGTCCCTGTGGAAGGCTTTTCGCATCATTTATGGCGTTGACTCGGTAAAGGTGTGAGATGTCAGAGCTTGTCCGTCAGGAAGACGCTTATGTGGTCGCCGTGGTTGTCACCCACGACAGGCGTGATCTCCTGGCCGGGGCGCTGGCCGCCATCGGCGCGCAGACCCGCGTTCCCGACGTCGTGGTCGTCGTCGACAACGCCTCTTCCGACGGCACCGCTGAGCTGCTGGAGTCGCGGTTCCCCGACGTCGACCTGCTCCGGTTGCCGTACAACACCGGCGGCGCCGGAGGGTTCGCGGCAGGCATCGCCCGCGCTCTCGAACTCGACGCGACGGCGCTGTGGCTCATGGACGATGACACCGTTCCCTCACCGGGCGCGCTGGCGGCGCTGCTGTCCACCTTCGGCCGGTACCGTCCCGCGCTCGCCGCCAGCCGGGTCGTCTGGACCGACGGCCGCGACCACCCCATGAACACTCCGCGCACCCGGCCCGCCGGCATTCCCGGCCACGCGCGCATCCGCTCCGCGTCGTTCGTGTCCGTGCTGGCCGACGCCGCCGCCGTACGGGAGTGCGGGCTGCCGGTGGCCGACTACTTCCTGTGGAACGACGACTTCGAGTACACCCTTCGGCTGCTGCGCGGGCGCCTCGGCCTGCTGTGCCCGGACAGCGTCGTCGTGCACCGCACCGCGTCGCCGTCGTTCGACCCGGGCGCGCGCTTCTTCTACGAGGTGCGGAACAAGACGTGGCTGTTCACCCGGAGCGCGTGCCTGGCGCCGGGCGAGCGCCTGCTCTACGCGGGCTCGACCGTACGACGGTGGGCCCGGGCGTTCGCCGGGTCCACGGACCGCCCCCGACTGGCCCGCGAGCTGGGCCGGGGGCTGTGGGCGGGCCTTCGCGCCGGGCCCCGGCCCAACGCCGCGGTGCTCACCGGGCGGCCGGCGCCGGGCCGGTGACGCCGAATATCGGTTGACGTCCCGGCCACTCCGCCGGTTTCCTCGGGGCCATGCCCAGCCTCCGCATCGAGCGGGTGAACGGCGATGCCATGCTCCGCGACTGGCAGCACGTCCACAACGAGATCATTCCCACCGGCGTCCTCACCCTCGACGAGGTACGCGAGCGCGCCACGCGCTACCGCCTGGACGTCGCCTACCTCGGCGACGTCCTCGTGGGCTGCATGACCGTACGGCCGCCTACGAGCGACGAGCCGGCGGCCACGGTGATCGCCCGCGTGCTCCCCGGCCACCGCGGGCGCGGGTTCGGCGGGGAGCTCTGCGCGCGGGGCCTCGCCGAGGCGCGAGAGCTCGGCGGCGACGCGATCGAGACGGTCGTCCTCGCGTCCAACCCGGATGGGCTGCGGTTCGCCCGGGCGCACGGGTTCGTCGAGGTCGACCGCTACGTGCTCCCGGGCGACACCGTGCCCTACGTCACTTTGAGGCTCTCCCCTAGCACGGCACCTGGTCGGCCTTGATCTCACCGGTGACCTTCGGGATCACCGGGGTCACCTGAACGCCCGCGGGCGCGACGACCAGGGACACGGTGCCCGGCGGCACGGTCGGGTCGGGCAGGATCCGCACTCCGGGGACGGCGACCCCGACCGCGTCGGCCTGGCGCTCGCCGCCCGGCCCGTACAGGATCTTGGTCTCGGTCTGTACGGGGCCCTTGGCCGTGGTCACCTTGAAGTGCCGGTCCTTGAGCGCCTTGACCGCCTTCTTCGGCCCGTTGACGACCCGGACCTTCACGTCCTCGGGCTTCGGCTGCTCGGCCACCGGCGGCGCCGGCTTCGGCGCGGGCAGCGCGTCGTCGCCGCGGATCGCGTCGAACAGCGGCTTGGCCTGGGCCATGTCCCACTGCACGCGGTTCGGGTCGCGGGGGTAGACCTGCGTGGGCACGGTGACGAAGCGGACCGTGCCCGCGCTGATGCCCTTCATGCTCGTGGCCAGCTTGCGCATCGCGGACACGCTGAGCTTGTCGTCGGTCGCGATGGACTTGGTGACGGCGTCGAGGAACGTGTAGATCCGCGTCGGATCGGTGAGCATGCTGCTGCTCGTGGCCTTGTTCACCACCGAGGCCATGAACTTCTGCTGCCGCTGGATGCGCTCCAGGTCCGAGCCGTCGCCGATGCCGTAGCGCGTACGGACGTAGCCGAGCGCGTCGTTGCCCTTGACCACCTGGCGGCCGGCCCGCAGGCTCAGGTTGGCGCGCGGGTCGTTGACCGCGTGCGGCACGCAGATCTCCACGCCGCCGAGCGCGTCGACGACCCGCTTGAACCCGGTGAAGTCGATCTTCACGTAGTGGTCGATGTGGATGTCGGTGGTCGACTCGATCGTCTTCCACGTGCAGGAGGCACCCGCGTACGCGAAGGCGGCGTTGAGCATGCCGAAGAACGGGGCGACCTTCTGGCCGTTCTTCTTCTCGCACTGCGGCACCTGGACCATCGAGTCACGCGGGAAGCTGACCGCGACGACGCGGTCCCGGTTCGGCGACAGGTGCAGGAGGATCGTGGTGTCGGAGCGTTCGCCGCTGATGTCCGGCGACCAGTAGGCCTTGTTGTCACCGTCGCGGGAGTCGGAGCCGAGCAGGAGGATGTTCATCGACTTGTTCAGCTTGGCCGGGCGGTCGGGGCCGAGCTGCTGTTCGACGTTCTCCTTGTGGATGTTGCCGTTGAGGTGCACGTACAGGTAGCCGGCCGTACCGCCGGCGGCGAGGACGACGACCGCGACGATGGCGGCGGCCCAGCGCAGGACGCGGTGGCGCTTGCGTACGGGCTTCGCGGCCTCGGTCTTCTCGGTTTCTTCGGCCTCTTCGGTCTTTTCGGCCTCGGCGTCGTCGGGCTCGTCCTCGGCCGGCTCTTTCTCCGGCTCGGCGTCCGACGAGGCGGGCCCGGCGTCCTGAGGGGTCGGCTCCGCGTCCTCGTCGCCCGGGGGCTTCGCCGCGTCGTCGGCGTCGTTGTCGGCCATCACACCTCATCAGTCGGTCGCAGGCCCTGGCCGTACGAGACTTCCACTCTTGGTTGGACGCAGGACGTTCACGGCGCGTTGTCCCGAAGTCAAGATCCACTCCGGAAGCAGACATTAACGGTCAATCCGACGAAGCGTAGAATTCGACAGGCCAAGACCTCCGCGCGGGCGGGGTCTTGCCGCCCTCCCGCGGGGTATTCGCGAGCAGGAGGGATCGAGTCGTGGCGGACACCAACCGAGGCGTCGTCTACCAGGGATCCGGCACCGTCACCGTCGAGGACCTGGACTTTCCGGAACTCACGCTGCGGGAGCAGAACGGGCGCGGGCTCCAGCACGGAGCGATCCTGAAGGTCCTCGCCACCAACATCTGCGGATCCGACCAGCACATGGTGCGCGGCCGTACGACCGCGCCCGTGGGCCAGACGCTGGGGCACGAGATCACCGGCGAGGTGGTCGAGCTCGGCTCGGACGTGGAGTTCGTCAAGCGGGGCGACCTGGTCAGCGTGCCCTTCAACATCGCCTGCGGGCGGTGCCGCAACTGCAAGGAACGCCACACCGGCGTCTGCGAGAACGTCAACCCGGCGCGGGCCGGCGCGGCGTACGGCTATGTGGACATGGGCGGCTGGCACGGCGGCCAGGCGCGCTACGTCACGGTCCCGTACGCCGACTTCAACCTGCTCAGGATCCCGGCCGACCGCGACACGGTGATGGCCAAGCTGACCGACCTGGCGATGCTGTCGGACATCTTCCCGACCGGGTACCACGGCGCGTACACCGCGGGGGTCACGACCGGCTCGACGGCGTACGTCGCGGGCGCGGGGCCGGTCGGGCTGGCCTGCGCGACGGCGAGCCTCCTGCTCGGCGCGGCGGTCGTGATCGTCGGCGACATGGTCGAGGAGCGGCTCCGGCAGGCGAGGAGCTTCGGCTGCGAGACCGTCGACCTGTCCCAGCACGACGATCTCGGCGAGCAGATCGAGCAGGTCCTCGGCGTGCCCGAGGTGGACGCCGCGGTGGACTGCGTCGGGTTCGAGGCGCGCGGCCACGGCAAGGAGGGGTCGGCGGGCGAGCGGCCGGCGACGGTGCTCAACTCGATGATGGAGATCACCCGGGCGGCGGGCGGGCTCGGCATCCCGGGGCTCTACGTGACCGGCGATCCGGGCGGCGTGGACGAGAACGCGCGGATCGGTCAGCTCGGCATCCGGATCGGCCTCGGGTGGGCCAAGTCGCACGTGCTCACGACCGGCCAGTGCCCGGTCATGCGGTACAACCGGCAGCTGATGATGACGATCCTGCACGACCGCGTGCAGATCGCCCGCAACGTCAACGCGACGGTCATCCCGCTGGACGACGCGCCGGCCGGGTACCGGGAGTTCGACCAGGGCGCGGCGCGCAAGTACGTCCTCGACCCGCACGGGGTGCTGAGCGCCTGAGCCGCCGCCGGGCGGTTGTCCACAGGTCGTGCGGGGTGCTGGCCGTCGCCGTGCCAGGCCCGGTACGTTCGGGCCACTGCCCGCGGGGACGCCCCCCGCTCACGGGCCGGTGGGAGGAACCATGTCCCTGCTCGCTCAACTGACCGCGGCGATCGGCGACGGCTCGATCGAGGTCATCGACCTGACCGCGCCTCTGTCGGAGACCACGCCGATCCTCAAGCTGCCCGAGCCGTTCGGCAACACGGTCAACTTCTCGCTGCGCGAGATCAGCCGTTACGACGAGCGGGGGCCGGCCTGGTACTGGAACGACATCGTCACCGGCGAGCACACCGGCACCCACTTCGACGCCCCGGTGCACTGGGTCACCGGCCGCGACGGTGAGGACGTCTCGCAGGTCGCGCCGAGCCGGCTCGTCGCGCCCGCCGTCGTCCTCGACGTCGCGGACCGGGTGGCCGCCGATCCGGACTTCCTGCTCCAGATCGACGACGTGCGCGCGTGGACGAAGGCCAACGGCCCGCTGCCCGACGGCGGCTGGCTGCTCTACCGGACCGGCTGGGACGCGCGCTCCGGCGACCAGGAGGAGTTCCTCAACGCCGACGAGAGCGGCTCGCACACGCCGGGGATCTCCGCCGAGTGCGCGCGCTGGCTGGCCGAGGAGACGCCGATCGCCGGGCTCGGCGTGGAGACGGTCGGCACCGACGCGGGTGGCGCGCCGGGCCTGGACCCGCCGTTCCCGTGCCACTCGTTCCTGCTCGGCGCGGGCAAGTACGGGCTCACCCAGCTGCGCGACCTCGACCGTCTGCCCGTACGCGGGGCCGCGCTGATCGCCTCGCCGCTGCCGATCGTCGGCGGCTCGGGCAGCCCGGCGCGCGTCCTCGCCCTGGTCGAGCATTGAACGTCGCGGAGGCCGTGGGCGCCGCGCTGACCCGGCTCGGCGTCCGCACCGTCTTCGGCGTCGTCGGTAGCGGCAACTTCCACGTCACCAACGCGCTGGTCGCGGGCGGCGCGCGATTCGTGGCGGCCCGGCACGAGGCCGGCGCCGCGACGATGGCCGACGCGTTCTCCCGCTCCGGCGGCGGCGTCGGCGTGCTGTCGGTGCACCAGGGCCCGGGGCTGACCAACGCCCTGACCGGCATCACGGAGGCGGCCAAGAGCCGCACGCCGCTGCTCGTACTGGCCGCCGAGACCGCCGCCTCCGCGGTGCGCTCCAACTTCCGAATCGACCAGTCCGCGCTGGCCACCGCCGTGGGCGCGATACCGGAACGGGTGCACTCCCCCGCCTCGGCCATGGAGGACGTGACCCGCGCCTGGCGCACGGCGGTGATGGAACGCCGAACCGTCGTGCTCGGCCTGCCACTGGACGTACAGGCAGCGCCTCACCCCGGCCCGGTGGAGCCACCCCCGGTGCCCCTGTCACCCGCCCCGATCCCGCCGCCACCCGCCATCGGGCCCGCGACACCGCACCACGGACCGACGGCTCTGCCCACGACACCACCGCCCGTCGCACCACCTCCGGCAGCCGGGAGTGCGGTGCCGCACCCTGGGCCATCGGCGGCGCCTTCAGAGCCCCCGTCGGCCGGGTCGGTGCCACCATCGTCCGTCGTGGCCGGGCCGGCGGCGGGCCGGGGGCCGGTGACGGTGTCCTCGGTGCCTCCGCCGGCCGCGCCGGTGCCGCCCCCGGCGGCCGTGGCCGGGCTGGCCGACGTTCTGGCGGGGGCCCGGCGGCCGGTGTTCCTGGCCGGACGCGGCGCGCGAGGGGCCGGCGGGCCGCTGCGAGCGCTGGCCTCACGCGTCGGCGCGCTGCTGGCCACGTCGGCGGTCGCGCGCGGGCTGTTCCGCGGCGACCCGTTCGACCTGGACGTCAGCGGCGGTTTCGCCACGCCCGTGGCGGCCGAGCTGGTCCGCTCCGCCGACGTGCTCGTCGGGTGGGGCTGCTCGATGAACATGTGGACCCTGCGCCACGGCTCGCTCGTCGGCGAGGACACGACGGTCGTCCAGATCGACCTCGACAGCGAGGCCCTCGGCGCGCACCGCCCGATCGACCTGGGCGTGATCGGCGACGTGTCCGGTACGGCGCTGGCGGTCGAGGCGGAGCTCGCCCGGCGTTCGCACGCTTCCGCGGGCGCCCGCTCTCCGGAACTGGCGGAACGCCTCGCGAGGGAGGGACGCTGGCGCGCGGTCCCCTACGAGGACGCCTCGGACGCGACCACGATCGATCCGCGGACGCTGTCGATTCGCCTGGACGACCTCCTCCCGGTGGAGCGTACGGTCGCGGTCGACTCGGGCAACTTCATGGCCTATCCCGCGATGTTCCTGGAGGTCCCCGAGGGCGGGCTGGTCTTCACCCAGGCGTTCCAGTCGATCGGCCTGGGCCTGTCCACCGCCATCGGCGCGGCGGTCGCCCGCCCGGACCGCCTGACCGTGGCCGCCCTGGGCGACGGCGGCGCCCTGATGGGCATCGCCGAACTCGAAACAGCCGTCCGCCTGAGTCTGGGGCTACTGATCGTCATCTACGACGACGAGGCCTACGGCGCAGAGGTCCACCACTTCGGCCCGGACGGCCACCCGCTGGACACCGTACGGTTCCCGCCGACGGACATCGCCGCGATCGGCCGGGGCTTCGGCTGCCAGGCCATCACGGTACGCCGCGTCGAAGACCTGGAGCCGGTGACCACCTGGCTCAACGGCCCACGCGACCGCCCCCTGCTAGTGCACGCGAAGGTCACGAGCGGACCGTCCTGGTGGCTGGAGGAGGCCTTCCGCGGCCGCTGAACGACAATCCTCTCCAGAGCGGGAGAAGGGGGAGGGTCATGGAAAGGTAGGCGGCCCGCGCCTGGTGCGACGCTCTGCCGAGGCGAGACCGCCGGCTGAGGTAGGGCGGCCCGGTCGGGGGGGACGGCCGCCCAACGGGAGGTGCCGGTCAGGCTCTTTCGCGTCTCGGGGCCAGGCCCGCCTGGGCAGGGAGGAACGCGATGCCCGACGTCTCCTGGGACGTCTCGTGGCGAGGGAACATCACGAGGGCGACCAGCGCCAGGCCGAAGCCGCTCAGGCGCAGGATCAGCATCAACCGGTCGGCCGGCCACGGCTCCTTGTACAAGATCGGGCCGAACACCGCGAGTTCGGTCTTCGCCGCCACCGTCAGCACCGTCGCGACGATCGAGATTCGGCAGCGTTGCAGGCCGATCTGCAGCTGGGCCAGGCCAATGACCGCCATGCCGATCGCGACGTACGGGTACGGCGTGGTGTACGCCGCGGCGGCCAGGCCGTGCGTGTTGTAGACCGACGCGACGCCCTTGATGGCGAGCTCGGAGATGCCGAGGCTGATGCCGGAGCCGAAGCCGTACGCCACGCCGGTCAGGGGCTTCGCGTGCCGGCCGAAGGCGCGTACGTCGCCGCCGACCAGCACGATCGCGCTGATCACGACGCCGGGCACCACGACGGTGGCGAGTACGAGCGGGCTCGCGACGCTGCTGGTCAGCACCTCGCGGTCGCCGTTCGAGATGCCGATGAAGGCGGTGGCCGCGCCGAACAGGCCGATGCTCAGCCACTCACGGGCGGTCAGGCGTTCGCGGAAGAAGACGCCCGCGTAGAAGAGGATGAAGGCCAGGCAGGCGACGAAGATCGGCTCGGCGAGGCTCAGCGGCAGCATCGTCAGGGCCTCGACCTGCGTGGCGACGCCGGCCAGCACGATGACCACACCGGTCAGCCAGAGCCAGTTGGTGTAGGTGTATCGCACCAGGCGGAGCGGACGCGTGCCGCGGAGCACGGGCATGCGGGTCGCGGCGACCCGGAAGACGATGAACCCCAGGTAGTAGATGATGGTCGCCATCGCCGCCAGGATGGCTCCCCTGATGTCAGACGTGCCCATGCGCCGAACCCTCTGTACGGCGTTGAGATGCCATCGATGTCCTCGTCTCCAGCGCGCGCCCCGGCCGTCACGGTTCGGCGGCCGGGTGGCAATAGCCATATTCGCGTATCGAAACGACCATGTCCCGGCATTCGCCGCACGGGCCGGACATCACTTTTCCCCGGTTGCGGACTCAGTTCCAGGGCAGTGCGGCGCGGTCCCGCCAGTACTCCCCGGGCGGCGTCTCCAGGCCACCGAGTTCGTCCGGGTCGAGGGTGATCGTCTCGGCGGCGAGGTTGGTGGCGAGCTGGGCGACGCTGACCGCGCCCGACAGCACGGTGTCCGCCCAGGGCTGGGCCAGCACGGCCGCGAGCGCCACGGTGTCCGCGCCCGTGCCGTGGCGCTCGGCGGCGCGGCGAAGTTCTCCGGGCGGGTCGACGGCGAGCCGGCCGTTGGCGAGGCCCTCCTTGACGATGACGTACGCGCCGGCCGCCTTGGCCTCGGCCAGTGCCGGGCCGGCGGAGGGCTCGAGGAGATTCCAGGTGGACTGCACCGTCGTGAACAGCCGCCGCCCGTCGGCCTCCAGTTCCAGTGCCCGCCGTACGGTGTCGGCCTGCGCCGGCCCGGACGTGGAGAACCCGATCCGTACGCCGTCGGCCGCGAGCCCGGCCAGGGCGTGCCGGAGACCGGCGTCGCCGAAGAGAGGGCTGTCGGCGGTGAGCGAGTGCACCTGGTAGACGTCGAGGCGGTCGCCGAGGAGCCGCCGCGTCTCGCCCGCCTGCTCCCGGAACCGCGAGAGGTCGTGCCGCTTGACCTCGTGCACCTCGGCGTCGGTCCGCCAGTCCCCGACGTAGGCGTAGCCCCACTTGCTGGAGACGGTGACCCCGGAGGGATCGCGGTCGTCCAGCCAGGCGGCCAGGAACTCCTCGGCCCGCCCGTACGAACGCGCCGCGTCGACCCAGCGGACCCCGGCCGCGTACGCGGTGTCGAGCACCTGAAAGGTGGCCTCCCGCATCGCCGAGACCGTACGGTCGGCGGGAAGCGCCCCGTCCCTCCCGAGATTGATGTACGCGGGCCTGCCGAGCGCCGCCAGTCCGAGCCCCATCCGCCGCGTCGCCGTCATCCCCCAAGATTCCCACGCCCCGGCGGAACCCGGCCACGCGGCCCGATCGCCCAAGGAACCGCCTTTCGGGGCCCAAATCAGCTACCTCCCGTTACCCCGCTCCCGGGTTTCGGTAACACTGGTGTCCCCAACTGGCACGGACGGAGCACGGACGAGACACGAACGAGGAGAGGTGACGGTGGCCGGCAGCACGCGGGCCGGGGGGTTCCGGGCCTGGCTCGACGGGCCGGCCGGCGCCTCCCGTGCCGTGCTCGAACGCCGTACGCGATGGTTGCTCATCTTCGCCGTCGGCGGCGCGAATCTCAGCGGCGCCCTGTTCGTCATGCTGTTCTCGACGTTCGTCATGCCCGACCCTCCGGGGCTCGGCGACCCGGAGCGCATCCGGCTGATCAACCTCGTCGTCTTCTCCTCGTACGTCGTGTTCGGCGCGCCGTTCGGGGTGGTGTGGGGCATGCGGCTGTTCCGGCCGCTGCGCCGCTTCGCCGGTCACCAGCGCGAGCCGAGTGAGGCCGAGCGGCGGGCCGTGCTGCGCGGGCCGCTGCGGCTGATGACCATGCAGGCGACGCTCTGGGGGTTCGGCGCGGTCGGGTGGGCCGCGATCGACCTGGCCTTCTCCCCGCTGCTCGCCCTGAAGGTCAGCATGATCACACTGCTCGGCGCGATCACCACGTGCGCGATCGTCTACCTGCTGACCGAGCGGCTGCTGCGGCCGATCGCGGCGGTCGTGATGGCGGAACGGGCGGCCGAGCACGACGGCTGGTTCGGCATCACCCCGCGGACCATGCTCGCCTGGGCGCTCGGCACCGCCGTGCCCCTGCTCGGCCTGGTCATCACCGCGCTGTCCGCGCTCGTCGTCACCGGGATGGCCCTGACCCAGCTCGCGGTCACGATCCTCGTGCTCGGCGGGCTCGCGCTGCTGGTCGGGTTCCAGATCACCTACATCGCCGCGCGCGCCGTCGCCGATCCGGTACGGGCGGTGCGCGAGGGGCTGGCCCGGATCGAGCGCGGCGACCTCCAGGCCTCCGTGCCCGTGTACGACGCGAGCGAGCTCGGCGGCCTGCAGGCCGGGTTCAACCACATGGCCGCGGGCCTGCGGGAGAACGAGCGCGTACGCGACCTGTTCGGCCGGCACGTCGGCGAGGACGTCGCCCGGCACGCCCTCGAACACGGCGTCGCGCTCGGCGGCGGCGAGGTCTGCGACGCGGCGGTGATCTTCGCCGATCTGCAGGGCTCGACCCGCCTGGCCGCGACCCGGCCGCCGGGTGAGGTCGTCGCCCTGCTCAACGCCTATTTCGGCATCGTCGTGGAGGTCGTGTCCGCGCACGGCGGCCTGATCAACAAGTTCCAGGGCGACGCCGCTCTGGCGATCTTCGGCGCTCCGCAGCCGCTGGAGGACCCGGCCGGGCAGGCCCTCGCCGCCGCCCGTACGCTCTCGCACCGGCTGCAGGCCGACCTGCCCCAGCTGATCGCCGGCATCGGGGTCTCGTCGGGCCAGGTGGTCGCGGGCCACATCGGCGCGGAGCAGCGGCTGGAGTACACCGTCATCGGCGACCCGGTCAACGAGGCCGCCCGGCTGAGCGACATCGCCAAGTCCACCAACGAACGCCTCCTCGCCTCGGCCACGGTCGTCGCCGCGGCCAAGCCGGCCGAGGCGGCGCGCTGGCGGCTGGGCAACACGGTGACCCTGCGGGGCCGCCCGGCCCGTACCCGCCTGGCCACCCCGTTCGGCGTCCCGCCGCCCCGCCGCATCCAGCGCGTCCTGCGGATCATCAACCACCGCAGGTGATCCGCGTGCGCCGGCGATCAAGAATGGCGTACGGTCGGCGCGGTACGACTCGCGCACAGGGGGTTCGGTGTCACGGCCACTGCTCTGCCTCACGGTCCTGGCGTGCGCCGCCGGTACGGCCGCCTGCCACTCCGGCGCGAAGCCCGCCGCCGCGTCCCCTGCCGTGTCCTCGCCGGCGCCATCGCCGGCCTGCCTGTCCGCCGAGGCGTTCATCAAGGCGATGGACGCCAAGGACTGGACCGGCTTCCGCGTGACCGGCCCCATCGTGTGCGACGGCGACTGGGCCACCACGACCGTGCAGCTCACCAAGCCGGTCGCCGACCCGGCCCACGCGGTGCTCCGGCGGGCCGGCGGCACGTGGCGCGGCGTCACATACGGCACGGACGGCCTGTGCGCCGCACCGGGCATGCGCCCGGCCCCGGCCCGCATCAGGAAGGCCCTCGGCCCGTACTGCTGACGGACCACGGCGGGCCGGGAGCGCGGCGAGTGAACCGCGCGGACGCGCGATGGCCGATCAAGGCCAGCCCGCATTCCGGGCGGGCACCCCGGAAACGGAGCGTTCCACACCATCCACGAGCCTTCTCCGCAAGGCGCCCCGCAGTATGTGACCATCCGGAAAACGCTTTCACCGCCCTCCGGCGGCCACTCCTCCCGCACCCGCTAATGGAGACCAATTCTGTCAAGGCTTCTAACCGGGGTTCTGCCGAGCTTGCGGCGGAATCCGTGTTGAATAGGCTGCGCGCCTCGGTGTACCCCAATGGTTGAGGAGGGACGGTGTGATGACGCAGGACCCCGGCGGTCTGTACTCCCGTGCTGATCGGCAGGCCGCACAGGCCTGGGCGTTCGATCGCATCGGTGAGCACTACGACGCGGCATTCCCGCACAAAGAGGGGCAGATCGCGGCCGGCGAGTGGCTCCTGGAGCGGCTCGCGCCCGGTTCGCGGGTGCTCGACGTCGGATGCGGCACCGGGATTCCCACCGCGCGGCAACTCTCCGATGCTGGACACAAGGTGACCGGAGTGGACATCTCCGGCGAGATGCTCCGCCTTGCCCACCGGGACGTGCCGGACGCCGAATTCCGTCATCTCGACATCGCCGACCTCGATCCCACTCTGGGCGCTTTCGCGGCGGTCGTCGCATTTTTCTCCCTGCTGATGCTTCCCCGCGCCGAGATCCCCTCCGCACTGACGAAAATCCACCAGGTCATCGAACCCGAGGGGTATTTTCTGCTCAGCATGGTGGAGGCCGATCTCGACGACACTCCGATCCATTTCCTGGGAAGCCCCGTCCGCGTCACCGGCTACGTACGGAGCGAGCTGGAGAAGCTCGTGATCGAGGCCGGGTTCGAGGTCATCGGCCTGCGGCATCTCTCGTACGCCCCGGCCAGCACCGAGCTTCTCCCCGAGGTCCAGCTGTTCCTGTTCTGCCGCCGCGACGGCCGTCGGTGAGGAGGTGGCGGGGCCGGCGCGCCGAGCCGGCCGAGGTACACGAGCACCTCGCGTTCCTGCACGCCGCCACCGTACGGATCGGCGGTGACCTCGAGCTCACCCAGGTCGTGACGGCCCTCTGCGAGACGATGGTGCCGCGCCTCGCCGATCTCGCCGCCGCCTATCTCTACGAGGCGGTTCTCGCCGACGGCGACCTGCCCCCGCTGCCCGGCGCGCCGCCGGACGCGGTCCTGAGGCAGGTCTCGGTCGCCGACGACGCGCGGACACGCGAGCGTACGCTCGCCGGCACGCTGGCCGTCTCCGACCTCACCGGGCCGTTCGCCGCCAGCGTGGCCAGCGGGCAGCTCGTCATGTGGCCGGACCCGGACCACGACCGCGAGGTCCTCCAGTGCGTCCTGCCATCGGCCACTCCCGGTTCCCTCCTCGTCGCGCCGCTGCGGGCCGGCGAGCACATGCTGGGGTTCGTCGTGCTGCTGCGCGACCCCGAGCGGCCCGGCTTCGACGAGATCGACGTGCTGACCTCGACGCTCATGGCCGACCAGGCCGCGATCAGCGTGCACAAGGCGCTGCTCTACCAGCGCGAGGCGCGCGTCGCCGACGCCCTGCAGCGCAGCATGCTGCCCAAGCACCCGCCGCGGCTGCCCGGCGTCGAGATCGCCTACCGCTACCTTCCCGGCAACCCGTCCGCCCAGGTCGGCGGCGACTGGTTCGACGCGATCCCGCTGTCCGGCAGCCGGGTCGCGCTCATCGTCGGCGACGTCATGGGGCACGGCGTGCACTCGGCCGCGACCATGGGCCAGCTCCGTACGGCGGTGCGCACCCTCGCCGCCCTCGACCCGCCGCCGGGCCAGGTCCTGCGCCACCTCGACCAGCTCTTCGAGGACACCGTCGGCCAGCACGGCGAGCAGTACATCGCCACCTGCGTCTACTGCGTGTACGACCCGGTCGCGCGGCGCTGCGCCATCGCGAACGCCGGGCACGTCCCCCCGGTCCTCAGGTACGCGGACGGCCGTACGGAACTGATCCCGGTGCCGCCCGGCGTCCCGCTCGGCGTGGGGAACGTCGCGTTCCAGACGATCGAGGTGCCGGCACCGGACGGCAGCCTGATCGCGCTGTGCACCGACGGCCTGGTCGAGTCGCGTGAGCGCGACATCACCGAGGGGATCTCCGCGCTGCGCGAGAGCCTCACCACGAACACCGAGACCCCCGACGACCTGTGCGAGAACGTCCTGAAGGCGCTGCACACCGGCGAGCGCGAGGACGACGTCGCGCTGCTCATCGCGCGCTTCGACGGCATCCCGAGCGCCAGCGTGGCCAACTGGATCATGCGCCCGCACGCCCAGGCGGCCCGGCACGTACGGGGGCTGATCGCCACCACGCTCACCGGCTGGGGCCTGGAGGACCACATCGACTCGGCGTCGCTGCTGGCTACCGAGCTGGTCACCAACGCGATCCGCTACACCACGCGCCCGATCACGATGCGGCTGCTGCGCACCGAGACGCTGCTGTGCGAGGTCACCGACGACGACCATCATCTGCCGGTCCTGTACGAGCCGGACACCGAGGCCGAGTCCGGGCGCGGCATCTTCCTCGTCAGCCGGCTCTCGCACCGCTGGGGCGCGAGCCACACGGCGGCGGGCAAGGCCGTGTGGTTCGAACTCGCGCTGTAACCCCGGTCCACACGCCGTTCACGTCGTTAGGGGATATTGAGCCTATGAGCGAGCGCAAGCAGATCGAATGCTGGTTGACCGACATGGACGGGGTGCTCGTCGACGAGGGACGGCCGGTGCCCGGGGCGCAGGAGTTCCTGTCCCGCCTGACGGCGGCCGGCCGCCGGTTCCTCGTACTCACGAACAACTCGATCTACACGCCGCGTGACCTGCACGTACGGCTGAAGGCCGCGGGGCTGGAGGTACCGGTCGACGCGATCTACACCTCCGCGCTGGCGACCGCGCAGTTCCTCAGCGACCAGCGCCCGCACGGCTCGGCGTTCGTCCTGGGCGAGTCCGGGCTGACGACCGCGCTGCACGAGGTGGGGTACGTCCTGACGGACATCGACCCGGACTATGTCGTCCTCGGTGAGACCCGGACGTACAGCTTCACCTCGATCACCCGGGCGATCCGGCTGATCGACGGCGGGGCGAGGTTCATCGCGACCAACCCCGACCCGGTCGGCCCGTCGGCCGAGGGCTCGCTGCCGGCCACCGGGGCGGTCGCGGCGCTGATCACCAAGGCGACCAACGTCACGCCCTACTTCGTCGGCAAGCCGAACCCCCTGATGATGCGCAGCGCGCTCAACACCGTCGGCGGTCACTCCGAGACGACCGCGATGATCGGCGACCGGATGGACACCGACGTCGTCTCGGGCATGGAGGCGGGCCTGTACACCATTCTCGTGCTGACCGGCGTGACCGCGGCGGGCGACGTCGACCGTTTCCCGTTCCGTCCGTCCCGGATCACCAATTCGATCGCCGACCTGGTGGACATGGTCGAATAAGTCCGCGTCACCCCATGTCACTCTTGGGCTGTCACGACCGCGACGGGGCACGCGGCGTGCTGGAGCACTCCGTGGGCGACCGGGCCGAGGCAGGGGCCGCGGCCGGCGGCGCCGACGACGAGGAGGGCCGCGCGGGAGGAGCGTTCGGCGAGCGCGCCGACCGGGTGGCCGCACGGCGTCTGCTCGACCACGCCGACCCCGGGGTGGGCCGCCCGCCAGGGTGCGACGGCGTCCGTGAGGCGTTCCTGGTTCACCGCCGCGGTCTCGCGGACCGAGATGGTGCGCAACGCGGCGGGCACGTGCCAGACGTGGACCACGCGCACCCACGCCTCGCGGAGCGCCGCGGCCTCGAAGGCGTACCTCAGGATCTCGGCCGAGGCCGGGGACAGGTCCACGCCGGCGAGCACCTCGGCGCGGCACTCCCCCGGCTCGCCCCGCACCACGATCAGCGGTACGGGGACCCGACCGGCGACCCGGAGGCCGGTCGAGCCGAGCAGCATGCCGTCGAAGCCGCCGAGGCCGCGGACGCCCACGACGATCTCCTCGGCCCGGCCGCCCAGCGACCGCAGCACGCGCGACGGCGAGCCGAAGATCAGCTCGGTGGTGATCCGGAGGCCGGGGCGGGCCTTGGCCGCCCGCTCGGCGGCCTCGGCCAGGACGCGTTCCCCGGTCTCGGTGAGCGACTCGCACATGCCGGGGGCCAGGTGGAAGGGAACATCCGGCTCCCAGCGTTCCGCGGCGTGGACGACGTGCAGCGGACGCCGCCGGAGCGTGGCCTCGTCGGCGGCCCATTCCACGGCGAGGTCGGCGCGGGACGAACCATCGGTACCGACGACGATCGGCTGGATCATGTCGTTCTCCTCATGGTCGGCGCGTGCGGCGGGTACCCCCTGCACCGCCGCGAGCCTGCTCCCTCAGCCTCGCGGCGACGGCCGGTGACTCATAAGAGGCCGAAGGTCCCAAGTGCGGGGCCGCTCGCCTCCCAGCGGCTCAGCCGGACGGGGCCGGCAGGGGCACGCGCCACTCCAGCACGCTGCCCCCGCCCTCCCGGTCGCGCGTCGCGAAGGAGCCTCCGAGGTCACCGGCGCGGGCGGCGAGGTTGCGGAGGCCGCTGCGCCGGCCGCCGGGCGCGATGCCGATCCCGTCGTCCTCGACCACGAGTACGAGCTCGTCGGCCGCGTCCACGGCCACGCTGACGCGGCCGGCGCGGGCGTGCCGTACGACGTTGGACAGCGCCTCGTGCAGCACCGCGATCAGCTGTTCACCGATCTCGTCGCTCACCGTGGTGTCGAGCAGGCCCTCCAGCCGTACGGCGGGGGTGAACCCGAGGCTCTCGGTGAAGCCCTCGGTGACCGCGAGGATCCGGTTGCGCAGCGTCGGCCGGTCGCCCGGCGTCGTCTGCAGCGCGAAGATCGTCGAGCGGATCTGCCGGATCGTCTCGTCCAGGTCGTCCACGGCGCGCTGGACCCGTACGGCGACGTCCGGACGCTGCGTGATCTTGATCGCGCTCATCAGCGTCATGGCGGTGGCGAACAGGCGCTGGATCACGGTGTCGTGCAGGTCCTTGGCGATGCGGTCCCGGTCCTCCAGGAGGACGAGGCGCTCGGCGTCGCGGCGGCGTTCGGCGAGTTCGAGCGCGACGGCCGCCTGGGCGGCGAACGCCTCCAGCAGCCGCTGCGAGGACTCGGTGAAGGCCGGCCGGCCCGGGGCGTTGGCCACGGACAGCACGCCGCGTACGGACGGGCCCGTGCCGAGCGGAACGATCAGGGCCGGGCCGATCGGGACGGGCGGCGGCGACCGCAGGCCGCGCGCGGCCTCCGCGGTGTCGCCGAGGATCAGGGAGTCGCCGCCGCGGAACACCGGGCGCGCCACGACGTCGTCGATCTCCACGCGCCGGCCGATCAGCGCCTCGGCATTGTCGCCGTCGGCCGCCTCGACCGTCATCTCGTCACCGTCGGCCAGCGACACCGTGGCGAACGTGGCGTCGCAGATCTCCCGGGCGCGGCGGGCGACCAGCGCGAGCACCTCGGCCGGGGCGGTGCCGGACAGCAGCGAGGTGGAGACCTCGGCGGAGGCCTCCCGCCAGCGCTCTCGCTGCCGGGCGTCCTGGTAGAGGCGGGCGTTCTCGATCGCCACTCCGGCGGCCGTGGCGAGCGCGGCGACCACGCTCTCGTCGTCCTCGTCGAACTCCCCGCCCCCGGCCTTCTCGGTGAGGTAGAGGTTGCCGAACACCTCGTCGCGCACGCGTACCGGCACTCCCAGGAACCTCCGCATCGGCGGGTGGTCGGCGGGAAAGCCCGAGGACGCCTCGTGCGCGGACAGGTCGGCCAGCCGCAGCGGGCCGGGTTCCTTGATCAGCAGGCCGAGGATGCCCTGGCCGGTGGGCCAGGAGCCGATCTCGGCGATCTCCTCCTCGGTGACGCCGACGGTCACGAAGCGGGCCAGCCGGTTGCCCTCTCCGATCACCCCGAGCGCGCCGTAACGGGCGTCGACCAGTGTGGTCGCCGCCTCGACGATCCGCCGCAGCACGGTCTCCAGCTCGAGGTCGCTCTCGATCGAGACGACCGCCTCCAGCAGCGCGTGCACCCGGTCCCGGGTCGCCAGCACGGCGGCGAGCCGCGTCTGCAGCTCCGCGAGCAGATCGTCCAGTCGTAGCTGGGGCAGCACCATGCGGGCTCGGTCCTCGCCGGGCTGCCGCTCAGGGGGCATGATCCATGCCTCCCGTCCTGTGTTCACGTTCCGCTCAAACCAGTATGAAACAAGAGGTCAGGCGGCATTTCAGGTAGGACCTCGCGAGTCCCTCGTCAGTCCTACCCCGCCGACCGTGCCCGCGACTCCTCGGCGCCGGCCGGCGAAGGTCTTTGGCCGGTGGCCCGCCACGGAGAAAAGCCCGGCGCGGCGGGACCTTCGCCCCTGCCGGGTGGTACGGCCCGGGGGCAGCATCGAGACATGAGACTCGACGCGAACGGGCTCGAGGTCCTCGATCGCGACGACTGCCTCGCCCTCATGCGGTCGGTGACCCTCGGGCGGGTGGTCTTCACCGACCGCGCGCTGCCCGCGATCCAGCCGGTCCACTTCGTCTTCGACGGCGACGACGTGATCATCTCGATGCCGTCCGACTCGAAGCTGGTGTCGGCCACACGTGACGCCGTCGTCGCGTTCGAGGCGGACGCCTTCGAGCCGGGCAGCCGTTCGGGCTGGTCGGTGACGGTGATCGGAGAGGCTCGGGTCGTACGCGTCGCCACGGAGGTCGAGCGTCTCTCCCGGCTCCCCCTCCGGTCCTGGGCGCCCGGCGGGCTCGGGTACTTCGTCAGGATCCGTGGTGAGTACGTCAGCGGGCGGCGCATCCATCCGACTTATCTGGAGGCCACTCGATGACTTCGAGTTTCGAGGAGAACCTCGTCTCCGACGTCATGTCCACCGACGTGCTGACGGTCGCGGCCGAGGAGACGACGCTCATGGCGTGGGAGCTGATGCGCCAGGGCGGTTTCCACCACGTCCCGGTGGTGGGTACGGACGGGCACTGCATCGGGGTCCTCGACGCCGAGACCATGGCCGCGGCCTGGGACGGCGGCGGGCCCGACCGCATGCGGATGCCCGTCAGCACGGTCGTTGACCGGCGCCCGCCCCCCTGCGTCACCGTCGCGGACTCGGTCGCCGCGACCGCGCGGGCGATGCTGGCCGCTCAGCTCGACTTCGTGGCGGTCACGGGCCACGACGGGCGGCTGGTCGGACTGGTCACCGCGCGCGACCTGGTCGCGGCGGTGGCGGGCCTCCGGCACCACGCGGCGGAGGGCCGGGCGGCACAGCCCGCCTTGTACCGGATCGAGCCGGTGCTGCCGGGCTGACCACACGGGGCCATCACCCGTGCCGCGAGAGAGGAAGAGGAACGATGACACGGCAGATCGACGTCGGGGTCCGCGCCCCTTCGCCGGCCCTGCTGGAGGAACGCATTCTCCAGCTCGAGACCAAGGTCGCCTTGCTCACCCATGCCGTACAGGTACTCAGCCGGCAGCTGGACGAACAAGATCAGTGACCCGCCCCGCCAGGTGATCCGAACACCCGCAGCGCGCTGATCGCGAAGCGTGCCGGGCCGACGGAGTGCCGGCAGGCGTCCGGGCCGGTTAGCATCGACAGCCGGGCGTCGAGGCGCCCCCGGACGGCCTCGTCCGCGGTGCCGGCGGCGAGCGCGGCGAAGTCGGCGGCGACGGCGGGCAGGCCGGTGAGGCACGGCCCGCACCGGCCGGTGTTCCGGTCCGCGAGCCAGCCGAGGACCCGTGCGGACTCGGCCAGGCCGCTCACCCGCGCGGGCAGCGCGATCACGATGCCGGCTCCGAGCGTCGCGCCGGCGCGGGCCAGCAGCGACGGCGTCGCGGGCACCTCCAGCAGCGCCGGGGGCAGCCAGGTCCCGGAGTAGCCGCCGGTCAGGATGGCCTGCACCGGTTCGGACGGCCCGCCCGCCATGCGCAGCAGGGCCCCGACGCTCGTGCCGGTCGGGGCCTCGACCACGCCCGGCCGCACGACCGCGCCCGAGACCGTGAACAGCGCGGTGCCGGGCGCCTCCTCGGTGCCGCACGCGCGGAACCACGCCGGCCCGTGACGGGCGATAAGGGCGATGTGGGCGCAGGTCTCCGCGTCGAGGACCAGCTTCGGCCGCCCGCCGACCACATAGGGGCGCTCGGCGTACGCCCGGCCGTCCACCGCCACCGGGTCCTCGCGGTCGAGGCCGGCGTGCGTCATCCGGATGAGGGTGCCGGTCAGCCCGGCCCGGTGCCGCTCGGCCACAGCGGCGGCCGCCTCCTCGCCGTGGACGATCTCGTCGGCGCCCACCGCGATCGCGGTCAGGACGGCGCCGTCGAGGACCAGGTGGGGCGCGATCGCGAGCAGTAGCCGGTCCTTGCCGCCGGCCGGTTCGCGATCGGCGGAGTCGACGACCACGACGGGCGTACGGCCGGAGGAGACGACGGCCCGCAGCGTGCGCGCGACGGGCAGGCCGGCCCCGTCGCGGCCGGTGAGCCCGGCCTCCTCCAGGTCCTCGATCAGGTGCTGCCCGGCGGCGGGCGGGGGAACCGGGCCGTGCCTCTCCAGGTGGTCCCGCAGTCCGGCCGCGCGGCCGGACTCGTGGTAGGCGGCCAGCAGCCGTACGGTCGGCGGGGCCGTGGGGGTCATGGTCGTCATCGGACACCTCCACGGCCCTGTACGCGGTGCACGGCCGCCGGGTTCAGCCGTCACCGGAGAAAGACGGCCGGCGTCCCCGATCAGCGGCGGGCGGTGGTCCACCCGCCGTCCAGGGTGAAGGACGAACCGTGGACGTAGGCGGCGTCGTCGCTCGCCAGGTAGACCGCGAGCGGGCCGATCTCCTCGGCGCGGCCGGGGCGGCCGGCCGGAGTGTGCGCCGCCATCGCCTCGAGGTGCTCGGCGCCCTCCGTGGTGCCCTCGGTGAGCACCAGGCCCGGGGCGATGGTGTTGACCCGTACGCCCTGGGGACCGTACTCGGCCGACCAGGACATGGTCAGCGACTCGACCGCGGCCTTCGTCGCGCTGTAGAGGGCCGAGCCGGCGAGGCCGTGGGAGGTCACGATCGAGCCGAGGTTGAGCACCACGCCTCCGCCGTGGGCGGCCATGGCCGGGGCGAGCCGGGCGGTGAGGAAGAACGCCGACTTGACGTTCACCGTCCAGGTCCGGTCGTAGGTCTCCTCGTCGAAGTCGGCCGTGGCCGCGAGCGGGAACACACCGGCGTTGTTGACAAGAATGTCGACCCGGCCGCCCAGCAGGCGCTCGGCCTCCTCGGCCACGTGCCGCGCGGCGGACAGGCCCTCGGTGAGGTCGGCCACGACCAGGTCGGCCCGCCCGCCGGTGGCGCGCAGTTCCGCGACGGCGCTCTCACCGACCGCCTTGTCCCGCCCGGTGAGGACGACGTGGGCGCCCTCGGCGGCGAAGGCGTTCGCGACCGCCCGCCCCAGCCCCTTGGTGGATCCGGTCACCAGCGCGGTCTTGCCGTTCAGTCGTCCATTCATGATCATCATCCTTACTTGACTGTGCTGTCCAAAATGAAGGCACAAGAATGCCCCGGTATCGGCGACACCGGGGTCTATCTCGCGCGCAGCCCGTCGATGGCGACGGTCGCGACGTCGTGCAGCGTCTCGGGCGTCGCGCCCGACCGCGCCTGCACGCGCATCCCGACGAGAGTGGAGTAGAGGAACCGTGCCGCGGCCCGTTCGTCCAGGTCAGGGCGCACTTCGCCGGCGCGTTTGGCCGAGGCCAGCAGGCGTTCGTACGACGCGTAGCAAAGGTCCACGCCTCCGCCCACGATCGCGCCGACGTCCTGGTCGCCCTGGCCGAACTCCGTGCTGGCGTTGACCGCCATGCAGCCGCGGCGGCGCTCCTCCTCGGTCTGCCGGGCGACCTCCAGCAGGACGCCGGCCAGCGCCGACAGCGGCGAGTCCGCCGAGCTCAGCCGCTCGAACATCTCCGCGCCGGACTCGGCCTGGTAGTGCCGGAGCGCCTCGAGGTAGAGCCGCCGCTTGTCGCCGAACGCGTTGTACATGCTCTGCCGGCCGATGCCCATGGCGGCGAGGAGGTCCTCGGTGGAGGCGGCCTCGTAGCCGCGGTCCCAGAACACCTCCACGGCCCGGCGCAGCGCCCGGTCGCGATCGAACTCCTTCGTACGGGCCATGCACACGAAACTAGGCTTAGTGGACCGTGCTGTCAAATAAAGCGCGGGGCCCGCCTGGATGGCGAGGCCCCGCATGAGCGGAGACGGTCAGCCGATGCTCGCGCCCAGGGCGCTCAGCGCGGCCGGGACCGGCTGGAAGAAGGTCTCGCCGCCGGAGGTGCAGTCGCCGCTGCCGCCGGAGGTGAGGCCGAGTGCCGTGCCGCCGTCGAACAGCGCGCCGCCGCTGTCGCCGGGCTCGGCGCACACGTCCGTGTCGATGAGCCCGTTGACGGTGCCCTCCTCATACGTCACGGACGCGTCCGTGGCGCTGACGGTGCCGCCGTGCACATTGGTCGTGCTGCCACTGCGCTGGACCGACTCGCCGACCGTCGCGTTGCCCGCGCCGGTGATCGCCTGCGTCGAGCCGTCGTACAGGTCGACCTCGCTGGGGTGCGCGGCGCCGCCCGTGTACGTGGCGATCGAGTAGTCGTTGCCGGGGAACACGCTGGTGCCGGTCGTGGCGAGCTCGCTGCTCTCGCCCGAGTCCGAGTACCACGTGCCGACCACGTTGCCGCAGTGCCCGGCCGTGATGAAGCCGGCGGCACCGCCGCTCGTGGTCACGTTGAACCCGAGCGAGCAGCGGTAACCGCTGCCCCAGATCGCGTCGCCGCCGGCGATCAGCGGGCGGAACCTGCCGCTCACGTGACGTATCCGGACGGCCGCTCCCTGTGCGGACGCGGCCTTCTCGACCTTCGTGAGACGGGCGCCCGTGACAGAGCCGTCAACCGCGACGACGACCTGATCGGTCTTCGGATCGGTCATCCGCGCCGTGCCGGGAACCGCCGTCTCCTCCAGGGCCTTCTTGGCCTGGGCGAGCTGCGCGCCGCTGCGCGCGACGGTCTTCGGCGTGGCGCCCGCGTCCCGTACGGTCTTCGCGTCGGCCGCGGTCGTCACGTTGACGACCAGCTTGTGCGAGGCGTCGAGGTAGGAGCCCGCGGAGCGGGAACCCAGCTGTTCTGCCAGCGTGGTGGCCGTCTTCGCCTGCACGGTGGGACTCGGGGTGGCCGCGTGCGCCGCGGGTGCGGCGGCGGCCGCCAGGATTCCGGCGGCCGCGACGGTCAGTCCGGTACGCCGGTTGGGGTGAAACCGCAAGGTGCCTCCCAGGGGAACGGGCACGCCCGGATGACGTGCCCCGGGTGGCGTGGGCACTGGCGCTCGGCTCCCGGCGGCACACGCAGACCTGGTCGGCCTCCCTGCGGCCGCCGGAGCGGGGGGTGAGAACCGGCTGCCTAGCCACGAAAAACCCTGACAAGCTTTGTCAATCGCCGCAAGGCTTTTGGAACGTCCCAATCCGGCCATTTCACCAAAGGCCCCATACGCCCCAAAAATGTGTTACCGGCCGGTAACAACCTCGGTCGCCGTACGGGAAAGGGCCGTCTGACCAGCGCCGCGCATCGAACCGCGTCCAGAGGGAACGGTCGGCGGCATGACAGGACGGGACTTCGCCGAACCCGCGGTGTGGTGGGCGGTACTGCTCGCCACCTACCTCGCGGTCATCTCAAAGATCTCCGTGACCGAGCTCGTCGTCGGCGCGCTCGCCTCGGCCGCGGCGGCCGCCGCCGCGGTCGTCGCCCGCCGCGCACTGCTGAGCACGGACAACCCCGAGCGCTACCGGCCCCGCCCCGGGTGGCTGCGGTGGGCGCTCCCGATCCCGGCGCAGATCCTCGCCGACTCGGTGCGGCTGGTCCGGCCGCGCGGCGGCCTCGCGGAGCTGCCGTTGCCGGAGGACCACCGGGCCGCGGCGCTGCGGGGCTTCGCCTCGCTGGCCGTCTCCACCTCCCCCGGCACCTTCGTGACCGCGGTCGACCCGGACCGGAACATCCTCGTCGTGCACCGGATCTCCCCGCGGCCGTCACCCGCCGAACGCGCGGTGTCGCGATGAGCCCCCTGGGCGTGGCGCTGCCGGCGGCGTTCGCGCTGCTGGTCGCGGCCCTGTTCCCCTGCCTGCTGGCGACGCTGCGCGGCGAGCCGGTCGACCGGCTGTCGGGGCTGATCCTCGCCGGACCGGCCGCCACGCTCGTACTCCTGCTGCTGGCCGCCGGGTACGGGCGGCCCGCCTACCTCGACGCGGCGTTCGTCGTGGCGCTGCTGTCGTTCGCCGGCTCGCTGGTGTTCGCGCGCTTCCTCGGGCGGACCGTATGAGCACGCTGCTGATCTGGGCCGGCGCGGCGGTGTGCGCGTTCGCCGCCGTACGGCTGCTGCTGACGCGCGACCGCTACCTGCGCCTGCACTTCGTCTCCCTGGCCTCGGTGCTGGCCACGCCGCTGGTCATCGCCGGGCTCGCGCTCGCGTCCTGGTCGTCCTGGCACGACGTCGCCAAGCTGGTGATCATCGGCGCGCTGCTGTTCGTCACCGGTCCGGCGACGGTGATCACCGCGGGACGGGCGACGATGCGGGCGAGCGATGGATGAGCCGGTCGTCGCCGCCGCGCTGCTGCTCACCGCGTTCATGGCGACCGCGGTGGTACTCACCCGCGACCCGGCGCGCCAGGCGATCGTGCTGTCGGCGTACGGGCTCGTGCTCGGCATCCTGTTCGTCGTGCTCCAGGCGCCGGACGTGGCGATGTCGCAGGCGGCGGTGGGCACGGTCGTCGTCCCGCTGATCGTGATCCTGGCGATCCACGCGATCCGCCGCCACCACGTCCGCTCGCCGGACGACGGTGACGAGCCGTGAGCCCCCGGGGACGGCTGATCCTTTTCCTGCTGGGCGGCGCCGGCGTCGCGGTGCTGTTCGTCCTCGGGACGGTGGACCTGCCCGGCTTCGGCGGCGCCTGGCACCCGTACGGCGAGCGCACGCTGCCGAACGCGATCCGGCGGCACACCCCGAACGTCGTCTCCTCGATCAACTTCGACCAGCGGGCGTTCGACACCCTGGGCGAGGAGCTGATCCTCATGGCGTCCGCGCTGGCCGCCGTCGTCGTGCTGCGCGACGTACGGGAGGAGACCGCCGGATCGCACGCGTACGGGCCGGCGGAGGTGTTCGACGCGCTGCGGATCACCGGGTACCTGCTGCTGCCGGTCACGCTGGTCGCCGGCGTGTACATCGTCGCGCACGGCTACCTGTCGCCCGGCGGCGGCTTCCAGGGCGGCATCGTCCTGGGCAGCGCGATCCATCTCATCTACCTGGCGGGCGACTATCCCGCGCTGGCGCGGGTCCGGCCGATCCCGATGTTCGAAAGCGGCGAGGCGGTGGCGGCCGGGGCGTTCGTGCTGCTCGCGCTCGCCGCGGCCGGGCAGGTGACGGCGATGAGCGCCGCGGTCGGCCTGGAGGTCGGCTGCGCGGTCGTGCTCGTACTGGCCAAGTTCTTCGAGCAGGCGCTACCGGTGAGGACGAGCGAGTGAGCCATCTGCCGTACCTGATCCCCGGCTGGATCCTGCTGATCGGCGTCTACGGGCTGGTGACCAGCCGCAACCTCGTCCACGCCGTGGTGTGCCTGTCGGTCGCGCAGTCCGCGACGTACGTGCTGCTGCTGACCATCGGCTACCGGCGTCACGCGACCGCGCCGGTCTTCTCCGACGTCAAGCCGACCCGCGACGTGGTCGACCCGGTCGTGCAGGCGCTGACGCTCACCGACATCGTGGTCGGCGCGACGGTGACCGCGCTGCTGCTGGCCCTGACCGTACAGGTGGCCAAGCGGCGTGGCACGGTCGACCCGGACCGGCTCCGGTCCCTCGAACCATGATCCTGCAGATCGCGGTCGGGCTGCCGTTCCTCGTGGCCACGCTGCTCGCCGGGACCGGGCGGTGGCTGCCGCGCGTCGCGGTCGACGCGCTGGCCACGCTCACGGTCGCCGCGCTGATCGTCCTGCTCGGCGTCGTCCTGGCCTCCGGCGGGACCACCGTCTGGCTGGGCGGATGGCACGAGGGCGTCGGCATCGCGCTGGAGGCGTCGCCGCTCAGCCTCGGTCTCGCGCTGACGGTCGCGGCCGTGGCGCTCGCCTCGCTGATCGTGTCGTGGCGCTACTTCGCCGAGGTCCAGGCGATCTTCCACGCGCTGATGCTGCTGTTCACCGGGGCGATGTGCGCGTTCGTGCTGACCGGCGACCTGTTCGACGCGTTCGTCTTCTTCGAGCTGATGAGCGTGGTCGCGTACGCGTTGACCGGCTACAAGTCCGAGGAGCCGGACACCGTGCACGGGGCGCTGAACTTCGGCATCGTCAACTCCCTCGGCGCGTACTTCACCCTGACCGGGATCGCGCTGGTCTACGCCCGTACGGGACAGCTCGGTTTCACGGCGATCGGGAAGAGCCTGGTACGGGACGACGCGCTGGTGACGCTCGCGTTCGCGTTCATCTGCACCGGTTTCCTGGTCAAGGCGGCGGCGGTGCCGTTCCACTTCTGGCTGGCCGACGCGCACGCGGTGGCTCCGACGCCCGTGTGCATGCTGTTCTCCGGCGTGATGGTCGAGCTCGGGGTCTTCGCCGTCCTGCGCACGTACGTGCTGAGCTTCGCGCACGCGATCCCGGCCTCGGAGGTACGGACGGCGCTGCTCGTCTTCGGATCCGCCGCCGCGCTGCTCGGCGGGGTGATGTGCGTGCTGCAGCGGCACATCAAGCGGCTGCTGGCGTACTCCACGATCAGTCACGTCGGGCTGCTGCTCGTCGGCGTCGGCCTGCTGGACAAGGACGCGCTGGCCGGAGCGGCGACGTACTTCCTGGGCCACGCGGGCGTGAAGGCGGCACTGTTCGCGGGCGCGGGCCTGCTGCTGAACCGCTTCGAGACCGTGGACGAGCACGACCTGCACGGCCGGGGCCGGTCGATGCCGGTGGCCGGGACGATCTTCCTCCTGGGCGGGCTCGGGCTGGCGGGCCTGCCGCCGTACGGGACGTGGGCGGGCAAGGCGGTCATGGAGGAGGCGGGCGGCTGGTGGCTGACGGCCCTGGCGGTCACCGCGTCGGCCCTGACCGCGGGCGCGGTCCTGCGGGTGTGGCTGCGGGTGTTCCGTGGCGCGGGCACGGGATCGTCCGCCGACTCCGGTGCGCGAGAGGAGGCGGAGACGCGCTTCAAGCTGTCCCGGCTGCCGTGGACGATGGTCGCTCCGGGAGCCGTCCTGGCACTGGCCGGAGTCCTGGTGGGCCTGCTGCCGGGGGAGGTCGTCGGGCACGCGGTCGCGTCGTACACGCACCTGGAGGGGCCTGCTCCGACGCCGTGGAGCTCGTCCGGGGTGCTGTCGGGCGTGCTGGCGGTGGTGCTGGCCTTCGGCGTCGCGGTGGTGAGCCTGCGGGGCCGCGTACCGCGCGCGGCCCGGCTGCACCGGCTGCACTCGGGCCACATCGGCGACTATGTCGCATGGCTGGTCGCGGGTGTGGCGGCGTTCGGCGTCCTGCTGTTCACGTGAGCCGGCGGGCGGTCAGGACGGGTCGAACTCGCCCGCGGCGCGGCATCCGGTTTCTGGATGTCACCGAGCGGGACAGGTCTCCGCCGGTCCGTTCGAGAGAGCTTCTGGCCTTCGCCGGCCGCCGTGCGTAATCGCGGGGCCGCGATGGCGGCCATCAGGCCTCGGGTTCCTCCTCGTCGTCCTCGAGGGTCAGGAGGGTGTTCTCGGCGACGAGTGGTGCGTGGCGGCTGGGTTTGACGCCGAGGAGTTCTTCGGCGAGTTCGTCGTTGCCCGCGAAGCCGGCCGCGGCGTCGAGCAGCTGCACGCCGTCCCACAGGACGAGCATCGCCGAGACCGCGTGGGCGGTCTTGTCGTGGTGCATGTCGTAGTGGGCGGCCATCGGGACCGTGTCGTAGTGGACCCACAGGTCGTGGCCGGTCATGAACAGGTCCAGGTCGAACTTCACGGTCAGGCCCAGCAGGTCCGGCTTGTACTTGTCGTCGATGCCGGCGAACGCCTCGTCCAGCGCGATCATGCGGGGGCAGTCCGGGTTCGCCGAGGAGTACAACGCGTTGGCGGCGGCGAACAGCGGCAGGTGGATCGCGGCGGACTTCTCGCCGCCCGACATCACCGAGTGGCGGGCCCGCGTCAGGCGTACCTCGGTCTCGCCTGGGACCACGAGCAGCAGCTCGAACGTGTGCCAGGTGCGGTAGTCCAGGACCTCCGCCAGGACCTCCTTGTACGTGGCCCGCGGGTGGTCGGCCCGGTAGGCGCGGATCATCTCGCGCAGGCCGCCGCGGAGCTGGGTCAGGCCGGAGGGGCCCAGGCTCTGCGCGTCGCGGGCCAGCAGGCGTGAGATCGCACGCTGCCTCTCGTCGATCTTGTCCGAGTGGGCCCACCTGATGCCGATCGCGGTGCCCGAGGACATCGGGCGGGACCGCGTGTCGGTGTTCATCCCGCGTACGAGGTCGCGCGCGGCCAGGACGCGGCCGTGGATCTGCTGGGCCAGGCCGGTGAGCAGTTCGTCCTCCAGGACGGTGCGCTCTCGGTCCTCCAGCAGGACGCCCTGCTCCCTGGCCCGCTCGGCGACACGGCGGGAGAAGACCGCGACCGGGTTGCGGCCGTCCTCGTCGATGACGAAGACCATCACGACGCCGGTCGGGTCGTAGTCGAGCCGGTAGTCGGCCTCGCAGGAGGCCAGCGCGTCGCCGAAGGTGCGCAGCGCGTCCGACATCCGCCCGGCGGCGCTCTTGAGCGTGCTCTCCGCGACCGGGCGCCCGCCCCCGACCTCGGCGCGGAACGCCTCCAGCAGCGCGAACACCCCGTCCGGCAACGCTCCCCGCACCGCCGCCGCCGGATCCACCGGACCGGACCCAGCGGTGGCGGGCGCGGCGGCGGGGGTCGTGGCGGCGGACAACGCGTCGACGACGGCCTGGCCCGCGCGGTCGGGGGCCCAGGTCGCGTCGGCGGGCCAGGGGCGGGTGTCCTTCACGCCCAGCAGGACGCGCAGGTCGCGGTGGGTGTACGGGGCGAACGACGACGCCTGTTCGAACAGGCCGCTCATCGCCTCCGCGACCAGCTTGCGGCCGTTGCGGAGGTCCGCCTCGGCGTTGACCAGGACACGGTCCTCGCGCGCCGCCTCCGTCTGCTGTTTCGAGAACTCCCCATCCGCCGTCTCGATCAGCTTCTCGATCTCCGAGATCTGCGCGAGGACCTCCTTCAGCGGCGCGTCCAGCGCTCGTTCGCGTTCGGCCAGCTCCTCGACGGCCGCGCCGTGCGTCTTCTCCTTCGCGGACAGCGTCTCGGCGTCCTCGGCCTGTTCGACGCGGAGGCGTTCGAGGTGCGCGCGGCGGCCCTCGACGTCGTTGTCCAGGAACGTGGCGTTCTGCCGCGTGGCGTCCAGCCGGCCCGCCGCCGCGGCGAAGTCCTCCACGGCCTGGGCCACCGTGTCGACGGCGTCGGCCGTCGCGGGCATGCCGCGTTCGGCCGCCGCCTGGCGGAGGCGGCGGCGGCGCGCGTCGACCTCGGCCGAGGCGCCCTCCAAGGTCTTGCGCGCCTCCGCCTCGGTCGTACGGGCGACGGTCAGCAGGATCGCGTGGTCCGCGACGCGCTTGACCGCGCCGATGAGCGGCCCGGCGGCGGGCAGCTCACGCTGGGCGCGCTTGAAGCCGGCCAGCAGCGTCTCCAGCCGGGACAGCTCGGCGGCGGCCTCCGCGTCCTCCGACTCCAGCTTGGCGATGGACTCGTCGTAGGCGGCCAGCCTCGCCCGGCGGCGGTTCGACCGGTTGGTCGCGCCGATGAACTCCGGCGCAGGCTTCGGCCGCGCGCCCACGTGCACCCCGTGGCTGAACTGCGCCTTGTCCGTGACGGCCGGGACACTCTCGAACAGGGCGGGGGCGTCGACGAGAGCGACCGAGCGCAGTACCGCCGCGATCGCCGCGGCCGGGACGAGGTCCTGCTCCTCGGGGACCAGGACGTCGGCGAGCGTACGGCCCGCGGGCTCCGAGGCCGGCACGAGATAACCGTCGGACTCCCCCGCCTCCACCGCCGCCGACGTCAAAGACGGGTCGGGATGGATCCAGGCGGTCAGCATGCCCGCGCCGTACAGGGCGCCCTCGATGCCCGCCGCTCGCTCGTCGCCGACGCCGTCGGCGAAGCGCACGAGCCGCCACAGCGGGGCGCCGGGCCGGTCCGTACGGTCGGCGGTGCGCAGGTCTCCGGCCTGCGGCGCGTCGTCCCGCTCGGCCTCGACCGCCGCGCGCGCCGCGCGGGCGGCCGACAGCTCCGCGCCCAGCCGTTCGCGTGTGCCGGCGAGCGACTGCCGGTGGGAGGCGAGCGCGAGACGCCGGTCGTCGGAGCGTTCGGCGAAGACCTCGAGCAGGCTCGGCGCGTCGGCCTCCCCGATCCGGTCGAGGGCGGCGGCGAGCGCCGAGACGCCGGCCGGCTCGGCGACCTCGGGCCACCGCGTGGCCCAGGCCGCCAGGCTCTCGGCCGCCGCGCGGCGTACGGACGCGAGGTGCTCGTCGGCCTCCGCGCAGGAGGCCTCCCGCGCGCGCAGCTTCTCGCCGGCCTCGGCCAGCGTCCCCTCGGCGCGGGCGCGGTCGGTCTCGGCCGTGCCGACCTGCGTCAGATGGGTGCGCACGTGGGCGACGTCGTCGCGCCGCGCGGTGCCGCGCGCGTTCGCCGCGACGAGCAGGTCCTCGCCCGTGTCGGCGGGGCCGTCGCCGTCGGAGGTGATGCCGGCGCGCTCGGCGGCGTCCTCCAGGGCGGCCGCCCAGCGGCCGGCGTCGGCCCGCGCGGACTCTCTGCGCTTCTCGGCCTCGTCCGCCTCGCGCGTGAGCTGCCGCAGTCCCTCGCCGGCGCGGGCGAGCCGGGCGCGCTCCTTGACGATCTCCGCCTCGGTGGCGGCGATCTGGGTGCGCATGCGGTCGAGGTCGCCCTGCTTGCGGTAGGCGTCGTGGCTCTTGAGCGCGGTCAGGCGCGCGCCGAGGGTGGTGCGCTCGGCCTCGGCGGCGTCTCTCGCGGCGGCCGCGCGGTCGCGGGCCCGCCCGGCGCGCGCCACCTCGGCCAGGGCCTCGGCGATCGCATGAGCGTGCCCGGTGGCGCCGTCGAGTCCCGCCTGGACCCGGTCCAGCTTGGCCTTGGCGTGCACCTGGAGGTAGGTCGTGTAGTCGGCCATGAACGCGGTGACGGCGCCGTCCGCCGCGGTCAGGTCGTCGAACAGCCGTTGTACGGCGGCGAGGTTCTCGAAGTCGCGGGCGGCCTGGTCGACCAGGTCCTCATCGACCGGGCTCAGGCCCGCGGTGAGCGTGTCGGAGACCTTGCCCGGGTCGAGGTCCTTGGCCAGCAGGGGCCGGCGCAGCGCCAGGAGCAGGTCCAGGAGCTGCGTGTAGCGCTCCCGGCCGAGGCCGAACAGGCGCGCGTCGACGGCGTCGCGGTATTCGGTGGCCGTCTTGTACGCCGCGCCGGGCTCGAGGACCTCCCGCAGCTGCCGGTCCGTGAGCGGCCGCGAGTCGGGCCCCAGCAGGCCGAAGTCGACGCCGACGCGCTTTCCGGTGACGAAGAAGGAGGAGCGTACGCCGTCGCGATTGCGGTGGGCGCGCAGGCCGATGACCAGGGTCACCGTCTCGCCCTCGCCGTCGGCGAACTCCATCCAGACGTAGCCGTACTCGGCCTCCTGCCCGCGGTAGAGCAGGTTGGACTTCATCGTCCGGTTGTCGCCGCTGAACGGGTCGAGGCGCCGCGCGTCGGCCACCCCGTCGAACACGAACGGGAACAGCACCTCCAGCGCCTTGGTCTTGCCCGAGCCGTTGTGACCGCGCAGCACGAGCCGCCCGTCGGCGAAGACGAACTCCTCGTCGGCGTAGTCCCAGACGTTGATCACGCCCGCGCGTGAGGGCCGGAACCGTGCCGTCATGACGTCTCTCCTCCGGACAGAGACAGCTGGGCGCTGTCGGCGAGGGCCAGCGTGATGTTGCGGTAGCGCACCGCCGCGGGCAGCACGAGGACGCCGCCGGGGACCGGCCGCAGCAGGCTCAGCTCGGCGAGGAACGTCACCGCGGCGGCCAGCAGCCCCCGCGGGTCCTGCTGCCACGCGCTGGTGAAGGAGGCCGCGCCGAACTCCTCGAACAGCTCGTCGATCATCGTGTCGAGCCGGCTCCACTCGACCAGCGGAGCGGTGGCCGGGGACGTGGCGGCCGTGTCGGTGACCTCCGGCGGCGTCCACGCGAGCTCCTGTACGACCCCGGCGACGGGCAGGCCGGAGTCGATCCGCGCCACGAGCTCGGCGTGGTCGTCGGTGTGGCGCGGCGTCTCGATGAGCACCGGCTCGTGCCCCGGCTCCTCCAGCAGGTCGGCCATCTTGGCCAGCAGCAGGCCCGCCGTACGGTTGATCGCCCCGCCGCGCCCGGGGAACGGCCGGTCGGTGAAGAGCCCGCCCGCGTCCGCCAGCATGACGCCCTCCGCGCGGCGCTCGACGACGAGGCCGGTGAACCGCGCGAGGTCCTCGGCCAGTCCGGGCCGCCGCAGCAGGTCGGCGACGGCGGGCTCCACGTCGGCGTAGTAGACGACGGGCTGCTCGGTCAGCAGCCGCCGCGCCCGCTGGGCCACGGCTTGGGGGTGGACCGCCCCGTCGACGCGCGACAGCGGGTCGTCGAGCAGGCCGGCCGCGCTGGTGAGGTGCTGCACGGGCCGGGCGGGCTTGAACAGCACGGTGCAGATGTCGTGGTCGATGTCGTAGAGCGCGTCGCCGTGCTCGCTGTCGCGCGCCCACGCCTCCAGCGACCCGTCGGACAGCCGCAGGGCGCCCCGGTCGACCAGCCAGCCGAGGACGTCCACGACCGCCGCCTTGTGGGCGCTCACCGTCGGGTCGAAGCCGAGGCCGCCGATCGCGTTGGCCGCCGGGGTGAAGACGCGGACGAGGTCGGCCAGGCTGATCTCCACGCGGGACCGCTGGAACGAGGCGAGCACGAGGCAGAGGTAGGCCATCCGCCGCTGGTCGAACGGTCTTCCCTTGCGGGCGAACATCAGCCCCTGCGTGGGGTCGAGCCGGTCGAGCCGCCGTACGAGGCGGACCTGGCGGGTGTCGGCGATCAGCGTGTAACCGAGCAGCTCGCGGAAGTCGCGGCTCATCTCGTCGGCCCACCGGAGCACCTGTTCGAGCACGCCGGGCCGCGGCCGGGTCGCGGTGATCAGGTCGCAGGTGAGCACACGGCGTACGGCGTGCTGGTAGGCGCCGAGGTCGGTGGTCTCGACTCCGGCGGCGGCGCGGGGGCGCCGCATCAGGAGGCCCCGCGGACGCGCCGCGCGGCGGGCCCGAGCTCGACGGCGAAGCCGGGCAGATGCAGCACTCCCCGCGTCGTGGCGACCGTGCTGCCGGTCGCGGACGGCGACAGGCGCATCATCACCGTGTCGCTCGCGCCCGAGGCGGCCTCGATCCGGCCGGCGACGACCGTGCGCGCCTCCAGGGCGCGGGTGAGGAGCTTGAGCAGCACCCGGGTCTCGGTCTCGTCCAGGACCCGGTCGTAGGGCCCGTCGCCGAGCAGCCGCCCGGCCGCCTCGCGCTCGGCCGCCCGCTCGGCGGCCTGCCGGCGGCGCAGCTCGACCCGCGCGCCCGCGTTGGCGCGCACGGGCTGCGGCACCCCGGTCGTGGGCGCCTTGCCCGTACGGAACAGGCTGATCGACAGCTCGACGCCGGGCGCGTCCCACCAGGTGGCGCGCTCGGAGATCTGCTCGGCGTCGTCGTGCGCGCCGCCGAGGTGGCGGGCCGAGCGCAGGTTGAACGCCCCGGACATGAGCGCGTGCGCGGCGGCGGTGTCGGGCGCGCCCCACACCCATTCGGCCAGGTGGCGGAGCTGGGTGGCGCGGTTGACGCCGCCGCGCTGCGCCTCGGTGATCTGGCGCAGCAGCGCGATCACGCCGGAGACCGCGGTGCGGGTCGCCGCGCGCAGCTCGCCCGCGCGCGCGTCGCCCGCGACGTCGGCGGCGAACCACTCGCGCAGCGCGGTCCAGCGGCGCCCCCACTCGTCGAGCCGCTCCTCGTAGGCCATGAACGGCCGCTCGTCGGCCTCGGCGGCGCGGGCGAGCAGGGCGGGCAGCCCGGTGTCCTCCACCTCGTGCACCGCCCGGCCGAGCCGGGCGAGGTAGCGGTCGAGCTCGGCCATGAAGTCGGTCATGTGCGTGAGCAGGGCGTTCTTGTAACGCAGGAAGAGGTCCGGCGAGGTGTCGGTGGAACGGACGATCTCCCCCAGGGTCACGTGGAACTGCGCCGAGCGCCGCCCCATGTCCACCATCACCGAGTCGAGCCGGGACAGCCGGCGGTAGACCTGCTCGGTCTCGCCCGCGCGGTTGGCCGCGGCGAGCGCCTTGAGGTCCTCGAGGATGTCGGAGAAGACCAGGCGGGACAGGTTGGCGTCCTGGATGCGGGCCTCGAGGAGGTCCTCGACCGCGGTGTAGGCCCAGTAGCCCAGCTCGCTGAACTGGTAGACCGACTGGCGGTTGCGGTAGCGGACCAGGTTGCCGGCGCGGGAGGCGTCGTCGAAGCGGTGGACCACGCGGTCCTCGTGCAGCGCGTCGAGGCGGCTGCGGACGTTGCCGTCGAGGGTGGGCACGTCCTCGTACAGCTCGGACAGCTCGGTGAGCGCCGCCGCGACCTGGTCGCTGTCGACCTGGACGTGGTGCACCGCGCGCAGCCGGTCCATGGCCCGCAGCACCCAGAGGTAGGCGACGTGGTCGTCGCGGCGGGTGAAGTTGAACAGCCGGAACCGCTCGCTCACCGCCGGCGAGTCAAGGTCCAGCGCCCTGCGCCCAGTCACACGTCTCCCCCGTCATCCACCACCCCGACCCAGGAAGGGTAGGCAACCCCACTGACAACTCGCGCCCCGATCGGCTCTCAGCCGAACAGCGGGAAACGTCCGGCGAGGGGTCCGAGGGCGGTCCGGTCGGCCGCGGACAGCGGGGTACGGCCGGTGCCGGCGCGGGCGTACGCCACGTCGTCCCAGGACAGCGGCAGCGGCTCGCCGAGCAGGCCGTCGAGCGTCTCGCGCACGAGCCGCAGCGGCCCGGCCGAGGGCAGGGGCCGGTCCAGCGCGACGACGAGGTCCAGATGGTGGATCGCCGCCTCGACGACCAGGGTGCGCACGAGGTCGCCGGCGCGCATCACGTGCCCCTGCGTCCGTACCGCGAAGCCGGGGTCGGTCTGCACCGCGGCGTACACGACGGCCTCGGTGGTCTCGACGTAGCTGTCCAGGATCGGGCGCAGGCCGGAGTAGACGCTCGCGCTGATCCGGGTCATGCGCCGGTTGAGGGCCGCGCCCTCGGTGTCCGGCCGCCAGTGCGTCCAGTACGAGACCGCGTCGGTGTCGGGTGCCGTGCCGGCCGGGCTGGCGAGGGCCACGAGCGCCCGCTGCGCGTCGCCGCGCAGGTGGAAGATCAGATCGCGTACGGACCAGCCCGCGCAGCCGGTCGGCAGCCATTCCTCCTCGGCGCCGATGTCGCGGACGGCGGCGACGATGTCGCGGTAGGCGGTGCTGAGGGCTTCCCGGTCTTCCATGGGCAAAGACTCTCCTGATCACGGGGCGGGTCGCAATGTGGCGGGCCGACGTCGCAGTATGGGCGGGTAGACGCCGCGAACGAGGAGGCAGGCTCATGGCCGGGACACCCCGCAGTCAGGACTGGTATTCGGGCACCGACCGGAACTCCTTCATCCACCGGGCCTGGATGCGGCGCGGGCTGCCGTCGGACGCCTTCGACGGGCGGCCGCACATCGCGATCGCCAACACCGCCTCGGACCTGTCGCCGTGCAACAGCCACCTGGGCGAGGTCGCCGCGAGCGTCAAGGCGGGGATCTGGGCGGCCGGGGGCATCCCGCTGGAGATGCCGGTGCCCTCGCTCGGCGAGACGCAGCTGCGCCCGACCGCGATGCTGTTCCGCAACCTCGCGGCGATGGCGGCCGAGGAGATGATCCGCGCCAACCCGGTCGACGGCGTGGTCCTGCTCGGCGGCTGCGACAAGACGATCCCCGCGCTGCTCATGGCCGCGGCGTCGGTCGACCTGCCCGCGCTCGTGGTCCCGGGAGGGCCGATGCTGACCGGGCACTTCCGCGGCGTGCCGCTCGGCTGCGGCACCGACGTGTGGCGGCTCAGCGAGGAGGTGCGCGCGGGCACGCTGTCGCAGGAGCGGTTCCTGGAGGCCGAGTCCTCGATGATCCGCAGCCGGGGGCACTGCAACACGATGGGCACCGCCTCGACCATGGCCTGCGTGGCCGAGGCCCTGGGCATGACGCTGCCCGGCGTGGCGGGCATCCCCGCGCCGGACAGCCGGCTGCTCGAACGCGCGCACGAGGCCGGGCGCACGATCCTGGAGATGGTCGCCGCCGACCGGCGGCCGAGCACGGTCCTCACGCGCGGGTCGTTCCTCAACGCGATCGTGGCGCTGGCCGCGATCGGCGGCTCCACCAACGCGGTCGTGCACCTGCTGGCGATCGCCGGGCGCGTCGGCGTGCCGCTGACCCTGGAGGACTTCGACGAGGCCGGCGCGAAGGTGCCGCTGCTGGTCGACCTGCAGCCGGCCGGGACCCACCTGATGGAGGACTTCCACCGCGCGGGCGGCCTGCGGGCGGTGCTGAACGAGGTGGCCGACCTGCTCGACGGCTCCGCGCTCACGGTGACCGGGCGGCCGATCGGCGAACGTCTCGCCGAGGCCGAGATCCACGACGAGACGATCATCCGGCGCCGTACGGCCCCGCTGCAGGAGGAGGCGGGCATCGCCGTCCTGCGCGGCAACCTGTGCCCCGACGGCGCGGTGATCAAGCCGGCCGCCGCGTCGCCGTCCCTGCTGCGCCACCGCGGCCGCGCGGTCGTGTTCGACAGCATCGAGGACCTGCGGGCCGCCCTGGACGACCCGGACCTGGACGTGGACGAGAACAGCGTGCTGGTGCTGCGCGGCTGCGGCCCGAAGGGCTACCCCGGGATGCCGGAGGTGGGCAACACGCCGCTGCCGGCCAAGCTGCTCGCCCGGGGCGTACGCGACATGGTGCGGATCAGCGACGCCCGCATGAGCGGCACCGCGTACGGGACGGTCGTCCTGCACGCCTCCCCGGAGTCGGCCGCCGGCGGCCCGCTCGCGAAGGTGCGCACCGGCGACATGATCATCCTCGACGTGCCGGCCCGGCGGCTCGACGTGGACCTGCCCGAGGGCGAGCTGGAGGCGCGGGAGCCGGCCGCCGCGACCGCCCACGCCGCGCCGGCCCGCGGGTGGGAACGGCTTTACATCGACCACGTCCTCCAGGCCGACAAGGGCGCCGACCTGGACTTCCTGACCGGCTCCAGCGGCAGCGACGTACGGCGCGAGTCACACTGAGGAGGCGTCCACCTCCGCCGCCGGCCGCACGACCGGGGCCGGCGCGGCGACGCTCCGCATGAGCAGGCCGCCGAGGGCCGCGGTCAGCAGGCTGAGGCCGGCGGCGAGGGCCCAGGCCAGGCGGAAGCCGTCGACCGACCCGGCGTCGACCCGCGCGCCGAGGATGGTGACGAGGATCGCGACGCCGACGGTGGCCGAGATCTGCCGGAAGGAGTTGACCAGGGCCGATCCGGTGGCGGTGCGGGCGGCCGGCAGCGACTGGACGCCGGCGGCGATGAGCGTGCCGAGGGTCAGGCCGACGCCGATGCCGCCCAGGATCATGCTGGGCAGCAGGTCGCGTACATAGTCCGGGGTGGTGGAGACCTCCACGACGCGCCAGAGCATCCCGGCGGCGAACAGCGCGCCGCCGGAGGCGACCAGCGGGCCGTGGCCGAAGCGGCCCACCGCTCGCGCGGTCAGGACGGTCACGATCGGCACCAGCGCGGGGCCGGGCACGAGAGCGAGACCGGTGCGCAGCGCGCTCCAGTGCCAGACGTCCTGGCACCACAGCACGTTCGACAGCAGCATGATCGCGAATGCCACTCCGAAGACGAACGTGCCGCCGCCGGCCACGCCGAACCTCGGCAGGCGCAGCAGGTGGATCTCCAGCAGCGGGCTCGCGTGACGGGCGGACCGGAACGCGAACCACGCGCCGACGACGAGGGCCAGCGCGAGCAGTCCGAAGGTGCGGCCGGACGTCCATCCCCAGTCGGGCGCCTCGACGAGGGCGCCGGTGAGCGCGGCGACGGCGGCGGTGACGAGCACGGCGCCCCACACGTCGGGCAGCGGCCCGGCCTCGCGTGCGGCGGGCGCGGGCAGCGCGGCCAGCCCGGCGACGACGGCGACCGCCCCGATCGGCAGGTTCACGACGAACACCCACCGCCAGTCGACCTCCACGAGGAGGCCGCCGATCACCGGGCCGGCCGCCGCGGCGAGACCGCCGAACGCGGCCCAGGCGCGGGTGGCCCCGGTCCGGCGTTCGGCGGGCACGGTGGCGAGCAGCAGCGCGAGCGAGGTCGGGAGCTGGGCGGCGGCGCCGGCCGCCTGGACGACGCGGGCGAGCACCAGGACCCACAGCGTCGGCGCGACGGCGCACGCCGCCGACGCGAGGGTGAAGACGACGACCCCGGCGATGAAGACCGGGCGCTGCCCGATCCGGTCACCGGCCCGGCCGAGCACGACGAGCAGGGCGGCGAGCGTGATCGCGTAGGCGTTGAGCACCCAGGACAGGTCGGCCAGCGACGCGGGGTGGCCGCCGTGGGAGAAGCTCGATCCCATCGCCGGCAACGCGACGTTGACGATCCACAGGTCGAGGTTGGTCATGAACACGGCCAGCACGACGACGGCGGCCGCGACGCGGGAGCGGTTTGAAAATCCAACCGTTGGGGTCATGCCGGGACGATAACCGGACTTTGGTTTGAAATCAAAACCGTGAGCTGACATCGTGGGGATCATGACCAGTCCACGGCGCGACCCGGCCACGCTTCCCGGACGCCCCTGTTCCGTCGCCTCCGCCCTGGAGGTCATCGGCGACCGGTGGGCACTGCTCGCCATCCGCGAGGTGATGTTCGGCAACCACCGGTTCAGCCAGATCGTCCGCAACACGGGCGCGCCGCGCGACCGGCTCGCCGCCCGGCTGAAGAGCCTGGTGGACGCGGGTGTGCTGGAGCGGCGGGCGAACCGTGAGGGCTACCACCTCACGGAGGCCGGGCGCGACCTCGGCCCGGTCATGCGGGCGCTGCTGGAGTGGGGCGACAAGTGGGCCGTGACGTCACCGCCCCTGAAGGTCCTGCACCACGACCACCCCCTGGACGCGGCGACGGTCTGCGCCACCTGCGGCGAGCGGGTCCACGGCCGCGACCTCACCCGCGAGGTGATCGCCCCCGACTGGAGCCTCGCCGGCCCCGACCCGAGCTGACGACTCGCGTCAGATCGACACCGAGGTCTGGAGCGGCTTCTCGAACCTGATCATCGCGCCCTCGAGGGGGCGGCTGGTGATCTGCAGGTTCTCGGCCAGCGCGTCGATGATCTGCAGGCCGCGGCCGTGTTCGGCCGTGGCCGGTTCCCCGGCTCTGGACTGGTTCAGGGAGGCCGAGTCGAACCCGCGGCCCGTGTCGACGACCTCGACGACGCAGAGCCAGTTCGTCAGCTGGACCCGCACCTCGTACTCGTCGCTGGAGTCGGCGTGCTCGATGACGTTCGCGCACGCCTCTCCCAGCGCCAGGGCGATGTCGTCGCGGATGTCGGCGGTCACTTCCAGCGCGGCCAGGGAGGCGTCCAGCACGTTCCTGGTCACGCGTACGGTCTCGGCGTCCCGGGGCAGGCACAACACCAGTGAGAGTTTCACGATCACTTCTCCAGAGCCGAGGTCGATGGGGTCCGTTGAGTTCCCGTTCGAGCCGGGCGGAAACCGCCGGGACCCGGTCGCGGCCGTCTGGGACGATCTCCCGGTGCCTGACAACACTCGGGAGCGGCGGATGGCCGCGATGCGCGCCTGCGGGCGGATCCTGTCCGGCGAACGGCCCGCGACGATGAGGGAGCGGCTCGCCGGCATCGAGGCGGGCGGGAACCTCGACGCCCAGCCCGACTACTACGGCGACGGCCCGGTGACCACGCTGGAGGAACGCGTGGCCGGGCTCCTGGGGACCGAGGCCGCCGTCTTCTTCCCCACCGGGACGATGGCCCAGCAGGTCGCGGTGCGTTACGGCGCCGACCACGGCGGGTGCCGTACGGTCGCGCTGCACCCGCTCGGCCATCAGGAGGTGCACGAACGGCACGCCTACGCGCACCTGAGCGGGCTGCGCGGCACCTGGCCGACCGCCGAGCCCCGCAACCCCACCGCCGACGAGATCACCGCGCTCGGCGAGCCCGTGAGCACCGTCGTCATCGAGCTCCCGCTGCGCGACGCCGGTTTCGTCCTGCCCTCCTGGGACGAGCTCGTCGCCGTGTCCGGCGCGGCGCGCGCCATCGGCGCCCGCGTGCACTTCGACGGCGCGCGGATCTGGGAGTCGACGCCCTACCTGGGGCACTCCCTGAGCGAGGTCGCCGCCCTCGCCGACAGCGTCTACGTCTCCTTCTACAAGACGATGCGCGGCATCAGCGGCGCCGCGCTCGCGGGCTCCGGCGCGCTCGCCGCGTACGCGCGCGTCTGGCGGCACCGCTACGGCGGCACGCTGTTCCAGCAGTGGCCGGCCGCGCTGGCCGCCCTCGCCGGCCTCGACCGCGAGCTCCCGCTCCTCCCGGGCTACGTACGGCACGCGCGGACGATCGCCGCCGCCCTCGCCGCGCTTCCGGGCGCGCGCGTGCATCCCGGCCCGCCGCACACCCATCAGTTCCGCCTCCTGCTGCCGCGCCCGGCGCGGGCCCTCGACGACGCGGCGCTGGCGCTCGCCGAGGAGGAGAAGGTGTGGTTCGCCGCGGGATGGAAGGACACCGCCGTCCCCGGCGTCGCGATGGCGGAGATCACCGTCGCCGGCCCCGCACTCGCCTGGAGCCCCGAGGACGTCGCCGAGATCGGTGGCCGTCTCCTCGCCCGTGCGAGTGGTAGTCATGGGTGACACGGCTCGGGAGAGGATGCGATCTCATGGGGACGACCGTCGCGGCGAATCTCGTCGGCAGTCTGCGCCACCACGGTGTGCGCCGCGTGTTCGGGGTTCCGTCGGAGAGCTTCACGATGTTCATGGACGCTCTGCTCGACGAGCCCGGGATCGCGTTCGTCCCGGCACGGCAGGAGGGCGGCGCGGCGTTCGCGGCCGAGGCGTACGCCGCCGCGAGCGGTGAGATCGCCGTCGTCCTCGGCGGCCGGGCGGTCGGCGCGGCCAACCTGTCGATCGGTGTGCACACCGCGCGGGAGAACTCCACGCCGATGCTCGTCCTCGCCGGCCAGGTCCACTCCCGCCACCGCGGCCGGGAGGCGTTCCAGGAGGCCGCACTCGCCGACTTCCTGCGGCCCGTCGCCAAGCACGCCGTCGAGGAGGCCGACCCGCGGCGCATGCCCGAGACGATCGCGCGGGCGCTGAGCCTGGCCGTCTCCGGGCGGCCCGGCCCCGTCGTGCTCTCACTCCCCGAGGACGTCTTCGCCGGCGAGGTCGACGTGCCGCCCGCCCGGCCCGTGCGCGTCCCCCGTCCACGGCCCTCGGCGGCCGAGGTCCAGGACCTCCACGGCCTGCTCGCCGACGCCGAGCGGCCGCTGATCATCGCGGGCGCCGGGGTGCGGCTCAGCGGCGCGGAGGCCCGGCTCGTGGATTTCGCCGAACGCTGGGGCGTGCCGGTCGTCGCCGCGTGGCGGCGGCACGACGTGTTCCCGAACGACCATCCGCTCTACGCCGGGCACCTGCAGCTCAGCGCGCACCCGGAGATCGTGGCGACCGTACGCGAGGCCGACGTCCTGCTCGCGTTCGGCACCCGGCTCGGCGAGATCACCTCACAGCGCTACACCGCGATCACGCCCGGCCATCGGATCGCCCAGGTCGACATCGAGCCCTCGATGATCGGCAAGTCGCACCCGGTCGAGCTCGGCGTGGTCTCCGACCTCACCGAGGCCCTGGACGCGCTGCTCGCCGCCGGCCCGCCGCTCCGCGAGGCGTCCGCATGGGCGCGCGAGCGCCGTACGGCCTGCGAGGAGGCCATGTCGGTGCCTCCTGAGGAGCACACCGACCGCGTGGACAACCGGCAGATCATCCGGATGCTGCGCGAGGGGCTGCCCGACGACGCCGTGCTCACCAACGACGCCGGCAACTTCTCCGGCTGGCTGCACGCGTTCTTCCCCTTCCGCCTTCCCCGCACCTACGTCGGCGCGGCGTCCGGCGCCATGGGGTACGGCCTGCCCGCGGCGATCGGCGCCAAGCTCGCGCACCCGGACCGCCCCGTGGTCGCGCTGTCCGGCGACGGCGGCTTCCTGATGACCGTGCAGGAGCTGGAGACCGCCGTACGGCTCCGGCTGCCCATCGTCGTACTCGTCTTCAACAACAACATGTACGGCACGATCCGCATGCACCAGGAGCGGCGCTATCCCTCCCGTACGATCGGCACCGACCTGGGCAACCCCGACCTCGTCGCGCTCGCGGCCTCCTTCGGCGCGTACGGCGCGCTGGTCACCGCCGACGCCGAGTTCCCGGCCGTCCTGCGCGAGGCGCTCGCCCAGGACCGGCCCGCCGTCATCGAGATCCGCACCGACCCGGAGCAGATCTCGGTCTGGCGCACGATCGCGGAGCTGCGCGCCGGCGCCTGAGGGCTCAGCGGCGCTCGGTCAGCCGTCCTCCGGCGGCGACGACGCCCGTCTGGCGGCCCGCCTCGCCGCAGCGCGGGCCGTTCGGGAAGACGCCCTTCGGCGTGACCGTCAGCGTACGGTCCAGGACGCGGCCGCCGGAGGCGTCGCGCAGCACGACGGTCACCGTCACCGGGGCCTTCGGCAGGCCGGGGACGTCGACGAACCCCTGCACGCCGCCGGTCCGCACCGCCGTGCCCGAGCACGTGCCGCCCGAACAGCCGCCGGGCCGCGTCGTGGTGGACGGGTCGAGCCGGACCGCGGACGTACGGCAGGCGTCGCCGCGACAGATCCTCATCGAGGCGCGGGCGACGCCGGCGGCGAGCGGCGGCCGTACCTCCAGCCCCACGCCGGTCCGGCCGCCGACGAGCGAGCACTCGGATCCGGAACCGGCCGCTGATCCGCACGCCGGAATGAGAGCCAGGAGAGCGAGGGCGGTCGCACGGTAACGGGTGATAACCATCGGGGCGTGATCAATCATGTGGGGACCGTGGGAAACGCCAGCGTAGCGTTGCGGTGATCGATAGTATGATGCCCGGATTGTGCGGGGTCGATCCCATGTACGGCTCGAAGGTTCTCTGTGTTGAGTTGGCATGGTCTGCAGCAGAGTGGGGTCACAGGGGTGCAGCGCAGGATGAATATCACACGATCAGGTCGTTGGGTCGCTCCCGTGGTGGCCGGGATGCTGCTCGCCTCGGTCGCGGCCTGCTCTTCCAGCGGTAGCGCGGCCAGTCAGTCGGCGGCCAAGGCTCCCGACGCCGCCGCGACGATCACCCCCGCGAACGGGGTCAAGAAGGTACGCCCCGACAAGGGCGTGCAGGTGGCCGCGGCCGGCGGCACGCTCGACCAGGTGACCGTCAAGGGCGGTGGCCGTACGGTCGACGGCACGCTGTCGCCGGACAAGAAGACCTGGCAGACCAAATGGACGCTGAAGCCGGGCACCAGCTACACGGTGACGGCGACCGCGAAGAACAGCGGCGGCAAGGTCACCACCTCGACGAGCACCTTCACCACGATGAAGGCGTCCTCGACGATCCGGGTCAGCGACGTGACCCCGTCGGCGCGCGAGACGGTCGGCATCGGCATGCCGATCACGGTGAACTTCGACAGCCCCGTCTCCAACAAGGGCGCGGTCGAGAAGGCCCTGGAGGTGCGGTCCACCAAGCCGGTGGAGGGCGCCTGGCGCTGGATCACCTCCCAGCAGGTCATCTTCCGCACCAAGTCGTACTGGCCGGCGCACACGTCGGTGGCCTTGGTCGCCCACATGGCGGGGGTCCGCGCCTCGTCCAAGGTGTACGGCACCAAGGACTACAGCCGGACGTTCAAGATCGGCGCCTCGCACATCGCCAAGGTCAGCCTCAAGAGCGACAAGAGCAGGGTCTACATCGACGGCAAGCTCGCCAAGACGATCCCGGTCAGCGGCGGCATGGGCGGCGCCGACTCGCACGGCAACGACTTCCGTACGACCAGCGGCGTCCACCTCGCGATGGGCAAGCTCGCCGAGGTCTGGATGACCTCGCCCAACATCAAGAAGGACGAGCCCGGTTACTACCACGAGCTGGTGCTCAAGGACGTACAGATCAGCAACAGCGGTGAGTACCTCCACCAGAGCCCGGGCGAGTACGAATGCCTCGGCCACCGCAACTGCAGCCACGGCTGCGTCCGGCAGACCGTCGCCGGGGCGGCATGGTTCTACAAGATCAGCCAGCGTGGCGACGTCATCAACATCAGCGGGACCTCGCGGAAGCTGGAGTGGAACAACGGCTGGGGCTACTACCAGATGCCCTGGAAGACCTGGGTCAAGGGCGGCGCGCTCAAGAAGGCCGTGATGACCGTCGCGACGGGCGGCGCCACGACGCCGCCGGCCGCCGGCACGCCGTCCTCCACCGCGCCGACGCCGAGCTGACCTCACCGGCCGCACAATGGAACCCGCGGGGGATCACCCCCGCGGGTTTTCCGTTCTCTGGGGGCGCCATGACGGCAACTGTCCACATTCTGACCTGCGGTTATGCGGGTGACCGCGTCGCGGGCACGGTGACGCTGATCCAGGACGGCGACCTGGTCGCCGTCGTCGACCCGGGCATGGTGGCCGACCGGCGGCTGATCCTGGACCCGGTCGCCGAACTCGGCTTCGGCGTCGAGGACGTCACCGACGTGGTGTTCTCCCACCACCATCCGGACCACACGCTCAACGCCGCGCTGTTCCCGGCGGCGCGGTTCCACGACCACTGGGCGATCTACTCCGGCGACCGATGGGACAGCCGCGACGCCGAGGGCTTCGAACTCTCGCCGTCGGTGCGCCTCATGAAGGCGCCGGGCCACACCGCGCAGGACATCGCCACGCTCGTCGAGACCGCCGACGGCCTGGTCGCCGCCACCCACCTGTGGTGGCACGCCGACGGCCCCGAGGAGGACCCGCTCGCCGAGGACCCGACCGCGCTGCGCGCGTCGCGCGAGCGTCTGCTGGCGCTGCGGCCCAGCCTCATCATCCCCGGGCACGGCGCTCCGTTCGCGGTGGACGGCTGACCGCGCGCCGCGCGGGCGTACCCCGCGCGGCGCGCTCGCTCACGGAGCCGCGACGGCCTCCTGCGGTGGCCGCAGGCGGCCCGGCGTCAGCCGGCCGCCGCGGTCCACGAGCCGCAGGCAGGCCGCGGAGGACAGACCGAGCAGCAGCAGGACCAGCCACGGCAGGCTCGCGATGCCCGTGCTGTGCGACAGGCTGATCGCGGCGGCGCTGACGAGGTTGCCGAAGACCCCGCCGAAACCGGACAGCAGGTTGTTGACGCTGTAGTACGTCCCGATGACCCGGCCCTCGGAGAGATTGGCGATCGTGGCCATCTCGAACGGGTGCAGCATCATCGATCCGATGCTCAGCGCCGCCGCGCACACCAGGATCGGGAGCAGCCGGATGACGGTCGAGCCGTGCAGCGGCGGCAGCATCAGCGGGATGAACGCCAGGCTCATGACGATCAGCCCGCGGACCATGGCCTGACCGGGCGTCCAGAACTTCTCACACCAGGTGATCAGGCGTACCTGGAGCGCCAGGCCGAGGACGGCCGAGATCACGAACAGGGCCGTCATCCCCGCGTGCCCGCCGGAGATGCGCCGGATCTCCAGCGGCAGGCCGAACGTGATCTGGAAGTGCAGCGCGTACGACGCGAACATCGTCGCCGCGAAGGCCAGGAACGGACGGTTGCTCAGCGCCTCGCGCCAGTCCGCCCAGATGGGCCGGGACGACCCCGTCTCCGGGCCCGTGATGGCGGGCAGGAGACGCCACTGCGCAACGGCGAGTGCGAGCAGGATCGCGACCGAGGTCAGGCTCACCATGCGGAACCCGAAGTGGACGAGCGGGATGCCGAGGAGCGGTCCGAGCAGGACCCCCAGCCGCCGGCAGACGCTGAAGACCGCGAACGCATCCACGATCCGCTCGCTCTCCTCGTGCGCGAGGTAGGCGCGGTTCGCGGGGATGAACAGCGCGCTGGAGATCCCCGTGATCACCGAGGCGGCGATCAGCCACGGCAGGCTGGTGAACGCCGCGAACATCGCGCAGCCGCCGGACTTGAGCAGGCACCCCGCGATGATCATCGGTTTGTACCCGATGCGGTCGGCGAGCGTGCCCCCGATGACGAAGAGCCCCTCGCTGAAGTGCCGCAGGCTCATCACGATGCCGACCAGCCACACCGCCACCCCGATGCCGTGCACCAGGTGGTCGGCGAGGTAGGGCGCGAGCATGAGAAGGGCGATCGTCACGCCGATCTCGTTGATGAACAGGATCTGGGCCGGCCGGCCGAAGGATCTGAACTGCCGCAGAGTGGAGATCATGCGGCACCCCCGCACCGGCCCCGCAGGCGGATCGGCGTCCGCGCGGGGGCGCCCCCCGTCCGGTCACCCGGACGCGCCCCCGGCGGTAACGCCGGAATCTCCGGCCGGCGCGCGGCCGGCGGTCTGGTCTGCGGCGCGCGCGTGGGAGGGCGACATCGCGTCATCGCCGGTCCCTCCCGGATCAGGCGGTCGAGTGTTCTCGCCGACATTTCCGCTCCTTCGAATGGCACGGCGGACCCGGAGCACGTCGCTTCGCTGCCCCCGTGACCTGCGTCGATTTACTTTCAGTAGCCCACTACTCTTAGTAGTGGGCTCTTTGCCAAGCGTGAGGAGTAGCGGGGCGGGTGGACCGCACTTCCCTCCAGGAGACATCACCGTCAACACGAGCCCCAGGGGCTCAGCGGCGGCGCACCAGCAGCATCGCCGCGTCGTCGGTGATCCGCCCGCCCACGTGATGCAGCACGTCGGTGCGCAGCTCCTCCAGGGCCCGTTCGGGGTCGGGCACCTTGAGCAAACCGCAGCGGTCGGCGAGAGGATAGAACCGGCCCTCGCCGTCGCGGGCCTCGACCACCCCGTCGGTGTAGATCAGCATCCGGTCGCCGGGCGCGAACCCGACGGTGTACGGGCACGGCCGGATGTCGACCAGCTCGGTCAGGCCGAGCGGCGGCGCGACGTCCTCCGGCTCGGCGAAGACGCCCACGCCGCCGCGGCTCAGCAGCAGCGGCGAAGGATGCCCGCAGTTGAGCAGCGTCACGGTGTCGCCGTCGTCGAACTCGGCCAGGACCGCGGTGACGAACTTCTCCCCCGACAGCCGGCGGCTCAGTGCGGTCTCGATCCGCGCCACGACGCCGGTCAGGTCGGCCTCGTCGTAGGCGGCCTCACGGAACGCGCCGAGCACGGCCGCCGCCGTCTCGACCGCCTCCAGACCCTTGCCCTGGACGTCGCCGACGATCACCCGCACGCCGGACCGTGTGGACGCGACCTCGTACAGGTCGCCGCCGATGCGCGCCTCGGCCGTCGCCGAGGTGTAGCTGACCGCCACGTGCACCGGGCCCACGCGGCGCGGCACCGGGCGCAGCAGCACCCGCTGGGCCACCTCTGCGACCGACCGCACCTCCGCCAGCAGGCGCTCGCGCTTCTGCCGCCCGGAGCTGGCGAACACGCTCGCCACCGTGATGCCCGCCATCATGGCGAGCATCAGGGTGTTCTGCCGTTTGCCGAGCGCGTGGTGATAAGAGCTCAGCAGCACGCCGAGACTGACGGCCGCGATGCCCACGAGCGCGGTCCGGCGCATGCCGCACCACAGCGCGGCGAACGCCGGCCCGAGCGCGAGCAACGGCCGGAACCTCAGCTCCGGACCGGCCAGCAGATCGCTCAGCCCGACGATGCCCATCGCCACGAACGGAAGCCACCGCAACAGCGGCCCCGGCTCCCCCGATCCCCCCAGATCAGTGATGACACACCCCCGCTCCCCCTGCGGCAGGATAACGTCAGTCCGACGCCGGACCGTGTTCTTTTCCTCACTCCGGGTGCGATACCGCGCGCGATCAGGGGGTCAGGGTGAGGGTGTGACGCGCCTCCCGGCGGATCGTCCCGGGCGTGGCGCGCATCGGGATGCTCTCGCCGCGCGCCCAGAGTTTCGCCTGGTCCCAGTAGTGCGCGTCGAACGCGTGGCCCGACGCGCCGGTGAGGTTGACCCACCGCGACCGGTCCAGGTCGGCGAGATCGACGATCATGCGCATCGAGGGCACCCAGTCGACGCCGTAGCCGGTCTGGGCGTTCGAGCCGGTGGCGTCCACGAGTGAGTCGCCGCCCGCGAGCCTGATCGGCCCGCGGTTGAAGAGCCACTCGATCGGGCCGATCCCGGAGTCGCCGAAGGTCTGGTTGGTCAGCCTCAGCCGGTGCAGGTCGCCCCACTTCCACTTCGCCGGGTCGCCGCCGAGCCTCTTGCGCAGCTCGGTGTCGGCGTCCTTCATCGCCTGGCGCAGGACGTCGTCGCGGGTCTCCTTCACGCCCGGTGTGCGCACGTTGTCCCACCACGCGTCGTCCGGCTTGTCCAGCAGGTTCCGCAGCACCTCGAACCACCGGTCGCCGCCGTCGGGGCGGGCGCCGTCCGGCAGTTCGTCGTTGAAGGTCCGCAGCAGCAGGTGCCGGTAGACCGCGTTGTAGTACGCCGCGGGCGCGGAGTCCGCGCCCTGGGTGAAGTCCCAGCCGCGCAGCAGTCCCGCCGCCGGTCCCGAGCCGACGCGCAGCAGGTGCGGCACCAGCGTCGGCGCGAACCCGTTGCGGTCATCCATCTGGATGCGCGCCATCCCGGCGGCGTCCATCTTCGGCGTCTGCTCGATGAGCTGGGCGATGCGCGCCGCGCGGTAGCCGTAGGACCAGTCCTTGGTGAGCAGGTCCGGGTAGCCGGGCCCGGTCGCGGCGTTGTTGGCGGTGGCGATGTAGCCCTTCTTCGGGTTGTACGCGGCGGGCAGGCGGTCGAAGGGGAGATAGCCCTTCCACTCCTGCTCACCGGTCCAGCCCTCGGCGGGCCAGGTCCCGTCGCCCTTCGTACGGACCGGGATGCGGCCGGGGGCCTGGTAGCCGATGTTGCCGTCGACGTCGGCGTAGACGAGGTTCTGGGCCGGCACCTCGAACGACGCGGCGGCGGTACGGAACTGGTTCCAGTTCTGCGCGGTGTTCAACAGCCCGATCGCGTCCGCCGTACGGCCGGGGTCCAGCGCGGTCCAGCGGAGCGCGACCGCGAGCCCGTTGCCCGCGTCGCGCGCCTCGTCCATCGCGTCGGACAGCAGCGGACCGTGCCGGGTCGCGCGCACGGTGATGGTCACCGTCTTGGCGCCGGCCACCTTGATCTGCTCGGTCCGCGTCTGGAGCGGCTCTTTCCTGCCCTTGTACTCGTACGTCCCGCCGGAGACCCGCTCCAGGTACAGGTCGCTGACGTCGGGGCCGAGGTTGGTGAAGCCCCAGGCGACCCGCTGGTTGTGCCCGATCACGACGCCGGGCACGCCGGAGAAGGTGAACCCGCTGACGTCGAACGGGCAGGCCGTGCCGACCTGCCGGCAGTGCAGGCCGGCCTGGTACCACAGCGAGGGCATGGCCGGCGCGAGATGCGGGTCGTTGGCGAGCAGCGGCTTGCCGGTGCTCGTGCGGCTGCCGGCGACCACCCAGGAGTTGGATCCGAGGCCGGGCGCGCCGTTGCCGAGCATCGTCGGCATCGCGTTGATCGCGGCGGAGACCTTCTCCAGCGCGGGAGGCAGCGTACGCGCGCGGGGCTCGGTCACCGGGCCGCCGCGCGCGTCCTTGCCGCCGTCGACGATGACCGGGTTCCGGTCGTACGGGTAGGCGGGGTAGAGCTCGTCGACCTGGGACCGCGGCACCTTGGTGGCGGCCAGCGCGCGGCCGAGCTCGTCGTCCATGTTGCTGCGCAGGTCCCAGGCCATCGCCTTGAGCCAGGCGAGGGAGTCCACCGGCGTCCAGGGCTCGGGGTGGTAGCCGCTGTTCTGCAGGCCGAGCACGGAGTACTCCAGGCTCTGCGTCGCGGTGTTCTCGTGCGTGCGCAGCCAGGCGTTGACGCCCTGCGCGTACGCCTCCAGGTAGCGCCGCGTGTCGGGGCGCAGCAGGGGCAGCTCCTGCTGGGCCACCCGGCGCCAGCCCATCGTCCGTACGACCTTGTCAGTGTCGAGCGTCGTGCTGCCGAACAGCTCCGACAGCCGTCCCGCTGTGACGTGCCGCCGGAAGTCCATCTCCCAGAACCGGTCCTGGGCGTGCACGTAGCCCTGGGCGCGCATCAGGTCGTCGGTGCCGTCGGCGTAGATCTGCGGGACGCCCCACTTGTCGCGGTAGACCATGACGTCCTTGCTCAGCCCCGTGAGGGTGACCCGTCCGCTCGTCTGCGGATAGGAGCGGTGGATCGTCCACCGCACGTACAGCGTCAGGACCAGGACGAGCACCAGCAGCACGATCAGGACCCGGACCAGCCAGCGGGCGGGGCGCGGCAACCGGGCGAGTGGCGCGAACCTGGTCATCGACACCCCTTCTTAGCTGGACATACCGGTGGAAGGCTAGACCATCAGCCCCATTTCGGCTCCCCAAAGACGGGCCGACTCGCCGGGTGCACGGGGAGGCGGACGGCAGGGCTCAGCTCCCCTCCTCGTCGTCGTCCTCGCCGTCTTCGTCGTCCTCGTCGCCGGGGACGAGCAGCAGCCCGAGGCCGAGCACGATGAGGACGGCGTACGTCACGTACTCGTGGTCACGGACGAGCGGCGTCGCCCGCGCGATGCGGGCGACGAAGCCGAAGGGCGCCCAGCCGAACAGGTGGTGCACGAACCCGGCGAGGCCGCCGACGATGAGGAGACCGCCCAGCGTCTCCAGAGACTTCTTCATACGGAGAAGCTAGTGTCCTGAGTCTTAATTTCTGTTTATATGTGTAGGCTCGGTGGGTGGCGCGTACAGGGCGGCCGAAGGCCGAGTTGTTATTGACCGATGAGGAGCGGGCTGCGCTTGAGGGGTGGGTGCGGC
>NZ_JAUEQY010000027.1 GCF_030406325.1 Actinomadura sp. DC4 | reverse complement strand
CATCCACCCGCGACAGCTCCGAACCATCCCCGCGGACCACCTCGTCCAGCGACCAGTCCACATGCGGCGCCAGAGCCTTCTCGCACTCGGCCATCCGCGCCGCGAACACCGGCGACTCCTCCAGCAGGCGGGCGCCCATCCCGGCCCACTGCGAACCCTGGCCGGGGAACACCAACACCGGGCCGGGGCCGATCTGTCCGGCCACGCCCGTCACGACGTCCGGATGCGCCACGCCCCGCGCGAGCGCCTCCAGGGCCGCCGCCCGGTCGTCGCCCACGACCACCGCACGGTGCTCGAACGCCGACCGGCTCCGCAGCAGCGACCAGCCCACCTCGGCGGGCGAGGCGGCCACCAGCTCCCGCAGGCGACCGGCCTGCGCCCGCAACGCGGCGCCGCTGCGGGCCGACACCACCCACGGCAGCACTCCGCCGGCGCCGTCGACCGGCTCCGGCTCCGTCTCGGGGACCTCTTCCAGGACCAGGTGCGCGTTCGTACCGGAGATGCCGAAGGACGACACCCCCGCCCGGCGCGGGCGGCCGGCCCGCGGCCACTCCCGGCCCTCCGTCAGCAGCCGCAGGCCGCTGGTCTCCCAGTCCACGTGCTCCGAGGGCTCGTCGATGTGCAGCGTGGCCGGCAGGACGCCGTTCCGCATCGCCATCACCATCTTGATCACCCCGGCGACACCCGCGGCCGCCTGGGTGTGCCCGATATTGGACTTGACCGACCCCAGCCACAGCGGCCGGTCGGCGGGACGGTCCGCGCCGTACGTCGCCAGCAGCGCCTGCGCCTCGATCGGGTCGCCCAGCGTCGTTCCCGTGCCGTGCGCCTCCACCGCGTCCACCTCGGAGGACGTGAGGCGGGCGTCCTCCAGGGCCCGGCGGATCACCCGCTCCTGGGCGGCGTCGTTGGGGGCGGTGAGCCCGTTGCTGGCGCCGTCCTGGTTGACCGCCGAACCCCGTACGACCGCCAGCACCCGGTGGCCGTTGCGGCGCGCGTCCGACAGACGCTCCAGCAGCACCAGGCCGACGCCCTCGGAGAAGCCGGTGCCGTTCGCCGCCGCGGCGAAGGCCTTGCAGCGGCCGTCCGGGGCCAGGCCCCGCTGACGAGAGAAGTCGACGAACGCGGTCGGCGTCGCCAGGATGGTGACGCCGCCCGCCATGGCCAGATCACAGTCGCCCCGGCGCAGCGCGTCGCAGGCCAGATGCATCGCGACCAGCGACGACGAGCACGCCGTGTCGACCGTCACGGCGGGGCCCTCCAGGCCGAGGGTGTACGCGACCCGGCCCGAGATGACGCTGGCGAGGCTGCCGGTGGCGATGTAGCCCTCGATCTCGTCGGGCGTGCCGGACCCGGTGTGATAGTCCTGGCTGGAGATGCCGGCGAAGACGCCCACGCTCGTCCCCCGCATCGAGTGCGGGTCGATCCGGGCCCCTTCGAGCAGTTCCCAGGCGGTCTCCAGCAGCACGCGCTGCTGCGGTTCCGCGGCCAGGGCCTCACGGGGGCTGATCCCGAAGAACGCGGCGTCGAACCCCGCGGCGTCCTCCAGGAAGCCCCCGTTCCGTACGTAGGTGGTGCCGGGGTTGCCGGGGTCCGGGTGGTAGAGGCCGTCCAGGTCCCAGCCGCGGTCGGCCGGGAAGTCGCCGATCGCGTCCCGTCCCGAGGCCACCAGCTCCCACAGGTCCGCGGGAGAGCTCACGCCGCCGGGGAGACGGCAGGCCATGCTCACCACGGCGAGGGGCTCCCGTGCCCGGTCCTCCACCTCGCGCAGGCGCTGCCGCGTACGGCCGAGGTCGGCGGTGACCCGCTTCAGGTACTGGCGGAGCTTTTCCTCCGTGGTGGACATCAGTCCTCACTCCCCGTGGAAGATCCGAGTTCCCGGTCGATGAGCTCGAACATCTCGTCGTCGGACGCCGACTCCAGCGCGTCGTCGTCGACGTCGCCGCCGGAGTCGCCCAGCTTCCACAGCAGGGCCTCCAGGCGCTTGGCCAGCCGGTTGCGCGTGTCCCCCTCGGGGCCGAACCGGTCGATCACCGCCTCCAGCTTGTCCACCTCGCCGAAGACGGGGGCCGACGGATCCGCCTCGGCCGGGACCAGCCGCTCGCGCAGATGACCGGCGATGGCCGCCGGAGACGGATAGGTGAAGGCGAGGGCGGCGGGCAGGCGCAGCCCGGTGGCCGCCGCCAGCCGGTTGCGCAGCTCGACGGCGGTCAGCGAGTCGAAGCCCAGGTCCTTGAGCTGGGTGTCGGCGCGCAGCGCGTCCGGATCGGCGTGCCCGAGCACGGCCGCCGCGTTCGTCCGTACGAGACCGAGCAGCAGGGAGAGCTGGTCGTCGGAGGACAGCCCGGCGAGCTGCCCGGCCCAGTCGATCCCCCGGTGCCCGTTCTGGACGGCCCGGCGGGCGCCGCCGTCCGAGCCCAGGGCGCGCAGCAGGGGCGGCAGGGTGTCGGCGGGCCGGCTCGCCACGTCCAGGTTGATCGCGACGAGGTGCGGCCTGCCGTGCTCGTACGCGCCGTCCAGCAGCGCCAGGCCCTGCTCGTCGCCGAGCGGGATGATCCCGCTGCTGCTCATGCGGTGCAGGTCGGTGTCGCTGAGTTCGCCGGTGATGCCGCTGGCCGACTCCCACAGGCCCCAGCCGATCGACAGGCCCGGCCTGCCGGCGGCGCGGCGCCGGGTCATCAGGGCGTCGCAGTACGCGTTGGCGGCGCCGTAGTTGGCCTGGCCGGGGCTGCCCGACGTGGCCGCCGCCGAAGAGAACACCATGAAGAAGCTCAGCCGCAGGCCGGCCGTCGCGGCGTCGAGGTTGGCGGCTCCGCCGGCCTTGACCCGCCAGACGTCGGCCATCTGCTCGGGGGTCAGCGCGGTGACCAGGCCGTCGTCGACGATTCCCGCGGCGTGGACCACGCCGGTCAGCGGGTGCGCCGGGTCGATCCCGGCGACCAGGTCGCGCGCCTCCGCCGGATCGCCGACGTCGGCCGCCACGATCGTGACCTCCGCGGGCAGGCGGGCGGCCAGCTCGGCCGCGCCGGGCGCGTCGGGCCCGCGGCGGCTGACCAGCACCAGATGCCGGACGCCCCAGGTCCGTACGAGGTGCTCGGCCGCCAGCGCGCCCAGCGTGCCGGTGCCACCGGTGATCAGTACGGTGCCCTCGGGGTCGATCGCGGCGGGGACGTCCAGCACGAGCTTGCCGGTGTGCCGGGCCTGGCTCATGAACCGGAACGCCTCACGTGCCCGCCCCAGCGGCCACGCCTGCACCGGCAACGGCCGCAGGCCGCCGGACACGAACAGCTCCCGCAGCTCGGCCAGCATCGACGCGATCCGCTCGGGCGACGCGTCGGTCACCAGGTCGTAGGCCCGGTACCAGACCTCGGACACCTCACGGATGTCGGTCTTGCCCATCTCCAGGAACCGCCCGCCCTCGGCCAGCAGGCGCAGGGACGCGTCGGTGAACTCGCCGGCCAGGCTGTTGAGCACCACGTCCACGCCCCGGCCGCCGGTGGCCGTACGGATCTTCTCCTCGAAGTCCAGGTCGCGGGAGGAGGCGCGATGGGCATCGTCGATCCCCATCTCCTCCAGCAGCGTGTGCTTGGCGGGCCCGGCGGTCGCGTACACCTCCGCCCCCAGATGCCGGGCGATCTGCACCGCCGCCCGGCCGACGCCGCCGGTCGCGGCGTGGATCAGCACCGACTCGCCCGGCGCCAGCCCGGCCAGGTCGACCAGGCCGTACCAGGCGGTCAGGAACGCCACCGCGATGCCGGCGGCCTCCCGGAAATCCCAGCCGTCCGGCATGGTGACCAGGCTCCGCGCGTCGGCGACCGTCACCGGCCCGAACGCCCCGCCGAACAGGCCCATGACCCGGTCGCCGGGCGCCATGCCGGTGACGCCGGGACCGGTCTCCAGGACAAGTCCGGCGCCTTCTCCGCCGATGCCGCCGAGGTTCGGGATCATGCCCAGCCCGATGAGCACGTCCCGGAAGTTGATGCCGGCCGCATGGACCGCGACGCGTACCTGACCGGTCTCCAGCGGCTCCAGCACCTCGGGGCAGGCCGCGACCGACACGTCCTCCAGCGTCGAGACGTTCTCCGCGACCAGCCGCCACGCCCGTTCCCCGGCCGGGCCGGTCAGCTCACTCGGCGTGCCGGCGCGTACGAGACGCGGCATCAGCACGCGGCCGTCGCGCACGGCCACCTGCGGTTCACCGGCGGCGAGCGCCGGACCGGCCTCCGCGCCTTCGTCGAGGTCGACCAGGACGAACCGGTCGGGGTTCTCCAGCTGCGCGGAGCGCACCAGGCCCCAGACCGCCGCCGCGTCCGGATCGGGAGACTCCCCCACCGCGCCCCGGGTGACGACCGCGAGCCGCCGGTCGCCGGCCTCGTCGTCGGCCAGCCAGTCCCGTACGGACCGCAAGGCCTCGTCCGCCGTCGCGGCCTCGGCGATCGCGAACTCCTCCGCCGAGGCGGCGTCCGTTTCGGGGGCCGGCAGCCACTCGACCGCGTACAGGCCGTCGACGCCGCGGGTGCGGAACTGCCTCGGGTCGACGGGCCGCATCGCGAGCTGCTCGACGCCGAGCACGGGCGACCCGGCGGCGTCGGTCACCGTCACCCGGAGCCCGTCCCCCTCGGCGGGAGACAGCCGGACCCGTACGCCGCCGGCCTCCCTGGCCCAGAGCGCGACCCCGTTCCAGGCGAAGGGCACGTAGGTGCGGTCGTCATCCGGCCTGGCCGCCAGCAGCGCCGGGTGCAGCGCGGCGTCGAGCAGTGCCGGGTGGAGGCCGAATCCGGCCGAGTCCGCCGTCTCGGGCAGGACGATCTCGGCCAGCAGGTCGTCGCCGTCGCGCCAGGCCGCGCGCATGCCCTGGAACGCGGGCCCGTACTCGTAGCCGGCGTCCGCGACGCGCTCGTAGAACCCGTCCACGGCGAGCGGCTCGGCGCTCGCCGGGGGCCACTGGCCGCCGAGCGCCTCCGCCGTTCCGGCGGGCTCCGGCGTCAGCAGGCCCTCGGCGTGGCAGACCCAGTCGGCCTCGGGGCGGGAGAAGATCCGTACCTGCCGGCGGCCGTCCTCCTCGGCCGGGCTCACCACGATCTGGATCGGGAGGCTGCCCGACGCTGGGAGCACCACCGGCGCCTGCAGGGTCAGCTCCTCCACGCCCGCGCAGCTCACCTCGTCGGCCGCGCGGAGCGCCCATTCGACCAGGGCGGTGCCCGGCAGGAGGACGGTGCCGAGGATGCGGTGTTCGGCGAGCCAGCTTCCGCTGTCGGCGCCCGGGAGCCGGCCGGTCAGGACGTGCGTGTCGCCGTCCGCGAGCCGTATCGCCGCGCCGAGGAGCGGGTGCCCGGCCGCGTCCAGGCCGAGGCCGGTGGCGTCCCCGGCCCGTCCCTGCCCGGCGGCCAGCCAGTAGGTCCGGCGCTGGAAGGGGTAGGTGGGCAGGTCGACGATGCGGGGCGGCGGGTCGGCGGGGAACCACGGGGTCCAGTCCACGTCCACCCCGCCGGCGTGCAGCTCGCCGAGGGCCGCGCCGAGCGCGATCGCGTCGGGCCGCTTCGCGTTGAGTACGGTCAGCGCCCTGGCGTCGTCCGCGGTCTGCTGGACCGCCGTGGCCAGGACCGGGTCCGGTCCCAGCTCCACGAAGACCCCCGCGCGATCGGCGATGGCCGACACGGCGGGGTGGAACCGCACCGGCTCGCGTACCTGCCGCACCCAGTAGCCGGGCTTGGTGATCTCTTGACCCGCCGGCTCGCCGCTCAGGTTGCTGACCAGCGGGATCGACGGCTCGGTGAAGGACAGCTCGCCGATGGCGGCCGCGAACTCCTCCAGCATCGGCTCCATCAGCGCCGAGTGGAAAGCGTGGCTGACCGACAAGCGTTTGGTCTTGCGGCCCCGTTCCTTCCACTCGGCCTGGACCCGCTCGACCAGGTCGGCCGGGCCGGAGACCACGACGCTGCCCGGTGTGTTCAGTGCCGCGACGCTCACGCCTTCGGGCAGTTCGAGCTCGTCGGCGTCGGCCTGGACGGCGACCATCGCGCCGCCCTCGGGCAACGCGCCCATCAGCTTCGCCCGCGACCCCACGAGCCGTGCGGCGTTCTCCAGGTCCATGACCCCGGCGACGTGCGCGGCGGCGATCTCACCGATCGAGTGACCGATCACCGCGTCCGGCCGCAGCCCCATGGACGTGAGCAGCCGCGCCAGGCTCACCTCGACGGCGAACAGTCCCGCCTGCGCGTACGCGGTGTGGTCCAGCACCTCGGCCGGGCCCTCGAACACCACGTCCCGCAAGGGCCGTTCCAGGTACGGGTCCAGCAGGCCGCAGATCTCGTCGAACGCGCTCGCGAACAGCGGGAACCGCTCGTACAGGCCCGCACCCATCCCGACCCGCTGGGAGCCCTGGCCGCTGAACAGCCACACCGGCCCGCCGCTGACCGGCTCCACGACGCCGGCCGAGGCGAGCCCTTCCAGCAGTTCCTCGCGCGACTCCCCCACCGCCACCAGACGGTGCTCGAACGACGACCGCGACCGCAGCAACGACCAGCCCACGTCGACCGGGTCCGCGTCCACCCCGGCAAGCGCGCCGACCTGCGACTCCAGCGCCTCCGGGCTCCGCGCGGACACCACCCACGGCACCAGGCCGCCCCGCCCGGTCTCCTCGACGGGCTCGGTGCCGGCCGCCTCGACGATCAGGTGCGCGTTCGTCCCGGAGGCGCCGAACGAGGACACCCCCGCCCGGCGCGGACGATCTCCGTCCGGCCACGAGACGGACTCGGTCAGCAACCGCACCCCGCCCTCGGACCAGTCCACGTGCGGGGACGGCTCGTCGATGTGCAACGACACGGGCAGTACGCCGTGCCGCATCGCCATCACCATCTTGATGACCCCGGCCACGCCGGACGCCGCCTGCGTGTGCCCCATGTTCGACTTGATCGAGCCCAGCCACAGCGGCCGGTCCTCCCGCCGGTCCCGCCCGTACGTCGCCAGCAGCGCCTGCGCCTCGATCGGGTCGCCCAGCGTCGTCCCGGTGCCGTGCGCCTCCACCGCGTCCACGTCGGAGGTCGCCAGCCCGGCGGACGCCAGCGCCTGCCGGATCACCCGCTCCTGCGACGGCCCGTTCGGCGCGGTGAAACCGTTGCTCGCGCCGTCCTGGTTGACCGCCGAACCCCGCAGCAGCGCCAGCACTCGATGACCGTTACGCCGCGCGTCCGACAACCGCTCCAGCAACACCAGACCGACACCCTCACCCCACCCCGTACCGTCCGCCGAAGACGAGAACGACTTGCACCGCCCGTCCCGGGCCAGGCCCCGCTGCCGGGAGAACCCGGGGAAGAGCCCGGAGGTCGCCATCACGGTGACCCCGCCGGCGAGGGCGAGGTCGCACTCGCCCTGGCGCAGCGCGTTGGCGGCCAGGTGCATGGCGACCAGCGACGAGGAGCACGCGGTGTCCACCGTCACCGCCGGTCCCTCCAGGCCGAGGGTGTAGGCGACCCGGCCGGAGATCGCGCTGCCCACTCCGGGCATCACGTAGCCCTCGAGCCTGGCGTCGCCGTCGGCCGCGCCGTTGGCGTAGTCGTGGTACATCACGCCCGCGTAGACACCGGTCGGCGTGCCGTCGAGCGAGGCCGGGTCGATCCCCGCCCGCTCAAGGGTCTGCCAGGCGGTCTCCAGCAGGAGCCGTTGCTGTGGGTCGGCCGCCAGCGCCTCGCGCGGGCTGATGCCGAAGAACTCGGCGTCGAACTCCCCCGCGTCGTAGAGGAATCCGCCTTCGCGGGTGTGGCTGGCCCCCGGCTGGTCGGGGTTCGGGGCGAAGAGCCGTTCCAGGTCCCAGCCGCGGTTGGCGGGGAACTCCCCGATCGCGTCGCCGCCCGAGGACACCAGCTCCCACAGGTCCTCCGGCGAGCCGACGCCGCCGGGATACCGGCACGCCATCGACACGATCGCGATCGGGTCGGCCGCCGAGGCGACCGCCCGTACCGGGACGACCGGGGCGTTCTCGCCGTCCAGCCGCGTGCCGAGGTACCGGGCGAGGGCCCGCGGGGTCGGGTGGTCGAAGGCCAGCGTCGCCGGCAGGCGCAGTCCGGTGGCCGCCGTCATCCGGTTGCGCAGCTCCACCACCGTCAGCGAGTCGAACCCGAGGTCCTCGAACTTGGCGTCCTCGCGCACCCCCTGCGGGGAGGCGTGGCCGAGGACGGCCGCCACGTGCTCACGGACGATGCCGGCGAGCACCTCGGAGCGGGCGTCGGCGTCGAGCCCGGCCAGGCGCGCGGCCAGGGCGGGTGCGCCGCCGTCCGCGGCCGCCCGCCGCCGGGTCCGCCCGGCCAGGCCGCGCAGCGCCGGCGGCAGTTCGTCGGCGGAGGCCCCGGCGACGTTCAGGTCGGCGGCCACGACGTTGGCCTCATCGAGTCGCCAGGCGGCGTCCAGCAGGGCCAGGCCGCGTTCGGCGGACAGCGGGCGTACGCCGCGGAGCCTGGCCAGGTCGGCGGCGGTCAGGTTGGCGGAGACGCCGCTGGCGTCGGCCCACAGACCCCACGCCACGGCCATGCCGGGCAGGCCGGCCGCGCGGCGATCGGCCATCAGCGCGTCGCAGAAGGCGTTGGCCGCCGCGTAGCCCGCCTGGCCCGCGTTGCCGATGACGCCGGCGGCCGAGGAGAAGACCCAGAAGAACCTCAGCGGCAGTTCGCGGGTCAGCTCGTGCAGGTTCCAGGCGCCCAGGGCCTTCGGCCGCCAGACGTTCTCCAGGCGTTCCGGCGTCTGGGAGGTGAGGACCGCGTCGTCGACCACCCCGGCCGCGTGGACCACCGCGGTGAGGGGGAACTCCTCCGGGACGCCGGCGAGCGTCTCCGCCAGTGCCTCCCGGTCGGCGACGTCCACGGACGCCACGTCGACGTGCGCCCCGAGGGCGCCGAGCCGTTCGCGCAGCTCCGTCACGCCCGGCGCCTCCGCGCCCTGCCGCGACAGCAGCAGCAGTCGGCGTGCGCCGTGCTCCCGTACGAGGTGCTCGGCCACCACTCCGCCGAGCATGCCGGTGCCGCCGGTCACGGCCACGGTCTCGTCCTCGGTGAGCGGTGGGGGCGCGCCGGCGTCCTCCGCGCGGCCGGCGGCGTGCGCGAGGCGCGGCACCAGGACCTGGTCGCCGCGCGCTCTGAGCTGCTCCTCGCCCGCGGCCAGCCCCCGCCGTACGGCGTCCGCCACGTCGGCGTCGCCGTCGGCGTCCACCAGGACGAACCGGCCGGGGTGCTCGGCCTGGGCACTGCGGATCAGGCCGTGGACCGCGGCCTCGGCGAGCCCGCCCCGGGTGACGAACGCCAGCACGGCGTCGGCCAGCCCCGGCTCGGCCAGCCATGCCTGAGTCGACGCGAGGACGCGTTCGGCCGTGGCCCGCGGGTCGTCCTCGGTCCCGTGCACCTCGGCGAGCATCACCTCCGGCGGGCCGGCCTGGATCGCCGCCTCCACGAGTTCCGGTCCCACCGGCTCGGGGCCCCGTACGGCGATGCCCTCGGCATCGGCGCCGGCCTCGCCGAGGGGCGTCCAGTCCAGGGTGAACAGGCCGCTCGCGGCGCGCCGTGCGGCGGGCCGGAACCGGCCGGCGTCGACCGGCCGCATCCACAGCGCCTCGACGGTGAGCACCGGCTCGTCCGCCGGGTCGGTCACCAGGACGCGCAGGACGCGTTTGTCCTGCTCCTCGCCTTGGGAGAGGCGTACGCGCACGGTCGTGGCGCCGACCGCGTGCAGTGACACGCCGTTCCAGACGAACGGGATCCAGACCTTCTCATCGGTACGGCCGGCGAGCAGCGCCGGGTGCAGCGCCGCGTCGAGGAGCACCGGGTGGATGCCGAAGCCGTCCTCCTCCCCGGCGGCCTCGGGCAGTTCCACCTCGGCCAGCAGGTCGCCCTCGTGCCGCCAGGCCGCGCGTACGCCCTGGAAGGCTGGGCCGTAGTCGTATCCGGCCGCGGCCGCGCGCTCGTACAGATCGTCGACTCCGAGCGGCTCCGCGCCAGGCGGGGGCCATGCCCGCGGCTCCATGTCGCCGGGCACCTCGTGCGGACCGAGCGTCCCCGAGGCGTGGCACTCCCACCCGTCGGCGTTCTCATCGTCTCGCCGCGAGAAGATCTGCACCTCGCGGCGGCCGCTCTCGTCGGCCGCGCCGACCACGACCTGGACGCGCAGTCCCTCGGGGCCGGGTAGTACGAGCGGTGCCTGCAGCGTCAGGTCCTCGACGGTCGCGCAGCCGACGCCGTCGGCGGCGCGCAGCGCCCACTCGACCAGGACCGCGCCGGCCACCACCGTCGTCCCCGAAACCACATGGTCGTTCAGCCACGAGCCGCCCGAACCGCCGAGACGGCCGGTCAGGAGGAAGGCGTCGCCCTGGGCCAGCTCCACGGCGGCGCCCAGGAGGGGATGGCCCGCGGGGGTCAGGCCGAGGCCCGTGGGGTCGCCGCCCTTCTTCCAGCCCGACGACCAGTACCGCTGCCGCTGGAAGGGGTAGGTGGGCAGGTCGACGATCCGGGGCGGCGGGTCGGCGGGGAACCACGGGGTCCAGTCCACGTCCACCCCGGCGGCGTGCAGCCGCCCCAGGGCCTGTCCGAACGCGATGGCGTCGGGCCGTTCACCGTCGAGCACGGCGAGCGCCCTGGCGTCGTCCACCGTGTGCCGGACCGCCGCGGTCAGCACCGGGCCCGGTCCCAGCTCCACGAAGACCCCGGCCCGATCGGCGACCGCCGACACCGCCGGGTGGAACCGCACCGGCTCGCGTACCTGCCGCACCCAGTAGCCGGGCTCGGTGATCTCCGCACCGGCCGGTTCGCCGCTCAGGTTGCTGACCAGCGGGATCGACGGCTCCGCGAAGGACAGTTCACCGATGGCGGCCGCGAACTCCTCCAGCATCGGCTCCATCAGCGCCGAGTGGAAAGCATGACTGACCGACAACCGCTTGGCCTTACGGCCCCGCTCCTTCCACTCGGCCTGAACCCGCTCCGCGAGATCGGCAGGCCCGGAAATCACCGTGCTGCCCGGCGTGTTCAGCGCCGCGACGCTCACGCCCTCGGGCAGATCGAGCTCACTCGGGTCGGCCTGGACGGCGACCATCGCCCCGCCCGCAGGCAACGCGCCCATCAGCTTCGCCCGCGACCCCACCAACCGCGCCGCGTTCTCCAGGTCCATGACCCCGGCCACGTGCGCGGCGGCGATCTCACCGATCGAGTGACCGATCACCGCACCCGGCCGCAACCCCATCGACAGCAGCGACCGCGCCAGACTCACCTCGACCGCGAACAACCCCGCCTGCGCGTACGCCGTGTGGTCCAGCACCTCGGCCGGACCGTCGAACACCACGTCCCGCAACGGCCGTTCCAGGTACGGGTCCAGCAGGCCGCAGATCTCGTCGAAGACGCTCGCGAACACCGGGAACCGCTCGTACAGGCCCGCACCCATCCCCACCCGCTGCGAACCCTGGCCGCTGAACAACCACACCGGCTCACCGCTGACCGGCTCCACGACGCCGGCCGATCCCAGGCTCGCGAGCAGTTCCTCCCGCGACTCCCCGACCCCCACCGCGCGGTACTCGAACGACGACCGCGACCGCAGCAACGACCAACCGACGTCGACCGGGTCCGCGTCCACCCCGGCCAGCGCGCCGACCTGCGACTCCAGCGCCTCCGGGCTCCGCGCGGACACCACCCACGGCACCGCGCCGACCGGCCCGGCCTCCTCGCCGGCCTCCTCGCCGACCCCCTCGACGATCAGGTGCGCGTTCGTCCCGGAGATGCCGAACGAGGACACCCCCGCCCGGCGCGGACGATCTCCGTCCGGCCACGAGACGGACTCGGTCAGCAACCGCACCCCGCCCTCGGACCAGTCCACGTGCGGAGTGGCGTCCGCGGCGTGCAGCGTGGGCGGGAGCACGCCGTTGCGCATCGCCATGATCATCTTGATCATGCCCGCGACGCCGGCCGCGCCCTGCGTGTGCCCGATGTTGGACTTGACCGAGCCCAGCCACAGCGGCCGGTCCTGTGAGCGGCTCCGCCCGTACGTCGCCAGCAGCGCGTCGGCCTCGATGGGGTCGCCGAGAGGAGTTCCGGTGCCGTGCGCCTCGACGGCGTCCACCTCGGACGGGGAAAGCCGCGCGTTCGCCAGCGCCTGCCGGATGACGCGCTGCTGTGAGGGGCCGTTCGGCGCGGTCATGCCGTTGCTCGCGCCGTCCTGGTTGACCGCCGAACCCCGCAGCAGCGCCAGCACTCGATGACCGTTACGCCGCGCGTCCGACAACCGCTCCAGCAACACCAGACCGACACCCTCACCCCACCCCGTACCGTCCGCCGAAGACGAGAACGGCTTACACCGCCCGTCCCGGGCCAGGCCCCGCTGCCGGGAGAACCCGGTGAACACCTCGGGCGTGGCCATGACCGTCACGCCGCCGGCCAGGGCGAGCGTGCACTCGCCCTGCCGGAGCGCCTGGGCCGCCAGGTGCGTCGCGACCAGCGACGAGGAACACGCCGTCTCGATCGTCAGCGCGGGGCCTTCGAGGCCGAGGGTGTAGGCGACCCGGCCCGAAAGGACGCTGGGGGCGTTGCCCGCGTAGCCCTCGGTCGTTCCCTCTCCGCGCGCGCCGTCGCCGGTGGTGGCCGTCCCCACGTACACGCCGGTCGGGGTGCCCTTCAGCGAGGCGGGGTCGACCCCGGCCCGCTCCAGGAGCTCCCACGCCGTCTCCAGGAGCACCCGCTGCTGAGGGTTGGCGTCGAGCGCCTCGCGCGGGCTGATCCCGAAGAACGCGGCGTCGAACTGGTCGGCGTCGTCGAGGAAACCACCGTCGCGTACGTAGCAGGTGCCGGGGTGGTCGGGGTCGGGGTGGTAGAGGCCGTCCAGGTCCCAGCCGCGGTCGGCGGGGAACCCACCGATCGCGTCGCGGCCCGTGGAGACGAGTTCCCACAGGTCCTCCGGCGACCGCACGCCGCCCGGGAACCGGCACGCCATCGCCACGACGGCCACCGGCTCGGTGTGCTGCTCCTCGACCTCCTGCAGGCGCTGCCGCGTGTCGTGCAAGTCGGCCGCGACGCGCTTGAGGTATTCGACGAGTTGCTGTTCAGTCGCCATTCGAGGTCACCCAGCCACTAGCACGTTGATGACAGTCCGAGTTCGTCTCTGATGAAATGCCGCGGCCGCACGCCGGTTCTCATCGTCGGCGGCAGGGCTAAAGGAACACTGAACCTCGGCCGTCACACACATCTGCACGCCGTTGACCTGCGGAGATAGACTTCCGTCATGAGCTTCCGGCAGATGGAGTATCTGCTGGCCGTCGTCGAGGAGGGTTCGTTCACCCGGGCGGCACAGCGGCTCTCCGTCTCCCAGCCCGCGCTGTCACACCAGATCCGCGCGCTGGAGCGCACCGTCGGGCATCCGCTGCTCGAACGCCTCCCGGACGCCGTACGGCTGACGCCGATGGGCCGAGCGTACCTGCCGCACGCGGTCGCGGCCCTGCACAGCGCCGGGGAGGCCCAGCACGTCGGGCGGCCCCGCGGGGACCTGGACCGGATCGGGCTGCGGATCGCCACGCTCTACTCCGTCGCGCTCGGCATCATCCCGCCGGCCGTCCTGGCGTGGCGACGGCTCTACTCCGACGCCCACGTCGAGCTGCTGGAGTTCGGCAACAGCGGCGACCTGGCCAACCTGATGAATTTCGGCGGAGCCGACGTCGCGGTCAGCGCCGCGCCGCTGCACTGGGACGGGCCCGTGTGCGTGCTGGGCCGGGAGGATCTCGTCGTGGTGCTGGCCGCCGACGACCCGGTGGCGGCCGACGGCCGTCGTACGATCCGGCTGAGCGAGCTCGCGGAACGCCCGTGGGTGCTCTACGCGCCCGACAACGGGCTCGCGGCGGTCGTCGCCCAGGCCTGCTCAGTGGCCGGGTTCATCGCCCGGCCCGCGGTGCACACGCACCACACCTCGACGGCCGTCCAGCTGGCCGCCGCCGGGCTCGGTCCGGCGCTGGTGCCGAGAAACATGATCGAGGCCGATTTCCACGGGGTTCAGCTGACCCCGGATCCGCCGGTGCACCGCGAGATCGTGGCGTTCACCAGCACGGCCGAGGTACCCCACATAGCGGCCTTCATCGACATCCTGATCGAGTACGGCGCCGTCCGGTCACGCATGCCCCGTCACACCGGCTGAGCCGGAGAGGCGGTAGAGGATCTCCCCGGCGTCGTGCACGACGAGCGTGCCGGGGTCGCGCGCCCACTCCTCGATGTCGATCGAGGCCGGGTCGAGGTAGGACAGCGACAGGCCGCGCGTGGTCTCGGCGTCGATGCCGGTGGCAAGGGTGACCTCGATCCGGCAGTGCTCGCCCTCGGCCGGGTCGTACGTGCCCCCGCCGCGCAGGTGCGTGGAGTGGGCCAGCACGCCCCACGGCATCTTCTCGAAGCGGTCCCACTGCTTCACGAAGTAGTCACGGCAGTGGTAGCCGACGGCCCCGATCGCCTCGCCGTGCGTACGGCTGACCTCCGTGACGTGCGGGGCGTACAGCACGACCTGGCCGCCGTCGGCGACGACCGGCTCCACCTTGTACATGCCCTTGGCCGCGGTCCAGATCTCGTCGTAGCGCCGCGACACGAGGGACAGCACCCGCTGGACCGGCGCCGAGAGGTACTTCACGTCGACCTGGGCCGCGACGTCGGCGGCGGCCGCCCAGGCGTCCTCGGTGCCGCCGTACGTGATCGCGTGCAGGTTCGTGGTGCCGGACTCGACCACGAGGCCGAAGCAGCGCAGCTCGCTCGGCACCTTGGCGGCGGCTCGGTTGATCAGCGCGCGTACGGGCGTGACGCCGCGGGTGCCGATGATCTCGGCGCTGGTGATCAGCGCGCCGAGCCAGTGCGAGACGTCGATGACCTCCTGGCCGGAGACCCCGGGGAAGAGGTACTTGTTGCCGCCGGAGAAGCCCACGACCTCGTGCGGGAAGACCGGCCCGACGACGAGCGTGACGTCGCTTTCCACGACGGCGCGGTTGATCCTCACCTCGACCGGGTCGGTCAGCCGCCCCTGGGAAAGCTCCGCGAGCTCCTCCCCCGTGATCGTCCCGACCGAGGTGAGCATGGCCGGGTCCCACCACTCGTGGTTACGGACGGTCACACCCGGATAGCGCCGCCCGCTCTCGCCCGGCGGGTGGCCGAGCAGGGCGGCGAGCCGCTCCTCGCTCATCGCCGGGTGGGTGCCGAGGGCGACCATGAACGTCAGCTCGGCGGCACGCCCGTGCAGGGCGGCGTGCACGCCGTCCAGCAGGTCCGGCAGCGGGCAGCTGCGGGTGGCGTCGGGGACCAGGACGCACACCTTCTTACCGGTGTAGTCGTCCTCCGCCAGCGCGGAGCGGACGAACTCCGCGACGGCGGCCGGGGCCAGGATCTCCTGCGGAGAACCGAGAACACGGGCCATGAGGGGGCTCCCTTCCGGCGGAGTCGGGCACGTCCCAGTATCACCGTACGGTCCGGCCCGCGGCGATCACCGTACGGACGTCCAGCGTGATGTCACCCGGCCGCCAGGCGAAGGTGATCAGGTCGGCGGGCGCGCCCGGCCGGAGCACCCCCCGGCCGCCGGTGAAACGGCCGGGGTTGGCGGTCGCCAGGCGCAGCGCGTCGGACAGCGTCAGGTCGGCCAGGGTGATCGCGGTCGCCACCCCGTCGGCCAGCGAGCGGGACGCGCCGGCCAGGAACGGCGTGCCGACGCGGGACAGCCGGCCCGTCTCGGACAGCTCCACCTCTCCGCCGACCGGCGTCCGGTAGCGGCCCGGCGGCATCCCGGCCAGCGACGTGGCGTCCGACACCAGGTGGGAGCGCTCGATCCCCTTGGCGCGCAGCATGGCGCGGAACGGGTCGGCGCTCAGGTGGTGCCCGTCGGCGATGAACCCGGCCTGCAGCCGGTCGTCGGCGAGCTGGGTCCACAGGTGGTTGGGGTGCCGGGGAAGCGTGGCGTACGTCGCGTTGCCCAGGTGGGTGGAGAGGACGGCGCCGGCGTCCGCGGCGCGGGTGATCTGCTCGGGCGTGGCGTGCGTGTGCCCGACGGCGCAGCGGACGCCCATCCGGGTGGCCTGGGCGATCAGGTCGATCGCGGCGCCGTCGTGCGGCGAGACGGTGATCATGCCGGCCAGGCCGCCCCACCGGCGCAGCTCGCCGGCGTCGGCCGGCCGGACGCTCCCGGGGTCGTGGGCGCCGCGCGGCCCGTCCTCGGGCGACAGGAACGGGCCCTCGACGTGCGCGTACGGGATGGCGTGCGCGACGAGCGGGTCCGCGGCGCGGGCCCGGGCGATCATCGCCAGCGCGGCGGCGATCCGCTCCTCGGGCGCGCTGACCAGGGTCGGCACGACGGTCGTGACCCCGGTTCGGCGCACCGCGCGTACGAGGTCCGCGACGGTCTGCTCGTCCATGTCGGGGGCGTTGACGTCGTGCCCGCCGAAGCCGTTGACCTGAAGATCGACCAGGCCGGGCGCGAGCCAGAGGTCCGACGGTTCCGGTGCCGGGGCGATCGCGGCGATCCGGCCGTCCTCGACCGTGACCCGGAGGGTCCGTCCGCTCGCCGGGTCGCGGCCGGTGATCGTCCGCGCCCCATCAGAGGGCATCGGGCGCGGACTCCTCGTCGAGGTAGATCGTGCAACGGGGGTGGGTGCGCAGCGCGCTGGCCGGCATCCGCCCGTCGATCGGGCCGTGCAGCGCGGCGTCCACGGCCGCCCGCTTGCGCGCGCCGGGCACCATGCAGAAGATCTCCTCGGCCGCCAGCAGTGCCGGGACGGTCAGCGTGATCGCCCGGTGCGGCACCTCGTCCAGGTCCGCGAAGCAGCCGTCGTCCACCTGCTGCCGGCGGCTGACATCGTCCAGCTCCACGATCTTGACCAGGGAGGGGTCGTGCAGGTCGGCGGGCGGGTCGTTGAACGCCAGGTGCCCGTTGACCCCGATGCCCATGCAGGCCAGGTCGACCGGCGCGGCGGCCAGCAGCCCGGCGTACGTCTCGGCGGTCACCAGCGGGTCCCCACCGGGGTCGATCAGGTGCGCCCTGCCGATCGGAACACGGTCGAAGAGCACCTCACGCAGCCAGGTGCCGAACCGCTGCGGCGCGGCCGGATCCAGCCCGAGATACTCGTCCATGTGGAAGGCGGTCACCCGGCTCCAGTCGATGCCGGGCCACCCGGCCAGCGAGCGGAGCGTGGCCTCCTGGCTCGGCGCCGAGGCGAAGATCATCCGCACTTCGGGCCGGGCCTCCAGCCGCCGGATCAGCGCCGCGGCGATGTCGGACGCCGCGGCCTCGCCCAGCGCCTCGGGGCCGGGCAGCCGGCGGAGCCGGGGTTCGTGAACCTTCTCGCGCGCCACAGGCATGTTTCTCCAGCTCGGGAACACCGGCCACGATAGAACCACCGAACCGGAGGCGACGCGCCGGGGTGCGGCCTGCCCGCCCGTACGGGCGGGGGGTGACGGGCCGGGCCGGGGTGCGGCTTGGCCGCCCACACGAGCCCGAGCCCCCGCGCCGCGATGCGGCCAGCAAGCCGGGGGCTGCCGCGCCGGGGCGGGGTCTGCCCGCCCGCACAAACCGAAGGTCATCGCGCCGCGACACGGCCCGCCCGCCCACACGAGCCAGGGGTGACAGGCCAGGGTGCGGCCGCCCGCCCACACGGGCCGGGGTGACGCGCAGAGGTGGGGGGGTGGCCGTCCGTCCGTACGGGCCGCGACGGTGGGGGACTCCGTCGCGGCCCGTACGACCACGTGACCGTGGGGGCGGTCAGTCGGATCATGACCGGGGGGCCATCCGGTGGAGAGCCTGGGGGGCGGCGACTCGCTTTGTTCCTCCGACTACACCCCTACCTTCGCCTGCCGGGGGGTCCATCGTCAGCGCGGCCAGCCTCCATTTCGGTGCCATGCCAGCGGTAACGCCCATCTTCCAGGTGGCCGTGATGCGCCAACGGACACGTTGGCGCGTGCCGCGCCTCAGCCGTAACCACCGTCGCTCCGCGTTACAACTGTCCCACCCCTGTGCACCCCCTAGTACCCCCTTATCCGCTCCGTGGAGGCCACTAAGGGCTGACCGGGCGGCGCGAAGCCGACTAGCGTTCTTCAGGGCCGCGCCGACAGGAAGGACGTCACTTCACCATGACGACACTGCCCACCGCCCCCGACACGTGGATCCGGCGCTACCACCAGGCCCCCAACGGCACCGTGCAGCTCGTCTGCTTCCCCCACGCCGGGGGGTCGGCGAGCTTCTACTTCCCGGTGTCCACGGCGCTGTCGCCGGGGGTCGAGGTCTCGGCCGTGCAGTACCCCGGCCGCCAGGACCGCCGCGCGGAGCCCAACATCGACAGCCTGCCGGCCCTGGCCGACGCGATCTTCCCCGTCGTACGCCCGCTCGCGGACCGGCCGCTGGCCTTCTTCGGCCACAGCATGGGCGCCCTGCTCGCGTACGAGGTGGCCCTGCGCCTCGAGGCGGACGGCGCTCCCCCGCTGACGCGGCTGTACGTCTCGGGCCGCCGCGCGCCGTCGAGATACCGGCCGGACGCCGTCCACCGGCAGGGCGACGCCGGGATCGTCGCCGAGCTGCGGCGGCTCAGCGCGACCGACTCCGAGCTGCTCGGCGACCCGGAGACCCTGGAGATGATCCTCCCGGCGATCAAGAGCGACTACAAGGCCGTCGAGACCTACGAGCACACGCCCGGCCAGTCGGTGAGCTCCCCGATCTACGCGCTGATCGGCGACGACGACCCCAAGGTGACGGCCGAGGAGGCCAACGCCTGGGCCGAGCACACGACCGGCTCGTTCGAGATGCGGACCTTCCCGGGCGGCCACTTCTACCTCGTGGACCAGAGCGCGGCGGTCATCCGCCTCATCGCGACGGACCTGTCCACGAGCCGCCGTTCCTGAGGCAGGAAACGCCTCCCACTGCGGCGACGTGGGTGATCGCTGGGCCCCAGCCCCCGGGAGCCCCGGCGAGACCCGCGTCGTCCAGCACCGCCCCCTCGCCGGCGACGGCCGCCGTTACGCCGACCCGCGCCGATGACGCCGGTGACCTTCCCTGGCGACGTTCTCATCGCCTGCCAAGCGCACTGAACGCCGCCGGTGACGCTCTTCACGTCGTGTAAGGGGAAATCCGCACCCACCTCGACGACGAGGAGTCAACGCGGCCAATCCCCCTCTGCAGCGACAAAGCACCCTTCCCGAGGCCGGGCGTTTCGGCCAGTGAACAAATAAGCGATCGTTCTTGGCCATCTCACCGCGAATCCCCAGGGAGAACAACAGGGACGGGCCGATCCGGAAGTGACCGGCGGACCGACCCAACCGGACAAAACGGAATCACGAAAAAGTTCCCGCGACCTCGCACTCTCCGAGCGCACTTATACCTTCGCCGTTTGCATCTTTCAGAGCAACTTTCACGAAAGCCCGCCGCGGCCCGCGGAGTGGCGCCGCGCGTCCTCGCGAGAGCAGATCACCCCGACCCCCGCCAGGGCGGCTTCAGTTAAGTCGCCTTACCATTCCACACAGGGCGGCGGCGCCGGATCAATGCCGCCGGGTGAGCAAATTAACATGGCCGGATAATGCCACTCAGTCCTCGATCCACTCATGCGACGCGGCGAGCGCGATGACGCGTTCACGCAAACGTACGATCTGTGCCCCGGTGAGTTCCGGAACGGCCTGGATGAACGCCTCGGTGAGCTCCTGGCGGAAGTCGGCGGTGGAGAGGATCTCACAGGTCGCCTCCTCGTCAGGCCCCCGCTCCACCCGTGCCGGCGCAGGCCTGGGCGGGCCCGAGGGGCCGCCGCCGGCGGCGGCGCCCGGAACGAGCCGAACGTCGTAGCCCTTCAGGCCCCGCCCGCTCTCCATCACCTCGAACTCGACGTTCACCCCGGGCGAGAACACCCATTTATCGTCGAGAAGATCGTTCACGTGAACGAATACGTCCTCGCCACCATCCTCAGGTGCGACGAAGCCGTATCCGCGCACTTCGTCGAACCGCACAACACGTCCCCTGGCCACCGCGCCAACCCTCTCCATGAGCGAGTGTCGCGGACGATTTCCAAATTGATCGTTTTTCACCGGCCGCAACCCCACTGCCCGTCGTCGGGACAAGCCTACGACCCAGCGTATCGAGGGCGTTCACCGGCCCCGAGTACCACACGTCACAGCGGTGACAACAGTGGATTCTGCGACGTCGGCGATGATGCCCTTTGTGGCCGTTTTGAGGCACCTGTTCCGATGTGACTCTGATCGTCCGGTACTTTGACGTCCTATGGTCTGATTATCTACCAATGACCCGGCTGCGCTATGTATCCGGGCGAATACCGCCTGTTCCTTGCGTTGACCATAGTTGTGATGCAAACTGACAACTAGTGGACCGTGCTAAAAAATAGTCGATTGTTCAATTAGCTCTTGGGCGGTCGCTCGCATACACGCAGAGGTGATGTCGCCAGGGCGAGAACGCAACACGTGCCGCCGCCGACCCGCCTGGCAGGAGCAAAGGGAATAATGGCCCTATCGCTGTTCGCGCACACTACTCGCAGCACCGCAACGAAAGCCCTGAGGCGGGCTCGTCACGCCGCCGTCGAGCACACCGTCTTGTGCGGGAAGGGCGGATCTCCAGTGCACCGTCAGCGCCGGAGCCCATTCAGAGGACTAATCCAATGAGCCTGGTAGAGCGCGACAGTCAGCTCTCTCAGTTAACACAGCTCTTCAGCTCCTGCCAGCTCGGCCAGGGGGCCGTCGCCGTCGTCAGCGGCCCGGTGGCCGCCGGCAAGAGCCAGCTTCTCTACACGTTCGCCAGCCAGGCCATCCAGGAAGGCGCCGTTGTCCTGTGCGCCAGCGGCTCTCTCGCCGAGAGCTCGCTGCCCCTGGGCATGCTCGGCCAGCTCCTCCAGAACGCCACCCGGCCACCGGATGACAAGCCGGCGGACGTGGGCGAGCCCAGCCACATCTCCTCGGTCCTGCCCGCGCTCGAAGCGGGCGAGCAGGAGCGCGTGACCGCGATGGAGCAGGTCCGGGAGGCGCTTCTCGGCGTCGCACAGGACCGCCCGATGATCATCGGCATCGACGACGTGCACGACGCGGACATCTTCTCCCTCCAGTGCCTTCTCTACTGCGTGCGCCGGATCAGGTCGGCTCGCGTCCTGGTCATCCTCACGTCCACCGAGTCGAGGCTGGAACGCTCCACTCCCTTTATCGAACTCCTCCGGCTTCCGCACTGTCATCGGATCCGATTGTCGCCTTTGTCCGAGTATGGGGTGGCCACGGCCCTTTCGGAGCATCTTGACTCCCGTGTCGCCGAGCAGTCCGCGTCGGCCTGGCACAAGGCGAGCGGCGGCAACCCTCTCCTGCTCCGCGCGCTGATCGACGACCACCAGGTCCCGGCCGGGCCGGCCCCGGACAAGCAGTCCGTCTCGCCGCTCGCCGGCCGCTCGTACCGCCAGGCGGTGCTCAGCTGCCTGAAGCGCGACGAGTCGGGGATGCTCAGAGTCGCCCACGGCCTGGCGATCCTCGGCGAGGACGCGACACCGAAGCTGGTCGGCGAGCTGACCGGCATGGACCCGATCTCGGTCAACGAGTCCATCCACGCCCTGGAGTCCGCCGGCCTGCTCGGCGCCGGCCGGTTCCGTCACCCGCACGCCCGGGTGGCCGTCCTCGCGAGCCTGGCGCCCGAGGACCGCGCCCACATGCACCAGGACGCAGGACGCCTCCTCTACAACACGGGGGCCGCGGCCGTCGTCGTCGCCCGCCACCTCATCGCCGCCGACGACGTCCCGGAGCCGTGGGCCTCGCCCGTGCTCCGCGAGGCCGCCCGGCACGCGCTCACCGACGACCGGCCCGAGCTCGCCGTCGAGTGCCTCGAGCTGGCCGACCAGGTGACCTGCGGCGGGTCGGAGAGCACCGCGATCAAGGCGCTGCTGACCGCGGCGGAGTGGCGGATCGACCCCGCACGCGCGCTGCGCCACCTCCCGGGGTTCGTCGACGCGCTCCGCGCCGGCACCCTCAACGACCGCTACGTCGTCGTGGCGATCAGGTTGCTGCTCTGGCACGGCCACCTCGACGAGGTCATGGCCATGCTGGAGCACATCGCCGAGCGCGCCGAGACCGAGGCGCCGCCGCACTCCGTACGCGACTGGCTGAAGGTCCTGTGCCCCCCGCTCCTGTCGCACGTCGCCCTGCCGGAGCCCGAGCCCGCGGCGCTCCGGTCGTTGACCACCCCCGTCGAGACGGCCGCCGCCACCGCGCTGAGCTCGGTCCTGTCGGGCGACGCCGGCGGCGACGGGGTCAGCAAGGCCGAACAGGCCCTGGAGTCCCTCCGGCTCGACGACTCGGCGCTCGAACCGATCGTCACGTCCCTGCTGGCCCTCATCTACGCCGACGAGCTCGACAAGGCGACCACCTGGTGCGACGGCTACCTCGAAGAGGCCGCCGTACGCGAGGCGCCGTCGTGGCGGGCCCAGCTCAGTGCCGTACGGGCCGAGATCGCGCTGCGGCGTGGTGACCTGGCCGGCGCGGACCGGCACGCCTGGCAGGCGCTGCAGCAGATGTCGTCGGCCGCCTGGGGCGTCGGCATCGGCCTGCCGCTGGGCAGCCTGATCCAGGCGAGCTGCGCTCTCGGCAAGGCCGAGGACGCCGAGCTCGCGCTCGGCACCCCGACGCCCGAGTCGCTGCTGAAGAGCCGTTACGGCCTGCACTATCTGTACGCGCGGGGCCGGCACCACTTCTCGGTCAACCGGTTTCGCGCCGCCCTCAACGACTTCCAGACCTGTGGCGAGCTGATGGTCGCCTGGGACATGGACCTGCCCGCGTTCATCCCGTGGCGGTCCGAGGCCGCCGCCGCCCACCTGCGCATCGGCAACCAGGCGCGGGCACGGCAACTCGTCGAGGCCCAGCTGGAGCGCCCGGGCGCCGGCCAGGGCAGGGTCCGCGGCATCACGCTGCGCCTCCTCGCCGCGACCAGCGAGCTGAAGGGCCGTACCGCGCTGCTGCGGGAGTCGGTCGACATCCTGAACGACTGCGGCGACCGGTACGAGCTCGCGCACTCGCTCGCCGACCTCAGCCAGGCCTACCAGGCGCTGAACCAGCTGAGCTGGGCGCGTTCGACGCTGCGGCTGGCCGCGCAGGCGGCACGCGAGTGCCAGGCGGAGTCGCTGCTGGACACCATCGTCGCCGCCGAGGAACCCTCTCCCCCTCAGCCGGACCAGGACCCGGCCGCCGAGGAGGGCATGGCCCCGCTGAGCGACGCCGAACGCCGGGTGGCCATGCTCGCCGCCCGCGGGGACACCAACCGCGAGATCGCCCGGCGGCTCTACATCACCATCAGCACGGTCGAGCAGCACCTCACGCGGGTCTACCGCAAGCTGAACGTCGCGGGACGTGAGGATCTGGCGGTCCGCCTCCACGCGGTCACGACGGTGGCCTAGTCCGGCGGCCCGAGATCGGGATCCAGGCGGGTGGACGGGTGACGGATACTGGCGTCGTGCGGGGTGACGACGAGGAGTTGCTCCCTGGTGGCCGGATGACGCAAGGCCTCGTGCGTCGTGGCGATCGGGTGTTGCGGCCCTTGGGGTCCTGGTCACCGGCGGTGCATGAGTACCTCCGTCATCTGGAGAGCGTGGACTTCGCCGGTGCGCCCCGCGTCCTCGACGTCGAAGAGGATCGGGAGGTGTTGACCTACCTGGACGGGGAGGTGGCCGTCGACCCTGCCTGGCAGCCGGGCCGCGGGCACCGCCTCCCGGACCACGCCCGTAGGGATGAAGCACTGATCGCCGCAGGCCGGTTGATCAGCGAACTCCACCAGGCCTCACGCGGGTTCCATCCCATGCACACCGACTACCGCTTCCATCCCTGCCCGCCTCGCCCCGGCCAGATCATCTCCCACGGTGACCTCGGCCCCTGGAACACCGTCTATCGCCAGGGCCTGCCCGCGGCGTTCATCGACTTCGACAGCGCCGGGCCCGTTGACCCGGTGGACGAACTCGCCGCAGCGGCGTGGAACTTCGTACCCCTGGCGCCCGGCCGGCTCCTGCAGGAGGCCGGATTCGACCCGCTCCCCGACCTGCCGGCCCGCCTGCGCCTGTTCGTCGACGCCTACGGCCTGCCGGACCGCCGTGCCATCCTGCCCGCACTGCAACGCAGCATCCTGCCCGCCGTCGAGCGCGTCACGGCCCGGCCACTGTCCCCGGCCGAGACCGCCGATTCCCTGGAGTATCTGGCCCGGGAGCTCCGTTGGCTGCACACCGTGGTCCCCGTTCTCGAACGTGCCCTGTGACTCCGACGACCAGCGGACGAGTCGGCGGCGGGCCGTCGCGATTTAAATGGTCACGATATATGCGGTGAATCAGCCCCTAATTGACCCCTAGGATGAGGTCCCCTTAGGGGCTGACTATCCCCTCTATCCGGAATAGGTTGGAACTGTCAAGCTCGAACGAGCGGGCCGATGACTCGCTTTGCCTCCGATGGCGACGTGAGGGAGGAGTGCCGGCATGGAAGAGCTCATCAACGTTTCGTTGGAGGGCGGACCGGAATCCATACCGCGAACGGTCAGCGTCGAAAGGTCGAAGTTCCAGGACGGAAAGCTGAAAATCGAGCATCTCGGCGGCTACGAGCACTTCGAGCGCGCCGTCTCGGGTGAGGGCGGCGTGAGCGGAGGCCCGGACGGCGCCCTGCCAGAGATCTTCCGGTGGACGCTGCGGACGAAGATCGCCGAGTGACCCGGCGTTCGTGACCAGCGGCCCATCGGGCCCCTGATCGGGCACGTCTCCGCCAGCGTCGTCGGAGGCGTGCCCGATGTGTTTCGCCCGCCGGATCCCGGTCCGCGACGCCGTGAGTGACCAGTGACGCACCCGTCTTCGGAAGGGTGCGTCTTCTCACCCCGGTAGCCCAATTGGTAGCGAGGCAACGGACTTAAAATCCGTCAGGTGTGGGTTCGAGTCCCACCCGGGGTACTCCCGCCTTTTCGAGAAAGCACACGGCAGCCATTACCTGACGCGACGATGAACGGTCGGACGCCGCGTACGGAAAAGGATCCGCACGCGGCGTTCTATACGAAGTGTCAGACCGCCCATTCCAGTTCGTAGTCGGCGGTCAGAATTCCCTGCTGGAGCTCCTGCAACGCCCGGCAGGGCTCCAGTCCCAGCTCATCGTTGATGGTCTGCCGGACCGACCGGTAGACCTCGAGCGCGTCCGCCTGGCGTTCGGAGCGGTAGAGCGCGAGCATGAGCTGACGGGAGAACGCCTCCCGCAGCGGGTGCTCGGCGGTGAGGGAGTACAGCCGCCCGACCAGCTCCCGGTGCCGGCCGAGCTCGAGCTGCGCGTCGATCAGCATCTCGGTGCACTCGAGGCGCGTCTCGCTCAGCCAGGTCACGAATCCCTCCACGATCGGCCCGTAGGACAGATCGCCGAGCACCGGGCCGCGCCACATCTCCAACGCGTTCTCGAAACAGGCGCTCGCCTCTTCGTACCGGCGGTCCCGTATGTGGTCCCGGCCCCAGCCGACGAGCCGCAGGAAGGACTGGTAGTCCAGCTCGTCGGTCCCGCTGCGCAGGACGTACCCGGGCGGCCGGGTCACGACCGGGCTGGCGGAGCTGCCGCAGCGGTTCAGGAACTTGCGGAGCTGGGAGACGTACACATGGATGCCGGCGGTCGCCCGGCGCGGCAGGCGGTCGCCCCAGATCTCCGTCATCAGCTGCTCGGTGGCGACCACCTCATCCGAGCGGATCAGCAGCACCGCGAGCAGGGTCTCGATCTTCTGTGCGCCGATGGTGGCGCTCTTGCCCTCGTCGCCGACGACGCGAAGGGGTCCCAACAGCTCGTATCTCACCGAGTTCTCCTGTTCGCGAGTGGCGCCCGCCCAGGTGCGGGACGGTGATGGCACGGTCCAAACGTGGATGTGACAGTCGGCGACAGAAACCTTGTGCCACGCGGGGGTTGGCTCATTGTTCTTCCGTCCGGTTCACAGTGGGATGTTCCCGTGGCTTCCGCGGACCGCGGCGGCCGCCGCGAACGCCTCGGCGAGTCTGCGGCGCGAGTCCGCAGGCACGATCACCTCGTCGACGACCCCGATGTCGAGCGCGCGGATGACGCCCCCGGAGCCGCGTTCGTGTTCCTCGACCAGGCGGGCGAGCAGCGCCGCCCGATCGGCGTCGTCGGCGGCGGCGGCCAGGCTCCTGCGGTGCAGGATGCCGACCGCGGCCTCCGCGCCCATCACCGCGATCTCGGCCTCCGGCCAGGCGAAGACCCGGGTGGCGCCGAGAGCGCGGGAGTTCATCGCGATGTACGCGCCTCCGTAGGACTTCCTGGTGATGAGGGTGATCCTCGGCACCACCGACTCCCCGAAGGCGTACAGCAGCTTGGCTCCGCGGCGTACGACCCCGTCCCACTCCTGCCCGACGCCGGGCAGGTAGCCGGGCACGTCCACGAGGACGAGCATCGGGACGCCGAACGCGTCGCACATGCGGACGAACCGCGCCGCCTTCTCCGCGCTCAGCGAGTCGAGGCAGCCGGCCTTGCGCAACGGGTTGTTCGCGATCACCCCGATGGTGCCGCCGCACAGCCGGCCGAAGCCGACCACGAGGTTGGGCGCCCAGCGGGCCTGGAGTTCGAGGAAGGAGTCGGGGTCGAGGATCGCGCGCACCAGCGGCCGCACGTCGTACGCGCGGCGCGCCGAGTCGGGGAGCAGCCCTCGCAGGTCGGGCCCTGCCTCGCAGCGGTTCGGGTGGAAGACGCCGCGCTCGGCCAGGAGCAGGGTGGTGCGGCGCGCCTGGTGGATCGCGTCGGCCTCGGAGTCGGCCACGACGTGGACGACGCCGGACCTGCGCGCGTGGGTGTCGGGGCCGCCGAGGCCGGTCATGTCGACGTCCTCGCCTGTGACGCTGCGTACGACGTCGGGCCCGGTGACGAACACGCGGCCCTCGTCCGACATGATCACGACGTCGGTCAGCGCCGCTCCGTACGCCGCGCCGCCGGCCGCCGGGCCGAGGACCACGGAGATCTGCGGCACCTTGCCGGAGGACCGGATCATCGCGGCGAAGACCCGGCCGACACCGTCGAGCGCGTCCGCGCCCTCGGCGAGCCGCGCTCCCCCGGAGTGCCACAGGCCGATCACCGGGCTGCGCTCCCGTACCGCCGTGTCGATCGTGTCGACGATGCGGCGGCAGCCACGGGCGGTCATGGACCCGCCCATCACCCGAGCGTCGGTGCTGTAGGCGCGTACGTCGACGCCGCTAATGCGGCCTTTCATCGCGAGCACGCCGCAGTCATCGCTTTCATGAAGCGGCACCGCTGAATTAACGTCCAAAAGACGCGAAAGGCGGAGCGCGGGATCTCGATAATCTCCCGTGCCCTCATCGAGAACGAGCTGATCCGTCGTCACTTGCACCACCGCGCCGCGACCGATCGGATCATTGACATGCAGCAACCATAGAAACTAAAGGGACGATTACGCCACCCCTAACTCGCCCCCCTACCCGCGGCCCCTACCAATCAACTCGCGAAGTAAGGGTGGCGCGGGGAACCATCGTGTGACCCCTTCCGGCGGCCGCGCGGGCTCAGGTCTTCGCCTTGGCGGCGTACACCGCCTCGGAGTCCCGCCAGTACAGGACGTCCCCGTACGCGACCAGGCCTTCGGACATCTCGGTGGGGCGTCTGCGCAGCACCTTGCCTGTGACCTGGTCCAGCGACACGATGGCCGACAGGCTCGCGAGGTGCACGGCCCCGGGGGTGATGGCCGGGCGCTCGTAGGTGGCGTTCAGGCCGCCCTCGTGCCAGCGCTCCGCGCCGGTGGCCGTGTCGAGCGCGAATAGCGTGTCGTTGTCGAAACAGAAAGCCGTGTTTCCGCTGACCACGGGCAGCAATGCCGGCGCACTGAAGCTTTTTCCGCTGAAGTGGTGCTGCCAGCGAAGCTTTCCGTCGCGTGCTCCCAATGCCGCCAAACCGCCGCGGGCGTCCGCGAGATACAGGACGTCACCGACCACTGACACGGCGGAGGGGGCGCCGCCGGACGTGGTCAGAGTGGTCATTTTCCATTTCTGCTCGCCCGTGGCGGCGTCCAGGGCGAACAGGAGATTGCCTCCCGTCACGACGTAGAGAATGCCGCCGGAGAGGATGGGGGCCGATTCGACCTGTGGCGGCAGCGGGCCCGACGCGTCGAGCGTGTGCCGCCAGCGGGCCCGCCCGGTCGCGGTCTCGATCGCGAACACGATCCCCCTGCTGGTGCCGATGTAGACGGTCGTGCCGCCGGCGACGGGGTTCGCGTTCACCGACTCGCCGGTGTTGAACGCCCAGCGCCGCTGGCCGGTGACGCCGTCATAGGCGACGAGGCCCTCTTCGGAGTCCCTCCCCCCGGCGAACAGCAGGCCGCCACCGACCACGGGCTCGGGGTCCATGGTGATCAACTCGGCCATCACGTACCACAGCTGCGAGCCGTTCGACCGATCGATGCCCTGGAAGGAGTTCGGGCCGTTGGTGTAGACGACCCGGCTGCCGGCGATGACGTACAGCTCCTGGCCGGCGGTGGGAGGCTGCACGCCTCGGGCGGTCCAGCGCGGCTTGCCCGTCTTCGGGTCGAGGGCGACGAGGTTCTTGCCGTCGATGTCCTCGGTGACGAAGAGCATGCCGCCCGCCATGACCGGGCCGCTGGTGGCCTCCCCGCTCGGGGGCTTGTAGGTCCAGGTGCCCTCCGGCGGCCGGTTCGCCCGGTCGATCAGCACCGCGGCCCCGCCCGCCAGGACGGCGGCGCCCGCGAGTCCCGCGCCACCGAAGATCAGCGTCCGCCGGCCGAGGCCGGGACGCGGCGGCGAGGGCAGGGGTACCGGCCGGGTGATCTCCGCCGCGACCGTCGGCGGAAGCCAGCCGACGCCGTAGGGGGGAGCCGGCGACGCCGTGGCGAGGCGTTTCAGGACGTCTTCGGGGGTGGGCCGGCGCTCCGGGTCCTTCTCCAGGCAGGCGGTGATGAGCGCGCCCAGCTCCGGCTCGGTGACGCCCTCCAGCCACGGCGGCTGGTGGACCACGCGGTAGAGCAGGTCGTGCGGCGCGCCGAAACCGAAGGGCCCGTGGCCGGTCGCCGCGTACGTCAGCACGGCGCCGAGGGAGAAGACGTCGCCGGCCGGGCCGCTCTCCGCGCCGGTGGCCTGCTCGGGCGACAGGTAGCCGGGCGAGCCGATGGTGGCGCCCGTACGGGTCACCGCGCTCGCCTCGGCCGCCCGCGCGACACCGAAGTCGATCACGCGCGGTCCCTCGGGCGTGAGGAGGACGTTGGACGGCTTGAGGTCGCGGTGCACGACCCCGGCCTTGTGGATGCCGGCCAGCGCCTCGGCCAGGCCCGCGCCGAGCGTGGCCACGGACCAGGCCGGCAGCGGGCCGGACCCCTCCACGACCCGCTGGAGCGAGTATCCGGGCAGGTACGCGGTGACGAGCCAGGGTGTCGGCCCGATCGGATCGGCGTCGATCACCGGCGCGGTGAACGCCCCGCTGACCGCGCGCGCCGCCGCGACCTCGCGGGCGAACCGCGCGCGGAACTCGGGGTCCCCGGCGAGCGCGGCGTGCACGACCTTGACCGCGACGGTACGGCCGCCGGCCGAGCGCCCCAGGAAGACCGTGCCCATGCCGCCGGATCCCAGCCGGGCCAGCACCTGGTAGCCGCCGACCGTACGCGGGTCGGCGGGACGCAGTGGTTCCACTCAGGCTCCTTTTGCGGTGTACGCGTAGATCCGCCCGGTTTCGCAGGCGACGTGGACGAGGCCGTTCGCGATGGCGGGTTCGCCGCGGACCTCGCCGCCGATCCCGCCCTCCCAGCGCACGCGCCCGGTGGCCGCGTCGACGGCGGTGAGGCCGGACCCGGCGGAGAAGCAGACCAGCCCGTCGCCGACGGCCGCCCGGCCGACGCTCTGCTCCCCCGTCGGGACGCTCCAGCGGGTCTTGCCGGTCGCGGCGTCCAGGGCGTTCATGTTCCCGCTGCCGTCCGCGACGTACACGACGCCGCCGCTGACGTACGGCAGGCCGATGCTGGTGCCGCCGACGAACTTCCAGCGCTGTTTGCCGTCGGCCGCGCCGAGGGCGTACAGCTCGCCCTCCTTGTCGGCGCAGTACACGACGCCGTTCGCCGCCACAGGGGCGACCGCGCCACCGGGCATCGACGCCTTCCACCGGGTCTTTCCGGTCACGGCGTCCAGGGCGTACAGCGCCGTCGTCGTGTCGGCGAAGACGGTGCCGCCGGTCGCGAACGGGCGTCCGCTCAGGACGTTGCCGATGGCGCGGCTCCAGCGCGCGGCCCCGGTCGCGGCGTCCACCGCGTGCAGGGCGCCGTCGCCGCCGCCGATCCAGACGAGTCCGCCGCTCACCGCGGGCATGCGCGCGTCGAACGGGACCGTGAACCGCCAGTGCTCCTGGCCGGTCACGACGTCGAAGGAGTAGAGGAGGCCGTTGGTGTCCGGCCAGCCGACGTACAGGCGGCGCCCGGCGATGACCGGCGTACGCCACGTGGCGGCGCCCGCGCCCCGGTCCCCCACCTTGTGGTGCCAGCGCTGTTTTCCGGTGCTCGCCGTCAGGCCGTACAGGTTGCCCTCGTCGCCGCTGACGACGACGATGCCGGAGCCCACGCCGAGACCGTCGTAGGGGTCGCCGGGAAAGCTCCGTGACCAGCGGCGCTTCGGCTCGCCGGGCGTTGCGGTAGGGGTGGGGGTGGGGCTGAGGACGATCGGGGACGGCGACGCGGCCGCGTCTGAGCCGCCCGTACGGGTCAGGAGGGCGACCGCGACACCGCCGGTGGCGACGGCCGCGACGGCGCCGCCGCCCAGCGCGAGGAACCTGCGCCGGCCCGGCGCGGGCAGCGTCGCCGGCTGCTCCGCGCGGGCGATGCCGTCGGCGACGCTGTCGGGCAGCCAGCCGGTGCCGTGGAGCACCTCGGCGGCGGGCGCGTGCGCGGCCAGCCGGCCGAGCACGTGGCCGGGGTCCGGCCGGTTCCAGGGGTTCTTGTCCAGGCAGGCGGCGAGCAGCGCGCGCAGCTCGGGATCCTGGACGCCGTCCAGCCGGGGCGCGTCGTGCACGACCCGGTAGATCAGCGCGGGCGCGCCGCCGCGCCCGAACGGGCTCTCACCGGTGGCCGCGAAGGTCAGCACCGCGCCGAGCGCGAAGACGTCACTGGCCGGCCCGGTCGCTCCCCCGACGGCCTGCTCGGGCGCGAGGAACCCGGGCGAGCCGACCACCGAGCCCGTACGGGTGACGACGGCCGCGTCGGCGGCGTGCGCGATGCCGAAGTCGATCAGCCGCGGCCCGTCGGGGGCGAGGATCACGTTGGCGGGCTTGAGGTCGCGGTGCACGACGCCGACGCGATGCACCGAGACGAGGGCCTCGGCCAGGCTCGCGCCGAGCGCGTACACGGCCGGAATCGGGAACGGCCCGTGCCGGATGACCGCCTCGTGCAGCGTCATCCCGGGCAGGAAGGCGGTGACGAGCCAGGGGCTGCGGGCGTTCGGGTCGGCGTCGATCACGGGCGCGGTGAACGCCCCGCTGACCGCACGCGCCGCGGTGACCTCGCGGGCGAACCTCGTACGGAACGAGGGCTCGTCGGCCAGCTCGGTGTGCACCAGTTTGATCGCGACCGGCAGCCCGGCCGGGGAGCGGCCGAGGTAGACCGTGCCCATTCCTCCGGCCCCCAGCCGTCCCAGCAGCTGGTAGCCACCGATCCGCCGCGGATCCTCCGCCTGCAGCGGGTCCATCGCGTTCCTTCCACGCAGATGCCACGCCCCCGTCGCGCGCGCTGTCCGTGATCATGCCAGCCGGGGCATGGGTCCGGTTTGCGCATTGCGAGAATTTTTGTCCGTTCGCTGGCAATGTGGGGCGCGTTCGCGGCGCAGACCGGCGCGACGCTTTCAGCCGCTGCCAGGCGGCGAGGTCTCCAGGAATCCTCCGACCGCCTCGGTGAAGGCGTCCGGTGCGGTGACCCAGGGGTAGTGCGCTCCGGGCAGCACGACGCCGGTCCCGCGCGGGAAGATCCCGGCCAGCTCGGCCGCGTGCGCGGGCAAAGGTCCCGGATCCCGCTCTCCCGCGATCACCAGGACCGGCGCGGTGACTCTCGCCAGGCCCGCCCGGGTCTTCCCGGCCGCGGGCATGCCGGTGTGGAAACGCGTCGCCGCCTCGGCCGAACGTTCGGCGAACCGGGTGGCGTGCGCTTCGGCGGTCTCGTTCCACGGGCTGTAGAAGAACGGCTGCGCCCGCAGGCGCCGGCTCTCATCGCCCGCGTCCCACGCCTTGAGGTCGGGCAGCCGGCTCTCGTACCAGCTCTCATCGGCCCGGCGCTCGATCTGGGCGTACCACTGCTCATCGGTTATCTCGATCCCGGCCGGATGGACGCTCGGCGTGACCAGCACCAGGTGACCGATTCGCTCGGGATACCGGGCCGCGTACAGCAGCGCCAGCCCGCCGGCCGCCGAATGCCCGAGCAGGTCCATCCGCTCCAACCCCAGATGGACGCGCAGCGCCTCGACGTCCGCGACCATCCGCCCCATCGCGTACGTTTCCGGATCAACCGGCGCCGCGGACTCGCCCGTCCCCCGGTTGTCCAGCAGGAACAGCCGGCGCCGGGCCGTCAGGCCGCCGAGATCCCCCAGATACCCCGAGGACCGCCCCGGCCCGCCCGGCAGGCAGACCAGCGCCGGCCCTTCTCCCCGCTCGTGGCAGACGAGCACGGTTCCGTCATATGACGCGAAACTGACCATGCCCGTGATCTTCGCATCGGACCCGCATCGCGAGAATTTCTGTGGGCGGTGTCGATTTCGGCGGTGCTCGCGTGTCGTCTCTGTGAATCACGGTTCAGAGAGGACTTGATCATGGCCGAACGTTTCGAAGTGACGTGGGAGGGCGCGCTGCCCGCGAGCCCGCAGGCGGTGTGGGACGCGTTCACGGCGCACACCACCGGATGGCTCTGGGAGATCGCGTACGAACCGCGCCTCGGCGGCGCCGAGCAGGGGCTCAGCGGGGGCGGCGGCACGGTCACCGCGTGGGAGCCGCACCGCCACTTCACCACCGCCGCGTCCGGCGGCTTCAACGAGCTCGACTACGTGCTGGAGCCGCAGGGCCCGGGGACGTACCTGCGCTTCCGGCACCGGGGTGAGTTCGGCGAGGACTACGACCTCAACCTCGACGCCTGCCGGCGGCACACGGCGTTCTACTACCACTCGCTCGGGGAGTACCTCCGGCACTTCGCCGGGCAGGACGCGGCGTACACGACCTTCGACGTGCCGTGCGGGTTCGCGGAGCTGCGCCGGGCGCTGGGGGTGGCCGGCGGGGTGAAGGTGGGCGACCGCGTACGGTCGGGACCGGTCGACGGGGTGGTCGACTACGTGACCGACACGTTCCTGGGTGTACGGGGCGCCTCGGCGCTCTACCGTTTCTACGGCCGCGACCGGTGGGGGTGGCCCGTCGGCGTGGGGGTGCACGAGTTCTCCCTGAGGTCCTGGCTTTCCGAGGTGGTGGCGTGATGACGCAGTACGCGGTGCTGATCTTCGAGGGTTCGGCCGACCTTCCACCGGAGGTCGTGGAGGCGCACGAGCGGTTGCCCGAGCGGATCGCCGCCGCGGGCGGCCGGATCGTCGCCGGGCTCGCGCTGTCGCCGAGCGACACGGCGACCTCCGTACGGGGCGACCTGATCACGGACGGCCCGTTCATCGAGACGAAGGAGGCGATGGCCGGGGTGTTCGTCCTGGAGGCCCGCGACCTGGACCACGCGCTGGCGCTCGCCCGCATGACCCCGGTCGTGGACGGGGGCGTCGAGGTACGGCCGATGGCCGGCTTCGTGGTCACGTGAGCGACGTCCCGGAGGCGGTCGCCGCGGCGCACCGCCGCGAGTGGGCGTACGTGCTCGCCGCGACGGTCCGCCTGACCCGCGACCTCGACACGGCCGAGGACGCCGTGCAGGACGCGTACGTCCAGGCGCTGCGCACCTGGGAGACGGACGGGGTGCCGTCACGGCCCGGGGCGTGGCTGACGACGGTGGCCCGGCGGAACGCGCTGAACGTCATGCGGCGCGGACGGACGCTGACGGCCAAGCTCCCTTTGCTGCTGGGCCCGGAGGAGGCCGACATGGAGGCCGCGGTGGAGATCGAGGTGGAGATCGACACGATCCCGGACGACCGGCTGCGGCTGATCTTCACGTGCTGCCACCCGGCCCTGGCCCGTGAGGCGCAGGTCGCTTTGACGCTGCGGCTGGTGTGCGGGGTGGCGACGCCGGACATCGCGCAGGCGTTCCTCGTCCCCGAACCGACGATGGCCGCCCGCCTGACGCGGGCCAAGAAGAAGATCGCCGCCGCGCGCATCCCGTACGCCGTGCCCGCGGCCGGCGATCTGCCGCCGCGGCTCGACGCGGTCCTGTCCGTCGTCCACCTGCTCTACGCCACCGGGCACACGGCCCCGTCGGGCGGCACTCTCGTACGGGACGAGCTGACCGCCCGCGCCGTGGACCTGGCCCGCATGCTGCGGCTGCTGCTGCCGGCCGACCGGGAGGTCGCCGGGCTGCTCGGGCTGCTGCTGGCCAACGAGGCCCGCCGCGCGTCACGGACGTCGGCCGACGGGCGGCTGCTGCGGCTGGACGCGCAGGACCGGTCACTCTGGGACACGTCGCTGGTCGCCGAGGCCGACCGGCTGGTGGTCTCGGCGCTGACCGGGGGTCCACCGGGGCGCTTCGCCCTGCAGGCCGCCATCGCCTGCCTGCACGCCCAGGCGAGCTCGTACTCCGCGACGGACTGGCCGCAGATCGTGACGTTGTACGACGCGCTGCTGCGCGTGTGGCCGTCGCCGGTGGTGGCGCTGAACCGGGCGGTGGCGGTGTCGATGGTGTCCGGTCCGGAGGCGGCGCTCGCGGAGATCGCGGCGCTGGAGGAGGACGGGCGGCTGGCGGGCTACCGGTACCTGCCGGCGACGAAGGCGGACCTGCTGCGCCGCCTGGGCCGCGACGCGGAGGCGTCCGAGGCCTACCGCGCGGCGCTGGCGTTGAGCGACAACGCCGCCGAGCAGGAGTTCCTGAACGACCGCCTTCAGTCGTCCTGAGCCCGGCCCGCGGACCCGCACGGCTCAGACGCCGGCCCGTGCGGCATTCTCGTCGCATGACCGAAAGAAGAGGCGCGGTTCGTACGCGCGGCGTTCGGAGTGATCTCGTGCTGCGGCCGGATCGGCAGAAGGCGCTGGTCACGCTGGTCGCGCTCGCGGTGATCAGTGTGGGCATCGTCGCCGCTGTTTTGGCCGGCGACGCTCCGACGGTGTTCGCCCCGGTCGTGGGCGGCCTGTTCGCCGTACCGATCGTCCTGGTGGTCACGGCCCTCGTCCGCGGCCGGATCACCCTTACGGCGCAGGAGATCGTCGTACGGGGCCTGGGCACCCGGCGCCGGTCACGCGCACACGTCACCGAGGTGGTGCGGGCGACCATCTCCGCGCCCCGCGCGGGAGCCACCGACAACCTGTTCCTGCTCGACGCGCACCGCAAGCCGGTCATCAGGGTGTCCGACACCAACTACACGCGCGGGCAGCTCGACCGGCTGGTGGACGCACTCGGCGTGCCGTGCGGCGGTCCCCGCGGCCCGGTCAGCGCCCAGCAGCTCGCCGAGGCGTACCCGGGCCTCGTGTCGCGGGCCGAACGGCATCCCTACCGGGTCGCCTTGGCGGGCTTCGCGCTCGGCGTGGTCATCGTGCTGGCGGTCGTCGGCGTCGCGTTGGTGTCCTGACCGCGGTCAGGCCGTGGCGGCCGAAGCGCCGGGGGTGTTCAGGGCGATGACGGTGGTGGCGGCCGCGCAGATCAGGCCCGCCAGCAGTACGGCCGCGTCTCCCGCGTACGTGCAGGCCAGGACCGCGACCGCCGTCACGGGCAACGTCGCCTGTGCGGTGCCGGAGGCGTGGTGGCGGATGTGGATCAGCCACACCATGGCGAGGTAGCCCGCCGTGGGCACCGTCACCGCGGCGTTGGCGCTCACCGCGGAGATGTGGGCCTCGCCGATGGCGTGCTCGACGACGACCTCCAGACCGGCCCCGATGGCGGCCGCGGCGGCGAAGACCACGTAGTGCCCGTACCCCCAGGGGATCGACTGCCGGTTCGACCTCAGGTACGTGTGCGCGGGTACGGCGAAGTAGATCCACCAGGCGGCGAAGACGATGAGCAGCCCGCCCGCCGCGGTCGGCAGCAGCGTGTCCAGTGCGTGGTGCTCGTCGAGACCGGACTTCACCGCCACCGTCGCGGCGGCGATCGTCTCGCCCAGCACGATGATGGTGAACAGGCCGTAGCGCTCGGCGATAATGTGCTCCGGATGCCAGGAGGTCTGGTGGTCGCGCTCGGCGATGACCGGGACCGAGAGTTCCGCGAGGGCCAGGAGCGCGAACACCCACCTCTGGCCGTCCGCCGGGGCGAAGAGCAGCCCTACCCAGCCCGCCTGGCACAGCAGGAGACCCGCGGCGTACCGGCGCGTGGTGCGGGCGGCCGCCCCCGTCTCTCCTCGTGAGGCCCGGAGCCACTGACTCGTCAGCGCCGCGCGCATGAGGATGTAGCCGACCACGGTCAGCGTCCAGTCCCCGTCGTCGAACGCGCGGGACACCCCGGCGGCGAACACCAGGACGCCGGCCATCTGCAGCAGGGTCAGGAGCCGGTACGGGACGTCGTCACAGTCGTACGCGGAGGCGAACCAGGAGAAGTTCATCCACGCCCACCAGATCCCGAAGAACACGAAGAGGTAGCTGAGGACCCCGCCGAAGTGGTTCTCCGCGAGGGCGTGGACGAGGCTGATCCCGGCCTGGGCGACGGCGACCACGAAGCACAGGTCGAAGAAGAGCTCCAGCGGCGTCGAGGTCCGATGCGCCTCATCCCGCCGCCGCGCCGTCATCCGGGCCACGATCCGCCCGGTTCGCTCGGTCGGGCTACTGACACTCATCGACTGACTCCTGGGACGTACGGCGCGGGGTGGTCGCCCGAAAGTATCCGAAAACCAGCCCCTGACCAGCGTCAGGGACGGCCACGGCCCACAGGCGGGCCGATCCGCAAAAGTACGGATTCCCGCGAAACACTTTCTGTCAGGAAGACAAAAAGCTACTCTTCCCCCATGACCGACGACCCGTGGGTTACGCCCGTCGTCATGATCGCCGTCGACCTGGTGATCCTGACGCTGCGCGAGTCGCGTCTGCAGGTGCTCCTCATCGAGCGCGGCGTCGATCCGTACAAGGGCGCCCAGGCCCTGCCGGGCGGCTTCCTGCGGCACACCGAGGAGGACCTCGCCGTCGCGGCTCACCGGGAGCTGTCAGAGGAGACCGACCTCGACGTCGAGACGCTGCGGCTGGAGCAACTGGGGGTGTACGGCGAGCCCGGCCGCGACCCCCGCGGACGGGTGGTGTCCGTCGCCTATCTCGCGATCGCGCCGCGCCTGCCGGAACCCACCGCCGGCACCGACGCCGCCGACGCCCGATGGCAACGGGTCGACCAGGTGCTCTCCGGGGAGCTGGCGCTCGCCTTCGACCATCGCCGGATCGTCACCGACGGCGTCGACCGGGCCCGCGTCAAGCTGGAGCACTCCGCTCTCGCGACGGCGTTCTGCGGGCCGACCTTCACGATCACCGATCTGCAGGACGTGTACGAGGCGGTGTGGGGCATCCCCCTCGACCCCAGGAACTTCTACCGCAAGGTCCAGAAGACCGAGGGATTCATCGTCGCGGCCGGTACGGAGCGGAAGGCCGCGACCGGCCGACCGGCCCGGCTGTTCAAGGCCGGCCCGCGCGAAGTCCTCTATCCACCGATGGTCCGGCCACCCGAACCGAGCACGAAGGAGCCGCACAGTGAGCCGTAGTCCGGTCGTGATCCTCACGGCACTGGACCTGGAGTACCAGGCCGTCCGCGAAAAATTAGTCGACCCACGCCTGCGCAAGCACGCGCAGGGCACCCGTTTCGAAGTCGGACGGCTCGCCGGCGGCCGGTGCGAGGTGGCACTGGCTCACGCCGGCAAGGGCAACCAGTCCGCCGCCGTGCTCGCCGAGCGCGCCATCGCCGCGTTCACGCCGGCCGCCCTGCTGTTCGTCGGGGTCGCCGGCGCCCGGCGCTCCCACGTCGCGCTGGGAGATGTGGTGGTGGCCACGCACATCTACGCCTATCACGGCGGCACGAGCGAGGACGACGGCTTCAAGAGCCGCCCCCGCGTCTGGGAGACCTCCCACGCCGTCGACCAGATCGCCCGGCACGTCGCCCGGAGCGGCTCCTGGGCGCGCGATCTTCCGGGCGAGACCCCCAAGGTGCACTTCGGGCCCATCGCCGCCGGCGAGGTCGTCCTGGACTCCGCGCACTCCGCGCACGCCCGCTGGCTCGACGGCAACTACAACGACGCGCTGGCCGTCGAGATGGAAGGCGCCGGTGTGGCTCAGGCCGGGCACCTGAACCGAGCGCTCGTCGCCGTGATCCGGGGAGTCAGCGACCGGGCCGACGGCACGAAAGAGGACACCGACCGGGCGCGGTGGCAGCCACGCGCGGTCGCCGGCGCGGCGGCCTTCGCCGCGGTCCTGGCCGACGGCCTGGCCGACGAGGACAGCGGACGACCTGCGGAAACGGGAGAACACATGCCGGGGACCAACCAGAACATCGCCAAGGGAAACGCCTTCGTGGGAGTGCAGGCCGGCACCGTGTACGGCGGTGTCCGGTTCGACTCCGGGCCGCGCCCGTACGGCGACCTCACGGGAGCACTCGTCGACCTGCGCGGCCGGCTCAAGCGGGCGCGGGCGGTCGGCGACCTGGACCAGGACACGTACGACGCGGCCGAGGCGGAGCTCACCTCCGCCGACGAGGCGCTCAGGACGAACACGCCGGAGGGCCGGGTCACGCTGATGCTCGCGCTCAAGAAGATCCGCGGGCTCATCGCCGACGTGGCCGAGCTGACCGCCGTGGTCACGGCCGCCATCGCCCTGGCCCGGGTGTTGTCGTGACGGGCCCCGACCCGACCGTGATCAATACCGCCGAGGACTCCTACGTCGGCGTGCAGGTGGGAGTCGTTCACGGCGATCTTCACTACATGGTGCCCCCGGGCGCCTCGCCCGAGCAGAAGTTCAGGGTCGGTGTGCGCTTTCTCGACGGCAACGTGCCGAGCCGGGGAAGAGAGCTCATCCACGAGGCCGTCATGGCCGAGTACCACACCGACGAGGTCTGCTTCTACTGGCTTCTCTCCCTGGTCAGCGGCCGGACGTGGAACGAGCTGTCCGACGACGAGGTCGCCATCCTCAAGAACAAGCACCGCGTGATCGGCCTCACCGGTGACGACGGGTGGACGGCCGGCGTACGGATGATCGATCGCTTATTGGACTTCGCGGAGAACCCCGAAAACGACCTCCACGCGCTGTTGGCGGAGTTCGACAAGCTCGACGACGCTCAGCGCACCCCGATCCTGAAACATCTGGAGATGTTCCTGGACGGGCCGCTCCAGGACCGCATGTGGGAATTGGCCCTGGCCCAGGCCGAGCGGGACCAGACGGCGGGCGACCGGGCGGACCGCGTCTGGATGTTCTTCCAGCCGGACCCGGCCGAGCCCCGGCCCCGCGCGGTGGCCGACGCCGAGATCCCGGTCGCCACGTGGATCCACGTCGTGGCCGCGACGGCGGTCTTCGTCGGAGCGACGGTCCACCTCGGTTATCTCCTGGCGCGGGCGGGACACGTCTCCGCCCTCCTCGTGTACGTCCTGAGCCTCCTCGCCGGCCACGTCGGGGCGGGCAGCGGCATGGACTGGCGCTTCCGCGTGGTGCGACGCCGCGCGAAGGACGCGGAGTACGGCGGATCCCGGCACCGCCGGAACAGCGCGCCCGCCGGGGGTTTTGCGCGCAGAGTCGACGACCGTTTCGCTCACTACTTCGCCAGGTACGTCCCGCGTGGAATGGACCGCCAGGTCTGGCTGGCCGAGACCGCGGGGGTCCGCCAGAGCATCCGCGACGAGATCGTCGAGACCTTCCGGGAGCAGAGAACGGGTGCCGAGAGGCTGCACTGGCTCATCCGGCACCGGGTGCGCGACGTCGGAGACCGCTGGCAGAACGGCACCCTGCGAAGCTACCGGACCGACCTAGCGACGCCCCTGACCACCCGGTTCACGGCGATCCTCGGTCTCGCCCTCCTCGCCGCGGGATGGACCTGGGCGGTGGGCGACGCGGTGGCCGACAGCCCCCTGAGCGCGGCGCGCTCGGCGGCCGTCGCGCTGATCGGCGCGTGCGTCGCCGCCCGCGCCCGGCTCCACATCACCCTGGAGAGTCGCCGGGCCGTCCACGACCGTCTCGAGAGCCGGCGGACGCTGGAAGGGGACAGGGCCGCGTACGACAGATGGCGCAAGAGGCTGGCAGGCAAGCCCGGAGACGCCGAGATGGCGGCCTGGCTGGACTGCGACCGGAAGATGCTGCTGAGTGAGGCGTTGCGGCACTACCGGCTGACCATGAAGAGCGTCATCGCCTACGCCTTCGTCGAGACACGCGCCGCTTCGTCGAAACGCGCGCGGATCAAGCGCGGCCCCTGGCGGTACGAGGGATATGACTTCCTCGTCTTCCTCCTGACCGCCGACGGGGTGCGCCAGCTCACCGCCCGGCTCGACTTCGCGCACGGCAGCTTCCACGACCGGCACCGGACCAACTACCGCTACGAGGCGGTCGCGGCCGTACGGGTGGGCCAGGCGGACGACGACAGGCGCACGTTCGAGCTCTCGCTCGTCAACGGGCAGGAGATCGAGGTCCAGGTCATGGACCCGGGGATGGAACAGCTCGAGGACGGTGAGAGCCTCGGGGAGGTCTCCAGAGCCACGCTGGACGCGGCGGGCTTCCAGCACACCCTCCACGTACTGGAAGGAATCGCCGCGGAGGGGAAGCGGTGGATCGCCCGGGAGTCCCAACGCGGAAAGGCTCGCGCGAGGACATTCGCGGACACCATGCGGGACCCGGAGTCCTGAGCCGACAGGCCTGCCGTGCCAGGTCATGCCGGGGGCATAGCCTCTGAGCCAGGGACGGCCGGGCCGCCGCTCGACGCCCGCACCGTCGCAGGAGGCGCTGGACCTGCTCGCGAGCCGAGCGAAAGGAAGGCACGTGGAGTTCCTGAACAAGCAGCCGACCGTGAAGGCGCCCGCCGAGAGGTTCACCGGCGACGTCTGGCTCGACGTCGTGGTCAAGGGTGAGCCGCCGTCCCGTATCCGGGTCAACGTGGTGCGGTTCGCGCCCGGGGCCCGGAACGCCTGGCATCGGCACGCGGTCGGTCAGACCTTGCACGTCACCGAGGGGCGTGGGCTGATCCAGGCGCGCGGTGAGGAGATCGTCGAGATCGGTCCCGGCGACACCGTCCACACGCCGCCGGGCGAGTGGCACTGGCACGGTGCGGCGCCCGGTCACTTCATGACCCACCTCGCCATGTGGGAGGCGCCCGAGGACGGGCCCGAGACCGAGTGGGGCGACCTCGTCACCGACGAGGAGTACGGCGGCTGAGAACGGCGCCGTCCCGCGCTCAGAAGGTGGCGATCGGGTTGACCGGGCTGCCGGACGTGCCGGCGAAGCGGACCGGTGCGACCGTGAGGTGGAAGTCCCACTGGCCGAGCTCGGCGGCCGTCGTCGCGCACGCCTCCAGGTCGCAGTTGTCGAGCAGCCACAGCCCCATCGCGACGAGGCTCACGGCGTGGACCGGCATCAGCACGTCTCCGTACCCCGACGGCTGGACGTCCTGAGGGGTGTCGGCGCCGATCAGCGCGACCTCCCGTTCGTGCAGCCACGGCAGGCAGGACGCGTGCCAGCCGGCCTGTGAGAAGCCGCCGGACTCCCCCGCCTCGTGCCGGGCGCGGCCGTAACCGGTCCGTAGGAGCACGGCGTCGCCGGATCGCACCCGTACGCCCTGGCGGCGCTCGGCCTCCTCGAGGTCGTCGGGAGTCACGCCCTGCCCAGGTTCCAGCCACGGCACGTCGCGGACCCTCGCGACGTCCAGCAGGACGCCGCGGGTGATGATCCCGTTCGCCGCCGCCGTGACGGCCGCCCACGCCGAGCCCGTCGCGGCGTCGACCAGCGAGTGCGACCGCCCGTTGTACATCGTGCCGTCCCAGAAGATGTGGCACGGCGAGTCGACGTGGGTGAGCGTGTTGCCGTGGAAGGTGATGCCGAGCCGCTCGGACGAGAACCCCCAGCGCCGGTCGTCGTGGAACGCCGGCACCGGCATGTTCTCGGCGCCCGGCATGTCGGCGGCGCACGGGCACGTCGTCGTCGACCGCTCCATGTCTCCCGGTACCGCGACCTCCCACGCGCACGACACGCTCCTGCCGTGGCGCACGGCCCGCGCCGCTGCCAGCCGGACGTCGTCGGTGATGAGGTTCAGAGTGCCGAGCTCGTCGTCGTCGCCCCAGCGTCCCCAGTTCGACAGCGTGTCGAAGTAACCGAGCACGTCGTCCTGTGCAGGCATCGGCCGCTCCGCCGTCATCTCGGCATCGACTCCTCCGGTCACGTGGTTCGAGGCACCGCGGGCAGGGTATCCCGCCCTCTCCGCGCGGTGCGGCTACAGGGCGTCGGCCCATTCGAGCAGGCGGCGCAGGTGCGGGCCTTCCGGGTCCGTGACGACGCGCGGGCGGCCGACGACGACCTCCCCGCCAGTGCCGTCGATCGTGATCAGGGCGCCTTCCGGCAGCACGCGCCCCGCGGCCCGTACGCCCCCGGCTTCGACGGTGAGGCCCGCGGCTCCCACGACGGCGGGTCTGCCCAGGGAACGCGCGACGACGGCGGCGTGGCTGGCCGGGCCGCCACGGGCGGTGACCACACCCGCGGCGGCGGCCAGCCCGTGCATGTCGAGCGGGGAGGTGTGCGGGCGCACGAGGATGACCGGCCCGCCGGCCGCCATCCGTACCGCCCGGTCGGCGGTGGTCGCCACCCGGCCGGACGCCACTCCCGGGCAGGCGCCCGTGCCCCGGGTCAGGATGTCGAGCGGGCCGGCGGTCGCGATGCGGGGCGTACGGGCGCGGTGCCGGGCGGACGCCCGTTCCAGGGCCGAGCGGCGGCTGATCACGCCCTCGTCGGCCAGGTCGACCGCGACGCGTACGGCGGCGGGCCCGGCGAGGCCCCCGGGGCGTACCTGCAAGAGCCACAGCCTCCCCGACTCCACGGTGAACTCGACCTGGCACACGTCGCCGAAGTGCCGCTCGATCCGCCCCAGGGCCGCCCGGAGCGCCGCCCACGCCGCCGGCTCGCGTTCGCCCAGCTCGGCCAGCGGCCGGGTGTCCGACGTCCCGGAGACCACGTCCTCGCCCTGACGCCCGAACAGGACCTCGCCGTACGGCGTGTTCTCGCCGGTGTTCGGGTCGCGGCTGAAGGCCACGCCGGTGCCGCTGTGGTCGTCGCGGTTCCCGAAGACCATCGCCTGTACGGTGACGGCCGTGCCGAGGTCGTGCGGGATGCCGTGCAGCTCGCGGTACGTACGGGCGCGCGGGGTGTCCCATGAGGAGAACACGGCCCTGACGGCCGCTTCGAGCTGGCCCGCGGCGTCGTCCGGGACCGGCTCTCCGGTACGTACCGCGGCCGCGAAACCGGACAGGAACCGCCGCCGGGAGTCCGACGCGAACGACGGGTCGCCCGTCTCGGCGGCGAGTCCCGCCGTGGTCTCGGCGGTGAGCCCGAGGTTGAGGATCGTGTTCATCATGCCGGGCATGGACACGCCGGCCCCCGAGCGGACGGACACGGTCAACGGCCGTCCGGGGTCGCCGAGCCGCCGTCCCGTGGCGGCCTCGAGAGCGCGTACGGCATCGGCCGTCTCTGCCGCGAGGCCGCCGGGCGGCCGCCCGTCGCGGAGGTGGGCGCGGCACGCGCGGGTGCCGATGACGAACCCGGGGGGCACCGGAAGCCCGAGACGCCGCAGCGCGACGAGGCCGTGTCCCTTGGCGCCGAGGACGCTCGCCGGCTCCGTGACCTCGGCCGAGAGCGGGTGGACCCAGGTCATCGATGCCGTGGCAGGCCGAGCGTGACCAGCAGATCCTCGTGGAGCTGGAACCACACGCCGTGGTAGGACTCGAGCCCGTCCGCCACACAGTCCAGCTCGCCGGCCCTGGCCCGCGTGAGCGCGCCGGTGAGCCGGTCCCGGTACCTCCGGAACCGCAGCAGCGCCGCGCCCAGAGCGGCGCAGACGCCGTCGGCGCGCCGGTCGAAGTCGGTGAACAGCTCCAGGACCCGGGCGTCGTAGGTGGGGTCGGCGTGGTCGTTCGGCGTCGGAACGCCGTCGCCGGGGCGGAGCTGCCAGGCCGTACAGAGGTCGAGGAGCTCGGGGTTGAGCACGAGGAAGTCCTCGTACGCGCGGGTGACGGCGGCCCGCGCGCCGGCCGCGTCGAGCTCGGCGCCGATCCGCTCGGCGTCCGCGGCGCGACCGGCCTCGGTGAGCCCCCATCCGCCGAACTCCCCCGGCACGCGCGTGACGAGCCCCGCCACCGCGAGGTCGATCAGCTCCGATTCGACGTCGGGCGCGGTGAGCCCCGCGGCCCGGGACACGCGGGCGAGGTGGGCGAACCCGACGCAGCGGAGCGAGTGCAGGACCAGCAGATCGGTGCCGGTGCGATGGGGCGGGTTCGTCATGTGACGTCCCGTACGACCGTGGGACCCGGGCTCATCCCTGAAGGATACCCATGCCATCCGGATGCCGAGAACATCCGGATGGCTCGCTCATCCCAGGACCTTGGTCATGTACGTGCTGTGCGGGTCGAGCGTGTAGTCCGCGAAGGGATCGGTGTAGACGAAGCCGAACTTCTCGTACAGCCGGCGCGCGGGGAGGAACGGCTCGGCCGTGCCGGTCTCCAGGCTCAGGCGGGCGAACCCCATCCGCCGCGCCTCGGCGATCATGTGCTCCAGCAGGAGGGACGCGACTCCGCCGCGCTTGCGCGCCGACGCCGTGCGCATCGCCTTCACCTCGGCGTGGTCGGCGGACAGGCGCTTGATCGCACCGCAGCCGACCAGCGCGTCGTCGTCGTACACCGACCAGAACGTGATCTCCGGCCTGCGCAGCCCGTCGAGGTCCAGGGCGTGCTTGCTCTCCAGCGGAGTGAGCTCCCGCATGTCCCGCACGTGGTCGTCGATGAACGCGGCGATCTCCGGGCCGCTCAGGTCGTCGACGATGATCTTCATGGGCACATCCTACGATCGCGCCCCGGGAGGCGGACCCGTGACGGCTCAGGCCGGCCGCGAGTAGCGGAGGAGGACGGTCTTGGAGTCGAAGACGCGTGAGTCGACCAGTTCCAGGCCGATGCGGTCCTTCGGCTCCATGAACAGCTTCGGGCCGCCGCCGAGGACCACCGGGTGGATGACGACGCGGTAGTCGTCCAGCAGGCCGAGTTCGGTCAGCGACGCCGCGGCCTCCGCGCCGCCGGTCAGCAGGATGTCCCTGCCGGGGCCCGCCTTGAGCGCCGCGATCTCCTCGGCGACGTTCTCTCCGATCACGCGGGTGCCCCAGCCCGCCTCCGTCAGCGTACGGGAGAGGACGATCTTCGCGGTCTCGCGCCAGTACGGGGCGAACACGCGTGAGTGGTCATCGGTGGTGTCCGGATCCGCGTCGGCCGTCGGCCAGTACGCGGCCATGCCCTCCCACACCTTGCGGCCGTACAGCAGAGTGTCCACCCGCTCGTTCATCTTCTCCGAGTACGCGAACAGCTCCGGGCCCACGGACGGCCAGTCGAACTCCCCGTTCGGCCCCGCGACGTACCCGTCGACCGACGCGTGGACCCAGTAAATGATCTTTCGCATGGCGCGCTCCCCTGTGCCGGCGGCGCCCCTCTCGGGCGCCTTCGTGAGGGTAGTCGGAGCCGCGACCGCGGCCTCGACATGCGACGGGAGGATTCTTCCGACCGGCACGTATCCTCGTCGTCCCCGCCTGATCGAGGAGAATCATCATGTCCGTACGCGAGCTGCGCCTCGTCGTGACCACCGACGACTACGACGAGGCGGTGCGCTTCTACCGCGACGTGCTCGGCATGCCGCAGCGCGACGCGATCGCCGGTCCCGGAGGACGGGTCGCGATCCTGGAGGCCGGGCGGGCCACGCTGGAGATCGCCGACCCGGTCCAGGCGGAGTACATCGACGAGATGGAGGTCGGCCGCCGCGTGGCCGGGCACATCCGCGTCGCGCTGGAGGTCGACGACACCGAGAAGGTCACCGGCGAGCTGACCGGCGCCGGCGGGGAGCTGATCGCCGCGCCGAAACTCGGCCCGTTCAAGGCGGTGACCTCCCGGATGTCCGCGCCGGCCGGGCTCCAGCTCTCGCTCTGGTCACTCACCGACGAGGCGTGACCCCGGTCAGGTCCTGCGGCCCAGGCGGATCAGGGTGCCGGAGAAGCCGAGGATCAGGGCGCCGACCAGGCCGTGCAGTGCGCCGAACACCTCGCTGTGGTCCGTGCCCGCCTTGGCCAGCAGGACCTGGACGGGGCCGGCGAGGACGAACAGGAAGGCGACCATGCCGACCGCCCGGCCGCCGAGCCGGGCCAGGAGGGCGGCCACCAGCAGGACGATGCTCAGGCCCGCGATGACGTAGCCGACCGTCTCGTGCGCGCCGAAGCGGTTCGTCTCACCCGTGCGCACGTCGTGGAACGCGCCCAGGCCCGCGAGGAAGAACTGGACGACGATCACTAAGGTCGTCACGATCGCCAGGACCCGGTAGACGGTCGTCATTCCCGTTGCGGTTCCAGCGGCCTTGGGGGTCGTCGTCTCGACCGTTGAGCGCCCTTTCCGGGGGGAATTTCCAGGTGATCATTATTACGGCGCTCCGCCGCCGGCTGGAAGGCCTCGCGGGCTTCCGCCTCGGTTGCGCAGCCGGACCTGCGTTCGCAGGATTCTTCGCATGACGCCGTAACTACAGCCGAAGCGAGCGGCGACCTGGCGAATGGTCCAGCCCTGGTCGTACAGGCGGGCGGCGTCCCCGGCGATCCGCTGCTCGAAGGTGTCCGTCTCCGGCCCCTCGTCCAGCATCGCGCGGATGTGGCGGTGGAGGTAACGGCGGTGGCCGCCCGGCGTGTACAGCGGGGTGAGCCTGCCCTCGCGCGCCCACCGGGCGATCGTCGTCGGGCGGACGCCGAAGATCTCGGCGACCTCTCTCGGCCGCAGGAGCTCGTCGTCGTTCACCGCGCGACCTTCGCCCATACGGTCTTGCCGCCGTCGGCCTCCGCGCGTACGCCCCACTCCTTGCTGAGCGCGTCCACGAGGAACATGCCGCGCCCGTTGACGGCCAGCCCGTCCGGCAAGCCGACGTAGGGCATGCCGTCCGCGCCGTCCCACACCTCGATCAGGATCTGGTCCGGCCGTAGGTGCAGTGACAGCCGGAAGACCTCCAGTGAGTGGGTCAGCGCGTTCGTCACCATCTCCGAAAGCACCACGCGTGTGTTGTCGGCCGCCTCGCCGCCCACTCGCCAATCCCGCAGCGCCCATTCGAGGACCCGATGCGCCTGCCGCGACGCAATCTTGTGCGGGGGAAGTGGGAGCCGATAACTGCATGGCGGCATCGCCTCTGCTCGATCCATCGCCTCTCTCCAGACTATTTCGTTGACGTCTGACAAGGCTGACCGCACGGCGATACGCTCGCCAGCAGAGGCACCCCATTCGGAGAGATTTCCATGCGCCCCGCAACGCAACGAGAAATTTCAAGAATCTGACAGAAAGGACATGATGGGCAATCCCCCAAGTCCCGCGTTGAAGAAACTCGCGGCGGCCGTCCGCCGCTACCGCAAGCTTCGCGGACACACCCAGGCCCAGCTAGCCGCCTTGATCCCCTGCTCGGACAAGACCATCAGCGCCATCGAGACCGGGCGCGAACGCCCCTCCCGAGAAATGATCGTCGCGGTCGAGGCCGCACTGACACTCCCCCCGGAGGCATTAGTCGACATCTACGACCTACTCGACATCGAAAGCCTGCCAAGCTGGATGCGCGACTGGCTCATCGAAGAGCGCCGCGCGTCCTCTCTGCGGAATTTCGAGATGGCCATCATCCCCGGCCTGCTGCAGACTGAGGACTACGCCCGCTCACTCCTCAAGGGCGACGAAGCCGCCGTACAAGCGCGAATGGAACGTCAGGCCATCCTCACCGGCGAGACTCCACCCACATTGCGGTGCGTCCTGGACGAAGCAGTTCTGTACCGCAACAAGGGCGGACCGGAGGTCATGCACAATCAATTGAAGCGCCTAGTCGAGAGCGTGTCCGAAAGGCTCACCATCCAGATCATCCGATCAGACGTGAGCCCGCGATTGTCAGGTGCTTTCGCGATCGGTAACGTCGACGGCAGGGAGGTGGCATACGTCGAGACGGCCGTTCGCGGAATCGTCACGGGAAGCCACGACGATATCGCCAGACTCGAAGACGTCTGGGAAACCATCCGCACGTACGCCCTACCTCAACAAGAGTCGCTGGACTTCATCCAGAGAACAGCAGAGGAAAGATGGACCTGAAGAACGCCGAGTGGCGCAAGTCGAAGCGCAGCAGCGACAACGGCGGCAACTGCGTCGAGATCGCCGTCCAGTGGCGCAAGTCGCGGCGCAGCAGCAACAACGGCGGCGCCTGCGTCGAGATCGCCGTAGTCGACGTCAAGTAGTCCCCCCACGTGCCAGCCCCTCCGCCCGTTCGGGCAGAGGGGGCCGACGCCGTCCGGACGTACGGCGTGGTCCGCCGGCTCGTGCGAGCCGGCGGACCACGTCGCGGTGGCGGATCAGTTGACGCTGACCACCGTGCCGGTTCCGTGGGGGTATTCCACGTAACCGGTGGCGGGCACGTCCGCGTCCGCGCCGGTCCACTTGGCCGTGGCGGTGAACGCCTGGCCGCGCGGCGCGGTCGCGGTGGCAGGCGACACCGACAGCGTGTGGCCCGCGTCGGAGGCGTCGACGATGTTCGCCCGGTAGGTGAACGGCGTCGACGTGGTCCCCGGCGCGTTGCTCAGCGCGACGACGTACGCCGTGTAGTGGCCCGGTTCGAGACCACTCTCGGTGATCTGGGAACGGCTCGCGACGTCGCCGAACGCCAGGATGGAGCCGCCGGTGGCGTAGTCGCCCTGCACGAGGATGACCGCGGCGGCCGCGTTCGGGTCCTCGGTCTGCGACGTGACCTGGACCGCCTTCGTCGTGGCCGTGACGGTGAAGGGGTACGCGGCCTGGTTGTTCGGGTCGCTGCCGTCCACCGCGCCCTTCTGCGCCGGGCCGGAGACGAGCCCGTACGCCCTCAGCGACAGGCGGTCGCTGCCCGGCGTCACCTGGTAGGACACCGAGCCCGACTTACCAGAACCCGATACCTGGGCCGGCGCGTCCGCGCCGACCGGCGTGACCACGATCGGGCTGCGCGCCGCCGTCCCGGCCCCGCTCCAGGTCAGCGAGCCCGACGTCGCCCTCCCGGAGGGCGCGGTGGTCTGGGTGAGGGTGACGGTGAAGGTGTGAGTGTCGCCCGCCTGGCCGAAGTTCAGGATGCCGGGGCTGACCTTCGCCTGCATGCCGGGGACCGAGATCGTCGCGTGGTAGAGGCCCGGTGTCTCGGCCGTGAGCGTCCGGGTGAACGTCTCGGTGCCGAGCAGGTGACCCGAGGCGATCGACGGCGAGTTGAGCTGCGAGGTGCTGATGCCGGGGACGCCGGTGTTCACGCCGCGGCCGGTCAGGTACGCGAGCCAGTCGTTGTCGGAGGAGTCATAGACCACCCCGGGGTCGAGCATCGACCGCGGGGTGACCTCGCCCGCGCCCTGGGCGAAGACGTCCTCGTTGACGCTTCCGTCCGCGTTCTTCGTGGGCTTGGCCGTCGTCATCAGCGCGGACTTGATCGCCATCGGTGACATCGTCGGGTGCAGCCCCAGGTAGATGGCGGCCAGGCCGGCGATGTGCGGGGTGGCCATCGACGTCCCGGACTCGAAGGCGAAGCCGTCGCCGGAGTTGGTCGGGGGCGCGACGGCGGCCAGGATCGACACTCCGGGCGCCGCGATGTCGGGCTTGAGCAGGTCACCGCTGTTCGACCGCGACGGACCGCGCGAGGAGAACCCGGCGATCTGCGGGTACGGGACGGACGCGCCGCTCGTGTTGCCCGGCACCAGGGTCGCGGTGGCCCCGGACGTCGCCGCGTAGTCCCGTACGGCGGTCGCGTCCGGGGTGTTCAGGTGGACCGTGGGCACGCTGTGCGCGTCGGCGTCGGTGTCCAGGTCGGTGAGGTTCACCAGGACCATGCCGGCGCCGCCCGCCCGCTGGACCTCGGCGGACTTGGCCACGCGGTCGTTGACGCCGCGGTCACAGACCACGATCTTGTCCTTGGCCTTGTCCGGGTCGAGCGTGGACGGCTGGCACAGGGCGGCGTCGGAGGCCGCGGCACCGGGCGCGGCGATGTCGCCGGACCGTACGAGCGGCTTCGGCCCGACCGTCGCGGTCACGCTCACACTCGCGCCGGCGTAGGCGTGGCCGTTGCCCAGCTTCACCGTCGCGAGGTACGGCGCGATCGTGCTGGCGGCCACGGTGGTGGTCCAGGGCGCGGTGTTGTCCAGCGAGGAGGCGTCCGGGCCGGCGTTGCCGCCGGCGGTGGCCACGAAGATCCCGGCCGAGGCCGCGGACAGGAAGGCCAGCTGCACCGGGTCGTTCACGTCGGACTCGAAGATGCTGCCCACCGAGTAGTTGATGACGTCCACGCCGTCACTGACGGCCTGGTCGATGGCGGCCACGATGTCGGAGGTCGTACCGCCCGAGGTGGTCTTTCCGGTCCACAGCGCCTTGTAGACGGCGATGGACGCCGCCGGCGCCACTCCGGAGATGTCGCCGAAGTCGCGGCCGTGGATCGAGGCCTCGACGCCGGCGTCCCCGGCCGCGGTGGAGGCCGTGTGAGTACCGTGGCCCTCGCCGTCGCGCGCCGACTGGTAGTCGTTCAGCCCGGAGGCGCCGCCGACCACGTCGAGGAATCCGGCGTCGAAGTAGCGGGCGCTGATCAGCTTGGTGTTGCACGCGGTGGCGGTGAACTGCTCGCCGGTCTGGCAGGCGCCGGTGAACGTCGAGCCGTCGGCCTTGTGCTGGACGATGGCCGCTCCGTCGCGGTACGCGCGGAAGGGCGCGGACGCCACCGGCTCGGCCCCGAGAGCGGGCCCGGCGAACGACGTGGCCTCCGGCCAGATACCGGTGTCGATGTCGCCGACGACGATGCCCTTGCCGGCCTTCTTGGTCCCTCCTGCGGCCTTCCACAAGCCGGACTTGCCCGACAGGCCGAGGAAGTCGGTCGAGCGCTTGTCGTCCTGAATCGTGTGGATCTTGTCCGGGACGACGGAGGTGACGCCGGCACTGTGGGAAAGCGCCGTGGCCTGCGCGGCCGTCAGCTTCGCGGAGAACCCGTTGAGCGCGACGGTGAAGTGCTGGTCGGCGACCGCGTGCACGCTGCCGGCGGCGGAGTCCTGCTGGCGCCTGAGGTAGCCGCCGAGCGCGCGGGCGTCCGACGAGGCGGCGTTGACCTTCGCGCCCTTGGCAGGCCTGGTCCTGGCGATGCCCGCCACGCCGCCCTCGTAGGTGGCGACGGGCTTGGTCGCGAGCGTGACGATGTAGCGCCCGGGGGCGAACGCCGACCTGATCGGCGGCCTGGCCGTCGTGTCGGTCGTGTCACCGGATCGGGCGGGTGGAGCCGGCGTACGCGTCGTGGCCGCGGTGGCCGGGCCCACGATCGCGCACGAGGCGGCGACCACCGCCGCGGCCGTCAGGTACAGGCCGCGGATGGACGGGAGGGGCTTCGATCTCATGGTCACCTAACTCTCGGCACACGGCCACGGGGGCATCGGGCCGCCGAGCAGAGCCTTCCATTTGTCTGAAATATGGCGCAAGGTAGCCGTGTGACCAGAAATCGCCGAATGGCGGTAACACGCCACGACGCCTCATCGCTCGAGGCGCTCGGGATCGACCGGGTGCAGAGTGAGGTGTTCTTCGCGGTGCTCACCACGCCGGACAGCGACGTCGCCGACCTGTCCGTGCACAGCGGCCACGCCGAGAGCGTGGTCGGCTCCGCGGCCCACCAGCTCATGGCCGACGGGCTGATCGTGCGGATCGCCGGGGAACCGGCGAGGTTCCGCGCGGTCTCGCCGAAGGCCGCCCTCCGTTCTCGCCTGGCGCATGCCGAGAACGCCGTCTCCGAGGCACAGAGCGTGGTCGGCGACCTGGAGCGTCTCTTCGGCCGGATGGGCCACTCCGGTCACCCGGCGGGTCGCCTGGAGGTCATCGCCGGAACCGACAACGTCGCCTCGGCCGTACGACGGCTGCAGGACACCGCCGTACGGGAGATCCGGACCTTCGACACCCCGCCGTACGTCAGCGATCCGATCAGCTTCGTCGCCCCGACCGAGCAGGCGGCCCGTGCGGGCGTGACCGTCCGGGGTCTCTACGACCGTGCCGCCGTGGCGATCCCCGGGCGCCTGGAGGGGGACATCGCGGCGTGCCTGGCGGGCGGTGAGATCGCCCGCGTGGTGACGGCGCTGCCGCTCAAGATGGTCCTCATCGACGACCAGGCCGCGCTCCTACCGCAGACCATCAGTGGGGACATCGTCGACTCGGCCTACCTCGTGCACCCGTGCTCGCTGCTCGACGGTCTCATCGCGCTGTTCGAGGCCCTGTGGGCGACCGGCCTGCCGCTGGCCGCGCGTACGGGCGGCGACGTGCCGGATGAGGAGACCCGGCGCCTTCTCACTCTGCTGATGGCCGGCCACACGGACCTGACCATCGCGCGAGCGTTCGGGATCAGCCCTCGTACGGCCCAGCGCCGCGTCCAGTCCCTGATGCGGACGCTGAACGCCGAGACCCGCTTCCAGGCGGGTGTCACCGCCGCCAAGCGCGGCTGGCTGTGAGCGGCGAACCGGCCGCCGTCCGGTGGCTCAGGGCGTCAGGAGATGTCGAGGGCCCGTTCGACGAACCGCAGGGCGTCGCTGGAGGCGATCCGGAGCCGTTTGACCCGCTGGGCGTACTCCATCGCGGCCTCCTGGGCGAGCCGCGTCGCCCGGTCGAGGGACCCGGACACGAAGGTGCCCTGCCTGCCGCGGGTCTCGATGACGCCGTCGTGCTCCAGCTCGCGGTAGGCGCGCGCCACGGTGTTGGGCGCGAGCCCGAGGTCGTCGGCCAGCCGGCGGATCGTCGGAAGCTTGGTACCGGCCGGCAGCCGCTGGTCCTGCACCTGCTCGGCGATCTGCACCCGGACCTGCTCGTACGGCGGGACCGTCGAGCTCGCGTCAAGCGTGATCACGCTCGGCCCAGATCTTCCGGTGGAAGCGATACCCCAGACGATTCTGGAGCAACACCACCGAGCCGACGGAGACGACGAAGAAGACGAAGGGCACCGAACCCAGCCCGGCGGCGGCCGGCCGATCTCCTATCAGCGACCAGCCCGCGCACGAGGCCATGACGCCGAACGCCGCAGGGGCCGCGGCCATCGACTGCAACGTCTCCGCGCGCAGAGCATCCTCCAGGATCAGTTCTTCCTCCGTGCCGGCCCGCTGCGGCTGGATGGCCAGCCAGCGCTGGACCGTCTCCATCACGACCATATAGCCCGCCAGCAGTAAGGACACCACGAGAAGCGTCAGCAAGCCGGCCGACTGGCCGCGCCCCGGCAGAAACGTCGCCACTCCCACGAGCACGAGCGGAGACAGCGCGAGGCCACGCGTCAACGTCGCCATCACCGGACTGACGTAGTCGGCGACGCCGACCGACCGAGCGTGCGCGACCCGGACCGGCTCCTGGTTCCTCCGGACCCACCGGATGTCCCCGATGTTCGTACCGACCAACCACCCACACCACAGGATCGCGAACAGCAGGAAGGAGTACCGGCCGGGCAGGCCGAGATAGTGGGCGCACGCGTCGCCTTCAAAAAGCGCGAGCATGCCCAGACCCGTACCCCAGCCGCTGTAGAGGTTCCGCCGACGCACCCGCCGACGCGCTCGCGACTCCTGCTCGGCGTTGAGAACCACCCCGGTCCGCTTACGGAACGACTCCAGCCAACGGTCCGCCGCCGAGCGAAGAGTCCACAGCACGATCAGGGTGATGACGAGCACTCCGAGCGGGATGAACACGGCGTACAGCAGTAATGACGTACCCATCGCGACTCCAATGTCCCGAACTTTCGTAGCAATACATAACTTGCTACAAAATTTGCCGCCGCGCAAGTCATCTCGGTGATCATCCGGTTTGTCGGCTACCGGACCCCCGCGGCGGAAGAAGGGAACCTGACGCGACTCGCGTCGGCCGCCAAGGCGCCGGCACCGGCGTTCGCCCGGACGACGGCCGATCTCGCCGCGACCCTGAGGCGGCTGGTCATCCCGAAGCCCCGCGAAGCCCTTCCGGTTGAGATCCCCACCCCGGCACCGCGCGCTTACTTCGGGACCAGTGGACTAGCAGTGGTTCCCGTGTACGGGCCGACCGGGGTGGCGCTGTCGGCGGACGCGTCCCCGGTCGGATACCGGAACCCGACAGTGATCTCCGGGCCGCCGAAATGTCCGACCCCCGAGGAGAATCCGGCCGGCCGCCGGCTCAGTGCATATGGGCCAGGTACTCCCAATGGCCGGGCAACCGCTTGACCAGTTCCTGAGCCTCGTCCTTGATCGCCGCGAACTCCTTGACGGCCCGGGTGCCGTCCATCAGGCTCAGCGCGCCCGGGGGCTTGAGCGGGACTCCTCCCAGGCCCAGGAGCATGGCCAGGTAGGAGTAGGACTCGAAGCCGTGGTAGTGCGGGTAGGCGGTCTCCTCCGTGGGCGGCTTCGACTTCCAGCGTTCGATCCGCTCGGCCAGGCCGTCGGGCAGGGACCGCGTTTTCGCGTCCCGCCAGTACGCGTTGTCCGACCGGGCCGCCCCCCGGTAATGCAGGACCAGGAACTCGCGTACGCCGTCGATGGCGTTCGCCACCGTGCGGTTGTAGGACTCGCGCAGGCCCGGATCCCAGCCGGCGTCGGGGAAGTGCTTGACGAGTTCCTCGATGCCCTGCTGGATGAAGAAGATGCCGGTGGATTCGAGCGGTTCGACGAAACCGCTGGCCAGCCCGATCGCCACGCAGTTGCCGACCCAGGAGTTGCGGCTGCGCCCGATGCGCATGCGAATGTGGTTGGCCTCCAGGTCCGCCGCGCGCGGCCCGGCGAATTCACGCAGGGCGCGCTCGGCCTCTTCCGGGGTCGTGTAGTCGCTCGCGTACACGTATCCCGTCCCGACTCGGCCGTACAGCGGAATGGTCCAGATCCATCCGGCGTCCTGCGCGGTGGCCGTGGTGCACGGCCGTATCCCGCCTCGCTCCATGTCGGCGGGTACGCGCAGCGCGACCGCGCTGTCGTTGGGCAGGGTCTCCTGGAAGGAGACGAACGGCTCGCCGAGCGTCTTGTTCAGCAGCAGACCACGGAAACCCGTGCAGTCGACGAACAGGTCGCCGTCGATCGCGCCGTGCTCGCGCGTGACCAGGTGGTCGATCCACCCCCGGGCGTCCCGCGCGACGTCGACCACATCGTCTCGGACATGCCGGGCGCCGCGCCCCGTGGCGTACCGCGCCAGGAAGTCCGCGAGCAGGGAGGCGTCGAAGTGGTACGCGTACGGGAACTGGGTGTTCTGTTCCGAGAGCGTGGTGCGTTCTCCTCCTGCGGGCTCCCGCTCGAAGAGAGTGCCGTCCAGATGGCGGGGCGAGCGCTTGGCGTCGCAGATCGACGACATCAGGAACACGTCCTGGTCGAACCGGTCGCTGGGCCTTTGGTGCAGCCACCAGTCGGTCAGCGGGAATCCGTCGACCACGCGAAGCCGCTCGAACGGGTGGTAGAAGGTGTGTCCCTTCTCCCGCCAGTTCTCGAACCGGATGCCCAGTTTGTAGGTGGCGTTACAGGACGGCATCCACTCGTGCTCGGCGAGCCCCAGGTAGTCGAAGAAGTGCCGGATGGTGCTGAACGTCGCCTCTCCGACGCCGATCGTCGTTATCCGCCTGGATTCCACCACGGTCACGGAGATCCGGTCGCCGAAGGCGGCCCGCAGGTACGCGGCCGACATCCAGCCGGCGGTGCCACCGCCGACGATGACGATCTTCTTGAGCATTGGGCTCCTTGCCGTGTGTCAGGGGTACCTCGGGGGCTGGACTCCGTACGCCTCGCAGGAGAGGTAGGCGGTCACGCGCGGCGGCCGGGCCTTCTCGTGCACCAGCGCGAGGTAGGCGATGAGGCCGGATCCGTCCTCCGGCCGGCGTGCGGTGAGAGCGGCCAGCGACCTGGTGAGCGGTTCGGGGTCCATTCCGTGACGTTCGAGTACGGACACCGTCCGGGCGTACGCCTCCCCGTCGTGCCGGACACAGGTCCGGATCGGGAGGTGCAGGGTGAACCCGCTCGGCCGGGCCGTGGTCATCTCGGTGAAGGAGTGACAGCCCACGACCCCCAGTACGCCGGTGCCGTGCCCGGCCGCGACGCGGAGGAACTCCGTCAGCGTCTCGCGCGGAGGACCGGGTTCCATTCGCGGGAGACCGCCCGCCTCACCGGCGGTGAGGTCGTCGTGCTTGATGTAGACCTTCACCCGGGATGAGGGCCCGTGGCCCAGGTCGAGGGCGAGGAACGGGTAGGCGTCCCCCGCCGGCAGGGTGGCGAACGCCTCGTGACGGCCGAGCGCGCCGAGTGCCTCACGCACCGTCTCGGCGGCACGGTCCGCGCCGTTCGCCGACGGGTTCAGGTACACCTTCAGCTTGGGGGCGCCGCCCGGGCCCAGCTCCAGCGCGCACCACAGAGCGAAGGGGCCCCGCGGATCGGCGGGTAAGAACAGGTCCTCCAGGGCGTCGAGCCGGTCGCAGGCATGACCCCAGCGCCGGGCCATCGCGCGTACGGCACGCCATCCATGGCGCCCGTTCTCGGCCAGGTCGCCGAAGGCGGACCCCGGCTCCAGCAGCACCCGAAGCACCGGGTCCGCGCCGGACCTGAACGACAGCGAGAACTCCACCGGCGTGTGGTCGTCGGCCACGAAGCTGGGCGAGGCCGGCGGCAGGGAGAGCGGACGCCGAGCCGCAGAGCCCAGTGACCCGACCAGATCGTCCGCGTACCGGCCCGCGACGGCAGGGTCGAGACGGAGGACGTGGCAGAGCCGGAGTAGCTGACGGGCGGTGAATCCGCCGAGGGTCCCCTCGGCGATGTGGTCACTGGAGCAGTCCATAGGATCCCCTGGCCTGAGCAGGGACGACGTGTGGGGAGGCGAAAAGGACCACGAATCGGACCGTGAACGGTTAACCGCACATAAGAGGCATAGGCATTATCACATGACGATATTGCCGTGTGAATCACTGATCAGGCCGTCATCGGGCAGACGGACGGTCACATCGAGTTGCCGTGCAGCAGGGCCGCCCCGAGCGGAGTCAGCGTGTGCTCGACGACGAGGCCGCGTCTGATCGTGGAGATGAGTCCGGCGTTGCGAAGTGCCGTGGTGTGCTGGCTCGCGGAGGACACGGAGACGCCGGCGCGGCCGGCCAGCGACGTCGTGGTGGCCGGCATGCGGAGAGAGGCCAGGACGGCCGCCCGGGTACGGCCGAGCAGAGGGCCGAGGGCGTCCGTCCCGTCGTCCGGCCGGCCTCCCAGGTACATCGGGTAGACCAGGACCGGGGGCCAGTTCGGAGAGTCCATTCCCACCGACGCGATCGTGAAGTACGACGACAGCAACAGCAGCCCACGTCCCTCCAGGTGGATGTCGGCTGTGAACGGGGCTGGAATGTGCAGAGTCGGCGGCTCCCAGCGCACTCCGAAACCGAGCGTGCCGAACAGGGCGTCGATTCCGCCCTGTAAGAGAATCTCCGAGCGAAGCGCGCGGTCGGTGACCGTGGTGGCCCGGATCTGGGACCAGGAAGACGCCAGCGACGAGTCGAAGTAAGTGCACAGATCGTCGGCGAGGGCCTTCCTGGATCCGGCCGCACCGCTCGCCAGTGCCTGGACCCGCCGGCTGGACCTCTGGAACGGCGCCAACCGGCTCACGTCGGCGGCGACCTGGGCGGCAGGCGCCTGGCCGACCAGTTCGACGGCCTCGGCCAGATCGCTGATGCTCGGCTCGAAGAGAAAACACGGCATCCAGTCGCCTGGCCTGCGCGGTATCAGGTCGAAGAGGACGCCCGCGCGTTCTTCCAGGCTGCTTCCCAGCTCACGATGCCACCGCAGAGTCCCCCGGCGCGGCTGGGCCCCACCGGCGCGCCAGCGATGGAGCCGGTGAACACTCAACGCGATCTCCACCAGCGCGTTCAAGTCCGCCGCGAAGGTGATCTTCCTTAGGTCGGCGGCGGTGAAGTAGAGGCGAATCATGGATCCGATCTTCACCGCGGACTCCCGTATTTATCTATCGCCGTTTCGAGAGGCTTTTATTCACGGATACATGGCTTGAGGCCGAAAACCCCCATAGGGAGACTTCAGATGGCCCGACGCACAGCGAACAGGAATCTCCACGGAGGGGAAAGGCGAGAGACATCCGCAATTTCACAAGGGCCTCAGACCAGCGGTGACGGAGTGTAGAAAGGATCAGATCATGCGAGTAACACGCGGGGTGACGCTGGCGGTGGCGGCGCTCACCGCTTCGACCGGGCTGGTGGCCGGCACCGCGGGGACGGCGTCGGCGAGCGCCTCCTGCGGCCGTGCCGCCCCCGCTGACATCGACGCCAGCGGCTGGCCGAGGATGCCGGCGGGCGTCAGCGCGAACGAGCGTTCCGGCTCCAGTACGGGCTGCGGCGTCAGAGGCTGGGCCGACAACCAGGACGAGCTGGACTACCACTGCTTCACAAGCGGCGAGAACGGAACCTGGACCTACGTCCGGAACAACTCCGATGGTTCGGCCGGCTGGGTGAAGGACTCCCTGCTGCCCGGCTACGGCTCCAACCTCTATTGCGGCTTCTGACCCGCTCCGGCACAGTGAGGCCCGCGCCGACCGACGGCGCGGGCCTCACACGTGCGCGCAGCCTGCCGCAGCGGGTAGGCCTTACAACCAGCGACGTGCTTCCGCTGGGGAGGAAACACGCCAAGACACCCCAGAATGGGGAGGCCGAGTTAGCGGTGACCGGCGACACCTCTTCGGATGACGCCCTGCTCGGCAGATGCCTGACGGCTCTGCTCGCGCGGGCGCACCTCATGCGCCCGGACGACCTGACGACGGCGCTGGAGGAGGAGTCTCGCGCCCTGGGGATCGAGCAGGTCCGGATCTACCTGGCCGACCTGCAACAACGCCATCTCTACCCGGTACCCGGCGGCGGATCCGATCCCGGGCAGGCGCTGGCGATCGAGTCGACCCTGGCCGGACGCGCGTTCCAGACGGTCGCCGTTCACCAGGCGGACGGCACCGTCGGCGAAACGTCCTCCCACCGGCTGTGGGTGCCGTTGACGGACGGGACCGAGCGCCTCGGTGTGATGGAGCTCATCGTCGATGAGATCACCGAGGTGACGCTGGCCCGCTGCCGGGCGCTGGCCTCGCTCACCGGCGTACTGGTGATCAGCAAGAGCCGCTACAGCGACACCTTCGCGCAGGTACGGCGTGACCGGCCGTTGACGCTGCCGGCGGAGATGGTCTGGGCGTTCATGGGCCCCACCACGTTCGCCACGCCACAGGTCGTCATCTGCGCCGCTCTCGAACCGGCCTATGACGTCGGCGGCGACGCGTTCGACTACGCGCTGCTCGGCGATCACCTTCACCTGTCGCTCCTGGACGCGACCGGCCACGACCTCGCCGCCGGGCTGATCGCGAGCGTCGCCATCGCGGCCTGCCGCAACACCCGCCGCGCCGGCGGCGACCTGGCCGACATCGTCGCCGCCGCCGACAGCGCCGTCGCGGACCAGTTCGACGACTCGCGGTTCGCCACCGCGCTCGTGTGCGACCTGGACGTCGGCACCGGCGAGCTGCGCTGGATCACCTGCGGCCACCCGTCGCCGCTGCTGATCCGGGAGAACAAGGTGGTCAAGGAGCTGCCCCGTGACCCCTGCCTGCCGCTCGGCCTGGCCGGTCACGACCGCGCCGCCGTCCCCGGCACGCGGCCGCCCACCCACACCGAACAGCTCCAGCCCGGCGATCGGGTCCTCCTCTACACCGACGGCGTCGTCGAAGGCCGCTCCGCCGTCGGGGGCCCGTTCGGCCAGCGGCGTCTCAGCGACTTCATCATCCGCCACAGCTCCGCCGGCCTGTCCGCGTCCGAGACACTGCGCCGCCTCAACCGCGCCATCGTCGGCTTCCAGGACGACCGCCTGTCCGACGACGCCACCACCGTCCTGCTCGAATGGATGCCCGACGACCCACAGAACCGTTTCACCTGCTACAAGCCGTTCGACTCCGGGCGCCACGCGCCGCGCGGGCCCGATCAGCCCGGGTGAGCACCCGCCGGGCGGTCAGTACGGTCCCGGGCCGCGTGTCGCCGCGTGCGTCGCCGGCGCCCCGCCGCCGTTCGGCGCAGGGTGCCCGCGGCCGGCGTCCAGCGCGAGGTCGTGGGCCAGTTCCGCCCACGCCGCCATGGCCGCGTCGCGTCCGGGGAAGGCCGATGCCAGTGCGCCGAACCCGGCGCCACGTGCCGCCAGGTGCACGCGGTGAGCGTCGGGGACGACCGCGGCCTCGACGGCGGCGATGCGCAAGGTCGCCAGCCGCCCCTGCGCGGACAGGATCCGGGTGGCCAGGTGGTCGAAGTACCACTCTTCCGCCGCGTTCGGGTCCGCGTGGTCGCCGAGGAGGTCCACGCCGTGCGTGCTGATGCGCACCACCTCGACGCGCACGGCCTCCGCGCCCGGGATTCGCGTCTCCTCCGTCTGCCGCACCAGATAGCGGTCGCCCTGCCAGTCGTACTCCAGCCGGATTCCGTCGATCACCCTGTGCTCCCTGTTCTGTGTCCTGCGCTTCCGCGGCTGCGGCGCGCGGCTCAGGTCGTGGCCTCGACCTCGGCGCGCGTGCGGACGGGGTCGGAGCCGGGCCGGTAGGCGGGGGTGACGGGTGCCGTGGTGGTGCCGGCGGCGACCCTGGCCTGCGCCTGGCGGAACTCCTCGATCGGGCCGGTGATGGCGTGCGGGGTGCTCAGGGCCAGCCGGAGGGCGGCGCGGCGGGCCCGGCGGCGTACGGGGCCCGGCGGCCGGTACATGACCATGCGCGCGGCCCACTCGGGGAGGGTGTCGCGGATGGCCCAGTCCATGGAGCGCCCGGTCAGGAGGGTGGTGGGGGTGCCCCGGAGGTTCGGGCCGGTGCGGTCGGCCTTGCCGGGGGTGACGGCCAGGCGAGGCAGATAGGCGCGCAGGCAGTCGAGGGTCTCGGCCTTGGTGGTGGGCAGGTCGGTGCCGCCGAGGGCGTGGCCGACGCGGACGAACTCGCGGTAGTAGCCGTCCAGCGCCGCCCCGCGAAGCGGGCGGGGGTGATAGCGCTCGTGCGCGGTGGCCAGTCCCCAGACGACGGTGGCGTAGTTCCAGCGGAGCCAGCCGGGATCGTCGGCGTCGTAGGCCAGGCCGTCGGGGCGGGTGCCCTTGACGGTGTGGTGCATGGCGCGGACCGTACGGGCGAGGCGCTCGGCGGTCTCGGTGGAGCCATAGGCGGTGCCGATGAAGAACGACAGGGAGTGCCCGAAGCGTACGGCCGCTCCCTCCATGTCGAGCTCCCCCGTCGGGCGGCCGGCGGAATCCCTGGCGGTCAGCCGCGAGTGGTCGGCGGCCATCCAGTGGATGCTGGGGTCCAGGCCCTCCAGGTAGGCGGCGCAGGCCAGCCCGAACGACAGTGTCGGCAGGTGGGAGTGGACGTACCAGACCGCGCTGTCCGGGCCGAACCAGCCGGGGTCGCCCGCGGGACCGGCGAACTCCAGTCTCTTGAAGAAACGGGACCGCACCTCGATGTCGAAGTACCGGTCGATCCGGTCGGCGAGGGGACGGGTGAGCGTTCGGCGCGGCGGCAGGGACATGTCGGCTCCCTTTCTGGCTACGAGTGTAGCCAGACTACTTTGGCTACAGGCGTGACCACAACCCGCCGATAGGCTGAGCCGGTGGCCAACGACGCGCGAACGACGGCGACCGAGTGGGCGGGTGTGCCGCTGGCCGACCGCCGCAGCGAGCGCCGCAACCGGCTGGTCGAGGCGGCGTTCGTGCTGTTCGGGTCCGAGGGCGAGGCCGGAGTGTCGCTTCGCGCCGTGTGCCGGGCCGGCCGGCTGCACGCCCGTTACTTCCACGAGAGCTTCGCCGACACCGACGAGCTGCTCGGCGCGGTGTACGACAGGGTCGCGTCCGAACTGACCGAGCAGCTCCGGGTGGCACTGGACACCGCAGGCGACGACCTGGCCGTACGGCTCCGGGCCGGCATCCGCGGCGTGCTCTCCTTCAGCTCGGCCGACCCTCGCCGGGGGCGGGTGCTGTTCACCGAGGCGCGCGCCAACCGGGTGCTGGCCGAACGCCGCCTGGCCACCCAGGCGACGTTGACCGACGCGGTCCTGCAGCAGGAGGTCCAGGCCCGCCCGGCCGTCGATCCGTACCTGGCACGGGTGGGTGCCGCCATGTTCACGGGCGCCATGGTCGAACTGGCCCAGCAATGGCTGGCCGGCGCCCTGGGCGACGACCTGGACATGGTCGTCGAGCATGCCGCCGCCCTGCTGCTGTCGGAGGCTCGGCCACGAGGGAGCCGCCGCCAACCGGACACTCCGTGACAAGCGGCGCATATTTCCGGCTGAGCGATCATTAGGTTAGGCTTCCCTAAGTTAGGTAGACCTTCCTGGCTGCGGCACGCCTCGCGTCGGCTCGGCCGGAGGTCTCGTGCGAGGTACTGAACGAAGGAAGTCCCCCATGCCCGTAGTTCCCCGGGGCGCGCGTCTGGCCGCGGCGTTCGCTTCACTTCTGCTCGTCGTCGGCCTGGTGTCCGCGTGCGGATCCGGCAAGGACTCCGCGCCCGCCGCCAAGGCCGCCGCCGGTGCCGCGTTCCCCGTCACGATCGCGCACAAGTACGGCTCGACGACCATCAAGGCGGAGCCGAAGCGGATCGTGACGGTCGGGCTCACCGACCAGGACGCCGTTCTCGCGCTGGGCAAGGTGCCGGTCGGCACCACCGAGTGGTTCGGCGGCTACCCCGGCGCGATCGGCCCCTGGGCCCGGAGCGCTCTCCACGGCGCTCCGCTGCCGACCGTCCTCAAGGACACCGGGACCGGCCCCCAGGTCGAGAAGATCGCGGCGCTGCGGCCGGACCTGATCCTCTCGCTGTACGGAGGGCTGACGAAGAAGCAGTACGAGACACTGTCGAAGTTCGCGCCGGTCGTGGCACAGCCGAAGCAGTACAACGACTTCGGCATCCCGTGGGAGGACCAGACCAGGACGATCGGCAAGGCGCTCGGCCAGGAGGCCGCGGCGGAGAAGCTGGTCAGCGGCGTCGAGCAGCGGTTCGCCAAGATCAAGTCCGAGAACCCGGAGTTCACGGGCAAGAGCGCCGTCACCGCCACGCCGTACGAGGGCTACTTCGTCTACGGCAGCCAGGACCCGCGGTCGCGGACGCTGTCCTCGCTCGGGTTCGCGCTGCCCGCCGGCCTGGACAAGCTGATCGGCGACAAGTACGGCGCCAGCATCAGCAAGGAGCGTACGGACCTGCTCGACCAGCAGGTCATCGTCTGGACGGTCGCCAACCTGGCCAAGGACCTGCCCAAACTGCACGCCGACAAGCTCTACACCGACCTGAACGTGGTCAAGCAGGGCCGCGAGGTCGCCGTCGGCGAGGACACTCCGTACGGAACGGCGTACTCCTTCGTGACCGTGCTCAGCCTCCCGTACCTGCTCGACCGGCTGGTCCCCCAGCTCAAGGCGGCGGTCGACGGCGACGTCGGCACCAAGGTCGAGCAGACCGCCGGCTGAGATGAACACACCTCCGCGGGCCGGGCGCCCGGTCTTCCTGCTGGCCGGGCTCGTCGCCGGGCTGGCCGTCCTCTGCGTGCTCTCCCTCGCGCTCGGCGCGCGGAACGTGCCGTTCGGGCAGGTCGTGGGCGCGCTCGCCGGTCACCCGAAGAGCGCGGTCGTCGACAACGTGATCTGGTCGGTTCGGGTGCCGCGCACGGCGCTCGGCCTGGTGGCGGGTGTGGGTCTGGGGTTGTCGGGTGCGTTGATGCAGGCGCTCACTCGCAACCCGCTCGCCGATCCGGGCCTGCTCGGGGTCACGGCGGGTGGTGGGTTCGGTGTCGTGATCGCGGTCGGCGTCCTCGGGCTCGGCACGCTTTACGGGTACGTCTGGTTCGCCTTCGCGGGAGCGCTGGTGGCCAGCGTGGTGGTCTATCTGCTCGGGCGGCTGGGCCGCTCGGGGCTGACGCCGGTGAAGCTGGCGTTGGCCGGGGTCGCGGTAAGCGCTCTGCTGTCCTCACTCACCAGCGCGATCGTGCTCACCGACACCGACGCGCTCAACCGGTACCGGTTCTGGTCCGCCGGCTCGCTCGCGGACCAGAACGGCGCCGCCGTCCTGGGCGTCCTGCCTTTCATCGCCATCGGCACGATCCTGGCGCTGGCGTGCGGGCCGGCGTTGAACAGCCTGGCACTCGGCGAGGACGTCGCCGCCGCCCTCGGCCGCCGCCTCGGGCTCGTACGCGTCCAGGGAGTCGCGGCGGTGACGCTGCTGACCGGGGCGGCCGTGGCGGTGATCGGCCCCGTCGTCTTCCTCGGTCTCGTCGTCCCGCACGCCGCACGCGCACTCGCCCAGTGGGCGGGCCTGGGCCCGGACCACCGCTGGCTGCTTCCGTTGTCGGCACTCGTCGCGCCCGGTCTGCTGCTGGCCGCCGACATCCTCGGCCGGATGCTCGACCGCCCGATCGAGATCCAGGCCGGCGTACTCGTCGCGTTCCTCGGCGGCCCGTTCTTCATCGCACTGGTCCGCCGCCGGCGCCTCGCGGAGGTATGAGCCATGACCACACGCGAGGTACCACGCTATTTCCGCCTGGCGACGCCACCCGTGTCCGGGCTGCTCCATCCCCGTCTGATCGCCGTCTGCCTGGCCCTGCTGGCCGCGACGTTCGCCGTCGTGTGCGTGAGCCTGTCCATCGGTGACTTCTCGATCGGCCTGCCCGACGTCGTCAAGGCCCTCGCCGGCACCGGCGACCCGGGAAGCACCCTGATCGTCCGGGAACTGCGGCTGCCGCGCATCGCCACCGGGCTGCTCGTCGGCGTCGCCTTCGCGCTCTCCGGCGCGATCTTCCAGACCATGACCCGCAACCCCATGGCCAGCCCCGACGTCATCGGCCTGACCGAAGGCTCCAGTACCGCCGTCGTCGCCGCCATCATCCTCGGCTGGGACGGCGGCCTGGGCCTGCAGACCCTCGGCCTGCTCGGCGCCCTGGCCAGCGCCCTGGCCGTCTACGCGCTGGCCTGGCGCGGCGGCACCACCGGCTACCGCATCATCCTCATCGGCATCGGCGTCTCCTGGATGTGCACCAGCACCACCGACTGGCTCATCACCCGCGGCGGGGAGTTCCAAGCCCAGGCCGCACTCGGCTGGCTCGTCGGCAACCTCAACGGCCGCGACTGGACCCAGACCACCCCCCTCGCCATCGCCCTCGTCGCCCTGGTCCCGGTCGCCCTCGGGCTCGGCCGTCAGGTCCGTACGTTGCAGCTCGGCGACGACGTCGCCGCCGGACTCGGCATCCGCGTCCAGACCGTGCGCCTGAGCCTGATGCTCACCGGCGTCGGCCTGATCGCCTTCGGCACCGCCGCAGCCGGACCCATCGCCTTCGTCTCGCTCATGTCACCGCAGATCGCCCAACGACTGGCCCGCACCGCACATCCCCCGCCCATCACCTCCGCCGTCACCGGCGCACTCATCGTCACCGGCTCCGACCTCATCGCCCGCACCCTCATCCCCGGAACCGAGTTGCCCGTCGGGATCATCACCGGCGTACTCGGCGCACCCATCCTGCTGTGGCTGCTCATCCGCGCCAACCGCGCGGGCTCAGGAGGCTGAACCCCCATGAACACCCCCGACCTGCGCGCCACCGGCCTCACCCTCGCCTACGACCACAAAACCGTCGTCAACGACCTGAACCTGGCCATACCCCCCGGAAAGATCACCGCGATCGTCGGCGCCAACGCCTGCGGCAAATCCACCCTCCTCCGCGCACTCGCCCGCCTGCTCACCCCCCGCACCGGGACCGTCCACCTCGACGGACGAGCCCTGCGCTCGATCCCGACACGGGAGCTGGCCCAGCGCCTGGGCATCCTCCCCCAAGGCCCCGTCGCACCCGACGGCCTCACCGTCCTGGACCTGGTCAACCGCGGCCGTTCCCCCCACCAGACCTGGTGGCGGCAGTGGTCCAAGGCCGACCAGAACGCCGTCCACGCCGCACTGGCCGCGACCGACATCACCGACCTCGCCGACCGCTCCGTCGACGAACTCTCCGGCGGGCAGCGGCAACGCGCCTGGATCGCGATGGCCATGGCCCAGGGCACCCAGGTCCTGCTCCTGGACGAACCCACCACCTACCTCGACCTCGCCCACCAGATCGACGTCCTGGACCTGATCACCGACCTCAACCGCCGCGAAGGCCGCACCATCGTCATGGTCCTGCACGACCTCAACCAGGCCTGCCGCTACGCCGACCACATGATCGCCATGAAAACCGGCCACATCACCGCCCAAGGCCACCCCACCGACGTCATCACCACCGAAACCGTCCAGGACGTCTTCGACCTCCACTGCCAGATCACCACCGACCCCGTCAGCGGCACACCCCTGGTCATCCCCATCAGCCGCCACCACACCGGCGAGGCACGCTCAGCGCTGGCTTGACCAGGCCGACCAGAGTTCGGCGTAGCGGCCTCCGGCGGCCACCAGTTCGGCGTGGGTGCCGGACTCGACGACCCGGCCTCCGTCCAGGACGATGACGCGATCGGCGGCCGCGGCCTGGGTGAGCCGGTGCGCGACGACCAGTGCCGTACGCCCGGTCAGCGCGGCCTCCGCCGCCTTCTCCAGGACGCGCGCGCCCGCGCTGCCCGCCTCGGCGGTGGCCTCGTCGAGGATGACGACCGGCGGGTCGGCGAGTACGAGGCGCGCGAACGCCAGTTGCTGGGCCTGGGCGATGGTCAGGCCGTGCCCGCCGTCCCCGACCTCGGTGTCCAGCCCGTCCGGGAGCCGCTCGGCCCAGCCGAGCGCGCCCACCCGGTCGAGCGCCGCCCGCAACTCGCCGTCGGCCGCCTCCGGCGCGGCCAGGCGCAGGTCGTCGGCGAGCGTCCCGGCGAAGACGTGGACCTCCTGGGTGACCAGGGCGACGTCGGTGCCGGCCACCGGCTCGGCCCCGCCGACCCGTACGGAGCCGGTCTCCGGCCGGTGCACCCCGGCGACCAGCTTGGCCAGTGTCGTCTTGCCCGCCCCGCTCGCGCCCACGAGCGCGACCCGTTCTCCCGGTGCCACGTCGAGCGTGACGTCGTGCAGCACGGGCCGTCCCGGAACGTAGGCGTGCCCCAGCCCGCGCGCCGCGACCGACGCGTCCCGCGGGGTCTCGGCCGCGCCGCCGCCCGCCGCCGGTCCGGGCAGGTCGGCCACGCCGACCAGGCGGGTCAGCGAGGCGGCCGCCGCCTGGGCGTCGTCGACCAGGGCGAGGGCGACGTTGATCGGCCCGAAGAGCCCGTGGAAGTACAGCGCGGCGGCCGTCGCGGTGCCGACCGTCGTCGTACCGGTGCGGACCAGGACGAAGCCGACGACGAGGACCGCGGAGAGCCCGAGGTACTCCCCCACGTGCAGCCTGCTGTAGAAGCGCGTCTGGAGGGCGACGCCGCGCAGCAGGAGGTCGACGGCCGACCGCGACTTGCCCTCCACGCGGTCGAGGTGGCCTCCGGCCAGCCGGAACGCCCGGATGGTCGCCGCACCGTCGATGGTGCCGAGCAGCTCGTGCTGCATCGCGCCCACCGTGACCCGCTGCCGCGCGTAGAGGGGCCCGGCCCGCCTCGCGTACCAGCGGACCGTGTGCAGCTGCACCGGAACCGCGACCAGCGCCGCCAGCAGGAACCTCCAGTCGAGCACGGCCAGGCCGGCCAGGGTCAGCCCGATGGTCAGCAGGGAGGTCACCATGGCCGGCATCGCCTCGCGGATCGCCTCGGTGATGACCGTGATATCGCCGGTGACCCGCGACGTCAGGTCGCCCGATCCGGCGCGCTCGACCTGTTCGAGCGGCAGACGCAGCGCGTGGCCGAGGAATCGCTCCCGTAGCTCGGCCAGCGCGCTCTCCCCGGCCTTGGCCAGCCCGGCGATCCCGACGGCGGACAGGACACCCTGACCGAGGGCGGCCGGGAACAGCAGGAGCGCGGGCCAGGTGACCGAGCCCGGGCCCCGCCCGCCGGTGACGAGATCGACGATGTGCCCGATCAGAGGTGGTACGAGCAGGCCCGCCAGCGTGCCCGCGACGAGGGCCGCGAGCGCCGCGATCATCGTCCAGAGCCGGGGCCGGAGCAGCTCGGCGACCACGCGCAGCGCGCGTCGCCCGTCGGCGACCGGCAGGAGTTCGCGCTCGGCGGGCTCGCTCATGACAGGACCGCCGTTCGGTAGAGGGGATGCTCGGCGACGAGGGTGGCGTGGTCGCCGTGCGCGGTGACGATGCCGTCGTGGAGGAGCACCACCCGGTCGGTGACGGCGAGGAGAGCGGGACTCGTCGTGATCACGATCGTGGTGCGGTCGCGGCGCAGCGCTCGTACGCCCTCGGCGATGCGGGCCTCGGTGACGGTGTCGACGGCGGTGGTCGGATCGTGGACGACCAGGATCGGCGGGTCGGCGGCGAGGGCGCGCGCCAGCACGAGACGCTGGCGCTGACCGCCGGACAGGGACCGGCCCCGCTCGTCGAGGACGGTGTCCAGGCCGGCCGGCAGGGACGAGACGACCTCGTCGGCGCCGGCCGCGGCCAGTGCCGCCTCCAGGTCGGCGTCGTTCGCCGTCAGGTTGGCGCGGACGGTGCCGTCGAAGAGGCGCGCGTCGTGCTCGGCGACGAGGATCACGGCGCGCAGGTCGCCCGGGTCCAGGCCCGTGAGCGGCGTCCCGTCCAGTTCCACGGAGCCCTTCTCCGGGTCGGCCGTACGGCCGAGGTGGGCCAGGAGCGCGGTGGCGGCGGCCGGGTCGGTCGCCACGACACCGACGAACTCACCGGGCGCGACGTCCAGGTCGACCTCGCTCAGCCCCGTACCGGTGAGGCCGCGTACGGCGATCCGGCCGGTGGCCGGGTCCGGGAGTTCGTGCGGTCCCGGCGTCACGGCGGGCGGGCTCGCGAGTACCGCGGCGATGCGCCGGGCCGAGGCGCGGCCCTGCGCGAACTCGCTGTTCAGCCACGCGAAGTCCGAAAGCGGGCCGAGGAGATACTGGGCGAGCCCGGCCGTGGAGACGAGCTGCCCGATGGTCAGGTGGCCGCCGGCCGCGAGCCGGCCGCCGACCAGGGCGATGAGTGCGAGGAACGCTCCGTTGAGCGCGACCATGACGCCGTGGTGGCCGGCCTCGGCCCGTACGGCCCGCACCGTGGCCCGCAGCGACTCCTGGCTGGTCAGCCGGTAGCGGCGGAGCGCGTTGCGCTCGGCGCCGAGCCCCTTCAGCACGCGGAGGCCGGAGACGAGGTCGACGGCCACGCCGGACGCCTGCGCGGCGTGTTCCTGCTCGGTCTCGCTGCGGTGCTCCAGCGGCTTGCCGAGCCGGTGCGACAGCCAGAGCAGCGGGGGCGTGCCGAGCAGGATCAGCAGGCCGAGCGGCAGCGAGATCAGCAGCAGGATGACCGCGGTCAGCGCGATCCCGGCGAAGGCGGCGACGCCCGCCGGGATCACCAGGTCGACCATCCCGACGCGACCGGCGTCGCCGGTGGCGATGTTCACCAGGGCACCCGGCAGCCGCCCGGTCTCCGCGCCGCCCCGGTGGTCGAGGACCCGCCGGGTCAGCGTGAGCCGGAGTTCGTGCGCCGCCTGTTCGGCGGCCCGGTTCGCGGCGCGGTCGCCGACGCGGTAGCTGAGGCTGAGGCCGACGTAGACCAGGCCGAGGAGGCCGAGCCACAGCGCGAGCTCGCCGGTTCCGCCGTCCACGGCCTGGTCGATGACGACGCCGAGCGCGAACGGCACGAACGCCTCGCCCATGTGGTGGCCGGTGATCGTCAGCGAGCTGAGCAGGATGTGCCGGCGCTGCCCGGCGATGGCCTGACCCAGGACGGCCCGTCCTGTCTGCGACACATGAACCTCCGGGGGGGACCGGCCGGCCGCAGTGCCACGCGGCCGAACGGGCGGGCCGCGTCGTGGATCGTCGGACACCTGTCAGATGAGGTGAGCCTAACCTAAGCTCATTGACCACCGGACTTGTGGTGGCTCTCGTGCCGTATCGCCACGGCGGTCGCGACGACGCCGGCCTGTGGCGCGAGCACCGACCATCGCGGTGGCGGCGGCGCCGAAGAGCCGTGCGGTGCCGTTCGCCCAGGTCAGCGACCGGATGCCGACGCGGTGCCCGCTAACGTGGTGGTATTCACTCCGCTCCTCAGCGAAAACGAGGCACGCGTGATGAAGATGCGAGCAGCGCGGATGTACCGATACCACGAGCCCCTTCGCGTGGAAGAGGTGCCCGTCCCCGAGCCCGCGCCGGACCAGATTCTCCTGAAGGTCGCCGCGACGGGCATGTGCCGAAGCGACTACCAGCTCCTCGACGGCTACTTCCAGGGCCCGTTTCCCGTGGACCTGCCGTACATCCCCGGCCATGAGGTCACCGGCCGGGTGGCGGGCCTGGGCGGCGGCGTGCCCAGCACGGTGCGCTACGCGGAGGGCGACATGGTGGTGGTCAATCCCAGCTGGGGAGACGGCACCTGCCGGCAGTGCCGCGAAGGCAACGAGCAGCTGTGCAGCGGCGACGGCCGGTGGGTGGGCTTCGGCCCTCCCGGAGGTTTCGCCGAGTACATGGCCGTCGAGTACCGCCACGCGATCCCGGTCTCCGAGGACGCCGCGAAGGCGCCCGAGCTCCTCGCCCCCATGACCGACGCGGGCATGACCCCGTACCGGGGGATGAAGAAGCTCCGGGACGCGGGCAGGCTCGGCCCCGGCCGCACCGTCGCGATCACGGGCATCGGCGGGCTGGGAAGCTACGCGGTTCAGTACGCGAAGCTGCTCGGAGGCGGCGCGTCCGTACTCGCCTTCGCCCGTACGGACGGCAAGCTGGACGTGGCGCGGGCGAACGGCGCGGACGGCGGGATCAACGTCGGGGACAGATCCACCGAGGCCATCCAGGGCGAGGTGGAGAGGCTGACGGGCCGGCGGACGATCGATGCCATCCTGGACTGCGTCGGCAGCGAGGCGTCGATCTCGATGGGGTTCGACCTGCTGGGCCCCGAAGGGGTCCTGGCGGCCGTCGGCCTCATGAGCGATCGCGTCGAGCACCGCCAGTTCCCCTTCGTGGGCACCGAGCTGTCCTACCTCGGGTCCTTCTGGGGCAACCACCTGGATCTCGTCGAGGTGCTGTCCCTCGCCGAGGCCGGCCTCATCAAACACAACGTCACAAAGGTCGAGCTGGAGGACGTCAACGAGAACCTGGACGCCCTGGGCCGCGGCGACATCGTCGGACGCCAGGTCATCGTCTTCTCCTGACGTTCACCGCCGAGGCCGCGGCCCCACTGAGCGGGCAGGCCGCGCAGCGGCATAGATTGGCAGAAATCGGCGTGTCGGCCCTGGTAGTGAAGCAATGGCGCCGTATCCCCCAACGGCCGCCGACCACTGAGGCCGCACCGCTGCCGGACGTGGCAGAGGGGGGAGCACGGTGACAAAGGTTCTGATCACTGGTTCGGGTACGGGTTTCGGCCACGAGGCGGCGATGCGCCTCGCGGAGAAGGGCTTCGACGTCATCGCGTCGGTCGAGATCTGGGCGCAGGTGCAGACGCTCAAGCGCCAGGCGGCCGAGCGGGGAGTCGGCCTGCGGGTCGAGAAGCTCGACGTCACCGACGACGGAGACCGCCGGAAGGCCCTGGCGTGGGACGTCGAGGTCCTGGTGAACAACGCCGGCGTGGGTGAGGGCGGCTCGACCGTCGATGTTCCGGAAGAGAACATGCGCAGGCAGTTCGAGGTCAATGTCATCGGGCCGCTCCTGCTGACGCAGGGCATCGCCAAGCAGATGGTCGAGCGCGGCACGGGACGCATCGTGTGGGTCTCCTCCCGTGAGGGTCTGAACGTCAATCCGTTCACCGGCCTCTACTCCGCCTCCAAGCACGCCATCGAGGCCATCGCCGAGACGATGGCCTACGAGCTGCAGGAGTTCGGCATCGAGGTCGCCACCGTCAACCCCGGGCCGTTCCTGACCGGGTTCAACGACCGGATGTTCCAGACCTGGCAGAGCTGGCGCGACGACGCCTCCAAGAGGCTGTTCGACTACTCCGAGCTCGCGTTCTCCCGGTCGCAGTTCGATCCCGAGCCGGTGTACGCGACGCTGACGGCGGTCGCGGCGGGAGAGGTCGACACCTTCCGCAACCTCGAGCCCAAGTCGATGATCGAGGAGACCAAGAGCCTCCAGCGGGTTCCGTGGGACCGAAAGGTCACCGACGGTCTCAAGACCCGGGCAAAGCAGGTCCAGGCCTCCTACGACATGGAACCCGAGACCCCGGTCTCGGACTAGACGGGTCGATCCGAGGAGGAGGACCATGCCGGTCAGAACCGCTGTTCTGCAAGATCGCTCTCGTAACCGCGGCACCGCGTTCACACGGGAGCAGCGCGCCGAGCTGGGCATCACCGGCCGGCTGCCGGCGGCCGTGGAGACTCTCGGCGAGCAGGCCGCCCGCGCGTACGAGCAATTGCAGGACCAACCGTCGGATCTGCACAAATATCTCTACCTCAACCAGGTCCACGACCGGAACCAGGTGCTCTACTACAAGCTCCTGGGCGACCACCTCGCCGAACTGCTGCCGGTCGTGTACGACCCCACCGTGGGCGATGCCATACAGCAGTGGTCGGCCGACTTCCGCGACTCACGGGCGGTGTACCTCTCGATCGACCGGCCGGAGGACGTCGAGGCCTCGTTCGCGTCGCTCGGGCTCGGCGCCGACGATGCCGATCTCATCGTGGTCTCCGACGCGCAGGAGATCCTGGGCATCGGCGACTGGGGAGTGAACGGCACCGACATCTCGATCGGGAAGCTCGCCGTCTACACCGCCGCGGCGGGTATCGACCCCGACCGGGTCATCGCGGTCAACCTCGACGTCGGCACCGACAACGAGCAGCTGCTCAACGACCCGCGCTACCTCGGCAACCGTCACGCGCGAATCACCGGAAAGCGGTACGACGACTTCGTCGCCCGCTATCTGGAGACCGCCGCCCGGCTGTTCCCGCACGCCCTGCTGCACTTCGAGGACTTCGGGCCGTCGCACGCGCGCCGGATCCTGGTCGACAACGCCACCAGATACCGGATCTTCAACGACGACATGCAGGGCACCGGCGCCATCGTCATGGCCGCGGTGTTCGCCGCTCTACGGGTGACGGGAGGACGCTGGGCCGAGCAGCGGCTCGTCGTGTTCGGCGCCGGCACCGCGGGAACCGGCATGGCGGACCAGATCCACGCCGCGATGCTGCGCGACGGTGCCACGGACGGCGAGGCCAAGAGCAACATCTGGCTCATCGACGTCCATGGGCTCGTGACCGACGACATGGGCGACCTGCCGGACTACCAGCGCGTCTACGCCCGGCCGAAGAACGAGGTCGGTTCCTGGGCCGACGGCGATCTCCTCACCACCATCGAGCACGTCAGGCCGACGATCCTCATCGGCACCTCGACCGCGCACAACGCGTTCACCGAGGCCGTGGTCCGAGCACTGGCGAAGGGAACGGATCGTCCCATCCTGTTGCCTCTGTCCAACCCCACCAGCCGCATCGAGGTCATGCCGTCCGACGCGGTGCCGTGGTCCGGTGGCCGGGCGTTGATCGCCACCGGCATCCCGGTGCCGCCGGTCGAATACGACGGCGTCGCGTACGTCATCGGCCAGGCCAACAACGCGCTTCTCTACCCGGGACTGGGCCTGGGCACCATCGTCTCCGGAGCCCGGCACGTGACCGACGGCATGCTGCTGGCCGCGGCCGAGGCGGTGGCCGGCCAGGTCGACGTGTCCAAGCCGGGAGCCGGTCTGCTCCCCCCGGTCGACGACCTGCGAGCCTCGTCGGCCACGGTCGCGGTGGCGGTGGCGAAGACCGCGGTGGCAGACGGTGTGGCCACGAAGTCCTACGACGATCTCGCCTCGGCCGTACGAGACGCGATGTGGCAACCGGCCTACCCCGAGGATCTTCCAGCCGACGAGACGGGCGACCGCCGATGACGCGGGAGCATCCGGAGATGAGGGACGTCCCCGTCGGCATCGAGGCGTCGGGACGACGCCGGGAGTTCGACAGCATGGGCACGGTCGACGTGCCGGCGGACCGGTACTGGGGCGCGCAGACACAGCGTTCCCTGATCCACTTCTCGATCGGCGACGACCGCATGCCGCACGAGGTCTATCACGCGTACGGCCAGGTGAAGAAGGCGGCGGCGCTGGTCAACGGCGCCGCCGGACGGCTACCCGGCTGGAAGGTGCAGGCGATCGTACGGGCCGCCGAGGAGACGGTCGACGGCGCTCTCGACGATCACTTCCCGCTCTACGTATGGCAGACCGGATCCGGGACCCAGACCAACATGAACGTCAACGAGGTCATCGCCAACCGGGCGTCCCAGCTCCTGGGCGGCACGCTCGGTGAACAGGCGCCGGTGGCCCCGAACGACGACGTCAACATGGGACAGTCCAGCAACGACAGCTTCCCGACCGCCATGCACATCGCGTCGGTCAAGGAGATCGAGGACCACCTGCTGCCGCAGGCCAGGGAACTCGCGACCGCGATCGAGGCCAAGGCCGACCGGTGGCAGGACGTCGTCAAGATCGGGCGGACGCACCTCGAGGACGCCGTTCCCCTGACCGTCGGCCAGGAGTGGTCCGGCTACGCCGCCCAGCTTCGCGCCTGCGTCCGGGAGATCGACCATGCGCGGGAAGGCCTGCTGGAGCTCGCGCTCGGTGGCACCGCCGTCGGGACGGGACTGAACGCCCCGGAGGGGTTCAGCCGCGACGTCGCGGCGCGGATCGCCGCCCTGACCGGCGAACCCTTCGTCACGGCGCCGAACAAGTTCATGGCCCAGGGGTCACTCGACCCGATGGTACGGGCCCACGGCGCGCTACGAGGGCTGGCCGTCGCCCTGATGAAGATCGCCAATGACATGTGGTGGCTGGCGTCCGGGCCGCGGACCGGCCTCGCCGAACTCCTGCTGCCGCAGAACGAGCCCGGGTCTTCGATCATGCCGGGGAAGGTCAACCCGACCCAGTGCGAGGCCATCGTGATGATCGCCATTCAGGTGCTCGGCGACGACACCGCGGTCGCCTTCGCCGGAAGCCAGGGTAACTTCGAGCTCAACGCGATGCGCCCGGTGATCATCAACGACTTCCTGCACTCCGCGCGCATCCTCGCCGACGGGATGGAGAAGTTCCGTACCTTCTCCGTCAGCGGCACCGAGCTCAACCGCGAAAAGATCACACAGTACGTGAACGAGAGCCTGATGCTGGTCACCGCGCTGAGCCCCGCCATCGGCTACGAGAACGCCGCGCACATCGCCGAGTCCGCGCTCGCCCACGGTCATACCCTGAAAGAGGCCGCCCTGGCGAGCGGCCATGTCGACGAGAAGACCTTCGACTCGATCGTCGACCCGCTCACCATGATCGGCCACGGCGCCTCCGGCGCCTGAGACAACGCACTTACGGGCGGGCTACCTGTTCTTGAGCGCGCGGGCCGTGGTCACGAGGTCGGCCGGCAGGCCGGAGCCGTCGCACGCCTGGTCCAGGAGCCAGTTGCGGTAGCCGGGGTCGGGCAGCGACGGGGCCAGCGCGATGAGCTCGGTCAGGTCGGCCGCCGAACCGGCGTGGCGCGCGCGGAAGGCCGCGCGAGCGGCTCGCAGGGTGACCTCCTGCGGCTCTTGCCGCAGTCCTCGGTCGACGAGATCGACGGCTGCGGCGTAGTCGCCCTGCGCGACTCGTGTATCGGCGAGGTCCAGATAGAGCGACCAGTTGGCCGGTTCGAGTGCGAGCGCGCGCTCGAAGGCCGCCAGCGTTCGTTCCTGGTCGCCGAGAACGCGCCAGGTGCCGGCCCGGACGACTTCGGTCAGCATGGCCGGTTCGACCTCGTCGGCCCGATCGCAGAGCGCGAACGACTCATCCGTCCGGCCGCACGCACGGAGGAACATCGCCATGCGCGCCAGGACCTCCGGCCTCGGGTCACGGTCGGCCACGACCTCGATCAGCCGGAACCAAGGCTGGAACCGCTCCCCCACGCCCTCGGCGGTGAGATCGTGGCCGCCGTCCATGGTCCGTAGCGCGGCTTCGGCCACCGCGTCGGCGCCGACCGAGGCGAGGAACGCCGGCTCGCCGAACCACGGCGCGTCGGCCCATGCGACCTGGGGCTTGTGGCCGGTGACCGTTCCGACGCAGAGGACGGCGTCGTCGTACCTGCCCTCGATGAACCGGAGGAACGCCAGCGCGGCGATGTCACCGGCGTACGTGGCGGCCTCGCCGGCGGCCGCGGTCTCCGCCGGCGAATCCCGGCACAGATCGGCGAGCATGTCGTAGGGCCTGGCCAGGTGCGGTGCCATGGTGATCGCGCGCCCGATGTACCTCACCGCCTCGGCGGGGTTCTCCCCGCAGTGCCCCAGGACCTGGGCGATGGCGAGCTCTGTGGACGCTTCCGTACCCGACACTCCCGGTCCTCCCCGTAGACGCCGCCCGAGGGTACCGGCGGGCGGTATTCGGCATCAACGGACCCTTCTCACCCGGCCTGCTGGAGATCTCTGATGATCGTGGTCAGCGCCGTGGCCGCCAGTTGCACGGAGTAGGAACGTACGGCCTCAGAGGGCGGAACGTTGAAATAGCTGTAGGTGACCTGGGCCGAGGCGAGATTGTGCCCGACGAGGACGGTGTCGGTCAGCTGGGTCGTCACCACTCGCAGAGAACCGGCATGGCCGACGACGACGAGGTCGCTTCGATCGGTGGGGTACGGCAGGGCGGGCGGACTCTTCTCGGTGAGCGAGGCTCGCATCGCGCTCACGCCGGCGGCGAGCAGGGTGAGACGCGGGCATCGGGCGGCTTCGTTGCGCAGGAAACCCAGGTCGCCCATCGGCGTCCCGTACGAGGTGAGATCGACTTTCAGTTCGATCCCGTCGCTGGTGGTGCCTCGAGCGGGAAAGGTGTACGTACGGGTGACGTCGGCGTTACGCGGGCGGGCCTTCTCGGCGGCGTCATCGCGGTCGAAGAGATCCTGGCAGGTGGTGGGCCGTATCTTCTGCCGGCCGCCTTCGTCGTTCTTGACGAGCTTTCGTCCTGGGGGCAGGAGTCCCGCGATGTTCGCGACCGCTCTGGCGGCGGCGGTGCCGCTCAGCGCCCTGCCCGGGTCGGCGGTCCGGCCCGTGCCCGGCGTGGCCTGCGCGGGAAGGGTCGAGTCCGGTGGACCCGGTGGGCCCGGTGTCGCCTGGGCGGCCACCGAACTGCTGCGACTGTAGTCGTGCGGGGCGACCGTCAGCGGCGATACGGCTCCGCTGACGACGATGACGGCCACTGCTCCGGTGAAGACGGCGGTGCCGAGGATGGCGCTCACGTTTCCCAGCGGCGGGCGACGGCGATCGATGAGCGCCGCTGCGCCGAGCAGCCACGGCAGGGTCACGACGAGGGCGACGAGCAGCAGCCACACCGGCATGCGCAGTGACCTCTCGAACGTGGGGAGGTTGCGGCCGTACCTCAGGGCGGCCGTGTAACCGAACTGCACGAGGCCCGCGAGGATCGCGGTGACGAACCCGGCGGTCAGCGCGGCCGGCAGCCGCGACAGCGGCCGGGCACCGCCGGGGCTTTCCGTACCGGAGCGCCCGGTCAGCAACGCGGCGGCGACGACCGTCCATCCCGCCAGGGCACAGATCCAAAGCCGCTGGTAGAACAGCAGGTACAGAGTGTCCGGCGGCCGATCGGCGGCTATTCGTAACTGCCAGGACAGGCCGGCGGCCAGGCCGCCGACGACCGCGGCCGGTGCCATCAGCGGCCAGCAGGCCCGAGGGAGCATTCCGCTCACCCGCGTGCCGGGCGTACGGGCGGCGAGCAGGAAGCCGATGAGCAGGAGCAGCGGGACGAAGCGCCAGACGCGGACATCGCCCTGCCCCATGAGCAGCGTCCGGTCGAGGGCCCCGTTTCCCGACCGCGCATGGCCCTGCAGGACGTTGGTCGCCACGTTCAGCGCGGTGGCCAGGGCGATCGCGGCCGTGGCGACCACGGCGACGAGCGTCCGCGGCCGGCCGGTGCCGACCAGGTTCGAGACGAGTCCCGCGACGAGCGTTCCCACTCCGGCCATGACGACCGCCAGCAGCAGACACAGCACCAGAAGGGGGCCGGAGGATCGGTCCGCGCCCACCGCCGTCGACGCGCCGGGGATCTGGAGGCGGTATCCCAGCGGCAGGCCCAGGGCCATCCCGGCCACCGGCCCCCACCAGGTCGGCGGCGATCCGGTACGGGAGGCGGCCTCCGCCCGCCGGGTCCACGCCGGGACGACCACGCAGGCCCACAGCAGGCTCGCGGCGGCGAAGGCCAGCTCCCCGGGCAGCTGCGGGTCACCCCAGACGACGCCGAAGAAGTTGACCAGCGCCAGGTAGACGCCCTGGAAGGTGAACATGGCGATCACGCTGGTCGCGGCCGTGACGGCGAAGCCCCCCTCCCATCGGTCCAGCGAAGCGGGGTCGGCGCCGGCCCGGGTTCCGGCGGCCGGGTGCGACGCCGTCAGCCGCCGCACGTACCGCGTGAGGCGAGCGACGGGTGCGGCCTCGGGGCCGAGCGCGGCCCGCAGCGCGCCGGGGTCTCCCAGCACCTCGACGGCGTACCGGTCGGCGGCCAGTTCGCGGCGGCGCAGGAGCGCCGCCCGCAGGACCAGCACCGCCACCGACAACGCCGCGGACAGCCACAGCGACGCGCTGTAGTGCGACGGCAGCAACGGCCGGTCGAACGTCGAGCCGACCGCCAGGAGCAGCGCCGGGATGTTCAGCCAACCGGCCCACCACACCCATGAGGCCCACAGCAGGTCGCGGGACCGGACATGAGCCAACTCGTGGAGGACGGCCACGTCGAACATCGCCGGCTCGGTGTGGACGTAGCTGACCGGCACCACCACCAGCGGCCGCGCCAGCGGAAGCCCGGTCGTGAACGCCTGCCGGGTGCCGGACGCGGTCAGCAGCAGCCGGGGCCGCCGCCGGCCGTTCAGCCGCCAGACCGCGCACCAGGCGTTGAACCGGGTGACCGCCGCCTCGGCCCGGGCCTCGGTGGCGGGCGACGCGGTGAACCTGTCACGGCGAAGCGACCACCTGACGCCGAAACCGCCCCCGAGCATGAGCGCCCACGCCGCCACCAGCATCACACCGGCCCCGATGAGCATCGCCACGCCGTGCCGCCGGCCGAACGGATCGACGCACGCCGCGAACTGCGCTCCCACCTTCGCCGACACGTGGCTCGTACCGTCGAAGTTCGTCAGGCCGTGCCGGGCCAGGCAGGTCACCACGGTGGAGTTCTCACCGAGGTTGTGCGTGTCGAACAATGCCTGGGCCGCACCGGCTCCCATTCCGGCCAGCGCGAAGACGACCAGCAGGTACATCCACCACAGATTCCGGGACCGGGGCGTCGCCGACGCGTCGAAGGCCGGCAGACGATCCCATTCGGCGGAGCCGTCCATGTTCGTCACCGCTCCTGCCCGGACGCGGCCATCACCAGAACGCCGTGAACGGCGTCGGCCAAGAGAGTGGCCTCGGCCTCGGACAGGCCCAATGTCATGCCGTGAGAAATGCAGATTGACCGGAATGCAGCGATCTGGCCGGCGTCGAGCGCCACGCGCACCTGCGGGAGCGGAGGAACGTCGCGGCGCCGGCGTCGCCATCGACGGGTGGCCACCGCCGTCCCCAGCACCTGCGCGAGGGTTCCGCTCAGCAGCGGATAGATGACCTCGCTCGTGACGACGTGCTCGAACCCGGACCCGACCGACCCGCCCAGCCAGCCGTGGCGCCGGCGGCCGGGAACCCTGCCATCGGCCCACTGGGCGGTCACCTCTGCGAACAGATCCAGCTGTTCGGGAGCGGTCTTTTCAACGACCTTCCGGGCCAGATCCCCCAAAAGGATCACAACTCGCCCGGAATGAGAGCGTTCCACCATTTAATTCCACCCGTCCTACAAGCGATCACCGTCCAGCCGAAAAAGGCTTACGGAAATCGCTACCCCGTAAAAATCTCCCCGTAAGGATCGTTACAGGAAATACCTCAAGACGCACGGACACGGTGTGAATTGCTACTGTTACCGACCGCATTCGGACTCGCTCTGTGGCATCCGCCACTCACGGCACAGGCGTCAGAGTCGTTCGGACGTGGGTTGTTCCGCTCGTGCGGGTGCGCTGAGGTCGAGCAGGACCATCGCGTCGTGGTCGGGGGTGCCCGGCTGGGCGTGGTAGGCGCTGAGGCGGTGGCCCGGGGTGCCTTCGAGGAGCATGCCCTGGAAGCCGAGGGTCATGTCGCCGACGTCGGGATGGTGGAAGGCCTTGGTCGCCGACAGGTGCGGCCGTACGTCATAGCGTTCCCAGAGCTTGGCGAACTCGGGGCTCTTCACAAGGAGCTCGCCGGCGAGGGCCGCGAGGTCGGGAGCGTCGGGATCGGTGCCGGCGAGGGCTCGCAGCCGTGCGACGCAGCCGCGTACCTGGCTCGACCACGCCTTGCCGAACAGGGCGCCGGCGGCGGGGTGGAGGAACACGTACCGGGCGACGTTGCGCTGCCTGGCGGGCCAGTCCTCCATCCCGGCGTACAGGCGCAGGCCGGCGGGGTTGGCGGCCAAGACGTCCATGGTGCGGCTGAGGACCAGCGCGGGGTGCGGCCGCAGGCCCTCCAGCAGTAGTTTCACGCCCGGTTTGACCGTACGGCTCGGCGCGGCCGGCGGGTCGGGAAGGTGGCGGGCGGCGCGTACGGACAGCTCCAGCAGGTGCTCGTGTTCGGCCTGGTCGAGCCGCAGCGCGCGGGCGAGGGCGTCGACGACCGCCGGGCTCGGATGGTTCTCGCGTCCGCGTTCGAGCCGGGTGTAGTAGTCGACGCTGACTCCGGCGAGGGTGGCGAGCTCCTCGCGGCGCAGGCCCGGCGTACGACGCAGCCCGGGGCCGATCGTGAGGCCGACCTGGTCCGGGGTGACCTCCTCACGGCGGGCCCGCAGGAACCGCCCGAGCTCGGTCCCGCCGCCGGAGTTCTGTTCACCTGCCATGCCCCCCAGTCTTACACCGCGTCCGTACGGGCACGGCCGGCGTGAGGGGCCCTGTCACACCCTGGAACGACCCGGTCTGTCACCGGCCGTACCCGACGGGCAGTGTGGGTCTCAGTGGGACGACCGACGGGAAACGGGGACGTTCGATGCGTGCGACCTTGACCCACCCTACGAACGGAGAACAGCGATGAAGCACGCCAAGCTCGGCAGTCTGGACGTCGGCCGTATCGGCCTGGGCACGATGGGGATGAGCTTCGCCTACAGCGGCGCCGGCAGCGACGACGCCGAGTCGATCCGCACCATCCACCGGGCGCTCGATCTGGGCGTCACCCTGATCGACACCGCCGAGGTGTACGGCCCGTACACCAACGAGGAGCTGGTCGGACGCGCCCTCCAGGGACGCCGCGACCAGGTCGTGCTCGCCACGAAGTTCGGCATGATCTCCCACACCGGCCGCGGTCCCGGAAGCCTCGACGGCAGTCCCGCCAGTGTCCGGGCCGCCGTCGAGGGATCGCTGCGCCGCCTCGGCACCGACCATATCGACCTGTACTACCAGCACCGCGTCGACCCCGGCACCCCCGTCGAGGACACCGTCGGCGCCCTGGCGGACCTCGTCGCCGAGGGCAAGATCGGGCACATCGGCCTGTCGGAGGCCGGGGCGAGGACCATCCGGCGCGCGCACGCGGTGCATCCGGTCACCGCGCTGCAGTCGGAGTACTCCCTGTGGACCCGCGATTCCGAGCCCGAGGTGCTGCCGGTGCTGCGCGAGCTCGGCATCGGCTTCGTGGCCTACTCCCCGCTGGGCCGCGGCTTCCTCACCGGGACCATCAGCTCCACCGAGCAGTTCGACGCCGACGACTCCCGCCACAACAACCCTCGGTTCACCGGCGAGAACTTCCAGCACAACCTGCGCAGCGCCGAGGAGGTCACGGCGATCGCCGCCGAGATCGGCGCGACGCCCGCGCAGGTCGCCCTCGCCTGGCTGCTCACCCGCGGGGACGACATCGTCCCGATCCCCGGCACCAAGCGCGTCTCCCGCCTGGAGGAGAACGCCGCCGCCGACGCGGTCGAGCTCACCGCCGCCCAGGTCGCCCGGCTGGACGACCTGACACCGGCCGCGGGCGACCACCACAACGAGGCCCAGATGCGGATGATCGAGCGCTGACACGTCAGTGACAGACCGCGGCGCGGAGCGCGCCGGTGCGCAGGTACGCGTTGACGGCGTCGTTCACGCAGGCGTTGTCATAGCGCGGGTACACCGCGTGGATGCGCGCTCCGCTCAGGGTCAACAGCCGGGAGCCGGTCATCATCCGGTTCAGCGCCCGGGCGCCCGGATAGATCGTGCGGGTGTCGCCGGTCGAGGCCACGATCAGCGCCGGAACGTCGTTGTGCACCGTCGTCGGCCGTTCCCGCGGCACCGGCCAGAAGGCGCACGGGCTGATGTCGTTCAGCAGGGGGCCCATGACGGGCTCGTGCACGCGGCTGCGCTCGATCCGCCTCCAGTAGACCTCGGGGTCGCGGTCGACGGCGCGGTCGCCGCACAGCACGGCGGCCTGTGAGCCGCCCACCGCCGAGGACGCCGCGGTCGCCACGAAGTCCAGCGTGTCCCGGAGGGCGGGAGTGGGCGTGACCTCGGCGCCGCCGGCGGCCCGCGCGAGCACGCTCACGTCGGCGGCGAGGGACCCGGCGGCCTCGTCACGGTCGTCGTCGAGGCCGTTGAACAGCACGAACGGCACCACGTGCTCGTCGACCGTACGGGCGCCGACCCGCAGGGGGCGCTTCGCCGCGGTCCGTACGATGCCGTCCACGGTGGCCAGGACGGCGCGCCGCGTCGCGCCGAGGTGGTAGTCGGCGTCGCGGCGGGCGGTCCAGGCCGCCCAGTCGCGCAGCGCGGTCTCGTTCGCCGGCGCCGCGTTCGCGAGCATGTCCTCGGCACCGTACGTGCGCGGGTCCACGGCGCTGTCGAGTACGACCCGGTCCGCGGCGCGCGGGAAGAGCTGGGTGTAGACGGCACCGAGGTACGTGCCGTACGACCCTCCCCAGTACGACAGCCTGCGTTCGCCGAGCGCGCCGCGTACGACGTCCATGTCGCGCGCGGTGTTGCGCGTGCTGACGTACGGCAGCAGGCCGTGCCGGGTCCGCGCGCACCGCGTCGCCAGGTCGCGCTCGAGCGCGACCACCTTGTCGAACCCGGTCCGGTCGAGCCCGGCGGACCGGATGAAGGTGCCGGTCGGCCAGCCGCAGTCCACCGGGGTGCTGCGCCCGCTCGACCGCGGGTCCATGCCGATCAGGTCGTACCGCGGGCCGACGTCCTTCATGAGCGTGCGGAAGTCGGGCGGCAGGTCGATCGAGCCGCCGCCGGGACCGCCGCCGTTGAGGAGCATCGCGCCGATCCGGTGGGCGGTGTCGGTGGCCTTGAGGCGCGAGATCGTCAGCGTGATGGAGCGGCCGCCCGGCCGGGCGTAGTCCAGCGGCACGCGGACCTCCGCGCACCGTACGCCCGCCTTGTCGAGGCCCGTGCCCAGGTCGTCGCCCGGCCCCTGGGCGCACTGGTGCCAGGCGACGGTCTGGTGGTAGTAGCGGGAGAGGGCCGTACGGGAGGCCCCGGAGGTGGCCGCGAGACTGCCCGCGGCGGCCAGCACCACGGCCAGGACCGTCGTCGGGACGGGCCGGAACTTGATCATGAGTATCCCCACTCTTCAGCGGCCCTCGCACAGCGCGGTCCGGACCGCGTCGTGCAGGGCGAGGAACGCCTGCTCGGAGTCGATGTTCTGGTTGAGGACGAGCTGCACACGCCGCCCGCCGGGGGCGATCCCGCCGGCGGTGTCGAACCCGGGCACGGTCCCGCCGTGTCCCCAGTACCGGCCGCCGCACGTGAGCGGGGTGGAGATCAGTCCGAGGCCGTACCGCGCGCCCTCCCAGAGGCGGTCCGGGTCGGCGGGCACCGTCGTGGTCATCTGGGCGAGCCGGTCCGGCGGCAGTAGCCGGCCGCCCAGCAGCGCGGCGAAGAAGCGGTTCTCGTCGGTGAGGCTCGACACCAGCGCGCCGCCGGCGCCGCCGAAGGACATGTCGAAGTCGGTGACGTCGTTCCGGCCGTCGTCGCCCGCCTCGTATCCGCGCGGGTGCGGCCCCTCGATATGGGGCGAGTCGCCGGGCCAGTAGGTGTCGTGCAGGCCCAGCGGCACGATGATCCGCCGGGTGATCTCCGTCGTAGGATCGTGGCCGGTGACCTTCTTGATGATCATCCCGGCGATGACGAAGTTGGTCGTCGAATAGGTCCAGCGCCGGTCCGGACGCGGCAGGGCGAGGGCCATCGCGACCTCCTCACGCGCCGAGAAGTGCCGGAACCGCCAGCGGTCGACGTGGTCCCAGTCGAGCGCGGCGACGTGGTCGGGAAGGCCGCTGGTGTGCTGGAGGAGTTCGCGTACGGTGATCTTCCGGCCGTCGTAGCCGTTCGAGCGGACCAGGCCGGGCAGGTAGTGCGCGACGCTCGCGTCGAGTGCGAGCCGGTGTTCGGCCGCGAGCTGGAGGACCACCGTCGCGGTGAACGTCTTGGTGGTGCTGCCGATCCGGACGCGCTCGCCGGCGCGCATCGGCCGGCCGGTGCCGACGTCCGCGAGCCCGCTGGTCCCCGTCCACCGCCCGCAGGCCGGATCGTCGACCTCCGCGGCCGCTCCGGCCATGCCGTACGTGCCGGTCAGCCCGTCCAGGGCCCGTTGAAGCCCCGCGTGCCCGCACCGGTCCGGCGCCGCGCCGGCGCCGGCGGGCGTGACCGCCCCCAGTGCCACCGCCGCCGCGACCAGCGTCAGGCCGCGTCTTCCACGTTCTCTCATGGGACGAGAGCAGACCACGCACGTGCCGCTCCGGTCGCTGGCGCAGCCTCCAGAGTCGGGACTAGTGCCAGGGCTAGTTCGCGCGGCGCGCGGCGCGAGTAGTGTTCCGGGGCGTGTCATCCGTCGAACGACCCTCGTGGCCGGTCACGACGGGTAACCCGGTCCGTTTCCTCGCCTCGGCCCGGCCCTGGCGCTCACTCGCCTATCTGCTCAGCGGGTCGGTCGTCGGCCTGGCGTGCATGATCGCGATGGCGCTGGTCTGCCTGCCGATGCCGCCGGCCGTGGTCCTGCTCGCGGTCCCGGTCGCCGAGGTCGAGCGTTCGCGGCTGCGGTTGGTCGATCCGGTCCCGGTCCTCGGAGCGCATCGCGCGGTTCCCGCGGCCGGGCCCTCCGCGTGGGCGCGTACCCGGCTGGGCGAGCGGGCGACCTGGCGGGAGTTCGCCTACACCCTGCTGCTGTCGTTCGTGCTGTGGCCGCTCGGCCTTCTCGTGGCCGCCGGTGTCCCGATCCTGGCCGGCGGCCTGCTCTTCGCGGCGGGTGCCTCCCTCGTCTACCCCCGTACGACGGTCGCCCTGCTGGTGTTCTCCCTGTCCGGGCCGGCCGCGACCGTGGCCGCGGTGCTCCTCGCCCTGTTCATGACGGTCCTCGGCGCCTATCTGACGACGTTCGTCGCGATCGGGCACGCCGCACTGGCCCGTACGCTGATGGGCGGCCGGGAGGAGCAGCTGGAGGCCCAGGTCACCGAGATCGCGCGCTCACGCCGGCGGCTGGCCGACGCCTTCGAGGCCGAACGCCGGCGGATCGAACGTGACCTGCACGACGGCGCCCAGCAGCGCCTGACCTCCCTCGCCATCAAGCTCGGGACCGCCCGCCTGGAACTTCGCGGTACGGGCGCCGCCCTGATCGACGAGGCGTACGAGGACGCCCGGCAGGCACTCGCCGAGCTCCGCGAGATCGTGCACGGGATCCACCCACCGCTGCTCACCGACCGCGGCCTGCCGCCCGCGCTCGCCGAACTGGCCCGCCGGTCGGCGGCACCGGCGCGAGTCGACGTGGAGCTGCCCGGACGGCTGCCGCCGACCGTCGAGAGCACCGCCTACTTCGTCGTCAGCGAGGCGCTCACCAACGTGGTCAGGCACGCGCGCGCCGGCTCGGTGGCGATCCGCGGCCGCCTCGCGGACGGCGTGCTGACCATCGAGGTCACCGACAACGGTGTCGGCGGGGCGAGCGTACGGACCGGCGGCGGCCTCCAGGGCCTCATCGACCGCGCCGCCGTGGTGGACGGCGTGCTCGCCGTGACCAGCCCCCTCGGCGGACCGACCGTCCTCCGCCTGTCCGTCCCTCAGGTGGAGTGCCGCAGGTAGGCCAGGACCGCCATCACGCGGCGGTGCCCGTCCTGCTCCGGCGGTAGATCGAGCTTGACCAGGATGTTGGCGATGTGCTTGCTCACCGCGGCATCAGTGATCACGAGCAGCCGGCCGATCGCGGCGTTCGACCGCCCCTCCGCGATGAGCCCGAGCACCTGTTTCTCGCGCGGCGTCAGCCGCCGGACCGGGTCGGCCCGGTCCCGCAGCAACTGGCTGATGACCTCGGGATCGACGACCGTCTCGCCGCCGAGTATCCGGCGCAGCGCGTCGAGGAACTCCTCGACGTCGCCGATCCGGTCCTTGAGGAGGTAGCCGACGCCGGCCGTACCGCCTGAGTCGAGAAGCTCGGCCGCGTAGGTCCTCTCGACGTACTGGCTCAGCGCCAGCACGGCGAGCCCGGGGTGGCGTGCCCGCAGCGCGACGGCCGCCCGTAACCCCTCGTCCGTGAAGGTCGGCGGCATGCGGACGTCGGTGATCACGAGGTCCGGTGCGTGCCGGTCCACCGCCGCGACCAGGGCGTCCGCGTCGTCGACCGACGCGACGAGCCGGTAGCCGAAGCGTTCGAGAAGCCCGCCCAGCCCCTCGCGCAGCAGCGCGGCGTCCTCGGCGAGCACGGTCGTCACAGGACGCAAGCCTTCTCCCCACGTACTCATGGCGGGTTCCATCATGGCAGCGTGCCCGCCGCCGAGGTGCCGGCGGCGGGCACGGCCGGAACGTCAGTGGGTGCAGGAGATCTGGAAGACCTCCCAGGAGCCCACCGCCGTCGCGTCGGTGTGGAGGGCGTCGGTGGTACGGCCTCCTCCGCCCACGGCGGTCAGGAAGTGACCGTCGATCGTCTGGATGGTGTCCGGGTGGCTGAACGAACGGAACTCCTCCCACGTCGACAGGGTGGTCGCGTCCGCGTGAATCGCGTCCGTGTTACGCCCGCCCCCGCCCACGGCGGTGAGGAAATGCCCGTTGCTGGTCCGGAACCCAAAGTGGATGTTGTCCCCCGCCGGGACGAGCGTGAACTGCTCGAACGCCCCGGCGGTCGTCGCGGTCGTACGGACCCCGTCCGTCCCGTGGCCGCCGCCGTCGACCGCCGTCAGGAAGTTGCCGTTGGTGGTCCTGAACGTGCAGACCGCCGGGATACCGGCCGCGTGAGCCGGGCTCACCCAGATCACGGCCGGCGCGGTCAACGCGACGACTCCGACACCGGCGGCTGCGATCCGCTCGAGCCTGTTCTTGATGCCCATACTGCTTCTCCTCATCCCAGACGCCACGAAGGGCACTCACGCCCCTCGAGAAGTAAGGCGTTCCAGGCCGTTCCGCCCCGTTCCGCTCGTCTTCAGGCCGGGCTGTCGCGGGCCAGGCTCAGGTAGTCGGCCGGCTCCCGCCATTCGCCGGCCACGGCGGGAGGCTCCCCGGACATCGCGGACGGGTCGTCACGCCAGGCATCGCGACCCCGGGCGGCGATACCGTTTGGCCGGCGTCCGGGTGGCGGCGCAGGACGTGCTCGCTCTCCGGGCCGGTCCCGCCGATCGCCCGCAACGCCTCCAGCAGCAGCGCGGCCGTCGACTTCCGGTCGCTCGGCGCAACGATGCGTCCTCACGCCGCGTGAGGATCAAGCCCGGCGGCGTGCCGACATCCGCTAAATCCGGCGACATCGGCGGCCGTCCCCGCCAGGATGGCCGGTATGGAAGGGGTCGAGGTCGTCGTCGCCCACAGCCAGCGCGCGACGCTGCGCGTCGGCGACGTGTTCCTGAAGGTCGACGGCGATCCCGCGCACGCCGACGTCGAGGTGCGGGCCATGGCCATGGCGCCGATACCGACGCCGGCGATCCTCTGGCGCGAGCCGCCCGTGCTCGCGATCGCCGCCGTGCCCGGCAAGGCGCTCGGCCTCCTCGGCGAGCCGTCGGCCGCGTCGCCGGCGGCGTGGGCCGCGGCGGGCGCCGCCGTACGGAGGCTGCACGATGCGCCGTTGCCGCCGTGGCCGGGGCCCAGGCTCGCCGACGTGGCGGCGGAGCTCGACGGCGAGTGCGCGTGGCTGCTCGCCAACGCCGTCCTGCCCGCCGAGGTGATCCGGCGCAACCGCGAGCTCGCCGAGGCCGCGCTCCGGCCGTGGGAACCGGTGTTCACGCACGGCGATCTGCAGATCACCCATGTGTTCGTCGACGGCGACGAGGTCACCGGCGTCATCGACTGGTCCGAGGCCGCCCCCGGCGACGCCATGTTCGACCTCGCCACCTTGACGCTCGGGCACGAGGAACGCCTGGACGACCTGCTCGCCGGCTACGGCGCCGGCGCGGACCGGGAGGTGATCCGCGGCTGGTGGTCACTGCGCAGCCTGGTGGCGTCGCGCTGGCTGATCGAGCACGGCTTCGATCCGGACGCGCCGGGGTGCGAATTCGACGTGCTCAGATCCCGGATGCGGGAACCCTAGTGCGGGATCGGCCGCCGTTCGCGCCGTGACACTCCCGCGCGAACGGGCCGTACGCCGGTCCGCGGAAGGCGTAGACCGTCGAGTCCAGGCCCTGCGCGTCGAGCCGGCGTACGTTCGGGCAAGTACCCGTCGTGGCCCCTCGTCGACGGGGTGATCGCGGCCAGGGCCGCGAACAGAGGCGGCTCGTGCAACGACGTCACGCCGGACGACTCTGGACACCGGTCAGGCCGGCTGGGGCTCCCGGTTCCTGACCGGCCGGGTCACCTGCTTCGCCACGCACGGCGGCATCCCCTCCGTCGCGGCCGCCTCGCGCCGGTACACGCTCGGTGGCACGCCGACCAGTTCGGTGAACCGGGTGCTGAACGTGCCCAGCGACGAGCAGCCCACCGTGAAGCACACCTCCGTCACGGTCAGGTCGCCGCGGCGCAGCAGCGCCATCGCGCGCTCGATACGCCGCGTCATCAGATAACCGTACGGCGCCTCCCCGTACGCCAGCCGGAACTGGCGGCTGAGGTGCCCCGCCGACATGTGCGCGTCACGGGCCAGCGCCTCCACGTCGAGCGGCTGGGCGTACTCCCGGTCGATGCGGTCCCGTACGCGACGCAGCCGCGCGAGGTCGTCCCGGCGCTGCGCCGCGGTCAGCGCGCGTGCCCACGAGGGGTGACACATGACAGACGTCCTCTCGTCGGCGTTTCAAACTGATTCCCACGCGAACCCGTCCGGATCGGTGAACGACCCCGCGTCGCCGCCGATCGTCAGCCGGTGCGAACCGGTGCCCTCGGGAGGGACACCCGCGTCCTTGGCCAGGGCGCGGCGCCCGTACAGGCCCAGCTTGACCGGGCTCGACGGCATGGCGAAGTCGACGTACTTGCGTCCGAAGCTCTTCCCCACGGTGAGGCCGTGCTCCACGTAGAACCGCTTGCTCGCGGCCACGTCCTCGACCCCCAGCAGCAGCACGATCTGGTCGATCTCACGGGTGGCCGGGCCGGTGTCCTTCTTCGCCGAGGTCGCGACCTTCCAGATCGTCCCGTCCGGGGCCTGTACGACGCCGCCGTACCCCCAGAACGACTTCGTGGCCGGCTTCAGCGTCGACGCGCCGGCGTCCACGGCGGCGCCGACGAGCGCGTCGACGGTGGACGGCCGCGACACCGTGAGCGACAGCGTGAAACCGCGGAAACCGGTCGTGGGTACGTCCGACGCCCGCAGGCGCACCTCGGGACCGAGTCCGAAGGCGGAGGAGTGGAAACCGGTGCTGGGGTCGGTCACCTCAAGGGCGACGGATTCGATGGAAGCCATGGTCATGACGCTAATCGCGGGCCCGTGGCCCCGCTTCTCGATTCCTGACCGATCAGCCGGTGAGGCGCGCGGTCACGTCGGAGGGCTCGGTGCGGCGGCGTACGAGATCGAGGATCTCGCGCTTGCGGGTGGCGAGCCGGCGATGCGCGGCGACGCGCCGGTAGCGGGCGTGGTCGCCGCGTTCGGGCCGGCCGGTGCCGGAGATCTCATAGCCGTGCTCGCGCAGCAGGTCACCCGCGACCGACTCGCACAGCGCGATCTCGGCGGGCGTCAGCCGCGTGCGCCAGGTGCCGGAGCGGGCGGTCGTGATCTCGTCGTGGGTGCGCTGGTGCCAGACCTTGCGGCCGGGTACGGCTACGGCGGCGATCTGCTCGGGCTCGCACATGGCCGGGTCGAAGTCCTCGCCGAGGAACGCGCAGAGCGACTTCAGCTCGGTGCCCGGGTCGCCGATGAGCCGCTCGTAGTACATGCGGTGGTAGGCGCCGGGGCCGAGCGTCTTGGCCGCCCGCTCCCCCGCCTCGATCGACTCCACCCAGGTCGAGAGGGCATGAAAGGCGTCCTGTTTGTACCAGTCCATCTCCTTCAGCGACGCGACGCAGTCCCGCCCGTCGCGGACGAGCTGGACCACCTGGGCGTCGGGGAACATGCGCAGCAGGGCCGGAATCCGCTGGAAATAGCCGGGCCGCTTGTCTCCCCAGCGGGGCTTGCCGAACCTCGCGGCGTACGCGCGCAGCACGATCGCCAGGGCCGAGCCGAGTGTCGGCGGCCCGGCGACGATCTCCTGGACCACCTTTTCACCGTCGAGCCCGAGGTCGCCGAAGCGCGTCTTCTTCCGGTCGACGATCCAGCGGGCGAGCGCCAGGCGGTTGGCCTCCTCGGCGAGATCGCCGAAGTCGCACCGGGCGTCGTACGCGGCCATGAGAAAGCGCGTTTCGGGCGGAATCGCGATCCTCGGGTGGGCGTGCAGCATGAGCTGCAGCATGGTCGTACCAGACCGAGGACAGCCGACCACGAAGATGGGACGTTCCGGCGCATTCATTTGCTCTACGTTAAGGATCGGACCTGAAACTTGGATGAGAATTTACGAAGAATCTCTTGTTCAAGCCGCCTCGAATATGAAGGCTCGCTGAAATGGGCAATTTCCGACTAGGCATATCGGAAATAGCGTTTTTATAGGGAAATGGAGACATGTGAAACGCGAGATCCTGCGCGCGGGGTTCGACACGGCGGCGGAGGACTACGAGCGCACCAGGCCGGTCTGCCCGCCCTCTCTGTTCGACGACCTGGTCGAGCGGGCCGGGCTCCGGGCGGGTGACCGGGTGATCGAGATCGGCTGCGGTACCGGGCAGGCGACCGTGCCGCTCGCCGAGCGCGGGCTGGCCGTGACCGCCGTCGAGCTGGGCGCCGGCCTGGCGGCGATCGCCCGCGAACGGCTGGCCGCGTTCCCCGCCGCCGAGGTGGTGACCTGCGCGTTCGAGGACTGGTCACCGCCGGACACGCCGGCCGCCGCGGTGGTGGCGGTCAACTCCCTGCACTGGGTCGACCCGCGGCTCCGTTACTCCCGGCCCGCCGAGCTGCTGCGGCCCGGGGGCGCCATGGCCGTGGCCGGCTGCTTCTGGGCACGCCCCGCCGGCGCCGAACCCTTCTGGACGGACGTGCAGGAGGACTACCGGGCCGTGGGGTTCGAGGGCGACCCGCCGCCTCCTCCCGAGGGGATCGGCCCGTGGCACTTCCCGCCCGAGGCCGGGGGCCTCTTCGAGGAGGTGGCGAGCCTGCGCTACCCCTTTCAGGTGCCCTACAGCGCCGATGACTACCTCACCAACCTGGCGACGCAGTCGGGCACCCAGGCGCTCGGTGAGGAGCGGCGAACCGAGTTCCTCACCCGCGTACGGCACCGGCTGGAGTCCCTCGGCCACCCCCGCCTGACCGCGACCTTCGTCGGCTACCTGACCGTCGGACGCCGGAGATGACCAGGGCAGGGACAGGGCTCCATGTCGATGATGGGGGAGGCGCCGATGCCCGGCAACCGACGGCTACCGGGCATCGGCGGTGTCTCCGGTCACCGCTCCGTCCCAGGCGGGATCGACAGAGACGAGAGACCGGTCAAGCCAGGGTGTCGGCGACCTTGATCGCGCCTCGGTCGATGACGAACGTCTGATTGGGATGCCCGGCGGTCGCGCACTGCCAGATCTTGGCCGGCTCGCCGTTGGCGCGACGGTGGCCGACGTCCAGGCACATCTCTCTGTGAGTGCCGACGGTTTCGGCGACCTTGATCGCGCCCCGGTCGATGACGAACGTCTGATTGGGATGCCCGGCCGTGGCGCACTGCCAGATCTTGGCCCGCTCACCGTTGGCGCGGGCGTGACCGACGTCCAGGCACATCTCTCTGTGAGTGCCGACGGTTTCGGCGACCTTGATCGCGCCCCGGTCGATCACGAACGTCTGATTGGGATGCCCGGCGGTCGCGCACTGCCAGATCTTGGCCGGCTCACCGTTCGTGCGGCCGTGACCGACGTCCAGGCACATGGCCGGTCCGGCGGCGTGGGCGGTGTTGATCAGGGCCAGGGGTGCGGCGGCGGCGAGAAGGGTGCCCAGCGCCAGGCCGGTCACCTTGAGAATGAAACGACCGGCGTGTTCTTGCGTGGTCATGACCATCTCCAGGGGGTTGTGTCACTACAACATTCCAACACGGAATGTAGTCATTCGATTACACTACGTCAACAGTCTGGATCTGGTGCGATGCCCCGGCCATCAGGCGAACGGGTTGCCCGCGGTGGCACGCGTGGATGACACTGGCGTCGTGCCGATGCCGTACGAAGAGCTGTCGAGTCCGGCGCGCGTCGTCTTCCTCGTCAGTGTCGGCGCCTTCCTGGCCGGCGAACTCGTGCAGGCTGTCCGGTCACGTCACGGTGCGACGCGCGTCAATCTGCGGGCGGAGATCGTGTTCAGGGCGTTGTTCTTCGCCGGGATCCTGCTGCTGCCCCTCGGCCGGGCCGTCGCTCCGACCGCGGTCATCGGTGGTGGTGTATTCCTGTTCGGGCTCGGGGTGGCGGTCGGGTGGCTCGGCCTGCTGCTGCGCTGGTGGTCGTTCGCGAGCCTGGGGAAGTACTTCACCGTCGTACTCGAGACCAGTGAAGACCAGCCCGTCGTGACCCGCGGCCCCTATCGGGTCCTGCGGCACCCGAGCTACACCGGTCTCCTACTCGCCTTCGCCGGCGCTGGCCTGATGGTGGGAAACTGGCTCAGCGCCGCCGGCGCGGTCGTCCTGGTACTGATCGCCCTGATCCACCGTCTGCGGATCGAGGAGCACGCACTGACCGCCGCCCTTGGCGACCGATACCGCGAGTTCGCAGCAGGCCGCGCTCGGCTCCTCCCCCACGTTTGGTGAGCCGGACCCGAAGCGAACAGGGCAGGGGCAGGAATGCCGCTTTCCGGCGGAGGCTCAGGGCTTGAACAGCCAGCCGAGGCGGGGCTCCACCGCCCAGTGGAACGCCAAGCGTACCGGGGTGGTCATCAGGGCCACCGCGAGCGCGACGCAGCCGAGCGTCAGCGCCGGCACCTCCCAGCCGGAGATCCGGTAGTACCAGTCCTGGTAGGACAGGAACAGCGTCACGAAGCCGTGCAGCAGGTAGGCGTACATCGAGGCCGCGCCGAGCCCGCTGAACCACGTGCGCCGGGCGGGGACCACCGCCAGGAAGGCCGTGGTCAGCACCACCGCCGCGGCCAGGGCCAGGACGCGGAAGCCGACCCCGGACGGCGCGCCGACGCCGAGCTGGGCGAAGCTGCGCCGCCAGTGCACCCATTCCGGGTCGACGAAGGTCTCCAGCCCGTACGCGGCGATCAGCCCGGCCACCAGGACGACGGCGCCCGCGACACGGGCGGCCGGCCTCCGCAGCAGCGCGAAGTGGCGCGGACTCAGGACCAGGCCGGCGACGAAGAACGGCAGGAACGACAGCACCTGGACCACGTCCAGCATGCGCGGAAGCGTGACGAAACCGGCGAAGAGCCAGATGAGGACGGCCAGCGCCGCCGCCGCCGGCAGGCGCAGTTGCTGCCACAGCGGCACCGACAGCCGCCAGGCCAGCAGCGCCGGCAGGAACCAGGTCAGGTAGTACGGCTCCAGCGGGTCCCAGGTCATGTGACGGCCCGCGAGCAGTTCGGTGTAGACGACGTAGGTGACGCTGAAGATCACGTATGGGACCACGATCGCGGCCACGAGCTTGCGGGTCCGGTCTCGCGAGCGGCTGAAACCGCGGGAGAAATATCCGCACATGACGATGAAGACCGGCAGGTGGAACGCGTAGATGAACGACTGCGCCGCCCCCAGCGCCCGTCCGCCGACGGCGGCGCTCCGCAGCGGCTCCCAGGCGTGGCCGACCACCACGAGCGCGACGGCCAGGAACTTCGCGTTGTCGAAGTAGGGGTCGCGCTCCGGAACCGAGCGAGCGCCGGGCTCCGACGTGGAGTCGGCGCCCGGCGCGGGCCCGGAGCCGGGATCGGGCTCCGGGCCGTCAGCGGCCTGTTTACCTTCTTCTGCCATAGAGGCCCGCCGCGAGCGAGACTCCGACTCCGGCGACGACCACCTGGATGAGCAGTTCGATCCAGTCGATGCCCTTGGTGTCGGCCACGTCGAGGGCGCCCGCGATGGCGGTACCGATGAGCGCGGCGACGATACCGATGACGATCGTCAGCCAGATCGGAATGCTCTGGCGGCCCGGCACGACGAGGCGGCCAAGTACGCCGATGATGAGACCAATGATGATCGCCATGACGATCCCGGTGACATGCATATCGCGAACTCCTGTTCGTTTGTACCGATGCGCCCCTCTCTTGCCCTCCAGATCCGTTGTTAAGCCAAACGAATGTCTCGATCAGGTCGCGGCGAGCGGTTCGGATACCGTTGCTGCGATCCGGGGGTGGAGCGAGTGACGGAGGAGGACCGCGTGCGGGGAACACGGACGCTGGTGACCGGGGGCTCGGGGTTCATCGGCAGCCGCCTGGTGCGTGCGTTGCTGGATGAGGGCGCGACGGTCACCGTGGCCGACCACCGGGAGTTTCCGGACCCGCGGGTGCGGACCGTGGCCGGTGACCTCACCGATCCCACCGTACGTGACGCCGCCGTCACCGGCGAGACCGAGGTGATCGTTCATCTCGCCGCGGTGACCTCGGTGCTGCGGTCCATGGACGATCCGGTCGGTACACACCGGATGAACGTCGAGGTCACGGCCGGCCTCCTCGAACTCGCCCGCCGCCACGGCACCGGGCGTTTCCTCCTCGCCTCCACCAACGCGGTGACCGGTGACGTCGACGCGCGGCCCATCGGCGAGGACGTCCCGCTGCGGCCGCTGACGCCGTACGGCTCGACCAAGGCGGCGGCGGAGATGCTGCTCAGCGGCTACTCCGCGAGCTACGGGCTGACCGGGGCGGCACTGCGGTTCGCCAACGTGTACGGGCCCGGCATGGCGCACAAGGACAGCTTCGTCCCGCGGCTGATGCGGGCCGCCGCCGAGGGCCGCGGCGTGCAGATCTACGGCGACGGCACCCAGCTGCGCGACTACGTGCACGTGGACGACGTGGTGCAGGCGATCCTGCTCGCGCTGCGCACCGGGCACGGCGGCCCGCTGGTCGTCGGCTCCGGCCGGTCGAAGTCGGTGAACGACCTGGTGGAGGCGGCCCGTACGGTCACCGGCGCGCCGATCCCGGTCTCCCACGTGCCCGCCGAACCGGGCGAGATGCCGGCCGTCGTCCTGGACATCTCCGCCGCCCGCGCGCTCGGCTACTCCCCCCGGCACACGCTCGCCTCGGGGCTCGCCACCGCGTGGCCGGAGTTCGCGCCGGGGACGGTCCGATGAACGTGGACGAGCGGGCGCGGCAGGAGTTCACCGCCGAGTACGGCACGTCGCTGGCCCCGGTCGCCGTGATCATGGCGGCCTACCGTGAGGAGGGCAGCATCGGCGACGTCGTCGGCGCGATCCCGGCCACGCTGTGCGGGCTCCCGGCGTGCACGATCGTGGTCGTGGACGGTTCGGACGACGACACGGCGGCCGTCGCGCGCAAGCACGGCGCCCTGGTCTGCGACGTGCCGGTCAACCGGGGGCAGGGCGCGGCACTACGGCTCGGCTACTCCCTGGCGCGCGCGACGGGCGCGTCCTACATCGTCACCATCGACGCCGACGGGCAGTACGACCCGGCCGAGATCCCGGCGGTCCTCTCCCCCGTCGTACGGGGCGAGGCCGACTTCGTCACCGGTTCGCGGCGGCTCGGGCACCAGGAGACCGACGACCTCGTCCGCCATCTGGGTGTCCGTGTGTTCGCGTGGGTGATGAGCCGGCTGAGCGGGCAGCGGGTCACCGACACGTCCTTCGGCCTGCGCGCGATGCGCGCCGGGATCACCGGCGAGGTCCGGCTGCGCCAGCCGCAGTACCAGTCGGCCGAACTCCTCATCGGCGTCATCGCCCGCGGTCACCGGGTGCTGGAGGTGCCGGGCTCGATGCTGCGCCGTACGGCCGGGGAGAGCAAGAAGGGCCACAACGTGCTGTACGGCTGGCGCTACACCCGCGTGGTCGCGGGCACCTGGTGGCGCGAGCGCCCCCACCGAGCGTCCTGACCTATCTGGTCAAGAAACATTATGCGTTGACTGACAGAACGCTACCGATCCTCCGTTCAGAGAAACGCACTAACTCTCAGGCGACTGAGCCTCCGGCCCGAAGTCCTCACGCGGGGAACCGGCCGGGGCAGGTCGTTCGTACCGCGCGACCTGCACACAGTCGGCACTTTCCCCGGAGAAAGTGCTCTTACGCCAGGTGATCGCGAGATACCAGTTCGACTGAACAGCCATCCGACGAGCCTCCATTCGCCGCAGCCACCACGCGAGGTCTTCGGCGAAGAACTACGCGGTTGCCCGGGGAAACACCTCAGTCGGGATATTTCCCCGAACATGAGTGTAACGGCTGGGCTTTAGCCGACCCACAGATGATCACAAGATCACGTTGATCACCGGGCCGGCCTGGGCCGTCGGAGGTTTTCGATCAGCCGGAAAATGCAAATGACGACAGGCGATAAATCATGACATCTCCTCCGCCACGGAGCGGACGAACTCCAACGACTCCTCGTCGGAGAGCGCCTCTTCGCCGAGCATGGACTCGAAGGCGTCGGCGCACTCCACGATCTGCGGGTCCTCGCCGGTCACGAGATTCTCCGACTCTCCCCGCCGCTCGAGGTGGAGGACGTCCGGGAGGTCTCCGTCGAACTCCAGCAGCGTGAACGAACCCAGCATCCCCATGTGCGCGCCGGCACTGAAAGGGATCACCCGGAAGCTGACGCGCTCGTCCCGCTCCACGACGTCGACGACGTGCCGCAGCTGATCGGGCATGACCGACGGATCCTTCTTGATCCCGACATGCCGCCGGATCGCCGCCTCGTCGACGACGTAGTACTGGCGCGGAGGGTTGGCGCGCTTGGCGAGCTCGACCTGGCGTTCCATGCGCAGCTTGACCACCGGGGCGACCCGCATGGGGTCCACGCTGCCAGAGGTGAGCACCTCGGCGTACTCCAGCGTCTGGAGCAGGCCGGGAATGACCGCCCCCTGAAACTGGCGGACGAACGCCGCCCCGGCCTCGTACCCGACGAAACTCAGGTACGGCACGGAGATCTCGCCTCTGTACTTGGACCACCAGGCCGCCTCGCGTGCACCTCGGTTGAGCGTGTGAAGGCGTTCGCGCTGGTCCGCCGAGGTGACCTCGTAGTGCGTGAGCAGCGCGTCAAGGTCGGTTTTTGTGATCGCACTGCGTCCGCCCTCGACCCGGATCAGCTTCGACGGGGACCACTCCAGCTCTCTCGCGACCATCTCCTGGGTCAGCCGCTTCTCCTTGCGTAGACGCGTCAGATCACTACGGAGTAGGGCACTCTGGACGACTGGTCCCTGGTCGGTGGCCATGATAATTCCTTACACTCCGTAGTCAAAGCGGTCAAGATGATTCCCAGCGAAATGCGTCATGGCATTCTAGTGGATACCATCGGTCCACAGAACAGCCCTCGCCGGGGCGTCGGCGCGTTCGGCGAGCCCTGCCCGACAGGTCGCAGGTGGACAGGTGGCCGACGGCCGGTTCCCCCTGTGCTCGCTCGCGTAAAACATCTAATGTGCAAGGTGTCATAGTGCACCATCTCGTGCTAGCACGTTACGAAGTACCATGTTAGGCTCAAATATTCCTGACCGAGAGTCACCGAAGCCGGGGTGGGGCGGCAAGACGGGGCGGCGCTCTCTTCGGTCAGCGCCTAACTGATTAAAAGCCGTACCGAAATGCGGGAGGCCGTGACGATCGGCACGAGGAAAAGACACTCGCACAACAAAAAACGAGGTCGCCCGACCTTCCCCGGTCACTCGGTCACCAGCCACATGGACCGCGGAAGAAGGGGCGACCCCATCCAGACCGCAGGACGACTAATCCAGGATCTTGCCGCAATGGCGACGGACACTCGGAAGAGTGCTTCTCGCCGGCACGGCTGCGTGCGACGTACGAAAGCGCGGTAACTCGCTCCACGTCTACGCTGACCAGGAAAAACGTCCTGACGGACTCCCCCAAGTCTAGCCGCGAACAGGGTGCGCACCAAGGGGCTATTACCTTTGGACATCCGCGATCACTGAGACCTGCAATAACGCCGTAGATCGGCGTCCGACGCCGCGGCTCGACACGTTTCGAACACTCAGGGGATAAGCGATGCCTAGGCATTACTCCGTTCGAACCAGCAGTAACACTGTCGGCGAAACTTTCGACGCACTGTCTCAGGGGCGTCAGTCGATATTCTCAGCCATCCCGCGTTTTACCGTCGAGCGAAAGCACCGCCCGGGACCGGCCGCCCGGCCGGTTTCCCCGGCCACCACTCTGGGTGGCCTGCTGATCGTCACCGGCGCGCTGCTCGGATGCTGCATCCTGGCGGGTGTCGCCGGCCTGGCCATCGCCGCCGCCGTGATCATCGCCGCCTGCGCCGCCCATGCCGTCGTACGGCTGACGCCGTTCGAGAGCCCGCGCGACGAGGGCACGCCGCCGTCCACCACCACGTCCTTCTGGTCCTCGCTCGACGAGGCCGAGAAGGAGGCGTTCGTGTCGATGGCGCGCGAACGCAGCTTCGCCCGGGGAGCGACTCTGTTCCGCGAGGGGGAGACGGCCGACCACGTCATCCTGATCCGGTCGGGCTGGACCAAGATCTGCGTCGGCGCGGGGCGCGCGAAGTGGCTCATCGCCGAGCGCGGGCCCGGACAGCTGGTCGGCGAGCGTGCGGCGCTGCAGGTGAACCTGCGCTCCGCGAGCGTGATCGCGCTGGAGACCGTACGGGCCTACGTCGTTCGGACCGAGGACTTCGCCGAGTTCGTCGGCGCCTACCCTCGCGTCCTCGACATCGTGGAGGGCCAGGTCTACGAACGGCTCACCACGCCGCAGCACGTTCCGCACCCCGAGCGGCGGGCGCACGAGGGTCCGGCCGGAGCGGGCGGCGAGTCGTTCAACGGGGAGAACTGCACCATCGTCTTCACCGACGTCGCGGGGTTCGGCGCCGAGGTGCGCAACGACGAGGACCGCCGGATCGTCCGGCGGGAGCTGTTCGACATGACCCGCGCCGCGTTCGAGGACGCGGGGATCTCGTGGGAGTCCTGCCACTGGGAGGACCGCGGGGACGGCCTGCTGATCATCGTGCCGCCCCGCATCCCCACGACGGCCGTCCTGGACGGCCTGCCCGGCCGACTCGCCGTGGCGCTGAGGCGCCACAACCGCCGGTCGAGCGAGCCCGTACGTATCCAGCTCCGGCTCGCCGTCCACGTCGGACCGGTGGTCACGGACGTCATGGGGCTCTCCGGTGAGGCGATCATCTGCGCGGCACGGCTGCTCGACGCCCCGGTCCTGAAGCGCACTCTCGCCGAGACGGCGGCGAACCTGGGGGTCATCGTCTCCACGTTCGTCTGGGAGAGCGTCGTCAAGCACGGTGACGCGGACGGATTCCGCCGGGTCCGGGTCGAGGTGAAGGAGTCCAGGCTCGACGCGTGGATGTGTCTGACCGGCCGGGCGCTGACCTCGTGAGAGGAGGCCCGCCGCGGTCCTCGGACCGCGGCGGGCCGCACTCCCCGGACGCGGGCGCGCGGCGGGACCACGGCAGTGCCCAGAGGATCAGGAGGACGACCACGGCCGAGGAGCAGGACCACCAGGCGTGCACGTCGACCCAGCCGTCGTGGCTCAGGCGCATCATGTGGAGGTAGCCGAAGGCGGCCCACAGGCTCATCGCCACCATCGCGGGCCAGGCGCGCCTGGTCGGGCGGGCGATGAGGTACGGCAGTGCCCAGACGAGGTACTGACTGCCGAACCGCGCGGTGACCAGCAAGAACGCCATGAGCAGGGCCATCGTCAGGTCGGCGGGTTCGGCGCGCCGCCACACGTAGCCGGCGGCGAGCAGGCCGAGGACCAGCAGCACGGTGCCGGCCTTGGCGAGCGCCGGGGAGAGGGCCTCGGCGCCGCCGGTGAACCACGGAGTCCAGCCCCAGTCGCCGACGACCGGGCGGGTGGAGAGCAGCTCCTTGGCGGCCGGCGTCAGGAACCGCGGGCTCTCGCCGACGACCAGCGGTGTGGTCAGGAAGAACACGGCGGGGACGGCGACGGCCGGCACCAGCGCGGCGAGCCGGCGGCGGGCCGTGCCGAGCGCGACCAGCACGCCGGGGGCCAGGAGCACGGGCCAGCTCCCCGCCGTGACGGCCAGGCCGAGCAGCAGCCCGGCCGCTCCGGGGCGGTGCCGTCGTGCGGCCAGGAGCGCGGCCACGCCGAAGGCCAGCGCGACCGGCTCGATCTGGCCGTGGATGCCGCTGATCATCAGGGCGAGCGGCGCGCAGGCGTACTGGAAGCGGCGCAGCGCCCGCCGCTCGGGCGCGAGCCGCCCCACCAGTGGGACGAGCACGAGGTCGGCCGTGACCGTGACCAGCCGGCCCATGACGCCCCAGGAGACGCCGAGCAGCTCGCCCAGGCGCAGCGCCCCGGCGAAAAGGTAGGCCATCAGTGGCAGGAAGTGCCAGCCGCCCTCGCGGATGCTCAGCACCGGATCGTGCCCGGTGAGGATGTTCTCCGCGGTCTGCCGGAAGTCGTGGGCGAAGTCGTAGGGCTGTGCCGGGTCGCCGGCCGTCAGCAGGACCAGGGCGAGGCGCAGGACGGCGCCGGTCAGCAGCGCCGTCCTCGCGGACGGTGCCCAGTCGCGCCGTTCGGCGACGACGGCCAGGACCAGGGCGGCGAGGAGGACGAGACCGGTCACGAGTGGTCTCGCGTCGGCCGCCGATCAGTGAAGATCACGAAGTGGAACAGCAGGAACTTGGCGACGAAGAGGAACCCGTACGTGGCGAGGTAGGCCGCGCCGACCAGGGCGGTCGCGACGGTGTGGTCGTCGCTGAGCCGCGGCGCGAGCGCCCCGGCCTCGTGCGTCGCCCAGATCGACAGCAGCAGGCCGGCCACGGCGGTGCCCCAGTACGGCAGGAGCTCCCGGCCGGGGTGGGCGCGCCCGCGGCGCCGCCAGGCCCAGTTACGGTTGAGGAAGTAGTTGACGATCGCGCCGCCGAGCCAGGCCGCCGCCGCCGCGAGCCGCGCGCCGCCGAGGTGCAGGCCGTACACGAGAAGAAGAGTGACCTCACTGACGATCATCGCGAGGACCGACCCGACGAAGTATCGGGCCAGGGTCCGGCCCAGCGGGCCGCGCATCGCATCGGTCGGTGAACGCATCGTCGGTCCAGGTTAGGGGCAGTGAGCACCCGTGGCAGTCTCGCTCAGCCATCACGGCGAAACCTCTCAGGATGCCTGGAGGTCCGGGTGGTGTGGTGGGCGAACGCGAGTTCAACCATGGCCGGACGTGCGAAAAAGCGTGTCCGGAGGCCAACGAGCCGGGCAGACAGGTAGATGACGCATGCGGATCCTCGTCCTTGGCGGTGACGGCTACCTCGGCTGGCCGACCGCGCTCCATCTCTCCCAGCGCGGTCACGAGGTCGCGGTCGCCGACAACTTCGTCCGGCGCCAGTACGACCTGGAGATGGGCGTGGACAGCCTCGTGCCCATCGAGTCGCTGCAGACCCGCGCCGAGGTCTGGCACTCGGTGACCGGCAAGACGATCGAGGTCCACGTCGGCGACCTGACCGACGCCGACTTCACGTACGGGACGCTCCGCGCGTTCCGCCCCGACACGGTCGTGCACTTCGCCGAGCAGCGCGCGGCGCCGTACTCCATGATCGACCGCAAGCACGCGGTGTACACCCAGGTCAACAACGTGACCGGGACACTGAACCTCCTCTACGCCATCGCCGAGATCGACCGGGACATCCACCTGGTCAAGCTCGGCACGATGGGCGAGTACGGCACGCCGAACATCGACATCGAGGAGGGGTGGCTGGAGGTGGAGCACAACGGCCGCCGGGACCGCGTGCTCTACCCCAAGCGGCCGGGCTCCTTCTACCACCTGTCCAAGGTGCACGACAGCCACAACATCGAGTTCGCCTGCCGGATCTGGGGCCTGCGGGCGACCGACCTCAACCAGGGCGTGGTGTACGGGCAGCAGACGCCGGAGACGGTGCTGGACGACCGGCTCGCCACGCGGTTCGACTACGACGCGGTGTTCGGCACGGTCCTCAACCGCTTCGTCATCCAGGCGGTGCTCGGGCACCCGCTGACGGTCTACGGGACCGGCGGGCAGACGCGCGGCATCCTGGACATCCGGGACACCGTACGGTGTGTGCAACTGGCCTGTGAGAACCCGGCCGCGGCCGGGGAGTTCCGGGTCTTCAACCAGATGACGCAGTCGCTGTCGGTCCGCCGGATCGCCGAGACGGTCGCCGAATGCTTTCCGAACGACGTCGAGATCACCCGCCTCGACAACCCGCGGGTCGAGCGCGAGGAGCACTACTACAACGTCACCCACACCGGCCTGGTCGACCTCGGGCTCGTACCCCACCTGCTGTCGGACACCTTGATCACCTCCCTGTTCGACGTCGCCAAGCGGCACGCGCACCGCGTCCGGCCGCGGGCCCTGAGCCCCAGGGTCCACTGGCGCCAGAGCACGAGCCCGGTCCAGCAGAGCTGACCGCCGCTACTTGAAGATGTTCACCGCGCGGGAGATGACCAGGGCGACCGCCACGATCGAGACCGCCGACTGGCAGAGCATCAGCATCTTCGCCCAGCGGCGGAGCGGCATCACGTCCGTGGGGCTGAACGCGGTCGCGTTGGTGAACGACAGGTACAGGTAGTCGAGGAAGGCGGGTTCCCAGTTCGGCGGTGAGAGCTCGGGCGCGGTCATCTGGGTGAACAGGAAGTCCGGATAGGGATTGCCGCCCTTGGCGCGGGCGGCCGGGCCACCGCGGTCCAGCTCCCAGTACCAGAGGGCGAACGTGATGACGTTCGTCCCCCAGATCGTCGCGCCGGTGGCCAACAGCGTGCCCGCGCTGTTCCCGGCGCTGCCGTCGACCAGGTGCCGTACGAGCAGGACCGCCGAGATCGCGTTGCCCAGGCTGATCACGGCGATCATGCTCAGGCTGGTGCTCCGCAGCAGCCTCGACTCCCGGGTGATCCGTACCGGGTTCGCCGCGAACAGCCCGATCAGCAGCGCGACCTCCAACGCGGGCAGCAGCAGGTGCGGCCGGAGGGCGAACTCGCTGGGCAGCACGACCTGCAGCGCGATCGCCGCCAGCACCGCCAGCGACACCGTGAGCCGCTGCTCGCCCTCCGTCGGGCGCAGCCAGGCCGGCAGATGCGTCTCTTCGAACTCGACCGGCAGCCGTGCGTCCGCCGCCAGGACGCGTTCGAGCCGCGTCACCTGGCGGCGGAGCCGCTCGGTGAGATCGAGGTGCTCGTCACCGGTCACGGCGTCAGCGGATCTCGATCAGCAGGTCGCCGCCCTCGACCTGCTGGACCGAGCCGATGGCCAGGCGGGTGACCGTCCCGTCGCGCTGGGCGGTGATGGAGGCCTCCATCTTCATCGCCTCGATCGTGGCGACCGTCTGACCCGCCGACACCGCCGCGCCCTCCTCCACCTGGAGCGTCACGACGCCGGCGAACGGGGCCGCGACGTGGCGGTCGTTGCCGCGCTCGGCCTTCTCGGCGGCCTTGACGTCCGTGGCGACCGACTCGTCGCGTACGCGGACCGGGCGGAGCTGGCCGTTGAGGGTGGTCAGCACCGAGCGGTAGCCGCGTTCGTCGGCCTCCGAGATGGCCTCGAGCTCGATCAGCAGCGAGACGCCGTGTTCGAGGGTCACCGTGTGCTCGGTCTCGGGTTCGAGGCCGTAGAAGAAGTCCTTGGTCGACAGGACCGACGTGTCGCCGTACGTCTCGCGGCGGACGGCGAACTCACGGGCCGGGCCGGGGAACAGCAGGCGGTTCAGCGTGGCGCGGCGCGACGAGGCCAGGCCCTCGCGGTCCTCCGCGGTCAGCGACGCGACCTCGGCCTCCGGCGACCGGCCCTCCAGCGCCCGCGTACGGAACGGCTCCGGCCAGCCGCCGGGCGGGACGCCCAGCTCGCCGCGCAGGAAGCCGATCACCGAGTCCGGCACGTCGAACTTGCCCGGGTCGGACTCGAAGTCGGCGGCCGAGACGCCCGCGCCGACGAGGTGCAGCGCCAGGTCGCCGACGACCTTGGACGACGGCGTGACCTTCACCAGGCGGCCGAGCATGCGGTCGGCGGCGGCGTAGCAGTCCTCGATCAGCTCGAACCGGTCCCCCAGGCCGAGCGCGATGGCCTGCTGGCGCAGGTTCGACAGCTGGCCGCCCGGGATCTCGTGGTGGTAGACGCGCCCGGTCGGCGACGCCAGGCCCGACTCGAACGGCGCGTAGACCTTCCGGACGGCCTCCCAGTACGGCTCCAGGTCGCCGACGGCCTGCAGCGACAGGCCCGTGGCCCGGTCGGTGTGGTCGGTCGCGGCGACCAGCGCGGACAGAGACGGCTGCGACGTCGTCCCGGCCATCGACGCCACCGCCGCGTCGACCGCGTCGACGCCCGCGTAGATGGCGGCGATCAGCGTGGCGAGCTGCCCCCCGGCCGTGTCGTGGGTGTGCAGGTGCACCGGCAGGTCGAACCGCGCGCGCAGCGCGGTCACGAGCGTACGGGCGGCCGGCGGGCGCAGCAGGCCGGCCATGTCCTTGATCGCCAGGACGTGGGCGCCGGCCTCGACGATCTCCTCGGCGAGCCGCAGGTAGTAGTCGAGCGTGTAGAGCGTCTCGGCGGGGTCGGACAGGTCGCCCGTGTAGCAGAGCGCGACCTCGGCGACCGCGGTCCCGGTGGCGCGTACGGCGTCGATGGCCGGGCGCATCTGCGACACGTCGTTCAGCGCGTCGAAGATGCGGAAGATGTCCATCCCGGTGGCCGCGGCCTCGGCGACGAACGCGTCGGTGACCTCCGTGGGGTACGGGGTGTAGCCGACGGTGTTGCGGCCGCGCAGCAGCATCTGCGTGCAGATGTTCGGCACCGCCTCGCGCAGCGCCGCCAGGCGCTCCCACGGGTCTTCGGCGAGGAACCGCAGCGCCACGTCGTACGTCGCGCCGCCCCAGCACTCCAGGCTCAGCAGCTGCGGCGCCGTACGCGCGACGTGGGGCGCGACCGCGGTCAGGTCGCGCGTGCGCACGCGGGTGGCCAGCAGCGACTGGTGCGCGTCGCGGAACGTCGTGTCGGTGACGGCGACGGACTCGCGGGCGCGCAGGTCGGCGGCGAACCCCTCCGGCCCGAGGGCGGCGAGGCGCTGCCGCGAACCTTCCGCCGGCGTCTCACCGAGGTTCACGGCGGGCAGCTTGTCGACGGGTTCGACGACCACGGGCCGCGGCCCGTGCGGCCGGTTGACCGTCGTCTCGGCGAGGAAGCGCAGGACACGGCTGCCCCGGTCGGCCGAGGGACGGGCGTGCACGAGGTCCGGGCGCTCGTCGATGAAGCTCGTCGTGATCCGGCCGGCGCGGAAGTCGGGGTCGTCGAGCACCGCGCCGAGGAAGGGCAGGTTGGTGGCCACGCCGCGGATGCGGAACTCGGCGATCGCGCGCCTCGCCCGGCGCGCGGCGTTGGTGAAGTCGTGCCCGTGGCAGGTGAGCTTGACGAGCATCGAGTCGAAGTGCGCCGACACCTCGGCGCCGGTGTGCACGGTGCCGCCGTCGAGGCGCACGCCCGGCCCGCCCGGCGAGCGGTACGCCGAGATGGTGCCCGTGTCGGGGCGGAAGCCGTTGGCCGGGTCCTCGGTCGTGATGCGGCACTGCATCGCCGCGCCGGTCAGGGTGATGACGTCCTGGGTCAGGCGCAGCTCCGGCAGCGTGCGCCCGGCGGCGATACGCAGCTGCGCGATCACCAGGTCGCGGTCGGTGACCTGCTCGGTCACCGTGTGCTCGACCTGGATGCGGGGGTTCATCTCGATGAAGACGTGGTTGCCGCGCTCGTCGACGAGGAACTCCACCGTGCCCGCGTTGACGTAGCCGATGTGCCGGGCGAACGCCACGGCGTCCGCGCAGATCCGATCCCGCAGGTCCGGGTCGAGGTTGGGGGCGGGCGCGATCTCGATGACCTTCTGGTGCCGCCGCTGCATCGAGCAGTCGCGCTCGTACAGGTGGACGACGTTGCCCTCGGCGTCGGCGAGGATCTGCACCTCGATGTGGCGCGGGTTCACCACGGCCTGCTCCAGGAAGACCGTCGCGTCGCCGAACGCCGACTCCGCCTCGCGCATCGCGGCGTCGATCGACTCGCGCAGGTCGCCTGGCTCGGCCACCCGCCGCATGCCGCGTCCGCCGCCTCCGGCGACGGCCTTGACGAACACCGGGAACCCGATGTCGCCGGCGGCGGCGAGCAGCGCGTCGACGTCCGTCGTCGGCTCGGAGGACTTCAGCACCGGGAGGCCGGCCTCGCGCGCCGCGGCGACCGCCCGCGCCTTGTTGCCGGTCAGGTGCAGCACCGAGGCCGGCGGCCCGATGAAGGTGATGCCCGCCTCCGCGCAGGCGGTCGCCAGGCCGGGGTTCTCCGACAGGAAGCCGTAGCCGGGGTAGATCGCGTCGGCGCCGGCCGTACGGGCGGCCTTGACCACCTCGTCAACCGACAGGTAGGCGCGTACGGGACGGCCCGGCTCGCCGATCTGGTACGACTCGTCCGCCTTCGCGCGGTGCAGCGAGTTGCGGTCCTCATAGGGGTAGACGGCGACGGTGGAAATGCCGAGCTCGAACGCCGCGCGAAACGCCCGGATCGCGATCTCACCACGGTTGGCCACCAAGACCTTGCCGAACATCGAGCTCCTCAGGTGGTCGTAATCCGCATCACGTCATGGCATCACCGATTATCCACGGACGCGCGCGGTCACCACGCGGCGGAGACCTACGAGCGGCGGGGTCCGCGTCGTCCGGCCGGGCGGACCGGGACCCGGCGGCGGTTGATCCGGAGCTGGGTCAGGAGCAGCGAGATGCCGACGAGGAGCGCGGCCAGCCAGGCCACCTGTGTCCAGAGCAGCCGGTAGGAGATCGGGTCGAGGCCGAGCGGCGAGGTCCGCGTACGGAGCGAGACCGGGCGTACGGCCGGGAGTTCGTCCGGCGCGACGGCGGGCTGCTGGCTGATCAGCGGGAGCTGCGCCTGGGGCGGGCCGCCGCCCACGGCCGCGCCCGAGCCGGGCAGGCCCGGGATCTGCAGGGACGGGGCCAGGGGTACACCGCCCGCTGCGGCCGCCGCCTCCGCCGCGGCGTCGGCCGCCGACGAGGACACGGTGATCTTGCCGGTGTCGGACCGGGCACCGGCCCGGTCGGCGCTCAGCGAGGCGGTCACCGTGACCGAGCCTGCGCCATGGCTCGCGGGGATGTGGACCACGCTCGTCGCGGAGCGCTCCCCCGCGCTGAGGTCGCCCAGCGAGACGGGACCGCCGACGCTCGCGCTCGACGCCGAGAACCGCACCACCGCGTGGTGCGCGACCGCCCGCAGCGCCCGTACGTGGGCCGTGGCCGTCACCGATCCGCCGGGAGCGGCCCTGCCCGGCGACAGCACCAGCCGGAGCGACAGGGACGGCGCCGACTGCGGCGGCGCCGGCGATGACCGGGGTGGCGGGGGCGTGTCCGGGGGCGGGGTGTCCGGCGGCGGGTCGCTCGGCGGGTCGCCGGCCGGGGCCGAGTTCGACGGGTCGGGCGAGGGATCGTCGCCGGCCGTCGGCGACGGATCGGCGGCCAGGGCCGCCGACGGAAGCGCCACCGGCCCCAAAGTGAGAAGCGTCGCCGTGCCGAGTGCGACAAAGATCGGCTTTCTGTTCGATCTGGACAGCACTCGGTGACCTCCGCATTCCGTACCGCCATTCCTTTCCGGCGGGTACGGATCATGCGAACACGGAAAGCGGCGTCCGATCAAGCAGGGCGCGCAGCGCTATCACCGGTTGCGCAATTCGCGGTGTACCAGGTGTCCCGAATTAGCGTGTCGAATGAATTTCGTGGCCGCGAGAGCCGTCACCGCCGTCCGGAGCGGCCGTCCGGTTCGTCGTAGGCGCCGGGCGACGGCGTCTGTTCGCGCAGCCACAGAGCGCGCAGGGCCACCTCGATCGCGAAGCGCGTGTCCGCGTCGGCGAGGTCGTCGCCGAGGGCGTGCTCGATCTGCCGCATCCGGTAGCGCACGGTCTGCGGGTGCACGCCCAGCTCCTCACCGACCTGCGCGGCGGTGCCACGCGTGCGCAGCCACACGCGCAGGGTCTCGATGAGCCGCTCGCGCTGCCGCTTGGTCAGGTGGTCCACGCAGGCGAGCTGCCGGCGCGCCATCTGGTCGATCAGCGGCGCGTCCGCGAACAGCCAGAGGGTCTCCAGGTGGTTCGCGCAGAGGGTCAGCGGGCCGTCGTCGATGACCTCCTCGTGCACCAGGCCGAGCGCCTGCCGGGCCCAGCGCAGCGAGTCGGGCGCGCGGTCCAGCGCGACGGTCAGCCCGGCCGCGGCCTTGGACTCGGCCACCGCGAGCTCGAGCATCGCGCGGCGGTCGGCCGTCAGCGGGCCGGGCACCAGGAGATAGGGGTCGGTGCCGTCGAGGTCGGTCAGCAGATCATCGTCCAGCAGCGTGCGGACGATCGGCGCGCTCGGCCGCAGCACGACCACGGTGACCTGGTCCGGAAGCACCCAGCGGACCGACGCGGCGTGCTCGGCGAGCAGGTCGCGCGGTGCCCCGTCCACGATCAGCCGCAGGAGCCTGCGGTGGCCGGCCTGCAGCTCGTCGTCGAGCTGCCTCTTGGCCTCCAGATAGCCCCGTACCGACGATGACGCCAGCTCCTCCATGTAGGCGAACAGGGCGTCCGCCAGCACCGAGACGGTCGCCGGGGCGAGGTCGTGCCGCTGGTGCAGGGCCATCACCCGGCGCCAGCCCGTCTGCGCGCCGATCCGGTAGGCGGACTGCAGGGTGTCGAGCTGACGGCCCTCGTACGCCTCGAAGCGGCCGAGCTTGTAACAGATGTCGTCCAGCGGCGCGCTCGGCGAGCTGAGCCACTCGACGAATCCGGCGAGGGCGCGCTCGACCCCGGAGCGAAGCGTCCGGCCGTACGGGCCGTCGATGGGGCGGGCGTAGTCCGGAATGGTGTCGCGGATCTCACCCACGATCTCGTCCACGAGGCTGGGCAGCTCTCGCCGCATGATCGCCATCAGCCGCTCGGCCAGCTCGGGTCGCGACCTGTTCAGGCCGTCCGGTTCGAGCGTTCGAGGCATGCGTCTACCTCCCACCGCCACCGTCGGAGCCGGTGCGTCGCTGGGCGGGGTCGCCCTTATTCATATCGGCCGTCAGGTGGCGCTTCGCCGGTGACCTCGGGCCACGCGCGGAACACTGAGCGGGGGACCCCTGTGTCTGCCGCGAGGACCGTGATCTAGGACAACGTGACCGTAGAGCAGAGAACAGTGTCCGGCAAGGATTTACGCCTATTGCCCGACCCCTCAACACGTTCCGTAAGTGGTCGTATGCTCATTTCGATTTCGGACAGCACGACATTGTTTTTGTGATCCGATGATAAAAGCACTTATGACGCCTGTGAGGACCTTCCGGTACGTCCGCCTCCCGGGCGCGCCGCACGATCTCGCAACCGTTGCGCCCGCAGCACGAGCTCCAGGCCGAACCTCGACTCCGGGTCGGTGAACCGCTCGCCCAGGCTCTCCTTGAGCTGGTTCAGGCGGTAGCGCACGGTCTGCGGGTGCACGTGCAGCCGGTTCCCGACCTCGGCCGCGGTACTCCAGCTCTCGAGCCACACCCGGAGCGTCTCGGTCAGCGCCTTCTGCTTGGCGGCCGGCATCTCCGCGAGCTGGGCGAGCCGCTGCCGCGCGAGCTCGTCGATCAGCTGCGGGTCCGACATCAGCCATAACGTCAGCAGATGGTCCTCGCAGAGCGTCAGCCGGGTGTCGGCGACGATGCCCTCGGCGATCAGGTCGAGGGCGCGCTCGGCCCAGCGGAACGAGTCCGCGACCTCCTCCAACGGCACGGTGACCCCGACGACGATCCGCTCGCGGGGCACCGCGGCCTCGATCATCGAGCGCCGCGCCGCGGTGAACCGGCCGGGCAGCAGCAGCCGGGGGCCGGGACCGTCGAGGTCGGCGAGGACGTCGTCGGACAGCGCCGTACGGACGAGGCGCACGCCGGGGCGCACGACCACCGGGGTCACCTCCGCGGGCACCGTCCAGTCGGCGCGCCCGGCGAGTTCGGTGATCGCCTGCCGTGGTGCGGCCGGGCGTTCCAGGATCAGCCGCAGGAGGCGAAGGCGCAGCTCGGCGAGTTCTTCCGGCGAGTGCGCGCTGGCCTCCAGGTAGCCCTCCACGGAGATCGAGGCGAGCTCGTCCATGTACTCCAGCTGCGCCTCGGCCAGCCCGGCGACGATCTCGGACGGGAGCTCATGACGGGCGCAGATGTTCGTGGTCCGGTGCCAGGCGACCCTGAAGGCCACGCGGAACGCCGCCTGCAGCGCGTTGAGGTTCCGGTCGTGGTGCGCCTCGTTCTGCCCGAGCAGGCGGTAGACGTCGATCAGCCGGCGTGACGACGCGGACGGCTCGGCGATGCGGTCGACGAAGGTGACGATCGCCTGCTCGACGGCGGGCCGCATGACCGGCCCGGACTCGCACTGACACGGCGTCGCGTACTCCGGGACGGCCTCGCTGATCTCGGCGCAGATCTCACCGGCGAGCCCGTCCATCTCGGACCGCAGCAGGCCGGCGAGCTCCCGCCTTCCCGTCTCCTGTTCGAGCCACACCGTCGCTCTTCTCCCTCTGCCCGGCCGGCGGAACGTGATCTGGAACATAGTGAGGCTAACCAGGACGAGCGAGGTTCACACCGCCCGGCGACGACATTTACCCTCTGCACTTGCCCGGCGACATCTCGTGATGCGTGTGACCGTTCTCCCATGTCAAAGGCCATAAAGGCGAGCGCCTTAATCACTTTTCGATAAAGACGGACTCGCCTTTTCGCACACAATGATAACTCGCCGGAAATGTCAATTTCGCTCTTGCTTCGACCGTAACGCCCGCTTAACCTACTCGCAGGTAGTAAACAGTTCCCCGATACCTTAGCACATAAAGATCATCTTCCGCGATCGTTCGATCGCCGCAGACACCGACACCCTTACCGAAATCCCGCTGGCCGCATGCGGGTCTAAGGAGGCTGCCCTTGGAACATCGCCGGACCCATCAATTTGAAGACCATTTCCGCCGGCCGGCTTTACCGCGCACACCGGCCGCAGTCCGTGGAGGAAGAAAGACATGCGTAAACTCGTGGGAAGCTCGGTCCTCGTCGGTGCCGCCGCCGTCGGCGCGATCGTGCTCAGCTCCCAGGCGGCCTTCGCGGCCGGCTGGACCGTCAGCAACTCCAACGCCAGCGGATCCTTCACCGTGGGGCTGAAGTCGGGCACGACCGTCACGTTCAAGGACGTGACCACCAACCAGACCTTCACCTGCAGCGCCTCGACGATCAACGGCACCGCGCCCTCGGGCAGCGGCCTCGCCAACCCCGTCGCCAACATCGGCAGCGGCACGTTCAGCACCTGCACCGGCCCGCTGAGCAGCACCGGGACCGCCTCCATCACCTCGGGCGGCCTCAACGCCGTGTCGTACAACGCGACCACCGGCACGGTCAGCGGCAACATCAGCGGCATCAACGCCACCCTCACGATCAAGAGCATCCTGGGGACCTGCAACGGGACCGTCGCGGGCAACGTCGGCACGGCCAACAACGACACGTTCGCGAACTCCACCGGGACGCTCACCGTCCCCGCGGACGCCGCCCCGCAGCAGCTGAAGATCACCGGCACCACCGGCACCTGCCTGGGCCTGATCAAGGCCAACGACCTCGTCACCTTCGCGGCCACCTATGTGGTCAGCAGCCCCACTCCCCCCGGCCTCAGCATCACGCCCACCCCGTGATCTGACGACCAGCCGCCGAAGCCGGCCGGGTGAACCCCCGGCCGGCTTTCGCGTTCGGACTCAGCATCGGACAATGGGCCGGCCGGGTTTTATAACGCGGTGACAAAAGTGCGGCGCCGGATTGCGCTTAGGACACGACCGCTTGCCCCTCCCACGACACCACAACTACGCTACTCGCCAGTAGAAAACTGCGAGGCGATCTGTCATTCCGGGGCCGACGACTTTTGGATGTGGTCTTCCGATGCTCGGCCTTCACCGCGGGGAAAGGGTTCCGCCGCAGGCTTCGGCATCGCCGACTCGCACGACGGGTGAACGTGGATGAGCATCATGCGCTGGACGCCTCGCACAATCGCACGGGTCGCCGCCGCCGGCGTGGTCCTGATCGCGGTGAGCCTGATCTCCGGCGCCGAGTCCTCCGCCGGTCAGTCCTCGGCCGGTGAGGCCCCGGCCGGCGCGCAGGCCATAGACGCCGCCCTGGCCTACACCTGCCCGTTTCCCGCCGGCGCCCGCCAGGTCACCGTCAAGGTCGCGGGCACCTTTCCCTCCGCCCGCGCGGTCGGCGACCGCCTCTGGCCCCGCCACGTCACGATGACGCCGACCCTGTCGCGCGCCGCGCTCGCCGACCTCACCGGGCTGGACGCGACGTCGGTCACCGCGTCGGCGCGGATGACCGTCACCGTGGCGCAGAAGGGCACCTCCTCCACCAGCGTCTGGTCGAGCCGGACCCCGTCCACGCCGATCCCCGGTTCCGGGGACCTGCCCCTGCCCGGGCCCGCCATGGTGTCGCCGGTCACGGCCGAGGCGACCGGCTCGGCGGCCTTCATCGCGGGCCCCCTCACGTTCGTCCTCACGCCGCACAAGGCGGACGGCGGTGCGACGAACCCGCCGAGCATCCCGCTCAACTGCAGGATCGGACTCGGCCCCGGCGCGATCCTGGCGCACGTGCCGGTCGCCGGGCCGTCCGGCTCCGCCGCCCGCTCTCCCGGCGCGGGCGCCGCCACGGCCCTCCCCCGCACGGCCCGGCAGCCGCTGGACGACGATCCGTGCCTCCTCGTGGAGGACCTCGATCCGGTGCCCGGCGAGGCGTACATGGCGGGCTACTCGAACGTCAAGAAGCTCGACGGCGCGACCCGGCTCGGCGTGGAGAACGGGGAGACCACCGGCCACGTCCTGCTGGAGCTCGCCTACCGCGTCATTCTCAACCTCTGCGCCACCGACAGCAGCTTCGACGTGCTGAGCCGGGGGCTGCTCGACTACCACGGACGGCATCAGCTGCCGCCCACGCAGGCCACCTTCCTGACCTTCGGCTTCATGCCGACCACCGCGACGATGGAGCTGACCGAACCCGAGGGCACCGACGTCGAGGTCGACAGCCACTCGTTCTTCGACGGCACCGATTTCCACGAGGAATCGACGGTCACGTCCCCCTTCTGGGTTCGCATTCACGATGTGCTGGTCAATGGGAAACCGCTCGAGGTGGGCCCGCACTGCCAGACCGTCACACCGGTGGCGGTCACGTTGACCGGAAAGTCCCCGGAGTACACCGTGAACACCGGCGGGCCACTGACCGGCTACGCCACGTTCCCGGCGTTCGGCGGCTGCGGAGTGGGTGAGGATCTCGATCCTCTCTTCACCGCGTCGATCTCCGGTCCGGGCAACTTCATGAAGCTGATCCAGGGCGTTCCCTGCACCCGCCCGCCGGACCAGGACCCCGTCAACTGCGACCCGATCGACCGGCCGCGGCCCCAGCCATGACCGGCATGCTCGCCCGCCGATGAATTCGGCCAGGGAAATTGTCATCCGGTGGCAATAGATTCCGTGCCGGAAGAGCTTCTATTGCCCTTCTCGGCGGGCAAAGTTACCGTACGCGCCAGTAGTGAAATCGGGGGCGGAATTTCGGACCGTCGGTCCGGCCTGGAGAAAGGGACCGAGAAATGAGTCCTTCCCGTAAGCGGGCACGCCTCGTGGCCGCCGGTGCGGTCACCGCACTCGCGACGACGCTCATCCCCGCCGGTTCGGCGTCGGCGGCGACCCTGAAAGGCTCGTGGGCGCCGTTCACGCGCTGCCCGGTGGACGATCCGGCGATGCTGGCCGCGGACGGCGTCTCGGCCACGGACACGTGCCTGGCCTCGCACTCGTCCAGCGGCTCGATCAAGCTGGGCACGACCACCGCGACCACCGGCGCCACCGACCTGCAGGCCGGGGTGCTCTCCGCGTCGACGCTGTCGCTGGTCACGCCCTCCGGGGGCGCTCTCGTGGCCGACCCCGTGAAGATCCCCGGCGGCCTGCTCGGGCTGATGTGCCCGAGCAAGGTGCCGGTGATCACGCAGATCTGCCGGTCCATCAGCGACAACACGCTCAACAACGTCATCGCCACCATCCAGCCGGCCGGCACTCCGTCGGACTTCGACCTGGCCGCCGGGCTCGGCAGCGGCGACCCGATCATCACGCTGCCGGTCAAGATCCACCTGCAGAACCCGTTCCTCGCCTCCACCTGCACGATCGGCTCGAACTCGCACCCGATCCTGCTGAAGCCGAGGAACCTGGCCGTGCCGGCGACGGACTTCGCCCGGTTCGACGGAGACGGGACCCCCGACGCCGACAACGGCGACCTGCTCAGGATCGACACCGGCGGGGCGTCTCAGGGCGATGACTCCTTCGCCGTGCCCGGCGCGACCGGCTGCGGCGGCCTCGGCCTGCTCGACGCCGCGGTCAACCTCAAGACCGGGCTCCCCTCGGCCGCGGGCAACAACAAACTGGTGCTGAACAGCCCGTCGACCTATCTCGGCGGCCTGTACGACCCGACCTCATTCGCGCCCGGCGCCGGGCGGCGGCTGGCCGCCTTCTGGCACTCCGCCGCGAAGTCATAGCCGGTAGGAGCGGTCACGTCCGCCGCCGTACTCATCGGCGGACAAAACCGGAAGCCTTGGTTGTCAATCGATGACAAGACATTTCGTGCGACCTCGGCAATGACACGGAATGTCTTGCTCATCGCTGTTGACGATAAGTATGATACCCGCCAGTAGCAAAGGTAGCGCCCGAACCAATCCGGCGGACCGGAATATGGTCCGGCGCAAATATTCGGGCTCTTCATATCCGGGGGCCGAAGTTGGGAAACATTCCGATGGTTGGCTCTGCGTAATGGGAATTGAAGTCGTGGTCGAAGGACTGACGAAGTCCTTCGGCAAGCAGACCATCTGGCAGGACGTGACGCTCACACTTCCGGCCGGCGAGGTCAGCGTGATGCTGGGGCCCTCGGGTACCGGGAAGACGGTCTTCCTCAAATCGCTCATCGGCCTGCTCAAGCCGGAGCGAGGACGGGTCCTCATCGACGGCGTCGACATGGTCAGCAGCCCCGAGCGGAAACTGCACGAGATCCGCAAGCTGTTCGGCATCGTGTTCCAGGACGGCGCGCTGTTCGGCTCCCTCAACCTGTTCGAGAACATCGCGTTCCCCCTGCGGGAGCACACGAACAAGAACGAGCCGGAGATCCGGCGCATCGTGCTGGAGAAGATGGATCTGGTGGGGCTCGCCGGCACCGAGGGCAAGCTCCCCGGTGAGATCTCCGGCGGCATGCGCAAGCGCGCGGGCCTGGCACGGGCGCTCGTGCTCGACCCGCAGATCATCCTCTGCGACGAGCCGGACTCCGGCCTGGACCCCGTCCGTACGGCCTACCTGTCCCAGCTGCTGATCGACCTGAACGCGCGGATCGACGCGACCATCCTCATCGTCACGCACAACATCCAGGTCGCCTCGACCGTGCCGGACAACATCGGCATGCTGTTCCTCCGCAAGCTGGTCACCTTCGGCCCGCGCGAGGTCCTGCTGACGAGCGAGGAGCCGGTCGTCGCGCAGTTCCTGCAGGGCCGCAAGCACGGCCCGATCGGCATGTCCGAGGAGAAGGACCAGGCCACCATCGCGCTCGAGGCGGCCGACTTCGACGACGAGGGCCTGCCGCCGATCGTGCCCCAGCTCAAGCCGAGCCCCGGCCTGCCCCCGCGTCAGGCGGTCGAGCGCCGCCGGGCCCGCGTCATGGGCATGCTGCACGAGCTGCCGTACGCCGCGCAGCAGGCGATCCTCCAAAGCATCCGGGAGCGCCGGTGACGACCCCGGCGACGAACGTCCCCGGAACCGCGGCGCTCCGTGAGACCGGCAGGCTCTTCGCGCTCGCCGCGGCCGTGCTCGCCGCGATGTTCCGGCGCCCGTTCCAGGGCCGGGAGCTGGTCGAGCAGTTCTGGTTCATCGCCAGCGTGACGATCCTGCCGACCGCGCTCGTGTCCGTGCCGTTCGGCGCGGTGATCGCGCTGCAGGTCGGCTCGCTCACCCAGCAGCTCGGCGCGCAGTCCTTCACCGGCGCGGCCAGCGTTCTCGCCGTCATCCAGCAGGCCAGCCCGCTGATCGTGGCGCTGCTGATCGCCGGCGCGGGCGGCTCGGCGATCTGCGCCGACATCGGCTCCCGTACGATCCGCGAAGAGATCGACGCGATGGTCGTGATGGGCGTCTCGCCCATCCAGCGGCTGGTCGCCCCCCGGGTGCTCGCGGCCATGCTCGTCGCCGTCTTCCTCAACGGCCTGGTCTCGGTCGTCGGCGTGCTCGGCGGCTACTTCTTCAACGTGATCATGCAGGGCGGCACCCCCGGCGCCTACCTCGCCAGCTTCTCCGCCCTCGCCCACCTGCCGGACCTGTACATCAGCGAGTTCAAGGCGCTGCTCTTCGGCTTCATCGCCGGCGCGGTCGCCGCGCACCGCGGGCTCAACCCGCGCGGCGGCCCCAAGGGCGTCGGCGACGCGGTCAACCAGTCGGTCGTCATCGCCTTCCTGCTGCTGTTCTTCGTGAACCTCGTGCTCACGGCCATCTACCTGCAGGTCGTCCCCCCGAAGGGAAGCTGAGCCGTGGCCTTCAAGACGGTTCCCCGCCTCGACCTCGACCGGCGGCTGTCCTGGCTGGACACCCTCGGGGACCAGCTCACGTTCTACGTGCGCGCGCTGCTGTGGACGCCCCGTGCGCTGCGGCGCTACCTGCGGGAGATCCGCCGCCTGCTCGCCGAGGTGACCTTCGGCAGCGGGGCGCTCGGCGTCATCGGCGGCACCATCGGCGTGATGATCGCGATGACGCTGTTCACCGGCACGGTCGTCGGCCTGCAGGGGTACGCCGCGCTCAACCAGATCGGCACGGCCGCCTTCACCGGCTTCGTCTCGGCGTACTTCAACACCCGCGAGATCGCGCCGCTCGTCGCCGGGCTGGCCCTGTCGGCGACCGTCGGCGCCGGGTTCACCGCGCAGCTCGGCGCGATGCGGATCTCCGAGGAGGTCGACGCGCTGGAGGGCATGGGCGTGCCGAGCCTGCCCTACCTCGTCACCACGCGGATCGCGGCGGGCGTGGTCGCCATCGTCCCGCTGTACGGCATCGGCCTGCTCAGCTCCTACGTCTCCTCGCGCGAGATCACGGTGCTGTTCAACGGGCAGTCGGCCGGCACGTACGACCACTACTTCAGCCAGTTCCTGGCCTCGGTGGACGTACTCTGGTCGTTCGGCAAGGTGCTGATCTTCAGCGTGATGGTGATCCTGGCGCACTGCTACTACGGCTACCGCGCCTCGGGTGGTCCCGCCGGGGTCGGCATCGCCGTCGGCCGCGCCGTACGGACCTCGATCGTGCTGATCAGCCTTACCGACTTCTTCCTCAGCCTCGCGATCTGGGGTGCGACGACCACCGTGAAGGTGGCCGGATGATCAGCGTCGAGGACCCGCCCGGGGTCAAGGCACGGCGGCGGCTGACCGGGCTGGCCTTCCTGCTCGTCCTCTGCCTGCTGGTCTGGCTGTCGATCGCGGTCTACCAGAAACGCTTCAGCGACGCCGCCATGGTGACGCTGCGTACGAGCAGCGTCGGCAACGAGATGCATCCGCACGCGGACGTGAAGCTGCGCGGACGGGTCGTCGGCGAGGTCCGCGACATCACCGCCGACGGGTCCGGCGCCCGGCTGCGGCTGGCGCTCCAGCCCGGGGCGATGAAGGACCTCCCGCGGAACGTCACCGCGCAGATGCTGCCGACGACGCTGTTCGGCGAGCGGTACGTCGCCCTCATCCCGCCGCCCGACCCACTGCCGGTGGCGCTCTCCGCCGGCGACGTGATCGGGCAGGACCGCAGCGCCAACGCGATCGAGCTGGAGAAGGTGCTGCAGAACGTCCTTCCGCTGCTGACCGCGGTCAAGCCCGAGAAGCTGTCGGCCACGCTGACCGCGCTCGCCCAGGCGCTGGACGGGCGCGGCGAGGAGCTCGGCCAGACGATGGTGCGTTTCAACGACTACCTCGGCAAGCTGAACCCGCAGCTGCCCGCGCTGAACCGCGACATCGAGGAGCTCGTGCGGGTCACCCGGGAGTACGACCAGGCCGCGCCGGACATCGTGCAGGCGCTCACGGACTTCACCACGACCAGCCGCACCATCGTCGACCAGCGCGAGAACCTCGGCGCGCTGTACGACTCGGTCACCGACTCCTCGAACGACATCGCCGACTTCCTGCGGCGCAACTCCGGCAACATCATCCGGCTGTCCGCCGACAGCCGGCCGACGCTGGAGAAGCTGGCACGCTACTCGCCGTCGTTCCCCTGCACGCTGAAGATGCTGAGTGACTTCGTGCCCACGATGGACCGCGCGCTCGGCAAGGGCACCGACCGGCACGGCCTGCACGTGACCCTGCACGCGGTGCCGTCGCTGGGCAAGTACGTTCCCGGCCGCGACACGCCCGCCTACACCGCCGGCGGCGGGCCGCGCTGCTACTCCGTGCCGTACCGGCCGGGCGCGGGCGGCCTCGGGGTGGCCAACTCCCCCGGCGAGAACGACCTGGTCAACGAGTTGCTGACGCCCACCGCGACATCGCCGTCGAAGACCCTGCCCGACTGGAGCAGCGTGCTGGTCGGCCCGATCTACCGGGGCACGGAGGTGACGGTCAAGTGAGGCGCAAGAGCATCGCCGGGCCGCTGGCCAAGTCGGCCGTGTTCATCGTCGTCACGACGCTGGCCACCGCGGTCCTGGCGCTCAGCATCGCCGGCACCGGCGTCGGCCGCACCGCGGCCTACAACGCCACCTTCACCGACGTGACCGGGCTGAACACCGGGGACAGCGTGCGCATCGCCGGGGTGCGCGTCGGCCAGGTCGAGCACATCGCCGTGACGAACCGGCGGCTGGCCCGGGTGCGGTTCTCGGTGGTGTCGGGCCGCACGCTGCCCGGCTCGGTCACCGCGTCGATCAAGTACCTCAACCTCGTCGGGCAGCGTTACGTCGAGCTCGACCAGGGCGTCGGCGCGGTCGGCGCCTCGCTGCGGCCGGGCGGCACGATCCCGGTGGAGCGGACCGCGCCCGCGCTCAACCTCACCCAGCTCTTCAACGGCTTCCAGCCGCTGTTCCAGGCCCTGTCCCCCAAGGACGTCAACCAGCTCTCCGGGGAGATCATCCAGGTGCTTCAGGGCGAGGGCACGACCGTGGACGACCTCATCGCCACGGTCGGCTCGCTGACGAGCACGCTGGCGGGCAAGGACCAGGTGATCGGCCGGGTGATCGACAACCTGACGACCGTCGTGGAGACCGTCAACTCCCGCGAGGGCCGGTTCGACCAGCTCATCACCACGCTCCAGCAGCTCGTGCACGGGTTCGCCGCCGACCGCAAGCCGATCGGCGAGGCGATCGACGCGCTCTCCGGCCTGACGACCAGCACCGGCGGGCTCCTCGGCCTGGCCCGTGACCCGCTGCGCCGCGACATCCGCGACCTCGGGCGGCTGTCGTCCAACCTCGACCGCGACCAGCCCCTCGTCGAGGGCTTCGTGCGGAGACTGCCCGCCAAGATGAACGCCATCGCGCGCATCGCCTCGTACGGCTCGTGGCTGAACCTCTATCTCTGCCAGGCCACCGTGTCCGGGGTCTCCTGGGACCAGGACGGCCCCGAGCCGCCCGGCCCGCCGCCGACGGGCATCCCGGTCACCGAATCGAGGTGCACATCGTGAAGCCGATCCGCGAACGCAGTCCCGTCGCCGTCGCCGTGGTCGGCCTGGTGATCCTGCTCGGGCTGGGCTCGGCCGCGTACGCCGCCGACGACCTGCCCGTCATCGGCGGCGGCACGACCTACAACGCGGACTTCACCGAGTCGGCGGGCCTGCACTCCGGCAACGAGGTACGGGTCGCCGGGGTGAAGGTCGGCAAGGTCACCGGGGTGTCCCTGGACCGGGGGCGGGTGAAGGTCTCCTTCCGCGTCAAGGACACCTGGGTGGGCGACGCCTCCCGGGCCTCGATCATGATCAAGACGTTGCTCGGCGAGAAGTACCTCGCGGTGGACCCGCTGGGCACCGCCGCGCAGAACCCCTCGCGTCGCATCCCGGTCAGCCGTACGACCTCGCCGTACGACGTGACCCAGGCGTTCAACCAGCTCGGCACCACGTTCGGGGAGCTCGACACCGACAAGCTCGGGCAGAGCCTCCAGACGATCGCCGACACGTTCCGCGACACCGCGCCGAACGTCCGCTCGGCGGTCCAGGGCCTGTCGGCGCTGTCGAAGACGATCTCCTCGCGCGACGCGCGGCTCGCCCGGCTGCTGGCCGGCACCCGCAAGATCACCGCCACCCTGGCCGGGCAGAACGAGAACTTCGAGTCGCTGCTGCGCGACGGCAACCTGCTGCTCGGCGAGATCGGGCGCAGGAGGTATGCCATCCACGAGCTGCTGACCGGCACCCAGCAGCTGTCCACGCAGCTCAGCGGGCTGGTCAAGGACAACCAGGCCCAGCTGGACCCGACGCTGCGCGCGCTGGACCAGGTGACCGGGATGCTGCGGCGCAACCAGGGCAGCCTCGACCACGCGCTCGCGGTGGCCGGGCCGTACTACCGGTTGATCGGCAACACGCTCGGCAACGGCCGCTGGTTCGACAGCTATCTGTGCGGCGTCATACCCAAGGACTATCTGCCGCCGGGCACCCCGCCGGCGACCGGGTGCATGCCGCCGAAGCAGGAGGACGGCCGCTGATGTCCAGACCCACCATCCGGTCCCGGCGCACGATCATGGCGGGCGGGCTCGTCCTGATCCTGATGTTCACCGGCGCGCTGGTCGCGCTCACGTGGCAGAGCGGGACGAGGGTCACCGCGTACTTCGGCCAGGCGGTCGGCGTCTACTCCGGCTCGGACCTGCGCGTCCTCGGCGTCAAAGTGGGCACGGTCGACTCCATTCGCCCCGAGGGCCGGCAGGTGCGGGTCACGATGACGATCGACCACGGCGTGGCCGTGCCGGCCGGCGCGGTCGCCGTCGCCGTGGCGCCGAGCGTCGTCGCCGACCGCTACATCCAGCTCTCTCCCGCCTACACCAGTGGCCCGCGCCTCCGCGACCACGCCGTCATCCCGGCCACGCGCACCGCGACGCCCGTCGAGATCGACCAGCTGTACGCGAGCATCAGCAGGCTCGCCACCGCGCTCGGCCCGAACGGCGCCAACCGCAAGGGCGCGCTGTCGGACGCGCTGGACGCCGGCGCCGCCAACCTGGCCGGCAACGGGAAGGACATCGGCGACCTGATCGACGACTTCGGGCAGGCGACCAAGACCCTGTCCGGCTCGGAGAACGACCTGTTCGCGACCCTGACGAACCTGCAGAAGTTCACCACGATGCTCAAGGCCAACGACGGGCAGGTCCGCCTGGCCGAACAGCAGCTCTCGCAGGTGACCGGTTTCCTGTCCGACGACCGGCAGAACCTCGGCGCCGCGCTCCAGGAGCTCGCCACCGCCCTCGGCGAGATCCAGCGCTTCATCCACGACAACCGGGCGCGGCTGAAGTCGAACGTCACCAAGCTCGCCTCGATCACGCAGATCCTGGTGAACCAGCGGCGGTCCCTGGCCGAGGTGCTGGACACCGCGCCGCTCGCCGCCGACAACGTGCTGAACGCCTACGACCCGGTCAACCAGACCCTCGACGGCCGCGGTGACCTCAACGAGCTGAGTATGGGCGGTCCGCTCACGACCGCCTCGGCGCCGGCCGCCGGCGGCCGGCTCTGCTCCCTCACCGGCGCCGCCAAGAAGCTCGCCTCGCTGTGCGAGAAGTACGCGAAGGGCTCCGCCGGCCTGACACCGGTGCCCTCGTCCCGGCGGCCCTCCCTGCCGCCGCTGCCGCTGCCGCCGGTGGGCGACGTGTACGGGACGGGTGGCCGCTGATGCGCGCCGTGAGGCCGGCGGCCCTGGCCGTCGTCTCGATGACGCTGGCGGGCTGCGGTTCGGGCGGGTTCGGCGGCGTGTACGGCGTGCCGCTGCCGGGCGGCGCCGACCTGGGCGACCACCCGTACAAGGTCACCGCCGAGTTCGCGAACGTCCACGACCTGGTGCCGCAGGCGGCGGTGAAGGTCAACGACGTTGCGGTCGGCCGGGTCTCCACGATCACTCTGCCGCGCAACGGCTGGACCGCGAGCGTCGTCATGCAGGTCAACGGCAAGGTGCACCTGCCCGCCGACGCGTACGCCCAGCTCGCCCAGTCCAGCCTGCTCGGTGAGAAGTACATCCAGCTCAGCGCGCCGGCGGGCGGCGGCCAGGGCACGCTCGCCGACGGCTCGATGATCCCGATGTCGCGGACCAACCGCGACCCGGAGGTCGAGGAGGTGTTCGGCGCCCTGTCCCTGCTGCTGAACGGCGGCGGCATCGCCCAGCTCCGTACGATCACCAGTGAGCTCAACAAGGCGCTCGGCGGCAACGAGCCGCAGATCCGGCAGATGCTGGGCCGCGTCGACACCCTGGTCTCGGACCTCAACGGCCACCGCAAGGACATCACCGACGCCATCGACGGGCTGGACCGGCTCTCGGCCACGCTCGCCTCCCGCAAGCGGCAGATCGGCGTCGTCCTGGACGACCTCGGACCCGGCCTGAAGATCCTGGAGGAGCAGCGCGGCTCGCTGGTCACGATGCTGCGGGCGCTGGAGAACCTCTCCGGCGTCGCGGTCAGCACGATCAACAAGAGCAAGGCCGACATGGTCGCGGACCTGCAGTCGCTCGCGCCGGTCCTGGGCAACCTCGCCGACGCCGGGCGCGACCTGCCGCAGTCGCTGCAGGTGCTGCTGACCTATCCCTTCACCGACGAGGTGCTGAAGGGGATCAAGGGCGACTACCTCAACATCTACCTGTCGGTGACCGCCGTGCCCGGCACGACGGTCATCCCGCCGCTCACACCGCCGGCGGACCTGACCGCCGCCCGCCGCAACCCGAAGGCCGCGCCGATGCCGTTCCCGCTGCCGCCCGTGGGCGGGGTGAGCTCCACGCCGACCGCCGGCACGACGCTTCCCGGCTCGCCGCCTCCGGGCTCCACGGGTTCGCCGCCGGGGTCCACGCCCCCGGGCTCCGCCCCGCCGGCCTCGTCGCCGCCCGGGTCCGTACCGCCCGCCGTCTCACCGACGGCGACGCCGTCCGTCTCCAACGGGGGTGGCTGATGCTCACGCTCGGCACCCGGCTGAAGAACATCGCCTTCCTCATCATCGGCGTGCTCGTCATCGGCTACATCGGGTTCCGCTACGCCGACCTCGGGCGCCTCGTCGGATTGCGCGGCTACTACGTCGTGGGGATGGACCTGCCCGAGACCGGCGGGCTGTTCCCCGGCTCGGACGTGACCTACCGGGGCGTCTCGGTCGGGCGGGTCGGCGCGCTGCACCTGACCGCGACCGGCGTACGGGCCGACCTGCACATCGACGACTCCGCGCCGAGGATCCCGACCGACCTCCAGGCCGTCGTGGCCAACCTGTCGGCGGTCGGCGAGGAGTACGTCGACCTGCGCCCGTCGCGTGGCGGCGGCCCGTACCTCGCCGACGGCGGCACCATCCCGCGCAGCGCCACGCAGGTCCCGCCCCCGGTGACGAACCTGCTCACCAACGTCAACGACCTGGCCTCCTCGGTGCCGCTGAACTCCCTGCGGACCGTGGTGGAGGAGTTCGGCACGGCGTTCCAGGGGCGCGGCGAGGACCTCCAGACGCTGCTGGACAGCGCGAGCGACCTCACGGCCGCCGCCGACGATGCCGCGCCCGAGACGAACCAGCTCATCTTCGACGGGCAGACGGTCCTTCGGACCCAGCGCGAGGAGGGCGACGCGCTGCTGTCCTTCGCACGCGGCGCGCGGCTGCTCGCCGGGCAGCTCGACCGCTCCGACGCGGACCTGCGGCGGCTCATCACCACCGCGCCGGTCGCCGCGAGCGAGATCAGCGGGCTGCTGCGCGACCTGGACCCGAGCCTGAGCGTGCTGCTCGCGAACCTGACCACCACCTCCGACCTCACGCTCACCCGGCAGCGCGGCCTGGAGGAGCTCCTCGTACGCCTGCCGCAGGTGGTCGCGGCGGGCTCGACGGCGATCAACTCTCACGGGGTCGACTTCGGCATGGCGTTGACGTTCTTCTCTCCGCTCCCCTGCACGACGGGGTACGGCGGCACCACCTACCGGAACGGGCTGACGACGACGCCCGGGCCGCCGCTGAACACCGCCGCGGCGTGCCGGATGCCCGCCTCCAGCGGCGTCGACGTACGCGGCTCGGCCAACGCGCCGTACGGCGGCGGGGTGCCGGATCCCATACGGCCGGGCGGTTCCGCCGCCTCGAGCGCGGCGCTGCCCGGGGCGCTCGGCCTGCCCTCGGTGCCGTCCGGCGAGGCGTCCATGCGCGACCTGCTGGGGCTGGGACGGTGAGACGACGGCTGCTCGGCGCAGTCCTGGTGGTGGCGGCCGTGGCCTTCTGCGCGTGGTCCGGCTGGTCGTACCGGCAGAGCACGCACTCCTCGTCCGTACGGTTCGCGCAGGCCCGCGACGACGTGCAGCGGGCCGGGCGGCAGGAGATCGCCACGCTCAACACCCTCGACCCTCGTCAGGGCGACGCCGGGCTGAACCGCTGGCTGGACGCCTCGACCGGGGCGCTGCACGACGAGCTGCGGCGCACCTCGGCACAGAACCGGCAGCAGGCCGCGCAGGCGCACACCTCCGCCGAGGGCACGGTCACCGACCTGGCGGTGACCGAGCTCGACACGCGAGCGGGTACGGCGCAGGTCATCGCGACGGTGCAGGTCAAGCTCGCCACGGCCGGGACGGAACGCAAGCGGTTCACCGCCGTGCTGGCCCGTACCAAGGCGGGCTGGAAACTCACCTCGCTCACCGCGGTGCCGGTCGGCGCGAAGTAAGAAGGAGGCGAACGTGAACGTCACCGGAGAGCCGGAGACCGCCGAGCAGGCACCGGAAGCCGAGAACGCCGAGCCGGACGCACCGGACCCGGAGGCCGAGGAAGGCGCGGAGGCCGCGGAGACGGCAGAGACCTCGGAGGACGGGCCGGTCGAGGAGGACGCGCCCCGGCCGGGCCGGTGGTTCCGGCGGGCGGTGGCGGTCGCCGTGCTGTTCGCGCTGGCCGGCGGGGTGCTGCAGGTGCTGGCGCACCGAGGCCGGCCGGACCGGGCGGGCGACAACCGGGCGCTGGTCGACACCGAGGCGACCTCGGTCGTGATCGGCGACGTCAGCAACGGGCTCAGCAAGATCTTCTCGTACGCGCCGGACAGCACCGCGACCACCGAGCAGGCCGCCGCCGAGATCCTCACCGGGAGCGCCGCGAGTGAGTACCGGACACTGTTCGCGCAGGTCAAGGAGCACGCGGCGGCCGAACACCTGACGGTGACGACCCATGTCGTACGGGCCGGGGTCGTCCGGCTGTCGGGCCGTACCGCGCAACTCCTGGTCTTCCTGGACCAGATCATCGTCCGCAAGGACAAGCCCAAGGGCATGTCCGCGGCGGCGCAACTCTCGGTGTCCGCCCGGCTCGACGGCGGCCACTGGCGGATCGCCGACATCCACGCCAGATAACTCCCCCTTCCGCACGCGAGAGGTGACACAGGTGGCACGGACCACGGCCGCGAAACGGGCCACGGAAGGCGCGGAGACCGAACCCGCCGAAGAGGCGGCCCCCGCCGAGGAGACGGTCACGGACGAGAAGGCCCCGGCCGCCGAGGAGGAGGTACCGGACGAAGAGCCGACCCCCGCCGGGGACACGGTCACGGACGAGAAGACGCCCGCGCCCGAGGACGCGCCGGCCGAGGACGAGGAGGCTCCCGCCGGGGACACGGTGACCGACGAGGAGGACGCGGACGTCACGGCGACGGACCGGCGGCGCCCGAGGTCGCCCCGGATCTCCGATCCGGTGCTGCTGACCGCTGCCGTGCTGGTCGTCCTCGCGGGCGCCTGCGCGGCGTACTTCGGCTGGTCCTGGTACAGCGCGGCGCACGACGACTCGCTGGCCTACTCCCGCACCCGCGACACCGTCCTGCGCGCCGCCGAGCAGGGCGTGCAGAACATGAACACCCTGGACTACCGCAAGGTCGACCAGGGGCTCGCCTCCTGGGAGGCGTCCTCGACCGGCGCCCTGCACCAGGAGCTGGTCCAGGGCCGCGCGCAGTTCACCTCGCAGGTCCAGCTCGCCAAGACGGTCACCACCGCCAAGATCATGGACGCCGCGGTGACCGAGCTGGACGACCGGACCGGCAAGGCCGGTGTGATCGTCGGCGTGCAGATCACGGTCACGCCACCGACCGGCGCGCCCACGACGAAGCAGAGCCGCATGCGGGCCCAGCTCACCCGTACGTCGTCCGGCTGGAAGCTCAGCGCGCTCGGCCAGGCCCCGGTCGGCACCACCGCCAACGGCGGCTGAGCCCGTACTCCCGAGAGGACTCCCCCAATGCCTTCGCTCCGCCTTCCCCAGCGCCTCACCGGCGGCACGCGGGTCCGGCGCCTGCCCGTCATCCTCGGCCTGGCGACCGTGCTGCTCGGCGGCCTGGCGGTGTGGTTCGCCGACGAGGCGGACGCCGTGCGCGGGCGGGCCGGCGCGGCCAACGTCGCGCTGACCGACCCGGCCCGTACGAGCGAGGTCACCGGTCAGGTCACCGACGCGGTCAACGCGCTGTTCTCCTACGACTACGCCGACACCGCGAAGACGCAGCAGGCCGAGGCGACCCTGTTGAGCGGCCGGGCGGTCGGCCAGTACGACGGCATGCTCGCGCAGGTGCGTCAGCAGGCGCCGGCCCAGAAGCTCGTGCTCACCACGACGGTCACCGACAGCGCCGTCGAGATGCTCGAGGGCGACCGGGCCCGGCTGCTCATTTTCGCCGACCAGCGCAACACGCGGACGGGCGGCAAGGACGCGACGTACGCGGCGGCGATGCTCGCCGTCGACGCGGCGCGGCAGCACGGCGCCTGGAAGATCACCAACATCGACACCCTGAACGTCCCGAAGTAACGCTCGTACGCCCCGGGTAGTGGCGCTTCGCGGTGGTTCACTCCAGGATGAGACTCTGTGACGCCGGATGAGCCCACCGAGGCCGAGAGTCTGCTCTGGAAGGCCTTCCCGTCCGGTGGGTGGGCCGACCTGCGTACCGGCGAACCGGACGAGGACGACGTCGACGGCGGGGCCGCGTGGGGCCCGGAGCGTACGGTCGGGGCGAAGACGATCCGGGCGCTCCTGCTCGGCGCGGGCGGCCTGGAGCCGGGACGCCACCCTGCGGTACGGCTGCGCGGGGCGCGGGTGACCGGGCGGCTGGACCTGATGGGGGCCACGGTCGGGTACGCCCTGGTGTGCGAGGACTGTTACTTCGAGGAGCCGCTGCGCTTCGTCGAGTCGACGACCAAGACGGTGCGCGTCGTCGGCAGCCGCCTGCCGTCCTTCAACGGCGCGCGGATGCGGGCGGACGGCATCCTCAACTTCTTCCGCAGCCGGATCACCGAGGGGCTCCGGCTCGACCGGGCGAAGGTCACCGGCGAGGTGACGCTGCGCGGGGCCACGGTGGGAAGCGACCCCGACGGCCTGGCGGTCGCGGCCGACGGGCTCGCCGTGGACGGCAACGTCGAGTGCAACGAGGGCTTCACCGCGGACGGCCTGGTCCGGATACGCGGCGCCCGGCTCACCGGCTCCCTGAACATGGACGACGCGCGTCTGGGCGGCCCGGGGCCGGTCGCCCTCGACGCGCGGAACCTGTCCGTCGACGGCTGGTTCATCGCCCGGCGCGCGGTGGTGGACGGGGAGTTCGGCGTGACCAACGCCCGGATCGCGGGCTGGTTCGACCTGTCCGGCTCCGTCCTGCGCAATCCGGGCCGCACCGCGCTCGGCGGAGGCGGCCTGAGCGTCGGCGGGGGCCTGTGGTGCCACCTCGGCTACACGGCCGAGGGCGAGACGCGCCTGGTCGGCGCGCGGCTCGGCGGCAACCTGACGCTGACGGAGGCGGGCCTGAGCAACCCCGGCGGCACCGCGCTGAACCTGGACCGGGCCGTCCTCGGCGAGCTGGACGCCCCCGGGCTCACCGTGACGGGCGGGCAGGTCCGCCTGGCGGGTACCGAGATCGGCGGCCGGCTGAACCTCGAACGCGCCCGCCTCTCCGACGGCGTGGACGGCACGGCCCTGTTCGCGGACGGGCTGAGCGCCCAGGCGCTGCTGATGGACGAGCTGCGCGCCCGCGGCTCCATGGTGATCCGCACCGCGCGGATCAGCGGGCGGATCTCGCTCGTACGGGCCGAGTTGTCCTCCTCCGACACGGCGCTGCGGCTGTCGCGCACCGAGGTCGGCGCCGACGTGTTCTGCCCGTACATGACCGCCGAGGGCAGGGTGAAGCTGACCGGCGCCCGGATCGAGCGCCACCTGACCCTGCACGAGGCCCGGCTGGTCAACCCGTCAGGCGTCGCCTTCGACGGACGGGCGCTGCGCGCCGGCGAGCTGACCCTGCGGGCCGCGGTCGAGGGCGCGGTCGAGCTGCACCACGCCCGCATCGGCGTGCTGCGCGACGACCCGGACCGCTGGCCGGCCGTGCTGTACCTCGACGGGCTCACCTACGAGGCGCTGGAGCCGAGGCTGCCCGCCGGCCGCAGGCTCGAATGGCTGTCCCGCGACCCGGACGGCTGCCCGCCCCAGCCGTACGAGCAGCTCGCCGACCTCTATGCCCGGATGGGCCAGCCGGTCGAGGGCCGCCGGGTCCTCTACGCCCGGGAGCTGCGCCAGCGTGAGGGTAAGACGACGGTCGGCCGGTTCTGGAGCGCGCTGCAGGACGTCACCGTGGGGTACGGCTACCGGCCCTGGCGGGCGATGCTGTGGCTGGCCCTGCTGCTGGCGCTCGGCAGCGTGCTGTACGGGATCTCGCCGCCGCAGGCGCTGAAGGCCGGCGAGGCGCCGCACTTCAACCCCGTCGTCTACACGCTCGACCTGCTGCTGCCGATCGTCGACCTGGGGCAGCAGAGCGCGTTCAACCCGGCCGGCGCGGAGCAGTGGTTCTCCTACGTCCTCGTCTCGGGCGGCTGGATCCTCGCCACGACCATCGCCGCCGGCATCGCGCGCGTCATCACGCGCCGCTGAGAAATTGTTGTCATGGCTTGTCATTAATGTCGCAAATTACCTGACGACCCGGTCACCTTTGAACGACTGAGGTAATGGCGGAACCCTTTCGTGCCCCCTATCGTGCAACGCGTACGGATGTGACCCCGCGAAGGAGTTCTCTCATGTCTGCACGTTCGTCCATTGGCGCGCTCGCATTGGCCGCCGCAGCGGTGTTCACGCCACTCACGTTGACCTCGGCGCCGGCCTCGGCGTCCGCGCCGGCCGTCGCACACCTGCCGGCGATCACGGGCCCGCAGGTGATGGCCCGTGCCGAGACCTGGCACCCGCACACCCCGCAGCGGATCCCCTACAACCAGGGCGCCTACCACAACGGATACCGCACCGACTGCTCGGGCTACGCGTCGATGGCCCTCGGCCTCCCGGCACCGGGCACCAACACGGTCGGCCTCGCGTCGCGGTCGGTCAGCACGCCGATTCCGCTCAGCGCGCTGGCGACGGGCGACCTTCTCATCGACTCGACGGGTGACAGCAATACCCGTCATGTCGTCATTTTCCAGAGATGGGCCAACCCGAACCATTCCTCGTATTGGGCCTATGAGCAGCGCGGCGGATACGGCACCGACCACCGAATTCTGACGTACGGCCTCAGCGCGAGCAGCCAATTCCACCCCTACCACCCGAGAGTTCTTAACTAACGCCATTTCGGAGGTGACGCGCCGCCTGTGGATCCGGGGCGGCGCGTCACTGCCGTTTAGGGGCGGCGACCGTACGGGTCCGGCGCAGGGCCCTGCTCGACTCCGGCGGTACGCGCGAGGCGGAGGCCGCCGGCGGCGTCATGGCCGAGGACCGGCCGGGCGAGACGGGGCGCGGGCCCGCACGGGGCACCGATCCGCACGGGGCACGCCGCCGTTCCGGGCGGCGGTGGAGCCCGGTCGCGCGGTACCGGCCGGAAGAAAGGCCACGTGGACACCCTCGCCACCGGTCTCGATCCCGTCTGCCGCCGGCCATCTGGATCGTAATGAACGCCGGCACTGGAGACGCGCCGGCACCCTTCCTCAGCGCACTCTCGCATTCGCGTTCGCCCGCCCGTGTTGACGACCCCCCGGGTGATTTCTTATGACAATCCGCATTTTCAGTGGCGTTCTGGCCACTCAGTCGGCGACACGACGCCCGGAAATATCGGCAAACCCCGACAACAGCCGACGTTCCGTAGCAATGGCATCGGCACAGGCCGCCGGCCTGATCGCTCTCAATGGCCGCCCAAGCCGTTCTGACGGGGCCCGGAACCTGGGTTGAAACGGTCGGCCGGTATACGTATCCCCGGCGGGCGCGGCGTTCTCCCGCGTCCAAGCCCGTCACTGCGATGCCGAAACTCACGGCCTGGTCTCGCGTTGACTCACGCGAGACCAGGCCGTCGTTTATGCAGGAGATGCCCCCTGCCGGGAGGTGTTTCCGGCAGTGAGCCGCTTGCGTTTCCGCGCCGGACGGGCCGCCTCTCGTACAGGCGAATGGCCGGCCGGCCATCGCGCGTCGTACGGGCCGCGCGGCCAATTCGGTTTCTCCGAAGGTCGCGGCCCCCGCCCCCCGCGGGCAAAGAGGTGGCCCATCGAGCCCAAGCCGCGGTCGCCGCGGCTCCGTCACTCTCTTTTGGTTCGGTAAATTCGCGTACCGGGCGCTCACTCACCGCCCGGCCCGGCCGTGCGCTCCTCGCGTCGACGCGGGTCGTACGCGCGGATCAGCGGCCGGCCGACTGGAACTTCGGCTGGGGGACTTTCGCACCCGCGTTCTTCGCCCTGCCCGGGTCCTTCGACTCGTATGCCTGCACGATCTCGGCGGGAATCCGGCCACGGTCATTGATCGTGATCCCGTGTTCCTTCGCCCAACCGCGAATGTCGGCCGCCCGCTCCCGGTTGTGCGCCGTACGGCCGCCTCCGCGGCCACCGCGCCCGGCCCGGCGAGCACCGGCCTTACGCCCCTTCTCAACGTACGGTGCGAACACCTTGCGAAGCTTGTCCGCGTTTTTCGCTCTGAGATCGATTTCGTAGGTGATCCCGTCAAGCGAAAAGGTCACCGTCTCGTCGGCCGGCTTGCCGTCGATGTCATCGAGGAGCCGGACGATCGTTTCCTGTGCCATCTGATTGTCTCCTGCACTGTCTTAGGGCCGGTCAGTCATCCGGGTTGGCATCGGGATGAGCGGCTATGAACTTTTCATAGACCTCATCACCGATCTTCCCCCGTGAGCTGACCTCGACGCCTTCCTGCCGGGCCCATTCGCGCACATCACTGTTAGAGTAACCGCGCAGGCGAGGTGCCGTGTCGGCCGGGCGCCGAGCCCGACCGGCCTGCTTCACCCGCTTCGCCTTCTCAAGATACGGCGTGAGCACCTCGATCGCCTCTTGCAGTTTCTTGAAGTTCTCATCACCGAGGTCGATGGTGTAGGTCGTCTCGGCGATCTCGAAATCACGCTTGGAGACGTCCTCTGCGTCATGACCGTCGAAATCATCTACCATGATGACCCTGGTTGCCACTAAGTGTTCCTTTCTCGGGGACGTGCCTGAGCAAGGATAGTATGACGGAACCTCAGCGGCGGGACAGGCATCGGCTCTGGCGTGCCCGAGCCTCTGTTACGGGGGTTCTTACCCGGCTGATACGTTTCAGGAAAGCCGTTTCAGAGTCGGCGAGAATGCCGGATATTCGGCTCGGCTCCCGCGCCCGCCGAGCCGACGCGGCGCGGCGCTGCCTCAGGTCAGGCTTGCGAGGGCGCCGAGCCGCCGGCCGTACCCCCGGTTCCCGGGGCCGTCTGGGGCGAGGGAGCACGTACCGGGGACGGCGGGGCCGCGGTGGACGGACGGGACAGGGACGCCAGGCCTCCCGGGGCCGGTTCGGTGGCGGTCAGCCGGCCGTCCGTCACGCTGGCCGTCTGCGGGCGTACGGGGCGGCCGTCCTGCGGAAAGTAGAACCACACGCAGATCTCGTGGCCGCCGTCCTGGACCGTCATACGGACCTGGCTGATCACGCCCTTCGGGCCGATGTCCCGGCGGACGTGCTGGACGAAGCCGCGTACCGGGCGCATGTCCTGGCCCCGGCCCTCCCCCGCGGCGTAGCGCTGGACCAGCGCCTCGTCGTCGGCCTGGCGTTGGGCGCCCAGGTCGGCCCAGCCGTCGAACGGAGTGTCCTCCACCATCGGCCTCCCGCCGTCGCTCCTAAGGAACACGGCTCCCGGCGACCGCGGAGTTCACCCCAGGACGGCGCGCGTGCCGAGTGCCCGGTGCGCCGCGCTCAGGCTGCCTGCGCTCGGCAGCCGCCGCGTGAGGCCCGTCATCACGGCGATCCGCCGGACGGCACCGCCTGAGGGCAGGACGACGCACAGGCGCATGCGCCGCTCGGCGGCCCGGCGCCGGACGCGCATGATGGCGCCCACTCCCGCGCAGTCGCAGAACCGCGTCGCCGACAGGTCCAGGATCAGCGGGCCCGCGCCGTCGTCGAGCAGCCGCAGCAACTGATCGCGGATCGCGCCCGCGTTGGTCACGTCCACCTCGGCGGGGAAGGCGCAGACGCTGACGCCGGACGTCTCAGTGATCGACAGCGGCAACTGGGGGATCGCGGGCATGCCTCCACCGCCTCACAGCGTCGGGAGCTGACGGACCACGTACGCCCGGAGGGGCGTACTCCTGCCAGGCTCTAACGCCTGACCACGGCGGTCAAGACACAAAAGAACGTCCATCGCGAAGCCCCTGCACAGGAGATTGACCCGTGCGCTAACTCCCGGCTGAACCCGCGCCGATCCGGGCCGCCGTCAGGTGGATCTCCTCGCCGCGCTCGCGGCTCGCCCCCACCAGGAGTTCGAACGCCTCGTCGCGGCCGCACGCCCGGCGCGCCATCAAGACGCCGACCGCCTGGGCCACGGCGGTGCGGCGTGCGAGCGACTCGCGCCACCCACGGGCCATGCCGGACGCGTCGTCCTTGCGTCTCTCCGCCAGTACGGTCGCGGTGACGTCCGCGAACTCCAGAGCCTCCCGGCGGTCGTCGTCGTCGAAGCCGGCGGCCGTACGGGAGTAGAGGTTGAGCGCGCCGTGGCCCGCCGCGCGGGCGTCCACGGGAACTGAGAGCACCGAGCGCATTCCGCAGCCGAGCGCGGCGGCGGGGTACGCGCCCCAGCGGAGCTCTTCGGAGAGGTCGCGGCACTCCACGACCGACTGGCTCCAGAGCGCCTCCACGCACGGGCCGTCGCCGGCCGTGCGCTGGAACTCGTCGTCGAGGGCGGCCAGCTCGGCGGGGAAGGCCGTGGTCAGCGGCACGCCCTCGTACAGCAGGGTGATCCCGCAGCCGTCGACGCCCTCGATGGCGTTACAGATGAGGCGGCTGATCCCGGTGAGAAGGTCGAGAGCCTCCATGTGACAGGGTCCCTTTGCCGAGGATCGGCCCCGGCTGTCTCACAGCGCCGGGAACGGAACGCGATCGGAACTTCCTGCGCTCACGACGAACTCTCGGTGCTCCGATACTACCCGTGAGCTCCGGGTCACTCCGCGTTCTCACGCCAGGCGGCGATCATGGCCAGCGGGTCGGTACGGCCTCCGATCACGTCCCCGGCGACCTGCACGATGAGGACGTCGTGGGCTCGCGCGTGATGGATCAGCACGGAGTACGCCTGCGCCGGGGGCACGCCCATGTGCGCCGCGATGATCCCCTTGACCTGCTCGATGCGCCCGCGGTCGTTGAGGATCTGCTGGATGCGCTCCGTCAGGCGCTCGGCCCGCCGGGCGGGCCGTTCCTGGGCCAGGGCGATCGAGACCAGGCCGCACAGCACCTCGCTGAGCGCGTGGTCCGGCACGCCCCCGCCCGTGTTGAGGCGGAAGAGGATCAGCGCGCCGACGGTCATGCTGTCGAGGGAGATCGGGAGCGCGTGCACCCAGGCGATCCCGGCCCCGCGGGCCGCCGGGGTGAAGCTCGGCCAGCGGCCGTCGGCGAGGTTCAGGTCGACCGTCAGCGCGCGGCCCGAGCCGACCACCTCGACCGCCGGCCCCTCGCGTTCGAGGGCCTGGAAGAACTCGGCGAAGTCGCCTTGCTCGTCCGAGGAGGCCAGGATGCGGTACGCCCCGCGGAAGTCGGCGACGAGAATGCCTGCGGAGGAGACGCCGAGCAGGTCGACACTGCGGCGGGTGAGGAGTTCGAGCGCCTGTGTGACAGGCGCGCCCCCGACCCCGCGTATGAGTTCCGCGAAGACCTCGGAAAGGCTCTCGTCGTGAGTCCGCACACTCATCTCCCCTGAACGACCGGACGCCGTGGTGCGCGGTGCGCTGGCTCAGTCATCGGTCTCACTTTCGTCTAGCCGCAGGCGGCCCAGCACGATCTCGTGGGCGACGGCGGAAATGGACTGCGAATGGACGAAGGCGTACCCCCGCAGGCGAGCGAGCGCGTCGGCCAGGCTCACGCCGAGATGCACCGACACCATGCCGGTGGCCTGGTAGACCTCGGCATGATGGTCGGAGGAGATCGCGTCGTCGATGAAGTCACGGCCGCCGGAGGACTCGGGGGACAGCAGGAGGATCGAGATCACGTCGGCGAGCACGAGGGCGTCGCCGAGTTCGACCGGGGTCATGGGCCCCGGCCCTCCGCGATGGACTTCGAACACACCGATCGAGACGGTTCCCGACCGCAGGGGAAAGGCGAACAGCGCCCGTACGCCCATCTCGACCGCGCCCGAGCCGAACAGCGGCCAGCGCTTGTCGCCCGTGTCGAGGTCGGAGGTGAGGACGGGCGCGCCGTCGACGTAGGACTGGAGACCGGGCCCCTCTCCCAGCGTGGACTGGAGCTCTTCGAGCCGCCGCCCGAGGCCGTTGGTGGCGAAGACCGACACGTAGACGTCACCGGGTGCGACCGTCGCCACCGACACCCCTTCGGCCGAGAGAACCCGCGCCGCGGCGTGGCACGCCACGCCGACGGAGAGCGGCCCCCCGCGCCTGCGGGCCTCGTCCGCCAGGAGTCCCCAGACGCGGACGCTGCGGTTAATGTCCACCGGCCAACCCGGCCATCCTCTGCCCCTGACCCGCTCGACCTGCTCTCGCGGCGACAGCCTATCCAGCGGTGCCACGCGCCGACCCCCGCCGCGGCGGGCTCCTCGGAACAGTCACCACTTGGCCTGGTGTTTATAAACGAGTTGATGGTGATTCACGGCAATGGCCGATGACGCGCCGATGGCCGCTACCGGCCGGTTCGGCGGCGGACGGTAGTCGCGGTCACCTTCGGCCTTGTGTCAGTGAAGGCGTTCCTTATGCTGTCGCCGTGAACGGAGTGAGCGTGGAAGCGGTCCTGTTCGACTTCTCCGGGACGCTGTTCGACGACACGGGGGTGCTCGGCCCGCCGGCTCTCGTCGCCGCCGCGTCCCGGCACGGGGTGTCGCTGGACGAGGCGGCGGCCGGCGAGGTCATCCGCCAGGCGCTCGCGCACGTGGACTCCCCCGAGGGCTTCGCGGCCCGTGAGGGCTGCGACCTGTCCCAGGAGGCGCACCGGACGATCTGGACGAAGCTCATCGCCGAGTCCGGCCTGGGGCCCGAGCTGACCGAGGCGCTGTACGAGTGCCTGACCGACCCTGGCGCGTGGCGGCCCTACCCGGACACGGTGCCGGTGCTGGAGGAGCTGCACGGCAGGAACGTCCCGGTCGGGGTGCTGAGCAACATCGGCTGGGACATCCGGCCGGCGTTCGGCCGGGTGGGCGCGCTGGCCGCGCTGGACGCGGTCGTCCTGTCCTGCGAGCACGGCCTCGCCAAGCCCGACCCCGCCCTGTTCGCGCTGGCATGCGCGCGGCTGGGCACGGAGCCGGGCCGGACCCTCTACGTCGGCGACGACCCGGTGAAGGACGGCGCGGCGGTGCGCGCGGGCCTTCCGGTCTACCTGCTGCCGACCGAACGCGACGCCCGTACGCCCCGCGGCCTCGCCGCCGTCCTCCGCCTCGTCGGCACCCCCTGACCCCCCGCCACAGCCGGCACCCCGACCGGTCCCGGGCCGGCAGGGCCACGTCCGCGAACACCGGGCCGCCCGAGGCGCCCGGCCCCGCCGCCGTACGGCCCGCCGCCGCGCCGCGACCGGAGTGCGCGGATCGCGCGAGCGCGCCGGACGGGTCCGCCGCCCGGCGGATCCCGCGCCGAGCCGGCGCGGGTCCCCGCCTTCGTTCCGTACGCAGGCGTTACGGGCGCACCAGGACCTTGCCGAGGTGGCGGTCCGACGCCAGGCGGCGCAGGGTGTCGGGCAGGCCCGGCAGTGAGACCTCGGCGGTGATCAGGCGTTCCACGCCCAGGCCGTCGGGGGTGTCGGCCAGGACGCGCAACGCGTCGGCGAAGTCCTCGCTCGTCGTGCCGTAGCTGCCTCCCACCCGCACCGGGCGGCCCCGCCACGACGTCTCCCGCACCAGCTCCGCCCGCCGCACCCGGTCCAGGTCGCAGGAAAGGCCCGGCAGCCGGTCGCCGGCGGCCGTGCCGCCGTACAGCATCACGAGCCCGTCCCGGCGTAGGAGGTTAAGCGCGCGTTCGAGGAGTTCGGGCAGGACGAAGCTGGTCGCCACCACGACGACGTCGTGGCCCGGGTCCGCCTCGCCGAGCCGCGCCCCGCCCAGCGACGGGAGCATGTCCCGCGCGCGGAGGAAGTCCAGCCGGTCGGCGTCGCGGTTCGCGATGAGCACCTCGGCGCCGGCCGTCTCGGCCAGGCGGGCGATCAGGACGCCGGCCATCCCCGCGCCGAGCACGCACACCCGTAGGCCGCGCAGGCCGCCGGCGCGCAGGTGGCGGCCGGCCATCGTGAGGCAGTGCGCGGCGCAGGCCAGCGGCTCGGCGAAGACCAGGCGCCGCTCCCCCGTCCCGGCCGGCGCGACCGGGAGGGCCCGTACGAGCGCGCCGGGCGAGCCGCCCGCCCACATCCGGCGGGCGAAGCCGGTCCCGCGGTCCAGCGGGACGTTCGGGTCCAGGCAGACCCGTGATCCGGCCGGCAGCAGCGGCGTCGAGCTGTCCGTCACCACGCCGACCAGCTCATGCCCGAACTGGCTGGGCCCGGGCCGGCGTCCGCCGATCTCCTTGAGGTCGGAGCGGCAGACGCCGACCAGCGCGGGCTCGACCAGGACGGCGTCGGCGGTGTCGGGGCGCCGGGGCGGCCCGTGGGAGAGCCGCGGCCCCGACGGGGTCAGCTCGACGCTCGTCGGCGCGGTCTCCCGCGTCGCCGGTCCGGTCTCCTGGGACCGGGTCAAAGCGTCTCCAGCGCCTCGCCGAAGCGGTCCGCGACCAGGTTCGCGTCCTCGACCGACAGCACCAGCGGCGGGCGCAGCTCGATGACGTTGCCCTGGCCGTGCTCCGACACCCGCGTGATCACCCTCAGGTCGGTCAGCGCCTTGTTGAGGGCGGTGGCGAGCCGGGGCGACGGGCCGCCGTCGGGCTCGACCAGCTCGACGCCGAGCATGAGGCCGACGCCGCGCGCGTCGCCGACGCAGGGGAAGTCGGGCCGCAGCGCGCGGAGGCGGTCCAGGAGCACGGTCCCCGAGGCGCGCACCCCGGCGAGGAACGCCGGCTTCCGCACCTCGTTCAGCGTCGCCACGGCGGCCGCCGCCGACAGCGTGTGGCCGCCGTAGGTGAACCCGTGCATCGAGCGCGGCATGCCGACCAGGCGTTCCTCGGTGAGGATCGCCGCGAGCGGGAAGCCGCTGCCGGTCAGCCCCTTGGACAGTGTCATGACGTGCGGCGTCACAGCGAAGTGGTCGGCGGCGAACAGCTCGCCCGTACGGCCCAGCCCGGTCTGGTTCTCGTCGAAGATCAGGATGATCTCGCGCTCCTCGCAGAACTCCTTGAGCGCCTCCAGGTAGCCCTGCGGCGGCACGACGTTGCCGCCCACCCCGCTGATCGGCTCGATGATCATCGCCGCGACGCTGCCCGAGCTCGCGTACGTGATGAAGTCCTCGATCCGGTCGACGCACCACATGCCGCAGGTGTCCGGAGTCTGCCGGTAGAAGCAGCGGAAGCAGTACGGCCCGGGGACGTGCAGCGCGCCGGGCATCTGCGCCGGGAACGGCGCGCGCATCCGCGACGTGCCGTTGTAGCTGGTGGCGGCCATGCTCTGGCCCACGTGCCCGCGGAAGGGCACGATGACGTCCCGCTTCCCGGTGAGCCACTGTGCGATCTTGATGGCGCCCTCGTTGGCCGTGGAGCCTCCGGAGCTGCGGAGGTTCACGCGGGTGAGCTCGGGCGGGCTCATCTCCACGAGCAGCCGCATCACCTCGTCGGTGGCGGAGGTGCGGAACGACGAGCTGGCGAACACCAGGTCGTCGAGCTGGCCGCGGACCGCGGCCAGCACGGCGGGGTGGTTGTGCCCCAGGACGAGGTTGAACGTGCCGGACACGCAGTCGAGGTACTCATGGTCCTCGGTGTCCCAGACCCGCACTCCCTCGCCGTGGACGAGCTCGGCGTCACCGAGCTCGTAGTAGGCGAACCGCCGGGCGTCGGTGGCGTCCATCACCGTACGTCCAGGCTCGCGAGCTGCTCGGTGACCCACGCCTCCAGCGTCCACGGCCGCGCGGTCTCCCGGCGTGCGCGCGCCGCCTCGGCGCGTTCCTCCGCCGGGGCCAGCAGACCGGCGGCGATCGCGTCGGCCTGCTCCACGAGGTCGTACGGGTTGACCGTACGGCACACCGGGGCGAGGATCTCGGCCGCGCCCGCCATCTCCGAGAGCACGACGTCGGCGTCGCGCTCGTTGACGAGCGGCGCCTCGAAGACACTGAGGTTCTGGCCGTCCACGGTCGAGTTGAACACCAGCAGGTCGGCCCGTTCGAAGCAGCCGAACGTGTGGCCGACCTCGTTGTCGCAGTGCACGCGCACGGTGTCGGGGCCCAGCTCGGCGTTGGCCTCGGCGACGGCCTTCTCCACGCGCCGCTGGTATTCGGCGTTGGCCTCGACGTAGAGCCGGTTGGGGTTCATCCGCACCAGCATCCGCACGTCGCGCAGCCGCTCGTCCCCCTGGACCGCCAGGACGAACGCCTGGACCGCGCGCTCGCCGTTCTTGATCGGGTCGGTACGCCCGGAGTGCACGACGAGCCGCCGGTCGCCGGCCCACTCGGCGATGCCGTCGGGCAGCCGCGCCTCGCGGCGGTGCAGCGTCTCGGGGCTGTAGCCGAGCGGCTGGGTGCGCACGTTCGTGACGTGGCCGTTCCGCCGTACGGTGCCCGCCGCGACGTCGACCTCGGCGTCGGGCAGCAGGTCGGCGACGGAGGCCAGGAAGTTCGCGCTCCAGCGGCGGGCGAAGAAGCCGATCGTGTCGGCGGCGAGCATCCCCTCCAGCACACCGGTCCGCATCGCCCGCGGCAGGATGCGCCAGTAGTCCGCGGACGGCCACGGGATGTGCACGAACAACAGGATCGGCGCGTCCGGGCGCCGCGCCCGCAGCCGCGCCGGCACGCAGACGAGCTGGTAGTCGTGGACGAGGAAGACCGGGTCGGGCTCGTCCGCCGAGCGACGCAGCATCTCGGCGGCGAAGTCCTCGGTGAACTCCCCGAACCGCTCCCAGGCCGCATAGGTCTCCGCGCCGAAGGATGGCCGGGTCCAGCGGTCCCAGCCGTAGTTGTTGCCGGCCCACATCAGCTCGGCGGTCAGGAAGTTCTGGACGACGCGGAAGGTCTCGCGGTCGTGGCGCAGCTGGTGGAGCCGTACGCCGCGCCCCGAGGGCAGCTCGATGCGCATGCCGTCGGGGTTCTCCACGGCGGCCCGGTGGTCGTCGTCGCTGTCCGCGCTGACGATCCAGGCCACGTCCAGGTAGCCGGCCTGTTCGGCGACCACGTTGCCGGTGCCGCCGGGGGCGAGCCACGCGCGCAGCTGGCCGGTGTCCGGCTCAGGGGCGTAGCTGACCACCGCGCGCTTGCTGGCGAGGAAGACGCGCTTGCTCACTCTCATTCCTCCACGGATCGAGGTTCGGGGGCGGCCGTTCCGCCGGCGAGCGCCGCCGCGGCCAGGCGGCGGGTCCCCTCGTCGACGTCCACGGGCCGCAGCCCGGCGAGTTCGGGCAGACTCTCGGCCCGCTCGCTGTGCAGGCAGGCGTTGTCGGGCCGGCAGGCGTACGCGGTCCCGGCCTTGCCGGCCGGGCGGATCCGGGCGTCGTCCAGTCCGAGGCCCTTGGCGATCCGGCCGGCCCACTCGTGGCGGGACAGGCGCTCGGGTCCGCCCAGGTGGAGCACGCCCGTACGCCCGGCGCGCAGCAGCGCGGCGGACCACGCGGCGACGTCGTCCACCAGGACGGGGGTGTTCCAGTGGTCGGCGGGCGCGGCGACCGTACGGCCGGCGCGCAGGTCGCGTACGCAGGTGGTGAAGTAGTTGGGCCGGTGCCCGTCGGGGTCCCAGCCGTAGACGAGGCTGACGCGCAGCGCCAGCGCGGTGCCGGTGTCGAGCAGGGTCCGCTCGCCGGCGAGCTTGGCGCGGCCGTACGCGTTGACGGGCGCGGGCTCGTCGGACTCGCCGTAGCTGTGCCGGTCGCCGGCGAAGACGTTGTCGGTCGAGATCAGCAGGATGTGACGGCCGCCGGCGGCCGCCGCGAGGTTCGCGGCGCCGGCCTCGTGGGCGGCCATCGTCTCCTCGGGGTGCGCCTCGCACCAGGTGATGTCGGAGGGCCCGTGCACGACGACCAGGGCGTCGGGCGCGACGTCGCGTACGGTCTCCCGGCAGGCCCGCGCGTCGCGTACGTCCAGCTCGTGCCACTGCGCAGCCGTACCCGCGGGGCGACGGGAGCAGAGCACCGTCCGGTCGCCGAGCGCGCGCATGCGGGCTCCGATGCGCCCGCCGAGATAGCCGCTGCCGACGATCATCGTCAGCACGGGCCGGCCCCGGAGGATCGCGGCGGCCATTCGTTCTTTGATCTTGATCGGCTACGTCCGGCGATTGCCGTACGTACCGGGGAGAACAGTCGTCTGGCGCCGGTAACCGCGCCTGCCTTCGCATGCATCATCACGTCTTTGGCCGGATATCGTGTTTGATAAACATTTATCCGAGAAGATAAATCTCGCACCGGCCGAGGTGGCGCCTAACCCAGCCTGACCCGTTTAGTTGATCTTGTTAGGGAGACGGATGGCCGAGAAAAGCTACGTCGTTCGCGATCGGATCCCCTTGTCGGCCACCTCGTCCGCCATCGAGGTGAACCTCGAACGGCTGGACACCTACCGCATCCACGTCGTGCCCGACACCGCCGCGGCGGCCGAGGTGCTGCTCGGTGAACTCGACGGCCGCCGGGCCGCGGTCATCACCGACCGGACCGTCGCCGCCCTGCCCGCGTACCGGCTCACCGAGACGCTCGGCGAGCGCGGGCTGCTGCTGGGCAGCAAGATCGTCGACCCGGGCGAGAAGAGCAAGAGCCTCGACACGGCCTACGCTCTCATCGACTGGCTCGCCCAGATCGGCTTCGCGCGGCGCGACGTCGTCGTCGCGCTCGGCGGCGGAATGATCATGGACACCGTCGGCTGGGTCGCGAGCGCCTTCATGCGCGGCGTCCCGTACGTCAACGTTCCCACGACGCTGCTCGCCCAGGTCGACGCCGGCATCGGCGGCAAGGTCGCGGTCGACCACAATGCGGCCAAGAACCTCGTCGGCGCGTTCTACCAGCCACGCGCCGTCATTTCCTGCCTGGAGTTCCTGCAGACCCTCGGCCCGCGGCAGGCGCGCGCCGGTCTGGCCGAGGCTTTGAAAAAGGCGATAATCGCCTCGCCCGAGCTCTTCGAATACATCGAGCGACACGCCGGCGCGCTGGTTCAGTGCCATTCTTCGGCGGTCGGCCCGCTCGTGAGCGCGGCCAGCACGATCAAGACCGAACTCGTCGGCCGCGACCCGTACGAGGTGGACCTGCGCCGCCCGCTCAACTTCGGGCACACCGTCGGTCACGCCGTCGAGACGACCACCGGGTACGGCCCCGTGCTGCACGGCGAGGCGGTCGCGTTCGGCATGGTCATCGCGGTGGACATCGCCCGCGCCCGCGGCCTGCTCGACCCCGCGCTCGCCGACCGCATCGTCGGCCTGATCACCGGTCTCGGCCTGCCGGTACGCCTGGAACAGCTCCGGTCCGTGCCTCCGGTGGAGGACGTGCTCGGCGCGCTGGACAAGATCCGCGAGATCCGGGACGGCAGCCTGCGCTTCGTGCTCCCGGTCGAGCTGGGCACCACGCTGATCGCCGAGGACGTCACCGAGGACGAGGTGCGGGCCGCGCTCCTGCGCAACGTCTCCGCCGACGTCCCGGTGGGGGGCCGGTGACCTCACTCTGGGCGGTGGACGCGGGCGGGAGCACGACGACGGCGATCGTCCCGGGCTCCACCGCCCGGCGGACCTACGGCTCGGTCAACCCCGCCTCGGTCGGCACGGAGGCCGCGGCGCGGACGCTGCGCGCGCTGCTCGGCGACGTCGCCGCGGCGCTCGGCGGCGAGCCGGGTACGGGGTGGATCGCCACCGCGGCCGTCGACCTCGCCGAGGCCGGCGGTGAACCGGACCGGCTGCGCGACCTGGCCCGCGCGGCGGGCGTGCGCGGGCGGCTGCTCGTCTCCAACGACTCCGTGCCGTGGCTGGTCGCGCCGCCGCTCGCGGGGCGCGGCGTGGTGCTGGTCTGCGGCACCGGCTCGGGGTTCATCGCCTCCGACGGCGTGAGCGCCCCGTGCCGGGTCGGCGGGTGTGAGTACCTCGGCAGCGACGAGGGCAGCGCCTTCGCGCTCGGCCTGGCCGGGCTGCGCGCCGCCGTACGTGCCGGCGACGGCCGTGGGCCCGCGACCGCGATCGGGGCCCGGCTCACCGAGCTGACCGCGGGCCGCTCGCCGGCCGAGCTCGCCCGCGAGCTGGCCGCCGAGGCGTTCCCCAAGGCCGCGGTGGCCGCCCTCGCGCCGGCCGTCTGCGACGCCTGGCTGGACGGCGACGCGTGGGCCGCCGAGCTGGTCTCCACGGCGGTCGGCGAGCTCGTCCTCGGCGTACGTGCCGGGCGCGACCGCGCCGGGCTCACCGGCGCGTGGTCCGTGGCCGCCGGCGGCGGCGTGCTGCGCGGCTGCCCGCCGCTGTTCGCCGAGCTCGACCGGCGGCTGCGCGGCGAGCTGTCCGTGGCCGAGGTCGTGCCGGTCACCGAGCCGGTGGCCTCGGTGCACGCGGCGCTGCGCAGCCGCGTACAGGACGGGGAGGTACGGCCTCCGCCCGGCGCCGCGTGGCTGGTCGGCCTGGACCCGCCGCCGCGCGCCGCGCGGTCCCGTCCGCCGGCCCGCCGCGACGACGGCGACCCGCCCATCGCGCTCGGCCTCTGCCTGGCCGCCTGGGGCGGGTCCGGGCTGGTCGACGCCCTCGACCACGCCGCGCGGGTCGGGGCGGACGTGGTCGACCTGCCGACCGACACCACGTCGGGCCTGGTCGACCTGGCGCGCTGGGCGCGCGAGGACGACCACCGCGCCGAGCTGCGCGCGGCCGTCGCGGACGCCCACGTGGACTGCGTGAGCAACAGCAGGGACACCCAGCTGCTGCTCGGGCCGCACGGCCCGCACACCGACCCGGTGCTCTCCGGCACGGCCGCGGCCAAGCGCGAGCACGCGCTGCGCCACGGCCTGGACACCGTACGGCTGGCCGCCGACCTCGGCGCGCGGCACGCACGGCTGATGTTCGGCGTGCCGGACGTCGCGCGCTGGCTCTCGTGGTGGCACAGCGACGTGAGCTGGGCCGACAACATCGCCGCCTGGCGCGAGGAGGCGGCGCCGATCCTGGCGCTGGCCGCCGAGCACGGCGTCACGGTGCTCGTCGAGCCGCACCCCAAGCAGGTCGTCTACGACCGGATCAGCGCACGTCAGCTCCTCGACGCGGCCGGGGACGCGCCGGTCCGGTTGTGCGTGGACCCGGCCAACCTGGCCGCCACCGGGCACGACCCGGTCGAGGCGGTCCGCGGCTGGGGCGACGGCCTCGGCGCGGCGCACGCGAAGGACCTGCAGCGCTGGCACGGCGCGGACGCGCCGCCCGGCGCGGGCTGGTCCCGGTACGGCCCCGGCCCGCCGATCCGCTTCCGCGCCCTGGGTGCCGGCGACCTGCCGTGGCCGCAGATCGTTTCGGCGCTCCTGGACGACAACTTCCGCGGCGTGCTCTACGTCGAACACGAGGACGCCCTGCTGCCTCGGGAGCAGAGCGTCGCCGGCTCCGTACGCCTCCTGCGGGACCTGCTGCCGCAGAGCAGCCCGCAGGGTCGTACGTGGTAGTTATCCTGATCGGAGAGGAACCATGCAGGACGTACGCGCCGCGCTGCTCGCGGGCGGGCTCGGCGAGCGGATGGGCCGGCTGACCGACGAGACGTGCAAGCCGCTCGTGCCGTACGCGGCCTCCTGCCATCTGCTGGACTTCAGCATGGCGAACGCGGTCCGCTCCGGCGTCCCGGAGGTGGTGCTGCTGTCGATGCACCGCGAACGGGACCTGCTCGACTATCTCGCCTCGCACTGGGACGGCAACGGCATCCGGGTCAACTTCGGCCCGCACGACGCGCTGGTGCGCTCCGGCGGCGCGCCGCCGGGCGCTCCCCTGCCGCCGCGGCCGGCCGAGTCGGGCACCGCCGACGCCCTGCTCAACAACGCCGAATACCTGTTCGCGCCGGGCGCGCGCGACGTCCTCGTCCAGCACGCGGACCACGTCTACACCTTCGACTACGGCCCGATGCTCGCGGCGCACCGCCGGGCCGGCGCGGACGTGACGATCGGCGTGCAGCGCATCGAGCGGCGCTTCGTCCGGCTGTTCGGCATGGTCGAGGTCGACGCGGACCTGCGCGTGCGCGCGCTGGTCGAAAAGCCCGCCGAGCCGACCTCGGACCTGGTGTTCACCGCGTTCTGCCTGTTCCGTACCGAGGTGCTGGAGGAAGTGCTCGCCTCGCTCGCCGCGCTCGGCGAGGACGGCTGGCAGCACGACGTCAGCCGCGACGTGCTGCCCCGGATGATCGAGGAGGGACGGCACGTGCTGGCGTACCCGATCTCGGGCTACTGGGCCGACATCGGCACCGTGGAGCGCTACCACCTGGAGCAGATGCGGCTGCTCGACCGGCCGCACCCGCTGCCGCCCGGGGACCTGCCGCGCACGCTGACCGGCGGCCCGCCGCGGTTCGACCCCGATCTGGGCAGCCTGGTCGGCGGCGACGTCGACGTGCCGTCCGGCGCGTCGGTGCGCTCCAGCGTGCTCTTCCCCGGCTGCGTCGTGGAGCCCGGCGCGGAGGTGGAGCGGTCGGTGGTGCTGCCCGACGCCCGTGTCCGGGCCGGCGTGCGCCTGAGCGGCGCGGTGGCGGCGGCCGGTGAGGACGTACGGAGCCCGCGCACCGGCCTGGCCGATCTGGAACCCGTCTGACCTCCCTGGGAGAACATTCTTGCGAACCACGCACTTCAACGTGCTCATCGTCGGCGGCGGTGCGGCGGGATGCGTCCTGGCCAACCGGCTCAGCGAGGACGAGCGCACCAGTGTCGGCCTGGTCGAGGCTGGACCGGACTACGGGCGCTTCGACGTCCGGCGCTGGCCTGCGGAACTGCTCGACGCGCGTGTGCCGGCGCGCGGGCACGACTGGGACGCCGGCGAACCCTGCTGCGCCCGCGCCCGCGTGATCGGCGGGTCCTCGGCGCACAACGGCTGCTGGGCGACGCTGGGCGCGCCGCCGGACTACGACGCGTGGTCGCCGTACTCCCGCGGCACCCTGAACGACCGGACGCTGCGCCCCCACCTGCACGACGCGATGAGGACGCTGCGCGTACGGCCGGCGGAGGCGCACGACCGCACGCCCTGGCACGAGGCGGTCGTCGAGACCGCCGGCCGGCTCGGCCTGCCCTTCCTCGAGGACGTCAACGACGAGACCGGCCACGAGGGCGCCGGCTGGGTGCCGCTCAACGCGGTCGGCTCCGTCCGCTGGCACGCGGGGTTCGCCTACCTCGATCCGGCCCGCGACCGCCCGAACCTCCAGGTGATCGCCGACTCCCACGCCGCGCGGCTGGAGTTCGCCGGCGACCGGGCGACCGGCCTGGTCACCGTCGGGGACGGCGGCGAGCGGCGGCTGAGCGCCGACGTCATCGCGCTGTGCTGCGGGACGTACGGCAACCCGCCGCTGCTGATGCGCAGCGGCGTCGGGCCCGAGCGGGCGCTGCGCGACCTGGGCGCCCCGGTGACGCAGCCGCTCCCCGGAGTCGGGGCGAACCTCATCGACCACGGCTCGCTCGCGCTGGTGCTGGACCCGCTGCCGGGCCTGGCCGCGGCGATGCCGGACGCGGCGGAGTCCTACTTCGCCCAGACCCTGGTCAAGGCGCGCTCCAGCCTGGCCTCCGACGAGTACTGGGACGTCCACATGGTGCCCGCGGCCGGCCCGGCCCTCGACGCGCGGGGCCGCTACACCGGGCCGATGTCGGCCTCGCTCCACGTGTACGTGATGGCGCCCCGCTCGCGCGGCGCCGTACGGGCCGCCTCCCTGGACCCGATGGCACCGCCGCGGATCGACCACGGATTCTTCACCGACCCGGCCGGCCACGACGAGCGCGTGGTCCTGGAGGCCATCGACCTGGCCCACGAGTTCGCCGGGTCCGCCTCGCTGGCCGGGCTCGCCGGGCTGACGCCGTGGGGGGACGGGCGGCGGGCGCACTCGGCCGTGCTCGCCGACGCGAGCGGCTACTGGCACCCGGTCGGGACCTGCGCCATGGGCCCGGAGGCGGACCCGCTGTCCGTGGCGGACGAGCGTGGGCGGGTGCACGGCCTGGCGAACGTCTATGTCGCCGACGCCTCGCTGATGCCGCTGATCCCCCGCGCGAACACCCACCTGACGACGATCGCGGTCGCCGACCGCCTCGGCGGCCTGCTCGCCGGCTCCCTCGGCGGACGGAACGACGCCGCATGAGGGCCGGCCTGCCGTCTCCCGACCCCGCTGGTCATGGGCGGCCACAGCGTGGCGGCGGCCCGCCGCACGGCCGGCCGGCGGACGGGTTCCGCCCGGCCGTCGCCGACCCGGCCCCGCTCTTCGCCGAGTGCCGCCGCGCGGCGCCCGAGGCCCGGCGCGACCCCGGCGAGGTCACGCTCATCGCCGAGGCCGCGCCGCGGAGCTGCGCGATGGGCGTCTCGCTCGTGCTGGTCATCCGCCCCGGGTGCCGGTGGGCGAGCCGACCGCCGCGTTCGCCGACTTCGCCGACCAGGTCCTGGCGCCCATCGCCGCCCTCTGGGGACGTCTCACTGGAGGCTTCCCGGCTCGCCGGACGCGGTCACGGCGTCGACGCGTAGGTCCCACTCCGGCTCCTCCGTGGCGTGGCTCATCGGGCCGCGGACGATCAGGGTCCGGCCGTTCGCCTTCTCGTTCCGCCTGCCCCAGGTCCACATGCGGGCGATGGCGGGCGCGCCGCCGGCGATCATGTACCAGCGGCCGGACGCGCCGTGCCACGAGGCGGTCGCGTACGCGGCGTCCCCGCCGCTCTCGTCGGTCTCGCTCTCCTCGGTCGTCACCGTTCCAGGCGCGTCCGGCGGCTGGTCGACGAAGACGGTCTGGCCCTCCTCGCTCTCGACCGGCAGGTTCTTCGGCGGGTCGGGCTGCCCCGCGCCGTAGGTGAGGACGAGGCTGACGAAGGCGCCGCGATGGCGCCCCTCGGGAAGCGCGCCGTGCCAGAAGGTCTTCGCGTCCACCTGCGCGACGGATCTCGTGTGGAGCGCGGAGAAGTACTCGTCCTCGCAGATCACGTCGCGGGCCAGGCGGGTGTCAAGAGCAGCGGTCTCGGCGCCCGGCGCCTGCCACACGATCCGCGTGGTCGTCACCGGGTTCTCCAGGCCGGCGTAGACGCTGGTGAAGTCGGCGCCGCCGGAGACCGTCGGCCGGGACACGCGGAACAGCGTCCGGCGGCAGCCGGAAGAACCACGGACGTTCGGCACGATGACCACCCCGTCCCGCGTCGTCACGGACCGCCACGCGGGCCGCGTGTCCGCGAGGGTCGCGATCTCCGCGTGCCGGGTGCCGGGGGGAAGCAGGTACGCCTGCCGCGTCCCCTGGTCGAATTCCGGCGGGCCGACGGCGAGCGGGCCCGCGGGCACCAGCGGGGCGGTCTCGACGGTCAGGGACCTGCCGACGCGAGTGCCCTCGGAGTACAGCGCGAAGAGCCCGCCGTCGCTGAGCAGCACCGTACGGGCCGGCCCGACGGTGCCGGCGAACAGCACGACGAGCGTGCCCGGTCCCGGCCGGGGGTGGGGCACCTCGCCGAGGCCGTACAGCGTGACCGAGCCGTACCGGCTCCCGTCCTCGCCGGGGCGGTACGGCACGCCCTCCCACGCGTCGCGCGCGCGGCCGAGCAGCGCGCCGTCGTGCACGCGATCCCCGCGGGCCGGCCACTCGTCGAGGTCGACGGCGTCATCGTCGACGCGGGTGTTCACGCGCAGCCGGGCCCGGTCCTCCGGCAGCCACAGCACCACGCCCGCCGCGGCCACGGCCATCGCCAGCACGCCCGCGAGCACGACCGCCCACCGGCCGCGGGACGGGCGCGACGGCCAGCGCGGGGACAGGGCGACCGTCTCCAGGTCCAGGGCGAGGATCACCGTACGCTGCGCGTCCGGCTCCGCGACGGAGTCGACGGAGCGGACCGCCCGGCGGGCGACGGCGCCGGACTCGGGAACCCGCAGGCGCCGCAGCTCCGCCACCGTCTCATCGAGGGTCAGGCCCTCGACCCGCTGCAGGACGTACGCGACGCGCTCCTCGCGGGACAGCCGCCTGATCGCCTCGGCCATTCCGGCGTCGAGCGTGGCGTCGGCCGGACGCATCGCCGGCCAGCCGCGCGGCCGGTACTCGCCGCCGTGCTTCGTGCGGACGCAGCGTCTCAGCACGCGCCGCCGGAGGCCGTCCCCCTGCTCCCAGGTGGCACGACGCCGGACGACGCGCAGTGCCCGCTCGATCCGATGCGCCGGTTCGAGGTCCCATAAGACCAGGTACGCCAACAGCACCAAGCGATTACAGCCGGCCCCTAAAGACGCTTTGCCGCCGCCTGATTCTGATTTGTCCACAGGAGTCATTCTGGCGCAACGACGTCCGGCCGGCGGACGGGTTTTCGCCCCGCCGCCGGCCGGATCGCCGTGCCGTGGCCGTTCAGTCGCCCTTGCCCTCACCCCGGATGTGGGGCGGCGGCGCCTGGGTGTCGCACGTCAGCGCCCCGGAGACCGGCACGAGGCGTTCGACGGAGCCGGGGTTGCCGTTGACGGCGGCGAGCTGGGCCGGGGACAGGTAGCCGATGAACAGTTGCTTGCCGCGGGGCATGGCGGCGGGGTCGAAGACGAGGTTGACCCTGCCGTCACCCTGGCGCTCGCCGTGCACGACGCGCTCGACTCCGTGACCGCTGCCGCTCGGGCTCAGGTAGCCGTCGTCCTGGGGTCCCCGGCAGAAGACGCCGTCCTTGACCAGGACGGGGAAGCCCGCCGCGCGCAGGGCGCGCTGCAGTCCCGCGTGGTCGGCGAAGTACTTCTCCTTGTCCCAGGTCACCCGCAGCGTGCCGTCGGCCTGGGTGTCCAGGGAGAACGCGGCCGTACGGATGTGAACTCCGCCCGCGCTCACCCCGGGTCCGGGCGGGGCGGTCGAGGGGTGGCTGAGGGCGGGCACGCCGAGCGCGACGCCGGTGACCGCCACGACGCCCGTGGCCGCGAAGGTGAGGTGGCGCCTGCGGCGGCGCGCCCGGCCCGCGCCGACGATCTCGTTGACCGGCGTGTGCATCGTGACGTCCTCCAGGGAGTCCTTCAGCGCGGACGCTACTTCTGTCTCGTGTGTGTTCATGACCCGGCCTCCGGGGTGTCGACGGTGATGAGATGGGCGCGCAGCGTCGTGACGGCCCGCGACAGGTGGGCGGTGACGGTGCCCGGGGCGATACCCAGCACCTTCGCTGTGGTCTGGGTGTCCAGGTCCAGGAAGACCCGGTACACGATCACCTCCCGCTGCCGCTGCGGCAGCCGGCGCAGCGCGGTGAGCAGCGCGGGATCCAGATCGGGGTCGCCGCCGGCCGCGGCGACGTCGTGGCCGTCGTCCAGCGCGACCTCCCGCCGTCGCCGGCGCCACCAGGAGACCCTGGTGTTGAGCGCCGTCCGCACGATCCACGCGGACGGCGCGGGATGACGCCGGACGCTGTGCCACGCCACCCACGCCCGGGTGAACGCCTCGGCGACCAGATCCTCGGCCAGTTGCCGGTCACCGACCCCCGCGACCACCGCCCGCAGGCACGCGTCCCGGCTGGACTCGTAGAACTCCTGGAACTCCCGCTGCTTCACAACCCGTACACGCTTTCGGGCCTGGATCCGCTTACGTGGATTCTCACGTCACAGCGGGCGGATCAGCCCGGTCTGGTAGGCGAGGACGACCGCCTGGACACGGTCGCGGAGGCCGAGCTTGGGCAGGATGCGGCTGACGTGCGTCTTCACCGTCGCCTCCGACAGGCCGAGCGTGGCCGCGATCTCCGCGTTGGAGTGGCCCTTGGCCATCTCGATCAGGACCTCGCGCTCGCGGCCGGTCAGGCGGTCCAGGCGTGCGTCGTCGGCCGTGCCCGGCCGTACGCCGTGCTGTCGCGTGAACGTCTCGATCAGCCGCCGGGTGAGCCGCGGGGCGACGACGCCGTCTCCGGCCGCGACCGTGCGGATGCCCGCGATCAGCTCGGCGGGCTGGACGTTCTTGAGCAGGAAGCCGGCCGCGCCCGCGTGGAGCGCGGCGAACGCGTACTCGTCCAGGTCGAACGTCGTCAGGATCAGCACGCGCGAGGCCGGGTGGTCGCGGGTGATCAGCTCGGTGGCCTCGATGCCGTCCATGCCCGGCATCCGTACGTCCATCAGCACCACGTCCGGAGCGAGCGCGGCCACCTGGCTCACGGCCTCGGCGCCCTCGCCGGCCTCCCCGACGACCGTCATGCCGGGCTGGGCCTCCAGTACGAGCCGGAAGCCCATGCGCAGCAGCGGCTGGTCGTCGACGAGAAGGACGCCGGTCACCGGGTGCCTCCGGATTCGAGACGGGCGTACACGCGCCAGCCGCCGCCCGGCAGCGGCCCGGCCTCGAGCCGGCCGCCGTACACCGCGACGCGTTCGCGCATGCCGGCGAGGCCGTGCCCGGCGCGCTCGGCGGCGGTGGTGACGAGCACGGCGGGGCCGTCGTCGGTGATCTCGATCTCGACTCGCTCGTCGGAGTGTCCGAGCCGTACCCGGGCCGTGGTGCCGGGAACGGTGTGCTTGCGGACGTTGGTGAGCGCCTCCTGGATGACACGGTAGACGGCGAGCTCGGCGCCGGACGTCAGGGCCGGCGGCCGTCCCGTCACGGCGAACTCCACCGGCAGGCCCGCGGCGCGCACCTCCGTGAACAGCGTGTCCAACTGCCCCAGCCCGGGCTGGGGCCGCCGGTCCGGGCCGTCGTCTCGCAGCACGTCCAGGACACGCTGCATCTCCGCGATCGCCTGGCGCCCGATGTCCGACGCCTTGCCGACGGCGTCGGCGGCGCGTTCCGGCGAGGCCGGGAGCGTGTACGCGGCGCCGTCGGTGAGCGCGACCATGACCGAGAGACTGTGCGTGACAATATCGTGGACGTCGCGGGCGATCCTGGCCCGCTCCTCCCCACGACGATCCGGGCCTGCTGGTCGCGTTCGCGTTCGAGCCGGGCCGCGCGGTCCTCCAGCGACGAGAGATAGGCGCGGCGGGTCCGCAGGTTCAGGCCGAGGACCGCGGCGGCCGTGGACATCCCGGACAGCAGCACGAACGCCCGCGCGGCCGCCATCCCGGACGCCCACTGGACGGTGGCCAGCGCGACGCCGGCCTCCATGACGCTTGCGGCCACGAACAGGCGGCGCAGCGAGGAGTGCGCGGCGACCGAGTACAGCGCGATGAGCAGGGCGATGTCCCCGGTCGCGAGGAGAGTTCCGCTGAGCCACTGGACGAACGCCACTCCGGCGACCGCGGCGAAGGCGGTGAACGGGACGCGCCGCCGCCAGGCCAGCGGCGCGTAGATGGCGACCTCCAGCGTCCAGGCGGCCGGCGGGTGCGGCGGCGGATCCTTGAGCAGGTGGATCGCGCCGAAGGCCAGCAGCGCGAGGGCGGACGCGGCGTCGGCCGAGGCCGGATGCCGCGCCGCGAGCGTACGCAGCCCGGAACCCCGGCGCGCGAGAAGAGCACCGGGGCCGGGAACGGGCGAACCGGACATGGGTCTCAGGCGTCCCGGCGTTTGAGGAGGTACGCCGCGACCGCCATCGCGATCACGGTGTAGGAGGCGAAGTACCCGAAGCCGGTCCACGGGCCGAGCGAGCCGGGGTCGGGCTCGTTGGTGAGCAGGGCGCCGCCCGCGTTGCTCGGCAGGTACGGCGTGATGTGCCGGCCCCACGAGGTCAGGTCGAGGACCTCGCCCATGCCCGGCAGCACCAGCAGGATGCCGAAGAGCGCCGCGATGGCGCCCGCGGTGCTGCGGATGATGGTGCCGAGCGCCGTGCCCAGCAGGCCCACGACGGTGAGGTAGAGGCCGACCCCGATGACGATCCGCAGCGCCTGCGGCGAGGACAGCGTGGCCTGGACGTGCCGCGTCGACAGGATCGCCTGGCCGCCGAAGAAGGTCACGAAGGACACGGCCTCCATGAGCACCAGCACGACCGCGCCGAAGACCGCGGCCTTGGCCCACAGGACGGGCAGCCGGCGGGGTACGGAGGCGAGCGTGGCGCGGATCGTCCCGGTGGAGTACTCCCCGGTGATCACCATGACGCCGAGCACGCCGACGGCGAGCTGGGCGACGGCGTACGACCGGAGCGGCACGATCACCGCGAGGCTCGCGGCGTCGTCGATGTGACGCTTGGGGTCGGCGAGCCGGCCGGCGAAACCCCAGCTGAACAGCAGCCCGAGACCGAACGTGGCGGCGGTCGCGGCGAGCAGCGACCAGAAGGTCGAGTGCAGGGTTCTGAGCTTGATCCACTCAGAGTTGAGGACGCGTGCCTGGGTGACGGTGGCGGTGGTCATGCCGCGGGCCTTTCCGATGCGCGGTACTCGACGGAGGCGCCGGTCAGCTCCATGAACGCCTCTTCGAGCGAGGCCTGCTGCGAGGCCAGCTCGAACAGCGTGATGCCGTTGTCGGAGGCGATCTGGCCGATCTTGTCGCTGAGCAGGCCGCTGACCAGCAGCGTCCCCTCCCCGGCGCTCGCCACGGTCACGTCCGGGGCGGCGAGCAGCTCGACGAGCCGCGCCGCCTGCGGCGACCGTACTCTGACCCGCCCGGCCGAGGCGCGCTCGATGAACGCGGTCACCGAGGTGTCCGCGATCAGCCTGCCGCGCCCGATGACGATGAGGTGCTCGGCGGTCAGCGCCATCTCGCTCATCAGGTGCGAGGAGACGAAGACGGTGCGCCCCTCCGCGGCCAGCTCCTTGAGCAGGTTGCGGATCCAGAGGATGCCCTCGGGGTCCAGGCCGTTGACCGGCTCGTCGAGGATCAGCGTCTTGGGGTCGCCCAGCAGCGCGGAGGCGATCCCGAGCCGCTGCCCCATGCCGAGGGAGAAGCCGCCGGCCCGCTTGCGCGCCACGTCGTGCAGGCCGACGAGGTCGATGACCGCCTCGACCCGGCGGCGCGGGATGCCGGTGGTGGCGGCCAGGGCGAGCAGGTGGTCACGGGCGGTCCGGCCCGTGTGGACGGCCTTGGCCTCCAGGAGCGCCCCGACCTCGTGCAGCGGCGCGGGGAGCCCGGCGTACGCGCGTCCGTTCACGGTGACCGAACCGGCGGCGGGCCGGTCGAGGCCGAGGATCATGCGCATCGTGGTCGACTTCCCGGCGCCGTTGGGGCCCAGGAAGCCGGTCACGACGCCGGGTTCGACGGTGAACGTCAGGTCGTCCACGGCGGTCTTGTCGCCGTAGCGTTTCGTCAGGCCCTCGGCCTTGATCATGTCCGTTACCTCGGGGGATGCGGTTCTCGTGCGGCTGTCGAGAAACGCTAGTGTCCTGAGTTGGGAATTCTGTTCAGATATCCGGCGAGGCGTTCGAGGATCTCATCAGCGGTCTTGGTCCATACGTAGGGCCTGGGGTCGGTGTTCCAGGCCGCGATCCAGTCGCGGATGTCC
>NZ_JAUEQY010000026.1 GCF_030406325.1 Actinomadura sp. DC4 | reverse complement strand
ACTGGGGGCGGACCTCACCGACCATGCGCACCGCACGCCGGCGCAGCTCCGGAGAGTAGGGGGACTTCGCTGCCATGTGCTCGATCTTCCCTTCTGATCGAGCCTCCAACAAACCCGGGACGGGTCAGTGGGTTCCTCCCATGTCCGATTGTCCTGGCTCAATGTCAGCGGAGGCAGGTCGATGTTCTCTCGGCGGAGGTTGACGGCTTCTTCTGGGCGGAGGCCGGCGTAGTACAGGACGGCGAAGAACGTGACCAGCCGTGGGCCGCTGGGTTCCTGCACGCGTACGGCGTCGAAGAGTCGTCGAGCCTGGGCATGGTTGACGACTGAGCGCCGATCTACCTCGGAAGACGTTTTGGGAGCCTTCCACTTGACGGCCTTGATGGGATTCTCGGTGAGCAGGCCGAGTTCGATCGCGTACTCGCACGCGTTGTGCAGGATCGCTCGGTTCCGTCGGACGGTGGAGGGTGCGGCCGGTTTACCGTCGAGGAGGGTTGCGGCGGCGTTGAGGACGGCGCGGGTCGTCTTGGCGTTCGTCAGGTCGGAGACGGGCTTGGTGTTGCGAGCGACCCACTTGAGCGTCCTAGCCGCCTCATCCGGGCACCGCTCACGGTTCTTTGTGTTGAACGCCCACTGCCGGAGCGCCGACCGGATCGCCTTGTCGGCAGGCTTCCCGCGTCCGCTGGCCAGCATCGCCGGCATGATGGTCACCAACGCCCAAGCCGTGTTGGCGCGGTGCTTGCCCGATGAGCCCTTCCATTTCATGTCCACGTAGGAAAGGCAGAAGTCGTACCACGTCATGTCGCTTTGCGTTCGACCCCAGGAGACCGGGCGTCCAGTAGTGACGTCGAACGCTTCGCCTTTCCGGGCAGCGCTTCGAAGTTCGGCTTCGAAGCTCGTCGCCTGAGCCTTATTCCGGAACTGTTCTCCCCATACCTTCGGGCCGGTCTTCCAGCGGGCGCGGTAGGTCGTGACCCTGCTGCCCTTGTAGACCTCGGTCTTGTAGATCCGGACATCGTAAGTGATGTTCTGCATCAGGCGGCGTCCTCTCGGGCGTTAAGCCAGCGGTCGAGTTCGGCTCGGCGGATGCGCAGGCTGCCGTTGGGCAGGGTGATGCAGCGGGGTGCTTTCTGTTTGGCTCGCCAGTCGTAGAAGGTCGATCGGGAGATGCCGAGTTCGGCGCACACTTCGGCGAGGGTGAGTTTGTCGTGAATGCGCTCGGCGGTCCTCATTGGCAAGCCCTCCGGGTGGTGCTGGTGCGATCAGAGGTGGAGGCGTTCGGTCGTCGTGGGTCGGTGACGGCGCGTGTCCGGCTCGGAGGACTGGTGGAGCGCGAGGCGCGTGCAGCATGTCAGCGAAATTCAGCAGAATTGTTTTTGCTGATTTGTGCTGACGTGCTGCGGGGCGTCTGGACGTGATGAGCTGTTCGCGGCGGTGACGGTCGGTGAGGTGCGCGGGGACGGTCACCGTGAGGTCTCCAGGGCGCTGGGGTGGAGTTCGTAGGTGGGTGCGGCTGGGCGTCCGCGTCCGGTGCGTGGTGGTGGTGGGAGGCGTCGGATCCAGCCGTGGCTTTCAAGGAGGCGCAGGCCGGGGTCCAGGTCGGTGACCTTCTTGAAACGGCGGAGGGCGGGGAGGATGTCGCGGGTGGTGAAGCGGGTCGTGGTGGTGTTACGCGCCCAGTCGAGGACCGCTTTGGCGTCGGCGGTGGCGGGGTCCGCGCCCATGGCGTCGTAGGCGGCTTTGGCGTGCTCGGTGAAGTAGTCCGCGATGTCGCGGGCGTCGGCGAACGTGTCGGTCGTGATGGGGGTGTCCCAGCCGTCGCGGAGGTTCTTCGCGAGGTGGAGGAGGCCGGCGATGCGTACGGTCGCGCCGGTGAGTTTGCCGCCCCAGTCGGTCATGTGGGCGAGGTCGCCGTCTGGGCGGAAGCGCGGTTCGATGTCGGCGAGGAGTCGCACGATGGCCGCTTGGGCTTCGTGGGTGAAGGTGAGCGTGGCCGGTTCGGACAGACGCGCCAGCGAGAGAATGAGCGTCTTCGCGTTGAACCGGTAGGTCGCTTCTTGGTCTTCCGGCATCGGGGCGGGCTGGTTGTTCCGGTAGCCCAGCAAGGATTCGGGGACGGAGAACAGCAGGCGTCCCAAGAGCCCCTGGTCGCGGAACTGTGGCGTAGCGCCGAGTTCGGCCAGGACGCCCGGTTGGGTGCAGATTCCGAGCGTGACGGTTGCGGCGTCGATCTGCTCGGACTCCCGACCCATCCGGTCAACGCGCATCTCTTCACCCGCGTGGCCCTTCTTCAGGACGGCGAAGTTCGGCGCTCCGGAGTAGCGGCCCGCGGCGATGGAGAAGACTTCCCCTTCGGGGGAGAGCACCGCCATGCGCCCGCCCTGCTCGTGCAGAAGCGAGGTGAGGACTTCGACGGTCGCGTCGTCGGAGAACAGGCGCGGGGTTGCGGGGACGATGGTGGCGTCGAGGTCGAGTTTGGCGCGGGTTGCTTCGGCGAGGGCGGCGTCTTTCTCGGCGGGGTGGAGGGCGTTCTCTGCCGCCTTGGCGGTCTTGTCGGCTTCGGCGTCGGCCATGCGGCGGCGGATGACCGCTTCGGCGATGACCGGTTCGGCGTCGGCGATCAGGGCCTTCTCGGCGGCTTTGATCGGGGCGCACATGGCCCGGTAGACCTCGGACTTGCGGTTGCCGGGTGGCAGGACGACGACCGTGAACAGGTTCGCCGGTTCCTGCCACGCGGGCGCCTGGACCCAGACCTTGCCGCCGGCCGCGACGGCGAGCACGGCCAGGGCGAGGCATCCGGCGAGATCGGCGGGGGTTTGGGTGACTTCGGCGAGGCTCGCGGCGTACTCCCCGATCCAGTCCGGCAGCGTCCACAGCGGGAAGGACGGCAGGCCGGTCGGGGTGGAGGTGAGGGGCGTCGGCTCGGCCCAGCCTCGCGCATCGGTCACCGCGACGGAGGCGAGTTCGGCGGCCACGGCGGCGCGCAGGTCGGCGGTGTTGCCCTGGGCGGGGGCGTCGTAGCCGAGTTGGCTAAGGCGAGTGCCGGTCTCGATGACGCGACGTGCGTAGGCCAGGTCTCGTACGAGTTGGGCGTAGTAGCCGGCGTTCGCGGCGGTCGGGACGACGCTCACGAGGGTGTGCAGGTATGGAGCGCCGCCGGACTTGATCAGGTCCTTGCCGAGGGCGGCGGCGACCGGAATGGCGTGGAACGGGTCGCCATGGTCGGCGAGGCCCGTGATGGTCTCCCAGATCCGTACGTGCGCGGGCCGGAAGAACTCACTGCCGTCGAGCAGCTCCCGGACTTCGGTGAGTACGGGCGGGGCGAGCATCACGGCACCGAGCACGACCTGTTCGGCCTCGATGTTGTGCGGCAGCACGCGGCCCGGCTCGGCGTCGCCGGAGTCCTCGTCGCCGTCGACCAGGTGGAGCGCGGTGGGCTTGGTCATGCGGTGAACCTCTGATCGGGGAGGGCGTGGCGGGTCATGATGGGAGGGCCTCCGGTTCGGTTGGGGGTTGCGGCCCGGCGTCGTGCGTGGTGGCTGTGCGCCGGGCCGCCCGCCGCATCCGAGGGCGGGGCGAAACCCGTAATCGGGCTGTTCAGCGCCGGGTTTTGGCGATACCAGGCCCGAAACCGGTTTCGGGGGCGGTGGAACCGCTCAGTCCTCGTCCGGGTCCTCGAAGACCTCTTCTGAGCGCTGGGGAAGGTCGTCGTAGCGCAGGCCCTTGCCGCCGCCTCCGTCGCCGCGCTTGTTGATCTGGCGCGTCCGGACGCCGTAGGGCTTGAGGGCGTTCGACAGGGCGGTGGAGCGAGTGGCGCGTACGTCTCGAAGGTCGTCTTCGGTCATCGCCGTGGTGGGCTTGTCGGTCTTGACCCACGCGTCGTACAGGTCGGGCCGGTAGGCGGCGAGGGCCTCGACGAGCCGGTGTGAGTGCATGGTGTCCTCCCCGCTCGGCCAGACGGCGCGCAGGTGGTCAACCAGGTCACTCGCGTCCACTTCGGCGATGGTCTCGCCTGCGGCTTCGCCGGACAGGGTGCCGGCGGCGGTGCGCAGGGCGAGCGCGCGTCGTCCGATCGCGAAGGCTTCGTCTTGGGTGATGAACGCCGCTCGTACGATCTCGGTGTCCAGCGCCGAGCGTGCGAGCCAGCCGGTACCGGCGTCCTTGCGCGGGTCGAACATCGTCGCCCGGATGCCGCGCTGGTACATCGAGGTGCCAAGGATCAGGTCGTTCGCGGTGTGGCTGGCCACGGCGAGGCAGAACCGCAGCATGGCGTTGTCGGAGACGCCCTTGGGGATCGACTTGGCGTCCGGGCGCTGGGTGGTGAAGACCAGGATGATGCCGTACGCGCGGGCCTTGCGGATGAGGCGTCCGGCGATCTCGCCCGCGAGCTTGCCGTACTTCTCGTGCTCGAACAGGGTGTGCGCCTCATCGAAGATGGCGAGCAGCGGGTGCAGGCCCAGGTTCTTGCGGGCGGCAAGGTGCGGGTACACCTTCCGGCCGTTCGGTACTTCGGAGACGGGCAGGTCGGCGACGACCTTCTTGCGGCGCTTCAGCTCACGCTCAAGGGCCTTGAGGCCGTCGAGGGCGGCCTTGCAGTGCTCGTCGTCGTCCCCGCTGACGTAGCGGTGGCAGATCGGTTTGAGGCCCTCCAGGTCACCGGAGCCTTTCAGCTCATAGATCCACTCCTCGCACGTCACATCGAGCGCGCCGGCGGCGGCGATGGCGAGGACCGCGCTGGTCTTTCCCGAGCCGGGGACGCCGCCCATGATGAGGTTGCTGTACATCAGCGGGACCGTGACGAGCCGCCCGCGCGGGTCGAACCCGAACGGGACCGGTTCGAACAGGTCAGCCGTACCGGTTCGCAGCAGCGGCCACAGGCGCCGGGGAGTCTTGGCGGGGTCCTGCTTGGCCACCCACAACACCAGCCGTCCGGGGTGGGCGTCGGTGTCGGTGCCGGGCCACACGGTGCCCAGCGGGCGGCGCATCGCGCCGGCCAGCTCGGCGCGCTTCTCCAGGACCGTGGTGGCGAGCGCGCCGGGCGGTAGGTCGATCTCGGCTCGCCAGCCGGGGCCGTCGGTCTGGATCGGCTCGGGCCAGTCGACATCGCCCTTGACCCCGATCGCCACAAGGGCGGCCTCGACTTCGGGTGAGGCGAGCGGGCGCATGACGTGCACCGAGACGTACCGCTGAACGATCGGCTTGTCCGGGTCCCTGCCTGCCACACCGAGCAGCGAGGCCACGCCGGCCGCGACGGCGGCGAACGCCCAGCCGGGCAGGAGCACGGCCGCCGCCATGATGAGGAACCCGACCGGGACGGCCACCACGATGGAGACGCGCTTGCGCGGGCCGGTGCGCTTGGTCTGGATCGCGGACAGGTGCATCCAGGCGGCGGGGTCGGCGTTCGCGGCGGCTTTGGCCACGACCGGGCGGGCTTCGGCGTCGGTCACCCACAACCACCACCGGCGCGTCAGCCGCGCCGTGCCGCGCGGCGATCGGGACATCAGCCGGAGCAGGTACACGGGCGTACGGGCCGCGTGGAAGCCGGCCACGTGGCGGAAGTAGCGGGCGACGAAGCGCGCGTTCTCGGAGAACTCGCGGCGGTCGAGCAGGTACGAGGGGATGACCGCCGGAGCGGACTCCAGGTAGGTGCGGCGGGCCGACAGCCACCCGTCGCCCGGCGTACGGGAAACCGGCTCGTCGACCAGGACGTCTGCCGAGTCCTCGCCGATCACCTCGGCGTCGATGACCTCGCCGTCCAAGACCGGTCCACCGGGGCCGGGGAACGGCACGATCTGCGCGTCGACGGGTTCGGAGTCCTCGCGGTACTTCGGGGTCTGGCTCATGCTGGAGATCTCCAGGTGTCGCATCTGGGGAGCGGGCGGCGGCGTGTCTTGGCGGATGGGCCGCCGCCCGCGCTGAGCTTCGAGGGGCCGGGTCAGTCGGTGTGAAGCTGGTCGAACAGGTCGGCGTGGTCGAGGCAGACCGGTATCCCGTCGCGGTCCTCGGTGCCGTACTGGCGGCAGGGCGAGGCCGCGGACATGAGGCGCTGGTGTTCGCAGCGCGCCCGATGGCTGTGTGTCATGCCGCGCCCCCGTCCGCGATGGCCCGTAGGTGCCGCTTGATGGTGGTCACGCCCAGGTCGAGCGCCTCGGCGATCTGCTTCGGCTTGTGGTCGGGGTGGGCGGCGAGGTGATCGGCGATGCGCTGGCGGGTCTGGGCACCCTTGGCGCGGCGTGCCTCGGCCCCTGACCGTGACCGCGCGGTGTGGCCCGTATGGTCGAGGCGGTCATTTCGCTGCTTGGCCCGGATCTGGTCCGCCTCCGGCGACGGGAAGTCGCGCGAGCCGCCGGCAGGCTTGGCGGCCCCGTCCGAGCCGTCCATGTCCGGATCGTGGAGGGGCGATGTGGACCCCGCGTCTGGCGGTTCACGATCGGCAAGCCACGCCTCGACCTCGTCGGCCAGCGCCGTTTCCAAGATGGCCGCGTCCCGCTCGGCGTCGGTCGGTTCGACGTCGGTACGGACGATCACACCGTCCTTGATCGCCAGGTTGCCCGCGCCGGCCGCGTCGCGGTCGGCGCGCTGTTGGCGGGAGAGGATCTTGCGGGCCGTACGGCGAGCGCGGCGGGTGGCCTCCGGCCCGACGCCGTACCGGTCGATCCACGCAGCGCGCCACGCCTCGTCAGCGGCGACGCCCCGCGCGGCGGAGATCGCCGCCGCCTGCGCGCTAAGCCGGGGGAAGCGCACACGCCGGATGAGAGCCTGACGCGTCTGCGCGGCGGTACGAGCGCGCTGCTTCCGCTGCTTGAGCGCGACCGTCAGCTCAAGCAACGCGATGCCCAGCAGAGATGTCAGGCCGAGTGCGACACCGACCTGATAGTCGGTCACTGCGAGGTGGTGAAGGCTGTGTCCGGCGGAGGTGAGCCCGTGCCAGACGTTCAGGCAGGAGGCGATACCCGCCTGAATCCAGGTCATCGCCCGGTACCGGCCGGCGGGCTGGTCGGCCTCGATCGCCTCGTGCGCCAGACGCGCCGAGTACAGAACCGAGCCCTCCAGGGCGACGGGGAGCAGCGGGGCCAGCACGCCCAGGTGCATGACCTGACGGCCGAACTCGTACTGTCCGTTCCAGGCGATGACCGCCGGAGCGCCGATCGCCAGGACGGGCAGTCCCCACCGTCGTCCTGCCGCCGTGCCGGCCCGCCATGCGTCCGTACGGCGCTGCCGACGTCGGTTCGCGCGTTCGGTCGCCTGCCGGTGACGTTCGGCCCTCTCCTCCTGCCGCCGCGTCGCGCGCTCGTCGTCGCGCCGGTTCTCGGCGGTCTTCCGTGCGAGTTCGTTCTGTACGCGGAGGGCTTCGGCCTGCGCCGCAGCGAGATCGGCCTTGCCCTGCGCCTCGATGCGCTCCGCCTTGGCATCCCAGGTCATCGGCGCGCCTCCCGAGCGGTCGCGGTGGAGGGGGTGAGCGGACGAGCGGCCAGTACGGCTGCCTTGTCCAGGGCGAGCGCGGAGAGCGCGAGCGGGAGCGCCACCAGGCGCAACAGGGCGACGGTCAGGGCGAGCACCAGGACGCACAGCACGGAGGCGACTCCGGCCCGCTGAATCAACTGGGTCGTACTCATCAGGGGTCTCCCTCTCTGAAAGTCGAGTGGTTCGGCGCGTCAGGCGACTCGCGCGGCCACGGTCAGCACCGCGATTTCCTGCGCCGTACGGCCGGCCCAGACGCCGCGCTCGGGGCGGACACGGGCCGCGTACTCGTCGCACATCGCCCGGACCGGGCAGGACGCGCAGACCTCTTTGGCCACGTCTTCGCGGGCCGCGCGAGCCTCCGCCGGCTCGATCGTCGTCCAGGGGTCAGGCCCGTCGTGCAACTCGGGATCGAACACGCACTCAGCGCCCGAGAGACGCTCGTTGACCAGGTCCGACAGAGCGAGAGTGCTCGGGTGGATGCTCATTGCAGGTACCTCCGTGAGGGGCGTTCGGTGGGGGCGTGGTCCTGACGCCGCAGGAGTGGGTGACTGTGCGCCAGGACCACGAGGCGAGAGGGGCTACAGGCCGACGTTCAGCGAGGACGCGAACTGATTGATCCCGGAGACGACGTGGTTGACCAGGTGGGCCGCGCCGGCGGGGTTCTTGAAGACGACGATCGCGACGACGACGGCCATGACGTAGTTGGGCCACTTCTTCGGCTGCGTGAGCACGACTGAACCTCCTGCATCGGGGGTGCCTCGGACCGCCGGACTCGTCCGGTTAGGCCGCTGAGGTGGTGCAATGCGAGGAAGCTAACAGTTGTTAGCTCTAAGGGTCAACTGTTAGAAGGATCTTGGAGCTAAAAAGGTCGCTGATCTGGGAATATCTCCGGAGCTGCCTGTTAGGTAACTGGTAGGCTCCATGTCCAGAGCCCCTGCCGTCGAGTGCGAGGAAGCCTCATGACGACCCCCCGATCGCGCCTGGTCCGCTCGGAGTCGCTCCACCTGCAAGTGGCCCGCAACATCCGCAACGACATCGAGGCGGGTGTACTCCGGGACGGAGACGTCCTCCCGTCCACGCGCGACCTCGCCGAGCAGTGGGGGGTCAGCGTCTTCACGATCACCGAGGCCATGAAGGTGCTCGCAGACGAGGGGCTCGTCGTCAGCAAGTCGCGATCAAAGCGGGTCGTACAGTCCGACCTCTCGCGCGAGAAGAGGATCCGGCCGCCGAGTCCGCACGTCATCCTCATCGGCGGTTACGCGGGCAGCGGGAAGACCGAGCTTGGCCGCATCCTCGCCCGCGAAACCGGATGGCCGATGCTCGACAAGGACACACTGACCCGCCCCGTGGTCGAAGTCGCGCTCGAACTGCTGGGCAAGTCCCCTCACGATCGCGAGTCGGACACCTACGTCCAAGGCATCCGCCCGCGCGAATACGAATCGCTCATCGCCGCGGCGAACGAGAACCTCGAATGCGGGAACAGCGTCATCCTGACCGCCCCATTCATCCGCGAACTCAACGATCCCGCCTGGATCAAACGAACGCAGGCGGGTTTCACAGCGCTGCGCGCGGACGTGCACCTCGTCTGGGTCTATTGCGACGTAGAGACGATGCAGACCTACATTCGCCGCCGTGGGGCCGCCCGAGATGCGTCAAAGCTCGCCGACTGGGCCGGCTACGTGGCAGGCATCGACGTGGACTTCCGGCCGGCCGCGCCGTACGCGCTCATCGACAACCGCGCGTCGAGTGAACCTCTCCAGTCGCAGGCAAAGGAGATGCTCCGGAAGGCCCTCGGAGGAGAGGACGAATGACGCGAGGAGTGATCCTCTACGGCCCTCCTGCCGCCGGCAAGGACACGATCACCGAGGCGCTGCACAGGCTGGACCCCCGGTACGGCCTGTTCCGTCGCCTCAAGGCGGGCGCCGGGAAGACCGCGGGCTACCGGATGACTTCACGCGCCGCACTCGGTGAGCTTCGCGAGAGTGGTGCTCTCATCTGGGAGAACAGCCGCTATGACGCCGTCTACGCTGTAGATCGGCCGGCCTTGTTGGACCACCTGGCCGCCGGGTACCCGGTGCTGCACCTCGGCCAGGTCGAGGCGATCGACGCCGTGATCAAGGCAATGCCAGACGCGAACTGGATGGTTGTCTACGTCTGGTGTCCACGAGACATCGCTGAAAAGCGCCTCACGGCGCGCAACCCCGTAGACGTCGAGGACCGGCTAAAAGCGTGGGACCAGACCGTGCCTATCGAGGGCGCTGACCTGACGATCGATACCGCCGAGACTGCTCCCGACAATGCCGCTGAAGGGATACACGGATTGTTCTAACCGGGCGCGCATCGGTTAATCGACGTGTGGTGTATCGGTGTTAAGCCCGTGGTCTATGCGTCGGCGCAACGCAGGATGTATTTCGTACTTGTCTAGGTCTCCAGGGTCAATCCAACGGACTGCGGAAGCCTCATCCGTCGTAGTCAACTCGCCACCGACCGGGCGGGCATGGAGGCAAACGTTCACGGGCTGCCGAACCTCTTTGACCTTCTCGCCCTTGCGGTACTCGATGACGTGGTCCGGGGTCGTGAACACGCCCACCAGACCCGTCACTTCGATGTTGACACCGGTTTCTTCGCGGCATTCCCGGATGCCGCACTCGGTGATCGTTTCGCCCTTCTTCAGACCACCGGTGGGAATCGTCCACAGGTCGTTATCCGGTCGCCGTAGCAGCAGCACACGGCCGCTCTCGTCGCGCACCAGGACGCTCGCTGAGGGCTTACGGCTCGTCGGCTTAGGGGCGTCCGGGTCCTGCCAGTGGTCGACGCGTCGTGTCTTCTTGGGGCTCACGTCTCGTCCTCGCCGTCGAGGGGCCGGGCTGAGGCCCATACCCGCTCGAAGCTCTCCAAATAGGTCTGGAAGTAGGCACCATCAACCCGGCGGATATGCATCGTCGGTGTGTGCGCGGCGAGCAGGCCGTACACGTGGGTGTTGACGATCATGTCGTCGTCGAACCGGTACACCGAGTTGTACAGGGGCGTGTCGTGCAGGCGGATTGCAGCGACGCCGGCGAGCGGCCGGTAATAGGACAGGACGGCGGACACGCGGCCGGCGACGCCACCGCCGATCTCCTTCTCGGCGTCGCGGTAGGCGAGTTGCTTACCGGCTGGGTCACCGATCAGGATCCGCACCCGCGCACCCGACTCGGCGCGTGCCCGCAACGTCGGGATCCAGTCGGGATGCTCCTCGGTGAGGAACAGGCCGGCGAAGGCGAGGTAGTCCACGTTCCGGTCGGCCTGGCGCAGTAGCTCCGTCCACAGATGCCGGGGTACGTCGCTACGGCGCGGCCACGTCGTGACCAGCTCAGCGCCCGCGAGAGATGCGTGATCGACAGCTTGCGGCCACAGGTATGACTCGTCCTCATGGAGGATCGCAGCGACCCGGAAGCGCGTCCGTGAGTACGGGACGACGTCACCGCGGATCCAGCGCTCGACGCTCTTGCTGCTGACTTCCGTGGCTTCGGCCAGAGTCCCGACGTCGAAGCCGGCCCGAAGCACAGCACGGCGAAGCCGTTCGTTCGTCATGTTCGGCAGCGTCCCACCTCCGGACACCCCTCGACATAGGCATGTCCGCTAGGTGTCGGTAGATGTCCGGCGATGTCATCGCCCTGACCTGCTGGGCCGCCAAAGCTTGTTACGCACAGGCAAGCGAACGGAGCACCCCGTGCATGCGACGACCGAACTGACCAAGGAAGACCAAGCGCGAGCAGTCGCCCGCCTGCACGACTTAGAGACGGTTCTGATCGCCCACGGCTTCACCGTTGAGGTCGAGGCCAAGTTCTGGCAGATCCTCGTGTGCGCCGCCGCAGAGAAACTCGTGCCGGTGCGGTCACAACGGGTCCAACTCGGCCCCGACCCGGCTGGGGCGCTCAACTGGTACTTCGTCTTTCCCGTGGCCGCTGATGAACTCCCGCAGCTTGAGCTGATCTGCTCGGAAGACGCGATCCCCGAAGCTGTCGAGATCATCGCCGACGCGATGGGGCGGGTCACCCGATGAGCGAGAACAGCGGCAACGGTGCGTTCGGCGGCGGCTGGCACGACGACCCGCTTGGCAAGCCCATGAAGTCCCTGGCGAAGCCGGCCACTCCTCCGGCGGACGCCGACCTGGAGCCGGACGCAGAAGACGGCAACGCCTCGGAGGAGTTGTGAGCCCCTCCAAGCCCGTACTCGTCGGCTATGACGTCGACTGGGATCCCGGGAGACGACAGTGGCGCGCGTCGAAAAGCGGCGTCGTCTTGTACGGCAAGAATCAGCGAGAACTCGAACTGAGACGCAACCAGCGAGCCATGCTGATCGCGGATGACCTCGCGGAGATCTGCCGGTACGCGATGGCGAATGGCTACACGCCACCACGGCGACAGTGAGAGCCCTCCGCACGGTCAGACGCAGCTCGTCCCTCCATGACGCTGCTCACGATCGTGCGGGGCCAGACCGCCCCGGATAACGCGTTTCAGATCCGTTGTCCGGGGACGGAGCGGAGCCCGCCGGCGGCATTAGGCCGTCCCCCCGAGTTGGCCCCAACCACTTTCTCCCCGGGGCACCACCACCGCCGGCGGGCTCTGCCGCCAAGAAACAACAAGTAATAAGGAGGCGCCAGGACAAAGTACTGGCGTAAAGCAGCCGCAGTGAGAACGACGGCAACTGCGTTGAAGTCAGGATCGAGCACTAGCCGCTGGCACGATATGGGGCAGCGAAAGTGGTGCGCTTCTAAACGACCCTTCCTCACCGCCGACCGAGGAGGGTTAAGTCGCGCCCCCACTCCTCAAGTCAGCTCATTTCGGAGCCACCCACGGCAACTCTTCATCGCCCCAGACAATGAAACCGGGAGTCCCCCATTGGTGAATCAGGATACCTCGTATGTGCATCGGCTTCTTTGGTAGAATATCGATACCTTGCTGTGCTGCCTCCTGAAGCAGTTGGAATATTCCGCTATCGGCAGGACATGTATAACCGCGACCGTCGGGCAGGCCGCATGTGATTACTAAGATCTCATTTCCTGCCTTATCCTTAGCCGCAATACGAACACCGAGAGCTTCGATGGCCTCGGACAAGAAGACCTTGCCCTGTGTAGAAGCAGAAATCAGGATTTGATCGCTGCCGGAATTATTATTGGCAACAATATGGAATGGTCCATAGTTGCCATAGAATCCAGATTCGCCAAGTTCCTTGGGAAGCTCCGAACTGGACTCAAGTCCCTGGCCTACGTATCCCTTGTCTATCGAGAGTGTTCTCTCCAGATCATCCAGCATGGAGGTTGTCGTCTTCGGAAGCGAAGCGCGAGGGTCCGCGAAAAGCAACACAAGCCGGCCCCGTAGATGCGGAAACTCGTCAGATTTGGCTAGAATGCGATCGTGTAGCTTTCTTCCAAAAGCACGTATCGATGCGAGTTGACTCCGCAAATTTTGAACCGTTAATTCAGTAAGCTCCGTACCCCACTTGCGGTCCCCGCTGCTCAACCATCGATCTGGCGGGTCGTCCCCATAATCCACATTAAGTGGATGCCGAACGATCCCATTGAGTCCAAGAGCATAAAGAGCCCCCCAAATCTGTATGTCCTCACGCCGATCCTTGCTGAGGGAACCGGAGATGATCGGTACATCCAGCGGTCCTGCTGTAAGTAGAAAGAAAGGATCTTGGCTCGCGCCCTCTGTGTGGCCACCAAGTCCGATGATCACATTGACCTCCCTGCAGCACAATGACGTTGAGGTTCAGCCTATCCACGCTAGCCACCGACGTGTTAGCGCTAATCGGCCAAAATCCTGCGTGACAGTGCCAACTTTGCGCTCGCCCACGCTCTGCTCCGAGGCGAGCAGGTGCCAGCCCGTCGCACACCAGGCGGCTAGGCCTCACTCACGCGCAAGTCTTGAACCGCACTCGCGCGGAAGGTGCCGTCAAGCGGACATTGACCTCTAACCCTGGCGCTGCGCTATTGAGGAGGCTCCCACGGGTTAGCGGACAGCACTTCGTCGATTGCAGGCGCCGCTGGCGCCTCATTGTGCTCTATAAGATAGTCGATGCGTTCTCGAATAACTTTATCGATATAAGATTTGATGGCGTCTTGCAGCTCATCTTCTGTATTCGGTAGTAGATCCGGATCAAGAAACTCCGCTTGATTGCAAAGGGCAAGCCTAGTGTCAGCTACCGCCATATCCGCTTCGGGAGTGCCGCCTCGTTGCCAACGCCCATTTGCTTCTTGCCGGTATCCGAACAATTCGAGAAAGCCAACAGCATGATTTTCGGTGACTCCGAGAAACCTCATCACTTGCGCAGTGGTCCATTGATTGCATCCCAGCAGGACGCGAATATCGTCGGGAGTGACTTGTCGTGCACTTAGCCCAACGGCCTCTGCCTCTGCGATCTGACGGCCTCGGGTAACTCGTTGATACGCTTTTGCGACCAGAACATTGGTTGCCTGGATAGCGCCAGGCAGTGAATAAGCGGTGCAAATCGTGTTCAGGGTACTGAGGAATGTCTCCCAAGCCTCAAGTCCGCCACCACCGGGAGGCCCGGGGAGTAGGTACAGACTCTTCGGGTCTCCTCGAATAAGCCCCAAATCTACCGCATCGACCAGCTGCTCGAACGTCACATCGGAGAAATATGCATGTGACTCGATTAAGCCGTTTTGGTCTGTAACTAGCATTCTCCCAAGCCGCAAAGGTGGCGCGTCGCCATATTGCCCTATCGCGATGAATTCGCAGAGGCCGGCCATAGAGGGTAGCGCTCCGTCTCGCTTCATAAAGAAATCGCGAGCTTGCTCATTAAGCGTTAATCCAAGAGAAGGAAGTGCGCGGTCGATGATCTCGGCGAGCGTTTCAGATGAGCGCGCCTCGACGGTGACCGTGGGAGTCCCAGACACATCAGTCTCGGGTCCGCTGCATATTTCGAAGAGCTCGGGAAACGGATCTCCCAGAAGACCGACTTTGACCTCAATTATGTCCACTAGTGCATTTCCTGCCTTATTCTTGATTCGATGGCACATCAATCATTGATAAACGCCGTTCGAGAATCCTCGCCCTCGCTGATCACTCCCTCGTTCTTCTGCTGACGATCGGTCCGCTTTGATTCTGCCTTGTTGGACGCACTGCTAGCCGCGACGGTTGCCTGTTGTTCATGCAGCCCGGGGATTTCGCAAAGAGTCATGAGCCGTCCAAAATGTCATGTTTTGCCAGTCTTTGCAGTGTCAAGTAGCGATGGACGAAGCGGTTGTACAGAGTAAGATACCGAACGGGGCAATATGGGGCAGGAAGTAAGCGACCAAGCTGTTGCGCTGGTCACGGAAATCCAAGGAACTAGCTCCAGCATGTGGGTTGCGGGGTTCGATCACGCCGGGGGCCGTTGTGCTGGGTTTGACTGTCCATGTGCCAAATACGTGCCAAAGTCGCTTTGCTCTGTGACGAACCCTGACATATAAGGCCAGGTCAGGCACGGCAAGCCGTGGCAATGGATACTCTCACTGAAAAGCGGAAGGTCGGCGGTTCGACCCCGCCCCTGCCCACCTCTCTGACCTGCAAGAACAGCCCCGAGACGTCGCGTCTCGGGGCTGCTTTATGACAGCAAACGCCGCAGCGAACGACCGTCCGCCTTCGCGTCCACGATCAGCGCGACGCAAAGGGCCAGGCGGGCGGCCTGCTCGCTTGTGGACGTTCGTGACCGCCTTATGGCTCAGGGGGCGAAATTCTTTGTGTTGCGGTCTCGCTGCGATCCGGATCAACACGAGGCAGCTGTGCGAGGACGGGTAGCGATCCTGTTGGCTGACCTGGGCTTAATTTCCGGCTGCCCGGGTTGGTTTGATGGCTGAGCGCTTAGGCGAGGCCGAGTGTGGCGCTGGTCCAGCCGAGAGCCTCCGGTGTGTGCCAGTTGGGCCGGCTGCGGATCCCGTCCTGGGCGAGTCGGCGTCCCTCGTCGAAGGCTGCTCGTTGTTTCGGCTCGAGGGCCACGACTCGGTCGATGAGCAGTCGGGCCTGCTCAGGTTCGTTGTGGACGACCAGGAACTCAATCAGGTCGGTCGCGTACGCGAACGGCCCCAGCAGCGCCTCAGGGACGGCGTGTGTCAACTGCTTCGGATTTCTGGTGCTGGCGAACCAGGGCAAGACGATCTCTCTGATCTGGTCACACAGAGCGCCCAGACAAGCGAGGCGACGCTCTGGCCTGGTCAAGATCACTTTGTTGTTGAAGCCGACCCGCGCGAGGTCGTAACAGCTGGTGTAGCAGACGATGCCGAGCGCACTGTCCGCGCGGACGACGGTCCGGGGATGGTTGGTGAAGCGCCACTCTTCCAGCAGGGCGTCATCGACGCGCAGCTGACCGATGGCGAACTCGATGAGTTGTCCGGCCCTATTGCGATAGCTGGGCTCCAGGCTCATTCGCTCCCATCGCCCCGCGTCATCCCGCCGCTCCAGGCTTTTGCGGGACTTGATCCATCGGAACCCGTCGGATGCGAACTCTTCAGCCATGCACAGCGCCGCGGTCTGGAACACTTCGCCGGGCCGATCAGCCTGAATGAGCGACGCCGTCAGCTCGTTACTCCACCGAGCTCCCGTAGGTGCGTTCACGTCCATAGCATGTCGGACCGGTGTCAAGCGGCCAGCGCCGGGCCGTCGTTCAGAGGGTTCATGGGCCCTGTCGGGGTGAACCGGGGGAGTGCGGCGGTATGCAACCACCGCGGCTCTGGCCCGCAGCGAGCCGAGGCAAAGCCGGGTCCATACGGAAGACATATGCCACGTTGCCAAGTCCGGCACGCTGGATCAGCGCACGTCGACAGCTTCCGCAACGGCGGCCCGGCTGATAGCAACGATGACAGCAACGGTAGCCACCACCGACGACCGTGGACGCACGTCGACCACCGTCTGACCTGGGCCCGGGCACCGTCAGCAGGGGTGATGTCACTTCTGAAAAGCGGTAGGTCGGCGGTTCGGCCCCGCCCCTGCCCACCGCCTCTGAACAGCCAAGACGCCCCGGAGCCATCAGGCCCGGGGCGTTTTTGACGGCAACGGTGACGGCGCCGCGGTTGACCTTGTCTCGCCTCATCCGCCGGCGCCCCAGCCGCCGAACCACGGAGATAACGTCACCGGTCCGACCGGGGCGCCTGGCTGGCTGGACTAATTACTAGCCGGGCCTCAGCCGGCGGCAGCCGCCAGATGAAGCGCTGGCGTCGCGACTCCTTCATAATCTTTGGGCTGCTGCACTTCCCGCTCGCCGCGAAGTGAGAGCAGTCGATCTACGCCTGAATTTACGCGCTTCCGTGCGTGGGGCAAGTCGGGCAAACTGGGCCCGTCGCCACCTAGTGACACCTAGTTACTTCGAGAGGAATCGGTTGCCAGCGACCACTAACGGAACGGAAAGCCCAGAGAGCGGCACGGCGGCGCTGCGAATTGTCGGACTCCACAAGGAATTCGGCACCAACGTGGCGGTCAACCATGTCGATCTCGTGGTGCCGCAAGGTTCCTTCTTCGGGCTGGTCGGCCCGAACGGAGCGGGCAAGACGACCTCCTTGTCCATGGCGGTCGGCCTGCTGCGCCCGGACGCCGGTGAGTCGCGGGTGTTCGGGGTGGACGTCTGGTCCGATCCGGTCGAGGCGAAGACGCTGATGGGTGTGCTGCCCGACGGGCTGTCGATGCCTGAGCGGCTGACCGGGCGGGAGCTGTTGACGTACATCGGACAGTTGCGCGGCATCGACCCCGGCGTGCTGGCTGGCCGCGTCCAGGAACTGCTCGATGTGATGGAGCTCGGCTCGGCCGAGCGGACGCTGGTGGTGGACTACTCGACCGGCATGCGTAAGAAGATCGGACTGGCGACGGCGCTGCTGCACGGGCCGCGGCTGCTGGTGCTGGACGAGCCGTTCGAGGCGGTCGACCCGGTGTCCGCAGCGGCACTCAAGGCGATCCTGAAGGGGTTCGTGGCCGGCGGCGGCTCGGTGGTGCTGTCCAGCCACGTGATGCCGCTGGTCGAGCAGCTGTGCGACACCGTGGCCATCATGGCCCGCGGGCAGGTCGTCGCGGCCGGCCCGCTCGACGAGGTGCGCGGCGACACCACGTTGGAGCAGACCTTCGTGCGTCTGGTCGGCGGCGATGATCACACCCGGAAGGGGCTGTCGTGGCTGGCGTCCTGATCCGGATGAAGCTGACGATCATCAAGAGTTCGATGACCGGAGGCCGGGCCGCGTGGATGCTGGTCGGCGCCATCCTCGGGTTGTTGTTCGCGGCGGCCACCATCTGGCTCACCCTGATCGATATCCCCGACGAGGACGTCCTGGGCGACCTGCTGGCGGGCGTGTTCCTGATGTGGACGCTCGGCTGGCTGATCGGCCCGCTGTGGGGCGGCTCGGCGGTGCTGCGGGCCGACCACTTCATGCTGCTGCCGGTGCCCCGACGCAAGCTCGCGGTGGGCCTGCTGGGCGCGGCGTTCGTGGGCATCACCACCGCGGTCACCGCGCTGGGCTTCCTCGCCCTGATCACCTACGGGGCCCGGCAGGGCCTCGTTCCGGCGCTGGTGGCGGTGCCGGTGGCGGCGCTGCAACTGGTGTTCGTGGTGCTGTTGTCCCGGGTGGCGTACGCGCTCTTCGGAGTGGTCACCGCGTCGCGGGCCGGCGCGGCGATCACCGGCGTGCTGTTCGCGGCGATGCTCGTGCTGACCCAGTCCGGCTGGATGGTCGTCGTGGCGATCATGTATTCCGACATCCTCACCACCGGGTTCTCGCATGCGACGACCACCACGCTGCGGGCGATCCCGTCGAGCTGGGGCGTGGTGGCCGTGGACGCCGCCGCCGGTGGGAACTGGCTGCCGGCGGTCGCCGCGCCGATCGGCCTGGCCCTGCTGTGCGGGCTGCTGCTGCTCGCCTGGTCGGTCGAGCTCGGCACGCCGCGCCGGACCCGGGTCACCATCCGTGGCAGCGCCGGCCGCGCGCCGGGCAGCGGGAGGCTGCTCGCCGGCACCACCGGCGCGGTCGTCCGCAAGGAGCTGCGCACCTGGTGGCGTGATCCGCTGCGGACCACCACCGCCACGGTGCCGATCGTCTGGGCGGTGGGCACTGTGCTGCTGCCGCTGATATTCGACGCCAAGCTCCTGCTGCCCTGGGCCGGCCCGGCGCTCGCCCTGTTCGCGATCACCTCCGCCTGCAACCTGTACAGCCAGGACGGCACCGCGCTCTGGCAGACGCTGACCATCGGCACCCAGCGCGCCGACGTCCGCGGCCGGCAGTGGGCATACCTGATCGTCTTTGGACCCCTCGCGATCGCCCTGAGCATCGCCTTCCCCTGGTGGAGCGGCTACACCTGGACGTGGCCCTGGGTCGCCGCGACTGTGCCGGCCCTGTTGGGCGGCGGCGCCGGCCTGATCGTCTACTCGTCGGTGTTCGGCATGGTTCCCGGTCCGGACGCGCACAAGCGGCCCAGCAACCCGCTGGAGCGCGCCGACACCACCGGTCAGTCCCAGGTGCTGTTCTGGGTCGGCATGCTGCCCGCGGCCCCCGCGCTCGGCGTGGTGTTCCTCGGCGCGCATTTCGACATGCCGTGGCTGACCTGGGCGGGGCTGCCGGTCAGCGTGGTGACCGGCGTCGTCGTCGCCCGCATGCTGGGCACGCTGGCCATCAAGCGGCTCATCTCGCACGGATCCGACCTGCTGCACACCATGCGCACCGGCCGAGCCACCGTGGCCCGTACGGCCGGCGGCGAGGACACCAAGAAGGGCAGCACGATAGAGGGCCTCAGCTGGGGTCTCGGCTCCATCTTGTTCATCCCGCAGGGGCTGATCCCGCTGGTCTTCATCCTGACCGACGTCAAGGTCAAGTCCTGGTTCCTGGCCATGTACGTGCCACCTGTCTGGGGCGTGCCGATCGCCGTTCTCGGCATCATCGGCGGCATTTACCTCTACGCCCAGGCCATCATGATCAAGGTCAACAATCGGGCTGGCCGGGCCCGCGACGCCGAGACACCGGAGGAACCGGCCAACGATCACGAACTCGAGTCCGTTTGAGGCGACAGCGCAGGGGCGCCGCCGTCATCACGACGATGCCGGCCGCTCTTTCGCTGCCCAGCGCGAGGCGGTGAGGGGCTGCCACACTGCCTAGGATTCGGCCCGTGGTCAGGACATTCATAGTGTTCGGGGTATCCCGCCCTTCGCCGTGACGGTTGCCGTACGCCGACCGAGGCGCCGATGTCTGAGAACCGCACCGACAACGAGCCGATCGCCGTTGTCGGACCGGTGTGCCGTCTGCCCAGCGCCGCCTCGCCCGACGAGTTCCGGGCATCGGGCAAGTCCGCCAGCTCGGAGCCAGACCGCTCGTGCTTCAGCGGATCGGTCGGCGCCTCCGGCCGCCATCGAGCACCATCTGACCTTGGCCTGGGCGTCGTTAACAGCGCTGATGTCACTTCTGAAAAGCGGAAGGTCGGCGGTTCGACCCCGCCCCTGTCCACTGCCCAAACTTAGCGAAAATAGCGCCCGACCCGCGTGAATGAGGTCGGGCGCTGGTTGCGTTATGTCCGGCTGTGTGCGGCCGTCACCGGGCGGTGGCGGGTGGTTGTGGCGGATAAGTGCCGAAGACGCAGGCCCCCGGAGAGCTGCCTCGATGCGGCGTTCGGCGGTCTCGCGCTGGCCCTCGTGTGGCGTAGACCTTCAGCAGCACCGAGATCCGGCGACGTGGGTGGGACGCCGCCGTTGAACCATGTGGAGACGCAGGCGTGGCGGAGGCCGTAGACACGCCGGGCGAGTGGTGAGGCGTACTCAGCGGGGCTTGGACCAGACCTTGCCGCCGGTCGTGACGGCGAGCACGGCCGGGGCGAGACAGCCGCTGAGATCGGCCGGGGTCTGGGCGACCTCATCAAGGGCTCGCGACGTACTCGCCGGACGCGATCGCCGGGCTGTACCCGGCCGCCCGCGCCCTCCGCGCCGCGTCGCGTCTTAGGTGGCAAGTTACAAATTTTGACACCTGTTACCGACCTGTCTAGTGTAATCGCATGGAGCAGAGAACACTCGGCGCCGACGTCTGCGTTGGGGCGGTCGGGCTCGGCTGTGCGGGCATGTCCGGCGCGTACGGACACAGCGTCGACCAGCTGAGCGTCGCGACGCTTCGCAGCGCGCTCGACGCCGGGATCACGTTCGTCGACACCGCCGACCACTACGGGATGGGACACAACGAGACGCTCATCGGGCAGGTGCTGCGACCCGTTGATCGCGACCGCGCCGTGGTGAGTGTGAAGTTCGGCGCGCTGTTCGGTGTGGACGGCAGCGTGCGCGGTATCAACGGCCGGCCTGACGCGATCCCGAACTTCCTGGGCTACTCACTGCAGCGGCTGGGCACCGACTACGTGGACATCTACCGCCCGGCCCGGCTGGACCCCGCTGTCCCGATCGAGGAGACCGTCGGCGCCGTCGCCGAGATGGTGCAGAAGGGCTACGTGCGCGGCATCGGGCTGTCCGAGGTCGGCGCCGAGACGATCCGCCGCGCCCACGCCGTGCACCCGATCACCGACGTCCAGATCGAGTACTCGCTGTTCAGTCGCGGCGTCGAAGAGGAGATCCTGCCCACCTGTCGCGAGCTGGGCATCGGCGTCACCGCCTACGGGGTGCTCGCCCAGGGAATGCTGACCGGGGCGTGGCAACCGTCCGCCGACGACGCACGGCATCGCGGGCATCTGCCCCGCTTCGCCGCCGACAACGTCGAAACCAACCTCGCGTTGGTCAAGCGGCTGCGGGAGATCGCCACCGCCCGCGGCGCCACGGTCGCACAGCTTGCGATCGCGTGGGTGCTCGCGCAGGGTCGCGTGCACCGGGACATCGTCGCGCTGGTCGGGGCCGGCCGACCGCACCGCATCACCGAGGCGGTGGACGCCGCCGGCCTGCAGCTGACCGAGGACGACCTGGACGCGATCGAGCAGGCCGTCCCGCGAGGGGCGGTCACCGGAGAGCGCTATGCCCCCGCCCTGCTCGCGCTACTGGACAGCGAGCGAACGGGCGGCAAGCGCTGATGCCTGCCCGAACCCCGCTGGACGCGAACGCCATCCTGGCGGCCACCGAGGAAGTCCTGCGCCGCCACGGAGCGGCCAAGGCAACCGTCGTCGACGTCGCCCGGGCACTCGGGGTCAGCCACGCCGCCGTCTACAAGCACTTCGCCTCCAAGGAGGCGCTACGCGAGGCCGTGACCCGACGCTGGCTCGACCGTAACCGCGACACTCTCGCCGTCATCGCCGCCGACAGCGCGGTCCCGCCAGTGCAGCGACTGCGTACCTGGCTGCACGCCGTCCTGGCCGTGAAGCAGGCCAAGGTTCGCGAGGACCCGGAGCTGTTCGCCGCTTACGGAATCCTCGCGGCCGCGCACAGCGGTGTCGCCACTGACCACGTCGCCGACCTCTTGGGCCAGCTGACAGCCATCCTCGCCGACGGCGCCGCCGATGGCAGCTTCCGCACCGGCGACGCGGAGGCCACCGCCCGCGTGGTCTTCCACGCCACCGCCAAGTTCCACCACCTCGCCCACGCAGCCGAATGGCAGAACCCCGGCATCGGCACCGAGCTCGACGAGGTGTGCAGCTTGCTGCTCGAGGGTCTTCACGCCCCCACATCGCCGTAGCCGAACTGGGTTGAGCACACGCCGCGACTGATGTCAGCGGCGCGGTCGGCCCTGCCCATCACCATCCAGGCGACAACGAATAAGGAGTGACGAACAACCATGGTTCAAGCAATCGGGGTGACACAGCCAGGCGGACCGGACGCTCTCGACGAGCTCGACCTGGCGGCTGAACCGATCGGTCCCGGTCAGGTCAGGATCCGGGTCAGCAGCGCCACGGTGAATCCGACCGACGCAATGATCCGCTCTCGTCCGCGACAGCATGAGGCGGACGGGGTACGGGTGCCGGGCATGGAGGTCGCCGGCGTGATCACCGACGTCGGCCCCGCCGTCGACCGCCCGTTCGCGATCGGGGACGCCGTCATGGCCATCGTGGTGCCCTCGGGCGAGCACGGCGGCTACCGGGCCGACCTCGTCGTGCCGGCACGCTCGGTCGCGAAGATCCCGGCCGGGCTCTCGGACGTCCAGGCCGCCACCATCCCGATGAACGGGCTCACCGCCCAGCTCGCGCTCGACACGCTGGCGCTCCCGGTCGGCGCGACGGTCGCCGTCACCGGCGCCGCCGGCACCGTCGGCGGGTACTTCGTCCAGCTCGCCAAGCAGGCCAGGCTGGTCGTCGTCGCCGACGCCGCCTGGCAGGACGAGACCTTCGTCCGCGACTGCGGAGCCGACGAGGTCGTGCCGCGGGGTGACGACTTCGTCGCGATGGTCCGCCGCCACCACCCCGGCGGCGTCGACGGGCTCTTCGATGCCGCCGCGCTGGAGGCCGCCACGCTCCCTGCCGTCAGGGACGGCGGCACCGTCGTCACCGTCCGCGGCTACCAGGACGACGGGACCGACCGGGTCCGCGTCGCCCCGATCTTCGTCCGCGACTACGTCGAGGCCGCGGCCGAGCTTGACCGGCTCGCCGAACTCGCCGGCGAAGGACGGCTCACCGTACGCGTGGCCGGCGAACTGCCCGCCTCCCGAGCCACCGACGCGCACCGCTCGCTCGAACAGCGCGGCACTCGCGGGCGGTTCGTCCTGCAGTTCGACTGACCGATCATCGAGGAGATGGGTGTACATACCTACCGGGATATTGGGCGTGCGATGTCCCCTCGGTAGGCGGGGGAGGCTGGAGCAGGAGGGGCGCCCCTATGGTCCAGCCTCCTCAGGTTGGTCTCAGTCGCTCATGTACGCGGCCGTCCGCTACGCCGGGACCTTCAGTGGGAAGCGAGCCGTACCGTGATTGGTCCGCGTCATCGACGTCGGCCAGGGTGAGGCTCGCCCGGGGCGGAAGGGCGAGTGTCTCCTCCGTGCCCACGCCGGTGTGGCGGCGTGGACGGCCTTGTGACGTGTTTTCAGGAGGGCAGGCCCGAACTGCGCCTGATGAATGCGTCGAAGGCCCTGTCCGGGAGCACCCTGCGTACGAGGAGGAGCGGCCGGGCGCCGAAGCCGACGGTGTACCGGGTGCGGGGGCGGCGGGCCGTCGCGGCGCGGGTCACGGCGCCGGCCACAACGTCGGGGGATGAGGTTCTGGGCGCGTCCGGCCGGGAGCCGTTCTCCAGTGACACGGCGATGGCCTCGGCCTGGTCGCCGTAATACCCCCCGCCTGAAGTGGCACGCAGCTTGCGGGCCGCGATGCCGCCCCACTCGGTGCGGATCAAGCCGGGCTCGATCACGACGACGTCGATGCCGAAGCGCCGTAGCTCCAAGCGCAGGGCGTCGCTGAGCCCCTCGACCGCGAACTTGCTGGCGTGGTACCAGGCGCCCAGTGGCGTGGCGAGCCGGCCGCCCATGGAGCTGATGTTGATGATGGTGCCGCTGCGCTGGGCCCGCATGGTCGGCAGCACGGCCCGGGTGAGCTGTGCGAGACCGAAGAGGTTGACCTCGATCTGGGAGCGGGCCTCGGCCATGGGGACGTCCTCAAGCGCTCCGTACGAGCCGTACCCGGCGTTGTTCACCAGGACGTCGATCCGGCCGTGCGCCGCGAGGATCTCCGCGACGGCCTTTTCGGCCGAAGACTCGTCGGTGACGTCGAGGGAGACGGTATGCAGGCCGGCGGCGGCCAGTGCCGCCATCCGATCGACGCGGCGAGCGGCGCCGTAGACGACGAAGCCGGCGTCGTGGAGGCGGCGGGCGGTGCTCTCCCCGATGCCTGAGGAGGCCCCGGTGACGAGGGCGACCTTCTGACTCATGACGTGTCCCTTCCCTCAGCCGGGCAGACGGCCCACCCTGCTGTTTCGCGGCGGATAGTGGACCGCCGGTACATTGAAGTTAATGTACCGGCGGTCCATAGTCAATGGACCGCCGGTCGGTTATCTTCAGGGGGTGGCGACCTTCCAGCGTGCGCGGAGCGACGAACAGCGGGCGATGCGGCGGCAGAGCATCCTCCGGACCGCGGCCGACATGCTGGACGAGATGCCGGTGGCGGCCTTGAGCCTCAACGAGCTCAGCCGACGGGTCGGGCTGGCCAAGTCCGCCATGACGCGCTACTTCGAGTCGCGCGAGGCGGTGCTGCTCGACCTGCTCTCCGAGGCGGCCGCCCGCTACCGGGCCGAGATCGCCGCGACGCTCCCCGGGTGGGTCGACCCGTCCGCGTCGGCTCCGGTCAGGGCGCGCCAGGTCGCGGCGCGGCTAGCGAAAACGTTCGCCGCCCACCCGACGCTGTGCGAACTGCTGAGCGTGCAACACGCGATTCTTGAGCACAACATCTCAGTCGACGTCGCGACCAGGTACAAAAGGTCCTCACGCGACGGCATGCGCTGGCTCGCCGAGCGGCTCCGCGGCCTACTCCCCGAACTCGACGATGAGCAGGCGCTCCGCGCCTCGCACATGGTCATCATCCTCGTCGGCGCCCTGTGGACCCGCAGCCGTCCCGCCCCCGCACAGCTCGCCGCGTTCCAGGCCGATTCGAGCCTGGCGTTCATGCACCCGGCCTTTGGTGAGGCATTCGAGGCCGCGGCCGCCACTTTTCTCAGGGGTCTCATCGCGGAGGCCGCCGACGCGAGCTGACCGGCATTCCGCTCCTGTGGCATGCCCGGCGGTCGCCACCCACCGCGGGTCATGGCGGCGTTGTTCACGGCACCGACTTCGAGTGAAGCGGTGGAGAAACTCAGTGTTACGCCGGCCTCCGCCTGACCTGGACCTGGCGCCGATGGCAGTGCGTCAACGAGCAGTGCCGGCGCAGGACGTTCACCGAGGCGCTGCCGTCGATCCCATCGCGGTCGCGGTTGCGTACCCGGCCGGGGAAGCGGTCGCCGACTGCGGACGGACGGTGGTGGCAGGCCGCGCGCGAGTTCGAGATGCCGTGGCCGGTGGTGAACACCGCGTTCACGACCGCGGCTGCGCTGCCGAAGGACCCGCCGCCGGTGACGCGCCCGGGACGATGCATAAAGAGTTTATATAAAGCTGCTATGCTTCAGGCGTGAGTCGCCGAGACGCCGCGCACGGCGCTTCCGATGCCATCGGGTCAGCCCTCTACGGTCTGGCCACCAGGGCCGTGAGACGCCTTCCCCGCGACATGAGCCTGACCTCCGCCGCCGCCTTGGCCACCCTCGACAAGACCGGCCCGCGACGGATCACCGATCTGGCGGCGGCCGAGGGCGTCACCCAGCCCGCGATGACCGTCCTGGTCCGGGTGATGGAGGAATCCGGGCTGGTCGAGCGGAAGGGTGATCCCTCCGACAAGCGGGTCACGCTGGTGTGCCTGACCGAGGCCGGCGCGTCGTACGTCCGGACGCGACGCCAGGCGGGCGTCGACGCGTACGCGCGGTTGATCGACGAACTCGCCGGTGACGAGGTCGAGGCCTTGGCGGCAGCCCTCCCGGCGCTGCTGCATCTGGCGGAGCTCGAAAGTCACGCCCGACAGGAGTCGGACCGGTGACCGCGGCTCAGGCTCATGACCAGCCCATGAGCACTGCCCTGACACGTTCCGAGGCACGTCTTCTGGTCCCCGCCCTGATGTTCATCGCCCTGGTCGTGGCGGCGGTCGCCAGCCTCGGGACGCCGCTCATCACCAGCGTGGCGACCACGTTCCACGTCTCCCTCGACAGCGCGCAGTGGACGCTGACCATCGCCCTGCTCAGCGGCGCCGTCGCCACACCCGTCCTCGGCCGGCTCGGAGCCGGTCCGCACCGGCGGGCCACGATTCTCGCCACGCTGGCGATCGTCGTCGCCGGCAGCGCGCTCACCGTGCTGCCGCTGCCGTTCGCCTGGCTGCTCGTGGGCAGAGCGGCCCAAGGCGTCGGACTCGGTCTCACGGCGCTGATGATGGGTGTGGCCCGCGACCATCTTCCCGAGGAGCGCAGCGCGGCCACGATCGCCCTGATCTCGGTGGTCTCCATCATCGGAGTCGGCGTCGGCTACCCGCTGGCCGCGCTGCTCGCCGAGTTCGGCGGACTGCGGGCCGCCTACGGCCTCGGCCTGCTCGTCACCGCCATCGCCTTCGTGACCGCGTGGCGCTCCATGCCCGCAGCTCCCGAAGGCCGCTCCGCTCACGTGAACGTGGCCGGTGCGCTCGTCCTGGCGGGTGGACTGCTCCTCGTCCTGTTCCTGGCCGGCGAGAGGAGCCTGTGGAGCCGACACCTCGCCGTGGCGGTGACCGTTGCCGTCGCCGCCGTACTCCTGCTCTGCGCCTGGACCGTTTCCGAACTGCGAACCAAGACGCCCCTGGTCGACGTCCGGGCGGTACGGCACCCGGCGGTCGCCGGGGCGAACATCGCCATGTTCGTCGGCGGGAGCGGCATGTACCTCCTGCTCACGCTCATCACCCGCTACGCGCAGACGCCGCACAGCGCCGGCTACGGCTTCGGACTGACCACCTTCGTGGCGGGGCTGGTCCTCATCCCGTTCTCTGTGCTGGGGTTCGTCGCCGGCAAGCTCACGCCGCGGGTCCGGACGCGGATCGACGGCCCCCTGCTCCTGGCCGGCAGCGCCGTCATCGTCGGCGGCGGGTTCGTCCTGTTCGCCACCGCCCGGTCCAACCTGGCCGAACTGCTCGCGGCCATGGGCGTGCTGGGCTTCGGCGTCGGCAGCTTCTCGGCCGCCATGCCCGGCGTCATCCTGGCCGTCACCCCCAAGAGCGAGACGTCGAGCGCCATGAGCTTCAACTACGTCGTCCGCAGCGTCGGGTACTCCCTGGGCAGCGCCATAGGCGGTCTGGTCCTGGCCGCCGGCACCGTTACGGGCCGCCTCTTCCCGAACGACGACGCCTACACGACCGCGGCGCTCGTCGGCGTCGCCGCGATGGCGATCACTACGATGGCCAGCCTCGCCCTCGCCCTCGCCCGCCGACGTTCACCCGAGACCAACCCGTAAGTCAAATGCACTCATCCCAACACTGGAGGTTCCGTGGCCAAGGGTTATTGGGTCAGCGCCTACCGCACCATTGCGGACCCCGAGAAGCTGGCTGCTTACAACAAGCTGGCTGGTCCAGCCGTCAAGGCCGCAGGCGGGCGGCCGCTCGCCCGCGGCGGCCGGATCGTCGCACACGACGCCGGAATCGCCGAGCGCACCGTCCTGATCGAGTTCGACAGCTTCGAACAGGCGGTCGCCGCACATGCGAGTGCGGCCTACCAGGAGGCGCTGGCCGTACTCGCCGACGGCGTCGAGCGCGACTTCCGCATCATCGAAGGCCTCGACTGACGATCGAGGCTGCGTCGGCGACGAACAGCCGACTGCGGGATCACCCCCGGCTCGTCAGAGCGCCGCACCGTCGCGCACTCCGTCAGGCCAGCGGCATCGGCGGTGATGGCGGCGACGCTCCCGTGCCCGTCACGTCTGGAGGAGCAGGACGTCCGGCACCTCGCTCGGGAAGGCGGCGCGCAGGAGACCGAGGCCGATGCCGGACAGCCCGCACATGAGTCCCGGCGTGGGGACGCCGAGTGGCACGCCGCAGCTCCAGCCGCTCGCGGCGGCCGTGTCGAGCAGGGTCCGCGCGACGCGGGAGCATCGGCCGAGCAGGTCGTCGTCGCCGACGCGCCGCGCGTGGTCCTGGACGATGAGGAGGTTGCCCACGTCGCCGTGGCACAGGCTGTGGGTGCGCCGGCCGGTCATCGTGTCGGCGAAGCACGAACGCACCGTGGTGGCCATGGCGATCTCCGCCTCGCGTTCGAGCGCCGCCGTGCCGCCGGGAAGGTCCAGGCGGCCGTGCCGTCGCAACAGGGCGGACCTGACCAGGCCGATGCCGGGTGCGCCGTTGCACCAGAAGAGCCCGTACGCGGGATCGGCGACACCCTCACGCAGGTCCGCCCAGTTCCCGGCGTCGAACCGGCTTCGTTCGTAGGCCAGGGCGTGGCCGGCGGCCTCGGCGTAACGAGGGTCCGGCACCCGCGCGAAGAGTTCGGCGAAGGCGTAGGCCAGGCCGGACGCGCCGTGTGACAGGCCGGTGAGCATCATCTCGTCGCGGCCCAGCGGCGACGGCCAGGTGACCGTGCCGTCGCCCGACCGCCGCGCCCGGCTCAGCAGGCTCGACGCCGTACGCGCCGCGAGCCCGGCGGCGTGGCGTTCGCCGATGACGTCGCCGGCCGCCAGCAGCGCCAGAATGCCGCCGGACGCGCCGCCGACCAGGTCGAGGTGCCGGTCGACCGTGGCGTACTCGGCGATCGCCTCGGCCGCGCGCTCCACGACTCCGGTCCAGCGGCGGTCGCCGGTCAGCCGCGTGAGCGCGGCGAGGAAGTACAGCGAGCCGCCGATGATCCCGAAACCGCCGATCAGGTTGCCGGTCGCGCCGGCGCGCAGCGGCGTACGGCGTGCCGACGCCGCCGTCTCCTCCAGCACCGCCCGCAGGTCCCGTGCCACGCCGTCGGCCACCAGCCGCGCGGCCGACCACGCTTCCTCGTCGCCGGTCAGCAGGCCGGCGTACGCGAGGAACAGGCCGATGCCGGGGCGTCCGCCGTACAGGTCGACGCCCGCGCTCTGCAGCGTCCAGAACCGGTCGTCCTGCGGTGCGGCGCCGACCCACCCGATCGCGTCGCCCTCCCGCGTCGCCTGGCCCAGCACGGTGCCGGCGATCGTTTCCGCGGCCCGGACCAGCTCGGACGCCGTCGCGGACGCCGAGCCGAGCCGTACGTCGACGGACGGCCAGGCCGCGCCGTCCATCCGCAGCGTGGTGTAGGCACCATGGATGATCTGGATCTGCCGCCCCAGGTCCTCCTCTGACAGCGACGCGAGCCGGTCGCGCATGGTGTCGTACGGGGCGGCGGTCAGCACGCCGGTGACGCGGTCGCCGTCTCCGCCGACCAGGTCGCGGCCGTCGGGGGTGAACTCGAACAGCGGGATGTCGCCGCCGGTGAGCTGGGCGATCTCGCTCTCGATCAACCGGGCCCGCCCTGGGGCGTCGGGCAGGCCGTTCCACAGCCGGTCGAGGCAGATGAGCCGGTCCAGGCCGTCGCGCAGGAAGTCGGGGTGCAGGGCGTCGGTGAGCAGCCCCGCGTACAGCTGTGTCGGCCGCAGGATGGCCCGCAGTGGCGCGTGCCGGAACCCCTCGCATGCCCGGAGCAACTCCCGGTCGTCCCGGTGGCACGCGATCAGCCGGTACGCCGCCGCGAACCCGGACAGGACCGCGTCCCGGTGGTCGGCCGGGTCGACCGGCGTACCGGCCACGGTCGGCTGGTTGGTCAGCCGCAGGGTCATCATCGGCCGGTCCTTGACCATGCGCATCTCGTCGGTACCCCGCTCGTCGAGCGTGAGCACCTCCGCCCAGGAGATCTGGTGCCGCTCCGCACCGATGCCGCTGACGTCGACGCGGTGGCGACGGCTCCGTTCGTCGCGAACGAGCGTCGCGAGCGGCAACAGCCCGGTCGCGAGGACCGAGCGCCGGATGAGCCGCGCCGCCGGGTCGTGGTCGTCCCAGCGCGGCTCGGCCGTGACCTCCAGGACGTCGCTCTGGAAGAGCCCCTCCAGGTCGACCAGGACGGGGTGGTCACCGCTGGCGATGATGTTCTCGAAGTGCAGGTCGACGGCGCTGAGCAGGTAGAGGAAGGCGAGCAGGGCGCCGGTCCGCCAGTAGAATGCCTCGGGGTCGCGCCCGGCCGCCCCGTCGGCGAACTCCGCCCAGCCGTACGTCCCGCGATCGAGAATCGCGAGGGTCCGCAGCCGGTGCCGCGGCGAGCGCCGGTTCCACCAGTCCAGGAGGCCGCTGAAGGCGGTGTCCGCACGGAGCGAGCGCGGTTTGTACACGAGCCTGGCGCGTTCGAAGGAGACGATCGCGACGCTCCGCCCTCCCCGGTGGACGTCGCCGGCGCCGGCCGTGATCCCGGTCAGCGTCCCGGGCCGCGCGGGAAGCAGCCCGGCCGCGCACAGCGCCTCGAAGTCGCATGCGAGCCGCCCGGCCAGCTCGGTGCTCCGATCGACCCACCGGTCGAGGACCGTGGTCACGTAGCGGGCCAGGACCGGATACTCACGCCAGATCCCGCGGGCGACGGCGGGATCGGCCAGCCCGCGGCAGAAGTCGGCGAACCGTTCCTCACGGCTCCCGCCGGTGAGCCGGCCTTCGACGCGTGCGACGTTCAGCTCCAGGACCAGCGTGCGTACGGTCGCCTCCGACAGCCGCCGTCGCGGCTCGTCGGCGGTGAGCACGTCGCGCAGGGTCCGCAGCGGAGCCGGGACGCCGGTCATCGCGTCGATCCGGCCGGCCAGCCGAGTCCGGGCCGCGGTCACCAGCGGACGGACGAGGGTGCCGAAGCCACCGGCCTCGTCGCCGGCCGGGGCGCTCGCCGCGAGATCGGCGACGAGGCGTTCCGCCCAGAGCGGGGTCTCGGCCAGGCGTTCGCTCAGGGAGTCCGGACGCTCGCCCAGAAGCCGCCGGAAGCCGTCCAGGTCCGTGCCGGCCGCGCCCAGCCGCTCCGCGATCGCCGCGTCGCGTACCCAGAGGTGTTCGGCCCAGAAGCCGTACCGGAGACCGCCGAACTCCTCGTCGGTCACGACCGGCCGATCCGTACGCCGCTCGGCCAGCGTCGTCGCCCGCTGCCAGGGAAACCAGTCGTCCACGCGCCCCCATCCCCGCCGGCGATCGATCAGGGGCAGTACCACACCAGCGTGGGCCCGCAGGTGCACGTCAGGATCGTGGTCGAGAACCGCGCCTCGATGCCCTCGGTCTCGGCCTGCAGGGGCTCGACGATCGAAACCGTGCCCGCCGGATGCTCCATCAGCGCGGTACCGCCCATCCCGCGCCGGTAGTACGGGTCTTTCCAAGCTCGTACCGTTTCCATTGCGAACCTCCTGAGGTCGGGGTCCCGAAGCGTGTGACCTCGCAGACCTGCGCATTCTGCGATGGGCCTGACGAGGGGTCAACGGCGAAGCCGTACGGGGCGCCTTCCGCCCGAATCTGTGTGGTTTGACCGCTTATCCGCTCTGACCAGCGACGATGCCCTGCGAGGGTGCCGCCGTCGATCGTGTACGGGGCCGGATGAGGCCGACCGGGCCCGGGATTCGGCCGCCTTCTTAAGCCCGGCCGTGCTGACCGTCCGGCCGTGCCGCATGTCTGCCGCCTGCAGCGACGGCCCGGGTTGAACCCTCGATCGTACGGAGGCCGTTCACCTAGATGAGGGTGGTCTGACCGAAGGAGACGGCATGCTGGTGAGTACGCGTCGCAGCGAGGTCGTGGCCGTGCAAGCCGGCTCGGTGCTCGTGGTCCGGGCGGCCGACGCCGCGGCGGCAGAGCCCGGGCACGCGGCGGCGTTGGCCGCCGAGCCGTACCGGACGATCGTCGTGGTCGAGGGATCCGCCGCGGCCGAGCTGGACGAGCTGAGCGACGAGCTGGTCGCCGACCTTCAGGACCTGGTGCACGCGGACGCGTACGCCCGTGGCGGGCCGGCGGGATGGGGGATTCGCCTGGTCGCCCCTCGCATGGCACGGCCGGACGCCTCCAGGGCCGACCCGCTCGCCGGGCGGCTCGCCGACCGGCTCGGCCTGGAGGTGATCGCGCCCGATGGAGAGCTGGTCACTCTGCGCGGCGGCGAGCTGTTCTCGGCCGGTCCGGGTGCGGGATGGGTCGGCTTCCGGCCGGGGCACGACCCTGAGTGGAGCGGGCCCCGGTATCCGGCGCCCGTCTGGCAGGCGGCGCTCTCCGGCGTCGCTCCCTCGCGCGGGACGACGGTCACCTCGATACCGGCGGGACTCTGGGTACGGGTCGCGGGTGCCGCGGCACTGCCGCTGGTGGATCTGGGGTTCGGCGTACCGGCCGAGCCGCACCGGCCGATCGTGCTGGTCGGTGCTCCAGGGGAGGACGTCCCCGGGGTGGCCGAGCTGGCGGCGCTCTACGAGGCGTTTCCGGCGGAGATCCGCGAGAGCGCCGTCCTCGCCCCGTACGGCCAGGATCCGAGGGGGTGCGCCGCGCTCGCGCAGAGTCTCGCCGACCGGCTCGGGTTCCTCGTCCGCGGCTACCACGCCCTCCCGCACTACGCGGCCGACGGCGACCGGCGCTTCGCGGTCTTCGGCGCGGGCGGCGGCGCACGGCCCGAACGGCTGAGCGAGGCACCGGAGGCCTTCTACCGGCCCACCGCTCCGGCCCGGCCGCGCCGCGAGTCCGTGGGCCCGGCCGCGTACGGCACGGGCCTTCGCGCGATCACCACGCGGGATCCGTGGGTCGCCGACGACCTCGACGAACTGGACCCCGCGACGTACGTCATCTCGGACCTCACCGTCTACGCCGACGGCCGGCCCTGACCGAGTACCTGTCTAGGACTCCAGGGCCAGCGTGGCGAGGTGGCGGGCGATGCCGTTGCTGTTGGTGGCCTCCACGTTGCTGAGGACGACCGCCTCGATGTCCTCGTCGGGCAGGTACATGTTGCTCGCGGCGTAGCCCTGGAGAAGGCCGGGGTGGTAGATCAGCCGGTGCCCGTCGAGCCGGTCGAGGATCCAGCCGAAGGCGTACGCGCTCGACGGCAGGTTGAGGCAGCCGGCGGGCGGGCACGGTGCCTGTGGCGTGAACGCCTGCCTGACGATGGCGGGCGGTGCGACCAGGTACGCGCCGAACGATCGGTCCCAGCGGGCGATGTCGTCGGTGGTGGAGTAGATGCCGGTCGCGGAGAACGCCTGGGAGCCGTTGGTGGGCGGAGCGGGTGAACCGAGTGTGAAGTAGCCCTTCGCGTACCCGGGGGGCGGGTTTCCGCGGCTGTAGCCGGTGTGCCGGAGGTTCAGCGGGCCGGCGATCTCGTCGCGCAGTGCCGCACCGTACGGCTTGTGCGTCACCGTCTCGATGATCGCGCCGGCCAGGATGAAACCGGAGTTGGTGTACTTCCAGCTGGTGCCGGGCGGGAAGTCCAACGGCAGGTTGATGAACCGCCGGATGAGCGCCCGGGTCGTCGTCGGCTGCGAGAGCAGGCGGTAGAAGTCGGGCAGCCCCTGGATGTCGGGGATGCCCGAGGTGTGGGTGACGGTCTGGCGGAGCGTGATGGGCAGCCACGCCTCCGGGCAGGCGTCGATGAATCTCGGGATGAGATACGGGCAGACCGGGTCGTCCAGGTGCACGCCACAGCTTTGCAGCTTCAGCAGGAGCATCGCGGTGAACTCTTTGGTGACCGAGGCGAGCCGGAAGACGGTGTCCGTACGGACGGGAATGTGGTTCTCCTCGTCGGCCTCACCTGCGGCGAAGCGCGCCAGCACCTGTCCACGCCGCAGCACCAGCACCGATCCGGTGAACCCGTTCGCGGCCAGACCCTCCAGGTACGCCTGCATCGCCGCAGCGGTCGGATCACCCGGCGGTGCCGGTGAGGTGGGCAGTGGGGCGGTGACGGCGCCGAGGTCGGGGTCTTCACAGCGCTGCCGCGCGTCGGCCGCGTTGGAGTTGCCGTTGCGGACTCTGGCCGCGACTCGTTTCCGGTGACGGTCGTGATTGACGTTGCGGCTGCTCGATCGACCATTGCGGTGCCGGCAGCAGTCACCATTTGAGGTGACTTTTTCGGCTGTACCCGCTGCGGAACCAACAGGAATAGCCGCGCATGAGGCGAAAGTGACACCTCCGGCGACAGCGATCGCCATGCTCTTGGGAAGTATCATTGAACAACCACCTTGCCGAAAAACGAGGCAGAAGATTGGATCCGCGTCGGCCGATGTGATGACAGGTGACGGTTATGTGGAATTCGGCTTTGGCGTGCAGGGGGTCGGCGGTTTCGCCGCCGGCGGCGGCGTGGTGCGGCCAGGCCGATCAACGTGAGACCGGCGACAGGGCCCGGCGGTCCCATCATGGGAACGGGCTGGCAGATGGCCGTGGTGATGGTCTCGGTGTCGAGAGTGACCGACCCGTTGTGCGCCAGAGCCACCACCGCCCGCGCCTGAGCCTTGAGGTGCGCGGCGCCTCGGAGGCGAGCACCGCCGTGGCCGTGAACGGCAGGAGGCCGGCCACCAGGACGACCGCCAAGAAGGAGTACGTGGTCGATCTGCGGAAGGCATGAACGAGATCAGCTCGCATTTATCCGGATCTTTCGCCTGGATGATTCCGCCTGCCGGCGGCCTTCTGGCGTGTCGGGGAAAACTTACCAGGGCCTTCCGATATGAATTCCCATGCGTTATCGATGACCTTTCTAGCGGATGCAAATAGTTCGGCAAACTGCGGCGCGGAACGCCTTTCGACTGCTCACGGACTTCGGGAACCGCTCCGTAATCAGCTTCCCTGGACCGGGCAGACCGGGCAGCGTCGAGAAACGAGCGGTGTCCTTCGTGTCAGCAGGTCGATATGGATCCGCTGCAGTGTCGGATCGGGATCCACACCGAGCTCAGTGGCGATCCGGGTTCGCATGGTCTCGTACCGCGCGAGTGCGTCGGCCCGGCGGCCGGAGCGGTCGAGGACGACGAGCAGCCGCGCCCAGAGTGACTCGCGCAGCGGATACCGAGCGGTCAGCTCACACAGTTCCACCACCAGGTCGCCGTGACGTCCCGCGGAGATGTCCAGGTCGAGCCGCCACTCCAGCGCGGTCAGGTACCGCTCGAGCAACCACGGGGCCTCCGACTTCTCCAGCAGGCCGGACGGCACGCCCTCGAACGGCGTGCCGCGCCACAGCTTCAGCGCCTCCACCAGCCGCGGCCGTCCCGCCACGCCGTCGGGCGCGGCGGACGCGGCGTTCAGCAGCCGGACGAACCGCAGGGCGTCGACGCGTTCGGGATCGGTACGCAGGACGTAGCCGGCGGGCGTCGAACCGATCGCCCCGGCCCCGAGCGCGCTTCGCAGCCGGGCCATGTAGGTCTGCACGCTTCTACGGACGTTGGCGGGTGAGTCCTCATCCGCCCACACCCCTGCCGCCAGGTGATCGACCGACACGACCCGGCCGGCCGACAGCGCCAGCGCTGCCAGCAGGGCGCGCAACCTGCCCGCCGTGAGGGAGACCGGGCGTTCGTTCACCGCCACGGTGAAGGGTCCGAGTAGCCCGACGGACAGCGTTCGCGGCTCGCTGCCGCCGGCCCCTGTGATTTCTCCGTTGTTCATGTACCCCGTGCCTGGTGTCGATGGCGGTCCCCTGTCTTCACCGGACCCCCTCCGCCGGCGAGATCCGTACGCCTATCGAAGGGACGTTCCGGCTGTTCAGCAACGGTTCGGACGAATCAGAACGGGATCGGACGATTGGTCGAAGTAGCAACGAATGGCCAGAATGAGGGTCATGGGCGACGGGGACGACCGGCCGGCGGCGAACAGGGGTGCCGCGCCGCCGCCGTCCGGCGACGACGGCACGTGCCCGTACCAGGGCCTGGCGCCGTTCGAGGCCGACAGCACCGAGTTCTTCTTCGGCCGCGCGCGGGCGACCCGCGACCTCCTCGGACGCTTAGGGCCACGGATCGAGGAGCACGGATCCATCCTGCTGGTCTCGGGTGCCTCGGGCGTGGGCAAGTCGTCGTTGCTACGGGCGGGGCTGATGCCGGCGACGGCGAAGGGCCTGTTGCCGGTCGCCGGATCGGAGCACTGGCCGCGCCGGCTCCTCACGCCGACGTCGACACCGTCGACGACGCTCGCCGACGTCCTGGCGGAGGTGTACGGCGGGCGCGCCGAGACGGTCCTGGAGCGGTTACGCGAGGAGCCGCACCCCGAGCGCCTCCTGCTGGTCGTGGATCAGTTCGAGGAACTGTTCACCCTGGTCACCGACGAGGGAGAGCGCCAGGCGTTCGTGAGAAACCTGCACGCTCTGGCGGACGGGCCGCACGGAGCCGGAGTCGTCGTCGGTGTGCGCGCGGACTACTGGGACCGATGCGCGGCCTACCCGCAGTTCGCCGAGGCCATCCAGGACGGGCAGGTCATCGTCGAGCCGATGGCGGAGGAGGACCTCCGGCTGGCCATCACCGGCCCTGCGGCCGCCGCGGGACTGGAGATCGAGTGCGGTCTGGTGGAGACCATCCTGGGCGAACTGCGCGTCGAGCCGTCCGGCGGGGACCGTTACGCGGCCGGGACCCTGCCCCTGCTCTCGCAGGCTCTGCTCAACACCTATCAGCGACGCGAGAAACGCCTGCTGACCATCCGGGGATACGAGGAGTCGGGCCGGGTCCGCGACTCCGTGCGCCGTACGGCCGACGCGATCCTCGCCAGGATGCCGGCCGAGGACCGCAAGACCGCGCTGAGGATCTTCCGGCGGATGACGCTGATCACCGTCGGCGGCCGGGTGGCGCGGCGCAGGGCGACGCTGGCCGAGATCCATGCCGCCGCGTCCGCGCACACGCCGGAACGGCGGGACCGGGTCGAGGCACTGCTCTCCGCGTTCGCCGCCCAGCGCCTGCTGACCCTGTACGAGGACACCGCCGAGATCGCCCATGACGTGCTCCTGACCACCTGGCCGGCCCTCCGGCAGTGGCTCGAACCCGACCTGACCGCGCAGGTGGTGTACGACCGGCTCGTCGAGGACGCCGCGCAGTGGGCCGAGAACCATCGCGACCCGGCCTACCTCTACCGCGGAGCCCGGCTGTTGTGCGTACAGGACTCCCGGTCCCGCTGGAGCCGCGACACCGACAGCTTTCCGCCGCCCGGTCCCACCGCGGAGGGCTTCGTCGCCGCGTCGGCGCAGGCGGCGCGGCGGGCAGGCCGCCGCCGGGGCCTGGTCATGGCCGGCCTGGCGGTGCTGTCGGCTCTCGCCCTCGTCGCGGCCGGCGCCGCGATCGTCACCGCGCGTAATGCCGATCACCAGCGGCGCCTGGCGGTGTCCCGTCAGCTGGCGGCGCAGAGCGAGGCGGCCGGCGATCCGGAGACCTCCGCGCTGCTGGCCGTGGCGGCGTGGCGTACCGCGCCCACCCCGGAGGCCCGTTTCCGCCTGCTCGACGTGGCCGTCCGCCCGGGCCGGGGGACTCTGTCCGGACCGGGCGGACCCATCACCCAGCTGGCCTTCAGCCCTGATGGCTCGGTCATCGCGGCTGGGAGCGATGACGGGCTCGTGTCGCTGTGGGACGTCGCGTCGCGCCGGCCACTCGCCCCGCCGATCGTCGCCGCGAAGTTCGGCTGCGCCGCGGGCTTCGCCATGGCCTTAAGCCCCTCGGGGAAGGTCCTGGCGACGGCCTGCTTCCGGACCGTCGAGTTCTGGGACGTGTCCACGCACCGGTCGCTGGGCCCCTCACTCGCCACCACGGAGTCGGTGCAGGCGATGGCGTTCAGCCCGGACGGACGGGCTCTCGCGACCTCGGGCTACGAGGGCACCACGCAGGTATGGGACGTGGCCGCACGCCGGCAGAGCGGGGACACCATCGGCCGTCCCGCCCGGTCTGATGGCACCCGGGCGGTCAACGCGGTGGCGTTCAGCTCGGATGGGAAACGCCTGGTCACCGCCGGCGCCGATGACACCGCGCGGCTCTGGGACACCGCGACGCACCGCCAGGTCGGGGACGCGTTCACCGGGCACACCGGCGATGTCCGCGCCCTCTCCGTCAGCCCGGACGGGACCACTCTCGCCACCACGAGTGCGGACGGGACCGCGCGGCTGTGGAATCTCGCCACCCACGACCAGGTCGGCGGCGCCCTGCGGGATCCGGACGGCACGGGCGCCTTCCGCGGTTTCCACGACGTGGCCTTCAGCCCCGACGGGAAGAGAATCGTCACCGCCGGAGCCACCGGCTTCACCCGGCTGTGGGACACCGCCGATCGCCGGCCGGTGGGTTCCGCGCTCGCCGACAAACGGCAACCGATCGAGCAGGTGACGTACAGTCCTGACGGGAGACTTCTCGCGGGCGCCGGCGAGGACGGCGTGGTGTGGCTGTGGGACCCGGCGGTCTACCGGCAGGTCGGCGCCACGATGCCCGCCCTCTCGGACGTCGCCTTCGGCCCGGGGGGAAGAACGCTGGCCGCCGCCGGTCCCCGGGTGGACGCCGCCGCGAGCGACGCGGATCTCGCCGTGCGGCTCTGGGACGCGGCGACCCAGCGTCAGGTCGGCCGTTATCTGCGATCCGCGGACGGTCCCGCGTCCCATGTCTACGCGATGCGGTTCAGTCCCGACGAGAGGACGCTCACCACGGCGAGCACCGACGGCACCGTACGGCTGTGGAGCACCGCCACCCAGCGCCAGATCGGTGTTCCCGTCTATTCGAACAAGGACGACTGGAAAGTGGTCTTCAGCCCCGACGGCGGGCTCCTCGCGTTCCAGCATGGTCCGTCCACCGGGTTCTGGGACGTCGCGGGCCGCCGCGAGACGGGGCCTCGCATCACGGTGCCCGGTGACTCCATCTCGGCGGTGGCGTTCAGCCCCGACGGCTCCACGGTGGCCGTGGCGGGCGACGATCGCGCCGTGCGGCTCTTCGACGTGGCGTCCCGCCGCCGGATCGGAGCCCCGCTGCCCGCCGCCACCGACGGCTTCGGTTTCGACGATCTGGCGTTCAGCCCGGATGGCCGCACCCTGGCCACCACGGCCGGGAACGGCACCGTACGGCTGTGGGACGTCGCGCGTCACCGGCAGATCGGAGGGGCCCTGACCGGCCACACCGACAGGGTCTTCGCGATCGCGTTCGGCCCGGCCGGTACGACTCTCGCCACCGGCTCCGCGGACGGCACCCTGCGCCTGTGGGATCTGCGGACCCACCATCAGATCGGGCCCGCTCTGACCGGCCACACCCGCTCGATCGAGGGAGTGGCGTACAGCCCGGACGGACGCACGATCGCCACCGTCGGCAACGACCGGACCACGCGGCTGTGGAACGTCGGCCTCCCCGCGGATCCCGTCGCCACCGTGTGCGCCGAGGTGGGCCGCTCCCTCTCGCGTGCCGAGTGGGAGCGCTACATGCCGGGCGAGAAGTTCCGGCGGATATGCCCATGACGCCCCGCTGACGGAGGCGGAGCCTCATGGGACATCGATCCGATCAGGTCGACCGGGCCATCAGGGGCAGGGCAGGCCGGGCAGGGGGTTGGTCTCGCTGATGATGTCCGAGTCCTTCATCCAGCCCCAGGCGCCGTTGTCGGCCTCGGTCCACTCCCATCGGTTCGGATGCGGACCGTTGTTGTTCTTCGCGCCTTCCTTGCGGCAGTTGAACCAGCTCGTGGTGGTGTTCATGTACCCGACCACGACGGGGTTGTCTCCCCGCGACCAGACCGGCGCCCCGGCCCTGTTGTGGCACCACCAGTGCCCGCTGGCGCTCCAGCAGTTGTCGGCGGCGACGGTCTTCGCGGTCGTCCGCGTGGCGGCGTGCGCCGCGGGGGCGACCGCCGTGAGTGCCGCCACCGTCGTGGCGGCGCCGGCGGCGATGGCCAGCGCCAATGACTTTCTACCCGCCGGGGCCGTCCGTGTTCCGAGCATGTCGGCGATTCCTTTCTGACGAAGGGGGGAGTGTGTACGCACTCCCGGTGACGCCCTAAGTCAAGGTCCCGTCGGCTTCACGTCCGCTTCGGCCGCGCTTCATCCCGGCGGGCTCAGCGCGCTATCCGGGCCTCGACGCCGTCCAGCAGTGCGGCCAGGCCGAACTCGAACTCCTCCCGGCTGCCCATGCGGGACAGTTCTTCGGCGTGAGCGACCATGATCGGGTGCCGGTGCGGGTCCAGGCCCTCGTACAGCCTCTGGCGCATCCGTTGCTCCTGTGGGTCCGCGGTGTCCACGCCCAGGTTGAACTGCACCGAGCCCACCACGAACGTGGCGAACGCCGACGCCGTCGCGTACGCCTCGCGAAGGCTCAGGCCGATGCCCGTGAACTGGCCGAGTGCGAACTCCAGGCCGGCCAGCGAGCTCGGGCTCAGTCGTTCGGTACCGCGCATGAACGCGACCAGTGCCGGATGCGCGAGCAGGAAATCGCGGAACGCGTGCGCCTGCCATTCCGCGGTCCGCCGCCAGTCCAGGCCCTCGGGCGGTGACGGCAGGCCCAGCACCACGGCCCGGTCCATGGCGACGACCAGGAGTTCGTCCCGGCTGGTGACGTGCCGGTACAGCGCGGCCTGACTGCACTGGAGCCGCTGGGCGAGACGACGCATGGTCAGCGCCTCCGCGCCCTCGGTGTCCAGCAGGGACAACGCGGTGTCGGCGATCAGAACGAGTGACAGCATCCGCCGGCGCCGCGGGCGGTCGTCGGCGTTCTCGGTCCGGGCGATCCACCAGGCCGCTGAGCCGGCCCGGATCGGCGCGGCGTCATCCATACGAACCCTTCTCTTGCGGAGCAAACTGCGTTCACTTAGCCTAAGTGAACATCGATCGCTTAGTGTACGTCATCGAGGAGACAGCAATGCTCGCGGTCAGGAACACCGAATACGGGATGCGCGCCGTCACGGTCGACGAGCCATCCGGGCCGGGCGTGCGGTTGCGCATCGCCTCTGCCGGGATCTGCGGCACCGACGTGTCGTTAGCCGCCCTGGGGATGCGCGACTTCACGTACGGGCACGAGTCGGCCGGAACCACTCCGGACGGCCGGGCCTGGGCGATCGAGCCCTCGCTCTACTGCGGCAGCTGCGCGGAGTGCGCGAGCGGCAACGTCCAGCGCTGTGACACCGAGGGGCACGGCGTGCTGGGGATCTTCCGGGACGGCGGGATGGCCACGGAGATCGTCGTACCGGAGTTCACCCTGCTCCCGCTCCCCGGCATGCTGCCGGTGGAGGACGCGTGCCTGGTCGAGCCGGGCTCGGTGGCCTGGCACGGGGTACGCCGGGCCCGGCTGGTCGCCGGGGAACGCGTCGCCGTCGTGGGCGGCGGATCCGTCGGCCTGCTGGCCGTCGCGGCCGCCCGCCGGATGGGATTCGAGGCCGACGTCGAGGCACGCCACGAGCACCAGAAGCGCGCCGCCGAGAAGCTGGGCGCCGGGCTCCCGCACGGGCGGTACGACGTGGTCATCGACGCGGCCGGCGGCCCGGCCGCGCTGGCCCGATGTGCCGAACTGGCCCGGCCGGGCGGCCGTGTCGTCGTGGTCGCCGTGTACTTCGAGACCGCCACGTTCCCCGGCCCGGCGAGCCTGGTGAAGGAACTCAGCTACATCAACGCCGTCGCGTACGACCACTGCGACGGCCGCCGAGAGTTCGCCGACGTGGCCGCGATGCTGGCGGACCAGCCCGTGATCGCGGAGACCGTCATCACGCACCGCTTCCCGCTGGCGGACGCGGCCGAGGCGTTCCGCGTGGCCGCCGACCGGTCCGCCGGCGCGATCAAGGTCGTCCTGCACCCCTGACCAGAGGAAGCGATGATGGAGATCAACGCCGCCGTTGTCCGCTCGTTCGACCACCCGCCCCGCTACGAGTCCTACGATCTGCCCGCACCCGCCGGCGAGGACGAGGTGGTCCTCGACCTACTCGCCGCCGGACTGCACCCCCGGGTCCGTACCGGAGCCTCCGGCCGGCACTACACCAGCACCGGCGAGCTGCCGATGGTCCCCGGCGTGGACGGCGTCGGCCGGCTCCCGGACGGCCACCTGGTCTACTTCGTGGCCGACGACGAGCTGACCGGCCCGATGGCCACCCGCACCGTCGTCGACGCGCGCCGGTGCGTCCCGCTGCCGGACGGTGTCGACGTGGTCAAGATCGCCGCCGCGATGAATCCGGCCATGTCGTCCTGGGTCGCGCTGCGCCGGCGGGTGCCGATCCGTACCGGCCATTCGGTGCTGATCCTGGGCGCCACCGGCAATGCCGGTCAGATGGCGATCCAGGTCGCCAAGCGACTCGGCGCCGGACGAGTGGTCGGCGCCGGACGCGACCAGGGCCGCCTCGCCCTGCTGCCGGAGATCGGCGCGGACGCCACGGTCGCGCTCACCGACGACACCTACGCCTCCCTGGCCGAGGCGGCCTCCGAGGTGGACCTGGTGATCGACTACCTGTGGGGCAGGCCGGCCGGCTCCGCGATCATGGCGCTGCTGCTCGGCCGTACGGACCGCGGTCGTGAGCTGAACTGGATCCAGATCGGCGCGATGGCCGGTCCCACCGTCGAGCTGCCCTCCGTCGCCCTGCGCTCGGCGAACTTCCGGCTGCAGGGCAACGGCCAGGGCGCCGTGTCCGCCCGGGCCTACCTGGAGGAGCTGCCCGCGCTGGTGGACGAGATCGACCGCGGCGGGATCGCGGTCACCGCCCGTGCGCTTCCGCTGGCCGACGTGGAGTCCGTGTGGACCGCCCCCGAGGTGCCCGGCGTACGCACCGTGCTGGTCACCGAGGAGGTCTGAGCCGTGTCTTACGGCCGGGTTCGAGAAGTTCTTCGAGGACCTGGGAGAACCGGCGACGGTACCGAGCATGCCGACGCACGAGACCCGCAACCCGCCGGTCGAGGAACTACTGGCCGGTGGCAGGGCGATGGGCTGGGAGTTCGTGGAACCACGACCACGCCGCCTGCCGGGCTGACGACCGGCGGCGGTCGGTATCCGGGGCCGGGGGCGGGGGATCGCCGGCCCTCCGTAGATCCGTCGGCGAGTACAAGCATCCGGATGAGCCGGACGTTCTGCCGCCGGCCGAGGCGGTGATCGTCGCGCCCGCGACGGTGAACACGATCAACAAGTGGGCCGCGGGGATCTGCGACACCCTCGCCCTCGGGATCCTCGTGGAGGGCATCGGCCTCGGCTTGCCCATCGCGGCGATCCCGGCGTCGAACCGGGCGCACACCTCCCACCCCGCGTTCGTGCAGAACATCACCCGCCTCCGCTCCTGGGGCGTCACGGTCATCTGGGAGACCGGCGGCTATCCGGCGTTCGATCCGGTCACCGGCGGCAACACGACGCCGATCCCCTGGCAGGCCGCGCTCGACGCGAAGACCGGATCAGCGCGAGTCGGATGCGGACCTCACCGTCGCCGGAAGACTCAGCAGTCGGTCTCGGGGGTCAGCGCCTCGCGTTGGGCGGTCTGGGCCACGCGGGTCAGCAGGAGGCGTAGCCGGCGGGTGTCGTCTTCGTCGAGGTCGGCCAGCAGGCGCTCCTCGGCGAGGGTGAGGCGCCGCTGAGTGCGTTCGAGCTCGGCGCGGCCCTCTTCGGTGATCAGGACCTGGCGTGCCCGCCGGTCGCGGGGGTCGGGCCGGCGGGTGATCAGCTGAAGCGCCTCGAGATCGTCGAGCAGGTACGTCGTGACGGTGCGATCGAGGTTCACCTGCTGGGCGAGGGCGAGCTGGGACGGCGGTTCGCCGGACGCCAGGGCGACCAGGACCAGATAGCCCCTCGGCCCACCCGGCAGGTCCTCGACGGAACTGGTGGCCACTCGGTGGAAGGCCGAGGAGACCATGCGGATGGCCCACCCCAGATCCCCTTCGAGTCCGGGGCCGGCGGCTGAAGTCGAAGCGCTCACGCCGCCAACCTACCGCACCATGCGGCACGACAGATGTTCTTGCGAGCAGAACATCTGTCGTGCATAGTTCTGGCGGAAGGTGTGCGTCCTCCGGCGACCCGGCCGCGTACGCACCCACGTGAACAGGAAAGAGGGATCCCTATGAGTGCCAGCACGCCCTTGCGGGGCAGCATCGCCCTGGTGACCGGAGCGACCTCGGGCATCGGCCGTGCCGTGGCGGAGCGCCTGGCCGAACAGGGCGCGAGCGTCGTCCTGCACGGCAGGGACCAGGCCCGCGGTGACGCCGTCGTCAAGGAGATCGCGGAGGGCGGCGGATCCGCCCGGTTCGTCGCCGCGGACCTGGCCGACGCCGAGGACACACTGCGGCTGGCCGCGGAGGCGGGTGAGGTGGACATCTTGGTGAACGGCGCGGGTGTCTACCACTTCACGCCGACCGCGCAGACCGACGCCGCCGGGTTCGATCGGCACATCGCGGTCAACACCCGAGCGCCGTTCCTCCTGGTCGGCGCGCTCGTTCCGGCCATGGCCGAGCGAGGGCACGGTGTGGTCATCACGATCGGGTCCAGCGCCGCCAGGACACCCGCGCCGATCGGTGCCGCCCACGGAGCGTCCAAGGCCGGCGTCGAGATCCTCACCCGCTACTGGGCGACCGAGTTCGGCGGCAGCGGGGTACGGGTCAACACCGTCTCACCCGGCCCGGTGAGGACCGAGGGCACCTCCGCCATGTTCGGCGACAAGCTCGCCGTACTGGACCGGGTCAATGCCCGGGGCCGGGCGGGGGAGCCCCGCGAGATCGCCGAGATCGTCGCCTTCCTCGCCGGCCCCACGAGCAGCTACGTCAACGGCGCGATCCTCTTCGCCGACGGCGGCGAGGTCAGCACGCTGCCCGGCTGAGGCCCGCCCGTCCGGCGGATCGCTCAGATCTGGTTGAGGCCACCGTCGACGTACAGGTCGATGCCGGTGATGAAGCTGCTCCGGTCGGAGGCCAGGAACGCGATGGCGTCGGCGACCTCCTCGGGCCGGCCCATCCGGCCGAGCGGTACCTGGCCGGTGAGGAAGTCCCTCAGCTGTCCGGCCTGTTCCTCGTCGGGGGCCAGGCCGGTGATGCCGGGTGTGTCGATGGGTCCGGGGCTGATCGCGTTGACCCGGATGCCGCGCCCCTTGAGCTCGTTGGCCCACGTACGGGCGAAAGAGCGGATGGCGGCCTTCGTGGCGGCATAGACGCCGAACGCCTCGGCGCCGCTGTTGGCGGCGGTGGAGGAGGTCAGGATGACCGACGCACCCTCGTTGAGCAGCGGCAGCGCCTTCTGCACGGTGAACAGCGTGCCCTTGACGTTGATGTCGAAGGTCTGGTCGTAATGCTCCTCGGTCACCTGCTCCAGCGACGCGAAGGAGCCACCGCCGGCGTTGGCGAACAGCACGTCCACCCGGCGGCCCTGCCGCTCCACCGTCGCGTACAGGCGATCGAGGTCCGCCAGGTCCGACACGTCGCTCCGCACGCCGACGGCGCTGGGGCCGATCTTCTCCACCGCCGCGTCCAGCTCCGCCTCGCGTCGGCCGGTGACGAAGACGTACGCGCCCTCCGCCGCCAGCCGCCGGGCGGCGGCCAGTCCGATTCCGGTGGTGCCGCCGGTCACGATCGCGGTCTTGTTCTCGAGCGAATCCATTGGTCTATCTCCCCATTTACCTGGCACAATTTAGGTACCGTTCGGTACGCAATGGAAGCTAGCACACCGCGCAGGACTTGTGTACCGAGCGGTTGCGGAGTGGCTATCATGAGGGCATGAGCGCCACTCAGCGGCCCGTCATCGGCCGGCCGCGCGGTTTCGACCTCGACCAGGCGCTGGACCGCGCGGTCGAGGTGTTCTGGCGCCAGGGCTACGAGGGCGCCTCGCTCAGTGACCTCACGGAGGCCATGGGCATCAACAAGACCAGCATGTACAAGGCCTTCGGCAACAAGCGGGACCTGTTCGACCGGGCGCTGTCCCGGTACGCCGAGATCGACATGGCCTACGCACGTGAGGCGCTGGCCGCCCCGACGGCGCGGCAGGTCGCCGAGATCTTTCTGCGGGAGAACATCAAGGCCGTGACCGCGCCCGGCCGGCCGGCCGGATGCTTCTCCATCCAGAGCGGCCTGTCCTGTGGCCCGGCCAACGCCGACGTCTCCGTGACGCTGGCACGCGCCCGCAAAGCGGGAGAAGAGGCGATGCGTGACCGTTTCCGCCGAGCGCTCCAAGAAGGCGATCTGGCACCTGGAAACGACCCGGACAACCTCGCCCGCTACATCACGACCGTCTCCGAAGGATTGGCCGTACATGCCGCCGCCGGAGCCACGCGCGAAGATCTGGCTCGCGTCGTCGACCTGGCACTGCGCGCCTTCCCCGGTGTCGAGACCTAATCTTCGGCGCTTCACCTGGGCGGGTTCATCAAGGCCGGGCCGAACTGCTCTCGTCCATTGATGTTGACGCCTTCGTCGTTACCGCGGTCGACGATGAAAGGCGACTATCTGCCTTTATCTCGGCGCCTCCGTCGATGACGTCCTCGCCTCGTACCGCTCGGCCGGAAGCCTCCACACCGACACGGTCATCGGCGATCTGCACGCGTACATCGCGCCCGGTCGCGCCGCCTGGCTCTGGCGGGCTGCCGAGACCGTCGTCGCCGACGACCCACATTACCGACCGGCAATGCATCGTACGGGTCCGTGGACAGTCCTCAAAATGATGTAACTGGCCACTGACATGCGAAAAGAGTTGCCCGAAGACACGCAGAGTGCTTGGCCGTCTCCGAATCCATGACCATGCCGGATCGTGTCAGTTAAGATCACTATCCGAATTGGTCAACGACCAGAGTGTGCCCAGGCCATCTATCTCGACCAGGTGGCGTACGTCTGTCGGATCGGAGCGGCGTGCCCTGTTCACACATCGCCGGTTGTCCCCTCTTTCCGCTGCTGAATACGAGTTTGCGTGGCTGGCGGAACCATTACTGCGACAGCCAGGACCATTGGCTTGACTGCGCCCGGTACAAGATGGCACTCGAGGGCAAGCCTGTGCCGATCTCGCTCCTGCCCAACGGGAAGCAGGCACACCACCTCGACCGGTTCGGCTCGAGCCAGCTCGGGCAGGCACCCCCACCTCCGCGACAGGCACCGCCGCCTCCGCGACAAGCACCACCGCCCCGGCCGCCCGAACCCCGCTCATGGGCCGCGCAGCGCCGAGACGACCCGTTCGCGCGGTCCCGGCGGAAAGAACCCACGCGCCGTTGGTGGACACGGCTCGCCAATTGGATGAGAGGTCCCGCATGAGCTACTGGCCCTGGTGGGCGGGGGCAATCGGTCTCGCGCTCGTCACCGTCAACTACACCCTGACCACGGACAAGTCATTCGGGGTGTCCTCGGCATGGGACCGCGTCCTGCACTGGCGCGCCGAACGCCGTATCGAGCAGATGGAAGCCGAGTTCACCGATGAGCGCGCCCTCGTCGACGCGCTTTCCGCCGCCACCGCCGAACACTTCGGAACCCTTCCCGAAGCGCCCGCACACGACCCCGCACACGACGTCGCGCCACCGGCGGCGGAAAGCGCCCCGATCGCGAATCGGCGTTCGGTACCGGTGGCCGCCCAGGCGGCCTTGCTGATCTCGGTCTTCGTCGGTGGCTGGGTGGCGGCCGTCACCAGCGGGCGGTTCAAGCTCCGCGGGGACATGGGCGAGGGTTTCCGCCAGATCGTCACCGCCGACCGGCCCACCATGTTCGCGGTGCTGTTCGTCGGCGGCATCCTCGTCGGCTTCGGTACCCGCCTCGCCGGAGGGTGCAGCTCCGGTCACGGCCTCAGCGGCTGCGGGCGGCTGCAGCCGGTCAGCATCGTCGCGACCGCTGTGTTCTTCGGTACGGCGGTCCTCGTGTCGTTCCTGCTGTGGAAGGTGATCTGATGCGTACCCGTGGCGCGTTCCTGATGGCCAACGTCATCGCCGGCCTGGTCCTCGGCTTCGTCGTCGCCAACATCGGCTTCGGCGACTACGCCCAGCTCAACCGCATGTTCACCTTCCAGGACCTGCGCATGTTCTTCGCCTTCGCCGGCGCCGTGGCGATCATCGTGGTGGTCTTCGCGGTCGTCGGTGTCCGCCGTACGCGCGGCCGGATCCACGCCGGCGTCATCCCGGGCGCCGTGCTGTTCGGTACGGGCTGGGCGATCTCGGGTGGATGTCCGGCGATCCCGATCGTCCAGGTCGCCACCGGCTACCTCCCCGCATTGGTCACGATCGCCGGCGTCGCCGTCGGCATGTGGCTCTGTCGCTGGGCCAACGCGAAGTACTTCCACCTCGACCGCGGCTCCTGCGGGCTGTAACGCGATCTCGACCCGGAGAAAGACCTCGGAGCCATCGGGCCCCGGGGTCTTTTCGCGCGCAACGGGTGGAGCCGGACGTCCACCCGGGATAGGGCGGCCGACCCACGACGACGAAGCTCTGGTTTCCTAGGGTCGGCGGGGTCCAGTACCGGCAGAGGAGGCGGCTCCGATCCATGCGATCAGCGGACGATGTCTCGCGATGAACGCCGAGCCTGACGACACACGTCCCGCCGGCGACGCGCGGTTCGCCGACGAGCTGATCCGGCCGCTCGTCATCGGGGCCGTCTTGGTGGTGAGCCTGATCCAGTTCGTCGAGCGCCCGCCGGACCTGTTCGCCTGGGGCCTGGCGGTGGTCACCATCGCCGCGGGGGCCGCGTGTTCGTACGTGCCCTGGCGTCATCTGCCGGACGTCGTGCAGATAACGCTCGTGTCGGTGTTCATGGCCGGCGGCGCGATGTTGTTCCCCTTCGCGCACGACACGGCGGCCATGGCACTGGTGTTCCTCGCCTCCGTCACCGCCGGGGAGAAGCTGGCCTCCCGGCGGGCCGCGTTCGCCATCGTCGGCGCCGGGATGGCCGTCACGGCCGCCGCGACCTGGGGCGCCACCGCTGTGCTGCACGTGCCGTACGACTCGTCCTGGTGGACTCCGGTCGTCGTCGGCCTGCCCGTCTACATCGGCCTCGCCCGCCGGGAGAGGGCCGACGCACTGGCCGCCTCCGACCTCGCCGCCCGTCAGAGCCGGCGCGCGGCCGCGTCCGAGGCTCGGGAGGCCACGCTGGAGGAACGGGGACGTATCGCCCGGGAGATCCACGACGTACTCGGCCACGCCCTGTCGAGCGTCGCCGTGCAACTGGACATGGCGGACGCCCTGCACGGCGAGGGCCGCGACCAGGACGCCAACGAGGCCGTACGGCGAGCGCGGGCCCTGGCGGTGTCGGGGATCGGGGAGACCCGCCGCGCGATCCACGCGCTGCGCGAGGACACGTTGCCGCTCTCCGAGACCATCGCCGGGATCGCGTACGGGAGCGCGGCCGGGTTCGAGGTCGCGGGTGAGCCGGACGAGGTACGGGTCGAGGTGGCCCAGGCGGTCATCCGTACGGCACAGGAGGCGATCACCAACGCGCACCGGCACGCGCCCGGCGCCGAGGTGAACCTCCTGCTCGCCTACACCGACCGGCAGGTCCGGCTCACCGTCACCGATACCGGAACGGCCGAGCCCGGCGCCCCGGACCATTCGGGCGGTGGGATGGGCCTGGTCGGGATGCGTGAGCGCGCCGGCCTGCTGGGGGGCGCTCTGTACGCCGGCCCCGCCGAACCGCCGGCCTCGGGGTGGATCGTCCGACTGGAGCTGCCGCGATGACGCCGATCCGGTTGCTGGTCGTCGACGACCAGGCCGCGATCCGGGACGCGCTCGCGGTCATGCTCGACCTCGACCCGGACATCACCGTGGTCGGTACCGCCGCCAACGGCGAGGAGGCGGTCACCGCGGTCGAAGAGCACGACCCGCAGGTCGTGCTGATGGATCTGCACATGCCGGTCATGGGCGGAGTCGAGGCCACGAGCCGGATTCGAGCCGCCCGGCCCGGTCTGCCGGTCGTGGTGCTGACCACCTTCGAGGACGACGAGTCGATCCTCGCGGCGCTGCACGCCGGCGCCCGCGGCTACCTCACCAAGGACGCGGACCGCGCGAAGATCGTCCAAGCCGTACGCGGCGCGCACGCCGGGCAGGCGGTCCTCGACCCCGATGTGCAGGCGCGGCTCCTCACCCTCGCCACCCGCACGCCCGCTCTGGAGACGGCCGTTCCGCTGACCGTACGGGAACGAGAGATCCTCGACCTCATCGGCCAGGGTCTGCGCAACAACGAGATCGCGCGGCGTCTCTACATCACCGAGGCCACTGTGAAGACCCACATCAACAATCTGTTCGCCAAGGCCGACCTGCACTCGCGCGCCGATGCCGTACGGCTGGCCCTCACCCTCGCCGGGAGACGGCCTTAGGGCGGGTGGAGATCGGGTGGGGTTTCGATCCACCCGATCTGGGTCGACCGACCGATGTGGGGAACGGGTTCGAATTCCTACCTTGCCGCCATGGACATGAGCGTATGGATTTTGAATCTGGCGGTCCTCTTCGTCGTGCTGGAATCGGATCTGGGCACGCGGAGGGTCTCTCGATTCCGGGTGTTCCGCCCGGTCGTCACCACCGCCGCCATCGTGCCGTTCTTTCTCGGCCATCTCGCCACCGGCGGGTACGGCCTGGCGCTGGAAGTCGCCGGCACGGCCGCCGGGCTTCTGCTGGGACTGCTGGTCAGCTTCTTCATGCCCGTACACGAAGGCGTGGCCAAGGGCCGCCGCTGTGCCAAGTCCCGTGCCGGAATCGGCTACGCGGTGACATGGCTCGCCGTGGTCGGCGCACGCATCGGCTTCTCGTACGGCAGCGAGCACGTCTTCAGCCGGCAGCTGGGCGAATGGATGGCCACCCATTCGGTCTCCTCGGACGCCCTCACCGACGCCCTCATCTTCATGGCGGTGATCATGATGCTCACCCGTACCGCCCTGCTCCACGTCAGGGCCCGGGCGGTACTGACCGGCCCCCGGCCGGCCCACGCCTCTCTGCCGGTCGAATGAGCGACCTGCCCTGACAAGACGGCGTGCCATGGGCCGTGACAGGTGCGTGGCGGAGGCGTGTCAGAGGCGGCGCCGATGGTGGTCGCATGACAAGTTCAGCGATCGCGGTCTCAGGGCTGCGGAAGGCATTCGGGGACAAGGTCGTGCTCGACGGCATCGACCTCGAGGTGAAAGCGGGCTCGATCTTCTCCCTGCTCGGCCCCAACGGGGCGGGTAAGACGACGACCGTCAACGTGCTGACCACGCTGATGAAGGCCGACGGCGGGACGGCGAAGGTCGCCGGGTACGACGTCGCCACCGAGACCAAGAAGGTGCGCGAAGTGATCGGGGTCACCGGTCAGTTCGCCGCGGTGGACGAGCTGCTGACCGGCCAGGAGAACCTGCGGTTGATGGCCGATCTCAAACGCATGAGGTCCGAAGAGAGCAGGAAGAGGACCACCCGGCTGCTGGAGCGGTTCGACCTGGTGGAGTCGGCGCAGAAAATGGTGTCCACCTATTCCGGAGGAATGCGCCGGAAGCTGGATCTGGCGATGACGCTCATCGGCGACCCGCAGGTCATATTCCTGGACGAGCCCACGACCGGACTGGACCCGCGCAGCCGCCGGACGATGTGGGAGATCATCCGGGAACTGGTGGCGGACGGTGTCACCATTTTCCTCACCACCCAGTATCTCGACGAGGCCGACCACCTCGCCGACCGGGTCGCGGTGCTCCACCAGGGCCGCCTGGTCGCTCAGGGCACTCCGGGCGAGCTCAAACGCCAGGTTCCCGGCGGTCACGTCCGGCTCCGGTTCGCCGACGTCTCCGGGCTCGACGCGGCGGCGCGGCTCCTGACCGGCTCCACGCGCGACGACCAGGACCTGACACTGCGGATTCCCGGCGACGGTGAGGTGAAGTCGTTGCGGGTCCTGCTGAACAAACTCGACGAGCACTCGATCGACGCCGAAGAGTTCTCCGTGCACACGCCGGATCTCGACGATGTCTTCCTCGCCCTGACGGGCCGCTCCACGGAGACGGAGGCCGCGAAATGAGCGCCAAGCCCCATTCACTGGTCATGCTGCGCCGCAATTTCAAACACGTCACGCGGAATCCGACCTCGGTGTTCAACGCGGTCCTGATGCCGATCGTGATCATGTTGATGTTCGTCTACATGCTCGGCGACGCTTTCAGCGTCGGTGTCGACTACATCGACTACGCGACGCCGGGGCTGATGCTGCTGGCCGTCTGCTACGGGCTGGGGGGCACCGCGACGTCGGTGAACTCCGACATGACGAAGGGCATCATCAACCGCTTCAAGGCCATGGACGTCTCCCGCGGTGCGGTGCTGACCGCTCACGTCATCGCCAGTCTGCTGACCAATCTGATCGCCATCGCGGCGCTCATCGGCGTGGCATTCCTGCTGGGATTCAGCCCCTCGGCGGGTCTTCTCGACTGGCTCGGCGTGATCGGCATGATCGTGCTGCTCGCGTTCGCGGCCGGCTGGCTCACGGTCGCCCTGGGACTGGCGGCGAAGTCTCCGGAGACGGCGGGTATGGCCGCCGTGCCGCTGGTGCTGCTGCCGTTCTTCAGCAGCGCGATCGTACCGGCGGACAAGATGGGGCAGGGGCTCCGGCAGTTCGCGGAGTACCAGCCCTTCACGCCGATCATCGAGACCCTGCGCGGGTTGCTCAACGGCGCGCCGTCCTCCGGCGACGCGATCACGGCCGTCGCCTGGTGCGCCGGCATCGCGGTCGTCGGATACGTGTGGGCGCGTTCCACGTTCAACAAGCGAGCGTGACCGTGACCAGCTGAGACCAGCTCGTACCCGTCCCCTCCCGAACCGCCTCGGCGAACCCGACGTCGCCGAGGCGGTGCCGTACGGCCTGCTCGATCCGGGCCGCATCCGGATGGGAGCGATCCTGCAGTCCTCGTACGCCGGCGCTCGCCGCGAGCAGCCGCGCGGCCTGCCCGTACTCCTCGCGGCGCAGCGCCAGGTCGGCGACCCCGACGAGCACGTGCGCGATCATGAGGGGGTATCCCGCCTCCGACGCCGCCCGGAAAGCCGCCACACGGTGCGTACGGGCCTCGGCGAGATCGTCGGCAAGGTAGCCGAGCAGGTCGTGGGCCATCGCACGGATGTAGTCGCGCTCCGCCTCGTCGCCCAGCATCGTCGTCGCGACGCGGAGCTGCCGGTGCGCCTCCTCCGTGTCGCCGCTCCAACGGGCGAGTCCCGCCTTCGCGAAGGCCAGCTCGGCCAGCGCGTCGGGCCAGGTGACCCGTTCCGCGCACCGTTGCGCCTCGGTCATGGCGGCCGCGCTGGAGTCCTCGTCGCCCAGCAGCCAGTAGAGCTGCGCCTGTCGCGACCGCATCCGGATGACGTCCTCGACGGCACCGACCTCGGTGACGACGGCGATCGCCTGCTCGTAGCGCTCGCATGCGCCGGCGAGATCGCCGCGCGTCGCCATCCTGTCCGCCAGCTCGGTCAGCGCGAACGAGATCCCGAACCGTTCGCCGATCGCCTGGAACTCGGCGAGCGCCGTCTCGAGGCACGCGTCCGCGTCCTGCTCGTCCCGGCCCAGATTGATCCGCATCTTGCCGAGCTGGAGCCGGGCCAGGGCGCGGACCCAGGGATCCTCGTCGCCCAGCGCCGGTTCCCACGCGGACAGGAAGTCATCCGGCGCCCGCAACAGGTGTTCCAGCGGGGTGACCAGCGCCTGCCACGGGGCGCGGGACCCGCTGCGCCGGCCCAGCCGGTACGCCTCGTGGATCCACTTCGCCGCCTGGCGTTCGTCCCCCCGCCCGGAGCTCACGAACAGCACGACGAGCGCGTACGCCGTCGCCCGTACCTCGTCGGTCACCTCACCCGGCGTCTCGGTGGCCGCGATGAGCAGTTCGATGCCTTCGGCCCGGTGCCCGGCGAGCCACCAGTACCAGCCGGCGCCCGCCGCGAGCCGCATCGCGGCCTGCGCCTCCCCTGCCGCGAGCGCACCCCGCAGCGCGGAGCCGATGTTGTCGTGCTCGGCCTCGAGTACGGCGAGCCACTCCAGCTGCTCGGCGCGGCGAAGGTGCGGCTCCGCGGTCGCGGTGAGTTCGGTGAAGTAGGCGACATGCGCCTGGCGTGTACGGCCTGATTCGTCCGCCTCCGCGAGCCGCTGCCCGGCGTACTCCTTGATCGTGCCGATCAGCCGGTAGCGCGGTGCACCGTCATCCTCGGTGACCAGCAGCGACTTCTCGGCCAGCGCGGTGAGCAGCTCCAGCACCTGACCCCGATCGACACCGTCGCCGGCGCAGACCCGCTCGGCCGCCTCCAGGTTCGCCCCGTCCGCGAACACCGACAGCCGACGCAGGACCCTTCGTTCGGCGTCGGTGAGGAGCTCCCAGCTCCAGTCGACCACCGCGCGGAGCGTCTTGTGCCGCGGCAGTGCCGTACGGCTGCCGCTGGTCAGCAGGCGGAACCGGTCGTCGAGGCGGTGGGCGAGCTGGTCGACGGACATGGTGCGCAACCCGGCCGCGGCGAGTTCGATCGCGAGCGGCATCCCGTCGAGCGCACGGCAGACGCGTGACAACGTACGGGGGTCGGCCGCGAGGTCCTTGCGCACCGCGGCCGCCCGGTCGCGCAGCAGCCGTACGGCCGGAGAGGACTCGATCTCCTCGGGGCCGGCGTCCCCCTCCGGCAGGGCCAGCGGCTCGACCAGCCACAGCGCCTCACCGGTGATACCGAGCGGTTCCCTGCTCGTCGCCAGGATCCGCAGCCGCCGGCACTCCCCGAGCACCCGGTGGGCGAACGCCGCCGCGGACTCGATCACGTGCTCGCAGTTGTCCAGGATCAGCAGCGCCTCCCGCTCGCGGACCGCGGCGATGAGCCGGTCCGTGAGCTCCGCGCTCGGCGCCCCGCCGAGCAGAGTGTCCCGGAGGCCGAGCCCGGCGAGCGCCGCCTGCGCCACGTCACCGCCTGCGCCGATGGCCGCGAGCTCGACCAGCCAGACTCCGTACGGGAGGTCGCCGAGCAGCGTACGCGCGGTCTCGGTGGCCAGCCTGGTCTTGCCCGAGCCGCCCGTCCCGACCAGGGTGGTGAGCCGGTGCCCGGCGACGAGCTCGCGGACCGCGGCGACGTCGGCGTCCTTGCCGACGAAGCTGGTCAGCTCGGCGCGCAGGTTGGTCCTCTGGTTCTCCTCGCGGCCTCCGAGCTCGCCCCGCAGCAGAGCGACGTGCAGTGCGGCCAGCTCCGGCGAGGGGTCGACGCCCAGCGCGTCGGCCAGGGCCTCTCTCATACGCTGGTAGACGAGCAGTGCGTCGGTGTCGCGGCCGATCGCGACGAGGGCACGCATCAGGGCGGCGACGAGCCGTTCGCGCACCGGGTGCGCGGCCACCAGGTCGGTCAGTTCGGTGACCAGCTCGCCGCCGTGGCCGAGGCCGACCTCCGCGTCGTACCGGTCCTCCATGGCGGTCAGGCGCAGCCCTTCGAGCCGGGTGACCGCCGCGTCGAACGCCGCGCTGTCGGGCAGGCCGACGTCCTGCATGGCCGCGCCGCGCCACAGCGCGAGGGCCTCGCGCAGCAGCCGTACGCGTCGTGGATCATCGTCGTCGCGGGCCTGGCCGACGAGACGCTCGAACCGCACCGCGTCGACGGCGTCGGGCTCGACCGTCAACCGGTAGCCGTTCGTCCGCCCCTCGACCGACCGGTCCGGCAGCGCCTTCCGCAGACGGGAGACCAGGCGGTGGAGGGCGTTCGTCGCGTCGGCCGGCGGATGCTCACCCCAGATCCAGTCGACGAGCGTCGCCTTCGGGACCACGTGCCCTGGCCGGAGCGCGAGGGCGACCAGCAATCCACGAAGCCGCGCGCCCGGTACGTCGGCAAGGGCGCCGTCGTCGGTGCGTACCTCGAATGACCCAAGCATCCCGATCTGCACCCGGCCGATTTTGCCAGGGGCGACCGGCCTTTCAGCGAGCCGGCGTCAGGGATCTTCCGGTTCGGGCGGGGTGAGCAGGCCGCGGTTGTACGCCTCGGCGACCGCCGCGGCGCGGTCGCTGACGCCCAGCTTCACGTAGATGTTCAGCAGGTGGGTCTTGACCGTGGCCTCGCCGATGAGCAGCCTGGCCGCCGCGTCCCGGTTCGTCGTTCCGGCCGCGACCAGCGACAACACCTCGAGCTCCCGCCGGCTCAGCGGCTTGGTCTCCGGTTCGCGGACGCGGGTCATCAGCCGGGTCGCCACCGACGGCGAGAGCACGGCCTGGCCCAGGGCCGCCGCGCGTACCGCACGCAGCAGTTCGTCTCGCGGGGCGTCCTTCAGCAGGTAGCCGGTGGCGCCCGCCTCGATCGCCGGCAGGACGTAGCTGTCGGTGTCGTACGTGGTCAGCACGAGTACGCGCGCGGTGATGCTCTGCCGGGTCAGTTCGGTGATCGCGGTCAGGCCGTCCATGCCCGGCATCCGCAGGTCCATGAGGATCACGTCCGGCCGTAGCGCCCGGGCGAGGCGGATCGCCTCGGCGCCGTCGCCGGCCTCGCCGAGTACCTCGAAGCCCGGGTCGCGGGCGAACATGCCGCTCAGGCCGTCCCTGACCACGGGGTGGTCGTCCGCGATCAGCAGCCTGATCGGGGTGCCGGTCATGCGCCGGCTCCCGCGGCCGGGATGCAGGCCGAGATGGCCGTACCGGCGCCGGGTTCGGATTCGACCTGGAGTGTCCCGGACAGGCTCTCGACGCGCTGCCGCATCGCGACCAGGCCGAACCCGCCGTCCCGCGCGTCCGGGTGTTCGCCGAGCCGGGCCGGTTCGAAGCCCCTGCCGTCGTCACGTACGTCCAACGCGACCTCGTTCTCCATATAAGACAGTGTCAGCCCGACCTTGGTGGCCCGCGCGTGCTTGGCGACGTTCGCGAGTGCCTCCTGGGCCGTACGGAGCAGCGCGACGTCCACCGCCGGCGGCATCGGCCGTGCCGTACCGGTCGTGATGACCTGGACCCCGGTGCCGTGCAGCGCCGACCAGCGTTCGGCGACGCCGGCCAGCGCCTCGCCCAGCCGTACGGTCTCCAGCGCCTCGGGCCGCAGCGCGTGGACCGAACGCCGGGCCTCCGACAGGCTCTCCCTGGCCAGCCGGGTCGCCGCCTGGACGTGCCGGTGCCACAGCGCCTGATCGTCGGCGGACTGCTCGGCCGCCTGCAACTGGGTGACGATCCCGGTGAGCCCCTGCGCCAGCGTGTCGTGGATCTCGCGGGCCATCCGCTGCCGCTCGTCGGAGACCCCGGCCTCCCTCGCCTGGGTCAGCAGCTGCTGCTGCAGACCGGCGTTCTCGGCCATGCTCGCCTCGAGCCTGCGGTTCGCCTCGCTCACCTCCGCGAGGGCCTGCTCACGGAGATCGTCGTGCTCCTGGCCCTTGCGGCCGAGCCAGGCGACACCGCAGAAGGGAACGACGTTCACGGCGACGATCGCGAGGTAGGCGAGGACGCCGTAGACGTTCGTCTTGGGGACGTCGGTCGCCTGTGCGGTGCCCGCCACGATCGACACCCCGCTGATGGCGGCCAGCTCCGAAGGCCACGACAGGAGCCGGAAGGAGTAGATGTAGCCGGCGGGCGTGAAGAGCCCGAACCAGGGATCCCTGCTCACCAGGACCGCCATGAGCACGATCAGTACGGTCACGAACAGCGCCATGACCCGCGGCCGGTCGTGCCAGGCCGGATGCAGCGTGAACATCCACAGCATCCATGCCGCCGTCAGCGCGCACAGCGCGAGGTCGACGACGTAGGGATCACCGCTGGACCGCCTGATCGGCACCGTGATGACGGTCAGGACCGCCAGCAGGACGTACGGCCCGACGGACACGATCGGAAGCAGCCGCCCGCCGAACGGATCCCGTCTGGTGCGCGGCATCGGATCGTTCATCTGAGTCCTTCCCGCCGCAACCTACTCCCAGCGGAACAACTTAGCGCTGGTCAGCCCGAACACCACCGCGTACGCCGCCATGACCAGCAGCTGCTGCGGGTGCGGCCAGTGCCCCTCGGACGCCCGCTGCAACGCCTGCACCGCCGGGCCGAGCGGGGTGCCGTGACTGATGTGGCGCAGAATGTCGGGCATCTGGGCGATGGGCACCCACAGGCCGGCGAAGAACATCATCGGGAAGAACAGGATCGTACCGATCGCCTGGGCGGTGCGCCCGCCCCCGGCCGTCGCTGCGACGAACAGGCCGACGGCCATGAGCGCGGCGGCGGCGAGGAGCGCGGCGACGACGAACCCCACAGGCTGCTTCGGCAGGCCCACGCCGTACGCGAGCCTGGCCACCACGAGGATCGCGACCACCGTGACCACGGTGACGGCGAAGTTGACCGCGAGCTGGGCGGTGAGCAGCCGGACCGGGCCCATCGGCGTCGTCTGGAGCCGGCGCAGGATGCCCTTCTCCCGGTAGCCGGCCAGCACCATCGGCAGCGCGCTGAGCGCGAGGATCGCGATCGTGAACGCGATGAGGACGGGCACGTAGATGTCGAGCGTCGTGGCGCCGCCGAAGTCCTTCTGCGGCTCCTTGAAGGAGTGGATGCTGCCGAAGATGATCAGCAGCAGCATCGGGAAACCGACGCCCCAGATGGGCCCGACCCGTTCGCGGACGAACAGTTTCAGCTCGGTGACGGTGAGCCGCCCGAGCCCGGACCGCGACGCTGCGGCCGGCGGTGCTGCGGTGGTGACGGACATGATGACTCCCACTTTCAGTTCTGGCTCTGCTCGGTGTGCCGGCCGGTCAACGCGACGAAGGCGTCCTCCAGGCTCGCCTGCTCGACGCGGAGCTGCTGCGCCACGACGTTGTTGCGCGCCAGCACGGAGGTGACGGCGTTCAGCGCGTTGTCGTTGCCCGTGACCACCACGACCTCGCCCCGGTGGACGACGCTGGTCACGTCGGGCAGGCCGGTCAGCAGCGTGTCGTCGAACGGCACGGACGGCCGGAACCGGATCCGCTGTTCGGTCTGGACACGCTCGGTCAGCCCTGCCGGGGTGTCCACCACGACGACACGGCCCGTGTCGATCAGCGCGATCCGGTCACACAGCCGCTCGGCCTCCTCCATGAAGTGGGTGACGAGCACGATCGTGACGCCGCGTTCGCGCACGTCCTCGATCAGCTGCCAGGTGTCGCGCCTGGCCTGCGGGTCCAGGCCGGTGGTCAGCTCGTCGAGCACCGCCACCCGCGGGTTCCCGACCAGCGCCAGCGCGATCGAGAGCCGCTGTTTCTGGCCGCCGGACAGCTTCCCGTACCTGGTCGAGCGCTTGCCTCCGAGCCCGAGCTGTTCCATCAGCCCGCGCCAGTCCGCCGGTGCCTCGTAGAAGGAGCTGTAGAGCTCGAGCGCCTCACCGACCTTCAGCCGGTCGGGCAGCTCGCCGTCCTGGAGCTGCACACCGAGGCTCTGCGTCAGCGCGGCGTGGTCCCGCTGCGGGTCGAGCCCGAGCACACTGATCTCACCCCGGTCGGGCCTTCGCAGCCCCTCGACGCACTCCACCGTCGTGGTCTTGCCCGCGCCGTTGGGGCCGAGGATCCCGAAGATCTCCCCCTCCTGGACGGTGAAGGAGACATCGTCCACCGCCACGGTCTCTCCGTAGCGTTTGTGCAGGTTCTGCACCTCGATCATTGCCGGCATGGGGTTCCCGTCCGTCGCGGTCATGTACCACTGAGCCTTCCGAAACCCGCCCGTACGCGGTATCGACCGCCCGGCGAAATCCCGCGGCCCGCGGACTGAGACCCCGGCTGGGCCGTACGGCCGAGCCGATCAACCGATCGGTTGACCCGTGCGGTACGCCGGGGGTCTGTTTCCGGTGGTGGACCTCAGCGCACGCTCACGCCGCCTTCGCGGAGAACCTCCAGAAGCGGGGCGCTGACGGAGGCGAGGGCCGGCCGGGCATTGTGAGGCTGACGCCAGTACAGGGTGAACGGGGGTCTCGCCCCCCAGCCGCCACGTAGGCAGTCGGCGAGTGCGTCGAGGTTCCAGCCGAAACAGCCGCCCGGACCGTTCACGGCCTCACCGAGGGCGCAGTAGAAGCTGTCCTCGTCCACCACGTCGCGCCCGTCGAGCTCGTATTCGGCGCCGGGCGGATCATCGGGGCCGCGACGGGGAGGCGTGGTGGTGCAGAGGGGAGCAGATCGTCGCACCACAGGCGTACGGTCAGATCGACCAGGCCTGACCCGCGCACCGAGGCCTCTTCTACCCTCAATCGGCGACGAAGTAGCCGCCGATCTCCGCTCCGGAGGGAGCGAGAAGCGTGAGGTCGGCGTTGCCTGCCCGTGCTCTCGTGCCGCCGATGTGGTCGAGGCAGGTCAGCAGTCCGGCCTGAAGGGCGCATCCCAGCAGGCGGACCCGCCGTTCGCCGTCTCCATCAGAGCTGAGCAGACCGACGGCCTCCTGGACGTGTGCCCGGACATCCCCGGTGTCGTCGCTGGTGAGAAGGTACTTGGTCCCACTGGTCATGACACGGTTCCCGGTACTGGCACGGAGATCTCTGATCCTATGGCGATGGTTAAGGTGATCAGCAGGGGCGGCGGTTCGCCCGACGGCCGGGCGATCGGAGATGACGTGGTGGGAGACCAGGAGATCCGGGCTGCGCTGGACCGTCACTGGGCGGCGTCCGCCTCAGGGGATCAGGACGTCGAGCACGAGATCTATCACGACGACGTGTTGGTCGATTATCCCCAGTCGGGCGAGCGTATCCGTGGCCGCGGCAACCTGCAGGCGCTGCGTTCGAACCATCCCGCCAGGCTGCGGTTCACCATTCGGAGGATTCTCGGCGGTGGGGACCTGTGGATTACCGAATATGTCATCGACTACGACGGGAAACCGGCTTTCACCACCAGCATCATGGAGTTCCGCGACGGGAAGGTCGTCCACGAGACGCAGTACTTCGCGGACCCGTTCGACGCGCCCGCCTGGCGCTCCCAATGGGTCGAGCCGATGTCCTGACGCGGGCGGTACGGCGGCGCCGCGCCGGGCGGCGGAGCGTCCAGGAGGCCAGGCGCCGTCGGCGATTTTCTTGATCCACAACCGGAGGCACGCCTGTGTGCACCATGATTCAGGCGATGGCGGCCCAACGGCGCCTGGACATCTTCGGCGAGGTCAAGAAATGGCCTCGAGAGGAGCCTTTGTGAGATCCACGATCGTGAGCGCTCTGGCGGCGATGGTGACCGTCGCCACGCTCGGTTTTACGGCGGCCCCCGCGTCGGCATCGGCCGATGGCACCCTGCGCGTCAGCCAGGATTCCGCCGGGCAGGTGGCGATTCAACAGGGTTCGACGCTGCGCGCCGGGCTCGTCAATGTCAATATCGCGAGCGCGTACACCGCCGCCGACCCCGAGACCTTCCAGCTTCGGAACGGTGCGACGCTCGCGCAGATGGACGTCAAGATCACCGAGGCCGGCAACTGGCAGGCCGACGCCGCCACGGCCGCGGCGGCGATGCGGTGGTTCGTGGACAACACCACCTTCTACGGCGGTCTCAGCGCCGTCGGGCAGGTGTCGTACAAGACGGTTCTGCCGGGTGGCTCCTACTACGCGGCACAGGTCAACAACCCGGCGGCGACGGCCCAGCCGTTCCGGGTGGTCGGCACGACGCACGCCACGCTGCCGGCGGCCAACCAGTCGGTCTCGATGACGGAGCCCGATCAGTTCGTGGTGAGCGGCCCCGGCGGCAAGCTGCACCGCGGTCCGCTGCGGATCTCCAACAACTCGGGTGAGCTGCACTTCGCGCAGCTCGTACAGGTCCAGCCCGGTACGACCGACGCGGACCTCACCGCCTGGTTCGCCGGCGGCACGAACCCGACGGTGACCGGCGGCTCGGTGCTGAACTTCGGCACTCAGACGCCGGGCCGGGCCGCCGTGGTCGACAACACGCTGCCGAACGGCACATACGCGGTGCTCGACTACATCCCGGACACCACGTCGGGTCTGCCGCACGCCTTCGGCGGCATGCACGCCGTGGTGACCATCGGCTGAACCACCCGCAGGAACGGCCCTGAGACCCCGTGTCTCAGGGCTGACCGGCTCACCCGCCCGCCGTGTAGACCACCGACCACGGGCGTGAGCCGACCGGGGCGGCGGGCGGAGGCGGGGCCTGGTCTCCGGCGATGACCTCCGCCGCCGTCGTCGCGAACCGGAGGACCGCCGGGTGGGTCATGTCGGCGGGCCAGGCGGCCGACACGGTTCTCAGCAGGGGGCCGTCCGTCAGGGCGCGCCAGGCCACCCGCGGCTCCCTGCGGGCCAGGGTCTCCTGTTCGAAGGCGACGCCGTGGCCGCCGAGGACCAGGCCGAGCAGGAACTCCGGATTGCGAGCGTGCCGCAGCAAAGATGGGGTGAAGCCGTGTTCCCGGCAGACCTCCAGTACGTGGTCGTACCAGCCGGGTGCCGTCGTACGCGGGGCCAGGATGAGGCCGTGGCCGGCCAGGTCGCCGAGCCCCACCTCGCGAAGCCGCGCCAGCGGGGACGTACGGGGCAGGACGACTCCCAGCGGTACGTCGACCGACGGGCCGAACCGCAGGTCGGCCGCCTCCACCGGATGGTGCACCAGGCCGACGTCCAGGTGGCCCGACGCGAGCAGGCGCAGTTGCTCGGCCGTCGTCAGCTCCTGCAGGTCGACGTCGAGTTCGGGGACCTCCTCGCCGAGCCGGCGGGACAGCGCCTGTAGCGACACCGCCGGCGTCTCCGGCGGGACGCCCGCGCGCAGTGTGCCGAGGGCGCCGTCCGCGGCCTTCCGCATCAGCAGGCGCAGCCGTTGCTCCCGGGCCAGCAGGTCCCGTGCCTCGTCGAGGAGGAGGCGGCCCGCCGTCGTCAGCGCGACCTGGCGGCGGGAACGGTCGAACAGCGCGACGCCGAGCTCCCGCTCGAGCCGCTGGATCGACTGGCTGAGCGGTGGCTGGGCGATGCCGATGATCTCCGCGGCCCGGCCGAAGTGGAGCTCCTCGGCGGTGACGACGAAGTACCGCAGATGACGGGAAAGATCCACGCCGACACGATACGTGATCGCGTATGGGAGCCGTGAGGCCGATAGCGTGACCGGGTGCGGACGGAGGATCTCATCGCCCGGACGTTCACCTCGGTGGGCGTCAGCGCCGGGCTTCACGTGGTCGACGTCGACGACGGCCGGGAGGTCGGCCTCGACCCCGACGGGCAGGTCGTCCTCGCGTCGGTGTTCAAGATCCTTCTCGTCCTGGAGTTCGCCCGGCAGGTCGCCGCGGGTCAGCTCGACCCGGCCGAGCGCCTCCTCGTACGGGCCGAGGACCGGCTCGGCGGCTGGGGGATGGCGGGGTGCGCCGACGACGTCGAGGCCTCGCTCCGCGACCTCGCGTACTTCACGATGTCGATCAGCGACAACACGGCCGCCGACCTGCTCATGCGCCGTATCGGCCCGGACACCCTCCCGTTGCTGGCGGGCGAGCTCGGCCTGACGCGCACCCGGGTCACCGGCGGGCCGCGGGAGCTCCTGGAGTCGGTGTTCGCGGACGTCGGTGCCCGGACCGAGGCGGAGTTCGCCGGAATCTTCCCCACCCTGCCGGAGGATCGCGTACGGGCGTTGCGCGTGTTCGACCCGGAACGCACCACGTCGAGCACCCCGCGGGACATCACCCGTCTGCTGAGCCTCATCTGGCGCGACGAGGCCGGTCCGCAGGCGGCGTGCGCCATGGTCCGGGAGCTGATGAGTCACCAGGTCTTCTGGACCCGTATCCCCAGCGGCTTCCCGCCGGCGGTGCGCGTCGCCGCGAAGACCGGCACCCTGCCCGGCCTGCACAACGAGGCGGGGGTCGCGGAGTACCCCGACGGCCGCCGGTACGCCATCGCGATCTTCGCGCGGGCCGAACGGCTCGACCCGCGCCGCATCGACGTGGATCTGGCGATGGGGGAGGCCGCCCGCGCCGCCGTCGAGGCCCTGCGATGACCTGCTCTCATATCCATACGCCTATGCGCCTTACGCCTCTGTGATCTTGGACGCGGCCGGTGCCCCGATGGTCGAATGCGGCCTGATCGTCCATCACAAGGGGGAGATTCAGCGTGTCCGGACAGCGAGTCGACCGGCGGCGTTTCCTGCGGAGCACGGCCGTCGTGTCGGTGGCGGGAGCGTACGCGGCGTCGTCGACCGGTGAGGCGCAGGCGGCGCCCAAGGCGAGGGGCAAGAGCACAAGCGCGACGTTCCAGTGGTTCGGGACGGCGGGGTGGAGGATCGACATCGGGTCGCGGACCCTGCTCGTCGACCCGTACCTCAGCCGGTACGACACCGGCATGTTCACCGGGTCGTTCGATCCGGCGACCGAGCTGACGGTGGCCACGGGCACCGTCGACCGGCACGTCGGCCGGCCGGAGACGGTCCTGGTGACCCACTCGCACTGGGACCACTTCAACGACGTGCCCTACATCGCCCAGAAGACCGGCGCGCGGGTCATCGGCACGATGACGGCCTACAACCTGGCGCGGGCCTCCGACGTCCCGTCCGGTCAGCTCGGGCTGGTCAAGGGCGGTGAGGTGCTCGACTTCGGCGCCTACACCGTCGAGGTCGTCGCCTCCCTGCACAGCCGCAACGCCGCGTACTCGGTCGCGCTGCCGGGCGTACGCCTCACCCAGCCGGAAAAGCCGCACACCGTGGCCGACCTGCCCGAAGGTGACACCCTCGCCTACCAGGTGACCGTCAAGGACGGCCCCTCGGTGTTCTTCATGGGCGGCAGCGACTTCGTCGAACGCAACGTGGCCGGCCTGTCCCCGGACGTCGCGATGATCGCGATGCAGGCCAGCGACTCGACCTACGCGTACGCCGAGCGGATCATCACGGCCCTGGGCCGGCCGCCGGTCGTCGTCCCGGTTCACTGGGACAACTTCGAGACCGCGCTGACGAACCCGCCGAAGCCCGATCCGTCGGTCAAACCGCACCTCGACGCCTTCGTCGCGGCGGTGGGAAAGATCAGCCCGCGCACCAAGGTCGTGCTCCCGGAGTACCTCACGCCGTACCGTTTCGCCTGATCGGCGGGCAGATCACGCCCGGCCGCCGAACTGCCAGCCGTGGACCTCGATGCCGGCGTACCGGTCCGCGGTCAGGACGGCGCGGGCCGCGTCCGGGTCCGAGGCCCGGAGCAGCGCCGCCGTGCCCAGCCAGGCGGTGCCGTCGTCGGACAGCAGGGGCCCGTACGCGATGAGTTCCCGGCCGGGCGGTACGGCGAGGTCGGCGGCCGGGCCCGCGCCGAGGCCGAGCACCAGGTACCGGTCGCCGCCGGTCCGGCCGCCCGGGAAATCCCACATCGTGCGCCCCAGCAGGTTGCGCCAGCGGCGCAGGAGCACGTCCCGGTACACACCGGCCTGGTAGTTGGGCTCCTCGAAGGCGAACGCGCGGGCGGTGGCGGGGTCCGGCAGGTCGATGATGTGCACGCTGCCGGTGGGCGTGTCGCCGTCGCCCGCGAGGGTCGGGCCGCGAGCGATCAGCTCCGCCGCGAACCGGTCCATGTACGACCAGTGCTCTTCGACCAGTTCGCCGCGCAGCGCCATCGAGCCGGGCCGATCACGGTGGTAGCAGAAGAACTCCATGCCGGCAGTCTTCACCCTGCGAGCCTGCGCCTCTCACCAGCGAGGCAGGCGGTCGTAGTGTTCTCCCTGTTCACGGCCTAGTTTCGATCGTAGAAGGTCGGATACCAGGGAGGTTCATCATGAGCGGAAGCCAGAAGGTCGCGGTCATCACCGGCGCGTCGCAGGGGATCGGCGCCGGCCTGGTCGAGGCGTATCGCAAGCTCGGCTACGCCGTCGTCGCCACGTCACGGACGATCACCCCTTCCAGCGACGCCGGCGTCGTGACCGTTCAGGGCGACATCGCGGACCCGGCCGCCGCCGAACGCGTCATCGCCGCGGGCATCGAGCGGTTCGGCCGGATCGACACCCTGATCAACAACGCGGGCGTGTTCGTGGCCAAGCCGTTCACGGACTACACCGAGGACGATTTCGCCGCCGTGATCGGGGTGAACACGGCGGGGTTCTTCCACATCACCCAGCGCGCCGTACGGGCCATGCTCGCTCAGGGCGGCGGCCATGTCGTCAGCATCACCACCAGCCTGGTCGACAACGCCGACGCCAACGTCCCGTCCGTACTGGCCTCGCTGACCAAGGGCGGCGTGCAGTCCGCGACCAAGTCCCTGGCGATCGAGTACGCCACGCGCGGCATCCGGGCGAACGCCGTGTCACCGGGCACGATCAAGACCCCGATGCACCCCGAGGCGACCCACGAGGCCCTCGCCGCTCTGCACCCGGTGGGCCGGATGGGCGAGGTGAGCGACATCATCGACGCGGTGATCTACCTGGAGACCGCGCCGTTCGTCACCGGCGAGATCCTTCACGTCGACGGCGGCATGAGCGCCGGTCACCGATGACGACCGAGATCCTGCGCGATGTCCTCGACCGGTGGAAGGCGGCGGTCGACGGGCACGAACCGCAGAGAGTCGCCGCGCTGTTCACCGAGGACGCGATCTTCCAGGGGCTGCACCCGTACACCGTCGGACGGCAGGGGGTCGCCGACTACTACGAGTCCCAGCCTCGCGGGATGACGGCCGCGTACCGCGTCCTCCAGACGAGGGAACCCGCCGACGGGCTGGTGCTCGGCTACCTCGACGTCGACTTCGCCTTCACCGACCGGCCCACGCTGAGCGTCAAGCTCGGCGTCCTGCTGACACGCACGCAGGACGGCTGGCGCATCGGCCACTACCAGGTCTCGCGCCTCGGCTAGCCGAGGACGAACGGAAGCCTCCCGGCGAGGCCGCCCAGCGCGGCTCGTTCCGCGTCGGCAGGGGGGCGGCGTCCGGTGCCGATCCGCAGCGCGTCCGTGTCGGCGAGCGAGGCGGGAAACGCCTCTCCTGTGATCGCCTCCAGCGCGGCGCGTGCCGCCGCGAGGGTTTCGGCGGGCGGTCCGGCGGCTCCGGGCCGGTGCGCGACCAGGTCGAGGTGGTGCAGGGTCCACTCGAGCACGTACGCGGACAGGTAGTCGCCTGCGGTCAGCACCTCGCCCTGCGTGCTCACGCGGGCGGCGGGATCGGCGAGCACGGCGGCGCGGCCCGCCGCGGAACCGACGTCGTCGAGGTGGAACTTCAGCAGCCGCGGCTCGACGTACGCGGCGGCCAGCCGGGGGATCAGCGCGTCGAGGGGGTCCTCGCCGGTCGGGGGCTCGACGAGCCTCCAGTAGGTGAACGCGTCCACGGTCGGCTCGGCCCCGGCGGGCGTGACCAGGGTGATCAGGACGTCCTGCGCGTCGATGACCAGATGGCACACCAGGTCACGAACGAGCCAGCCGCTGCATCCGGACGGCCGCTCGAAGTCCTCGTCCGGGGTCGCGGCGACCGCCGTGCGCAACGCCGCCCACGAGCTTGAGAAGAGGTCCACCGAGGCACCGTAGCGCGGTCGCACGGCGCCGGAGCCGAATGTCGGCGGACACCGCTACCGTCTGTCCCCATGGAGCTCCAGACGTTGGTCGACGGGTTCACCGGCGCGGGTGACCGGCAGGCGCAACTGGCCGCGGGCAAGGAGCTGGCGGCACTCGGCGCACCCGCCGTGGCCCCGCTCGTCGCCGTTCTCTGCGACGAGAGTTCGGCCGTGGACTGGTCGGTGACCGGGGTGTTGCTGCGCGAGATCGGCCGGCCCGCGCTGGAGCCGCTGGCCGACGCGATCGCCTCGGCCCCGACCCCGGAGGCGGCCCGACGGGCGGGATGGGCCTACGTCGGGCTGAAGATCGATGACCTGTCCGCGTTCGCCGCCCACCTCCGGCACCCGAGTCCGCAGGTCCGGGACAACAGCGTCCACGTGCTCAAGGGCAGGGGCGAGGCGGCGCTGCCGTACGCCGCCGAGCTGATCGAGCTGCTGGTCGATCCCGACGCCGAGGTCAGGCAGGGCGCTCTGTGGGCGTTGAAGGGCATCGGACCGGGAGTGGTGCCGCTGCTGCGGGAGGTCCGCCGATCCGGTGGCCGGCTGCGCAGGCCCGCGCTGGAGGCGCTCGCCGCCGTCGGCGGGCCGGCCGCACTGGACCAACGGGACCGCGACCTGGTCCGGCGGCTGGTCAGGATCAAGATCGCGACCGAGGTTCCCGAGCCGATGCATCTGTGCGGTTCGTGGTTCGCGATCCCCACCGGCGACCAGGCGGCGGTGCTCGACGCCTTCGATCTGTCCGGCCCCGAGCCGGTCACGATGCGGCTCGGCGAGTCGGCGTGGAACCACGACCAGCACGGCCTGGGGGATGACCATTCGCGCTGCTCACGCGCCTACGTGAGCCCGCGGCTCGACGGCTGGACCCTGGTGTTCGGCGCGGCCCACGACGACGGCGGCGATCAGTGGGACGCCGTACGCGATCGCTGCCGGGCGTTGAGCCGCCGGTTCGGCGGAGCGCACTGGTACGGCATGAGCTGCGGCGACGGCTGGACAGGATGGTGCCTCGCCGAGGACGGGGAGGTCGTCCGGTTCTATGAGAACGACGACCCTGACGAGCAGATCGGCCCGCGTCACTCTGCCGAAGAGGGATACCTGCTTTTCGAGGAAGACGACCTTTCGGAGGAATCGCTCGACGAGGAAGAGCCCGACCTCTGTTACGCGACCGTGGTCGCCGGACGGGCGTCGACCGATCCGTCCTCCTTCGGCGCCCACACCCGGGTCGAGGGCCACGGCGTCCTCGCCCTGACCTCCTGCGGCCGCGAACACGGCCAGCCGCGCGGCGCACTGCGCATCTGACCACCGTCCCGGCCCTGACGGGAGCTCGCCAGGGCCAGGATGCCATTAGTCCGCGCAGGTGAGGTGGGGCTGGGCGATGTCGGCGTTGTCGTAGCTGATGCCGTCACCGCCGTCGCCGACGTCGATCCGGAGCACGTGTGCGCCGGTCAGTGGCACGTCCACGTGTGCGGTCGGGGTGGCGTTGGTGACGACGCCGCTGTCGTAGACCGGCCGGCCGTCGGCGCTGATGCGGTACGTGACCGAGCCCTGGCCCTTGACCGAGTCGTCCAGCCCGAGGTCCGCGGTGAGCCGCGAACATCGCCCGCCGAGGTAGTACTCGATCGAGGCGACCGCGTTGGTCCAGAGCCCGTGCTGGTACGTCGTCCCGTGGATGGTCAGCGGACCGCCGAAGTAGCTCTTGTCGACGAGCACGGGCCCGTAGCCGTTCGCCGCCGACAGCCAGGACAGGTCGCTCAGGTACGGCGACCCGGCCGGCCCGGCGAGGACCCGTACGGCGGTCTCGCTCCTTACCGTCGCCGTGTGGGCACGCCACTTGTAGGTCGCCGTTCCCGTCAGGGCGTACGAGCCGGGCTTGACGTCCGCGGGCACCGTCACCTGCCAGGTGCCGGACAGCCGCCCGCCCGTGGGCACGGCGGGCGCGCGTACGGGCCGGCCGTCGATCTTCCAGCCGGACGGGCCGCTCAGCCTCAGCGTCGCGTTCGTGACCGGCGTGTTCCCGTCGTCGCCGAAGGCCGCCGCCGTGGTGATCTTCTCTCCGGCCTCGGCGACGTGCAGGTCGGAGCCGGGGTAGGCGGGCGGCACCTGCGGGTCGACGGAGACCTCGGTGAGCGGCGGGTATCGGCCGGCTCCGCCCCTCAGCGGCGAGACGCGGTACAGCGCGGCGCCGTGCGGGGGCACCGAGGCGGCGATCACACCGGCCGACGAGGCGGTCCGGTGCGCCCACAGGTCGCGGACGGCGTACGCGCCGGAAGGCAGGCCGGTGGAGATCCTCGTCGTGGTGTCGCTCCGGTTGAGGAGCATGACCGCGCGGTCGCCGTTCGCGAGGGTACGGGTCCAGACGTCGGCGGTGGCGGTGTGGGACAGGCGCGTCGCCTGGGCGCCCCGCGGGTCCTGGTCGATCGCGATCACCTCGCGGTCGGTGAGGATCGCCTTCGTGGCCGCGGACATGTTCCGCAGGTCGTTGCCGGCGAGCAGCGGGGCGGCCAGCATCGCCCACGCACTGAAGTGCGCCCGGCTCTCGGTGTCGCTCGCCATCTTGCCGACCATGAGGATGTCCGGGTCGTTCCAGTGCCCGGGCCCGGCGTACGGCGCGAGCGGCGCCTCCTGGTCGAGGTTGGCGAGGGTCTGGCTCCACTGGGAGCCGTAGTCGTTGTCGGTACGCCACAGGTTGCCGATGGCCGGCGCCCAGGTCCACGGCTGCAGCCTGGGGTCCCACTCGCAGATGCTGAACACCATGGGCCGGCCGGTGGCCTTCAGCGCCTGGCCGTAGGCGGTGTACAGCTTCACCGCGACCTGCTGCTGCGACAGGCCGGGGAAGTCACCGAACGGCACGTTGCACCAGTCGACCTTGACGAAGTCGACGCCCCAGGACGCGAAGGAGTCCGCGTCGTCCTGGACGTGGCCGTAGCTCCCCGGGTAACCGGCGCAGGTCTTCGTGCCGACGTCCTCGTAGATGCCGAGCTTCAGCCCCCGGGCGTGGACGTAGTCGGCCAGGGCCTTCATACCGTGGGGGAACTTAGCGGGGTCGGCCCGCAGCCGCCCGTCCGCGTCGCGCGTGGAGGCGGCCCAGCAGTCGTCGAGGTTGACGTAGCGGTAGCCGGCCTCGCGCATCCCCGACGCGACCATCGCGTCCGCGGTCTGCTCGACGAGCTGCTCGTTGACATCGCAGGAGAATGTGTACCAGTCGTTCCAGCCCATCGGGGGTGTGGCGGCCGGCGGCGGCTGGTGGTGGTGGCGGGCGGACGCGGGGCTCGCGGGCGCCAGCACGGCGACTACGGCCGCGCCGATCGCGATGAGGCGGGTGGGGCGGATCACCTTGGCTCCTTCTCGAGAGTAGGAGAAAGCGGGCACACCGCGGCATAGCGGTAGCCACCCCCAAGGGTCTCAGGGGTGACGGCAATTCGGAGGTGGCGATGGATACCGCGACGGAGCGGGAGTTCCGTGAGTTCATGGTGGAGAGGTCCGCCGCGTTGATGCGGCTGGCGTACCTCCTGAGCGGGGGTGACCAGCACGCGGCCGAGGATCTGTTGCAGACGGCGCTCACCAAGACGGTCACGCGATGGGCCAGTGCGAAGAGCCCTGAGGCGTACGTCCGCCAGGTGATGTACCGCCAGCAGGTCGACTTCTGGCAACGCCCGTGGAGACGGCGCGAGACCCACGTCGCGGTGCCCCCGGACGAGGTGCACCACGACGACGCGCCCGCCTCGGACCTGCGGATCACCGTACGCGAGGCGCTGACGCGGATCACGCCCCGGCAGCGGGCCGTACTCGCCCTGCGGTTCTTCGAGGACCTGCCCGAAAAGGAGGTCGCGCGGCTGCTCGGCTGCAGTGTCGGCACGGTGCGCAGCACCACCCACCGTTCGCTCGCCCGGCTGCGCGAGCTCGCCCCCGAACTGGGCGACGCGCGTCGTGTCAAGGAGGTCCTGCAGTGAACACCGAGACGCACATCAAGGACGCCTGCAGAGATCTGTCCTTCCAGGCTCGCGTGCCCGACGACCTGACCGAACGGGTCCTTTCCACGGACGACCGGAAGGTGCGGGTACGGCGGCCGCTGACGTACGCGCTCGCGGCCGGTGCGATGGCGCTCCTCGTGGGAGTGGGAGTGGCGGTGACCGGGGGACCGGCGTCGAAGGCGCCGACGCGGACGATCCAGCCGGTGACGCTGTCCTCGGACACGTCCCTGCGCACCGACCTCGGCAGTACGTTCCCGCGCCACCTCGTCGCGGCCGGGCACACCGCCGTCGCCGCGTACTACACGGCGCACAAGGGGGCGTCCGGCGGTGTCCAGCGCACGTGGTACCTGTACGACCCGGGCCCCGGAACGTACGAGAAGACCTCGTGGGCCTACCTCGACGTCGCGCCCGGCATGCACCAGGCGGCGGTGCTCGAGGGCCCGCTGCCGGCGCCGCGGGTCGGCATCCTCGACATGGCCACGCGGAAGGTCACCCGCTGGATCTCGATCGGGCACAAGGTCGGCGGTGTGGCATGGGCGCCGGACGGGCGGCGGCTGCTGCTGACCGCGTACGGGACGGACCCCGACGTGGCCGACACCTCCATGAGTTTCAACGGGCCCGCGGGCTCGCGGACCGGCTTCGCCGTCGTCGACACGACGACGGGACACGGCGCCTTCCACGCGCTGGCCCCCTACCCGGGCGCCCCCGGCACTCGCCAGGACCTCGGCTGGAGCAGGAGTGGCACGCTGATCTGGGCCCCGACCGAGACCGCCCCCGCGAAGGTCTTCTACGACCTGAACGGACGGTCCCGGCCCGCACCGGCGTACGAGGCCGACGACATGGAGGAGGCCGGACTCTCCCCGGACGGCACTCTCCTGCCGAAGTTCGGGCCGAAGCCGGGCCCCGCCGTCACGATCACGAACCTGAAGACGGGCAGGGCCGCCGCGGTCCTCCCGATCGAACAGGCCAGGGCCTGGGCGGATGACCGGCAACTGTTCGCGGTCGGCTGCGCGGTGAAGAAGTGCCGGGAAACCGGGGAGTTCCACAACCGGCTCCTCCTGGTGAACCTCCAGGGCAAGATCACGCCGCTCACGGGGTACCACCGCTCCGACAAGCTCGGCTCGTGGGTTCCGGTGTTCACCCACCGCTGAGCCGGACGGTGCCGTGCCTCTCCGGGGGCACGGCACCGTCTCGTTCCCCAGCGTCGGCGGTGGTGGCCAGCGTCGGCCCCGTTGAGAAGGCGTCGACGGAATCGGTGATGTCGTGGACGAGCTGCGGTTCTCCTACTGCGAGGGCTGGGACCCCGAAGGCGCGACAGGCCGTCGGCCCGCTCTCGTCGGCCTCTTCCTGACCCGCGACTGCCGATGGACCTACGCCGGCGACGCGCAGACCGAGTTCGACGACGAGGCCGTCACGCGCGAGACGCGCATGACGCCGGGCGGCCGGCTGGAGGTCCGAGATCGGCCGGAGGGCTCGAAGGGCGGCCTGAAGGTTCAGCGGATCTCCGCGGAGGACCGCTGGCACGAGGCGCCCGAGTTCGGCGACTGGAGACGCTTCACGGCGCTGTTCACGGGTCTCGAGGTCGTCCTCCGCGACACATCGGTCGCCCACGGGGAGGGGCTTCCCGCCACGAACCCTTCACCATCACCGTCGCCGCCGGCGCGCCTGCTTCGTCACCGACATGCTCATCCTCCACGAGGCGGAGGTCATCGGAGTCTAGGACAGGCCCGGGTCCAGCCGGCACACGGTGGCGATCTCCGGCTTCAGCTCGGAGAACGGCAATGGGCGTACGGCCTGCTGCATGAGGGTGCCGAGCAGGTACGAGAAGAACGCATGGGCTCGCGCGGGTGGATCGTCGACCGGGATGTCGGCCAGCAGGTCGCGGAGGACGGCGATCATCATCTGGTGCATCCGGTCGATCGGCTCGGGCCGGGCCTTCTGCCCCACGTCCACCCAGTAGCTGAACCACAGGAGCGCCGCCTTCGGCTGCTCCGCGAAGATCTCCAGGTACGTCCGGGTCGCGGCCCAGAAGCGGTCGACCGGGCGTTCGTGCCGGTCCGCGGCCTCGCGGATGCGGTCGAGGCATCCGGCCATGTGACGTTCCATCGCGCCGTCGATGATCTCGTCCATGTCATCGAAGTAGTAGTGGATCGCGCTCTTCGTCAGGGGGCTGGCGTCGGCCACCGCGCGCGCCGTGCACGCGGCCAGGCCGTCGCGGGCGAGGACCTCCTTGGCGGCCTCGATGATCTGCTCCTGTTTGGCCTGCTGGTTCGGCGACCGCCGCCTCTCCGTGGATGACCCCATGAGGGAGGAGCCTACTCGGCCGTTGCACGATTAGGACACGTGTCCTAATCTTCAGGACACATGTCCTGATCGCCAGAGGAGAGCCGACCGTGACCCCGCCCTTCGTCTTCATGGATCTGCGGACCGCCGACGCCGACGTGTCCCGGCGCTTCTACACGGACCTGTTCGGCTGGAGGGTCGCCGACGTCCCGGCCGGGGCCGAGCCGGTCCCGATGTTCGTCGACGCGGACGGCGCGTGGGGCGGTCTCACGCGGCTCGCCGCAGACGACGACCGGCGGCCGCAGTGGGTTCCGTACGTCTCGGTGACCGACCTGGAGGACGCGGCGAAGCGCGCGACGGACCTCGGCGCGCGCGTCGTACGGCCGCGGGTGGACCTCCCCGTCGGCTCCGTGACCGTCATCGAGGACCCGGCGGGCGCCACGGTCGCCCTGTGGGAGCCCTCCGCATGACGTCCCGCCCTCGTTACTCGTGTGCGCTGCCACCGACGGTCGACGTGGTCGAGCGGGCCGCGCTCGCCGAGCGGCTCGGCTACCACCGCGTCTGGCTGTTCGACTCGCCGGCCCTCCACGGCGACATGTGGATCGCGCTGGCGCGCGTCGCGGCCGGGACCGGCCGGATCGGGCTCGCCACCGGGGTGGCCGTACCCGGTCTGCGTCATCCGATGGTGACCGCGTCGGCGATCGGTTCCGTCGACGAGCTCGCGCCCGGCCGGCTGACCGTCGCCTTCGGGACCGGCTTCACGGCCCGGCACGCGCTGGGCGACAAGCCCGTCGCCTGGGCCGACCTCGCCCGCCACGTCCGGCGGGTACGGGCGCTGCTGCACGGGGCGGTCGTCGACATCGGCGGCCGGCCGTGTCAGATGATGCAGCTGCCGGGCACGGGACCGCGCCCTCCGATCGACGTGCCGCTGTGGGTGGCCGCCTCGGGCCCCAAAGGGGACAGGGTGGCGCGAGAACTCGGCGTGCCGGGCGTCGTGACGACCGGCGTTCCACCGGAAGGCGGCACGTGGACCGAGTGCGCGCTGCTCAGGTTCGGCACGGTCCTGCGGGCGGGGGAGGACCACACCGCCTCCCGTGTGGTCGAGGCGGCCGGTCCGGGTTACGCGAGCGTCGTCCACGCCGTGTGGCAGAACGCCGGCACCGCGGTCGACGCCCTGCCGGGCGGCAAGGCGTGGCGTACCTCGGTCGAGGCCGAACGTCCCGAGGGACAACGGCATCTCGTCGTCCACCAGGGCCATCTCTCCCGGCTTACCGGGCGCGACCGCGCCATGGTGGCCGCCGCCGGGCCGGCGATCCTGGAACCCGGCTGGACCGGTGACGCCGCGTCCGTCGCCGCCCGGTTCGGCGAGGCCGGCGCCGCCGGGGTGACCGAGGTCGTGTACGTCCCGGCCGGCCCGGACGTTCCCGGCGAGCTCACGGCGTTCGCGGCCGCGGCCGGCTCATGACCCTTGCGCCGTCGAATGGACGTTCTCCGAGGTGATGGCCTTGACGAGGCCCTGCTCGGTGAAGCCGACCGTGAGGCTCCTCCCGTCCGGGAAGCGGCCCTGGATCACGTCCGGGCTCTCCGCGAGCCCGGTGCCGTAGTGCGCGATGAGACCCCGCACGACGCGGCGGTGGTCGGCCGGGAAGACCTCGACCGCGGTCATCACGAGGCGCGGCGCGGAGATCGGGTCATAGGCGTCGGTGGGCAGCCGCGGGTCGTCGAGGTGAAGGTACGCCGATCCGCGCCCGTCGTTGATCCGGCAGCTGTGGACGCCGTTGCCGCCGAGCAGCGCCGCCGCCGCGATCGCCATCGTGGTCGCCGCCTGGTGCGGGTTCGGGAAGCCGGACAGGTCCAGGTATCCGACCGTCAGCTCGGGGATGTCGTGCTCCCGGCCGTACGCGCGGATGGCGCGCAGCGGGGCGACCGCGGGGTCGTCGTCGCGGTAGTGCTCGTTGGCCCAGGCCCAAAGCCACGACCGGCTCTCGTGGGCGAAGCTGCCGAGCAGGGTGACGCCGCCGTAGGTCTCGCCGTCCACGGTCATGGTCCGCTCGCCGATGTCGAAGCGGACATGACCGTCGCCGAGGGCCTTGTTCAGCACGTCCTGCCGGTGGATGGCCGCCGCCGCACCCTCACTCGCGAACGCCTCGAACCTCGGGCTGTACGCACCCAGCCCGTACGGGAGGTCCCGCCAGAACCGGGCCTCACCCCGGTCGCCGCGCCGCTCGCAGATGTCGGCGAGCAGACCGGCGGCCCGCTGGTTTCCGAATTCCTCCACCGATCTGCGTAACCAGGCGGCGGCCTCGTCCTGGTCGCCCTGCCGCTGGAACATGATCCCGAGGCTGCAGGCGGCCTTGGGGTGCCCCAGGTCCGCGGCCCGCCGCCAGGCCGCCGCCTGGGCGGCGGTGTCCCCTTGGTCCTGCCGGACGTGCCCGAGGTTGTACGCCGCCCCGCCGTTGCCGCGCTCCGCCGCGCGTCCGTACCACTCCGCGGCTTTGGCCAGGTCGCCCCTGCCGTCGTCGTCGTGGATCTTGCCGATGTTGAACGCGGCCATGGAGTCGCCCAGCTCCCAGGCGCGCTGGTAGAGCTCCAGGGCGGCGGGCACGTCTCCCCGATCCTCCACGAGCACCCCGAGGTTGAGGGTCCCACTGCGGTGACCGCCTTCGGCGGCTCGCCGGTACCAGCGCTCGGCCTCGTCCAGGTCGCCCCCGCGTTCCTCCAGGTAACCGACCTCGAAGGCGGCGGCGGGCACGCCCTGCTCGGCGGCGCGCCGGTACCACGTCTTCGCGCCGTTCCGGTCACCGCGGTCGAGCAGGGCGGTGCCCAGGTCGTACGCGGCGACGGGGTGTCCCGCCTCGAACGCCTGCCGGAACAGCACTTCGGCCGCGTCCCACCGCTCCTCACGCTGCGCCGCCAGGGCATCCTCGTGCAGCTCGACCGCGGCGGATGGATAGGGGACATGGCTCATACGAGAACACCTCTCCGAACGACCGGAACCGTCCCCACACCGACGCGTCCGGTCGCCGTGGCGTTCCCCGCCCGGCCGGAAGAGGTGGCGCTGGAACACTCCGGTGCAGAACTATAGAAAGTGGTTCGGTTCTAGGAGAGGACGGTTTGGGATGCAGGAGATCGCAGCAGCGGTGGCGGAGCCGATCGGGCGGTTGGGCGGGGCCTTCATGATCTCTCGGGAGGCGAAGACCTTCGCGGAAGAGGTGGGGCTGGCCGGCTGGGCACCGTACTTCCGCGGTCGCTGCGGAGTCCTCGGAGACGTCGACGCGGATGTCGTCGCGGCCGCCGCCGGCTTCTTCCCGGCCGAGACCGTACGGGAGGCATGGGAGGCGGGCGCCGGTCTTTCCCCGGCGACCGCCACCGCCCGGTACACCGTCGTGGTCCATGACTTCGCCCGTCGCAAGCTGGCCGGCTTCGAGGAGTCGGCGCGCCTCGCCGAGCTGCTCCAGATCGTCGTGGACAGCGGGGACACGATCGCCGCGCCGCTCTTCGCGGGCTGGCGGGCGGTGCCGTTGCCCGAGGACGACCGGGCCCGTGCGATCCAGCTCGCCCACGTCGTACGCGAGCTGCGCGGCGGCCTGCACATCGTCGCGGTCCTGGCGAAGGGGCTGAACCCGCTGGAGGCGATCCTGAGCGGCACGCTGGCCCCGTACCACCACGGCGAGCCGAACGCCGAGTACTTCGGCTGGCCGCGGCCGTATCCCGAGCTGACAGAGGAGGTACGGAGTCGGCGCGAGGACGCCGAACGGCTCACCGACGAGCTGATGGCCCCCGCCTTCGCCTCCCTCGGCAAGAGCGAGGCCGACGAACTGGTCGCCCTGCTCGAGAAGGCGGAGCGCGCGGTCTTCGGCTGAGCCCGAAAGCGCCGCCAGGCAGGTGGCGCCACTGGTGGGCCGGGCGAGACCGGCGGCCTTCTCGTAGTCCGCGGGCGCCGCCGCCGCGTCGTGCGCGACGCGGCGATCGTCCCGGTCGACGAGGAGGCCGGCGCCGTCCTCCCGGCCTCGCCCGCCGTTGCTCAGGCCAGGTCCGCGTCGTGGGCGAGAAGGGCGATCTGAGTGCGGTTGTCCAGCCCCAGCTTGGTAAGGATGCTGGAGACGTGGGCCTTGACCGTCGTGACGCCCATGGCGAGTTCGGCGGAGATGTCGGCGTTCGTACGGCCGTGGGCGATCGCGACGGCCACCTCGTGTTCGCGCGGGGTGAGGCGGGCCAGCGTGGCGCGGGCCTTCTCGTACGCGCCGGCCTGGGTGACGGTGCGGTCCATGAGCCGCCGGGTGATGCGCGGGGACAGGATGGGCTCTCCCGTGGTGACCCGGGTGACCGCCTCGACGATCTGCGGGGGCGAGGCGTCCTTGAGCAGGAACCCGCTCGCGCCGGCGCGGAGCGCGTGCAGGATGTTCTCGTCGGTGTCGAAGGTGGTCAGGACGATCACCTCCGGAGGGCGGGCGCGGGCGCGCAGCCGCCGGGTGGCGGTGATGCCGTCCACGCGCGGCATGCGCAGGTCCATCAGCACGACGTCGGGCGCGTGGGCGTCGGTGGCGGTGATGGCCTCCTGGCCGTCGGCCGCCTCGCCGACCACGGTGATGCCCGAGGCGCCGTCCAGCATCATGGACAGACCGGCCCGGACCATGGCGTCGTCGTCGACGAGCAGCACGCGGATCACGCGGGCCATGGTAGCCAGGCCCAGAGCCGGAATTCCCCTTTCGTGCGCTGGTGGTCGAGTTGTCCTCCAGCCAGGCGTACGCGCTCGGTCAGGCCGACGAGGCCGACGCCGCTGCCCGGCACGAGCGGGGCCGAATCCGTCGCGGGCAGCGGGTTGCTCACGTCGACCAGCAGGCGGGCGCCCGGCCCGCCGCGGAGGTGGACTTCGACCGTCTCGCCGGGGGCGTGCTTGCGCGCGTTGGTCAGCCCCTCCTGGACGACGCGGAAGGCGGCCCGGGTCACCGTCGACGGGAGGGCCTCGACATCGGTGACCTCGTCGCGCGGCCGTACGTGCTGGCCGGCCTGGCGTGCCTCGGCGAACAGGCGGGGCAGGTCGGCGAGCGTGGGCTGGGGCTGTCTCTCGTCGTGGCGCTCATCGTCCTCGCGCAGCAGGCCGATCACCTGGCGGAGCTCTTCCAGCGCCTGGTGCACACCGCCGCGGACCACCCCGGCGGCGCGGGCGAGCTGTTCGGGGGAGGAGTCCGGGCGGTATTCGAGCGCTCCCGCGTGCGTGGCCACCAGGGACAACCGGTGGGCGAGCACGTCGTGCATCTCCCAGGCGAGCGTGCGCCGCTCGGCCATGCGGGCCTCGGCGACGCGCCGGCCCTGCTCGGCCTCGGCGCGGAGGGCGCGTTCGCGCAGCGCGATGAGCAGTGCCCGGCGGGAGCGGGCGAGCGCGCCCCAGCCGAGCAGCGCACCGTACGCCGCGGCGACCAGGAGCGACCACCAGGCGAGGGAGATGCCGGAGCTCGGTCGCCACAGCGCCCGGACCAGGTGGACCGCGACGCCGGCGACCGCCACGGCCGCCGCGACGGGGAACCGCCTCCGCTGGGCCACCTGCAGCGCGCCCATCGTGGCCGCGGGCGTGGCCGCCGGGGAGATCGCGGCGAGGAGCGTGGCGGCGATCGCGCCCGGGACCGGCCACCAGAGCTGCGCGGGCGCCGCGACCAGGCTCACCGCCGCGACCGCGAGGTCGAGCCACAGCAGGGAACCGTCGCCTTGGCCCCACACCGACACCGCGGTCAGCGCACCGACCGCGAGGACGACGGCGGCCACGGCACCAGGACGTGGGGAGGGGATGTCGTTCACGTGACCAGGCTAATCACGGGTGCGGCGAGACCGTCACCTACGAAAGTAGGAGACGCCCCCGACCGGAGCAGGATCGTCCGCGACCGTGCGCCCGATGTGGCGGCCCGTACGGCCGGGCGATGCTGAGCGGCATGAACAGACTTCTCCTCCCCCTGGCCGCCGCACCCGCCGCCGCCCTCGCCGTGTGGGCCCTGGCGGTGCCCCTGGCCGGAACCACTCTGGCCGTACGGTCGGGCGACGGCACGCGTACCGTCGGGCCGGTGCCGGTCGTGGTCGTGAGCCTGCTGGCCGTGCTCGCGGGCTGGGTGCTCCTGATCATCCTGGAGCGGTCGGCCCCCCGCCCCCGCCGCGTCTGGACGATCATCGCCCTGCCGGTGCTCGCCCTGTCTCTCGCCGGCCCGATCGGCAGCGCCGTCGGCATCGGCGCGGCACTGGTGCTGGTCCTGCTCCACCTGGTCGTCGGCGCCGTACTCCTCCTCGGGCTGGTGCGGCGATGAACCTGCCCTACGGATACCTGGTCACGCTGGTATATCTCACGGTCTGCACCTTCTTCGCCCTGGTCGCGCCGGGCCGGCCTCGGTGGCTGGGCATGCTCGCCTTCTACCTCAGCGTGGCGATCAACGAGCTCCCCTTCGTGGCGTTCGCCTACCTCCTGGCGGCCACCGCCCTGGGTTTCTCCCAAGGCGACCTTCCGGTGCCGATCCTGTGCGGGGCGGCCGTGACCCTGGCGGGCCTGTCCGTCGTGGCCTGGCGTGGTCACCTGGCGCCGGTCGCCGTACGGAGTGCCATCGGCACGGCCTCGCGGCGCCTGCCGTACGGGCGCATCCTGTTCCGGCCCTTCTTCCGCGGGAACCGCGCCGTGGAGCGGATCGCCGATCTCACGTACGGCCCGGCCGGCCGGCGCAACCGGCTGGACCTCTACCGTCACCGCTCCCGGCCCACGGACGCCCCGGTGCTGATCCACTTCCACGGCGGCGCGTACAAGATGGGGAGGAAGAGCAGGCACTCGCTGCCGCTTCTCCACCGTCTGGCCGGCAAAGGGTGGATCTGCATCAGCGCGAACTACCGCCTGCAGCCGGAGGCGGGTCTCGGCGACCACCTGGAGGACGCCAAGAGGGTGATCGCCTGGGTACGGGACCACGCGCACGAGTACGGCGCCGACCCGGACCGGATCTTCCTGGCGGGCAGCTCGGCCGGGGCGCACCTGTCGGCGCTGACCGCGCTGGGCCCGGACGCCCCGCCGATCGCGGCGGTGATCGGGCTCGGGGGTTACTACGGTCAGTACGACGCGGACCCGGGAAGCTCGCCCCTCGCCCACGTACGGGCGGACGCGCCGCCGTTCCTCATCGTCCACGGCGACCACGACAGCCTCGTGCCGGTCGAGCGCGCCCGCACCTTCGCCGAACGCCTGCGCTCCGTGTCGGCCCAGCCGGTCGTCTACGTCGAACTGCCCGGCGGACAGCACGGCTTCGACCTGTTCCACTCACTGCGCTTCGAGGCCGTCATCAACGGCATCGAGGCCTTCACCGCGGAATGCGTAAAATTCGACGATGCGGCCCCCTCCGGACGGACGTGACATGACGGCCACCTGGGACGTCGCACGCCCGGCACTGCTCGACCTGCCGGCCGGTGTCGGCATGGCCGGGTTCGGTGTCCGCGGCGCCGACCTCAGGGTGGTCCCGCACCCGGCCGTGATGCTGGTCCTGGAGTTCGGCGCCGGCTCGCCGACCGTGGACAGCGCCACCGGGGGACGGCAGCGGGGGAGCCTCGTCGCCGGACCGGGGTTCGGGTACGGAGGCGCGGTCCGGGCGTGGGGCGAGCGCGTGGACTGCGTGCAGGTACGCCTGTCCCCGGTGGTCGCGCACGCGTACCTGGGCGTCTCCCCGGCCGAGCTGGACGGCGCGGTGTCCCTCGACGACGTGTGGGACCGGGAGGCGGTACGGCTGCGGGAGCGGTTGAGCGATGTGCCCTCCTGGGAGGACCGTTTCGCGTTGACGGAGGCGCTGCTCGCCCGCCGGCGCGCGGACCGGTCCTTGGTGGACCGGGAGGTGGCCTGGGTCTGGAGCCGGATCGTCGCCGGGCACGGTTCGGTACGGGTGGAGGGGCTGGCGGCGGAGGTGGGTTGGAGCCGCAAGCGGTTGTGGTCCCGCTTCCTTTCGCAGGTCGGCCTGTCACCGAAGCGCGCGGCGAAGCTGGTCCGCTTCGACCACGCCGCCCACCGGCTGGTCGCGGGCGAAGGCGCCGCCCGGGTCGCGGCCGAGAGCGGCTACACCGACCAGTCCCATCTGAACCGGGACGTCATGACCTTCACCGGGGTGACCCCGGCGAACGTGGCTCACGAACCATGGCTGACGGTCGACGACACCGCCTGGACCGCCCACGAACCTCAATGATCGCTTCTGGATTGACTGGCGATATGAGAACCCGCAGTGGCAGTACTCCCAGGCCGACGCGACGTACGACTGGCAGAAGTTCCTGCCTCCCGCCGTCCTCGAAATCAAGGCCGAGCATAAGGGCGACGAGAAGACCCTGTGCTGGACGCAACGTGAGGTGCCGCACTGGTAGACGAGGCGCGGGTCGCGGCCCGTATGAGCCCGGCGAGGGCCTGTGACCGGCTGTGCGGCGGCCATGCGATCACCGTCGTCACCAGCGGCGCGTCCAGCACCGGTACGGCGGTGAGGCCGCCGCGCAGGTGGAACCGGCTCGACTCCGGCAGGATCGCCGCGGCCCGGCCGAGTTCGACCAGCTGGTACAGCTGCGTGCTGTTCCGGAGCTCGGGGCCGGGGCCGTCGGGGTACGTGCCGTCGCGGCGGGGCCAGCGTGGCAGCGGCAGGCCGGGCAGCGCCGTGACGTCGGCCATCCGCAGGTGGGAGCGGGAGGTGAGCGGATGCCCGGCGGGCAGGATGACGATCTGCCCCTCGGTGTGCAGCTCCTCGGTGTCGAGTCCGGCCGTCGAGTCGAACGGCCGGTGCAGCAGCGCCACGTCGGCCCGCCCGTCGCGCAGCAGCCGCTCCTGCTCGGCGATCCCGCACAGGAGCACGTCGACGGTGACCGCGTCCGGCTCGGCGGCGTACGCGTCGAGCAGCTTCGACAGCAGTTCGTTGGACGCCCCGGCCTTCGTCACGAGGACCAGGCCGGGGCGGCCGGTCGCGGCGCGGCGGGTGCGCCGGTCGGCGGCCTCGACCGCGTCGAGGGCCGCCCGGCCCTCCCGCAGCAGCACCGATCCGGCCTCGGTCAGCGTGACCGTACGGCTGTCGCGCTCCAGCAGTGTGACCCCGAGCCGGCGTTCGAGCTGCCGGATCGCCCGCGACAGCGGCGGCTGGGCGATCCCGAGCCGCTGCGCCGCCCGCCGGAAGTGCAGCTCCTCGGCGACGGCGACGAAGTAGCGCAGCTCTCGCGTCTCCATGCCGTCACATTACCGGCGATACCGCTGAGGTATCACCGGCCACCCAAGCGGTGTTGGAGATCCCGCCGGAGCGCGACCAGGATGAAACGCATGACCGAGAAGACGATCGCGCTGGTCACCGGCGCGAACAAGGGGATCGGATACGAGATCGCGGCCGGCCTGGGCGCTCTCGGCTGGAGCGTCGGCGTCGGCGCCCGGGACGAGGGGCGCCGGGAGGCCGCCGTGGAGAAGCTGCGCGCGGCCGGCGCCGACGCGTTCGGCGTGCCGCTCGACGTGACCGACGACGCGAGCGTGACCGCCGCCGCCCGGCTGTTCGAGGAGCGCGCCGGCCGCCTCGACGTGCTCGTGAACAACGCCGGGGTGACCGGTGGCACGCCGCAGGAGCCCACCCGGGCCGACCTGGACACCGTACGGGCGGCGGTCGAGACCAACGTGATCGGCGTCATCCGGGTCACCAACACCATGCTGTCGCTGCTGAGGCGCTCGCCGTCGCCGCGGATCGTGAACGTCTCCAGCTCCGTCGGCTCCCTCACCCGGCAGAGCGGCGCGGGCCCCGGGCAGGCGATGGGACCGCTGTCCGTCGCGTACGCGCCGTCCAAGTCGTTCCTCAACGCCGTCACCGTCCAGTACGCCAAGGAGCTGAGCGACACGAACATCCTGATCAACCTCGCCTGCCCCGGCTTCTGCGCGACGGACCTCAACGGCTTCCGCGGCGTCCGTACGCCGGAGCAGGGCGCGGCGACCGCGATCCGTCTCGCGACCCTGCCCGACGACGGCCCGACGGGCGCGTTCTTCGAGGACGCGGGTGTGGTCCCCTGGTGACCGGGCGGCCCCTCAGGCCAGGTACGTCCCGAACCAGCCGAGCGCCGGGTCCGGGTGGCGCTGGAACTCCAGATAGCCGTCGAACCGGGCGGTCGTGCCCTCGATCCAGGCCAGCTTCTTCTGTGCCACGGGGATGTTGTCGTACATCGCCTGCACGTCGCCGGTCTGGGTGAGGACGTCGTCGCGTACCTGGTAGAGGAACGTGGGCACGCTGACGCTCTTCGCCCAGAGCCGGGGGTTCCGCGGCGCGAAACCGATGCTCGTACGCAGGACGAGGAGCCGTTCGAACTCGTCGAGGCGGTCGGCGAGCCCCGCCATCGCCAGACGACGCTCGACGATCGTGCGCGTGGTCACCGGCTGCGGTGCGACCAGGCACCGCACTGTACGGAACGCCTCGGGGAACCTCGCCATCGCGGCGAAGGTGGAGCCGGCGCCGAGGCACCGGCTGAAGAGACCGATGGCCATGTCGCGGGTGTCCGGGCGGCCGCGGACGTAGTTCAGCGAGCCGACGACGTCACGGGCCTCATAGATCCCACTGGAACTGACGCCTCCGTTGCCCGCGCCGCTGTGGCCATGGTTGCGCAGGTCGTAGGCGAGAACGTTGAAGCCCGCCTCGTGGAGGATCCGGTAGTCCGGGGTGAAGTCGATCTCGAAGGCGTTGCCGCTGGCCGCCCACTCCGACCGCCACGGCTCCAGATGCGTGGGCAGGCCGGAACGGGTGAAGCCCATCGGATGGTTGGCGATGACCACCTTGTCCGACCCGGGCGCCGGGATGAACCAGCCTTCCAGCGGCACCCCGTCCCCTGAGGGGAACGTGACCTCCTCGTACGGAAGACCCTGGTCGCGTGGAGAGTGCAGGATCGGGGAACGCCGCTGGAAGCTGAACCCGTCGGCGAACCGCTGGAGCGTGTCCTGGTCCTCGTTCATCGAGCGCCTCCTCTCAGCCGAGGACGGCCGGCCCGAGTACGTCCCGGCACCATTCGCGGAAGGTGGTGGGCGTGCTCGACCGGGGCGTACGGGGCGCGGCGTTGTCGAGGCCGGCGTCCTTGGCCGCCGCCATGTCCAGCAGGCCCTGGACGACGGCCTCGGACATCCCGAAGCCCATCATCTGGGCCCTGAACTCCGGGCCCGGGACCTGCTGGAAGCGGATCGGGCGCCCGAGCACCTCGGTCATGATCCGTGCCATGTCATCGGAGGAGAGGTCCTCGGGCCCCAGTACGGGGACCTCCTCGACGCCGCTCCAGGTGTCGTCGAGCAGCAGGTCCGCGGCGACCGCGGCGATGTCGCGGATGGCGCAGGTCGGCGCCGCGTGGGCTCCCGCCACAGGCGAGGTGAACACTCCCTGGCTCTTGATCAGCTCCGTCTGGCGCAGCAGGTTGTCCATGAAAGACGGCATCGTCAGCGCTCGGTAGCCCACGCCCGTGGCGGCCAGCAGGTCGTCCATCGCGAGGGAGGCGGTGACGTGTCCGGCGTGGTCGGCCATGGGGGTGCCCCGCCCGAGCGCCGACACGGCGACGACCCGCTCGACGCCCTGGGCCTGAAGGGCCTCGCTCGCGGGCCGGCTGAAGCCCGAGTACGCGGCGTCGAGGCTCGGGGCGCGAGGATCCGGGGGGACCAGCCAGAAGAGGGAGTCCGCTCCGGCGAAGGCCTTGGCGACCACGTCCGGGTCGCCGTGTGAGCCTTCGACGATCTCGACGGCGTCGCGCACCCCGGAGGGGAGGCGTGAGGCGTCGCGCACGATCACCCGGACCGGCGCTCCGGCGGCCAGCAGCCGGCCCAGCGTCGCCCGGCCGATCTGGCCGGTGGGAGTGGTGAGAACGATCATGAAAACTTCCCTGAGGAGAGACGGTGTACGGCTCGTAAGTGAACCCGGGTCACCGGCGGACCTGAAGGACCGATCGTGGCGATATTGATACCCTGGGAGTATGAATGACCTGGAGATCAGGCAGCTCCGCTACTTCGTGGCCGTCGCCGAGGAACTCCACTTCGGGCGGGCGGCGGAACGCCTGGACATGGCGCAGCCGCCCCTGTCGCGGGCGATCCGCGAGATGGAGCGACAGCTCGGCGTGACGCTGATGGAGCGGACGACGCGCCGGGTCACCCTGACGCCCGCCGGCGAGACCCTGCTGCGCGACGCCCGTACCGTGCTCGACGCGGTCACGGCCGCCGCTCACCGGGCCCGGCAGGCCGGGCGGCCCGAGCCCACGCTGCGGCTGGCGCTGAAGGCCGACTACGACGGCGGGCTGCTGCCGAGGACCATCGCCGCCTACCAGAACGAGCCGGCCGCCCTCCCCGTGGAGCTCGTGCTCGGCGGACGCGGCGAACAGGAGCCGGCGCTGCGCGACGGCCGTGCCGACCTCGCGCTGCTGGCCCGGCCGTTCGACGAACAGGGCCTCGACGTCGAACCGCTGCTGACCGAGCCCCGTCTCCTCGCCGTGGCGGCGGCCGATCCGCTGGCCGCGCACACCCGCCTGCGGCTGGCCGATCTGAAGGGAAGGTTCCTGCCCGGCGGACGCCCCGCGGACAAGGAGGATTCCGCTCCGACGCCCTGGACGGGCCGCCAGCTCGACCTGGCCCAGATCTTCAACCTGATCGAGCTGGGCGACATCGTCCTGTTCCCCCCGGCCTCGACCGCCGGGCGCCATCCGCGGCCGGGCATCGCCTACCGTACGGTCAGCGACCTCCCGCCTCTCGAACTCGTCCTGGCCTGGCCGGAGGCGTCGCGCTCCCCGGCGGTCGCCGCCTTCGTCCGTACGGCCGGTGCGATCGCCGCCCTCGCCCGTCCCGCGGACACGCCCGCCGGCTCCTCGTTCCACGGACTGTCACCGGATGGAACGCCCTAGGGGAAAGACACGGATTCACGTGTCGCACCCAACGGGGTTCACAGGAGTGAAAATGTACCGACCACTGTTCACCGGCCTCGCCGGCTTGACGCTGGTGACGTCGGCGGCGCTGACCCCGGCGACCGCCCATGCCGCCGACTTCCCGGGGACGCTGATCCGCAGCAACCTGTCGGCCGTGTCCAAGTGCATCGGCCCGCGCAACAACGAGACCGCCAACGGCACCCCCGTGGTGGTGATGGACTGCAACCAGTTCTGGCACGGCGACGGCCGCGACCGCTCGGTCCGCAGCTTCGCGGGCAAGTGCTTCAGCATGGCCGCCGGCCACCCCGTCCCGACGCCCAACGGCACCCCGCTCGTGCTGCGCGACTGTCTCAGCCCCGTGGCCGGGGACCAGCAGTGGACCTTCGTCGCGGTGACCTCCGGAGCTCCGGACGGCCTCTTCGTCCTCCGCAACCCCGGATCCCTTACCTGTGCGAACGTGCTCAACGGCAGCACGGCCACGAACACCCCGGTGGTCATGCAGAACTGCAGCTTCCGTTCCGACCAGCAGTGGTTCATGCCGGTGAAGCCGAGGAACTTCGGCTTCGACGAGGACGACAACGAGTTCTGACCAGGTGGGGCCGGGCGGAGACCGGCCCCACCCTGACTCATCACCTAACCGCTATTGGCCAACACTGTTGATCCGTTTTATGGGCGAAGGTACGTTTCGCGCGGATCGATCTTGGAGGCCGATGTGTCGACCGCGAGGCACGAGCGGACAGCGTTGATCGCAACGCTGGCGTCGATGGTGGTGGGGCTGGGCGTCGTCGCGCAGCCGGCGGTGGCACAGGTGCCCCAGCCGCCGCCGATCACGTCCTATCCGGGGGATCCCGGTCACCTGGGTGATCCCGCCAGCTGGCGGACCCCCGAGTTCACCCGGGACGTCGGGCTCGTGACGATCGGCGCGGAGTTCGCCTACGCCGCCGGTTACGCGGGCGGCGGGATGAACATCGGCATCGTCGACTCCGGCTTCTTCGCCGGGCACGTACGGGAGCACGGCAGTCTCGCCACGGGCTACGCCACGGGAGACCGTTACTTCTCGGTACGGGCCCAGGGCGGCGACACCGGCCCCACCGAGGGCTACTACGACCCGGCGTACAACGACACTCACGGCACGCACGTCAGCGGGACGGTGGGCGCGAGCCGCGACGGGGTCGGCGAGACGCAGCCCGGCGGGACCGAGGCCAACATGCACGGCGTCGCGTTCAACAGCGACGTCTACCTCGGCAACACCCACAAGACGGACGGCGTGTTCTACGGCCTGCTGCCGCCGGCCCCGACCACCGCGCAGACGCCGGACAACGCCTATCTCGCCAACGTCTACCGGGCCGTGAACCGGGCGAGGACCGTGAACGGCCGGCCCATCCGGCTCATCACCAGCAGCTGGGGCAGCCAGCCTCCGACGGAGAACTACAACACCTACGACCCGCCGCCCGGCGCTCCGGCCGGCTTCGGCCTGAGCACCGCGTGGCGTTACCTGTCGACCCCCGACGGTGTGGCCGACCCGAACGGCAACACCGCGCACTGGCTCAACGGCGCGATCCAGGTCGCGCGGACCGGCACGATCCTGCAGTTCACCGCCGGCAACAGCGGCTACGCGAACCCCACGCCGCGCGGCGCCGCCCCGTACTTCCTGCCCGACCTGGAGGGGCGCTGGTTCACCACGTCGGGGGTCAACCCCGCGATCGGGCGGACGTTCAACCCCGACGGCTCGGTCCTGGTGCCGGGCCAGCAGAGCTTCAACCAGTGCGGTGTCGCGAAGTGGTCGTGCGTGACGGCTCCGGCCAACGCGATCAACAGCACGACCGTGCAGCTCGTCGACGGAGTACCGCAGCCGCGCTACGGGAGCGCGTCGGGGACGTCGATGGCCGGGCCGCACTCGGCGGCCGCGCTCGCGCTGGTCATGCAGCGCTTCCCGTACCTGACCAACACGCAGGCGCTCTACACGATGTTCACCACGGGCCGGCAGAACAGCACGATCAACGACGCGGCGGGCAACGCCGTCCCGAACCCCGCTCAGGGCCGGATCGTGCAGGTCCCCGACGCGCGCAACGGCTGGCACACGCCGAGCCTGCGGGAGGCCCTGCGCGGGCCCGGTCAGCTGCTGGGGCCGTTCGACGTCGACACGCGGGGCCAGAGCGACGTGTGGTCGAACGACATCTCCGACGTCGCCATCCAGGCGCGCCGGCAGGAGGACGCCGCCGAGGCGGCCACGTGGAAGGCGACCAAGATCGCTAAGGGGTGGACGCACGGCCTGCCGGCCGGCGCGAGTGACGCCGACAGGTCCGACTACGCCATCGGCACCCGGCGGGAGAAGGCACGCGAGGCGCGCGTCTACGAGGGCCGCCTCACCAAGCGCGGCGGGGGAACCCTCATCCTCACCGGGAACGACACCTGGCAGGGGAACACCAGGGTCCTCGGCGGCGGGCTCTCGATCGCCGGCTCGCACGCCGCCCCGATCGACGTGCGCGGCGGGACGCTCGGTGGCAGCGGCAGTGTGGCCGGGAACGTCGACGTCGCCGGCGGCGTACTGCGGCCCGGCCAGGCCGCGAGCCCCGGCGTCACTCCCGGAAACGTCCTGAACGTCGGCGGGAACGTGCGCGTCGGCCGGGAGGGAAGCCTGGCCGCGACCGTCTCCGGCGCCGAGGCCACGAGCGTACGGGCGGCGGGCGACGTGGCGCTGCGCGGGAACCTGCGCCTGGACGCGCAGGGAGGCCTGACCCGCGGCACCGTACTGACGATCGTGAGCGGCCGGTCGATCAGCGGCACCTTCCGCGGTCTGCCGGAGGGCGGTGTCGTACGCGCGGACGGCCACTGGTTCAAGGTGTCCTACAAGTACGGCAGCGTGACACTCACCGTTCTCCGCTAGCGTCCCCGGCCGGGCCTAGCGGGGCCCGGCCGGGGAACCTCGGCCCCGTCGGCAGCCTCTAAGGTCTCCGCGATCCGCCGAAGACCGAGGAACAGCCGTTGATGAGCCGCGTGTACCCGATCCAGCTCCCCGGCCCGCTCGTACGTGAGCGGGAGATCGACCTGGCCAACAAGTTCGAGTGGATGCACCGTTCGGTGTGCACGGGACCGGGCGGGGACCGGTACGTGCTGTCCGACCTCGCCTACAACTACTACCGGTACAACGACGCGGACCGCGACCGGGAGATGCTCGCCGGCCACGTCCTGACCCGGTACGCCCCCGACGGCGCACCGGCCGCCCAGGCCTTCCTCGGGTGGGGGCGCGCGAACGCGGGCGCGCTCTACCCTCCGGTGTCCCTGAGCATCCTCCCCGACGGGAGGGCGCTGTTCGCCACGAAGGGCAACCGGGCGTTCGTCCTCGACGCGGGACTCGGCTCGGCCGAGGAGGCCACGGCACCGGGCGGGGCGTCGCAGTGGGCGTTCCGTACCCGGCTGACCCCGTCCGGCCGTGCGCTGTGCCTGCTCGGCGAGAACGTCGTGGCGCTCTCGCCGGAGCCGGTCGGGGCGACGCTACCCGCGCTGACGGCGGTGACCGCGCTGTCGCGCGGGTCGCGGAGGTTCCTCTACCCGCTCGCGTACGGCCGGCCGACCGGCGCGTCGGGCGAGGGCGAACCCCGTACCGAGCTGATCGAGCAGCTCCGGGCCGAGCGGCCGGGACCGGGCGGGCCGCGGCCCGAATGGCTGTACGACGCCGTGCCGGTGGACGACACGACCTTCGTCGTCCTGGCGGTCGGCTGGAAGAAGTGGGCCTACAAGCGCGGCGGCGACTTCGTGTTCCTCCTCGTGGACGCCGAGGGGAGGCTGCTGGGCCGGCTGGACCTCGACCGGCACCGCGACGCGGCGGCCCGGGGCGTACGGTACGACGTCGTCGTGGACCAGGCGCGGAGACGCATCTTTCATCTCAGCACCTTCGGCCTGTACGTGTTCGACGACCAGGGGACGAGGACCGCACGGCTGGCCACGGACGACCCGGCGTTCAAGCCGCTCGCGCGGTTCCAGCTGCGGGAGTTCGACCCCGCCGGGCACCTGGTCCTCGTCCACGAGAAGCAGAACGTCATGCTGACCGTTCCCGTACCGGAGGACCTGGCGGACCTACCGGGGACCGTGACCGACGCGCTCGCGCTGTTCCGCAGGGAACGGTCACGGCTCAAGAAGGAGCAGCGGCCGGAGAACTGGTACTGGACGACGGACGACGCTCCGCTCGCCTTCTTCTAGCCAGGCGGCTCACGCGGGACCGCCCGGGGACGTACGGTTTCGACGAGGACGACGGCGAGTTCCGACCGGCGGGGGACGAATGATCCTGCACGTACCGTTATCGAAGCCGTGGAACCTGGCCATGCCGCTGGCGGCTCTCATGGCCGCGGCGAGCTGCTCCCCGGGTTCCGAGGCGACGGCCCGTCCCGAGGACCCGGGTCAGGAGCGCGGCTTCGCGCTCCCGTCGTGGAACGCCGGCGACTACGACAGCCGCCAGGCGCCCGCGTACATCAGGCGGATCGCGGCGACCGGCGCGCGCTGGGTGCAGATCAACCCGACCTGGTACCAGAGGACGACGCGGGACGACTCCCCGCACACGACCGGCGAGACCGCGAGTGACGGCAGCGTGCGCCACATCATCGGGCTCGCCCGCGCCGCCGGGCTGAAGGTCCTGCTCAAACCGCACGTCGATCTCCCCGGCGCGCAGGATCGGGCGGACATCCGCCCCTCCGACTCGCGTCACTGGTTCGCCGCGTACACCGGCTTCATCGTCCACTACGCGGACCTGGCCCGGCAGGCGCACGCCGCCGAGTTGGCGGTCGGCACCGAGCTGGCCGGGGTCTCCGGGGACCGGGCCGGCTGGCTGGGGGTCATCGCGGCGATACGCCGCCACTTCGACGGTCCGCTGGTCTACGCGGCCAACTACGACGAGTACTCCAAGGTGGCCTTCTGGGACGCCCTCGACCTGGTCGGCATCGACGCGTACTGGCCGCTGGCCGCCCGGCCGACCACGGACGTGGCCGCGCTCCGGCGGTCCTGGCGGCCGATCGCCGAGCGGCTGTCCGGCTTCGCCGCGCGTACGCACCGCCGGATCCTGTTCACCGAGGCCGGGTACGTCAGCCAGCGCGGAACCACCGTCGCGCCGTACTCCTGGACGATCAGCCGGTCGAACGGCGACGACGAGCAGGCGGCGGCGTACGAGGCGCTGCTGGAGACCTTCGGCCGCTTCCCGTGGTGGGCCGGCGTGCACTGGTGGATGTGGGACGACTGGCCGGGCAGCGGCGAGACGCCGGCGAGGCTCGCCTACACGCCGCACGGCAAGCCGGCCGAGCAGGTCGTACGCCGCTGGTGGCGGAGATGACCCGGTGGGGCCGGGCGGGAACCGGCCCCACCGCGGGTCTACGGCAGGACGCTCGCCGGGGACACGAAGGTGTAACCCAGGTCGCGGATGCCCTCGACGATCTCCTGGAGCGGGGCCACCGGATAGTACGGGTGGTAGAAGAAGCTGGCGAAGCCGTCGCGGACCGCCAGGTTCAGCTTGGCCGAGCGCACGATGTCGGCCGGCAGCCGCGGCGGGTGGTTGTTGTACGCCTCGGGCCCGTAGTTGCCGAGGTCCTCCGGGAGCACCGTCGTGCCGTACACGTCGTGGACGACGTACGGGAAGAACTGGCCGACGTAACGCTGGGAGTCGATCGGCTGCCCGGACAGCTGGCCCGCGTAGTACAGGCTCCGCTCGTACCGCGCGGTGTAGTTGTTCTTGAAGACCCCGTAGTCGACGGCCGACGCGGCGTAGTGCGGTGTCGTCCACAGCGCCGGTACGGGCAGCCCGACGAGGGGGAAGGCGGCCTTGCCCGCGACGACCCGTCCCGTCGCCCAGAGTGCGGAGTCCTCGGGCACGGGGCCGTCGAGGACGACGTTGTCGCCGCCGTCGATGTGGGAGCGGAAGAACTCGAAGTCGTTCGCACTCACCCCGTCGTAGGGGTTGGCGACGTTCCGGTACTGGTGGGTGTAGCCGTGCTCGATGATCGTGCCGCCGTGGGAGAGCATGTACCGGAGCGCCGTCAGCACCCGGGGCACCTGCGCGAGGGTGCGTGTTCGCGGGACTCCGTCGTTCTGGGCCCCGTTCGGGTCGGTGTAGACCGGGATGACCTCGAAGCCGTACGGGATGTGCTGGGCGTGGAGGTACGTGGCGACGGCCATGAGCTCCGTCGCGTCGCTGTCCGGGCTGATGTCCTCGAGCCGCAGCAGTGCCCGGTGCCGGGTGGGCGTCGTGGGCGCCAGCGCGTCGAACAGCAGGTCCTCGAAGGCGATGAGCCGGTCCGACTCGTTGACGTAGGAGAACGGGATCTCACCGAGGTAGGTCAGGTTGCCGGACCGGATCGCCCACGGGAACGCCGTCGCCGGTGACGTGCTCGTGTCCTCGGCCTGCGCCAGCGTGGTCACGGCGGGCAGGCCGGTGCCGGTGACGATGTTCGGGCGCAGGACGCCGCCGTCCGCGGCGGGCGGAACGGTGCGGGTCAGCGGCTCGCTCTTGTAGTCGACCTGGGCGACCTGCCCGGCCGGTCCGAAGTAGGACGTCGTGGGGTCCCACCCGTACTTTGCCTCGAACGCCGGGACGCCGATCTCGCCGGCGAAGTTCCAGATGTTGTCGTTCATCCAGACCACCGGCTTGGCGGTGGTCGCGACGTCGCCGTAGAACGCGTCGGGGATGGCGTCGGGAACGTCCCCGCCGTAGTAGGTCGAGCCGATGTAGACCGTCGCGGTGTACCGCTCGACCTGCCCGGCCGTGTAGGAGGAGACCGGCTCGGTCTTGACCGTGCCGAAATGCCCGGCGAGGTTGGCTGCCAGCATCGCGTAGAGCTCGCCGAGGAAGCCGTACGGGCCGCTCGTGTCGTAGAGGACCAGCGCGCTCGGCTTGGTGCTCACGGCCGGCCGCGCCGAGCCGGTGGCCTTATGTGGCCGCACCGGCACTATCTGTGACCTCGGCTGGGGGTCCTCGCGGCGCGTCCGGTCGGCCGAACGCTGCGCCGCGGCCGAGCCGGCCAGCGCCTCGGTCACCGTGCCGTTCTGGGGCATGGCCGCGTCATCGCCTCCCGGCCCGCGCGCGGCGCCGGTGGCGCTGCCGGCGAAGGCCGCGACCAGCGCACCTGCCGCCAGTAATGCCGTGGCGGCTCTTCGTCGTATCCATTGGCTTTTCATGATCTTTTCCCGCCTCTCGGATCGACACGTCATCCGGCTTCGCGCGCGTGAAATAAATGCGCGTGGAAGGGGGGCGGCCGTGTCGGGTCATGGAGAATCATCGGGTGCCCGTCGTTGTGCGTTACAGCGAAAATATGGAAATAGGGATCTTGGCCGACGCCGACGGCGGGTGAACGGAACATAAATTCACTTGTCCACTGTTGCGTGAGCCGTGCGCCGGGGTACTTTGCGACGGGGAACTAACGGAAAGCGACGATCCGGATTGGCTCGTCGATGTTTGGGGAGCGGATCTTTAATATGTATCTCAAGCCCCCTGTCGGGGGTCTACTCGCCATTGCCGGAGCGGCCGCCATGCCGACGGCCTCACCGGAATTGCGCGTCGCCAGGCTCATGCTGGAGATCACCGGATCGGGTTTCATTCTCTACTGCGCGGCCGTGGCCGGGCTCTGCGTCGCCGGATGCTGGCTCCGGTGGCGGGAGCGCGCGGGCCGGCGGCGCGGCGTCGCGGAGGGCGCGTGATCGGCCAGGTGGCCCTGATGGGCAGCGTGGCGATCATCGGCCTGGCCATCGTCTACAACACCGGCATGTTCGCGCTGTCCCGCGTGCCGCAGCGGCGACCGGCCCCGAGGGGGCGCGGGCGGCTCTACGTCTTCATGCTCGCGTGCCTGAACGAGGAGAAGGTCATCGCGACGAGCCTGGCGCGCATCACCGCGCTGCCGGGCGACTCGTACGTCGTCCTCGTGATCGACGACGCGTCCGACGACGCCACCGCGGAGATCATTCAGGAGATCGACTCGCCGAAGGTCATGCTCTACCGGCGTACATCGCCGGACGCGCGGAAAGGAAAGGGGGCCGCGCTCAACGCGGGCCTGCGGCATCTGCGTCAGTCCGGAATGATGGACGGCCACGATCCCGAAGATGTGATCATTTGTGTGGTCGACGCCGACGGGCGGCTGGATTCACACGTGCTCGAAGAAGTCAACCCTCATTTTGATGACCCGGCTACGGGCGCTGTACAAGTGGGCGTCCGCATGTACAACCGAAAGCAGGGGCTGCTGCCTCGGATGCAGGACATGGAATTCGTGGTCTACGGCGAGATATTCCAATTGGCGCGCCGCCATATCGGCAGCGTTGGCATGGGAGGAAATGGGCAATTTATGCGATTGTCCGCTCTCGACTCGCTGTCCGGCAACGCCTGGAGCGACTGCCTCACCGAAGATCTCGATCTCGGCGTGCGGCTGCTCGCACACGGCTGGACGAACGTGCACTGCCCCACGGCGGCGGTGCACCAGCAGGCCGTGCTCACGCTCGGCCGGCTGCTGCGGCAGCGGTCCCGCTGGTTCCAGGGGCACATACAGGCCGCGCGCCTGGTCCCGCTGATCCTGCGCCGGATACCCGCCAAGCCCGCCGCGGACCTGCTCTACCACCTGTCCAGCCCCGTACTGCTGCTCCTGGCGTCCCTCCTGCCACCGTCCTTCGCGATCGCCCTCATCGGCACCGGCATCGCCTCGGCACAGACCGGGCACCTCCTGCTCTCCGCCTGGTGGCTGCCGGTGTTCTACGGACTGACCTTCGGCATCGCCGCCGCCTACGCGTACGTCTACCGCAAACGGGAGGAGATCGGCGTCCTGCGGGCGCTGCTCCTCGGGCACCTGTACGTGATCTACGGCTACATCTGGTTCGTCTCCGGATGGTGGGCCCTCGGCCGCACCATCCGCGGCAGGCAGACCTGGCTCAAGACCGCTCGTACCTGAGCCGTCCGGCGCCGGATCGCCTGGACCCCGCGCGCCGTACGGCACCCATACCGACCGAGGAGCAGACCCATGTCCTTCGACGTACGTACGCAGCGCGCGGCGCCGCCTCCCGGCGAGCCGATACGCGCCATGGTCGTGCTCGGCACCCGGCCCGAGGCGATCAAGCTGGCACCGGTCGTCCGCGCGATGGCGGAGTCGGCCGCGTTCGAGCCGATCGTCGTCAACAGCGGCCAGCACAGGGAGATGCTCGAGCAGATGCTCGACATGCTCGGCCTGGACGTCCGGATCGACCTGGCGGTGATGCGCGAACGCCAGCGCCTGTCCGAGCTGACCAGCAGGCTCGTCAGCGGACTCGATCGCGCCATCCGCACCCACCGGCCGGAGCTGGTCATCGTGCAGGGCGACACGACCACCGCGCTGTGCGGGGCGCTCGCCGCGTCGTACGAGAAGGTGCCGACCGCCCACGTCGAGGCCGGTCTGCGTACCAGGAACCTCGACAACCCGTTCCCCGAAGAGATCAACCGCCAGATCATCGGCCGGATCGCCCGCTGGCACTTCGCGCCGACCGCCCGCGCGGCGGCCCATCTGGAGGCCGAGGGCGTGCCGGCCCGGCAGGTGACCGTCACCGGCAACACCGTCATCGACAACCTGCTGTGGATCCTCGCCCAGGGCAAGGGCTCGCCGGCGTTCCGCACCGGGCGGCGCAAGCTGCTCGTGACGCTCCACCGCAGGGAGAGCCAGGGCTCCCACATGCGCGGCATCGCCCGTACGCTCCGCCGTCTCGCCGACCGGGGCGACAGCGAGGTCGTCTTACCGCTCCACAAGAGCCCGGCCGTGCAGGAGTCACTGCTGCCCGAGCTCGGCGGCCATGAGCACATCACCATCACCGAGCCCCTCGGCTACGCCGACTTCGTGGCCACCCTCGCCCAGTGCGACCTCGTCCTCACCGACTCCGGAGGCGTCCAGGAGGAGGCGCCGACCCTCGGCAAGCCGGTGCTCGTCCTGCGCGCGACCACCGAGCGGCCCGAGGCCGTCGAGGCCGGCGTCGCGCGCCTGGTCGGCACGGACGCCGAGGACCTGTTCACGATCGCGTCCGAGCTGCTCGACGACCCGGGGGAGTACCAGCGGATGGCCGGCGCGGTCAACCCCTTCGGCGACGGCCGGGCCGCCGGGCGAGTGCTGTCCGAACTCGCCCGTGACTGTGTGCGGCCAACGGGGGTACCGGCCGCGATAATCGAGTCACCCCGTCCACCCGGCGAAGAGATGGTCTCCATTGACGGATTCGAGCACGGCGTCCACTGATGAGACGGCCGTACCGGGTCGACGCGGTCCGTCGCGGAAGGCCTCCTTAGCCATGGGAACGGTCGTCGTCGGCCTGGCCGCGCTGCTCGCGGTCGTCCTGATCCCGGGCGGCGGGTCCGGCCACTACGAACGATGGCGGGACGGCACGACGCACGGCCGCTGGCGGGCCGTCTTCGACGGCCAGGGCGAGACCGGCAGCCGGAACGGCTCGATCCTGCTGCGGCCCCGGGCGCCGGGGAGCGCGCGCGAGACCCACGCCGGCCTGGTCGTGTCGCGCGACTTCTACCACGACGTGAACTACCGCGTCCGGATGCGTACGACCGGTCGGCTCCGGCGGCCTGCGCCCAACACGTGGGAGGTCGCCTGGGCGGTGTGGAGCTACACCGACCAGCAGCACTTCTACTACCTGACGCTCAAGCCGAACGGCTGGGAGCTGGGCAAACGCGACCCCGCCTATCCCGGTGGCCAGCGGTTCCTCGGCACCGGGCAGCCGGTGTTCCCGCCCGGCCGGTGGTACACCGTCAGCGTCGACCAGCGCGGCGCGACGCTGAGCGTCCGGGTGAACGGCCGGCCGCTCACGGTCCAGACCGACGGTGAGCGGCCGTACGCCGCCGGCGCGGTCGGGTTCTACACCGAGGACGCGGAGGCGGAGTTCCGCTCCTTCTCCGCGTCCTCGGGCTGAGGCTCTCCGGTCCTCCGGCGGCGCCGCAGCACCGCGACGGCCGTCGCGCACAAGGCCACGAGGACGAGCAGGAGCGCCCAGGGGGCGGTCCAGTGGTGTGCCGTGGCCGTGACGCCGGTGAGCGGGGCGGTCGAGCCCGCCGCGTCGGTGATCAGCGGGGTGAGGGTCACCGTCGCCGTCAGTCGCACCGCGCGAGTCACCCCGTGTACGGGCACGGAGACCTTCCAGGTGTCGCCGGGCAGCAGCGGGGGCGAGTCGGCGACCTTCCCCGCGCGGAGGCGGAGGCGCCCGAAGGGGCCGGATACGGACACCGCCTGCCGGGCGGTGAGGATGGCGTTGCCGGTGTTGCGGATCGTGTACGCGACGGTGGCGTCGCCCTTCCCGAACGGGTTGGGCGTGCCGGAGTAGCGTACGCGCGGGTCCGTCACCGACAGGGCCGGCCTGAGGTCTCCGCCGACGCGCAGCCGGATCCGGATGCCGAGACGCCCGCCCGCCTCGCCGGCCCGCACCGGCGAGGTGACGATGCCGCCCATGTACTCACCGGCCACGGCGTCGCCGGGGAGGGCGACCGTGAACGGCACCTCGGCCGTCCCGCCGGGCTCGACCGTCACGTCGGGCCGGGCCGGGCGGACCCACGCGCCCACCTTGGCCGACCGCGCGCCTTCGGCGACCAGGTCGAGCCGTCCCGCCTTCGTGGTGAACCCGTCGGCGGCGTACACGGCCAGGTGGAGCGGGGCCGTGCCGTGGTTGGCGATGACGAGGCCGTCCTTGAGCTCGCCGCCCGGGTCGAGGGTGTAGGCGTAGTTCGCCCGGCCGGACCCGAAGTCATTGGAGGCCGTGCTCACCGTCCAGGGGGCGTCCGCCGCCGCGGCGGGCCCGGCCCCCGCCCCGAGGAGGCCGAGCACGGTGAGCAGCACCACCACGGTGGCCTGGGCGAACGCGGTCGTACGCGGGTTCATCTGATGATCCTCGAGGCAGTCGGGACGGCGGGTGCGCGGGACCGGCTCGGCCCCGCGCACGATCGCTTACTTGAGCCAGCCGGATCCGCCCGGCACGGCCCAGTGGTGACCATGGTCGCGGTACGGGTGGATCTGCACCTTGTCGACCAGGGAGCCGACCGGCTGGGCCGCGCTGGCGCCGCTGTTCGGGCCGCACCACGGCACCTTGCCCAGCTCCACCGCGGCGTTGGGAGCGGCGCAGGTGCCGCTGCGGATGTCCTGGACGATGAGCTTGTCCTCACGCACCTGGATCTTCACGTACGTGCGGACGTGCTCCTGGTTCTCGACCGAGTTGGCCCAGTGGTGGCTGGGGTTCAGCGGGTCGGGACCGTAGTTCGGGTCCTTGGTCGTGTCCGGAGCGGTGAGGTCGTAGTACTTCGAGCCGGACGAGGAGTTCGCCGTCACGTAGACGACGCCGCCCGGACCCTGGGCCACCTGGGTGGCACCCGGCTGCTCGGCGGGGTTCGCCTTCTTGCCGTTCTTGATCACGTAGCTGCGGGAGTAGCTGTGGTCGTGACCCTGCAGGACCAGGTCGACGCCGAGGCGGGAGAAGGCGGCCGGGAAGTCCTGGCGGCGCTGCTGGTTGTCGGCGTCGTTGGCGTGGTCGGCCGGGGAGTAGATCGAGTGGTGGTAGACGAGCGCCGTGTACTTCGCCTTGGCGCCGTGCCGCTTGATGACGTCGGTGACGTAGCTCAGGTGCGCGGCGTCGGAGCCGTTGGCGTAGGCGTTGCTGTTCAGGTCGATGAACAGGACGCCCTTGTAGATGTACCAGTAGTCGCCACCCGACTGGGTCGCGGCGTCGCCCTGGTAGAACGGCGCGGAACGGTCGGTGTTCGGCGTCCAGAAGTGCTGCTCGTACGCCTTGCCGCCGACGTCGTGGTTGCCGATGGTGGCGGCCCAGGGGTACTGCCGCAGCTTGTCCGAGCCGAGGAACGCCTCCCACTGTGTCTCGGTGTTGGCGCTCTCGACCTGGTCGCCGCCGGAGACCAGCAGCTCGGCCTTCGGATTGGCGGCGAGCGAGACCTTGAGGGTGTCCGCCCACCCGGCACCGTCCTTGGCCACGTCGCCGGACGAGCCGATCTGCGGGTCGCCGAAGAACAGGAAGTCGAAGTCGCCCTTGAAGTCCTGGGTCTTGAAGGCGTACGTCGGCGACCAGTTTCCCTCGGAACCGACGCGGTAGGAGTACGCGGTGTTCTTCTTCAGGCTGTCGATCGTGGCGTGGCCGTTGTAGCCGCCGTTGACGCCGTTGGCGGCGACCGTGGCCGAGAAGGTGACGGTGTGCTTGGGGAACCTGCCCCGGTCGAGCTTGGAGGTCGGTGCGACCTCGACCACCTGGTGGTCGTGGGCCGAGGAGTACCAGGACACGACGCGCTGCGACTCAGAGGCGCCCACGCCGAGGATGATCGCGGTGGGAGTGGACCCCTCGCCGGCGTCGGCCGCGGTCGTGAGACCGCCGCCGAGCACCGCGGTGGCGCTGATGGCCGCCGCGGCGGTGCCCATGGCCACCCGGCGCCGGGGGACTCCTGCCCAGTTTTCGAACTTCATGGATTTCCGTCCCGTTTGGGGGGTTAAAAGCTTGGTCAAGCTTTCGCAACGTGATGTCGGGAGGGTGAACGGGAGGAGTGCGAACCGTTGCCCGTGATCGAAACCGCGAGGTGGCGCCTAGGAGACGCGCTGCACGAACCAGACCAGGCCCATCACCGTCACGCCCGTCGCGATCGCCCCGGTCGTCCACAGTCCGGCGGCGGGCCGGCGGTGGCGCAGCAGGGCCAGCAGCGGGAAGACCAGCAGGATGAGGGTCAGCTGGACGACCTCGAGGCCCACGTTGAAGACGAGCAGCGACCACAGAAGCGTCCATGACCAGGCCTGGTTGATCCCCAGCGCCGAGGCGAAGCCGAGCCCGTGCACGAGGCCGAAGCAGAAGACCACGCCGAGCCGGGTCCAGCCCGCGGCGTCCAGGCTGAGGTGGCCGTGGCCGGCCGTGTCGAGATCCGTGGCGTGCGAACGGCGTCGCCAGAGTCGCCACAGATGCCAGCCCGCGACGACCGCGATCGACAGGGCGATGACCGGCTCGACGAACGACGCGGGCACCTTCACGAGGCCGAGGGCGGCGAGGACGAAGGTCACCGAGTGGGCCAGCGTGAAGGTCGTCGCGGCCAGCACGATCTCGCGCAGGCGGCGCGACCCCGCGATGAGCGCCAGCAGGAACAGGATGTGGTCGAGCCCGGTGAGCAGGTGCTCGGCGCCGAGCCGGAAGAACTCCCAGAACCGTTCGAGCGTGGACTGGTGCGTGGAGAACGACGAGTGGCGGGCGTCGAGGGCGGCGCTCCCGGACTTCAGGTCGAGGTCGTAGGTGACGATCGTCTTGGCGCCGCGCACGTAACCCTCGGAGTCGGGGAACAGTCCGCTGCGCACCTCGTGCGCGCCGGCGGAGCCCGGGCACCGGTAGTCGAGGACCAGCAGCGCGTACGGGACGTTCTCGTGCTGTTCGATCGTGAAGCCGCCGTCCCGTACCGGGGTGCACGCCGTGCCGTTCGCCGTGACGCCGAGACGCCGGGTCACGTACGCGACGACCGAGCCGGCGTGGGCCTCGAGCGCGGCGGCCTGCTCCGCCCTTCCTCCGGTCTTGAACGCCCTGTCGCCCGCCTGGAAGAGCGGGTCGTCCTTCTCGTGGTCGGCGGCCGAGACGACGAGCAGGTCGTACTCCAGGCCGAGCTCGGTGCGTACGTGCCCGGTCTCGGGCGAGGTGAGGTGGAGGTACACGGTCGAGCTGAACCCGTGGGCGAGAGCGGGCACGGCACTGAGCAGCACGGCGACGGCCACGGCGGCGACGACGGCACAGGCACGACGCCGGGCGGCGTGGGACATGTGACTCCTCTTCGGTCGAGGGACCGAATCTCCTGGTCGCAGATGAATGAACGGAGTCCCGCACGCGAACGAGCGGCGAACCGAGCCCGACAGAGACGGCCGGAGCGCCGAAGACCGCACGTCATGGGATAGGAAGTAGGCGCCACCACCCCCTGTCACCCCCCGGAGGACGATCTTCATGCGCTCTCGGCTCCTGCTCGCCGGCACGCTGGCCGCGGCGGCCGTGCTGGCCGGCGGATGCGGCGGCGGCGACTGGTCGGAGCCGCGCCCCAGGGCCGGTGCGGAGGGCACCCTCGGCCCGGGGTTCGTCGACCCGGCCGCACCGCCCGCGCCGGAGGCGACGGTCACGCCGCGACCCGGCTCCTGGGACCGGGTCGGCCCGTCGAAGGGCTATCGTGTGGTGCTGCTGACGGCGGGGAGCAGACTCCAGACCAGGACGCTGGTGAGCGCCGTCAGGAAGTGGGCCGGCGAGGAGCACGTCAGCCTCAGGACCATCACGGCCACGCGGCCGGACCAGTACGTCCCGAGCATCGGCAGGGCGATCGGCCTGGCACCCCACCTCATCATCAGCGTGGGGGACGACCTCATCGACCCGCTGGCCATGGTCACCCCGAGCCACCTCGGCCAGCAGTTCCTCGTGGTCGGCGCGGAGCTGGCCGAGCCCACGGCGAACGTCACCGCCGCCGACTGGACGGGCGCGTCGTTCCGCGGCGAGGGCCTCGGCATGTCCTCGAAGTACGATCCCGCGACGTTCACCCCCGAACGTGCCGCGCGCGCCGTCCGGGCGGGGACCGCGGCCGTGCTGACCGGCCGTACGGGCATCGTGATCTGGCTGAGCTAGGCGGGAACGGGGCCTTACGGCTGTGAGCCGGGGTGCGCTCTCTTGATCCGGGCGGCTTCCCGTGCGGCCTCGGTGTCTCCTCGTCTCGCGGCCTGGCGGTAGAAGGACAGGGCCTCGCGCGGGCGGGCGGTCTCCTCCAGCAGGGTCGCGAGGTTGTACATGAGTCCGGTGCCGGCGTCGTAGTCGTCGTCGTCCGGGACGTCGCATGACTCGTCCCGCTCGTCCAGCGCCCGGCGGAACCACGCTTCCGCCTCCTCCAGGCGTCCGGTCTCCATGAGCAGGCAGGCGAGGCGGTTACGGGCCGCGGGGTAGTCCACGTCGGCGGCTCTCCGGTAACAGTCCTCCGCCTCGTCCAGCAGGCCGTCCTCCTCGCAGAAGATGCCGAGGTCGTACCGGGCCGTGCGCCCGGCGCCGAGGGCCACGGCACGCCGGATCCAGGCCAGCGCCGCCTCGCGGTCATCGTCCTCGATGTCGACCGCGAGATTGATCATCGCGCCCGTGTCGCCGCGATCGGCGGCCGAGCGGTACCAGCGGATCGCCTCCTCCGTACGGCCGGCGGCGTCGTACAGCCGGCCGAGGCGGGTGGCGGCGTCCAGGTGACCCGCCTCGGCCGCCGTCAGCAAGAGCGGCTCGGCCTTGCGCGGCAGGCCCGCGAAGTAGGCGGCCTCCCCCTGGAGGTACACGGCGTGAAGATCCATCGGCGTCAGGCCGTCTCGGTGACCCGGCCGTCCGTGACGTTCAGGCGGCGGGTGGTGTGGACCGCGTCGATCATGCGGCGGTCGTGGGTCACCAGCAGCAGGGTGCCGGGATAAGAGTCGAGCGCGGACTCCAGTTGCTCGATCGCCGGCAGGTCGAGGTGGTTGGTCGGCTCGTCCAGTACGAGGAGGTTCACGCCTCTCGCCTGCAGCAGCGCCAGGGCCGCCCGGGTGCGTTCGCCCGGGGACAGGGTCGCCGCGGGGCGGGTCACGTGGTCCGCGCGCAGGCCGAACTTGGCCAGCAGCGTACGGACCTCGGCCGGTGGCAGCGAGGGGACCTCCGCGCCGAAGGCGTCCAGCAGGGCGCTCTCGCCGAGGAAGAGGGCCCGCGCCTGGTCGACCTCGCCGATCACCACTCCCGGGCCGAGGGCCGCGTAACCCTCGGTCAGGGCGGCGCGGCCCAGCAGCGCCGCCAGGAGCGTCGACTTGCCCGCCCCGTTCGCCCCGGTGATCGCGACGCGTTCGGCCCAGCCGATCTCCAGATCGACCGGGCCCAGCGTGAAGTCCCCGCGCCGCAGCACCGCGGCGCGCAGGGTCGCCACCACGGCGCCGGCACGCGGCGCGACGGCGATCTCCATCCGGAGCTCCCACTCCTTGCGGGGCTCGTCGATCACGTCGAGGCGTTCGATCGCGCGTTCGGTCTGGCGGACCTTGGAGGCCTGCTTCTCGCTCGCGTCGGCGCGGAAGTTGCGGCCGACCTTGTCGTTGTCTCCGCCGTTGGCGCCCCGGGCCTTCTTCCTGGCGTTCCGGACGCCCTTGGCGGCCCAGTCCCGCTGGGTCCGGCCGCGGTCCTCCAGCGCGGCGACCCTCCCCGCGTACTCCTCGTAGTCGGCGCGGGCGTGCCTGCGGGCGACCTCGCGCTCGGCGAGGTACGCGGCGTAACCGCCGCCGTAGACGTTCACCTGCTGCTGGGCCAGGTCGAGCTCCACCACCCGCGTGACCGTACGGTCCAGGAACTCCCGGTCGTGGCTGACCACCACGGTGCCGGCCCGCAGCCCGCCCACGAACCGCTCCAGCCGCTCCAGCCCGTCCAGGTCGAGGTCGTTGGTGGGCTCGTCGAGCAGGAAGACGTCATAGCGGCTGAGCAGCAGCGACGCCATGCCCACGCGGGCCGCCTGCCCGCCGGACAGCGCGGTCATCGGCTGGTCGAGACCGGTCGCCAGCCCGAGCTCGGCGGCCACCTCCCCGGCCCGGTCCTCCAGATCGGCGCCGCCCAGGGCGAGCCATCGCTCCAGCGCGGAGGAGTAGTCGTCGTCGGCCCCCTCGCGGCCGCCGACCAGGCCCTCGGTCGCGGCGTCCAGGTCGCGCTGCGCCCGTGCCACCCCCGTACGCCGGGCGAGGAAGTCGATCACCATCTCGCCCTCGCGCCGCTCCGGCTCCTGTGGCAGGTAGCCGACGGCCGCCGAGGACGGGCTGAGCGTCACCGAACCGCTCTCGGGGGCGAGCAGGCCCCCGAGAGTGCGCAGCAGGGTGGATTTTCCCGCTCCGTTGACCCCGACCAGCCCGATGACGTCTCCCGTGGAGACGACCAGGTCGAGGCCGGAGAACAGAGCGCGGTCGCCGTGCCCGGCGGCGAGCTCCTTCGCGACAAGGGTTGCGGTCATAGGAGGCTCACGCTACCTCTCTCTGGGTGCGACGATCCGGGCGCCCGAGCAAGATCGTTAACGGTGGGCGAACACCGCCTGAAACGCGCCCGGCTTTTCTTGACTCATTCAAGAGAATGGTCCACCCTGTGGGACGTGGCCACGACCTCGGAGTTCCAGCAGCTGCTGCGCGGGGCCGCCTTGCGCGTGACCCGCCCTCGGGTGGCGGTGCTGCGCGCGGTGTACGCGAATCCGCACGCCGACACGGACTCGATCATCCGTGCCGTACGCCAGGATCTGGCCGATGTGTCCCATCAGGCCGTGTACGACTCGCTGCACACGCTCACCGGGGCGGGTCTGGTGCGTCGCATCCAGCCGTCCGGGTCCGTGGCCCGCTACGAGTCGCGCGTCGGGGACAACCATCACCACGTCGTGTGCCGGTCGTGCGGTGTCGTCGAAGACGCCGACTGCGCGGTCGGTGAGGCGCCCTGCCTGACCGCCTCCCACGACCACGGCTTCGCGATCGACGAGGCCGAGGTCATCTACTGGGGCCTGTGCCCCGGCTGCTCCACCGCAAGCCGTTCGTGAGTAACACCCTCTGATCTTGGAAGGAAGTCCCGTGGCCGACAGTCCTGACGCCGTCGTTGGAGACATGAATGAGGAAGAAGCGGGAGGGTGCCCGGTCTCGGCCGGACGCTTCAACCACCCGACCGAGGGTGGCAGCAACCGCGACTGGTGGCCGAACCAGCTCAACCTGACGATTCTGCGGAAGCACCCCGCCGTGGCCAACCCCATGGGCGAGGACTTCGACTACGCCGCGGAGTTCAACACCGTCGACCTCGACGCCCTCGCGCGCGACGTCGACGAGGTGCTGACGACGTCCAAGGACTGGTGGCCCGCCGACTTCGGCCACTACGGCCCGTTCATGATCCGGATGGCCTGGCACAGCGCCGGGACGTACCGGATCGACGACGGCCGCGGTGGAGCCGGCGCCGGCATGCAGCGCTTCGCGCCGCTCAACAGCTGGCCCGACAACGGGAACCTCGACAAGGCGCGCCGCCTCCTCTGGCCGGTGAAGAAGAAGTACGGCCGCAAGATCTCCTGGGCCGACCTGATGATCTTCACGGGCAACCGCGCCCTGGAGACGATGGGCTTCACGACCTTCGGCTTCGCCGGCGGCCGCGCGGACGTCTGGGAGCCCGACGAGGACGTCTACTGGGGCCCCGAGCGCACCTGGCTCGGCGACGAGCGTTACACCGGTGACCGCGAGCTGGAGAACCCCCTGGCCGCCGTCCAGATGGGTCTCATCTACGTCAACCCCGAGGGCCCCAACGCCAACCCGGACCCGCTCGCCGCGGCCCGCGACATCCGCGAGACGTTCGGGCGCATGGCGATGAACGACGAGGAGACCGTCGCGCTGATCGCCGGCGGCCACACGTTCGGCAAGACCCACGGCGCGGCCGACCCGGATGAGTACGTCGGCGCCGAGCCCGAGGGCGCCGGGATCGAGGAGCAGGGCCTCGGCTGGAAGAACACCTTCGGCAGCGGCAAGGGCCGGGACGCGATCACCAGCGGCCTCGAGGTCACCTGGACCGCCACCCCGACGCAGTGGAGCAACAGCTTCTTCGACAACCTCTTCGGCTACGAGTGGGAGCTGACCAAGAGCCCCGCCGGAGCCAACCAGTGGCAGGCGAAGGACGGCGCCGGGGCCGGCACCATCCCCGACCCCGAGGACGGCTCGCTGTCGCGTCCGCCGACGATGCTGACGACCGACCTCTCGCTGCGCTTCGACCCGATCTACGAGCAGATCTCGCGGCGCTTCCACGAGAACCCCGCGGAGTTCGCCGACGCGTTCGCCCGCGCCTGGTTCAAGCTGACGCACCGCGACATGGGCCCGATCCAGCGCTACCTCGGCCCGCTGGTGCCGCAGGAGACGCTGATCTGGCAGGACCCGGTCCCCGCCGTCGACCACGAGCTGGTCTCGGCCGAGGACGTCGCCGCGCTCAAGGCCAAGATCCTCGACTCGGGGCTGTCGGTCTCCCAGCTGGTCTCCACCGCGTGGGCGTCGGCCTCGACGTTCCGCGGCAGTGACAAGCGCGGCGGGGCGAACGGCGCGCGCATCCGCCTCGAGCCGCAGAGCGGGTGGGAGGTCAACGACCCCGACACGCTGGCCCAGGTGCTGCGCACACTGGAGAACGTCCAGTCCGACTTCAACGGCTCCCAGACCGGCGGGAAGAAGGTCTCGCTCGCCGACCTGATCGTCCTCGGCGGGGCCGCCGCGGTCGAGCAGGCCGCCAAGGCCGCCGGCCACGACATCGAGGTGCCGTTCACCCCGGGCCGTACGGACGCGTCGCAGGAGCAGACCGACGCGGAGTCCTTCGCTCCGCTCGAGCCGGTCGTCGACGGGTTCCGCAACTACCGCGGGAAGGGCAACCGGCTGCCGTCGGAGTACCTCCTGATCGACCGCGCGAACCTCCTGACCCTGAGCGCGCCCGAGCTGACCGTCCTCGTGGGCGGCCTGCGCGTTCTGGGCGCCAACACCGGCGGATCCTCGCAGGGCGTGCTGACCTCGGCGCCCGGGTCGCTGACCAACGACTTCTTCGCCAACCTGCTCGACATGGACACCGAGTGGAAGGCGACGTCCGAGGACGCCGAGAGCTTCGAGGGCCGCGACCGCACCACGGGCGAGGTCAGGTGGACCGGTAGCCGCGCCGACCTCGTCTTCGGCTCGAACTCCGAGCTCCGCGCGGTCGCGGAGGTCTACGCGAGCGACGACGCGAAGGACAAGTTCGTGAGCGACTTCGTCGCGGCGTGGGACAAGGTCATGAACCTCGACCGGTACGACCTGGTCTGAGAATGATGTCCGGGCCGGCCCGCAGGGGCCGGCCCGGCTGTGCCCCGCGGTGTCAGCCGGTCTTCGGACGGCACCGCGGGCAGAGTCCCCAGAACGTCACGTCGGCCTCGTCGACCACGTAGCCGGCGTCGTCCAGCGGTCCCAGGCAGACGTCGCGCCCCACCACGCGGTCGACGTCCGCGATCGCCCCGCAGCTCCGGCACACCAGATGATGGTGGTTGTCGCCGACCCGCCCCTCGAACCGGGCCGGGCTGCCGGCCGGCTCGATCCGCCGTACGAGCCCCGCCGCGGTGAGCGCGTGCAGAGCCTCGTAGACGGCCTGGTGGGAGATCCGGCCCACACGGTCGCGCACCCGGGACGTGATCGCCTCGACGCCGAGGTGGTCACCGTCGCGCACGGCGTCGAGAAGCGCGACCCGGGCGGCCGTCACGCGCAGGCCGGCGCCGCGCAGCTCCTCGGCGGGGTGGGATGCGGTCATGGTGTCAAATCTACCTTCACCCTCCGAATGGGCCGGGCCATCAGCCGACGGCGCCGCCCGCGCCCGGCGCCATCGTGATGCCCGAGGCGAACCTCACCGTGGTCGTGACGTCCCAGTTCAGCGAGTGCGGCAGCTGCACCATGATGTTCAGCGAGGTGCTGGCGAGCCTGGGGTGGCGCGGGTTCGCCTTCCCGGGCGTGACGTCGACCTGCCGGCGCTCATCGGTCTGGAAGATCAGGGTGACCGAGTGGTCGGCGTCCCTGTGGCCGAAGAACCAGCCCTTGTGCCCGTTGACCGCGACCGCCTGGTCACCGGAGCGCGGGAACGCGTTGAGGTCGCCCTCCACGAGGATCTTGTCCTGGAAGTCGCCGCTCTTCGGGGTGCCGATCCGGTGCAGTACGAGGGCGGTGTTGTCGGCGGTGGCGACCTCCCAGCCCTTCGGGATGGTCTTCAGGGTGTAGCCCTTCGGCTGCGTCCCCTCGTACGCGACCAGCGCGACGCTGGACGCGGCCGGAGCGCGGCCCGGCGCGTGTCCCGTCGGAACGAGGACGCCCGCCAGCGCCAGGGCGCCGGCGGCGGTTCCCCCGGCGAGGACGAAGCGGCGGCGGCGCCGCACCAGGAGGGCCCGGCCGCGAGCGACGTCGGAGTCGGCGTCCGGCCAGTGGTCGGTGGTACGGAGGTCCTGGGGGACGGCCTCCGCGAGAAGCGAACGTACGTCGTTCATCGAGATTCCTTGTCTGGGTCGGTGGAGTTGGAGCGGATCAGGACGGCGCCGCGACCAGGGCGGCCCGCAGCTTCTCCAGGGCCTTGGAGTTCATGCTCTTCACCGTCCCCTTCGCGCAGCCCAGCGCCGAGGCGGTCTCCTCGATGCTCAGGTCGAGCTCGTGGCGTAGGACGATCACCGCGCGCATCCGCGGCGGCAGCTCCGCGAGGGCCAGGCGTACCGCCCCGCCGTCGAGCTGCCCGTCGACCTCGCCGAACGCGTCGCCGGACATCGCGGGCTCGGGTAGCTCGCCGGTCGCCTTCTCCCGCTGCCACCACGGCCGACGGGTCTCGTCCAGGAACGCCGTGACGACGGCCTTGCGGGCGTACGCCTCGGCGCTGGCCCGCTCCCGTATTCGCGGCCACGCGACGTACACCCGCGCGAGCGCCGTCTGGACGATGTCCTCGGCGAGGAACCTGTCGCCCGCCGTCAGCATGCAGGCGGTGCGGAGCAGATTCACCCGGCTCACCCCGACGAAGTCCGAGAACTCACGGTCCCGGGTTGTTCGGATCATGTGTACCTCCTCGCGCCCTGGACGGAACGGGCGGCGAAAAGGTTCTATGGCAGGCCGTTCGCCGGTGCGCGCTCCACTGACCGAATGGCATTTTGCCTGCTCAGAGCTGTCGCGAGGCGATTCTGCAAGATAGTATCCATTTTCTGACGCCATACGTAGATTTTTTACGATGTCTAACGGGAGGTGCCGGTGTCCCTGACCGATGCCCTGCGGGCGAATGCTCCGGAGGCGCTCGGCGCGCTCTACGACGAGTACGCCGAGACGCTCTACGCCTTCTGCCACGTCATGGTCGGCGACGAGGCGGGCGACGCGCTGCGCGACGTCTTCATCACGGTCGCCCAGCGCCCGGGCGCCGCCCCGGCCGGCGACGCGGGACTGCCGGTGTGGCTGCACTCCCTCGCCCGTGCCGAGTGCATACGGCGCGGCGCCTTCGTACGCGGCGTCGTGACGCCCAAGACGGCCGATCCCCTGCGGCACGCGCTGGCCCTCCTGGGGCCCGGCAACCGCGAGGTCCTGGCGCTGTCGACCACTCTCGACCTGGAGGGGACCGCCCAGGTCCTCGGCGTGACGCGGGACGCCGCCGAGACCCTCGTACGGGAGGCGAGGAGGCGCCTGGACCGGGCCGCCGCGGATGGCGGATCGGCCATGCTCTCCGCGCTGAGCGGGGCGGCACTGCACCGGATGGTTACGCTCGGTTACGAGCCGTCCCCGCGGCAGCGGGAGTGGGTACTGTCCTCGTGCGCGGCGGCCCTCGGCGCGGCCGGCGGCGCCGCGGTGTCCGCACCGGTGTTCGCCCCGGTGTTCGCCCCGGATGGGACGCCGCTCCCGCCGAACGCGTTCTCCGCCCAGGCCGACGACGCCACCCACCAGTTCCCGGTGATCTCCTCGGACGAGCCGCCCACGGCGCCGCTGCGCGCGGTCGAGCCCGGCGTACGGCCGGACGGCCCCGGCCTGGCAGCGGTCGGCCTGGAGTCCGCGAGCGCGGGCACGGGAGAGCAGCCGCCCGTCGTCCACGGCACGCACGTCAGGCAGAGAAGGCCGGTCCGCCGGTTCCTCCCGGCCGCGGCCCTGGTCGCCTGCGTCGCGGCGGCGACCGTGACGGCCCTGGCGTGGCCGCACTCCCATCGGGCGAGCCAGTCCAGCGTGGTCGTCCACCAGAGCGTGCGGCCGAGCCGTACGGCTACGCCCACGCCCACGCCGTCGGACGACGCCCCGTCGCTGAAGCCGGCCACCGCCGACCCGACCCGCACTTCCTCCCCGGCGAAGCCGAAGCGCCCGAGCCGGTCGACGACCCGGCCGAGACCACGGCACACTCCGAGCAGCCGCGCGACCGTCGGCCGCCGCCCCAAATGGACGTGCCACCCGGCGTTCGGCTGCGAGCGACCGCGCCCGTGGCGCTCGCAGATGAGGCCCCGCCCGTACCCCTGGCCGTGACGCGGCTCCTGGGCGGGAAGCACGGGCCGGCCGCGCGGCGAAGTGGGCCGACACCAGGCCGGAGCCCCCGGCCGCGCTGCCGTTCGGCCGACGTCTGCGGGGTGCCTCGCCGCTTCCCGGGGCGGCGGGGCACCCCTACCGCGTATCGTCGGCGGCATGTTCGGCAGGAGGCGTACGACCGGCGAGTGGCCGGCCGACTGGGATCGGCTCACCCGGGGGATCGGCTGCGGCATGTGCCGGTCCGGGCGGCCCGAGTCAGACGAACACGGGTTGAGGATCTACGCGTCCGAGTGCACCGACGCGTACCTCCAGCGGGCCGGCGTCCAGCGGGGGTACACCATCGTCATCTGGCGCGGCCGCCACGTCACCGAGCCGACGGAACTCGACGCGGCCGAGGCCCGCGCGTACGGGAATGACGTGCTGACGGTGGCACGCGCGCTCTTAGCGCACTACGAACCGCTGAAGATGAATTACGAGACGCTGGGCAACAGCCTTCCCCATCTGCACACGCACCTGGTCCCGAGATACCGCGACGACCCCTTCCCCGGGCGCCCGTTCCCCCTCGGATCCCACGACGGTCCCCCCGTCCCCGAGGAACGCCTACAGGCCGAGGCGACGGCCCTCCGCCCACTCCTGACCTCCCGGCGGGAGTTTTAGATCCAGGTCGGACAGCCGCGTCCAATTTGTATGGCAATGGTCGGGATCACGTAGCTACGATCTTCGTCGTAGACCTACTGCGCGACTCCGGTCCGATGGGTGCCGGCCGCCCCGTTCGCGAGGTTCGGCCGCTCTCCGGCCGCTCAACGCATCGGCGCGTACGAATGAGTGAGGAGCGGAGTGAACCGCACAGTCACGTGGATGACGCTCGTCCGGATCGCCGTCGCGGTGTACCTGGTCGCCGTCTTCGGCCTCGCGGTGCCGGCGAACGCCGACACGTCCACGGCCTGCTCGCTGGAGAGCCTGGACCTTCCCCCTGGAAAGGTGCACTCCGGCGCGGCGGTGCACGGCACGGTCCGGCTCGGATGCCCGGCCTCCCAGGACACCGAGGTGGAGCTGGCGTCCGCCGACGCCGGTTGGGTGAGCGTGCCGCAGCAGGTCGTCGTTCCGGCCGGGCGGAGCGAGGCGGACGTCCCCATCCAGACCCACCAGCCCGACTTCCTCTCCGGCGACTTCAGCGTCGCGCTCACGGCGAGCCTCGGGGACCGGCAGGTCGGCCGTTCCCTCGAACTGCAGCCCGGGCTGAAGTATCTCGTGGTGAACTCCCCGGTGACGAGCGGCGACAGCGTCTTCGTGCAGATCGGGCTGAACGGTACGGCCCCCGACGGCGGGACGGTGGTCACGATGGAGAGCGACGACCCCGCCGTACGGCTTCCGGCCACCATCAAGATCCCGAGTGGGGCCTCTGGCGTCGCCGGGTCGTACGCCACGACCGTCCGCGTTCCGCAGGACGCCGATGTCACGATCACGGCCGAGCTGCCGGATCAGGTCAAGACCGCCACGGTCGCGCTGAAGGCGTGGACGTACGACGCCGGTGCCTGGAGTCTGACCGGGCCGCAGACCGTCCACGGCGGCGGCTTCCTGTACGACATGGCGCTCGACCTGCCCAATCCCGTCCCTCACGGAGGAGTCGACGTCACCTTCGGAGCGGACGACCCGCGGATCGGCCTGCCGAGCAGGACGAACCTGGTCGAGGGGACGAGCGGGACGAAGGACTTCCAGTTCAGTGTTCCGTACGACATCGACGGGCATGCCACGGTCGACGCCCACATCGAGGGCGTGGGCACCCGCTCCTTCACCGTGCGCGTCCTGCCGGGGCTGAAGGAGATCGAAACGCCCTGGCAGCTGTACGGCGGTCAGTCGGTGGAGGGGACGATCGACCTGGGCACCGTGACGAGCGAGCCGCTCACCGTCCGGCTGAGCGGCGACAATCCGATTCTCCACGTGCCCGAGGAGGTGACCGTGCCCGCGGGGAGTTCGTCGGTGACCTTCCCCGTCACGATCGACCCGGTGGATGAGTTCCAGGTGGTCACGCTCACCGCCGAGCTGGGCGGCACCTACCTCAGCAGCGACCTGTTCATCGACCCGGCGCCCTGACAAGGCCGCGCCCCGGCCGGGGCCTACGATCGGCCGATGCGTTCTGAGGCGGTTTGGGAGTCGATCGCGCCGGGTGTGGAACGGGCCGTCCTCGAAGGGCACACGGGCCGGGTGGCGGATCTCTGCATGGCCGGGGTCGCGGGCCGGACGCTGCCGGTCAGCGCGGGTGCGGACGGGACGCTGCGGATCTGGGACCCCGCCGCCGGGCGGGAGCTCCGCGTCCTGCGCGGGCACGAGGGCGCGGTCGAGACCGTGCTCGACGTCGGCGGCGTGCTGGTCAGCGCCGGACGGGACCGGACCGTACGGACCTGGGATCCCGTCACCGGCGCGGAGCGAGGGCGGCTGACCGGCCACGACGGCGCGATCCCGGTCCCGGCCGGCGGGGAGACCCTGGTCGCGAGCACCGTGGGGGACTCCGTACGGCTGTGGGATCCGGGTACGCGCGCGGCCCGTCACGTCATCGCCGGCGCGTCCGGGCGGGTCGTCGCCTGCGGCACGGTGCTGGCATCGGCCACGGAAGAGGGGATCGGCCTCTGGGACCTGGCCACGGGGGAGTCGCGCGGCGTGGCCGGGCCCCGGGACCGCACGACCGTGGACCTCTGCGCGATCGGCGCCGGCGGCCGAAGGCTCCTCGCCGGCGCGGGCCATGACACGGAGATGGAGGGCGGCCGGATCCGGCTGTGGGATCCGCTCACGGGCCAGGTCGTGGCGGCCGTCGAGCACACGCCGCTCGTCGCCGCCACCCTCGACCGGATCCAGCGCGTACGCGCCGTCGAGCTGGGTGGACGGGAGCGGCTGGTCAGCGTCGGGCAGAAGACGGTCCGGATCTGGGACCAGGACACCGGTTCGTGCCTCCAGGTCTTCGTCCCGCCCGAGAGCTGGGTGGAGCAGGCGTGCTTCTTCCGCGCCGACGGCCGGGAGCTGCTCGCCGTACCGGCGAAGTACGTCGAGTCCCTGTACGTCTGGGACACCACCACCGGCGACCTGGTGAACCGCGTGCACAAGAGCCGGGTGGCGATGACGGCTCTGCGTTCGTTCACGCTCGGCGGCCGGACGCTGCTGGCGAGCGCCGACGGCCACCGGCGGACCGTACGGCTGTGGGATCCGCTGGGGCCCGGCACGCCTCCTCGTCCCGCGGGCCACACCGGAGAGGTGCACGGGGTCTGGGCCTGCCACGGCCAGGTCGTCAGCGTCGCCGACGAGTCGTTGCGCGTCTGGGACGCGGAGACGGGAGCGCGCGTCCGCCGGATCCGGGGACGGATGTACCGCGCCGAGGACGTGCACGCCTTCACACTGGACGGCCGGGAACTGCTCGCGGGGGCGTTCGCCTCCTATGAGGACGGGCGGATCCGGATCTGGGACCCGGCGGCGGGGCGGCAGCTCAGGCGGCTGGAGCGGCGGTGGGACGAGGGCCCGGCGATGGTCTGTTCGTTCCGCGGGGCGGACCGGACGCTGCTCGCGGCGGCCCACGACGACGTGGTCCGGATCTGGGATCCGGCGACCGGCGCGCTGGCGTACGAGGAGGAGTGCGACCTGACCTGGCTCGGCGGCGTGACCCTCGGCGGTCGTCCCGCGCTGGTCGCCGGCGGCCGAGAGGGCGGCCTGCGCGTCTGGCATCCGGCCGGACGCGCCTGGCAGGACGTCCCGGGGCCCGGCGCGGACTTCGCCTTCATGCTCGACGGCCGGCCCGTGGTGGCGGCCAAGGTCCGGGAGACCCTGCGGATCCGGAGCCTGATGACCGCCGAGGAGCAGTGCGTTCTGCGCGGCGACGCCGGCACGGGCTTCGCGTGGGCCGGCGTGATGACGCTGGACGGCCGACCTCTCCTGGTCACCCACGGCGCGGAGGACCGTACGGTCCGCCTCTGGGATCCCGCGACCGGCCGCCCCGAACACGCCATCCCGATCCACCACGAGGTCGCCGGCTGCGCCCCGCTGCGGAACGGCCTGCTCGCGACCGCCGTCCCCACCGGCCTGGTCGTCCACCGGATCTCCCGGACCGCGAGCTGACGCCCGGGCGGGCGGACCGGTGCCCAAAACGAGATCTCACCGCTATCCCGGCAGGTCATGCTATGGACACCCGAACCAGGGGGAGCGGCATGGGACGGAAACGCTGGGGCGCGCTGGTGGCCGTGCTGTTCCTGCTCGCCGTCGGGTGCGCCGCCGGCGGACCGCGTCCGGTCCCGGGCGCGCACATCGTCCTCCTCCTGCGTTCGGACGGCAGCGGCCGGGTCGACTTCTGGGTCGGCGGCGGCGTGCATTCGGACCGTGAGCTGCGGGATCTCGGCGAACAGGTGACGGCCGCGCTCTTCCGCGGGCAGGCTCTGGACCCGACGAGCGTCGAGCCGGGCACGGGCTTCGCGTTCGCCCGTACGGAGGTACCCCACGCGTACGAGCGAGGTCCGCGGCCCGTCTTCGCGGTCTCCGGCGGCGCCGGGCCGGTGCTGAAGGCCGCCGGCTACCCCGGATACACCCTGACGGTCCGGCCGCCCCGGGTGCGTACCTCCTCCGGCTCCCGTACGCACGCGCCCGGGTTCGAGTACTCCTGGAAGGTCTCTCCCGGCAGCGCACCGCCGGGAGAGATCGTCATGCGCCCGCGGCTGCTCCACTGGGCGATCGAGATGACCTTGCTGGCCGTCGCCGTCGCCGCGGTGACCACGGCGTTCGTCAGCCGGCACGCGCGGGTCGTGCTCGCCGGGTCCGCCGCCGGTCTGGTCGCCGCCGCGACGGTACTGGTGAGCGACGCCGCGTCCGGCGACGCGCTGGGCACCCTCGGCCACCTCGGCGGGACGCCGCTCGCGCTGGTGACGCGGCTGCCCTTCGTCGGGCTGCCCCTCGCGGCGCTCGCGGCGATCCGGCTCGTACGGCTCCTCGCGCCGCCCGGCGTACGGTCGGAGTGATCAGTCGGTGCCGGACTCCATCGCTGCGTGGTCGAGCAGCTCGTCGTCGCCGGTGACGGTCCCGCGTGAGGCGATCGCCTCGGCACCGCCCTGGGGCATCGCGCCGATCAGCCCGGTCGAGGCCGCCTGCGCGGCGCCGATCAGCGTCGGGTGCGCGCTGCCGACCATGCCGAGCCCGGCGTACTGCTCCAGCTTGGCGCGCGAGTCGGCGATGTCGAGGTTGCGCATGGTCAGCTGGCCGATCCGGTCGACCGGCCCGAACGCGGAATCCTCGGTCCGCTCCATGGACAGCTTGTCCGGGTGGTAACTGAACGCGGGCCCGGAGGTGTCGAGGACGGAGTGGTCCTCGCCGCGCCGCAGCCGCAGCGTCACCTCGCCCGTGACCGCCGTGCCGACCCAGCGCTGGAGCGACTCGCGCAGCATCAGCGCCTGCGGGTCGAGCCAGCGGCCCTCGTACAGCAGCCGGCCCAGCCGCCGCCCCTCGTTGTGGTAGGCGGCGATGGTGTCCTCGTTGTGGATCGCGTTGACCAGCCGCTCGTACGACGCGTGCAGCAGCGCCATGCCCGGCGCCTCGTAGATGCCCCGGCTCTTGGCCTCGATGACGCGGTTCTCGATCTGGTCGGACATGCCCAGGCCGTGCCGGCCGCCGATGGCGTTGGCCTCCAGCACCAGGTCGACGGCGGAGGCGAACTCCTTGCCGTTGATCGTCACCGGCCGGCCCTGCTCGAAGCCGACGGTGACGTCCTCGGCGTCGACCTCGACGGCGGGGTCCCAGAACCGTACGCCCATGATCGGCTCGACGAGCTCGATGCCCGCGTCGAGGTGTTCGAGGGCCTTGGCCTCGTGGGTCGCGCCCCAGATGTTCGCGTCGGTGGAGTAGGCCTTCTCGGTGCTGTCGCGGTAGGGCAGGGTGCGGGCGAGCAGCCATTCGGACATCTCCGTACGGCCGCCCAGCTCGCTGACGAAGTCGGCGTCCAGCCAGGGCTTGTAGACCCGCAGGGAGGGGTTGGCGAGCAGGCCGTAGCGGTAGAACCGCTCGATGTCGTTGCCCTTGAAGGTGGAGCCGTCGCCCCAGATCTGCACGTCGTCCTCGAGCATCGCCCGTACGAGCAGGGTGCCGGTGACGGCCCGCCCGAGGGGCGTCGTGTTGAAGTAGGCACGGCCGCCGGAGCGGATGTGGAACGCCCCGCAGGCCAGGGCCGCGAGCCCTTCCTCCACGAGCGCCGCCCGGCAGTCGACCAGCCGGGCGACCTCCGCGCCGTACGCGGTGGCGCGGCCGGGCACCGAGGCGATGTCGGGCTCGTCGTACTGCCCGATGTCAGCGGTGTAGGTGCACGGCACCGCGCCCTTCTCGCGCATCCACGCGACCGCTACAGAGGTGTCGAGGCCGCCGGAGAAGGCGATCCCGACGCGTTCGCCGGCAGGCAGAGACGTGAGCACCTTAGACATGAGCACAAGTATGCACGATGATGCATGATCATGCAAAGTGTGGTTCTCGTAGGGGCTCTCGTAGGGGACGACCTGGTCTTATCGACGTTTTCCGAATCGTCGGGGTGGATCTATACTCGTGTCGACGTCATGACCACACGTACCGAAGACCCGCCGGACCTCGCCGAGCAGCTGCTCGACGTGTTCAAGGCGCTCGCGAACCCCGTACGGCTGCAGGTGCTGCAGTGGCTGCGGGATCCCGAGCTGCACTTCCCGGTGGAGAGGGCGATCGCCGACCCCCGCGAGGTCGGCGTGTGCGTCAGTCACATCCAGGAGAAGCTCGGGCTCGCGCAGTCGACGGTCTCCGCCTACATGGCGTCCCTCCAGCGCGCCGGGCTGGTCCGCTCCACCCGCGTCGGGAAGTGGACGCACTACCGGCGCGACGAGGAACGCATCGCCGAGATCGTCGGCCTGCTCGGACGCTCGCTCTAGCTCACCCGGCCCCGAGGCCGCTTCTTGGTTTGCCTCATATCGACTTTCTGCGATACTTCGATATCTTTCAACCCTAGGAGGACGCAGTGGGCGCGATCGATGGAATGGACCTGGGACGCTTCGGGATCTGGACGTTCGACTTCGAGGACCAGCCGGCGGCGCTGATGCGCGACTCCGTCCAGGAGCTCGAAGGGCTCGGCTGGCAGGCGTTCTGGATCCCCGAGCGTGACGGGCGCGAGGCGATGACGCACGCCGGGTTCCTGCTGGCCGGCGCGCAGCGGCTGAAGATCGTCAACGGCATCGCGCGGATCTGGTCGCGCGAGGCGCGGTGGACGCAGGGCGCCGCGCTGCTCCTCGCCGACGCGTACCCGGACCGCCACGTGCTCGGCCTCGGCGTCGGGGGCGGCCGGCCCGGGAGCAAGCCGCTCCAGGCGATGACGGACTACCTCGACGCGATGGACGCGGTCACGAGCGCCAACCCGGAACCGCAGGCGCCGATGCGCCGGCTGCTGGCGGGGTACGGGCCGAAGATGCTCGAACTCGCCCGTGACCGGTCCGCGGGCGCGCACACCTACCACGTGACCGTCGGCCACACGGAGCAGGCGCGGGAGACGCTGGGCGAGCGCCCGTTCCTCGGCGTCGAGCAGGCGGTGCTCTTCGAGGGCGACCCGGCCACGGCGCGGCGGATCGCCCGCGAGCACCTGCACACGTACCTCACCTCGAAGTTCAACGTCGCCAAGTTCCTCCGCCTCGGCTACACCGAGGCGGACATCGACGGCGGCCGTGGCAGCGACCGGATCGTCGACGACCTCGTGGCGTGGGGCGACCTCGACACGATCGCCGGCAAGTTGCACCACCACCTCGACGCCGGCGCCGACCACGTCGCCGTCCAGGTCATCGGTATCGAGCCCGGCACGTCGGCGATGCCGCAGTGGCGGCATCTGGCCGAGGCGCTGCTGTAGGCGATCAGGCGGGGAACAGCTCGTCGATCTCCTCGGCGCTCAGCCCGAAGTCGGACAGCGTGTACCGGTGCGCCGGCCGGCCCGCGCCCTCGCGGCTCTCCTCGTGCAGCCGCGCCATGGCCGTACGCGCCGCGTCGTCGAACACCAGCCCGAAGTGCGCGTACGCGGCCTCGACCGTGCCGAGGGGGTCGTGCACGAAGTCGTCGTAGCCCACGTCGAAGAACTGCGCCGGGTCGTGCCTGGTGCGCTCGGCGCGGAACCGCGAGAGGCCGCGCCGCCACAGGTCGCTCTGGTCCCGGCCGATCACCGCGCCGGTGAACACCTCCGACCAGCCTCCCGTCGCGTGGGCGGCGAGGCTGCACATCGAGGCCATCGCGGTACGCGGGGAGCGGTGGGTCTGGATGACCAGCGCGTCGGGGTAGACCTCCATCAGCGCGTCCAGGGCGAACAGGTGGCTCGGGTTCTTCAGTACCCAGCGGCGCCCGGCGTCGGGAAGCCCGATGAGCTGGAGATTGCGCCGGTGACGGCGGTAGGCCGGCGTCCAGTCCTGCGACTCCAGCCAGGCGGAGTACGTCGGCAGGTGGGCGAGGCACTCGAAGGAGATCGACCGCATCGACTGCCGCAGCAGCTGCCAGCACTCCTCGACCATGCCGGCCGACATGTAGTGCACGCCCATGAACTCCGGATGGTCGACGTGGTGCCGCTCGTAGCCGGACTGGATCGCCTGGAACGCCGGGTTCTCCGGCCACGTCTCGCGGGGCGGGCGCGGCTGCGGCATCTCGGCCAGCCAGACCTCCAGGCCTTGGTGGCCCGGGTCGGCCGTGAGGAGGCGGTGCAGCGCGGTCGTCCCGGTACGGGGCAGGCCGGTGACGAAGATCGGGCGCTCGACGCGTACGCCGGCGTGCTCGGGATACCGACGCCACGCCGCCTCCGACAGCAGCCGCGCGACCAGCGCGCCGCGCAGGAGCGCGCGCGAGGCCTTGTTGCCGAGCGGGGTGAGCGCCGCCTCCCGGGCGTAGGAGTCGAGCAGGACCTCGAGGCCGTCGAGGTAGGGGTCGTCGCCGAAGTCGGTCAGACCGGTGATCTTGGTGGCCGAGGCGTGCAGGTCCTCGACCGTCCCGACGGTCTCGCGTCCCGTGGCCATCAGTGGTGCCACTCGCCGCCGTTGACGTCGAGACACTGCCCGGTCACCGCTCGCGCGAGGGGGGAGAGCATGAACACCACGGCGTCGGCGACCTCATCGGGTTCGGGGAGCTTGCGCAGGTCGGTGCTCGCCGCGGCCTCGTCGTAGATCTCCCGCGTCGTGACGCCGCGCTTCTTCGCGAGGTGGTCGAAGTACCACTTCAGGTTGTCCGCCCAGATGTAGCCGGGCGCGATGGTGTTGACCCGTACGCCCCGCGGGCCGAGCTCGGTGGCCAGGCTCTGCGCGATGGAGAGCAGGGCGCTCTTGGTCATCTTGTACGCGCCGAAGGTGCGCCGAGAGTGCCGCAGCACGGCCGAGTTGACCATGACGACCGAGCCGCCGTGCTCGGCGAGCGACGGCGTGAAGAGCCGGGTCAGCCGCAGCGCCGCGTACACGTTGGTCTCAAAGGCGGTACGTACGGCGTCGATGTCGACCTTGACCAGGTCGCTCATCGGCGGCATCGCGAAGGCGTTGTTGACCAGGCCGTCGATCCGGCCGAAGGACTCCAGCGCCCGGTCGAGCAGTCGTTCGCAGGCCGCCTCGTCGGCGATGTCGGTCACCACCGGCACCGCGCGGCGGCCGAGTTTCTCGACCTCCCCGGCCACCTCGGCGAGCCGCTCCGCGTTCCGCGCCGCGAGGACGACGTCGGCGCCGGCCGCGGCGCACCGCAGCGCCAGGCCCCGGCCCAGGCCCGGCCCGAGCCCGGAGACGACGATGACCTTGTCTTCCAGCAACATCAGCCGAGCATCCTTTGCGCGACGGCGACCTGGCGCGCGGCGATCCGGGCGGCCCAGTCCTCCGGGCTCACCCGCTGGGTCTCGTAGTGGGGAAGCCCCGGCAGCTCGTCGAAGGCCATCACCTCGACCTGCGGGCCGTCGTCCGGCTTGAGCGCGCGGGCGAGGCGCTGCCAGCGGATCTGCAGGTAGCCGCGGCGGTGCCCGGTGCGCTCGATCCAGTTGGCCAGCCCCGGGTCGCGCTCGCTGATGACGAGGCGGATCTTCCCGTCGGGGTCCACGTTCGCCTGGTCGGCGGTGAGGCTGGTCTGGTGGTTGATGTAGTCCAGCGAGATGTACCAGAGGCTGCCGAGCTGGAAGCCCTGGTACGGGGCGTCCGCCCGCGCCGCCGCCGGCACCGTGACCACCATGACCTGGTCGTCGTCGAGGTCGTAGTGGCCGACCGAGGAGTACTGCGTCGCCAGGCCGCCGGGGGTGGGCCTCGGCTCGGTCATCGTGTTGACCGGCAGCTTGAGGTAGTGCCACTCGGGAAAGGCGAGGAACGTGCGCAGCCGTGAGAGCAGCATCCGCCCGGCCACGTCGTAGCGCCTGGCCATCTTCTCCGGCGTCGGTGGCGGGGGCGCGGACCCGAGCGTGTCGGCGCGGTGGATGCGGATCTCACCGCGCCGCTCGGTCTCCCAGTCACTGTAGACCTCGCGTGCCAGCAGCAGCGCCGAGCCCTCGCCGAGCGTGAAGTGATCAGGGCCCGCATCGGGCCGGGCGGGGCCGAAGCGCAGCTCGTACGAGCCGTCCGGCGCGATCTCGATGTCGCGGTCGTCGAACGCCGCGAGGCTGTCGGGCGACCGCGCCGGCGTGTAGTCGCCGTTCATCACCTGGAAGCTCAGGTCGGCGGTGGTGCCGCGGCGCCCGGTGACGACGTACTCGGCGTCGTCGCGGATGTTGGCGCTGAAGTACAGCGTGTCGGGGTTGTCGAGACCGAGCTTGGTGTACGGGCCCGTCCCCGCGGCGAAGAACGGGAAGTCACGGTCGTAGGCCCAGGCCATGTGCAGCGACGCCTTGATGCTGCCGGCGAGGTAGTCCAGGCCCTCGGCGAGGTCCTGCTCGGTCCGCACGTGCGGCGCGGAACGGATGATCTGCTCGGCCTCGGCGATCGCCTGGGCGAATGACTCGGTGGCCACAGGACTCCCTCGGTCCGCGGTACAAATATGTACCGAAGCGGTAGGTTGCTTCCCGGGCGAGAGTAGAACGTGTTCTAAGGAGTGGTCAATGGCGACAGCGCGGCGCTCGCCCCCGACCGAGCGCGTGGTCGCCGTCCTCGACCACTTCGTCGCGGCGCGCGGCCGCCGCATCGGCCTGTCGGCCCTGGCCCGCGAGCTCGGCATCAGCAAGCCCACCTGCCTCGGCATCGTCGCCGGGCTGACCGCGGCCGGCTACCTCGTACGCGACCCGCGGACGCTGACGTACGGCCTCGGACCCGCCCTCATCGCGGCGGGCCGGGTCGCGCAGCAGGGTTTCGCCGCCGGCGACGTCGCGCGGCGGCACCTGGCGCCGCTGGCCGAGCGGTACGCCACGACGTGCGTCGCGTCGGGGGTGGTCGGCGAGGAGATCATGGTGCTCGACGCGGCCGGCCCGGCCGGGAGGGTGCGTGTCGGCGAGCGGTACCCCTTCGCCCCGCCGTCCGGGCTGATGTACGTGCTGTGGGGGCCGGACGAGGAGTTCGAGCGGTGGCTGGCCAAGGAGCCGACGCTGCCGGTGCGGATGGACCGCGGACGGCTGCGCGTCGTCGTCGAGCAGTGCCGCGCGTCGGGGTACCTCGTGGAGAGCCTCACGCCGGCCGGCATGCGGCTGCACGCGCTGATGGCCGGCGTCGCCGCGTACGAGCTGCCCCAGGAGGTGCGCGCGCTGGTGGGCGAGATGGTCTCCAGCCTGGGCGAGCGCGTCTATCTCGGCGCGGAGCTCGGCCCTCGCAAGAGGCACCCGGTCAACCTCATCGCGGCGCCCACGTACGACGCCGACGGCCGCCAGGAGCTCGTGCTGACGCTGTACGTCGGCGGCTCCATCACCGGCGCCGACATCGCCCGCCGCGGCACCGCGCTGGTCGCGGCGGCGGATGCCGTCACCGCGGAGCTGCGCGGCGCCATGGGCGCATGAGAACGCGTTCTATTTAGCGATCGCCTCGTAGGCCGCCATCACGATGGACAGGCCGCGGGCGTACCCGTCGCCGTCCCACAGCACCTGGTTCATGACGTACGCGACCGTCATCCGGTGGTCGAGGTCGGCCAGCAGCACCGACCCGCCCCAGCCGCCCCACGAGCACGTGCGGCCCTCCAGGCGGTAGCCCATGCCCCAGCGCACGGGCATGCCCAGGATCCGGTCCGTGCCGTGGAACTGCTCCTCGAGGGCGCGCTCGCAGCCCGCCTCCGACAGCAGCCGTACGCCGCCGACCTCGCCCCCGCACGCCAGCACCGACTGCACGAGGCCGACCGAGCGCGCGTTGCCGAACCCGTTGAGGGCCGGGATCTCCGCACGCCGCCAGGCCTCGGTGTTGGAGTCGGACACGCCCAGGAGGAAGCCGTCCGGCCGGTCGCCCTGCGGCGCCGGGATGCCCGGAGCGACGCGGTGGTCGTGCTCGGCGGGCAGCCCGATGTGGAAGTCGGCGCCCAGCGGCCCGGCCACCTCCTCGGCGAAGAAGGTCCCGAGGCTCCGCCCGGTGACGCGGCGGACGACCTCGCCGACGAGGAACCCCTGGGTGGCCGAGTGGTAGCCGGCCGCGGTGCCCGGCTCCCATTCGGGGGTCTGCGCGGCCAGCCGCGCCGTCACGGCCGGCCAGTCGTAGAGGTCCTCGACGGCGGTCGGGCCCTCGAACGAGGGCAGGCCGGCGGTGTGGCCGAGCAGGTGCCGGACCAGCACCCCCTCCTTGCCGTTGGCGGCGAACTCGGGCCAGTAGCGGGCCACGGGCGCGTTCAGGTCGAGGTGGCCGCGGTCGGCCAGGATGAGCGCGGACAGCGCCGTCATCGTCTTGGTGGTGGAGAAGACATTGGTGATGGTGTCGCGCTCCCACGGGACCGTACGCGCCACGTCGACGTGCCCGCCCCACACGTCGGCCATCGGCTCGCCGTCCACGTACACCGCCGCCGAGGCGCCCACGTCGTCGGCGTCCAGGGAGGCGGCCAGCGCCTCGCGTATCCCGTCGAAACGTGCCTCACACGTGCCATGGATGTCTGCCACGAGCGCAAGGTAATCGCGGCGGCGGCGGCCGGGCCACCCATTAAAACGGCCCGCCGGATAACCGGTTGCCCGGCCGGAAGACCCCTGACATCATCCGCGCCATGCCCGCCTTCCCCACCTACGACGGAACCCGCCTCGCGTACCACGTCATCGGGGAGGGCGCCCCGGTGATCTGCCTGCCGGGCGGCCCGTCGCAGGACACCGCGTACCTCGGCTCGCTCGGCGGCCTGTCGGCGCGGCGGAAGCTGATCATGCTGGACCTGCGAGGCACCGGAGAGTCGGCCGTGCCCGCGGACGCCGCCTCCTACCGGTGCGACCGGCAGGTCGGCGACGTCGAGGCGCTGCGCGAGCACCTCGGCCTCGACCGGCTGGACCTGCTCGCGCACTGCGCCGGCGCGAACCTCGCGGCGCTGTACGCGCAGCGGCATCCCGCACGCGTCGGCAGGCTCGCGCTGGTCACGCCGAGCACCCGGGCGGTCGGCCTCGACGCGACGGGGGAGGGCCGGCGCGCGGTCGCGCTGCTCCGGCGGGACGAGCCCTGGTTCGCCCAGGCGTTCGCGGCGCTGGAGGAGATCGTGGCCGGCGACGCCACCGAAGATCGCTGGAACGCCATCGAGCCCTTCTTCCACGGCCGCTGGGACGCGGCGGCCCAGGCCCATCAGAAGGCCCAGGCCGGCCGGCGGAACGACGAGGCCGCGGCCGCGTACGGAGGCGGCTTCGAGCCCGGGGCGACGCGCGCGGCGCTGGCCGCGTTCGGGTCGCCGGTGCTGGTACTGGCCGGAGAGGTCGACCTGAACTCGACTCCGGACGTCGTGAAGGAGTACGCCGGGCTGTTCCCTGCCGCCGGGTTCGTCCTCCAGCCGGGAGCGGGCCACTATCCGTGGCTCGACGACCCCGCCCGTTTCGTGGCGGCCGTCGCCTCTTTCCTGAGCTAGCCCGGGGGTACGGGCGCGCCCTCGGCGATCAGCTTCTCCTCGCGCAGGGCCGCCCAGAACGCCGGCGGGACGTCCTCGCCGAGCGCGGCGGAGTCCTCGATCGCGTGGCGGGGCCGCGTGGCGCCGGGGACGGCCGCGCGGCTGACGGGGTGGGCGAGGGAGAACTGCAGGGCGGCCGCCTTCACGCCGACGCCGTACCGCTCGCAGACGGCCGTGATGCGCCCCGCCTTCGCGCGGATGGAGGCGGGCGCCTGCTGGTATTCATAGTGGTCCCCGCCGACGAGGACGCCGGAGTTGTACGGTCCGCCGATCACGATGTCGACGCCCTGTTCGGCCGCCGCCGGGAAGAGGCGCCGCAGGGCGTGTTCGTGATCGAGGAGGGTGTAGCGGCCGGCCGGCAGGAAGGCGTCCGGCTGCGGCTCCTCCAGGTCCAGCGTCAGCTCCAGCGGCTCGATCCGGTTGACGCCCACGCCCCAGGCCTTGATGACGCCCTCCTGACGGAGCTCCTGCAGGACGCGGAAGGCACCGGTGCGGGCCGACTCGTACGCGGCCAGCCACTCGTCGCGCCAGAAGTCCTGGGCCGGGTCGTGCACCCACACGATGTCGACGCGGTCCATGCCGAGCCGCTTGAGGCTGTCGTCCAGCGAGCGGAGAGTGGCGGTCTTGGAGTAGTCATTGACGATCTTGTTCGGCCGCCCGTGCTCGAACAGCCCGCCCTTCTCGCCGAGATCGCGGGCCGCGGGGTCCTCGGTCTCGTCGAGGATGACCCGGCCGACCTTGGTGCTCAGGACGAACTCGTCCCGCGGATGCGCGGCCAGCGCCCGGCCGAGCCGGATCTCCGCCAGGCCCGCGCCGTAGAGAGGCGCGGTGTCGAAGTAGCGGACGCCCGCGTCCCAGGCGGCCTCGACGGTGGCGGCTGCCTCCTCGTCGGGGACGGCGCGGAACATGTTGCCGAGCGGCGCGGTACCGAAGCCGAGCCGGCCGGGCAGGAGAGAGGCGATGCCCATGACAAGGTGACCTTCCGCACATGGGTGGCGGTGTTTCCGTCACGCTCCGTCAAGCATCTCACCGTGGGTCGTGGCCGTACGACGGGCGTGCCGTCTCGGCCGCGGGACGCGCCCGGCGCCCGGGATAGCCTGGACGCTCACCCCCCTTCCCCGAGGTCGTTCCGTGATCCTTTCCGACCCCGTCCCCTCATCCGTCCAGGTCAGGGCCGCCGGCCGTGCCACGTACGTCGCCTTCATCGGTTCGGGGTTCGCGTTCGCGAGCTGGGCGTCACGCATCCCTCAGGTACGCGACCGGCTGCATCTCCAGCCCTCGGAGCTCGGGCTCGTACTGCTCGGCATCGCGGCCGGCTCGGTGATCGCGCTGCCGATGTCGGGCCCGTTGCTGAACCGCCTCGGATCGCAACGGACCGTGACCGTGATGTCGGTGGTCCTCGCGGCCGGGATGGCCGTCGCGGCCCTCGGTTACCTCTACGGCGTCGTGCCGGTCGTCGTCGGACTGTTCCTCGCCGGTCTGGGCAACGGAGCGTGGGACGTGGCGATGAACGTCCAGGGCGCGCACGTCGAGCAGCACCTCGGCCGTTCGATCATGTCCCGGTTTCACGCCGGTTTCAGCGTGGGCACGGTCGCCGGCGCGCTGATCGGCGCGGCGATGGTCGCGCTGCGCGTACCCGTCACCGCGCACCTGCTCGCGGTGGCCGCCATCGTGGCGGTGGCGGTGCCCGTCGCGGTCCGGTGGTTCGTCCCCGACGGGTCCACGGACGGCGACACCGGGGCGGGCGGCGCCTGGTTCGAGCCCCGTACGCTGCTGATCGGCGTGTTCGTCCTCGCGTTCGCCTTCGCGGAGGGAACGGGCAACGACTGGATCAGCGTGGCCCTCATCGACGGGTACGGCGCCCCCGCCACGATCGGCACGCTGGGATTCGCGGTCTTCCTCGCCGCGATGACGACCGGCCGGTGGTTCGGGCCCGCCCTGCTCGACCGGTACGGGCGCGTCGCCGTGATCCGGGTCCTGTCGATCCTGGCCCTCGTCGGCCTGATCCTCTTCGTGTTCGGCCCGTCCGCGCCGGTCGCGTTCGCCGGGGCCGTGCTGTGGGGCGGCGGCATCTCGCTCGGCTTCCCGGTCGGGATGAGCGCGGGGGCCGACGACCCGGCGAGAGCCGCGTCGCGCGTCAGCGTGATCGCCTCGGTGGGCTACTGCGCCTTCCTCGGCGGGCCGCCGCTCATCGGCTTCCTCGGCCAGCGGTTCACCGTGCTGCGCGGGCTGACGGCGGTCGCCGTGCTCCTCGGCGTGGCCGCCCTCATCACCGGGAACGTGCGGCGCCCCTGAGCGCCGGCTACTTGGCGAGAAGGCTCTTGTAGACGGTGGAGGACTTGACGTAGTCCTCGTCGCCGTACGTGCCCTTGTCGGTCCACTGCCAGACCGTGTAGGACTTCCACGCCGCCGGGACCGGGACGCTTCCGGCGGAGGCCTTGTGGTCGTTGACCCACAGCGGGTACGTCGCGCCGAAGACGCTTCCGGCCTTGGCGCCCGCGTTGCCGGTGCAACTGATCCACCAGTCGCGGAAGGTGTTGATGACCGCGTGCCGGCCCGTACGGGCGCGGTACTCGTGCAGGAAGTCGGTGATCCAGGCGTTCATCTTGGCGTGGGTCAGGCCGTAGCACTGGTCCTTGCCGTAGGGGTTCTTCTCGATGTCGAGCACGCCCGGCAGCGTGTGGCCGTCGGCCTTGCCGCCCCCGCCGTGCGCGACGAAGTAGTCGGCCTGGCTGACACCGCTGGAGGTGTTGGGCGTGGCGAAGTGGTAGGCGCCGTGCGCCAGCCCCGCGTTGAGCGCGCCCGCGTACTGCGAGGCGAAGGTGGAGCTCGTGTACGTCTTGCCCTCGGTCGCCTTGATGTAGGCGAACTTGGCGCCGCTCGTCTTGACGGTGGTCCAGTTGACGTGCGGCTGGTAGGCGCTGATATCGATGCCGGGAACGAGCCCCGCGGTCGTGGCCGCGGACCGTACGGTCGCGTCCTCGGGCTGCGTCAGCGGCTGCGAGCCGTGGTCGGCGGGGACGCCGGGATCCGCCGACGAGCAGGCGGTCAGCACACCACAGGCTCCAGCGGCGACGAGAAGGACAACGCGGATCCGCACGACCACACTCCTTGCACAGCGATCGCGCTCGTGTGCGAAGGAGCCCCGCGCCCGCCAGCCGATCTTGACTGCTGGAGAACTTAGCGCAGCTCCGAGGGGAGATACCCCGTTTTGTCGCGTCACGGCCGCTGCGGCGGCGCTCCGCGAGTAAAGGAAACTTTGCCCACGCTCATGATCTCTCCGGTGACCAGCGATATCGACATCGAGCCCTAAAGGGGACGATCCGCGTCATCTTGACGCCGGTCACGGGAGACCGTGTGATTCGCCTGCGCCGTGTCCTGGATGGCGGTCCCCGATCACCACCAACCCACGCGCATCCTCGCGTCTCGCCGTCAGGAAAGGGAAGCGCCTTCGTGGTCACACCGACCGGAAAAACCAGACGCCGCCGAACGATCACACCGGTGGCGATCGCCACCGCCTGCGTCCTCGGCCTCACCGGAACAGCCTCGGCGACCCCGAACGAGGTGTCCCCGCCGGGTGTCGCGATCGCGGCCGAGGCCGGGCCGCTCGGGGGGCGCGCGACGCTCACCCTCGCCCCGTGCGCGGGAGCGCTGGAGTCGCCCCCGGCCGCGTGCGCCGGGACGTTCCCCGCCCGGTACACCTACCAGGTCAACTCCGGTGCGCCGCAGAGCGTGCCCGCGACCGGCGGCGTGCAGACCGTCCAGATCCCACTGCACCATCTGGATTTCAACACCCTGACCGTGTACGGCTACTCGGCCGCCGGGAACTCCGGCGAGCCGGCCTCGGCGGAGTTCATCGTCGGCGAACCCGCCACTCCGTACGCCGACGGGGACATCGACGGTGACGGCCACGCGGACCTGCTGTTCGCCGGTACGGACGCCGATCCCGGCCTCTGGCTCGCCCGCGGTGACGGAGCGGGAGGACTGGGCACTCCCGCGAACATCGGCACTGTCGGTACGGGGCAGAACGGCGGACCGGAGGATTGGACCGGGGCTCAGGTGCTCCACGGCGACTTCACCGGAGACCACGTCCAGGACGTCCTCGCCTACTACCCCGATGGAAGCGTCCCCGGGCGGGGCAGCCTGTCGTCCGGTAACGGCGACGCGCTTCCGCTCGAGATCGATGGTCAGAAGAACGTGCCCGAGGACCAGTTCACCGACTACTCGCTCAACGGCGACGGGGACGTCCCCGCGCAGCTGGTCGCCGCCGGGGACGCGAGCCTCGCCGGTACGGGCATCGCCGACCTGATCGGCATCACCGGGGACGAGGACAACGACTACCAGCTCGACCTCTACACCACGTGCGGGGGATGCGGTGTCGGCGGCTACGGCTACACCCAGACCCTCGCGGGGCCCGGCGAGTCTCCCGACGGTGACGGGGACTGGAAGGACTTCGCGCTCGTCACCGCCCAGCCCGGCGGGCAGGCCGTGCTCTTCGCGCTGAAGAGGACCACCGGCCAGGTCTGGGAGTCCGTCAACCCGGCGCAGAGCGCCGCGACGCCGATCGGCACCCCCGGCACCTGGACCGAGATCGACGTCCCGTGGGCCGCGACCGCCGTGCCCACGCTCGTCTCCGGCGACGTCAACGCCGCCGGCCAGGTCGAGCTGTGGGCGCTGGACGGCCGCGACGCCACCCCGTACACCCTGTCCGGCACCGCCCTCAGCAGAGAGGGCTAGGACTCAGGCGCCAGCCACGGATAGCGTTCCGTGTCCTTGCTCGCGTAGTCGGGGTCGAGATAGATGAAGACGCGCTGGATCTTCCAGTCGCGGATCTCGAACACGTCGCACCAGCGGCCCGCGGCCCACTCCGGTACGCCGGCGCGCCACGGGCCGTCGCGGTGCTCTCCGTGGCTGGTGCCCTCGCACACGACGACGTCGCCGCCCGAGAAGACCCAGTTGAAGTGCGAGTAATGGTGCTCGATCTGCTTGATCGTGGTGCCGACGTCGGTGAAGAGACGGCCGATGTCGTCCTTTCCCGTGGCAAGGCCCCACTTGGGGAAGTACACCTGGGCGTCGTCGGCGAAAAGGTCGAGGATGCCGTCTCCGGTCGAGGTGACTCCGCCGTTGTCGAACGCCTTCAGGTATTCGAGGGCGACCGACTTTCGCTGCTCGTCGGTCATCGTCTCCTTGGCCAGTGCCATGCGTTCTCCGTCCGGATCATGAGGAAGGTACGCACATGACATCGCATGTCCGCCGGCGTTGGGAACACGGCGGCCGGAAAGGGTCTCAGCGACGGACCGCCGCGACCAGAGGTGCCAGCCGAGTCGCCAGGTTACGGACGGCGATCCCGCGGCGGCTCGCCGGAACGATCAGGGCGGCGGCGGACCTGACGTTGCGCCGCCGGGGGGTCGACGAGCCGACGGTGTCCCGTCTCGTACCGCCGGAGGGCGTCGCCGCCGGCGGCCAGCTCGCCGGCCAGGGCGGCGTCGCCGAGGAGCGCGACCGCCGCCCCAGCAGTCGAACCGCGAGGCCGTGCGCCGGGCCGTGGAGATCATGCTGGACGGACTGCGCCCTTGAGGCGAGACAGGCCTTAGGGACGTACGGCGCTCACCAGCCACGCGGTGCTGCGCAGGTGCACGCCCTCGGAGGTCTCGTACGGTCGTGCCGCCTCGGTGAGGGCCGCACCCAGGTCGCCCGGCGAGAGGGCGCCCCAGGCGAGGATGAACGCCGCGGCCTCGGCGGCGTCCGCGCCGAGCGCGATGGTCGTCTCGGCCGGGGCGAGCGCGAGGTCGCGGAAACCCGCCCCGGTGACCACGTCCTCGACGTGGGCCGGGTCCGCGAGCGAGTGCACGGCCGCGGCGGGCTCGCCGCCCATCGCCGTCGCGAGCAGACGAGGAAGGTCGTTGCCCTCCGGCGGGCCGACCGTGGCGAAGACCAGCCGCCCGCCCGGCCGCAGGGCCGTGCCGACGTTGGCGAACGCGGCCACGGGGTCGGCGAAGAACATCATCCCGAACCGGCTGATGACCACGTCGAAGCCGCCCGCTTCGAACGGGTACGTCTGCGCGTCGCCGGTCTCGAACGTCACGTTCCCGATCGCCTCGTCGGCCGCCAGCGACCGCGCCTGCTCCAGGACGGGCGCCGCGAGGTCGTTGCCGACCGCGTGACCCTGGTGCGCCCGGCGGGCCGCCGACCGCGTCGTGCCGCCGTACCCGCAGCCGATGTCCAGCACGCGATCCCGCTCGCCGATCGCGGCGGCGGCGAACAGCGGCGCGTCGAAACCGCCGCACACCACCTCGTACCGCTCGGCGTCCGCGGCCCGGTCGATCATCGGAGCGCCATCGCGTCGGCCTGGGCCAGCAGCTCGTCGACCGACCACTGGTCGTAGGCGTGCGTGCCGTACTTGGCGGCGACGACCCGGCCGTCCCCGGCGATGAGCAGGTCGGCGGGGAGGCCCAGCCGGCCGCGCTCCTGATGGAGCGCCGGGCCGCGTACCCGCCCGCGTACGACCCGCCACGAGCCACGGACGATCGGGATCCAGGCGCGCGGGTCGAGCAGCGCGCGGGCCGACGACTCCACGCCGAACTCGGCGTACAGCCGCTTGCCCGGATCGGCGACCACGGCGAACGGAAGGCCGTCGGTGTACTCGGCCAGTTCCTCGGCGGGGGAGTGGAAGACCACGACCTCGCGGACGCCGGCCGCCTCGATCTCCTCGTGCCGCCGTACCACCGACCGCAGGTGCAGGTTGCAGACCGGGCAGCCCGCGAACCTCCTCAGCTGCAGGTGGGTCAGCCGCCCGGGATCGGGAACGGGCACCGTCCCGCCGGGGACCGTGGAGAGTTCTCGTGCCGGGATGACGGTGCCGGGACGCACCTGGTCCGCGCTCATGCAGGCCTCCACGTTTAGGTGTACGGCGTACGCCTACGATCGTAGGCGTATTGCGTACGCTGTCAACGGCCATGCCACGTCCACGCTCGCTCACCCACGCTCAGATCGCCTCGGCCGCGCTCGCCGTCATCGACCGGGACGCGCTCACCGGGCTGACGATGCGTGCCGTCGCCGGCGAGCTCGGCGTGAGCACGATGGCGCTCTACCGGTACGTCGCCGACCGCGAGGAACTCGAGCGGCTCGTCGTCGAACGCGTCCTCGGCGCCGTCGACACCACGCCGCCGGCCCCGGAGCTGCCGTGGCGCGAGCGGGTGGAGGTCCTGGTCCTGCGGCTGCGCGACACCGTGGGCGCGCATCCGGAGATCGTGCCGCTGACGCTCACGCACCGGCAGGGGTCGCCCGGCGTGCTGCGCTGGTCCGAGACCGTGCTCGGCGTCCTCACCGGGGCGGGCATCGAGGGCGAGCGGCGGGTCATCGCGCTGCGCGGCCTGCTCGCGTACGTCATCGGCGCGATCCAGCTCGAACACCTCGGGCCGCTCTCGGGCCGGGGCACGACGGTCATCGCCGGGTTGCCGGAGTTCCCGTTCATGGCCGAGACCGCGCGGTACGCGGCGGGGGTCGACGCCGACCGGGAGTTCCGCGGCGGGCTCGCCCTCCTACTGGGCGGGATGGAGACGCGAGGGCCCGGCTGACGCGCGGGCCCCGCGCTGGATCAGTCCTTCCGGCGGTCGGTCGCGGCGTCGGCCAGCAGGCCCAGCCCGATGCCCAGCATCCAGACGTCCTTGCTGACCCCGAGGCCGGCCGGGCTGGGCCAGATCGAGCCGGGCTTGCGCATGGCCGGCGTCCGCGCGTACATCGCCATCAGGCTGCCGGAGAATCCGGTGAGCGCGGCGCCGGCGATCGCCTCGGGCACGAAGGGCGCCAGCAGCGCGGTACCGGTCGCGATCTCCGCGCCGGCGAGCAGTCGCAGGAACGTACGCGGCGGGACCGCGTTGAGGAACGGGAACGCCGCGGCGGCCGTCTTGTGGACCCCGGCCGCCTGCTCGTCGCCGCCGCCCCACTTGCCGAGCCCGGAATGCAGGATGTACGCACCGGTGGTCACCCGGCCGGGCGCGGTCCTCGCCTTGATCGACAGTCTCATCCGGCTCCTTCGCTCATCGGTCGGGCCATGCCGTTCGGCAGCGCCGAGGATGCGGACAGGCTACGACCCGTCGGCCGGCCGGCGCGCGGCGGGCGACCGCCATGGCCGGGACCTGCGGGGAGGCGTCGCAGTCGTGCCGGAAGGGACGGGGTACGTGACGAGCCGCGACGGCGCGTCGTGGGACTCAGCGGCCGCGCGACCTGACCAGGGCTCGCGCGACTCGCACGGCGACGGAGCCGGTCACGAGGGCGGCCAGCAGGAGGTCCATCCGCTGGTCGCGGATCGGCCGGTAGACGGCCTGGCCGTCCTTGATCTGGATGTAGCCCCGTGGCACGGCCCAGGTGCTGCCGCCTCCGCCGCCGCCCTGGCCCTGGTCCTCTTCCTTGTTCTTGCGGCCGACGCCCACACCGGCGCCGAACCCGAAGCCGACCGTGGCGACGGGGATGATCGTGACGTCCCCGCGTTCGACCGGGTCGCCGAAGACGGCCGACACCGACGCGCGGCCGCCGAGCCGGTCGGCCAGGCGTTCGAGCAGTTCGGCGGCGGGGCGGGCGGCGCTCGCCGCTTCGCGGGCATCGTCAGGCGTCATCAGGTGTTCCTTCCGTGGCGCGAGGGCCCATTACGTCACACCGTGGAACCCGCGGCAAGGCGCCCGGTCAGCGGGGGGTGAAGGGGCGGCCGCTGACCGCCACAGGCCGGCGAACCCGTGCACGATCGACCACGCGGCGAGCGCGTCGGTACGGACGCCACGCCCGCCGCGTCGCCGAAGTGGCGGGCCGGGGCCGCGCGGCGTCTCACACCTTCACGGGCGCCCAGAGACGGTCGATGGCCTCCTCGGCGGCGGCGAGGCTCTCGTCGGCCAGCGGGATCAGGCCGGCCATGGCCGGGTTCGTACGGGCGAGAGTGAGTTCGGCGGTGATGAAGCGCGGCTCCAGGCCGGTGAGCGAGACGCCGTGCGGGAGCCAGGCCTCCGCGTGGTCCCAGCCCTGGCGCGGCGCGCCCTCGCCGTAGCCGCCGCCACGGCTCGCCAGGACCAGGAACTCCCGGCCGCCGAGCAGGCCGGCGTTGGTCTCGGCGTCGATCGACAGGCCCGGCGCGATGAGGTGGTCGACCCAGGTCTTCACGCTGCTGGGCGCGCCGTAGTTGTAGACCGGCAGGCCGAGCAGGACCGTGTCGGCCCGCTTGATCTCCTCGATCACCTCGCGGCTGAGCTCCCACGAGGCGGACTGGGCGGGCGTGCGCTGGTCGGCCGGCACCATCCGGGCCAGCCCGGTGGCCTCGTCGAAGTGCGGCAGCGGATCGCGGCCCAGGTCGCGGTACGTGACGGTGCCCTCGGGATGTACGGCGCGCCACGCCGCGGCGGCGCGGGCGGTGAGCCGCCGGCTGATGGAGCGCTCGCCCTGGATGCTCGAGTCGATGTGCAGGAGATGCGACATATCGATGGCCTCTCATGGATCGTTTGCGTAAGACAAACCATTTGTATCACATGGATAGGAGGCCTCCTCGGATAGACTTGGGGACGTGGTCTCCCTCCCCGTGATCAACCAGCCGCTGCACCGCTCGGGTGCGCTGCTCGACCACCTGGCGCGCCGGATGCGGCAGCGCGGGGAGTCGGTGCTGACGCCGCTCGGCCTGCGCCCGCGCCACCTGCTCATGCTCACGGTGCTGCGCGACCGCGGCGGCTGCTCGCAACAAGCCCTCTCGGCCACGCTGGAGATGGACGGGACCAACATCGTCGGCCTGCTCAACGAGCTCGAGGCCAACGAGTTCATCGAGCGGCGGCGCTCACCCGAAGACCGCCGCCGGCACATCGTCGAGCTCACCGACGCCGGGGTGCGCATCCTCGCGAAGGCCGAGTTCGCCCTCGCGGCGGTCGAGGACCACGTGCTCAGTGCGCTCGACAAGGAGCAGCGCGAGACGCTCTACACCCTGCTCCAGCTGGCCTCGACCGGCACGACCTGTGCCGAGGCCCTCAGCGACCCGGAGTGCTGACCCGCCCGGAGCTCACCTGACGGGGAAGCGGGCGACCCAGCGGCGCTGCCAGGGCGTCTCGACGGCGCGGTGATGGTAGTTCGCCCGGGTCCAGGAGACCGCCTCGCCGGGGTTCACCCCGGACAGGACGGCGAGGCAGGCGATCACCGTGCCCGTACGGCCGATTCCACCGCCGCACGCGACCTCGACCGCGTCACCGTCCCGCGCCCGGTCGTGCAGCGCGTTGATCCGGCGTACGGCCTCGTCCCGGTCCTTCGGCAGGAGGAAGTCGGGCCAGTCGATCCAGGCGTGGGGCCACGTGAGCGCGGCTTCGTGGCGGCTGCGCAGCCGGTCCGAACCCAGGTAGAGGCCGAAGCCGGGCGGCGGTCCACCGGGGGCCGGACGGCGCAGGCCACGGCCGCGCACCCGGCATCCGTCGGGCAGCCGGATCGCGCCGGGGAGAGGATCGGTCACGACCCCATTATTCGGCTCACGCCAGCCGCCAGTGCTGCTCGTGGTGGGAACCGCACTCCCACTGGAGGGCGGGCGCGCCGTTGTCGGTCGACCGGTCGAGGATCGACAGGCACTTCTGGCTGTTGCGGGCGACGATGGCGAAGAATCCGTCGTCGCGCTGGACGAGCCTCCACTTCTGGTTGTCGCGCGTGCCGCAGTCCCACTGCAGGACCGGGGCTCCGTTGTGGGTGGCGGCGTTCGACACCGACAGGCACTTGCCGCTGTCGTCGGAGCGGACCTGGTAATAGCCCTCGGTGGTCGGGGCGAAGTTCCACTGCTGGTTGTCCCGCGGGCCGCAGTCCCACTGCAGCATGCGGGCGCCGTTGTCGTACGCGGCGCCGTCGACCGACAGGCACAGGTTGCTGTGCCGGTTGACGAGGTTGGCGGTGAACAGCCGCTGGGCGCCGGGCGAGGCGGCGGCGGGGAGGGCGAGGGCCGGTCCGGAGAGCAGAAGAGGGATCGCGGCGAGTACACGACCACGACGAGGGAATGCCATGACGACTCCTCGGGAGGTGTGAGCGGAGGCAGACGAACCGTTGACTACCCGTTAGTGAATCTCACCATGTGTAACGATTGAACATGGGAGTTGTTTGAGGGGAGTTGTTCGGAATATGCGGGCTGATATCGACCGGCTGGCCGGAGCGACGGAGACCGCCATCATCATTCCGGTGGGCGCCGCGGAGCGTACGGTGGGGCGTTTCAGGAAGAAATTAGACCAATCCGCTGCTCGGGGTATGTCGGCGCATGTGACGGTTCTTTACCCTTTTGTCGCGCCGGATCGGATCGACGCCGAGACCCTCGCCGAGGCCGGTGCCGCCCTGGCGGAGGTGCCCGCCTTCGACTGTGCGTTCACCCAGGTCAAGTGGTTCGGTGACGACGTCGTCTGGCTGAGTCCGGAACCGGACCGCCATTTCCGTGAACTGACGCGTTCGGTCTGGCGGAGATTTCCGGATTGCCCGCCTTATCGCGGCGAACATTCGGACTCGATCCCGCACCTCACGATCGGCAGTGTGGCGGTCGCGAATCTCGAAAGCCTGAAACGTGCGGCCGTCGCGATCCAGCCCGAACTCCCCATTCCCGCGAGGGTCGATCACGCACGTCTCGTGGCGGCGTCCTCGGGATCGTGGCGGACGGTGACCGAGTTCCCGCTGCCCGGCTGAGCCCGTAGGGGGAGCAGGGTCAGGGCGGCGGCCGTTCCGGCGCAGGCGAAGACGCCCGCCGCGACGAAGGCGGCCCGCGGTCCGCCGGCCACCGCGACGCTCCCGCAGACGGCCACACCGAGCGCCGTACCGACGGCGAAGGACGTGTCGGCCAGCCCGGCGGCGAGTCCCGAGTGCTCCACGGCGACGCCGGAGAGCGCGGCGATCTGCGCGCCCACCGCGGCGGCGCCCATGCCCGCGCCGAAGACCAGCAGGGCGGCGGCGATCGGCAACGGCGAGCCGGCCGGTACGAGCAGGGCCGACGCGCAGGCGAGCAGGGCCGTACCCGTGACGGCCACGCGCCGGACGCCGGTACGCGTGACGCGCCGCTGGCTCACCAGCGCGCCGGCCACCGACGTCACGGTCATGACCGCCGCCATGAGCCCGAACCGGATCGGTGACCAGCCGAGGACCCGCTGGCCGTACGCGGTCAGGGTGACGAGCATGCCGTCGACGGTCATGCCGGCGAGCAGCATGACGACGTTCCCGCCGGTGAGCGACCGTGAGCGCAGCGCGCCGAGCGGCAACAGCGGTGCGGCCGAACGCCGCTCGACGAGGGCGAACAGCGCGGCGAACCCCGCGGCGCCGGCGAGCAGGCCGGCCGTTCGGGCCGGGCTCGCCGCCGGCAGCCCGATGATCGCCAGGACCAGCAGTGTCATGGCCGGCGTCACCGTCGCGGCGCCGGCCAGGTCGAACGGACGGCCGCGCGCCGGCCCGCGGCTCTCCACCAGCACGGCCGGCGCGAGGGCGAGGACGGCGAGGCCGACCGGCACGTTGATCCAGAACACCCAGGGCCAGCCGAACGTCTCGGTGATCAGGCCGCCGAGCAGCAGGCCGGCGGTGGCGCCGACCCCGCCGATGCCACCCCAGATCCCCAGCGCCCGGTTCCGTTCGGGGCCCTCGGGGAAGGCGTTCGTCACCATCGACAGGGCGGCCGGGGCGATGATCGCCGCCGACAGGCCCTGCAGCGCCCGCCCGGCGACGAGGATCCCGGCGGAGGGCGTGAGCCCGCAGAGCAGCGAGGCGACCACCCGCAGGACCATCCCGGTCAGGAACATCCGCCGGCGGCCGAGCAGGTCGGTGGCCCGCCCGCACAGGAGCAGCGGACCGCTGAACGCCAGCGCGTACGCGGTCACGGTCCACTGGAGGACGGGGCCGCCGAGGTGGAGGTCGCGCCCGATCGAGGGAAGGGCGGTGAGCAGGCTCGTCCCGTCCAGGATCGTCATGAGGAACGCGGTGCCGAGCAGCACGAGCACCCCTCCGCGGCGGGTCCTCACGACGGCCCTTCCCGGAGGTGGGTGCCCAGGGCGTCGAGCCAGCCGGCCGTGCCCTGCTCGCGCCAGGCCGGGTCCTCGTGGCCGTCGAGGTAGGTGCCCTGCTCGGTCAGGACGAGGATCGCTCCTTCGCCGTCCGGGGCGAACGTGACGGTCGTCAGCGACGCCGTGGTCAGCGTGTCGCGGGCGTGCAGCGTGGAGGAGTAGACGATCCGCTCGCCCGGGAGGATCTCGTGGTAGCGGGCCTCGAACGTCAGCGGCGGCCCGTCGCCGTGCCTGCCGCGGTTGACCTCACGGCCGCCCACGCGGAAGTCGAGCTCGTGGCCGCCTCCGGGGGCCGCGAACCAGCGGGCCTTGGCGGCCGGGTCCGCCCACGCGGCGAAGACGCGCTCGACCGGGACGGGGTAGCGGCGTTCGAGGTCGAAGGTGGCGTGGGTCACGGAGCGGTCGGTCATGATCTGCCCTCCTGTTCGTCGTCGTTCAGGTGGCCGCCGAGGCGGTCCAGCCGGGCCTCCCAGGCGGTGCGCTGCCGGCCGAGCCAGCCTTCGGCGGCCCGCAGGCCGGCCGGTTCGACCTGGCACGTACGAACCCGGCCGACCTTCTCCGAGCGGACCAGGCCGCAGGACTCGAGCACCTGCAGGTGCTGCATGACGGCCGGCAGCGACATGGCCAGGGGCTCGGCGAGCGCGCTGACCGAGGCGGGTCCCCGTGTCAGCCGCTCGACGATGTCCCGACGGGTCGGGTCCGCCAGCGCCTGGAAGATCCGGTCCAGCTCATGGTTAAGCACGTGCCTAAGTATCAACGACGAGCCGCACAACAGTCAAGCAGGTACTTAAGTATTTAGAGAGACGTGGGCGGATTGAGGTGGAGTGTCCCGGAGCCATCCCACGTGACAGGAGAGGCGTCCAGGGTCACCGTTGGCCGCATCCGGTCGCGGTGTGCGACATATGCCGTTTACGTGGCGAAATGCCGCCCCAGTCAAGGCGCGGTAAGAAAAATTCCTTCCGGACCGTTGCCAGCAAGGTGAGAATCTGTCGAAATCTAGGTGCTGCCAGTCCTCATGGACCCCGCCCCCTTGAAGGAGAACCCCATGGCCGCATCCCCCCGCCGGCTTGCCGGCTGGCTGAGGACCACCACGACGCTCGCCGCGGTCGCCGGCGCCGCGACCGTCGGCCTCACCGTCCCCGCCCACGCCGCCACGCCCAACCCGATGGCCCACCCCGAGCGCGACTACATGGGCTCGACCATCGCCGCCCATGAGGGCCAGCGGATGACCATCACGCCCAAGCTCGCCCCCGGTGGGCTGCCCGGACTCGACGTGAGTCACTGGCAGGGCACGATCAACTGGACCACCGTCAAGAACCAGGGCGCGAAGTTCGCCTACATCAAGGCGACCGAGGGCACGACCTACCGTGACCCGAACTTCAGCGCCAACTACACCAACGCCTACTACGCGGGCCTGGTGCGCGGCGCGTACCACTTCGCGCAGCCGGCGAGCTCCAGCGGCGCCGCGCAGGCCGACTACTTCGCCGCCCACGGTGGCGCGTGGTCGAAGGACAACCAGACCCTGCCCGGCATGCTCGACATCGAGTACAACCCGAACGGCTCCACCTGCTACGGCATCAGCCAGTCGGCGATGCGCACGTGGATCACGGCCTTCCTGAACGAGTACCACGCCAAGACCACTCGCTGGGCCACGATCTACACCACCACCGACTGGTGGACCACCTGCACGGGCAACACCAGCGCGTACGCCGGCAATGACCCGCTGGACATCGCGCGCTACTCCAGCAGCGTCGGCACGCTCCCCGCGGGCTGGAGCTTCTACACCTTCTGGCAGTGGGCCGACGGGGGCACCTTCCCCGGCGACCAGGACGTGTTCAACGGTTCGGCGGCCCGGCTCCTCGCGCTCGCCAACAACACCCCCTGACCCCACGGTCATCGCCGATGGCGCCCAGCGGTCCGCCGCTGGGCGCCATCCGCGCGTCAGCAGGTCGCGAGCATCGAGGTCAGCTGGGTCTTCTCGGCGCTCTGGAGCGTGAGGGCGTAGTAGTACTTGACCTGGATCCAGGCGCGGGCGTAGGTGCACCAGAACGAGGTCAGCGACGGCTTCCAGGTCGTCGGGTCCTGGTCGCCCTTGGACTGGTTGACGTTGTCGGTCACCGCCCACAGCTCGGGGCCACCGAGATCGTTCGCGTACGTCTGCCGCTGCGCGGTGGTCCAGGCCCACGCGCCCGAGCGCCAGGCCTCGGCGAGCGGCACCATGTGGTCGATGTCGACGTCGCTCGCGGCGGTCCAGGTCGCGCCGTCGTACGGGCTGCGCCAGGTGCCGGAGGTCGCGGCGCAACTGGAGTCGGTGGCCACGCCCGTGCCATCGCGCTTGAGCACCTCCTCGCGGGTGTTGCAGGATCCGCTGATCGTGATCCAGTGGGGGAACAGATCGCGGTCGTAGGTGGACTGGTGGCTCTCGGTGGCGACGGTGAGGGTGGCGAGCCGAGTGGCGGCCGTGCTCGCGGAGGGGATGTTGGGCGGGGTGGCGCCGGCCGTCTGGGAGACCAGCGTGAGGCCGCCGGCGAGGGCGATGGCGGCGGAGAACACGGCGAAGACTCGTCTCACGAGCTTCTCCTTCTGCCCGTCGCTCCGGCCAGTGGGGGGCTTCTGGGCGCGAACGGAGCAGCCGGACAAAACGGAGCGTTACTAAATACAACGCCCTATGAAATATCAATGGTTAATCATGAGGTTTCTTCGTATTCGTCGGACATCGCCCATGACGTCGCACTGAATCCCGCTGATCTGGTGCGACCGTCAATCCGTCCTCGACCCGTTGTGCGGTCCGATGTCAGACGGCGCGAGAACATGGCGTTAACGCAGGTCTAAGCAGAGACTTCGGTTTATGAAGTGATTGCCGGGGTTTCCGGGAATTGGGAGTACGGCTCCGGAGAGTCGGTTGACCGCCCGCCGAACCGAACGCACACTGAGTCAGTGGACGAGCACACAAGGTCACGACGCGGTACGCCCGATGGCTGATCGGCCCTTCGAGCTCCCGAGGTTCTCCCTGCCGCACCCCGCACGCCTCAATCCCCACGTCGACGCCGCCCGGACCCGCGTACGGTCGTGGGCGCGGCGCATGGGCATGCTCGACGAGCCCGCGCTCTGGACCGAGGCCGACCTGGACGCGCACGACTACGGGCTGTTGTCCGCCTCGACCCATCCCGACTGCGGCGCCGTCGAGCTCGGCCTGCTCTCCGGCTGGTACGCCTGGGTCTTCTATTTCGCCGACCATTTCCGGCACGCCTTCAAACGGCCGGGCGACCTCGACGGCGCGCGGACGCACCTCGACCGCCTGGCGGCGTTCCTGGCCGACGACGCCCCGGAGCCGGTGAGCCCGGTCGAGCGGGGGCTCGCCGACCTCTGGCCGCGTACGCTGCCCGCGATGTCACCCGCCTGGCGCGAGCGCTTCGCCGCCGGCACCCACGACCTGTTCGCCGGGGCCATGTGGGAGCTGCGCAACCTGGAGGCCGGACGGGTGCCGAACCCGGTGGAGTACGTCCGGATGCGGCGCCGTTACGGCGGGGCACCGTGGGCCGCGCGCCTGGTCGAGCACGCGCTGGCCGCCGAGGTGCCCGCGGACCTCGCCACCGAACGGCCGCTGCGGGTGCTGGAGGACACCTTCGCCGACAGCGTGCACCTGCGCGATGACCTCTTCAGCTACCGGAGCGAGGCCGAGGAGGGCGAGGTCAGCAACGGTGTGCTCGTGCTGGAGGAGTTCCTCGGCCTGACGCCGTCGGAGGCCGCCGACACGACCAACGACCTCATCACCTCGCGGATGCACCAGTTCGAGGACACCGCGCTGACCGAGCTGCCGATGCTCTACACCGACCACGCCGTCTCCGCCGACGAGCAGGCCGTCATCGCCGCGCACGTCCGCGCCCTGCGCGACTGGCAGGCCGGCGCGGACGAGTGGCACCGGCGGTCGAGCCGCTATCCGGACGAGCCGCCTGGCCTGGGCGCCCCGGCCACCCGGCCGGCCTCGCCGCGCCCGCCCGGCACCCCCGGTGCGCCGTGCACCCCCGGCCACCCCTTCCGGCTGCCGCTGTTCTTCATGCCGTGGCGGGCGACGACCAACCCGCACCTGGAGGCCGCACGCAGAGGCGCCAAGGCCTGGGCGTACGAGATGGGGATGATCGGCCCGGTCGCGGCGCGCGGCGACGGGGTCTGGACCGACGCGCGGTTCGACTCCCTCGCGCTCGCGGTGTTCGCCGCCCTCACCCATCCGCTCGCCGGGCCGGACAAGCTGCGGCTGGTCACGCTCTGGGACGTCTGGATGTTCGCGCTCGACGACTATGCCCTCGCCGCCTTCAAGGCCCACCGGGACCTCCCCGGTGCCCGCGCGTTCGTCGCCGGCCTGCCGGAGTTCATGCCGGCCGACTGCGGGCCCACACCGCCGCCGCGCGACTGCGTCGAACGCGGCCTGGCCGATCTGTGGGCCAGGACCGCGCCGAACCTCCCCGCCACCGTGCGCACGCGGTTTCCCGGGCACGTGCTGGCGTTCGCCGAGGGAAACCTCTGGGAGCTGGGCAACACCGTCCAGAACCGCATCCCGGACCCGGTCGACTACACCGAGATGCGCCGCCGGACGGCCGGCACCGAGCTGGCGACGAGCCTGGGGTTCCTCATGTCGGGGACCGGAATTTCGGCGGAGTTGCTCGCGGCCGAACCCCTGCGGCAACTCGTCATCGCTTTCGCCGACAATGTTGATTTTCGCAACGATGTCTTCTCCTATCGCAAGGAGATCGAATTCGAGGGCGATGTCAACAATGGCGTCCTGGTCATTCAGGATTTCCTCAACTGCGGCCTGCAGCACGCTGTTGAAATCGCCAACGACATCATGACCGCGAGCCTTCGTGAGTTCCAGCGCATCGTCCAAGAGGATCTGCCGGTCCTGTTCGAAGAACTTCGGCTCGACGTCACGGCGTGCGACCAGGTGCTCACATTCGTACGGAGCCTCGAACGCTGGATGTGCGGAGACCTCGCCTGGTACTCCCGTACGGGCCGCTATGCCGGTTCCGACCTTGAGACGGGGCCTGAACGGCCGGGTGCGGGCACCGCGAACGGGCTCGGCACGTCCGCCGTACGCCGCCTGGGCGGGGGGAGAACCTCACTACCTTGAGAAACGGCATATTGTCACCCGCTCGATTTCTCTCAGGATGGGGGCCATTGCTCACCCCCGGGGGTGTACTGGCACACTTTTCAGGTGGAGTTGAGGCAGCTTAACTACTTCGTGGCAGTGGCGAACGAGAAGAGCTTCACTCTCGCCGCCAAACGGCTGCATGTTGTGCAGAGTGCCGTATCGGCGGCGATCGCGTCGCTCGAGCGCGACTTGCGCGTCACGCTTTTCGAGCGGAACGCGCAGAGAGTCGTGCTCACCGAGGCCGGTGCGGCACTCCTGCCCGAGGCACTGGCGGTCCTGGACGCCGCGCAGGGCGCCCGTGACGCGGTGGACGAACTGGGCCGCGGCGTCCGCGGTTCGGTGCGGGTCGGCTCGCTCGCCGGGCTGGACCTCGTCGACCTGCCGGCGCTGGCGGGCGACTTCCGCCGCCGGTATCCAGGCGTCGAGCTGCGGCTGCGCGTGGAGACCACGGGCTCCGCCGGGATCGTGGCCGCTCTGCTGAACGGCGAGGTGGACGTCGGCTTCCTCGGCGTCGCCGACACGGTCAACCGCGACCTGTGCACCCGTGAGCTGCTCCGCGTGCCCCAGGTCCTCGCGGTGCCGGCCGGGCATCCGCTCGCCCGCCGGCGTACGGTCGCCGTCTCGGACCTGGCCGAGGAGGACTTCGTCGACTTCCCGCCCGGCTACGCGAGTCGCGCCGTGACCGACCAGGTGTTCGCCGCCGCGCGGATCGAGCGCCGCATCGCCGTCGAGGTCGGCGGGGTGGAGAACGCCGCCGACTTCGTACGGCACGGCGTCGGCGTGGCGATCGTGCCGCCGTTCGCCGTACGCGGGGACGAGGCCGTACGGACCGTGAAGGTCAAGGACGAGCCCCTGGAGTGGTCCCTGCACCTGGCGACGACGCGCAAGCGCAAGCCGACCGCCGCCGTACGGGCCCTGACCGGGCTGGTCGACGCGCACCTGCGGCAGCCGGAGAACCGCGCCTGATCACTCGGCCAGGCCGGTCTGGACCAGGATCGTCTCGCCGCGCACGCGGTAGCGGGCGCGGCCCGGCGGCAGGTCGCGGGGTTCGAGGCCGTCGAGCACGTCGCCCTCCTCGGGCGGGCAGGACAGCAGCAGGGTGCCCGCGCCCGCGTCGTGCATGCCGCGCAGCAGCGGGTCGTCCATCGCGGCCCCGGCGCCGGCCGAGGAACACGCGACGATCAGGTGCGCGCCCAGCTCATGCCCCAGCGGGAGGTATTCCACCAGGGGTTCGAGCAGGCCGCGGCCCCGGTCGCGTACTTGTTCGTAGTCGTCGATGAGGATGAACAGCCGCGGCCCCTGCCAGTCGCGCGCCGCCCGCCCGCCGGACGCCGGCGCCACCCGCTCGCCGATCGCGAGGGCGGTGCCCTCGACCAGCTCGCCGAGCACTCCGGCCGAGAAGGCGTGGCCCAGCACGAACTCCTCCGGCATCGCGTGCAGCAGCCCGCCCCGGTAGTCGACCAGGAGGATGCGGGCCTCGAGCGGGCTGTGGGACAGCGTGATCGACTCCGCGACGAGGCGAAGGAGGTTCGTCCTGCCGCTGCCTGCGTCACCGATGACGATCAGGTGCGGCGCGGTGGCGAAGTCGTGCTGGACCGGCGCGAGCTCGCCCTCGTTGACCCCGATCACCGCGCGCAGGCGGCCGTCGGGCTCCGGGAGCGATCCGGCGGCCACGACCGACGGGAGCGCGCGTACGCCGGGCGCCCCGGGACGCTCACCCCAGTGTTCGGCGATCTCGGCCACCAGCGCGGCGACGGCGATCGGCAGGCGGTCGGTGCTCTCGACGCCGTCGACGCGCGGCAGCGCGGTCAGGAAGGCCGACTCCCCGATCATGCCGCGTCCGGGTGCCGCCGCGGGGTCGTCGAGGCGCAGCTCCAGGCCCGTACCGGAACGCAGGAACGCGGGCGGCTCGGGGCCGGGCCCGGCGGTGACGACCAGGCGGATGCCGTGGGCGGGGCCGCCGGCGGCGAGGCGGCCGAGGTCGGTCTCGTACGCGTCCGGCACCGCGCCCTCCACCAGCAGGAACACGTCGCCGTACCGCTCGTCGGGGAACTCCTCGCGGCGGGAGCGGTAGGCGTCCATCCCGTCGACACCGTGCTCGGCGAAGAGGTGTTCGCGGTGGTCGAGCAGCGCGGTGACCTTGGCGATCGTCGCGCCGGCCGTGTCGGGGTCGCCCGCCACGGCGCCGACGTGCGGCAGGCCGGACAGCGCCCCCAGCGAGCCGTCGGGGTCGAGGCAGTAGACCTGGGCCTCGCGCGGGCTGTGGGTGAGGGCGAGCGCGATGACCAGGGTCGTCAGCAGGGTGCTCCGGCCGCTGCCGGCGGCGCCGGAGACGAGCAGGTGCCCGGACAGGTCGACCCGCAGGACGTCGGGAAGGCGCGCGAAGGGCCGGTCGACGATGCCGAGCGGGACCATCAACGACCCGCCCTCGGGCGGCGCGGCGGTGGTCAGGCCACGGTCGTGGGAGGGCACGAGCGGCGGCAGAAGATGGTCGATCGTCGGCGCGGCGGTCAGCGGCGGCGACCACCCGCCGGGATGCTCGGCCCCGGCGGCGTCGAGCGCCGCGGCGAGCCGTCGCCCGGCGTCGCTCACCTCGGCCGTCTCCGGGGCGATCAGGGCGGCGGCGGCCCGCGGGTCGGCGACCGGCGTGGAGCGTTCCGTACGGTCCTGGTCGACCCACAGCGCGCGTACGCCGTCGGGAGAGGCGTCCAGGCGCAGCGTCGTACGGCCCGGCCGGCGGCGTCTGCCGTCGAGGTCGAGCACGACGGTGTTGCGGAAGCCGGCGGCGGCGAGGCGGTCGCCCGGCGGCAGGTCCGCGCCGTCGAGCACCACGACGGCGAGCGGCTCGTCCGGATCGGGGCGTACGCCGGCCGTGAAGGCGGGGCGGCTCTGGAACGTCTCGTCCGTGCGGCCTGTGTGGGGGAGCCAGCGTGTCCAGGCCCACTCCGCTCGCCGCTGGGGCGCGACGCGGAGCACGATCACGAGCCGGCCGGAGGGGTGGGCCGCGGCGAGCCGGGCGAGCACGGCGTGCGCGAAGGCGCGTCTCGTCGCGTCCTCGCCCAGGAACAGGACACGTGACCACCGGCCGCTCGTCGGCTCGGGTGCTGACCTGACCGGCATGACCGATGTCGCCGGTCCCACGTCCGCCGCGCCGTCTCCGAACGGGTCGCGGCGCCGATCTCGACTCACGAAACCCTCCTTCTCGCCGCGCCGGGGGGTCGGCGGTCCCCGGCCGCCCGTCCGGGGTTTCGCCGAGGGTCTCGTCGGGGGTTCCCGGAGGGGCCGGTGACCGCGTGCGGCGCCGACTCTTCGGAGCGTAGCGCGTGCTCGCCGTGGGCTCGACCGGCGATCATTGGGGTGAACTCCCGGCGGCCCCACAGACGTGAATTCAGTGAGGACGTCACGGGCGGAAGGAGGCACGGGTGCCGATCGGTGGAAATGCCGGCGCGATCGTGATCGAACGGGCCGAAAGGGCGCTCGTGGTCCGCGCGTCGGACGCCGATACCAAGGCGATCGGTTTCGCGGCGGCGCTCCCGTCCGAGCCCTCGCGGACCACCGTCGTGGTGGACGCCTCCGCGGCGGGCGCGTTGAACGCCCTTGACGACCGGCTGCTGGAGCAGCTCAAGAGCCGGCTGTACGCCGACGCGCCCCCGGGCTGGGGAATGCGGCTCGTCGCCGCGCGCGCCGGGCGCCCCGACCCGTCCGGCGCGCCGCCGCTGGCCGCCAGGCTGGCCGACCGGCTCGGCGTCGGCGTGGTCGCACCGGACGGCGAACTCATCGCGCTGCGCGGCGGCGAACTCTTCTCCGCCGGGCCCGGGGCCGGCTGGCTCGGCTTCCGCCGCGGCGGGATTCCGGAATGGACCGGCCCCCGGTATCCGGCGCCGGTCTGGCAGGCCGCGCTGCCGCGTGAGTTCCGCTCGGCCAAGCCGAGGCCGTTCTCCCGGTTTCGTTCGCGCGAGCGCCGGGCCGCCACGGTACCGGTGACGGTGACCGCGATCCCGGCGGGCCTGTGGGTACGCGGGGCGGGCACGGCTCCGCTGCCGCTGGTCGACCTCGGGTTCGGCGTCCCCGTCGAGCCGGGGCGGCCTCTCGTGCTGGTGGGCGCGCCGGGCGAGCGGGTGCCGGGCGTCGGCGAGCTGGTGGCCTTCTACGAGTCACTGCCGCCGGTGGTACGGGAGAACGCCGTCCTCGTGCCGTACGGGCAGTCTCCGTCGACGTGCGCCGCGCTGGCCCAGGGCCTCGCCGACCGCCTCGACATCACGATCCGCGCGTACCACGCACTGCCGCACTACGCGACGGACGGGACGTGCCGGTTCGCCATCTTCAACACGACGGGCGCGCCGGAGAGCCTGACGCGGACGCCTGAGAGCGTCTACGCGCCGGCCCGGGCGACGTCGACGGCGAGGTCGCACACGGGCGTACGCGAGCCGGCGCTGGCGGAGGCCGCGCAGGGCACGCTTTCTCGCGGGCCGGTCTCTCGGGGGCCGGTGTCCGGCGGGGCGGTCATGGACCGGCCGGTCGCAGGTGGGCCGGTCGTGGGTGAGCCGGATGCCGGTGGGCCCGATTTCGGTGGATCTGATGTCGGTGGACCTGATGTCGGCGGGCCGGTCGCGGGCCGGGTGCCGGAGAGCCGGTTCACGGCCCCGGACACGGGCGACGCGGCGGACGACTTCGACCCGGTCGTCTTCGAGGCGTCGATCGACACACCGACCCAGCCGATCGCGCCCTTGGACGGCAGCGCCTTCGCCGCACCGGCGGAACAGCCGCCGGGCCAGGGCGCGGTGGTCCTGGTCGACGCCGGGGGAGTCCTGCGCCCGGCCGGCCGGTGGTCCATCACACCGATCACGATCCCGGGAGCCTTCGCCCCCGAGGCCGCACCGGCGGCAGCGGCCCTGGAATTCATGTCCGAGGGGATGCCCGGAGCGGCGGGGACGGCCACCGGCGCCGGGCCGGCGGTGCTCGTACCCGGGACGGGACCCACGGCGATGCCGGGGACCACGTTGGCGGGGACGGCGGCGGAGGCCGGGCCGGAGGCGTTCACGGCCGGGCCGCTCGCCTCTGAGACGGCGTGGGGGAACGCGGCGGCAGGGGGCGCGCCCGAAACCGGACCCGGGCCCGAGGCGGCGCCGAGGGCCGCCGCGGCGGGGATGATGACCGAGTCCGGCCCGCCGCTCATGCCTGAGGCCGGGCCCGTATCCGGGACGACGCCCGGGGCGGTCGCGGGAAGGGCGGTGACCGAGTCCGGGCCTCTGTTCGCACCTGAGGCCGGGCCCGCGTCTGAGACGACGCCTGGGACGGTCGCGGGAAGGGCGGTGACCGAGTCCGGACCGGCGACGTCCGCGGCCCGGAGGCCGGCAGAGGCCGCTCCCGCGGACGCGCGTACCGACGAGGCCGCCGAGACCGGAGAGACGGCCGGGCCGGAGGCATCGCCGGCGCGCGGTGACGTACCGGCGGCGTTCGCCGCCGAGGGGGACGGTCCGCCCGGCTCCGCACGTCCGGTGACGGACGCGCCGACGGCCCCGAGCGCCTTCCAGACCACGGTGTCCACGGTGTTCCCGCAGACACGGCCGACGGCGCGAGCGGTACCGATGCGGTCCCGGCCGCCGGAGCCGGGCACGCCTCATGCGGCGACGCCGCCGGCCGGGACCTCCGGTGAGTTCGCCGCGACGCCGGGCGAGCCGGCCCACCGCGCGCCGCAGGAGCCACGGCAGGAGGCGGCATCCGAGGTCCCGGACGAGGTACGGGCCACGCCCGACCAGGTGGTCTGGGACCCACGCGACCATGACACCCAGCCCGAGAGAAGAGCCCAGAGCCCGGCCGAACCGGCGGAGTCCGCACAGAACCCGGCCCCGGACGGCACGACACCCCGAGACGACACGCGCTGGGCACCACCGATCCCGGAGACCCGGCCGTCCGGATCGTCGCGCGGTGCGGCGTCGGAGACCACCGGCTCCTGGAGCCCTCCGACGCTGGAGCCCGCCCCGGCCGCCGACGGATGGGCGGCGGAGAGCGCGGAACACCCCTCGTGGGCGCCCCCGCCAGTAGCGGGAACCTCATCCCAGGACCAACCGCACGCCACAGACCGGCGGCCCGACAGCGCGGACCCCGGTTCGTGGCCGTCGCCTTCGCCGGAGAACGCGTCGCGAGACGAAGGGGCAGCACCGCCTTCCGGCGAGGCGCGGATACCGGAGAACGTGGTCGGTTCGTGGCCGTCGCCGCTGGCCGGAGGCGCGCCGCGCGACGGAGCCGTACCGCCGTCGTCCGGCGAGACGGAGGTATCGGAGAGCAGCGTCGGTTCGTGGCCGTCGCCGCAGAGCGCGGAGTTCCGGCAGGCCGGTGCGGCACCGGAGAACGCGCCGCGCGACGGAGCCGCCGCACCGCCTCCCGGCGAGGCGCGGGCGCCGGAGAACGAGGGCGCACCGGGCGACGGAGTCGTACCACCCGGCGAGGCGGGGAACGCCGGCGGTTCGTGGCCTCCGCCGGAGGCCGGGACCCGGCGGTCCGACGCGTCGCCGGGCGGCGCGGACCCGGCTTCCTGGCCGTCGCCGTCGGCCGAAGGCACGCGCGAGCCTGCGGCTCCACGCCCCGGCACGTCGCGGGCCGACGCAGGCTCGCCGCCAGGGAGAATGCGCGCCGAGCCTCTACGGTCCCCGAGCCCGTCGACGCCCGCCGAGACACCCGAGAACCCGGGCCGCTCCGCGTGGGCTCCGCCGCAGGACGGCGGGCAGGGCGCGGTGCGCAGGTCCGGCGAGGCACCTGGCCCGCGCCAGCCCGCGATGCCGCCGCAGTCTCCACCCGCGGGTTCGTGGGTGCAGCCGGTCGACCCCCAGGCGCCCGGCGCGAACACTTGGGCGCCGCCGCAGACTGGCGGCCAGCCGGGCGCGGTGCGCAGGTCCGGTGAGGCGCCTGGCCCGCGTCAGCGCGCGATGCCGCCGCAGTCTCCACCCGCGGGTTCGTGGGTGCGGCCGGTCGACCCCCAGGCGCCCGGCGCGAGCGCCTGGGGGCCGCCGCAGGACGCCGGGCTCCGGGCCGCGACGCCGAGGTCCGACGAGACATCCGCCGGCCCGCATCACCACAGGATGCGGCCCGGGTCACCGGTCGCGGGCTCGTGGGCGCCGCCGCAGAACGACGGAGACCGGCCCCCCGCGCACGAGCCCGTGCTCCCGCCGGTTCCGCCCGCGCTCCCGCAGGACTACGACCGGCTCTGGCTCGCCGATCGGATGAGTACGCCCGAAGAGCGGCAGGCCTTCCGGGCCTCGCTCGGCTGGCGGTACGACGCCGCCGCGCGTTCCGTGGCCCGGCTCCTGGCCGAGCACCCCGGGCTGCGGGGCGCGCAGACGGATGAGGCGTTGATGACCGAGCTCGCCGCCGTACGGGTGTTCGTCGGGCGGAGCGAGACCGAGCTGGTCGAGACCATCAGGTCCGGGGGAGGCGAACACGACGCCGCGCTCGCCGTCTGTGCCGCCGCCGGGCTCCGGCGGCTGCCCTCCTTCCAAGGCGTCGTCGTCCGCGGCGGGCCCGTGGACCCCGCCGCCGCGGACGCCTACCGGCCCGGGCAGGACCTCATCGAGGCGGCCCCGCTGATCGCGCTCGACGACATCGACGCCCCCGTACCCGGGAAGGTCGAGATCATCATCTGGTCGGCCACCGCTCGCCGCCTCAACGGGTTCGTCGAGAAGCGGACCACGCCGGAGGTGGTCTTCCTGCCCGGCACGGTCTTCCGCGTCCTTTCCGTCGGCCCGCCGTTCGCGCCCGGGGCGCCGGGGGCGCGCAGGGTTCTGCTCACCGAGGTTCCGGCGGCCAAGGCCGGGCCGGGCCACGACGACTGGACCGCCCGCATCACGGCCCGCCTCGAGGAGGCGGTCGCCAACCGGGCCGCGCCGTCCGGTGAGTTCGACGAACCCGACGACCGTTTCTCGCCCCTGCCGGGCGACCCCGCGAGGAGCATGCCGTGACCACAGCGGAGGCGGAGGGTGTACCGAGAACCGAGACGCAGGACCTGTACGCGTTGCTGCTGGGCCTGGCGGGCCGGATCCCGGACGAAGGGCTGGCCGAGATGCGGCTCTGCCTGGCCGACGGAGAGCTGGACGAGCTCACGTCGCTGCTGGCGGCCGAGATCGAGACCGGACGGCTCGCGCTGACCGACCAGGAGGCCGGCACCGCGCGGGCCGACCACGCGCCCCGGATCGGGTCGCCGCTGCCCCTGCCGTACCGCTTCGGCGACGAGTACGGGGTCACCATGCCGAACGGCGATGGCTGGGAGAGCCAGAAGGACGCGATGGACGCGGTCGTCGTGGAGGCGGGTGAGCGCGTCGGCGGGCTGATCGGGATCTGGCGGGTGTTCCGGCACGCGCACGAGGGCCCGGCGCGGCGCGTGTACCTCGCCGAGGCGCGGACCGGCGCGGACCTGGCCGAGCCGACCGCGGAGATGCAGTACGCGCTCACCGAGGCGAGCGAGGACACCCCGCGGGTCGAGGTCTTCGAAGAGGGAACGCCGCTTCCGGCCTACCACGACGCCGCGCTCGGCGGCGCGACCCTCGTCTGGGCGGCCGAGGACACGCCTGTACACCTGGTGCGGGTCTTCGACGGCGCGGACGCCGCCGGCGGGCCGTACTTCCACGACGACCATCCGCGGCTCGGCGGGCCGGACGGCGAGCGGGTCCTCGCGTACCTGAGCGGCGGTGAGCCGATCCTGAACACGCCCGGCGCCCTGGACGACGTGCTGGACCAGGGGCGGCTGGGCGCGGTCCCGGCGGGGTTCCGCTCCGACGGCCGGTGGGTCTGGCCCGACGCCGTCGCGTACTACCTGAAGCGCCACCACCTCGCGCCGGATCCGGAGCTGGTCGCGCACGCGCTGGCCCAGAAGGGACCGCCGGGCCCGCTCAACCGGCTCACCCGGCACCGAGTGCTCACGACCTTGTTCGCTCCGACCGGAGGAGAGCCGGTATGGCAGGCAGGCTGACCCCGACGCGGTCGATCCTGAACGTGTCGGCGACCGCCGCGGACTCCTACCGTACGATCAGCGACGCCGTCGCCGCCGCCGGCCACGGCGACGTGATCTCCATCCAGCCCGGCACGTACATCGAGGCGGTCGTGCTGCACCGGGAGATCACGCTCTCGGCGGCGGGCGCGCCGGGCGGGGTGCGCATCGAGTCGCGCGACGCCCCCACGATCCGGATCGCGGGCGAGTCGGCCACGCTCTCCGGCGTCGTCGTACGGCACAGCGGTGAGCAGACCTCCGCCATCGACGTGCCCACCGGCCGGCTCCGGATGGACGAGTGCACGGTGGAGGCCGACTCGGCCGCCGCGCTGTACGCCCACGGCGCCGCCGAGGTCAACGCGCGCGGCTGTGAGTTCACCAACCCGGCCGGCGCCGGCGTGATCTTCGTGGAGGGCGCCGAGGGCAGCCTGACCGAGTGCACGCTGCGCAACGTCAAGGCCTCCGCGGTCGTCATCCGTACCAGCGCGAACCCCCAGCTCACCGACTGCACGATCACCGACATCGAGGGCAGCGGCCTGCTCGCCGCCGAACGGGCGCGCGGGACCGTACGCGACTGCCGGATCGTACGGGCCGGGAACCCCGCCGTCGCCATCGAGGGCGACAGCGCGCCTCACCTGACCGCGACCGTCATCGAGGACTGCGAAGGCGTCGGCGTGCTCATCGCGTCCGGCTCGACGCCGCTGCTGGAGGACTGCGCGGTGTCCGGCGCCGGCGCCCAGGGCGTCGCGCTGGTGGAGGGCGCGGCGCCGGACCTGCAGCGCGTCGAGGTACGCGAGTCGGGCGGGTACGGCGTGCACGTCCTCGACTCCTCCACCGGGACGTTCAACGACTGCGTCGTGGCGGGCTCGGGCGACACCGGCGTGCTGGTCTCCGGCGCGTCGACCAGCTCCTTCGAGGGGCTGCGCGTCGAGGGCGGCGGCGGCACCGGCGTCTCGGTGAGCGAGTCGGCCACGCCCACCTTCGACGAGCTGCGCGTCGACCGCCCGGCAGGGAACGGCCTGGAGGTACGGTCCGGCGCGCACCCGAGGTTCCGCCGCGCGATCGTCTCCTCGCCCGGCGGTGACGGGATCCTCGTGACCGAGCAGGGCCGCGGGCTGTTCGAGGACGCGACCGTGACCGAGTCGGCCGGCGCGGGCCTGCGCGTCTCCCACAGCGGCCGGCCGGAGGTGCGCGGCTGCGCGTTCGTCCGCAGCGGCGCCGCCGCGGTCCACGTCGCCGGCGGCGAGGTCGACCTGGAAGAGGGCGATATCTCCGACCCCCAGGCCGAGGGAGTCCTGGTCGCGAGCCGCGCCACGGCGCGGCTGGCGCGCACCCGGATCCGCGCCTCACGCCGCGCCGGGATCGAGTGGAGCGCGGGCTCGTCCGGTGAGGCGTCGGCGTGCGACGTCAGCGCCTCCGGCGGCGACGGCATCCTCGTGCACTCCACCGAGCCGGTCCTGCTGCGGGACTGCCTCGTCCACGACAACACCGGCGCGGGCCTGCGCATCACGACGCCCACCGACCGGCTGGAGGTCACCCGGGTCACCAGCCGGGACAACGGCGCGGAGGACACCTACGCGGACGTACGCGGGGACACCGCCGAGTGGGACGGCGCCGACCTGCGCGGGGACGAGACGGAGGCGCCCGAGCAGACCGTGCCCGCCGGGCCGATGACGCCCCGCGTCCCGCGCGAGGAGCCGATGCCGGCGCCGAGGAAGAAGAAGCCCTCGCGTGCCGTACGAGGCCCGCTGGGCGAACTCCTCGAAGAGCTGGACGCCCTCGTCGGCCTCGCCGAGGTCAAACGCGAGGTGGAGACCCTCGTACGGCTCCACCAGATGGCCGCGCGCCGTGCGTCGGTCGGCCTGCCGGCGCCGCCGCTGTCGCGGCACCTCGTCTTCACCGGCTCTCCGGGTACGGGCAAGACGACCGTGGCCCGGCTGTACGGGCGGATCCTGGCCGAGCTGGGCGTCATCGCCACCGGGCAGCTCGTCGAGGTGGGCCGGCCCGACCTGGTCGCGAGCGTCGTCGGCGGCACCGCGATGAAGACCGCCGAACGGTTCGAGGAGGCGCTGGGCGGCGTCCTGTTCATCGACGAGGCCTACACCCTGTCCGCGAGCGCCACCGGCGGCCCCGACTTCGGCCGCGAGGCGATCGACACACTGGTCAAGCTGATGGAGGACCACCGCGACGAGATCGTGGTGATCGTGGCCGGCTACACGCACGAGATGCGCAAGTTCCTGGCCAGCAACCCCGGCCTGGCCTCGCGCTTCTCCCGTACCATCGAGTTCGCCGACTACACGCCCGCCGACCTGGTCACGATCGTCGAGGGGCAGTGCCGGGCGCACGACTACAAGCTGGAGTTCGAGACCCGCGCGGCACTCGTCACCTGCTTCGAGAACATGCCGCGCGACGACGCGTTCGGCAACGGCCGCAGCGCGCGCAAGGTGTTCGAGGAGATGGTGGGCCGGCAGGCGTACCGCCTCGCCGAGGTGGACGACATCACGCCGGTGGAGATGATCCGGCTGCTGCCCTCCGACCTCGCGCCGCCGCCGAGCGGAGGAGTCGGCGCCGACGCCGGCGCCTCGGACACCGACCGGGTGGACTCGCTGCTGTCCGAGCTGCAGCAGATGGTCGGCCTCGCCGACGTGAAGCGCGAGGTCGGCAACATGGTCGACCTGCTCGCGTCCTCCCGGCAGCGGATCGCGGCCGGCCTGCCGGCGCCGCCGCTGTCGCGGCATCTGATCTTCGCCGGGCCGCCGGGTACGGGCAAGACGACCGTGGCCAGGCTGTACGGCTCGATCCTGGCGGCCATGGGCGTGCTCCAGCGGGGCCAGGTCATCGAGGTGGGCCGCAGCGACCTCGTGGGGGAGTACGTCGGCCACACCGCGCAGCGTACGAAGGCGGCCTTCGACCGGGCGCGCGGCGGGGTGCTGTTCATCGACGAGGCCTACACGCTCGCGTCGCAGCCCGGCGCCGGCGCCGACTTCGGGCGCGAGGCGATCGACACGCTGGTCAAGCTCATGGAGGACCATCGCGACGAGGTCGTGGTGATCGCGGCCGGCTACGAGGGAGAGATGGAGAGGTTCCTCGGCGCCAACCCCGGGCTGTCGTCGCGGTTCTCCCACCGGGTCCGGTTCGCCGACTACTCGACGGACGAGCTGGTCACGATCGTCAGCCAGCACGCGGCGACGGCCGGGTACGAGCTGGGCAGCGCGACGGTGGCGGCGCTGCGGGCGCACTTCGCCGGTGTGTCGCGGGGGGCGTCCTTCGGCAACGGCCGCTACGCGCGCCAGGTGCTCGACGAGGCGGTCACGCGGCACGCCAGGCGCCTGCGGCGTACGGAGTCGCCCACGGTCCAGGACCTGTGCCTGCTGCTGCGCGAGGACGTGATCGCACCCGCCGAGCCGGAGGCCCGCGTTGGTACTTGAGGAGGCCTGGCCCGTCCCGGGAGGCGAACCGGAGGGAGGCCCCGGCATCGGCACCTACGGAGCGCTCGGCGGCGTGGTGTTCCACGGCACCGTCGACGTGGCCTACGCGCGGTTCTACCTCCAGGACCGCGCGTACCGGCCGACCGTGTCGCTCGGCGGCCTGGCGGGCCTGGTCACGGTACGGCCGTGCGAGGTCGTGCTGGTCACCGGCACGCAGTACGGCCACGTCGGATGCACCGTCGTGGTCTCCGCCCACGACCCCGGCGCCCGGCTCGACTGGTACGAGGACGTCGAGGAGGCGGGCTTCGCCTCGCCCACCGGCGTGATGTCACTGGTCGAGTGGGGCACGGCCAACCCGCGGGCCCGGGACGTCGACCTGCTCGCGGGGCCGGGCTCGTACCGGCTGCGCTACCACGCGCGGCACATGGACCTGGTGGGCGACGCGGACGAGGACGGAGTCATGGACGACTACCTGCTGCAGATCTGGCCCGCGCTCGAGGCGCCGCGCGAACGCCTCAAGGTGACCAGCGCGTCCGGGCGCTACTGGACCGAGATCGGCGACGTGCACGCGGAGATCGTGACACCGCCCGTACCGGACGGCGTCGGCCGGGAGGCGAGCGCCGCCGGACGAGCCCGCGTCACCGAGGCGATGGCCGCGGACGTCGTCGCCTCCACGTACTGGAGCCACCTGCTGCTGCGCCCCGGCGACCACGTACGTTCGCGGCGCGCCTGGCTGGTGTTCCGCGCCGACGGGGACCTGGTCGTCTACGACGAGGACGCGCGCGTCCGCTGGACGTCGGGGACGGCCGGGCGCGGGGTGCACGCGACCTTCCGGATCGACGGCGACCTCGTGGTCCACAACGCCGACGGCGGCGTGGAATGGGCCTCGGGGACCCACGGGTACGAAGGGAACTTCCTCGCCGTACAGGACGACGGAAACGTGGTCGTCTATCGCGCCGACGGTAATGCGCTATGGGCGACCGGCACGAATCACTGATCCTCGGAGCCGGCCATTTCCTCTTCGAGGCAGACCTTCATCCGGCGGAGCGCGTGATAAGTGCGCGATTTGACCGTGCCGACCGGCAGGCCGAGCTCTTCCGCGGCCTGTACGGCGGTGCGGTCGGCGAAATAGACCACGCGCAGCACCTCGCGGTGTGCCGGGCTGAGGCGGGCCAGCGCGCGGGCGACGTACACCGAGTCCACCACGTCGGAGGCGTGGTCGTCGAGAGACCGCGGCAAGGCGGCGCTCTCCTCGACCTCGTCCGGCCGGGCCTTGCGGGCGCGGATCTTGTCCACCGCGATGTTGTGCGCGACGCGCATCAGCCAGCCGTTCACCGAGCCTCGCTCGGGCACCAGCATTTCCGCGTTGCGCCAGGCGCGCAGCATGGTCTCCTGGACGACGTCCTCGGCGTGGTGGGGGTCGGACAGCAGCCGGGTGACGTAGGCCCGCAGAGCGGGCGCGTGGTCGGCGTACAGCGTCTTGAGCAGGGCGCGCGGGTCCTGCGCGGGAGCCGGAGCCGTACGGAGCGGGCGGGCGGGCTTTCCGGCGCGGACCCGGCCGCCACGGCGCGACACCGCGTGGGCGGCACGTCCGGGCGCGGTCGACGAGGCCCGGGGCAATTCACGTTCCAGCACGAGGGAGCTCATATATCCGGGCCTCTCCTAGTTCATTTCAACGCCGAGTGGTGCCGCGCTCGCCGATTTCGGTGTGGAGCCGGGAAGCGGCAGCACATTCCACGATGCGCCGACGGCGAATCTGTTACATCGGTGAGCTCACGTATTCAGGGCGTGCCACATGGCGCGGCCGCCGGACCGTACGTACGTGTGCCCTTTCCCAGGCGGGTGAGATAGGTATGAGCAGGAGCGTCGTCCTGCAGGGAAGCTGGCGTGTCACGGTCATCCGCAAGGACTCCGACTGGGCCCAGCGCGTCGTCGTCACGGGGGCGGCGCAGGGCATCGTGCCCGGCGTCGTGGGAGCCTCGGAGACGATGAGCGGCGAGCGCTGGAGCCTCGGTGTCGAGCACGACTGGGGGCGGGGCTGGCAGACGAGCGAGTACGTCCACGCGGACCCGGTGAAGGACCGCGACGGCCGCGCGTCGCGGATCGTGGCGTCCAAGGACCACTACTGGCCGGGCGACTCACACCCGAACGACCTGGTGCTGCTGCTCGACTTCGTCGGAGCGACCTTCGAGGTGACCGCCGCGCCGTGCCTGGTCGGCGAGAACCTGCGCGACGACGGGGCGCGGTACCTGGCCGTCCCCGTACGCAACTCCGGCTACCGCGCCTTCGGCTACGAAACGGTCCTCGACGTCACCGACGCGAGCCGTGACGCGCTGGCGCGGGGCGGCGTCGTGGTCGAGGAGGACTGGGAGCCGTCGGCGCTGCGGACGACCGGACAGGAGACGTACGGCCGCGCGGTCGTCGTGCCCCCGCTGGACCCCGGCGGCCAGAGCGTCGTCTACTTCCCGGTCCGCGCCGGCTCGGCCGTACCGGGGGAGGGGGCGGACGTCGAACTCGTGCTGACGGGCACGGGCGCCCGGGAACGCCAGGTGGCGCGGATGCCCGGTAGGCCGCGTGTACGGCCGGCGCCGGTTGCCGGAGGCGGGTCGGTCGTGTCGGGGGACGTCGTGGGGGTGCGCGCGAGCACGCGTCCACCGGCCGGACGCCCGGCTCCGGCCACGCCGCGCACGGCTCCCTCTGCGCCGGGTGCAACCGTGGAAGGGGCGGCCGGCGCGGATGGGTGAGTGCGGCGCGCCGGTGGCTGCAGGTGGCCACCTACCGGTCTGACCTGGGTGGATAGCGCTTACCCGCGCTCCGGAGGACGGGCAGAGATTTGACCGCTTCCCCCTTCGGCGTGGATGATGGTTTCAACAGTGAATGGTGGTGAAACCACACCATGCAAGCGGAGGAGCGCCAGCAGGAGATCCTCAGACGCGCTCGTGCGGACGGGCGCGTCGACGTGATGAACCTCGCCGACGAGTTCGCGGTCACCAGCGAGACGATCCGGCGCGATCTGACAGTCCTCGAGCGTGCGGGCACCGTACGGCGTGTGTACGGCGGGGCCGTCGCCGTGGGCCGGCCTCCGGTCGACCCGGCGCTCTCGGCGCGCGACTCCCTCATGACCACAGAGAAAGAGCGCATCGCCAAGACCGCTCTGGCGGAGGTCCCGAACGAGGGCGCGATCATCGTCGACGCCGGCTCGACCACGGGACGGCTCGCCGAGATCCTTCCCGCGGACCGCGAGCTCACCGTCATCGTGAACTCCCTGCCGCTCGCCGTGCTCCTGGCCCCCCGCGCGAATCTCACCGTGATCCTGCTGGGCGGCCGCATCCGCCGCAGCACGTTCGCCACGGTCGACGACTGGCTGCTGCAGCCGCTGTCGCAGATGTACGTCGACGCGGCCTTCATGGGCGCCGGAGGGCTGTCCCTGGAACGCGGGTTGACCACGCCCGACCCCGGCGAGGCCTCGGTGAAGGCCGCGATGATGGGCGCGGCCCGGCGCTCCATCCTGCTGGCCGACCACACGAAGGTCGGCAACGACTCCCTGGCCCGTTTCGGGTCGCTGGCCGACGTCGATCTGCTGGTCACCGATGCCGGCCTGGACGACGGCGCCGCCGCCGCGATCGGCCTGGCGGGCCCCCGCGTCCTTCGCGCCTGACGCGCCCCGTCGAAGTCGGCCCAGGTGGGGCAGTTGGGCGGGGTGTTCCCCGCCACCTCGGTGGCGAACCTTCGTGCGGCGTCGCAGCTGATCCGCACCCCGGGGACGATACGCCCGGCCGGCGCGGACCCCGCGGACCTCGCGTTCCGACGCCCTGGGCTCGTCGCGCTCTCAGGCCGGTCGCGTCCCGCGCCGTCCTCCGGTCCCGGGGGCCCTCGCGTTCTTCGCGTCTGACCGTGACTCAGCCGGCGCGGGCGGAGGGTACCGAGAGGGCGTGTTCCTCCATCGCGGCGGCGAATCTCCGTGCCGCCTCGCGGGCGATCTCCACGCGGGACCGTACGCCCAGCTTGGCCAGGATGTGGGACACGTGCACCTCGACCGTACGCCGGGAGACGAACAGGTTGGCGGCGATGTCGGGGTTCGGCCGTCCCTCGGCGACCAGGCGGGCGACCGTGAGTTCGGCCGGCGTCAGGGCGTCCCAGCCCGTGACCGCGCGGCGGCGTGGGCCGCGTCTCCGCTGTACGCCGTGCCGGCGGAGCCGGGTGTCGGCGCGCAGGAGGTCCCAGGTGGCGCCCAGGCCGGTGTACAGCTCCGCCGCCTCGGCGTGCGCGGCGCGCGCCGCGCGCGCGTCGCCGCGTTCGGCGAGCACGACCGCGGTGTCCTCAAGGGTCTGCGCCAGGTGCAGCGGGCGGCCCGCCGCGCGGTACGCGTCGGCGGCCAGGGTGAGCGTGACGTGGTCGGACTCGAGAAGGCCCGCGCAGTGCCGGGCCACCGCGGCCAGGCTGGAGGTCGGCCGGTCCGTCGAAACCGCCGAGCCGGCCGTGGCGACCGCGCGCGCCAGCTCGGCGTTCCCGTCGCCCAGGGCCAGCCTCAGCAGTGTGGGCAGCCAGATGTGCCGGTGGTACGCGGGGCGTACGCCCGTGCGGTCGAGCAGGCCGGTGAGGATGGACAGCGCCTCGTCGGTCAGGTCGCGCCGCTCGGCCAGCAGCGCGCGGGCCAGCGGTACGTACTGCGCGCCGGCGTAGACCGTCGCCACGGCCGGTACCGCGCTCAGGTGTGCCTCGGCGGTCGCCTGGTCGTCGCGGTGGACCGCGATCACCGCGGCCAGGCCGTGCAGCCACTGCCGGTCGGCGGCGGGGATCAGGTCGTCCGACGCGGCCGCGGCGTCGAGCTGCGCGACCGCCTCGGTCCACCGGCCGGCGTGGTAGTGCACCTCGGCGATGAGGATCCGGGCGCAGGCGAGCCGCGGCGGCGACGCGCTGCGCTCGGCCTCGGCGAGGAGCTCGCGTGCCGCGAGGTCGGCGTCGGCGTGGCGCTCCTGGGCGAGCAGGACGTACGCGCGGCTTTGCCGCAGCCGTAGCCGCAGCTCGTGGGTCTCCGGATCGTCGCACTGCTCGGCGATGGCCAGCGCGTGGCCGAACCGTACGGCCGCGGCGTCCAGGTCGCCGTGGTGGGTGGCGAGGATGCCGGCGGCGTTCAGCGCTCCGGCGGCGGCCTGCCGGTCGCCGGACCGGTCGGCCTCGGCCAGCGCGAGCCGGGTGGCGGCCTCGGCCTGGGTGAGGTCGCCGTCGGCGATGGCGGCACGTGCCAGCATCGCGTGCAGGCGCGCGGACCAGACGTCGTCCAGGCCGGGTACCTGCAGCGCGCGGCCGAGCACGGCCAGCGCCGCCTCGTGGCGGTGGTCGTCGGTCATCGCCCAGCCGGCGGTCCAGCTCATCTCGGCCGCCCGCGCCGGGTCGACGGTGGCGGCCAGCACCTTCTCGACGAGCCGGATCGCCTCGCCGCGCTGGCCGAGCAGGACGAGTGCGGGGGCCAGGATGACCTCGAGAGACTCCCGGCGGGGATCGTCCGAGGGCAGGTACGCGACGGCCAGCCGCAGGAGCTCCGCGGCGTCCTCCGGCGCGCGGGTCACCAGCCGCCGGCCCGCCCTGAGCAGCCAGTCGACGGTCCAGCCGTCCACGACGGGTACGGCGTCGGGGCCGCGCAGCGCGGCGAGCAGCTGCTCGGCCACCCGCTCGACGGCCAGCCCCGCGTCGGCGAGTGCGCGTGCGGCCTGCAGATGCAACGCGAGCCTCAGCCCGGCGGGCGACCGCTCGTACAGGGCCTGGCGGATCAGCGTGTGCCGGAACGCCAGGAGCACCTCCGACTCGGTGAGCACGCCCGCTGCGGTGGCCTCTTCGAGGGCCGCGGTCAGCTCCAGCGCGGACCGGCCGACGATCGCGCCGAGGTCGGTGACGGAGAACGCCGAGCCCAGAAGGGTCGCCGACCGCAGCAGGTCGGTCGTGTCGGCGGACAGGAAGCCGAGCCGGTCGGAGATCGCGTCGGTCAGCGCGCGGGGGAGTCCCGTACCGGCCTCGCCGGTGAGCTCCGCGGTGTCCTCCTGCCGCCGTACGCGGTCCTCGCGGATCAGGGTGTCGACCATCTCCCGCAGGTACGCGGGGTTGCCGCCGGCGAGCTCGGCGGCGCGGCGCAGCCGTACGCCGAGCAGGTGGGCGCCGGTGAGTTCGGCGGTGAGCTGGGTGGTCAGGCGGGTCACGGCGGACGGCGGCAACGGCGCGAGGGTGATGACCTCGGCGCCGGCGTGGGCCAGGCCGCGCTTCAGCGTGACGAGGTCCGAGCGCCGGGGTACGGGGCGGCACGCGCCGATGACCAGGAGCGGCCTGCGCTGGGCGAGCCGGTTCAGCCGGTGCAGCAGCAGGATGCTGGCCTCATCGGCCCACTGCAGGTCGTCCACGGCGACGATCAGGGGTTCGTCGGTGCTGAGCCGGTCCACCAGGCTGAGCAGTCGCTCCGCCGCCACCGCGACCGGGTCGGGCGGGCGTCCGGTGGCGCCGTCGCACGACAGCAGGGCGGCGATCTCGCCCAGCTCCGGATCGCCGGATCCCGGCTCGGCGCCGAGACAGTCCAGCATCGCGTGCAAGGGCAGCCGGCGGCCGAACTCCTCCGCGGTGGCGACCCGGATCCGGCAGCCGAGGGCCGCGGCCTCGTTCAGGAACGACTCCAGCAGCGCCGACTTGCCGATGCCCGGCTCACCCTCGATCCACACCGAACGGCCCGCGCCGTCCATCGCGTCATGCAGCAGATGGCGGAGCCGGTCCAGTTCGTCGTCACGGCCGATAGGGGAGCCGGACGGAGAGGAGACAGTCACGAGACGCTCCGTTCGATGTGGTTTTACCAATATCTCATACCGAACTCCAACACAGAGTACGGGCGAGCACTAGTGAGTCAAGCGATGTTGTGCGACAAACTTTTATCGGTCGTAACAGATTGGTAGCACGAAGCGCCCCCCGTATCGCCGGACTCCGGCCCGCCAGCGGCTGGTACGGCTGCGGTGGGCCGGCCGGTTCAGTACGGGCACGCATTCGCTTCTTCTCCGCCGTGACGTGCGGAAACCGCGACCGTACGGGCGAGGCGGCCGGCCGTCGCCTCCGGCCGAGAACGAAGAGCCGGGCCGATCCCGCCGCTCGCGGGTGGCCCGGCTCCTGTGGCGAAACCGGTACTTCGATGCCGGGTTCTAACTCCGGTTAGAGCTGGTCCGTATCTCCAAGACCGCTCAGCCGCCTTCGGCACCCCCTGGCCGCCAGCCACGTTGCCGGCCGCGCCGGACCGTCGCGACGACCAGACCGCCCAGGGCCGCGGCCCCGGCCACCGCGGCCGAGGCGACGAGCGCGAGGTGCTCGCCGCTGCGGTCCTTCGGCGCCGGAATGACGATCTTCACCGGCCTGGCCTGCGGCTTCGGCGCGGCCTCGCCGGACTCCTCCGGCAGCGCGGTCGTCACGGCCGCGACCGGGTCGACCATGCCGTAGCCGAGCTGCGGGTCGGGGAGGCGCCCGGTCGGATGGTCGGCGGTCGCCTCCAGGCGGTGCAGTACCTCGTCGGCCTTGAGCGTGGGCCGGTAGTCGCGTACGAGCGCGGCCGCCCCGGCGACGAACGCGACCGCCACACCGCCACCGGACGCGGTGACATTCCCGTTCCCCTGCGGGGCGACGCTCACCAGACCGGCGCCCGGCGCGGCGATCGCCGGCGACGCGCCGGCGCCGCTCGACGCCGGCCTCCCGTCGGACTGGATCGAGGCGACCGCGATCACACCGGGCAGGTCGGCAGGGAAGACCGATCCGCCGCTGTCGGAGGAGATCGCGTCGGGCGCGTCGGTCGAGGCGACGACGACCACGTCACGGTCGTGGGCGTGGGTGACCGCCGCCCGCAGGGCCGGCGGCGCGGTCGCCACGCCGACGGCCACCGCGACGACCCGCGCCCCGCCGTCCACGGCGGCCCGGATACCGGCCGCGAGCCGGCCGGCGTCGACCTGCTTCTCATCGGGGGAGACGCGGATCGGCAGCACGCGAGCCGCGGGCGCGATCCCGACCAGGCCGCGGCCGTCCATCGGCCGCGCCGCCAGGAGCCCGGCGACGAACGTGCCGTGCCCGCGGCAGTCGGTGTTCGCGGCGCGGTTCGTGGCGACGTCGCGTCCGGGCAGCACCGCCCCGGCCAACGCGGGGGACGCCGCGCTCACGCCGGTGTCGACCACGCCGACGACGAGCCCACCGCCCCGCGTGAGCACCCAGGCCCGGTCCGGCCCGAGCGCCCGCTGCGCCCAGGGCGCGTCCCGTACGACGGTCCTGGCCGGCGCGGCGCACTTCTGCTCGCCCGCCGCCGAGGCCGGTGTCCCGCCGAGCAACGGCGCACCCGCCAGCGCGGTCCCCGCGAGCATCGCCGCGAGCCGTCGCACGGCGCTCATCGATGGCTCCCAGGTGCGGAGAGCGGTGCGCCCGCCGGGCTCCGGCGGGTGCCGGTGACGGCCGCCGTGGGCGGCGCGCCGTCCGCACGCAGGTCTCCGGTGGTCGTCGTGGGGTTCATCGGCCGGCTCCGGTCTCGGGGTCGGCCGGGGGGAGCCAGCCGACCTGGAGCTGGGTAGCGCCTCGGCGGGTGACCACGAGGCCGCGGCCGGGCGGGAACTGCCGGGGGCGCATGCCGTTGAGCAACGGCATCTCGTTCGGCGGGCAGGACAGCGCCAGGTCGGGCGTGTTGGACTCCTGCAGCCGCCGTACGACCGCGTCCATCGAGAGGCGGCCCGAGCCGGCCGCGCTCCGGGCCAGGATCACGTGCAGCCCGATGTCGGCGGCCTGCGGCAGCAGGTCGATGAGGGCGTTCAGCGGGCCGCCCATCGCGCCGGTCAGCAGGTCGTAGTCGTCCACGAAGATGTACACGTCCGGGCCGGACCACCAGTCGCGCCGGGCGAGCTGCGCCGGCGTCACGTCCGCGCCGGGCATCCGGTCGCGCAGCCGGGTCGCCAGGCCGTTGACGATCTCGGTCGCCGCCGTGGAGGAGAACGCGAACCCGAGGCGGTACTCCTCCGGCACGACCTCCAGCAGCGCGCGCCGCGAGTCGATGAGGACGACCTCGGCCTCGCCCGGCTGGTACGCGCGCGGCACCGCCTGGGCGATCAGGCGCAGCACGCCGGTCTTGCCGCTCTGGGTGTCGCCGAGCACGGTCAGGTGGGGCTGGGTGTCGAAGTCGTGCCAGACCGGCGCGAGGTCGGCCTCGCCCCAGCCGAGCGCCACGCGCATCCGCCCGCCCGGGTCGGGCAGGCGTTCGGCCGGGAGCACCGCGGGCAGCATGCGTACGGGCGGGGCGACCGGCCCGTCCCAGCAGTCGGCCACGCTCTCGGCCATCGTGCGCGTCGCGGTCGCCAGGTCATCGGTACGGGAGCGGCCGTCGATGCGCGGGATGGCGGCCAGGAAGTTCATCTTGTCCATCGTGAGCCCGCTGCCCGGGGCACGCGGCACGCGCGCCGCCGCACGCATGTCGATCACCGAGTCGATCGAGTCGCCGAGCCGGAGCTCCAGACGCGTGCCGAGCTGGTCGCGCAGCGCGCTCGGGATGTCGGACCAGCGGCCCGAGCTGAGCATCAGGTGCACGCCGTACGTCAGCCCGCGGGCGGCGAGCTGCCGGATCGGCGCGTCGTGCTCCTCGAAGTCGGCGCGCAGTGAGGCCCAGCCGTCGACGACGAGGAAGACGTCGCCGTGCGGGTCGTCGGGGAACCGGCCCGCGCGCCGCAGCTCGCGGTACGCGGCCATGTTCTCGATCCCCTCTTCGGCGAAGAGGCGTTCGCGCCGGCTCAGCACGGCCTGCACCTCGGCGATCGTCCGGCTGATCCGCTCGACGTCCATCCGGCCCGCGATCCCGCCGACGTGCGGCAGCTCGCCGAGCGTCGCCAGGGTGCCGCCGCCGAGGTCGACGCAGTAGAACTGCACCTCGGCCGGCGTGTGCGTGAGCGTGAGCACGGAGATGAGGGTGCGCAGCAGCGTGCTCTTGCCGGACTGGGTACCGCCGGCGATGCCGACGTGGCCGCCGACGCCGGACAGGTCGGCCATCATCAGGTCGCGTACCTGCAGATACGGCTTGTCGACCACCGCGACCGGCACGATCAGGCGACCGCGCCCCGGCCAGGTCGCCGGCGTCAGGCCGAGGACGGGGTCGGGTACGAGCGGCGGGAGCACCTGGTCCAGTGTGGGCGGGTCGGCGAGCGGCGGGAGCCACACCTGGTGCGCCGGCGGACCGGCGTCGCGCAGCCGCCCGACCGCCACCTGCAGCAGGGTCTCGACCTGGTCCTCGCCTCCGGTGATCGCCGCCGTGACGGCGGGCTCGGGTTCGGTCGCGAGCGCGATGTCCGGCACCGCCACGTGCGAGGCGCTGAACGGCACGACCTGGCGGCGGACCTCCTCCTGCCGCTGCTCGGCGGTGCGCCGCCGGTAGCGCCCGGAGACGTACGCGGCCTTGAACCGCATGAGGGTGGCGACGTCGGAGCGCATGTAGCCGTTGCCGGGGGCGTTGGGCAGCTGGTACGCGTCGGGTACGCCGATCACCGACCGGCTTTCCATGGCGGAGAAGGTGCGTAGCCCGATGCGGTAGGACAGGTGGCTTTCGAGTTTGTGCATGCGGCCGTCGTCGATGCGTTGTGAGGCGAGGAGGAGGTGGACGCCGAGTGAGCGGC
>NZ_JAUEQY010000025.1 GCF_030406325.1 Actinomadura sp. DC4 | reverse complement strand
TGGTCGCCGGAGCGGTGACGTTGATGGCGCTCTTGAAGCCGACGACAAGGCCTCCGACGTCGACATATCCTTCACCGCCGAAGTCGAGGTGGATCTTCTGATCGCTCGGACTGCCGATGTCGGCGCGGGTGACCCGGACACCGGGCGTGGCCGGGACGCCGGTCTTGTTCCTGATGTTGGCCACGAGCTTGTCGAGCGACGGATACACCGTCGGCTGGGTCGCGTCCCGGTAGTAGCGCTCAAGGGCGATCTCGACGACGACGGCCACGACGAGGATGACGACAGGGATGAACCACGCGAAGCTCTCCACCTCCGACTTCGAGGGGTTCTGTGCGAACACGGCCACCGTCGGCTGGTGGACATGCTGCGTCAGGATGATCACCATGCTCACCGCGCCGTTGAGCACGACCATCGGCGCATCCGCCGAGGACTGCTCACCGCCGACGAAGAACGAGGACGGCACCGAGGTCGATTCCGTAGTGAGGCCCTCGCCCATGTACTCCAGGCAGTGCAGCCGGCCGTCCACGTAGATGCCGAGACGGGCCTCCTCATAGCTGTACGTCACGACGACGTTGTGCCAGACGCCCAGGCTGAGCATGTGATCGGAGACGTACCGCCGTTCCTGGTACATCCCACCGCCGTTGTACAGGAACCGGAAGACGAGACGGCCGTCGCTGTCGAGGAGGAGCGCGCCGGCGATGCCGGTGACGGTGCCGGCCGGCGGGTAGCCGTTCACCAGTACCCACGCGGAGAGGGTGTACGAGGCCGCGGTGGCCGCTGCGAGCGGAGGGATGCTGAGTGCGGCCTGGCCACCGGCGAAGTTCGCCGCGCGGCCGAAGGGCCCGGCCACGAAGCCCACCTCGCCGCCGGCCGGAACGAGATCGCCGCTGTTGCCGAGGACGTTCGTGAAGTCGCTGATCAGGGGGAACAAGGCGAGCGTCGACTCGCGCAGATCCATGGCCAGGAGTTCCGGCGTCTTGATGACGGGCAGCGTGCGAATGCCGCCGAGGTCGACCGAGACGTTCGTCCCCGCCGTGAGGTGCTGCACCGCGACGGCGGGCTGCCACTGCGAGACCGGCGAGCCCGGCAGGGTGAACTGGTATCTGAAGACGCCGTTCTCGAACAGTGTGATCGTGGACCCGGACGTGACCATCGCGACGATGGTGTAGTCGGCCGCGCCGACGACGACGCCACTGGCCGCGAGTGTCTGCCAGGCACCGGTCGACGTGTAGAACTGCCAGTTCAGCGCACCACCGGCGCGACGCAGGATCTGTCCGCCCGGAAGGGTCACCTTGGTCTCGTCGCCGTCCGCGGTGTTGATCCGCAGCCGGTAGATCTGCACCGAGACCGCCGGTGCCCGCTGCTGGACGACGAGCGAGGCCTGGGTGTTGCTCATGTCGAGGGGGATGGCGGAGAAACGCGCGTAGCCGTTTCCGTACGAGATCTGCGGCCCGCCGTCGGTGGCCACCGTGCCGATCGCCCTGTCCGCCGGCACGACCTCCGCAGAGAAGGCGTAGTCCCAGGGCGTGTCGTCACCGTCGACGTAGACGGGAGGCACCGAGTAGATCTCACCGACGTCGAACGACAGGCTCGCGCCGGTGTCCAGGACCTGCATGTGAAAGATCGGCTGGACCATCGCCCGTTGCCCGACGGTCCAGGTGAACAGATACCGTCCGTCCTCGACCAGCGAGAGGGTCGTGGGCGAGAAAGCCATCGTGACGGTGTGCCAGTTTCCATCCGGGCGTACCGAACTCGCCGCAAGAGTATGGAAGGCCGAGCCGTCGAACCACTGCCAGTTCACCGAAGCGCCACCGTCGGTGAAACGTAATATCAGTCCGTCGGCGACGGTGAATTTAACCTCGCTGCCCTGAACGGTGTTTGCCCGTAATTGAAATGTCAGTATCGATCCCTGGCTGGACAGTGTCGTCGCGATCGAAACGTACAGCCAGAGGTTCCAGCCCGCCATACCGGTGACGGAGTAGTGCAGAAAGCCGTCGTCGGCGGCGACGGTTGGGCCGCCGGCTTGTGCCTGAACGGACCAGACGCCTTTGAGCGACATGCCCGAGTAGAGCGGATAATCGATGACGCCGTCTTTTGTCACGTCCACGGCTTCGGCCATTATTCCCCCATGGGCAGGTTGGCGCAGAGCGACTCCGTAAAGCCAATGAACGGCGCGATCGAAACTGGGCTTGATGCTGTCACGGGGGAATCGGGAGCGTCAATAACCTAACCGTCGAAATGCCAACGAAAACAAGGTATCCTCTGCCCCAGCCATATCGCCGATCCCATCAAGCCCATCCGCATCACGGCCGATCGCCGGAGCGATGGCGGAGCTCGCGGCGTACGCTACCCACCCACAGTTCCCTGATCGCCTTCATCCGAGGAGCCTGCGGTGCGGTGAGTACGATCCGGACCCCCTCGGTTGTGAACACCTCGTCGAGCAGGGCGGTGAACTTGCTGTCCTGGTCCCTGATCAAGAATCTCGCCGGCCCGATCACCCAGGTCGAGCATCAGATTCAGAAGATCGTTCGACGACAGGCCGCCGACGAATCCCAGTGGCAGGGCATCACGTCGCAAAGCGTCCGGCAGTTATGTCGAGCAGCTACTTGGCTTGGCACGCTGGGTGGGTCCGACCAACGCACACGTAGCCGACACTGAAGAGATCACTCGCCACGGTCGGAGACCGGCGACCGCGTCACCCGTGTTCCCTGTCGTGTCCGACCCGTCCCGGTTGCGCCTCGATCAGGCTGCCGACGCCCGCCGCGTAGCAGAAGCCGTTCCACCACATCTCCATGGCCAGTGCGCAGAGCGCGACACCGATTTCACGGGCGAAGTTGGCTGCGTGGAACGCGTGCGCGATGGTGGCGGCGTTTTGGCAGTAGTTCCCGTCGATCCAGGAGACGAACTCGGCTGCGGTGATGCGTCCGTCCTTCAGTAGCTTCGCCAGGACGATCATGTGGTTGATTACGTCCATAGGCAACTTCCCATCCACCACGACCTGGACAAGGGCCTCATGGAGCATTAAATCCCCGGTGTGCTCAGCGCCGTTGACCGTGACTGAGAAGCTGAGTTTTGACCTGGGGACCGTCAGCTTTCGACCGCCGGAGGTCTTGATCGGGGTAAAGGTGTCGGTGTAGCAGTCGCTTAGAAGGCTGTGGATGCTGCCGAGATCCCGCCGCGCGGCGTCGTGGGAGGTATCGGCGGCGAGCGCGTAGTACCGCCAGATGTCGTGCCGGTGGTTCGTGGCCGCCCACGTCATGACCCCCAGCGTGATGACACATGCGGCGTACCGCTCCTGCTTGATGTCCCCGTCGTCGGCCCAGTAGTCGTTGAGCATCCAGACCGTACGCTCGTAGGCGTCCAGCAGATCCCGGCAGTCGATCGACGCCTTTGTCAGCGCGAGCACGCTGTTGCCGCTCTCGGAGTTGCGCAGGTCGGTGCCGATGTCGAGCCAGTCGGTGGCGAGCCCGCTGATCATGAGGTCGTTCCGGCCCATGGGACCGGCGGGATGGGAGAGGTAATAGGGGAAGGAGCCGCTGTCCGCGGCCTTGAAGTCACGCCACCGGTCGCGGTCGCGGAAGGTCCACGCGCTGATCCCGTCGGTCACCTCGTCCTTGAACAGGGCTTCCGATCTTCTTTTCCCGTCAAAGAAGGCCATGTCACACAGGGTGTGGAGCCGGCGAAGCCTGAGTTCGTCGGACAGTCCAGGGAAATCGAGTACCCGCTGGAGATCGGCCATCAGCCGGTTGCTCCCCAGACTCTCGATGGTGTCCATATTGTATTCGAGATAAAACAGATGGTAGAGACTGACGAGATAATCGCCCTCCCAGCTGTCGGCGAAAGGAACGGCCTGTAGGCCGAACGCGTAACAGCCCAGCGTGACCACCGGAAGCGCGTTGAACCCCCGCAGTCCGTGCACCCGCGCCATCTCCTGCCACGCAGAGTGGGGGCATTCCGTGAGATGGGACTTCGTGCTATGCCCCTGGTTGGCCCCGGCGCGCGCTGCGGCGAAGACCGCTCCCGCCCGATCCCGCCCGACCTTCACCGGCTGCGGATACACCTCGGCTGAGGCGTGCCACGCCCGTTCGGGTGAAACGCCTGACCGCTCCCGGGCGTCGACGATGGCATCGTTGAGCGCCATGCCCGTCTCAACCATCTCCAGAACGCCTCGGGTCCAGCGGGCAGTACGCACGTCGGACAGCCACGGCCCTTGGTGAGCATCTCGGAGCGCCGCCGCCGGATCATATGTCCAGGTATAAGGGCGACCTACGCCGCGGCGGCGCTCGTCGCGTAGTTCGGCGAGGAATCTGCCGTATCGAGTGTTGTCCGCATGCCTACGCGGAAAGAGTACGTCGATGGCGCCGTGCACGGGATCGGAGCCGTCGCCACCGTCGCTTGCTGTGTTAGCCGGGTCAAGACCGTGGTGTAGCCGATCACTCAGAGGCAGGGTGAAAGCCCCGTTACCGGCGTGTGGACCGTCAGCAATAGTCATTTCATTCTCATCAGTTCGCCGGCTGAGGAAAATACTGATCTGCCCTGACAGGGGGCATCAATAGCAGGTCCGCTCGAAAGCGGAGGATAGGGGACCTAAGCAGTCTGCTCCACCTCAGGAACGAAAGCCACTGGATGGGCCATTTGTCGTCCTCGTCCAGCTGGAGTTGGGCGACGGCGTCGTCGATGTACTTCGTGGCCGAGCGCGCTGAGCTGGTCCTCCATGCCGTCGCCGTACGCCTGGTGGATGGTGCCGTGTTTGCTCTACGTCCCGGGCTAGCTTGTGGCGGGACTCCGGCACAGTGGACTGCCGGTTGATCTGACGGCGGAAGGTGTCGTCCACCGGGTTGACCATCCGCAGTACGTGCTCGATGGGCCTGCTGCACGAACAGGTGACATCTGATCTGCGTCGATGTGTGTCGGCGCTGGAAGGATGTGTGCCATGCCGAAGGCGTTTCCCAAGGGGTCCGCGAGGACGTGATCCGGGTCTATCGGGACTCTGGTGCGTCCGTTGCCCAGGTCGCGAAGGACTTCGGCATCTCGCCGTCGTGCTTGAAGCGGTGGCTGACGATCGATGAGCCGATGCGTTGCGTGAGGCGAACAGGCGGATCAAGCTGCTTGAGCAGAGGGCGGAATCCCCGTCACGGTGACGTGCCGGGTCCTGGGCATCGCTCGTCAGCCCTTCTACGCTGGCTTGCCAACCCTGTCACCGATGCCGAACTGACCACGGCCTACCGCGCCAACGCCCTGTTCGACGGCCATTGCGACGACCCCGAGTTCGGCTACCGGTTCCTGGTCGATGAGGCTCGTGATGCTGGTGAGCCGATGGCGGATCGGACGGCGTGGAGGATCTGCTCCGACCGCGGCTGGTGGTCGGTGTTCGGCAAGAAGCGCGGAAAGAACGGCAAGAAGCCCGGCCTGCCCGTCCACGACGACGTTACGCAGGGCCGCGACAGCCAAAGAGGACTTCATACGCGACTTTATGGAGGAGCAGGCGTCCTTGATCGCGCAGAGGTAGAGCTTGCCCTCGCCGGTCGGGTGCTCGGTGATGTCGGTCAGTCACTGCTCATCCGGCCTGGAGGCGGCGAACTGGCGGTTGACCAGATCGTCATGGACCGGCGGGCCGGCCTTACGGGTCAGGCCGCGTTTCTTGGCGAACGCTGAGAAGATCCGCTGTTGGGAGCACAGCCGTTCTCGCCGGCGACGATGCCGTGGAAGGACAGTTCGTCGGCGATGAACCGTTATCCGAACGCCGGGTCATCGTGGCGGATGTCCAAAGCCGTGTTGATCAGGTGTGCATCGTCCCAGTCTCTGCGGGAGACGGGGTTGTGCTTCCACGCATAGAACACCTGCTTGCTAAAGCCCAAGTGCCGGGACGTTGAGCTGGTTCCCCTCAGGAAATGGCGGGATGACCGGAAAGATTGCCGCCCACGGCCGCACTTCACCAGCCGCGACAGCGCCGTAAGCCAGAGCCGGCCGGCGCGATCCCACCTCTGCGGTCTCCGCCGGACCTGGCGGCGCAGCACCTGCTTCCCGTGACGGAGCACCAGTAACTCGACCACATTCCCGTACGCGACCCGGTCACGTACGGACGAGGCACCGCTGACAGTGCGTTGGGTGTCCCGACATGTCGCGCTGACCAGCGTGGATATCATGGTTCTTCCGCCCTCGATGGCTGAGGACAGAGCAGTGATGTTCTCCGACTCCGACGGACGTCGACCGTGAGCCTTAACGGTTACCTTCACCTTCAGGCGGGTGTCATGCAGGTCAACACCTCATCACCCCACTGGCTGATCCGTAGAAAGAGCCCTGTGAGAATCCCCCGCGACCTGAGGTCACGTCCACGCAGGTGGTGTACGAGTCAGCCTCCGCGTGATCCGTTGTTGCAGGTTAAGCGGTGATTGCTTGGGTGGTGGTGTTCTCGTTCGGCGGGTCGCCGGCGATGATGCGCAGGCGGGCTTTGGCGAGGGATTCCAGGCCCATGTAACGGCGGGCTTCGGGCCATTCGTCGGTTTGTTCCATCAGCACAGCGCCGACCAGGCGGATGATCGCTCCGCGGTCGGGGAAGATCCCGACGACGTCGGTGCGCCGGCGGATCTCTTTGTTCAGGCGTTCTTGGGGATTGTTCGACCAGATCTGCCGCCAGATCTCGCGCGGGAAGCCGGTGAAGGCCAGCAGGTCGGCCCGGGCCTCGTCCAGATGCGCCGCCGCGTCGGGGTGCTTGGCCTCCAAAACCGCGACCACTATGTGAGGGACGTAACGCTGGGCGAGGACCGGTGCCGGGTCCGAACCGGTGCGTTGCCCTCGATCCTGGCCCTCATGCGCAGCCACGCCATCAGCACGCTACGCCTGTCCGGCTTCACCAACATCGCCGAAGGAACCCGCTGGGCACGAGACCACTTCGAACGCCCGCTCATCATCCTCGATCTCACGCAATGAGAATGCGGTCAGCCCTGCGGGAGCCGACTGCGCACTCCGCCTCGATGAACTCGAACACTTCGCTCACCGAGGATCCTTGGCAAAGCACGCGGCGACTTTTTCCAGGAACAGAACCTTCTGCCGGAGCTCCCGAAGTTCGGCTTCCTGCTCGCGAAGCCGGGCGCGCTCGCTCACGGTCGTGTGCTTACTGACGAGAAGCCCTTACCCGTCGGTGCCGGCTCCATCGCCGATGACGGGTGGGTCGCGGTGCAGCCAATCCAGGAATGGCTTCGGAGCGAGTTGGCCGACACGCTTCCGGTACGCATCGAGGTCGTCCTCGGTCAGGATATCCCGGGTGCCCCCGGATCGCCCGCTGCGAAAGAACCTCACCGGATCCTTGAGTGTTGCTGTGGGCGCCAGCTGCTCCGCGCGGCTCTTCATCTCGTCGAATGTCGCGGCTTTCACCAGATCGGGCCAGACCGAATCTTTCACGGTAATACCCAGCCACTCGGCCAGTGCCGCCATCTCGCCAGCGAGGTCGGCGCACAGGTCGACGTAATGCAGGAGCCTTACATTCGGCTGTGTCCGTCGGTTCCATGCGTCATAGAGGTGATGGACTGTCAGGTGCAGGCTCGAGGGCACCGCAATTCCCTGGTCGTCGGTCGGCTGGGGCAGGCACCAATACTGCAGCCACTCGCGCACCGACGGTGGTGGCGGAACAAGCGGCCGGGACTTCGGGTCTGAGCCGTCTTGGAACAGCAGTTCGAGGTCGATATTGGCGGATTGGTGGTAGAAGGACAGCGCCCGGTCGAGAGGATGTCTGGCGATCACGATATAGCTGACGCGCGGATCGGACGGTAGACCGTCGAGTGGGGTGTGTGTCTTGATGACACGGCGGTGCTTCTGTTCGGCGAAACGCGCATAGACTTCCTCCTGCGGTGTGCGCAGTTGGTCCAACCACGGTGACAGGACTCTCAGCGGCTGCGGGAGGTCAGGCGTTTGGAAGATGAGCAGCGCACACATCGTCTGCGCCCACGTCGTACCCGACTTCGGGGGGGCGCTGACGATGATGTCGCCGTCGCGCAACGGAAAGTTGGCCCAGCGGGCGCTGTTGTAGTCTGGCGACTGGTATTGCCGAATTTCTTCTGTCATTATCGTTCCCTGGTCGCGCCGAGCACGTTACTCAGCGTCCCGCTTTATTGGAATAGCGGATATCATCTCAAGCGTTTCGTTATTGCGGCCGAGAAACATCCGCGATCACCGCCGTTACGGCCGGGCCGAGCATGTGACGTTCACACCGGGGAGCCGGAAGTTCCCGGCCCGTAGTTCGGCTCGTGCGAGGTACTGTCGAGGCACTGAGGTACCGAGCCCGGAGTTGACGTGGCGACTGGCGCACCTTCACTGTCGCGTGGTTGGCCGGCAGTGGCGCCCGTGGCAGCCGACTGACAGGGTCATCGGCTTCAGCCCGTGCTCGCCCATGATCATAGTCCGTTGCTGCAGCTCCGCGGCCATCGCCCTGACACTCCAGGTCCGGCGTCTGCCACGCTCGACTCCGCGTAGCTTCAACTGACGTGTATTTTCGAAGTGAATAGTAGTCGTCCTGCGGGTGCCGGAAATAGCGTCCGTGCAGGTTATGCGGCATGTTGGTCGTCTGGAGGACGCCGCCGAGCCGGTCTCGTCGGCGGATGTCAAGCTGATCGAGTCGGCTTGGTTTGGTGAGCGGCTCGGGAGCCGGCCGCAGCGGCGCGCCGTTCAAGCTGCGGTGGGGCCGGTGCTCGTTGTAGTAGTTTTCGAACTCGCGGAGTGCGTGGAGCAGGTGGGTCTGGTTCCAGACCAGGGTCCGGTCAAGAAGCTCGTGCTGGCAGGTCTGCACCCTGTGCTTGCCGAAAACTACATCCGTGCAGGTGAGGGCTGTGGCTGCGGTGGCAGCGCACCGCGCCGTAACGGCTGGGCTGATGGTGTCGGATGCGGGTGCAGAGGCTGTGTCATCGCGGCATGATGGTCGGCCGTGCTGTTGCGACTCGGGTACTTGACGGTGACGAACATGTTCGCGGTTTTGCGTCTCCTTCCGATGAGCGACAGGGACAAAGACGCCGAGATCCTGGCGTTGCGGCATCAGATCACGGTCTTGGAGCGTCAGCTGAGTGGGACAAGGGCGCGATTCACCGCGCCCGACCGGGCGTTCCTGGCGGCGCTGCTGCAACGTCTGACGCCCGAGGCGCTGCGCGGTATGCGGTTGCTGGTACGCCCTGACACGGTGCTCCGCTGGCACCGCGACCTCATTCGATGTCGGCACGCTGCCCTGTCCAAGCCGAAACGACCGGGCCGGCCACCGACCGTGCGTTCCATCGAGCCCTCGTGCTGCGCCTGGTCCGGGAGAACCCGCAATGGGGTTATCGGCGCGTGCACGGCGAACTGCTGGTGCTCGGCGTGAAGGTCGCTGCCTCCACGGTCTGGGGGATCCTTCAGGATGCCGGATCGACCCTGCGCCCGAACGCGCCGCCGGCACGTGGGCCGGGTTCCTGCGTTCCCAGGCCGACGCCCTGCTGGCCTGCGATTTCCTGGAGACGGTCACCCTGGCAGGGGCTCGCCTTTACGTGCTGGCGGTGATCGAGCACCGCACCCGCCGGATCCGTATCCTCGGCGCGACTGCGCACCCGACCGCGTCGTGGGTGGTTCAGGCCGCCAGGAACCTGGTCATGGACTTGGAGGACGCAGGGTGCCGGGCACGGTGGTTGATCCGGGACCGTGACGGCAAGTTCCCCGGGCTGTTCGACGCTGTCCTGGCCGACGCCGGAATCAAGATCGTGCTCACCGGCGTGCGGATGCCACGGATGACCGCGATCAGCGAGCGGTGGGTGCTGACCTGCCGCCGTGAGCTCCTGGACCGGACCCTGATCTGGAACCAGCGCCACCTGCTTCATACGCTGCGCGAGTTCGAGACCTTCTATAACGAGCACCGGCCTCACCAGGGCATCGCGAACGCCCGCCCGTCCACTCCGCTGCCCCCGCCGATCACCGAACCCGACCAGATCGCCCGCCTGGACGTACGAAGACACCAGCGCCTCGGCGGAATTCTTAACGAATACCGGCACGCTGCGTGACCTGCACGGATGGGGTTTTCGGCAGGGACAGGGTTGTGTCAACGGCACCGTGGAGCAGTCTGCTCCCGATTTGCTCCCGATCCTGCGCCCAACTGCACCGAAACGACGAATCCCCAGACCAGACACATGGTCTGACCTGGGGATATGTGGTGGGCGATACTGGGATTGAACCAGTGACCTCTACCGTGTCAATGTCGTATCGATCAAGATCTGACCTGTGGCTTTTCGAGATGCCGCAGGTCAGTTCCGTGTGTTGATGTTAGTTGGCGCTTGTTCGGGACGGTCTAGGAATCACGTGTGCTCCCGCGGCTCCCTGCTCCGGGTGGGAGCAGCGGGAGCATGAACCGGGGGAGCGCGGTTGTTCTCGGCGGTCTTCTGGACCTGAGACGACGTATTGCATGATTGGCGTCCTCCGCCATGCGGCGGTCTGGCTCTGTCAATCTGGTTGCGGGACTCGTTCGGTTTGCTGGCGGACTTCACACCAGGAGCCGGACACGGCGGTGACCTTGGGTTGACACAGGGACAGAACGTGGCCACGCGACCGGCAGGGGGTGTGCCGATCGAGTGCCTACGGAATGCCCAGAGACCCCCTCTCGTCTGAACCTGCAGGTCAACGACCCTGACCCAATTTTCGAGCGGTACACGGTCTGCTTCGCTTACGCCGGCATCTCGGACAAACCCGACCTCAGCTCGGTCTATGTCACTACCGACCTGCTACGGCAAAGCGTTAACTGCCAACTCCTCACCGAAGGCCTGGTCTACCCGACCTTCTACAGCCACCTCTACCCGGACCTGCGTACCGAACTGATCACCGCCAGTCAGGCCGCCCGCACCGCTGCCATCGGCCTGCGGACCGGCGACACCACGGCCAACGGCGCGACCGTCACCAATCTGGCCTACCTGGATGAGAAGATGTGGGGCGCCGTCGTCGTCGGTGCTGGCCCAGGCCCGCCGCCGGGTGGGGGTCGCGCCGCTGCGGGCGTTGTTCCTGTTGCTGGCCGGTCCGCCTGCGGGAGCGGTGCGGTGGCGGCGTCTGCTGGTGTGTGCGATGGATGGCACCACGATGCGTCCCCGACAGCCCTGCCGTTCTCACATCTCCAAGATCCACCAAACCCCTGGACAGTCAGCCACAAGCCTTAACTAACCGGTATTGGCAGTAGCGGTTGTGGCACCCGATCGACCCCACCCGACTCAGACCGCGCTCGCGAGCCTGGACCGAGTCACCCCTCCCCGCACAGTTCCCCGGGCGCATCCGCCCGCCAGTCACGCTTACCGCGGCCACCCAAGCCGCTAACCGTGACTTTCCGCGCGACTGTTCCTCATGGCCCCACTCCTGGTGCTCGTTCTCGCTACGTTGAACCGAGCCTGCCGACGGCATCGGGGGGACGGTCTGGAAAGCGGTCGCCGGACGACTGGGCGGCATCTACTGTGCCTAGAGTGACCGTCCCCGAAGAATCATCAGAGGCCACCGCGGAACCGGCGGAGGAGGCCGCGAGCCCCCCACCGATCGCGGTGCGCCGCACCGGTTGGCGCCGGGCCCGGATCACGGCACCGACGCAAGAAGAGCTGGACGGGCTGCAGGTCAAGGATCGCCTGGAACTGCTCGACCGGCGACGTCAGAGCAGGCACCAGACGCTCAACAGCATTGGCATCTTATTCGGCGTCGTGTTCACCGCCGGCAGCCTGATCGCCACCGCTCTCAGCGTCCGCACCACCCAGAACGAATTACGCAACGGTCAGCAAGGCCAAATCACCGATCGTTACACGAAAGCCGTCGAACAGCTCGGCTCTCCCACGCTCGACATCCGCCTCGGCGGTATCTACGCCCTCGAACGCCTCGCTATCGACTCGCCCCGTGACGATCGCAGCATTTACGATGTCCTGACCGCGTTCACCCGCGAACATGACCCCAAACCCGCTGCGAAAATCCCCGACCGCCCGACCACCGACATCCAAGCTGCCTTGACCATCATCGGCCGACGCAAACCCCGCAGCGACGGCTTCTCCGCCGACCTTGACGGCATCCGCGTTTCCAACGCGAACCTTTTTAAAGCGAATTTGTCCGGAGCGGACCTGGACGGCGCGAAACTATACAACGCGAACTTCGCCCGTGCGGATCTGACCCGCGCAAACCTCGACGGCACGGACCTGACCCGCGCGAGCCTGACCGACGTGCGTCTGACCGACGCGACCCTGGCGGACGTGACCCTTACCATCGCGGATCTGTCTCATGCGAACCTAGCCCGTGCACTTCTGTACGAGGCGGCGCTAGACAGCGCGACCCTGACCGGCGCCGACCTGACGGGTGCCGACCTACTCGGCGCGAATCTGCGCGGCGCGAATCTGCGCGGCGCGGATTTGGCCCGCGCGCGTCTGACCGACGCGGATCTGCGCGGCGCGGACTTGTCCGGCGCGAACCTATCGCTGATAACGGGGATGACTCCAGACGTGATACGCGCTCAAGTCCACACCGACTCCAACACGAGCTTCTAAACGATGGCCAGCCTGTAGGTGCCGAATATTGTGTCACCTCATGCGACCTGGGTGTATTCGTGGAGGAGGCCGCTCGCAGCGGGTTGGCCTGGTTCAGTGCCCGGTGTGGGCGATGGGTGTTGGAATGGGCCTCGTACTCAGTGAGGACCTTGCGCAGATGGCGGGCGTTCATGATGAGAGTCCGGTCGAGGAGTTCGTGGCGTACGCTCCCCACCCACCGCTGCATGATGGCGTTCATCCGAGGTGCCTGCGGAGCGGTGAGCGCTATGCGGGTGCCCTCGGCCTTGAAGACCTCGTCGAACAGTCCGGTGAACTTGCTGTCCCGGTCTCTGATCATGAATCGGAAGTCGTTGGCTCGGTCGCCCGGGTCGAGCATCAGGTTGCGGGTTTGCTGAGCGACCCAGCCGGCCGTCGGGTTCGCCGTGACTCCCAGCACGTGGACACGACGCGTGGCGTGCTCGAGGACGGCGAAGCAGTACAGGCGGGCGAGTGTGATCGTCTCGACGCTGAAGAAGTCGCAGGCCAAGATCTCGGACGCGTGGGCTTTGAGGAACTGGCTCCAGGTCAGGTCACCGCGCTGTGGTGCGGGATCGAACCCGGCCTTCTTCAAGATCGCCCAGACGGTGGCCGGGGCGATCTTCCGGCCCAGCACGGCGATCTCGCCAGCGATGCGGCGATAGCCCCAGGTCGGGTTCTCTGCCGCCAATCGCAGGACCAGGGCCCGCATCGAGGGCCGGATCGGCGGTCGCCCCGGCCCGCGCTTGGGATAGGTCCACCGCCGCTTCACCAGCTCAGCGTGCCAGCGTGGAAGCGTCCGAGGCGTGAGGAACAGGTGCTGCCGACGGTGCCCGGGGGAGTAGCCGCGCGAGCGCGGAAAGAATCGCCCGGTCCGCCCATGACGGCCGGGGAACGGCGACCTGGCGACGAAGCACCGCGAGTTGGTGCCTCAATATCAGGATCTCTGCGTCTTTGGACGCCTGGGATCGAGCGAGCAGCGCGATCCAGTCGAACATCCGTAAGACGATCAAGTACAGCAGCCGCAGAGTCATCCTGAGATCCTGCCGGAGCCAAGCCGACGAGCGCGCCGAAACCCCAGATCAAACCCTGTGACACGATATTCGGCACCCACAGGTTCAATCGTGACCTTATCGGCCTGGTGGATCGCACATAGGTGATTACGCGGCCGGTGGCAGGGGCGCTTGTTGGGGGCGGGACTTGCTGAACCGGATCGGGCCCGGCGGGTCGTTTACAACATCGACAGGTGGCAAGCACTGCCATCGCCCCTGGTTTGCCTGCCCGCACAAGGACATGAGGCAGCGGGCGCTGGAATTTGTGTCGTTCGTGCGGGCGGTGGCGAGCGCTGGGTGAGTTTTCCACGGGCATCGAGGCGATCGCGCTCGACCACCGGCCGTGCCACCGGGTCAAGCGGCACGGCCATCTCGTCTGGCTTGAAAGCCGGCGTGGATGTCCGGTGCGCGGATCAGCTCTCCTCTCGCCGCTCCGGCGCGCTACCGGTGTGGCGCGGCCGGCGGTGCGCGAGAGCGTCCGTGGCGAGGCGCACGAGCGTGGTGGTGAGGTTGATGGTCGCGGTGGTAATGGCGGCGAGTTCGCTGAGGTGCTGCATCGTTGGCTCCCGAGGATTAGGTGTCCGCGCTCGGCGGTCGTGGTGCCGAGTACGCCGCAGGCGTCCACGTCCGGCAATGTGCCGGACGGCCCTTTTCGGCGGCGCGTACGGCGGGCCAGGATGAAGTGGGCGCACGGGGTGGCGGAGGCCGAGATCGCCGAGTGTCCGGAGCGTCCGGAGCGCCCTTCCGGACGGCCGGCCGACGGGAGGGCGCAGCATGGGCGGGATACCAGAACACCCCGACCCCGACAGCATCAGGACCATCGAAGACCTGCGGCGTGGCCTGAAGGCTCTCTGGGGTCCGGTGCCGTACAACGCCCGGCGGCCGGAGCTGGCCAAGGCGACCGTGGGCGGGCTCCTCGGCGGGAAGGACCTCACGTGCCCGAGCCTCAAGACGCTGGAGACGTTTCTGAGGGTCTGCGGTGTCCGTCCCCCGGAGACGGAGCGCTGGATTGCCGCGCGGGATCGCGTCGAGCGTGCGAGGCCTCTACCCCTCGTCTGCGACGCGGTCGCCGTCGCTCTCGGCGTGCGCCAGAGCATCCGGACGCCCGGGACGCCCATCCGGTCCGCGGAGCCTCCTCGTTACGTGTCCCGCGAGCACGACCGGGAGCTGCGCGAAATCGTCTCCGCGAACGACGGCCGGCCCCGGCTGGTCCTGCTCGTCGGCAGGGCCGCGACGGGCAAGTCGAGATCGGCATACGAGGCGCTTAGGCATTGCGTACCGGACTGGGGGCTCCTCGCTCCGGCTCCGGAGGACGCCCGCAATGCCGTTGGGGTCGCGACGGAGAACGTCGTGTGGCTCGACCAGGCGCAGCCGCATCTCACGGACGCCGAGTCCGCACGCGCACTCCTCAAGCTCATGACGACCCGTGAGGGGAACATCCTGATCGTCGGAACGCTCTGGCATGACCAGTGGAACCGGCTGCGCGGCGGGCCCGCCGAGGGGCGCGCCGACCCGTATCGGGACGCCCGCAGGCTGCTCGGGATGGCGGTACGCGTCGATGTACCGGACGCGTTCGACGAGGTTGAGGTTGCGAGGGCCCACCAGGAGGCACGGCTGGACCCGCGGCTTCGGGTCGCGTTGGCGGCGTGCCGCGATTCGCGTACGGTCACCCAGGTGCTCGCCGGCGGGCCCGAGATCGTCGAGCACCACAAGGACGCGAAGCCGTTGCCCAAGGCCGTCCTGGACGCGGCGATCGACGCCCGGCGGCTCGGCGTCGACGGTCCGCTGCCCGCGAGCCTGCTCCGGAGCGCCGCCTTCGGCTACCTCAATGCCAAGGAGAAGGCTGCGGTGGAGGCGAAGCCGGACCGGCGGTTCGAGAAGGCCCTCAAATACTGCCGCGAGGAACGCGGCGGGCTCGCCGCGCTGACCTTGGTCTCCGCCGACGAGGGCGGGGCGTTCGAGCTCGACGGCTACCTCGCCGACCAGGAAGGCGACCGGCGGCGTGGCCGGCTCGTTCCCGCCGAGATCTGGGACGCGTTCACCCGCGTCGGCGACACGCGCGACCGCCGGATCCTGGCCAGGGAGGCCGCGCGACGCGGGCTGTATCGCCACGCTGGCCGGTTCGCCTGGCCGCTCGCCGTCAAAGGCGACGTGGCGTCGATGTATCTGCTGGCCGAGCAGTACGAGAGGCTCACCCGCGCCGACGACGCCGACGAGTGGTGGCGGCGCGCGGCCGAGATCGGCGGTTCGTATGGCGCCGTACGGTGGGCGCGCCGGCTTGAGGAGAAGGGCGACACCGACGCCGCGGAAGGTCACTGGCGGAAGGCATCCGAAGCCGGTGACGCGTACGCGCTGTGGCAGTTCGCCGACCGTCTCCAGCTGTCGGGGCGCGTCGCCGAGGCGGAGGATCTGTGGGAGCAAGCTGTGCGGCTGGGCGACCCGTTCGTAATCGAACGGTACACCGACTGGTTGACCCGGCAGGGCCGTGCGGAGGTCGCGGAGCAGCTGTGGCGCGAGGTGTCAAGGACCGGCCGTGTCCTCAGCGCGCAGTGGCTGGGCAGCGCCATCGCGCTCAGCGGTCTCCTCGACGACACCGATCGTAAGGAGGAGGCGAGGCGGAAGATAAAGCACGCGGCCGACAACGGGCATCCCACGGCGATGCGGCGGCTCGCCATGATGCTGGAGGCGGACGGAGACCGCGACGGGTCACGCGACTGGCTCGTACGCGCGGCTGACGGCGGTGACGTCGTCGCCATCCGGGACCTGGCGCGACGCGACCAGGAGGACGGCCGGGCGGAAGAGGCCGAAAACTGGTTCCACCGCGCAGCCACGGCCGGCGACACGTACTCGATGTGGCAGCTCGCCGAGCTGGCTGACCGCGACGGGCGCACCGCCGAGGCCGAGCAGTGGCTGCGACGCGCTGGCGACCGTGGTGACACGCACGCGCTGGCCGGCCTGGCAGAACGAATGGAGCGAGCCGGCCGGTCCACGGAGGCGGAGAGGCTGTGGCGCGACGCCGGCGGGAACGGGCATCCGCCTGCGTTGGAGCACTTGGCCGGCTTCCTCAGGCGCCACGGCCGGGAGGCGGAGGCCGACCGGCTCAAGAGGTACGGAATCGAGCCCGACGGGCGTACGGCTCAGCCGTGGGAACCGGGCGCCGGTTAAGCGAGGGGTTACCGCACTGTCACCATCAAGGCGTTCGTATCGGCTGGCGAATCGCCACACACCGTCACATCCTTCTCTCAGGGGTAACGTCGCACCAGGGGGTAGGAATGGACTTTGATCTCCTCATGCTCGCGTCGGCCGCAGTCGCGATCAGGGTCTACCTTGCGGATGACCCCGGAGCGCTCGGCAGCGGCCTCCAGTCCGAGCCCGACATCGAGCCGGACGAGGCCCTCCTCGCGATCCGCGACCTCGTTGACGAGCTGGCCGGTCTCGACGCGACGACCGCCGAGGCGGTGGTGGCGATCCGGGACGACGAGCACGCTCGCGCTCACCTGCAGCGGCACCTCCACCACTGGCTGCGCGCCGAGCCGGCCTACCGCCATGAACTCCTCCGTTTCCTCACCGAGGCGGGCCGAGTCGTCCCGGCCGACGGTGTGACCATGATCTTCATCGCCGATCCGCCTGTCACGATTGAACTCCGCTGGAGCAGCGCCGAATGCGACCGCATCACCGCGCCCTCGGCCGCGCACGTCGGACGGGACACCGAACTCGGCGAGACCCTCCGCCGGATGGAGCGGCGCAACGGCCACCCCGTCGTGCTCATGGTGACCGGCGCGCCGGGCACGGGCCGTACCGACTTCGCACGGGAGCTGGCTGACCGCGCCCACCGCGGAGGAAGCAGCCGGACGCAGGTCGAGGTGCGGCTGACAACGCCCGCGCCAGCGCTACCAGGCAGACGCGACCGCAGGCCGACCACGGAGGCACAGGCCGAGGTGCTCATGGCGCTGGGCGTCCCCGCCGGCGATATCCCCGCCGCTGCCGAGGAGCGCCACGAGCGGTACCGGTCCGAGCTGCGCGACCGGCGCCCGCTGCTTCTCCTTGACGACGCCTGGGACGCTCTGCAGGTCCAGGCACTCACCCCGCCCGGCGACGGGGCTGTGCTCATCACCTGCACCGATCCGATCCCCGATCTCGGCTACGGACTTTCCCTGGGGCTGGGCCCGCTCACCGAGGAACAGTCGGTGCTGGCCCTTGCGGACCGGGCCGGGGTCGACCTGTCCGATGCTCCGGACGCCGCGCGGGCACGCGAGGTCGCGCGGCTCTGCTCCGGCGTCCCGCTCGCCCTCGCCCTCATGGCCGGCCGGCTCGCCACGGCGACCGGCTCGCAGGCGGAGCAGCTGACCAGGCGCTTCACGGCCGCCCTCCACGGCCACGACGACACCGTACGGCCAGTCAACGCCGCACTCCACGCCACGTACTCGATGCTTGAGGAGAACGAGCGCCGGATCCTGTACGTGGCCGCGCTGCTCGGCGCGCCCGCGTACGACGGGCGGCTCCTTTCGGTCGCCTCGGGCGTGCCGGAGGCCACCACGCAGGACGTGCTCAGCCGGCTCGCCGGGCTTGCGCTGATGGAGACGCTCGGGCGCACCGGGGACCGGTGGCGCCTGCATCCGCTGGTCGCGAGCTTCGCGTACCAGGCCGCTCCGCGGCGTCTTCGCGAGGACCGCGACACGATCACCGGTCTCGCCGCCCAGCTGTACCTTCGGCGGCTGCGGAGCCTGCTGGGCCTGCTCCGCTCGCCCGGCGTGGGGAGCGACCCGTCGATCGAGGCCTGGGCGCGTACGCAGGCCGACACGATGCGGGAGTCCTTGTCCGCGGCGCTCCGGGCCAGTACGGGCAGTGCGTTGGCCGGGCTCGCGGGAGAGTTCGCGGATGGCCTCGTCCACTTCGTGCGCCTCACTCGTCGTACGGACGCCGGATCGGTGCTCGAACAGGCCATCGAGGTCGCCCGCGCCGAGCGCGACCGGGGGCTCGAGGGCCGTGTCCTGCGGCTGCTCGCCGAGAACGCTCGGGAGCGAGGCGAGCGAGGGCCGGCGGATGCCCTGGACGCGCGCGCGTCTGAGCTCCATCGGGAGCCGGATGAGCACGGCGCTCGTGGTGAGGGGACGGACGGCGAACCGCTCCAGACCGAAGGTATCGGCGATATGGAGCCGGGTGCCGCGCGGGTGTCCGAGCCCGGGAACGCCGCCGCTGGCGGCCGGGCGCGGAGGGCCTCCGCCGACGGCGTGGGAGAGAGCACACCGCGCGGTGCGGCGTCGGGGGGATCGGCCGGGGGTTTCAGGCCGGCCGGAGGCAGCGGCGTGCGGCGGCGGACCGGCGGCGGAGGTTCTTCCCGCGGCGGGCGTACGAGCGGACGCTCGACCGGTTGGGGCGGCGGCGCACGACGGGCGGCGGCCTCCGGGAGCGGCGCCGTCGGCGGGGCGGCGTCCGTCGGCCGGCCGGGAGCCGCGGCGAGGAAGGCGGGAGGAGCGGACGCCGCGCCGCAGAAGGTGACCGTCTTCGGCAACCGGGCTGCGTCGTGACCGCTGGGCACCGGCAGGCCATGGAGGAGCTCCAGCGGATCCATGACGCCGACCCGAACGCAATGGTCATCGCGAACCGCGCGCGGAAGCCGGAGCACGGCTGGCTGAAAGTCGAGGTCATCCTCGACTACATGCGCGTCAGTGTCGACGCGAAGGAGCGACGCCTCAAGCCGCGCGAGTACGTGACCATCGTGATACCGGACAACTTTCCGTACGTCGCTCCGGTGGCGATGGTGCGACACTCGAGGTTCGCGGGCCTGCCCCACGTCCTGTGGGGGCGAGTCATCTGCCTGTACCTCGGCGCGGACGATTGGGATCCCGCGCAGGGCATGTTCGGCTTCATCGAGCGACTCGACGAGTGGTACGTCCGCGCCGCCCATGGCGCCCTGGAACCGGTCGGCCTTCCGCCGCATCCGCCGCTGGTGTACCCGGTCCGGGAGGCCGGGCACGTGGTCATCGCTGCGGAACTGCCCGATCTGCCGAGCGGCAGGCCGTGGGTCGGCCAGGCCCTCCTTCATGCGACGGGTCCGTACCGCACGGACGTCGTCGACTGGCAGGACGGCGCCGGCTTCGACGACGAGGCCGCGCGTCGGCTCTTCCGCCGTGTCGTCGCCGCAGCCGTACGCGGAAGAGACAGCCGGGTCACGGTGGGGCCGGTCATCGTGCTCCCCACACCGCTCGACTTCGAGTTCCCGCGGACCGTGGCCGATCTCGTGGCGGCGCTCGCCGAGCGCGGCGTGCCGGAGAACGTCCTGGTCAGTGAGCTCGGCCTAGCGGCGTGGATCAATTCCCGGGGTTTCGCGGACTCCCGGCCGCCGACACCGCTTCACGCGTTCATCGGCGCCCCGATGCTGGGGCTCGCCGGGGAGATCGAATGCTTCACCCATCTGGCGGCGTGGCGCCTCAACGAGCGCGAGGCGTATCAGGCCGTCACGGCGATCCTGCCGCGTATCAGCGAGGACCCCGAGGTCCTCGCGAGACGACGACAGCTCGACGCCGCATTCACGCGATGGATCGACTCGGCCGAGGTCAGCTGGGCCAGCGTGCACGACCAACGGCCGAGCGTCGTCCTCCGGCGGGACCATGACAGGCCCGCGCGGTGGCTCCGCGACCGGCGCGTACTCCTGCTCGGATGCGGCGCTCTGGGCGCCCGCATCGCGGAGCACTGCGTTCGCGCCGGCGTCGCAGGGATCACGCTCGCCGACAGCGACATCGTGACCGCCGGGGTCCTGGTCCGGCAGCCGTACGTGGACCGTGACGTCGGCATCCTCAAGGCCGCAGCACTCGCGGCACGGCTCTTGGAGATCCGGCACGATCTCGACGTAGAACCGGTCCGCGGCGACATCTTGCGGACGCTGCTGGATGAACCGCGTGCCTGGCCGAAGATCGACCTCGTCATCGACGCGACGGCGAGCCAGGCGGTCGCCGCCCGTATAGAGGCGTTGCGCCACCGGAGTGAGGAGCCGTGGCCGCCGATTCTCTCGGTCGGTGTCGGCCACGACTGCGAACGCGGCGTTGCCACACTCGCCTTACCCGGGGCGACGGGCGCGGGCAGCGACATCCTCCACCGGCTGGGAGACGCGGCCGCCCTAGATCCCGATCTACGTGACGTCGCCAAGGACTTCTTCGGCGCCGGTGATCCGAACGGCCGTGCCCCGTTCCAGCCAGAGCCCGGCTGTTCCGAACCCACCTTCAGCGGTGCCGACTATGAGGTGGCGGCGTTGGCGGGGCAGTTGTTCGGCTGGGGGGTCGCGACGCTTCGCGCCCATGCCTTGGGCGCCCCGATCACACCCCGCTCAGCGTATGTGGCGCGCCTCCCGACGCCGGCCGAGCCCGTCCCGTCCGCGGAGTGCCTGGAGTGGCCGAACGACAAGCTCGTGAACGACCCGGACACCGGCTACCAGATTCGCATTACACCGGAGGCACTGGAGACCATGCGATGTGAGGCGCTGACCACGGCACAGACGCACGGCCCGACGATCGAGACCGGCGGAATGCTACTCGGCCGGATCGACGACGCCTGCCGCGTGGTCTACGTCACTTACGCCGAGAGCCCGCCGCCCGACAGCGAGCGATCCACGCATCGCTTCAGCCACGGCCTGCAAGGCGTGGAACAGCTAGTCGCTGACTACCGCCTGGCCGGGGACGGCCGCATCCGCTTCGTCGGCATGTGGCACACGCACCCGGGCGGTGGCCCGGCCCCGAGCAAGATGGACCAGAACGCCATGGAGGTCCTCCTCGTACCGACCCGCCAGGCACCACCGAGAGCGATACTGCTCATCGTCGGTGGAGGAACGGATGTCTGGCGGGAATGGCTACAGGACGTCGACGAACCGCAGCTGTACGCGAGATTGATCAGCCGAACCATCACGATCTCGGAGACCGAGACCAGCCCGGCCTGACCCCCCGACCGTGTGCCGCTCGGAAACTCGGTCTTGTGCTGTGACCTGGGGTCGTGCTGCAGGATCAGCGCTGTGGCTGGCCCCATCGCTGGGGTGCTGTGATCGCTCGTCTACCGCGTGTTGAGGTGCCTGTGCGGCTTGCCGGTGGTGCTGATGTACCCCGGCTTCGGTGGAGTCGGTTTGCTGGAATCCTGATGCCTTTGATCTCGTGGAGAGGCGCCTTCGCCCACGTCGATAGCGTGTTCCTCAAGCGCTTGTACGTGTTCTTCGTCATGGAGATTCAGACACGCCGAGTCCATATCCAGGGCGTGACCGCGAACCCGACTGGTGCCTGGACGGCCCAGCAGGCACGGAACCTGCTGATGGACCTGGGGGAGCGCGTCGACCAGTTCACATTCTTGATCAGAGACCGCGACGGCAAGTTCTCCCTGACCTTCGACGAGGTCCTCACCAGCAGCGGCATACGGATCATCAAGACACCGCCACGATCGCCTCGTGCGAACTCCTACGCCGAACGATTCGTGGGCACATTGCGGCGCAATGCCTCGACCACCTGCTGACCTACGGCGTACAGCACCTGCGGCGGGTGCTGACCGACTACGAGCGGCACTACAACGCCCATCGGGCTCACCGGTCCCGCGACCAAAGACCACCGCTGCATGACCCCGACGAGCCGATCGACCTCACGGCTGTGATCAAGCGCCGCACTATCGCCGCGGGCCTGATCCACGAGCATCGAAGGGCCGCCTAACGATCAACGTGAAAGCCCAGGTAAGAGCTCGACGATGAGTTCTGGCACGGCACAGGGTTGTGTCCCACACCCTGTGGAGCAGTCTGCTCCCGATTTGCTCCCGATCCTGCGCCCAACTGCACCGAAACGACGAATCCCCAGACCAGACACATGGTCTGACCTGGGGATATGTGGTGGGCGATACTGGGATTGAACCAGTGACCTCTACCGTGTCAAGGTAGCGCTCTCCCACTGAGCTAATCGCCCTCGAAGCTGAGTGCTTCAGAGGTGGAGACGGGATTTGAACCCGTGTACACGGCTTTGCAGGCCGTTGCCTCGCCTCTCGGCCACTCCACCGAGTGAGGCCTTCGACTAGACCTCTCCGAGCGGACGACGGGATTCGAACCCGCGACCCTCACCTTGGCAAGGTGATGCTCTACCAGCTGAGCCACGTCCGCGTGTTGCCCTGGAGGTCGAACCCCCCTGGCGACACGCCAAACACTAGCGGATACTCAGCCCAACCCCCAACTCGATAACAGCTCAGGCGTGGCCGTACTTCGACCGGCGCCGAAGCGTCGTGGGCGTAACGTCAAGACATGTCCGAACCCTTCGGCTCCGACATCGCCCCCGTCGCCGCGCTGCTCGCGGACCGTACGCGGGCGGTCATGCTCACCGTTCTGCTCGACGGGCGGCCCCTCGCCGCCGGAGAGCTCGCCCGTACGGCCGGGGTCAGTGCCGCCACGGCCAGTTCGCACCTCGCCAAGTTGTTGGACGGGGGCCTGGTGACCGTGGTGAAGCAGGGGCGTCACCGGTACTACCGGCTCAACGGGGCCGAGGTGGCCGCGGTGATCGAGGCGCTCAGTGTGATCAGTCCGCCGGTACGGGTGTGCAGCCTGCGGCAGTCGCGGCAGGCGGCCGCGCTCGCGCAGGCCCGTACCTGTTACGACCATCTCGCGGGCCGGGCCGGGGCCGCGCTCTTCGACGCGATGCTCGGGCGCGGGCTGATCGAGCGCCACGAGGAAGACGCGTACGACGTCACGGAGAAGGGCCGAGAGCGGCTTGAGCAGATCGGCGTCGACGTCGATGCCGTACGCGGCTCGCGGCGGAGGTTCGCCGGGCACTGTCTCGACTGGACCGAGCGGCGTCCTCATCTGAACGGCGCGCTCGGCGCCGCGGTCACGGCCGGGCTCGTCGACCTGGGCTGGTTCGAGCGCGGTACGTCCCGCCGCTCCCTCGTCCTCACCGAGAAGGGGCGGTCCGGGCTGTCCGACGTCTTCGGCTGCGTCGTCGACTGAGAACACGGGAACCGGACACCGTTGGCCCACGTCAAAGCGGTGCCGAAGCAAGTGACGATACAGGTCGCAAAAGTAACGCCGAGTGGCAGGTCAGAGAAGTGTGTCACCAATTAGGCACACGCGTCATTTAGGCGGCTTCGACACATTAAGGTGACCCTTGCGTCACTCATTAGGTCCCAGCCCTTAGGGCCGTGACGCGACGCGGGAGGTAGGCGAAACGGTGAGCGGGGAGCGCAGGTTCTTCCGTCGTGATCGGATGACGGGACATATCGCGATCGGTGTCGTCGGCGTGCTCTGCGCCGCGGCCGTTGTCTTCGGGGTCGGGATGGCCAGCGCGAAGTACCACCTCGCGGACGTCGGCGGCTGGCTGACCTCGACGGAGAAGGGCGAGCTGGTCCACGTCAACGGCCTGTCGGGCAAGGTGGACGGCAAGGTCACGCTGTCCGGTTCGACCGGTCACCCGATGAAGGTGATCCAGCAGGGCGGAGTGGTGCTCATCGTCGACGAGGTGACCGGTGTGGTCAGCCGCGTCGACCCCGCCCACCTCAACGTCGTCCAGGGCGCCGGCTACCGCGGCGCCGCGGGCATGCAGGTCGTGTCCGCCGCCGGTTCCGCGTACGCGCTGGACCAGAAGAAGGGCAGCGTCCAGCGGCTCGACCCGATGACCCTCGCCACACTCGGCGGGCCGCTCAGCCTCACCAGCCCGCTCGGCGCCGCGGCCATCGACGCGACCTCCGTCCTCTGGGTCCCGGTCCCCACCAACGGCCAGGCCGCGCCCGTACGGAGCGGGTTCGCCGCCCGGCCGGTCGCCATCGGGAGTGCCGGTGACGACCTCGCGCTCACCATCGCCGCCGGCTCGGCGGTGATCACCGACTTCACCTCCGCGCAGAGCGTCATCCTGGGCAAGGACGGCATCCAGGTGAAGGTCCGGCTGCCCTCGTCCGTCGCGCAGGCGCCCAAGGGCTCGGTGCTCGCACCGACCAGCACGGACGGCCAGCTCGTCCCGTTGCTCGCGGGCGGTTCGCTCATCGTGCTCAATGCCGGCAGCGGCTCGATCAGCAGCGTCGCGCTGAAGCTGCCGCCGCGGCACCGGCTGGCCGCGCCGCAGGCGCTCGGCCAGAAGGTCTACATCCCCGACCAGAGCACGGGCAGCCTCCTCGTGTACGACTCGGCGACCAACCGCATGGAGCAGCAGGTCCCGGTCACCGGGCGGCCCGGCCAGCTCGACGCGTTCGTCAAGGACGGGCTGCTGTGGGTCAACGGCCCGGAGAGCGCCAAGGCCGTCGTGATCGACGGGTCCGGCGCGCACAAGCCGATCCAGAAGTACACCCCCGACGTACCGGGCAGCCAGAACAACCCCATTCCGAAGGCGGTCGACCCGGGCGGCGACCGGGGCCGGCCCGCGCCCGGCGGAGGGTCCGGCGGCGGTCACCCGAAGTCGACGCCCACGCCCACCAGGACCCCGAAGGCGCCCCCCACGCACAAGCCCGACCCGCCGAAGGTCACCCCGCCGGGCGCGCCCGCCAACCTGCGGGCGACGGCGCAGCCGGACGGCACCATCAAGGTCGACTTCGAGCCGGGCGGCGGCGGTGAGACCACCGGCTTCAAGCTGCTGCTGCCGGAGGGCCTGACGGCCACGCCCGACCAGATCCAGCCGACCGGGCCCGACTACACCTTCACCGTCAACGGCGGCGTCTGCGGCTCGGAGTACCAGTTCGCGGTGGCCGCGCTGTACCAGAACAAGGACCACGCCTCGGAGGTCGACTCCGCGTACACGCCGCCCGCCCTGTCGTGCACCGAGCCGGACACGCCCAGCAACATCACCGGCACCGCCACGCAGCAGGGCCTGCGGGCGAGCTGGCAGGCTCCGCCCAACGCCGGCGCCAAGAAGATCACCTACGACGTGCAGGTGACCGGGGCCAAGACCGCCACCAGCGCCAACTACTCCGGGACGTCGGTGACGTACGCGCAGATCTCCAAGAACGGCTCGTACACGATCCAGGTCACCGCCGTGAACCCCGCAGGCCGCCGGACCGGCAGCGCGACGAGGACCCTCGCCGGCCCGTACAGCACCTACGTGATCCACAACGGCGGCACCGAGTACGACCACAGCTACATCTGGTCCCAGGCCGCGTCGGGCAGCGGCCAGGTCGAGTCGATCCTGGACGCCAACGGCCAGAGCGTCCAGGTCCGGTGCCAGAAGATCGGCGCGCAGTACAACCACCCGAACGGCGAGGCGGCGTTCAGCGGCAAGCTGTACGACTACCTGAGCCACAACGGAAACGTCGGCTACATGATCGGCTACCTCCCCAACACGCCGCACAGTCCGTGGCAGGAGCTGGCCGGTCCCACCATCTGGGAGTGTTGATGACGGCGGAGGCGTACGGGGCGCCTGACGCGGAGGCTTTGGCGGCACAGTTCGCACGGCTGTTCGGCGCGCTCGTCGGCAATATGGAACGGGTCATCCGGGGCAAGCGGGAGAACGTCGAGCTCTCGATGTTGTGCCTGCTCAGCGAGGGGCACCTGCTGCTCGAGGACGTGCCCGGGGTCGGTAAGACCACCCTGGCCCGTACGGTCGCGGCGAGCGTCGACGCGCAGTGGACGCGCATCCAGTTCACGCCCGACCTGCTGCCGTCCGACGTCACCGGTGTGTCGATCTTCAACCAGGCGACGAGCAAGTTCGAGTTCCACCCGGGCCCGATCTTCGCCAACATCGTCGTCGCCGACGAGATCAACCGTGGCTCGCCCAAGACGCAGTCGGCGCTCCTGGAGGTCATGGAGGAGCGGCGGGTGACCGTGGACGGGCGCCCGCAGCCGGTGCCGCGGCCGTTCATGGTCATCGCGACGCAGAACCCGGTCGACATGGACGGGACGTACCCCCTGCCCGAGGCGCAGCTCGACCGGTTCCTGATGAAGATCTCGATGGGCTACCCCGACCACGCGTCGGAGGTCGCCGTGCTGACCGGCATGCCCAACGGGCCGCTGGTCGAGCAGCTGCCCAAGGTGGCCGGCCGCGACGACGTCAAGAACATGATCGACTTCGCGAGCCGGATCCACGTCGCGCCGCCGCTGTACGACTACGTCGTGAACATCGTCGCCTCGACCCGGCAGCATCCCGACATCCGGCTCGGCGCGAGCCCGCGTGCGAGTCTCGCGCTGCTCCGGGCGGTACGGGTCCGCGCCGCCGCGGCCGGCCGCTCGTTCGTGGTGCCCGAGGACATCAAGGCCCTCGCGACGCACGTCATCGCGCACCGGCTCATGCTGACGCCGGAGGCGGAGCTGCGCGGCCGTACGGCGGCCGAGCTGGTCGCCGAGGCGCTCGGCCGGGTTCCCGTCCCGCAGGCGGCCGGGGTCTGACCGTGCTGACGCGGCTCGGCTGGGGGATCGCCGTGGCGTCCGTCGTGGTGTACGCCGCCGGCGCCTGGCTCGGTTACCCCGAACCCGTCGTCCTGGCGGTCGGCGGCGTGCTGGCCGTGGTGACGGCGCTGCTGTGGACGGTGCCGCGGCCGCGGCTCACCGTCCGGCGGGAGATCAGTCCGCTCAAGGTCGCGCGCGGGGAGTCCGCGCGCGGCGTGCTGAGCGTCACCAACACCGGCCGGCTCCGCCGCGCCGGGATGCGCGCCCAGGACGCGTGCGGCGCCGGGGCGATCGAGGTCGACGTCCCCGGCCTGCGCCCGGGCCGTACCGAGTCGGTGACCTACGCGCTGCCCACCGACCGGCGGGGAGAGATCCCGGTCGGCCCGCTCCGCCTCGTGCGCGCCGACCCGTTCGGCCTCGCGCGGCGCGTACGGGAGTACGGAGAGCGCCAGACCCTGCTCGTGCGCCCGCGGACGGTCGCGCTCCCGCTCATGCCGTCCGGCCGCAACCACCACCTGGAGGGGCCGACCACCGACACGGCCCCCGCCGGGACGGTCACCTTCCACGCGCTGCGGGAGTACGTCGTCGGCGACGACCTGCGGCACATCCACTGGCGCTCCAGCGCCCGTACGGGCACGCTCATGGTCCGCCAGCTCGTCGACGCGAGCCTGCCGCAGACGACCATCGTGATCGACACGAACGAGGCCGCCTACCCGGACGCGGACGACTTCGAGCTCGCCGTCGACGCCGCCGCGTCGGTGGCGGCCGGCGCCGCCGGGGCCGGCTTCCCCGTACGCGTCCTCACCGGCGACGGGCCGCTCGTGGAGACCAAGGGCGGGCGGCACGACATCGAACTGATCCTGGACCGCCTGGCCCGCCTCAGCGCGCACGACGTGCCGCACGAGGCGCTCGACGTCGCCCGCCGCGTACGGGCGGGCGGGTCGCTCGTGGTCCTCACCGGGGCGCGCGGGCAGATCTCGCGGGCCGGGACACTGCGTCGCCGGTTCGACCGGGTCGTGTGCGTACGGGTGCGTCCCGAGGCACCCGGCCCCGGCCTGGCCGGCATCGCCCTGATCGAGATGGCCGACCTCGACGAACTGCGCGCGGCCTGGGCGGGGGCGATCCGGTGACGACACCTCCCGAACCTCCCGAGGCGGGCAACGGCTCGGCGCCGCCGCCCGGCCCGGACTCCTACGAGGAGCCCGCCCCCACCACCCCCGGACCCGTGCTCTCCGAGGCGGACCTCGGCCCCGCCGACGGCCCGGCGTACGGCCCGGACGCCCCAGACGGGGCCGGCTCCGGGGCGGCGGCGCACGTCCCTGCGCCGGACGCGCAGCCCCCCCGGCCCGCGTCGCGCGCCGCCAAGCGCGCCCCCGCTCCGTACACCCGCCCCGAGCCCGCCGGACGCCTGGTCTTCGCGCTCGTCTGCGTGGCCGTGCTGGCGGCCGGCGCCGGGCTCGGCTTCCACCGCGTGTACGCGCTGCGCGACATCGGCCCGGTCGCGGCGATCGCGGCGGTCCCGGTGCTGCTGTCCGCGCTGATCTCCTGGCCCCGGCGCCGCACCTGGGCGCTCTGGATCGCGATCATCCTGACCGTGGGCGGCTGGACGCTCGTCGCCGGCCTCACGCTGTTCCACGGCGACTTCGGCGTGATCGGCGGCGCCCTCCGGAACTCCTGGAAGGCCACCCTCACCACGCTCATGCCCGCCCCCGGCCGGCCCGAGCTGCTCGTTCTTCCGCACATCCTGGTCTGGTTCGCCGCCGCCACCGGCGCCGAGCTCGTCCTGCGCTCACGGACACGCGCGTTTCCCGCACTTCCCGCGATCGCCGTCTTCGGCGTGGCGCTGCTCATCGGCGTCGGCGGTCCCGGCTCGAACCTCCCGGTCGCGGCGGGGCTGGTCGCCCTCACCGCCGTACTGGTGATCGTGCGCGGCGGCGGCCGGGCGTCCCGCGCGCCGGCCGGGATCGCCATGGCGGCCGTGCTCGCGGTGCTGGCGGCCCTCGCCGGCCCGGTCCTGCCGGTCGCCGGCACCCCGTACGACCCGAGGGCGACGGTCAAGGCGCCGCCCCCGCAGCAGCGCGACAGCATCAGCCCGCTCGACCGCGTCTCGGCCTGGCTGCAGACGCCGGACCAGCAGATGTTCACCGTGCACACCACCTCGCCGGAGAACTGGCGGCTCGCCGTGCTCGACCGCTTCGACGGCATCACCTGGACCTCCGGCGCGAGCTTCGTCCCGGCGGGCAGCCGGGTACCCGCCGCCGAGCACACCAGGCACATCGCCGCCACCGCCGTCGACCAGCACTTCACCATTCAGAACCTGCCCGGCGTCTGGGTGCCCGCCGCGGACCGCCCCCGTACGGTCAAGGGCCTGGCGGTCACGGTCGACCCGGTCAGCGGCGTGCTCACCTCGGCGCAGCAGTTGCACACCGGCCAGGCGTACGACGTGACCTCGGCGGCCCGCGACTACGACGCCGACGAGCTCGCCACGGCCGAGCCCGCCCGCGACGCGGAGGCGCAGGCCGCCACCACCCTGCCCGAGTCGCCCGGCACGACGGCCCGAAACGCCCAGGTCCCGGCGTTCCGCAAGCTCGCCGAGCAGGTCACCGGCGGGCAGAGCACCGGCTTCGCGCGCGCGGCCAAGCTCGCGGACTACCTGCGGACCACGGCCAAGTACGACGTGAGCGGCCTGCCCGGCCACACGTACGCGCAGCTCAACTACTTCCTCACCCGGTCCCGGCGCGGCACGTCGGAGCAGTTCGCCACGGCGTACGCCGTCCTGGCCCGGTCGGTCGGGCTGCCGACGCGCGTCGTCGTCGGCTTCCGGCCGGGCATCGGCGGGAACGGCGCGTTCGAGGTGCGTTCGGGCGACGTGCTGGTCTGGCCCGAGGTGGACTTCGCCGGCCTCGGCTGGGTGCCGTTCTACCCGACGCCGGAACAGCAGGGGCGCTCCCAGCAGTCCGGCTCGGTGCCGGCCGGAGACACGCAGCAAAAGCTCGAGCAGGCGCAGAAGAACGCCGCCTCCAAGAACAAGGGCACCGGGTCCGGCACCGGCAAGCAGCCGCCGCCGGCGCTCCCGGCCAAGCCGCCGGTGCGCCACGCGACGCCCTGGTGGGTGTTCGCGCTGGCCGCCGCGGCGCTCGTCCCGGTCGCGTACCTCGCCGCCGCGCTGGTCCTGCCGGTGCTGCGCCGCCGCCGCAGGCGTAAGGGAGCCACGCCCGCCGACCGGATCGCCGGAGCGTGGGAACAGACGGTCGAGACCCTGCACGCCGTGGGCCTGCCCCCGGCGACCGCGCTGACGGCGCACGAGGTGGCCGGTTTCGGCGGCCGTACGGTGACGGGCACCGAGCACCACCTCCGCCCGCTCGCGGACCTGGTCAACCGCGCGGAGTACGCCGGGAGGCCGCCGGACCCGGCCGCCGCCGAGACCGCCTGGCAGCACACCGACCAGATCGGACGCCTGGTCGCGAGCGCCGCGGGCCCGATGCGCCGCGTCGGCCGCCGCCTCCACCCGCGCACACTGCGCTCCACCTCTAGTGGGCGGTCGCGCCCCTGATGCAGGCGGGCCTGGCCCAGGCGATGGTGGCCGGCTGGCCGTCGCTCTGGCCGAGCGCGACGATCGCGCCGACCGTGAAGCAGTAGCCCTTCGCCGGGTTCAGGCCGCTGATCGTGGTGCTCAGCGTGTGCTTCGGGAGCGCCTGCGGCGTCTGGGAGCCCGTCTCGTCGGCCTGCTGCACCATGATCGGGTAGTCGTTGCCGCGCATCAGCCTCCAGTGCAGGCTCACGAGCTGGCCCTTGCCGATCGCGCGGACGCTGCGTGGCATCGCGGCGCGCAGGACGCGCGAGGGGACGGCGGGGGCGGCGGTCCGGCTCGGCGACGTCGCCGAGGTCGGGCTCGTGGTCGGCGGAGCGGGCTTGTCGCCGCCACCGCCTCCGCCCAGCAGGAGGACGCCGCCGACGCCCGCGCCCGTACCGGCCAGCAGGACGGCCAGCACCCCGCTGATGACGAGGCCGCGGCGGCTCCCGCCCTTCGCGGGCCCGGTCTGTGGCGTCGCCGTGGTGGCGGGTGGAGCGGTCTGCCGTGCCTGGGGACGCGGAGGAGCGGGCGGCGGCGCCATGGGCCGGGCCGGCTGCTGCTGAGAGACCGGCGGCTGAGCGGCCGACGGCCGGGAGACCGAGGGCTGGGAGAGCGAAGGCTGGGAGAGCGAGGGCTGGGAGACGGACGGCGACGGTGGCGCGGGCGGCGGCCCCGAGGCGTCGGGATGGGCCGCCGGCAGGTGCGGATCGAGCGAGCGGATCAGCATGTCGAGCCCCGGGCCGGTGAACCCGGAGTGGTCCACCGGGCCCGGCGGACCGGACACCGCGCCGCTGCGGGCCAGCTCGGTCACGGGCAGCCGCAGCTCCACCTGGAGCTGCTGCAGGCGCCCCGCGAACGCGACCGCGCTCGGGAAACGCTGGCCGGGCGCCTTGGCCATCGCCTTGGAGATCACCTCGAAGACCTGGGGCGGCAGGTCGGAACGCTTGATCGGCGGCGGCGGCTCGTTCAGGATGCGCATCATCAGCGGGCCGATGCCGCTGCCGGTGGCCGTACGGAACGCCGGGCCGCCCGCCAGCAGCTGGTACATCGTCGACGCCAGGGCGTAGATGTCGGAGGTCACGCCCGGCGGGTCGCCGTTGACGACCTCGGGTGCGGCGTGGTGGGGCGTGAACGCGTTGGTGTGCGTGGCCTCGGCGGAGTCGACCAGCCGCGCGACGCCGAAGTCGGCCAGCGCCGGTTCGCCGTACCGCGAGACGAGGATGTTCTGCGGCTTGACGTCGCGGTGCAGCACCTCGGCCTCGTGCGTTGCCGCGAGCGCGCCCGCGATCTTGACTCCGATCCGCAGCACGTCCGGCACGGGCAGCGGTCCTTCGCGGGACAGCCGGTCGCGCAGCGAGCCGTGCTCGAAGTAGTCCATCGAGATGTAGGGCCGGCCGCCGCTGGTCATCCCGGTGTCGAGAACGGTGACGACGTTCGGATGCCCGGTGAGCCGCCCGGTGATCTGGCACTCACGCTCGAACCGTCGCATCGTGTCGTCGTCCACCGCGTCGACCGACAGCACCTTCAGCGCCACGATGCGGTCGAGACGCGTCTGGTGCGCACGGTAGACGACGCTGAATCCGCCTTCCCCCGCCCGCTGCAGAATGCGGTAGCCGGGGACCTCGTCGATCATGCGGTCCCTTCTTTGTCGATCAGGGGCACGGAGCAGCGGGGGGAGTGTCCCGTTGATGGTAGTACGTGTCCCTGACAACAGAGAGAGGGTTGCAGCTCATGGACACGACCCCCGTGACCGCGCCGATGTACGGCGTCGTCGTCAGTATCGACGTGATCCCGGGACAATCCGTTCCGCCGGGAGCGCCGCTGCTCGTCCTCGAGTCGATGAAGATGGAGCACGTCGTCGTGGCGCCGGTCGGCGGCGTCGTCCGCGAGGTCGCGGCCGTCCAGGGAGAGGTCGTCCGCGAGGACGAGCTCCTCCTGTCGATGGAGGAGCGGGAGGTCGTCGTCCCGGCCGAGCCCGAGGACCTCGCGCCGCGCGAGCGGGCCGACCTGGCCGAGGTGCTGCGCCGCCACGAGATCGGCCTCGACGCCGCGCGCCCGGAGGCCGTACGACGACGGCGCGGCACCGGGCACCGTACGGCGCGGGAGAACGTCGCGGACCTGTGCACGGCCTTCACCGAGTACGGCGCGCTGACCGTCGCCGCCCAGCGCGCCCGGCGCACGATGGACGAGCTGATCGACAAGACCCCCGCCGACGGGCTGGTCGCCGGCGTCGGCGACGTGAACGGGCGTCCGGCCGTCGTCCTCGCCTACGACTACACGGTCCTGGCGGGCACGCAGGGCGCCATGAACCACTACAAGAAGGACCGGATGCTCGAGCTCGCCGACCGCAGGCGCCTGCCGGTCGTGCTGTTCGCCGAGGGCGGCGGCGGGCGGCCCGGCGACACCGACACCACCTCGATCTCCGGCCTGGACACCATGGCGTTCTACCTGTTCGCCCGGCTCAGCGGCCAGGTGCCCCTCGTCGGCATCGTGGCCGGACGGTGCTTCGCGGGCAACGCCGCGCTGCTCGGCTGCTGCGACGTCGTCATCGCCACCGGCGACGCGAACATCGGCATGGGCGGCCCGGCGATGATCGAGGGTGGCGGCCTGGGCGTCTTCGCGCCCGAGGAGGTCGGGCCGATGTCGGTCCAGGTCCCGAACGGCGTCGTGGACGTTCCGGTCGCCGACGAGGCCGAGGCCGTACGGGTCGCCAAGCGTTACCTCGGCTACTTCCAGGGGCCCGCCGCCGAGTGGGAGTGCGCCGACCAGGAGGCGCTGCGCGACCTCGTACCCCAGGACCGCAAGCGGGTCTACGACGTCCGTACGGTGATCGAGACGGTCGCCGACACCGGCTCGGTGCTGGAGCTGCGGCGGGCGTTCGGCCCCGGGGTCGTGACCGCGCTCGCCCGGATCGAGGGCGTGCCCGTCGGCCTGGTCGCCAACAGCCCCGCCCACCTCGGTGGCGCCATCGACGCCGACGGCGCGGACAAGATGTCGCGGTTCATGAAGCTGTGCGACGCGTTCGGCCTGCCGCTCGTCTCGCTGTGCGACACCCCGGGGTTCATGGTCGGCCCCGACGCCGAGCGGACCGCGACCGTACGCCACTTCAGCCGCATGTTCGTCACCGGGGCGAACCTCAGTGTCCCGGTCGTCACGGTCATCCTGCGCAAGGCGTACGGGCTGGGCGCGCAGGCCATGGCCGGCGGCAGCCTCAAGGTCCCGGTGGCGACCGTGGCGTGGCCGACCGGCGAGCTGGGCGGCATGGGGCTGGAGGGGGCGGTGCGCCTGGGCTACCGCAAGGAGCTGGAGGGGGCCGAGGACTCCGAAGCGCTGTTCGACGACCTCGTCGCCCGCGCGTACGAGCGCGGTAAGGCGCTGTCGGCCGCCACCGTCTACGAGATCGACGACGTGATCGACCCGGCCGCCACCCGCCAGTGGATCGGCACCGCCCTGCGGGACGCACCGCGCGGCGAACGCCGGATTCCGCTGGACACCTGGTGACCGGCAGACTGTAGCCATGTTCGCCCACGTCGGGGGAGTGCTGGCGACCGACCTCCAGGACGTGACCACCGACCTCGCCGCGCTCGACTCGGCCGGCTTCTGGGCCGTCGTCGTCACGTACGAGGGAGAGGTCACCTGCGCCCGCTTCGGGACCGTACGCGAGGCGCCACTCCCGTACGCGCCCTGGAAGGGGCCGCCGCGCGACGCCTGGTCCACCTCGCTCGACGAGGCGGCGTACGTCGCGGGCGTCGAGCGCGTGCGGGCCGCGATCGCCGAGGGCACGGTCTACCAGGCCAACCTGTGCCGCGTGCTGTCCGCCCCGCTGCCGGACGCGGACCTGCTCGGCCTCGCGAACGTCCTCGCCGCCGGCAACCCGGCGCCGTACGCCTGCGTCATGCACCTGCCGGGGCTGCGGATCGCCTCCGCCTCACCGGAGCTTTACCTGTCACGCAAGGGTGACATCGTCGTGTCGCGGCCGATCAAGGGCACCGGCCGTACGCCGGCGGACCTGCTGCCCAAGGACCGCGCCGAGAACGTCATGATCGTCGACCTGGTCCGCAACGACCTCGGCCGGATCGCGGAGCCCGGCTCGGTGTCGGTGCCGGCCCTGTGCAATCTCGAAGAACACCCGGGCCTGGTGCACCTGGTCTCGACCGTACGCGCGCGGCTGCCCCACGGGGCCGGCTGGCCGGAGCTGATCGCGGCGACCTTTCCGCCCGGATCGGTCACCGGCGCGCCGAAGTCGAGCGCCCTGACCCTGCTCGATGAGCTCGAAACGGCGCCGCGGGGGCCGTACTGTGGAGCCATCGGCTGGGTGGACGCGGACTCCCGGCGCGGATCTCTGGCCGTCGGAATCCGCACGTTCTGGGCGACCGGCGACCTGATCAGGTTCGGCACCGGGGCGGGCATCACATGGCATTCTGAGCCCTGCCGCGAATGGCGTGAGACCGAGCTGAAGGCGGCCCGGCTATTGGAGGTGGCTTCGCGATGAGTGTGGGTCCGGTATGGATCAACGGTGCGCTCCACGCACCGGAGGACGCCCAGGTGTCCGTGTTCGACCACGGCATCCTCGTGGGCGACGGCGTCTTCGAGACGATCAAGGCGGTACGCGGCGTCTCCTTCGCCCTGACCCGCCACCTCGACCGCCTCGCCGTGTCGGCGGCCGGCCTCGGCCTGCCCGACCCCGACCTCGGCGCCATCCGGCAGGGCACCCTCGACGTGCTCGCCGCCGCGCCCGCCTGGGAGCTCGCCCGCATCCGCATCACCTACACCAGTGGGGTCGGCCCGCTGGGCTCCGACCGGGGCGCGCACGGCGCCACCGCGGTCGTGGCCATCGCCGAGCAGCAGCCGTTCCCGGCCACCGGCGACGTGTCGGTCGTGCCGTGGCCGCGCAACGAGCGCGGCGCCCTGAGCGGCCTGAAGACCACCTCGTACGGCGACAACGCCAAGGCCCTCGCGTACGCGCACGACCGCGGCGGCGCCGAGGCGATCTTCGGGAATCTCGCCGGCAACCTGTGCGAGGGCACCGGCTCCAACGTCTTCCTCGTACGCGGCGGCCGGCTGATCACCCCGCCGCTGTCCTCGGGCTGCCTGGCGGGCATCACGCGGGCGCTGGTGCTGGAGTGGGTGGGGGGTTCGGAGGAGGACGTGCCGCTCGCTGCCTTCGGTGAGGCGGAGGAGGCGTTCCTGACCTCGACCACGCGCGACGTGCAGCCGATCCGCGCGGTGGACGGTGTGGTGTTCCCGGCCGCTCCGGGCCCGGTCACGAGCAAGGCGATCGAGGTGTTCGCCTCACGGGGTGCGGCCGACCTGGACCCGTGATCCCGGTTCGGGGCGTACGGCCCCGCGCCTGGGTGTGGGCCAGCGCTGGGAGGCGCTTGGCACGGGGCCGTACGGTCTTTTACGTCAGGAGTGCCAGAGAAGGTCGTCGAGTTCCGCCTCGATGTCGATGAAGTCCGATTCCCGGCCTGCGGCCACGATCTCGTAGGTGCGGTTGAGGAAGTCGGTCAGCGGCGTCAGGGGAGCCTCGAAGTGCGCAGTACCAAAGGGTGACGAAAGCGACAGGTTCAGTGCCCCGCCGTCCCCGACCTCGTCGGCAGGCCACACCTGAACGTCCCCGTCCCCGACCCGGCGCACGACCCCGACGGTCAGCAGCTCGCGAGCGAAGATCCACTCCACGGGATCGTCGTCCCCGACGTGGAACGCGACACGGATGGCATAGGGATCGTCGGCGGCGTACTCCAGCGTCGCGAGCAGCGGGACCGTCGTACGGTCGGGAACGACGAGCCGAAGGCCGACCTCGGCCGAGACGGTGCTGCTGCTGTTCATCGGGCCATTCCTTCAGGCGTCGGACCCGCATCGCGGGCACTCGGTGAGGACGTCGCTCCCTCCAACGGGTGTCCCCTTCGGTCTATGACCCGTAACTGCGAAAACTCCTAAGAACATTCCGCCCCCCGAACCCGATCTGACCGGCCTCACCGTCCTGATACCCGCTCTGACCTGCATGGAAGCGGGGCGGGCTAAGGTCGATGCGTGTCTGAGTACCTGACGAGGTGGCGTGAGCGCGTCCGGCGCAACGCATTGTTGAACAACGCATGGCGCATCGCTGTGTTCACGGTGGGTATGGCCGTGCTGTTGGCAGGCGTGGCGATGCTGGTGCTGCCGGGACCGGGCTGGGCCGCGATCTTCGTAGGCTTCGCGATCCTGGCCACGGAGTTCGCGTGGGCGAAGGCGGCGCTGCTGTGGGCCAAGGACAAGGCGGCGAAGGCCAAGGACAAGGCCCTTGATCCGGAGGCTCGCCGCCGGAACACACTGATCGCGGTGATCGCAGGGTTGGTGATCGCGGCGGGGGTGATCGCGTACCTGGCGGTGTTCGGGCTGAGCCTGCCGTTCTGAGGCCCGAGCCGCTTCGGGCGAGCGAAGCGGGGCCGAGATGCGCTAATCTGTGCTGGCGACGGGGCAACCTGTCAAGGGCGATTAGCTCAGTGGGAGAGCGCTTCGTTCACACCGAAGAGGTCACTGGTTCGAACCCAGTATCGCCCACGTGTTGGCCCGGGGGGGCGACCCCCCGGAACCCCCTCGATGTGAGGGGCTCCGCCCCCCACAGCCCCCCACGGGCTGAGGTCGGCGGATGGCTTGAAGTCGTTTCGATGGCGTTGTTCGTACACCGGCTGGTTCGAGCGGTGGCGGGCGGCGCCATTGTCGTTTCAGCGGTGGCGTTGTCCAGGTGGGCGGCGCGCAGGTAGGGGCTGCGGCGCACGTTCGAACTCTAGGTGTCCGCGACACCGGTGATGAGCGCGACGACGACCGAGCCGGCGGGAAACCGGCCCCTTTCAACAAGGTCGAAGATTCCGCACATCATCTTCGCGCCGTAAATCCGATCGAGCCGCAGGCCATGCTTGCCGGCGAAATCGTCGATGAACTCGGTGAGTTCGGGCTTCTGCTTCGCGTAGCCGCCGAAGTGATGGCCGAGCTCGATCCGCCAGGGTCCGCGTTCCTCACCGTAGGCCTGCTCCTGCAACTCCCGTACGTCATCGTTGAGGAAACCCCCTCCCTTGAGCACCGAGAAGCCGATCGCCTCCTGGCCGGCCTGGAGCCCTGCGGCGACACCGGCCAGGGTCCCGCCCGTGCCGACCGGGCAGCAGATCGCGTCGAACCGCTCGGTGATCTCCTGCGGGATCTCGGCGCAGCCTCGCACCGCGAGGGCGTTGCTCCCTCCCTCGGGCAGCAGGTAGAACTCGCCGAACTCGTCGCGAAGCCGTCGTACGACGGTGGGCTCATGCTTGTGCCGGTAGGCGCTGCGGTCGAGATACGTCAGGGTCATGCCGTGGTCGACGGCATAGGTGAGCACGGGATTCAGTGGGTCGTGCGGTTCACCGCGGATGACGCCGATCGTCGCGAACCCGAAGTAGTGGCCGGCGGCGGCGGTCGCCCGGATGTGGTTGGAAAAAGTGCCCCCGAAGGTCAGGAGCGTCTTGTGGCCATCGCGCCGGGCGGCTTCGAGGTTGTACTTGAGCTTGCGCCACTTGTTTCCGGGGACGTCGGGGTCGATCAGGTCATCCCGCTTCAGCAGAAGCCGTACCGAACGATCGGTGAGCCGAGGGTCCGTCAGTTCCTCGACCGGTGAAGGCAAGAGGAAAGAGGCACTTCTCTCACGCCCGGTCGCCGCCATTCCCCGACCGTATCGATCACCTGCTCCTGCGGACCGCGCCGTCGCTGCCGCCCGGGTGAAGGAACGCTTCTGCTACGGCGGCGCGTGTGTGCACCGCGCGTGTGTTTCATCGGGTCCTGCCCGCGTCGACCAGATCTCCCGCTTCGGCCGATCGGTCTCCCGCCGGGGTCGCGCGGTGGGTGCGTTCGATGGCCTGACCCCAGTAGGTTCCGGCGACCATGAGCACCGCGCCGGCGGTGGCCCAGGCGGTCAGGTGTTCGCCGCCGACGATGGTTCCGACGGCGACGGCCCAGATCGGTTCGGTGCCCAGGAGGAGGCTGGCCCGGCTGGCGGAGGTGCCCTGCACGGCCCAGGTCTGGGCGAGGAAGGCGAACACGCTGCAGAACAGGGCCAGGTAGAGCAGCTGCGTCCAGGTGGTGGCGCTGCTACGGGCCAGGTCGGGCAGATGAGGGGCGGCGGGCGTCAGGAACAAGGCCGAGCCGACCATCGTCTGGGCGGTCGTCAGGTTCACCGGGTCCAGCGGACGGCGAGCCGTGAGCCGGCCGACGAGGGCGACGTGGCCCGCCCGGACCACCGCGGCGGCGAGTACCAGAGCGTCTCCCAGCCTCGGCGTGTGCAGGCCGGTGCTGGAGGTGAGCAGTCCGACGGCCAGGACGCAGAGGCCCGCGGGCAGGAAGAACCGTGCCGGCAGGCCGCCGGAGCCTCCCGTACGGTCCAGGAGCGGCGTCAGCACGATGGTCAGGCTGATGATCAACCCGGCGTTGGCGGCGCTGGTGTGCGCCACCCCGAAGGTCTCCAGGACGAGCACGGCCGCCTGCGTAAGGCCCAGCAGGGACCCGACGGTGATCTCCGAGCGGGTCCAGCGGTGTGTCCGGCGACGGAAGACGGCGAAGGCGCCGCAGGCGAGCGCGGAGATCGCGTACCGGGCGAACAGCACCGTCATGACCGGGAGTGCGGCGGTGGCGGTCTTGGCCGACAGGTAGCTGGAACCCCAGACGAGGGCGACCAGGAGGAGTACCGCATCGGTGCGGCGTGCGGCGGGCATGCCCCAACGCTGCACCAGCCAGGATGGTGAAGGCTACGACCAGGTTCTTCAACGACGCTGTAGCCGCCCTACACTGACGAAGATGGACGAACGGCAGCTACGGATCCTGCGCGAGCTGGGGGAGCTGGGCAGCGTGAGCGCCGTCGCCGAGGCGCTGCACGTGACGCCTTCCGCGATCTCCCAGCAGCTGCGGCTGCTGCAGCGTTCGATCCCCGTACCCCTCACCGAGCGCTCTGGGCGCCGGGTGGTGCTGACCGACGCCGGGCGGGCCCTGGCCGCGGCGGCCATCGAGGTGGAGGTCGCCCTGGCGCGGGCGCGGCACACCGTCACCGACTTCGCGGAGCGACCCGACGGCAGTGTGTCGGTGTCGGCGTTCCACAGTGCGGCCTCAGCCTTCTTCCCCTTCCTGCTGCGCGGCCTCACCGGACCGGACCGTCCGCGCCTGGTGCTCGCCGACGAGGACGTCGCCCAGGATCGCTTCCCCGCGCTCACCCGTGACTACGATCTCGTGCTCGCCCACCGCCTCGACCACGGTCCGCCCTGGCCGCGTACGGTGACCGCCACCGTGTTACTGCGCGAACCTCTCGACGTAGCGCTGCCGGTCGGCCATACGCTCGCCTCCCAACCGGTCCTCTCGCCTCGCGACGTGGCGGGACATCCCTGGATCACGGTCCACGACGGCTTCCCGCTGATGGCCACCATCGACGCCATCGCCGGCGCCGCCGACCGGCGGCCGGACATCGTCCACCGCATCAACGAGTTCGCGGTGGTCGCCGAGGCCGTCGCGGCCGGCGGCGGCCTGGCGCTGATGCCCCGCTGGACCGCCCGCGCGCACCCCGACGTGGTCCTCAGGCCGCTGAGCGGCGTCCACGCCCGGCGTCACATCGACGTTCTCCACCGGCCCGAGCGCACCGCGCGGAGGGCCGTCCGTACGGTCCTCGCCGAGCTGCACCGTGCCGCCGCGGCGATCCAGGACCGGGACGCCTGAGGAGCACGCGTCAGCAGTGACACCAGCCCGGTCGGCGACCCCGTGGACCTTGGCCGCGGCGCCGAGGCCGGTGCGAAGGTCGTCCCGCCGGAGCGCGGCGGGCGCCGTTTCTGTCTTGGCCATATCTGGGATTACAGCTCATCCTTTAACTCGGAATATGTAACGGTGAGCTTGTTTCGACGATAGCTGTTGCTAGTTGGTGGCAGGGGTTCAACCAAGGCGATGGGCGGCCTAGGCTGCTACGCAGCCGGCATTGGGGGCGCAAGTGAAGAAGCTGTGGGTGCGGCACATCAGGGAAGCCATCAAGACCGGGTTTTCGGACCATATAGATCTGCACGACTACGCCAACGCGAATGAGTCTGTCCGGGAGAAGGCATTCCTCAGTCGTGGACTGGCCGCTCTTGCCGTCCAGCGGTTTACCGGTCTCACGCCTAAGGACGCCGCCAGTACCGTCGTTGACGGCACCGGAGACAACGGAATAGACGCCATAGCAGTAGATGAAGACCAGCAGCTGGTCATTCTCGTTCAGTCGAAGTGGGACGGGTCGGGGAACGGGGGACTCGGGCTGGGGGACGCACGGAACTTCATTGCCGGATTCAGGGACCTTCTCAATCTAAAGTACGACCGTTTCACGGCTGCGCTTCGCCGGCAACAGGAGCAGATAACGGCGGCGCTCGATAATCCGGACATCCGATTCATGCTGATCGTGGCGATTACCGGCCAGACCGATCTCGCCAAGCCGGTACAAGATGCGTTCGACGATGAGCTCGCCGAGATAAACGAGACTCAGCCACTGGCGACTCTTGAGGTGCTCGGCCTCAATGAGTTTCATGCTTTGATAAGCGAAGGTCTCGACGGATCCCGAATCGATCTAGATGTAACTTTGGAGAATTGGGGAACGATCGGCGAGCCTTATGAAGCGTATTATGGAGTCGTGGCCGCGACTGACGTCTCCGACTGGTATGAGCGGCATGGCGACAGGTTGTTTTCGCAGAACATAAGGAAAGCGCTCGGGCGGACGTCGGTCAATGAAACTCTTGATGACACCCTGGTCGAGGATCCCGGACACTTCTGGTACTTCAACAACGGAATCACCGCACTCTGTGAGTCCATCAAGAAGACTGCGCGCGGGGCGACGTCTCGAACGTACGGCGCCTTCTCCCTCTCGGGTGTCAGTGTTGTGAACGGCGCTCAGACGGTTGCGGCCGTCCACAGGGCGGCCCATCGGAGTGCGGAGTCGGTGGGTGAGGCAAGGGTCTGGGTAAGGTTCATATCGCTTGAGGGATGCCCGCCTGACTTTGGGACGGCCGTTACGCGAGCGACTAACACGCAAAATACCGTTGAGGCTCGTGACTTCGTCGCCTTGGATCCCGAGCAGAACCGCTTGAGGACCGAACTGGTGCTTTCGTTGCGCAAAACGTACTCCATAAAGCGGGGTGAACAAACTCCCCGGCCGGAGGACGGCTGTACCGTTGTCGATGCGACCATTGCCCTTGCCTGCGCCAATCGGGAACCGCAGCTGGCGGTGCTCGCGAAAAGTAAAGTCGGAAGCCTGTGGGAGTCCATTGAGAAACCGCCTTATCGGCTCCTATTCAATTCAGGCATCGGAGCATACCGAGTATGGCGGTGCGTTCAGGTTATGCGGTCTGTAGATGCTGAACTCGTGAGGCTTCAGCGACATATGGACGGCCGTTCCAGGTCAATCGCTGCTCAAGGTAACCGCCTTGTCCTTCATCTCGTATTCCGCGGACTTGATCTACACCGAATCGATGACCCAGAGCTCGAATGGGCGGATGAGCTCACCAAAGTCGAAAAATTGACAGGCAGGGTCGTCGAGGCGCTGATCGATGAAGTGGAAGCCAGATACTCTACGAACTATGTGACGAGTCTCTTCAAAAACATAACCAAGTGTCGCGATCTGGCCGCTGGAGTCCGAGCCGCGCTCGAAGTTGAGTAGGAAACCTGCGGGCGGCATCGGCTCGGCGACGGCGAGACGTTTCGCCGGGGAAAGGCGGCGCCGTCGTGCACGCGGCCGTCGCATCCTTCGGCCGGATCGACATCCTGGCCACCATCGCCCAAGGCGCCATGGGCGAGATGCGCTACCTGGAGGCCCGGTCCAAGGACGCCCTGACCAGGAACGCCTCGCAGAAGTGGGCCAAGTGCGGCACCCCGCTGCTCGTCTTCCTCGCAGGCGAAAGCGTCGGCTACATCAACGGCCAGGTCATCGGCGTGGACGGCGGCAAGCGGCTCCTCGTCTGAGAAGGGACTCCGTCGATCTACCGGGTCATGGTGCGCGGGACGTTGTAGCCCTCCACCCGCAACGCCGGGCGGCCGGAGGAAAGGGCCTCGGCGGGCCAGGAGAGCGTGACGGTCTGGGACTCGCCGGGCAGCAGCCACACGTAGTTGTGGCTGTACAGCGTCGGCAGGACGCGCTCGCCGCTCTTGTCGTCCACCAGTGACAGCCGGACCATCGCCGCGACCGCCCGGCCATTGTTCCGGATCGTCGCGGTCAGCCCGTGCCGCGGGCCGGAGCGGGTGACCCGGCCCACGGAGGCCGCGACCTTGACCTGCGCGACCCCGTTCAGGGCCTTCATCGCGGCGGGCGTGCGGTAGCGCCAGTAGGTGTTCCGTGACAGCGGCCGGCCCGAGCCGTCCTCCAGGGTCAGCCGCAAAAGGTGGAGGTCAGGCAGGTCATCGGTCCAGGCGGCGGTGAAAGCGGGCGTCGTGGCCGAGGACCCGACGTCGACCTTCGCGGTCTGGGCGCTGCCGAGAGGCCGGCCGGACAGGCCGTACGCGCGGGCCCGCACCGTCGCGCCGTTCAGTGCGCGCGCGGTGTGGTTGACCGCGATGACCTGCCACTTCACCGGGTCGGCCTGGACGTGCAGGGGCTCGCAGGCCGTACGGGCCCCGTAGTAGGTGCCGTTGACGTCGAAGTCGTAGTCGTAGGTCTGCCACACCGTGCTGTGCCACGCGGGGTGCGACATCCACAGCATGAGGCCGCTGGCGTCGTTCCAGAGGTGGGCGTTCCACGCCTCGAACATGGCGCGCGTGTTCTCGTAGTTGACGAACTGTGCCTTGCGGGCGAAGTCGTCGAGTCCCGTCGCCGTGTCGAGGCGGGCTTCGATGGCGGCCTTGTAGTTCTGCGGAGCCTGGTTCCCGTGCTCGCTCCAGTCGTGGTGGAACCACGCGCCGCCGATCGGCCATTCCGGCTCGTCGCCGACCAAGTGGCGCATGCTCTCGGCGGTGGAGACGACGGGCATGCCGATCTCGGTGTGGAAGCCGAAACCGTTGCTTCCGTACGTCGACGGGTCGTAGTACTTCTCCGGCGAGACCCAGTTGTACGGGCCGCCGCCGGTGATGATGCCGCCGGCCGAGTTGTTCTGGTAGAGGATTCCGGGAGCCTGCGAGTGCACGGCGTCGCGCATGCCCTTGTCGATCGCGGCCGGCGGGTTGCCCTCGTTGGCGCCGCACCACACCACGACGCACGGGTGGCCGCGGTAGCGCAGCACGGTGTCCGCGGCCAGGTCGTTGTAGGTCCTGTGGTCCGGCGGGTCCATTCCCCAGGCGTTGGGGAAGTCGTTCCACACCAGGATGCCGTGTTCGTCGCAGGCGGCGAAGAACTCCTCGCGGTCGCTCGATCCGACCCAGTTGCGGATCATGGTGAAGTTCATGTCGCGGTGCATCCGGACGGCCGCGTCCATCCGGGCCGGGTCCATGCGGCGCAGCAGTTCGTCCCAGCCCCAGTTGCCGCCGCGGGCGAGGACGCGCGTTCCGTTGACGCTGATCTTCAGCGGCTCCGGAGCGTTGCTCACGGACTTCACGTCCGTCCACGTGTCACCGTCGTCGGACACCTGGATCACGTACGTCTTCGGGTACGCCTGCTCCCAGACGATCGTCACCCGGTCGAACCGGCGCGAGGCGCCCAGGTCCACCTGGATCCACTGGTCGTCCTTGTACTCCGAGGACCAGCGGGTGCCCGGGTCGCCGTCGGTGGCGTTCGCCGCGGGGTTGGATGAGTCCTCGGTCGAGGCCCTGACCGGTTTGCGCAGCGCGAGGTCGGTGCCCGGGTCGGCGCTGTCGACGACGGCCAGGGACCACAGCGAGTTGCCCCAGCTGGTGTTTCGCAGGCCGCACTGGATCCGTACGTGACGTGCGGTCCGCGCGGGGAAGTCCTCGGTCTGCAGGCTAGCGTCACCGCCGTTGAACGGCAGTGGCACCGCGGTGTTGTCGACGGACTTCGCGTCGGTCCAGGCCGAGCCGTCGGCCGACACCCGCACCACGTACGTCCGGGCGTACGCCTGCTCCCACACCAGGTCGACCTGGTCGAACGCCTGCACGGAGCCCAGGTCCACCTGGATCCACTGGTCGTCCTCGAACGCCGAGGACCAGCGGGTGCCCGGGTCGCCGTCGGTGGCGTTGCCGGGCCCGTGGTCGTCCTCGTCCACGCTGGAGGAGGTGGCCTCGGCGTGCAGGGCCAGGTCCGTGCCCGGCCGGGAGCCGTCGAAGACCGAGAGCGCCCACAGCGACGATCCCCACCCGGTGGCGCGCGTCAGGCACCTGATCCGTACGTACCGGGCGCTCTGCCGGCCGAGCGCGACGGACTGGGTGTAGGAGTCGTCGCCGCTGGTGAAGGGCAGCGGCACCGTGGACTCGTAGCCGAACTGACGGATGCCGAAGCGGGTGGTGCGCCGGTCGCTCTCCCTGCCCCCGGCCGAGGCGGTCGTCGTGAGGTCGTGCAGGTCGGGGCTGCCGAGGCCGTTCGGCCACCACAGCTTCGGGTCGCGCAGCCGCAGCCGGCCGAAGGCGCCGGGAGCGAAGACGACCTCGACGCTCTGGCCGGCCGGGACCGTGACGTCCTTGGCGACCCGTACCCCGTCGAAGGAGGCGGTGACGGTCGCCTTGTGGTCGGCGGAGTCGGCGTTGCGTACGGGGACCACGATGGTGAGTTCGGCGGCGGAGGTGTCGGGCAGTTTCGGCAGCAGGGTGTCGACCCGCGGGTCGCCGATCACGATGTGGCCGGTGGACCGCAGCCGTACGTGGTTCCAGATCCCGGAGACGCGGTCCCGTACGGCGGGCATCCAGTCCCAGCCGGACACGGCGAGGTACGTCGGCGAGTTGAGGTTCATCTGCTGGGCCCCGGCGTCCACCCAGGACTCCCCGGCGGGCCCCTTGTCTCCGGGGCTCCCGGGGACGGGCATCGGTGTGATCTTCACCGCCAGCGCCTGCTCCCCGGTGGCGAGCAGCGGCGTCACGTCGTAGGCCGAGCGGGCGAAGGGGTACGTCATGCCGCCGACGTGCCGTCCGTTGAGCCAGATGTCGGCCTGGTGGTTGACGCCGTCGAACTCCAGCCAGACGTGGCGTCCCGAGCCGGTGCGCAGGCCGCGTGGCAGCGCGAAGTCGCGCTTGTACCACCAGGAGTGGCGCGACAGGGCCTCGGGGATGCGCAGGTTGTTCAGGCCGGCGACCGGGTCGGGCAGGTGACCCTGCTCGACCAGCGAGGCGAGGACCGTGCCGGGTACGGTCGCGGGCAGCCACCGGCCGGTGTCCACCGAGGTACGGGACAGGTCCGCGCCCTCGCCGCCGGCCCAGTCATCCATGGTCAGCGTCCAGCCCGACTCCAGCGGAACGGTGCCGTCGGAGGCGACCTTCAGGCCGGGGGCGTGATGGTCGTGCGTGCCCCAGTCGGTCCAGCCGGTGGCGGACGGCCGGCGGCCCGCCGCGGTGCCGTACACCTCGAAGCCGTTGAGGCCCACGGGATTGGCGCTGGACCGTTCGCGGGCCGTCATCCGCACCCACCGGGCGGCGACCGGCCTGTCAAGGGCGATGTTCACGACGCCGCCGGTCCCGGAGGTCGTACGGTGGACGCTCGTCCACGAGCGGTTGTCCCGGGACGTCTCGACGGAGAAGTCGAGCGCGTAACTCGACAGGATCTCCTTGCCGGTGGTGCCGTCGGCGGGGTTGCCCGTGGCGGGCGGAACGAACACCGGGTCGCCGGCGGCGGCCTCGAACGTCAGCCGGACCGAGGTGACCTGGCAGTCCGCCTGCAGGTCGACCGAGATCCACTGCGGGTCACCGCCGGCGGCTCGCCATCCGGTGCCCCGCACCCCGGGCGTGGCGATCCCGTCCACCGCGAACGCGCCGGGCGTGGGCGCGTAGGCGGTCGAGGAGACCGCGACCGGACGGTACGCGGCGAGCTCCTGGGACGCCGGCGCGTTCGCGGGGCCGGCGGCCGAACTCGTCCCCGGCCGCAGCACGCCGAGACCGAAGCCGCCCAGAAGAGTCGAACCGGCGGTGAGGACGGTTCGCCGCGAGGGGTGACGCAGATTCGCCTGATTTGCCATGAATCCGACTTCCAGTGGGCGGCCCGGCGGGGCTGCGGATGACAACGTTGTCATAGGCTCCGCTCTGAGGCCGACTCCTGTCAAGATCTACGACAATGTCCGTTTCGGTGAGCGGGGCGACGCTCCCGGCGCGCCCCGCCGGCGGGGATCCCGCGGGCCGGCCGCCGCACCGATTTTCAAGGCTTTGCGGCGAATTCTTGACAGCTATTCCGCCGCAACTTACCTTCAGGGCGCGCATATCTCGGACATTGTTCGAAATGTCGAACAATGTGGCCTAATTGTGGTCGGAGAAAGGAACACTTCATGCTCATCCGCCCCATGAGGACCCGGCTCGTCGGCCTGGCCATGCTGGCCGGGTTGATGACCTCGTTCTCGGCGCCCGCCGTCGAGGCGGCGCCCAGACCCGACATCACCAAGGACCTGTTCGGCACGCTCTCCGACGGCACCCAGGTCTGGCGGTACACGCTGACCAGCGGTGTTCTCCGCGTACGGATCATCACGTACGGCGGGATCGTGCAGCGGCTCGACGCGCCCGACAAGCACGGTCACCAGGCGAACGTCGTCCTCGGATTCCCCGACCTCGCCGGCTATGTCGAGAAGAACAACCCCGGGCCGTACTTCGGCGCCTTAATCGGCCGGTACGCGAACCGCATCGCGAAGGGCACGTTCACACTCGACGGCAAGACGTACCACCTGCCGATCAACAACGACCCGAACAGCCTGCACGGCGGCACCAAGGGCTTCGACACCAAGGTCTGGAACGCCACCCCCGGCAGGACGAGTGACGAGGTCTCGCTGCGGCTCGACTACACCAGCCCCGACGGCGAGATGGGCTACCCCGGCACCCTCAAGGCGACCACGACGTACACCCTGCGGGGGAGCGCGCTGCGCGTCGACTACCAGGCCACCACCGACAAGGCCACCGTCGTCAACCTCACCAACCACAGCTACTGGAACCTGGGCGGCGAGGGCACGGGCGGCATCTACGGCAACCGCCTGCAGCTCAACGCGAGCCACTACACGCCCGTCGACTCCACGCTGATCCCGACCGGCCAGATCGCGCCGGTCGCCGGCACGCCGATGGACTTCCGGCGGCCGACCGCGGTCGGCGCGCGGATCCGGGACGATTTCCAGCAGCTCGCGTACGGCCAGGGCTATGACCACAACTGGGTGCTGGACGGCTCGGGCTTCCGCCTCGCCGCCCGCGTCAGCGACCCGGACAGCGGCCGGGTCCTCAGCATCTCCACCGACCAGCCGGGCATCCAGTTCTACTCCGGGAACTTCCTCGACGGGACGCTGTACGGGACGAGCGGCCACCAGTACCGCCAGGGCGACGGCCTGGCGCTGGAGACCCAGCACTTCCCCGACTCACCGAACCACCCCGCCTTCCCCTCCACCGTCCTCCGCCCCGGCCAGACCTACCGTACGGCCACGTCCTTCGCCTTCTCGGCCCACTGAGAGACGCGGTGGGGCCCGTCTCAGGAGACCGGCCCCGCCGCCTCGCCGGGCCGATCGGCCATCAGGAGAACGACGACGGTGGTGGACCTGGCGCAGGGGCGTTCGACGACGGCGCTCTGCCGTCCGTACTCGGTGGCGTGGCGATTCGTCGCCTTCGCGATCGCCGTCATCCTGTCCCAGGGAAAGAGCGCACACTTGATCGCGAGCGGTGAGCGGGCCCCGACCTTGCACCCCTTCAGGACGAAGGAGGCCGTCCCCGCCCTGCGGTAGCTGAGGTGGGCGAAGTCGATCTCGTCCCAGGTCCTGCGCTCGAGAGGATCGCCCGTCTCCTCGTCCGGTGCGTAGATGGCGGCGATCGTCAGGCCGATCTCCGGCGTCGTGAACAGGGACGCGCAGTAGAGGTCGGCCTCTCTTTGCTGGACTCTGCCCGGGGACTTGATGCGCCGATCGAGCAGTGTGACGTTGAGGCAGATCAACCCGAGCGCTCCGATCAGCGGAGAGCGGCCGCTCTCCGCTCGTGACATCAACCGGGCGCGGGTGTCTCTGCACGCCTCGAAGAAGGTCCGGTCGGGGTTGTCGGCCTCGTACTCGGTGATGTGGTCCAGTATCTGCCCGAGCACCTTCCGGGTCCCCTCGACGACCGTGCTCTCGGAAAGCCGCAGCAGCCTTCGCGTGTCGTCATCGGAGTTCCGGTCTCTCAGTTCCGCGGACAACAGAGCCGGGAATCCGTTCGGCGACATGCGGCTCCTCCTCCATCGACGGCCCTCGGCGCGTCAATGGGGGCAAGCGTTCTCGCGATTCGGCCCGTCCGGTACCGGGCCAGCATGGTGGAACGGCGCCGGACTCTGTGGCAGATCCGTCAGAGGTGGCCGACCAGCCGGTCGCGGTGGTGGTCGGAGTCGCCGGACAGGAGCTGGGAGCTCTTGGCCCGGCGGAAGTACAGGTGGGCCGGGCGCTCAGCATCTCGATCGACCAGCCGGGCGTCCAGTTCCACTCGGGCGACTTCCTCGACGGGACCGTCCTTCGCCTTCTCGGCCCACTGAGATACGCGGTGAGGGCCGGCCCCAGGGGACAGGCCCTCACCGCCCTCGTCGGAGCTCCGCCGGAGGTGGGTCGTGCGGCGAGAACAGCCGTGGGGGCCACGTCATCGGATCACTCGGATGACGGGACGAGACGGCGATGCGTTCACCGGTCGAGAAGGCACGCGCGATGCTTCCTCGAACCGCCGGTCCCGCGGCGGCGCACTTGGCGGCGTAGTGAACGCCGACAGTGATGATCACGAGCACGAACACGTACGCCCATCGGTCCTTCAGTGCGCCCACCTGAAGGCCGGTGGCGATTGTCGCGATTATGAAGGCGTACAGCAACATCGTCCACCACCACTGCTCGTAACCGCGTGCGAACTTTCGGTCGGCGTCGGGCACGGTGGACAGTCCGTCGCGGGCGGCGCTGAGGATGCGGTCCGCCAGGAAGTACGTGAGGCAGTTGCACGCGGCGACCGCGACGGCACCAGCCGCGCAGGTCCAGGGCCACATCCAGTACGTGGAACTGGAGACGGTGGATAACAGCGTGGTGGGAACCGCCACGACCGTCATCGACCGGATCAGCACCTCGGTGAACCGGGCCAGCTTCCCGGGTATGTTGCGCACGGTGAGCCGCGCGAGGACCGTCTGGTAGAACTTCGCCGCCACGAGGCCCTGCGAAAGGGCGATGACGTCGGCGTACAACTGCATCCCTTTGGGCAGGGACAGCGGCTGAAAGCTGACCAGGTCATCCGACTAGAAGAGCGCCGTCTTGGCGACGATCAGCCACCACGAGAACGACGACAGCGCGCTGAACAACAGCAGATATCGCTCGTACTCCGGCTTACGGCCCTCACCCCTGCGCCAGGTCCACCACTGTTTCAGCTGCGTCCGGAACTCTCGTGACGTCGGCGCGATCTGTGCCCACCGGTAGCCCCACAGAGACCTGCTCGTCACCGGCTCCCGGGAGACGAGCTCGAAGCAGAAGTCCAGGTGGGCTCTCAGCGACGAGTAGGAATGACGCTCGTTATCCGGCATCAGGAGCAGACGATTGTCCGCCGCCTCCTCGATGAGATCCTCCAGTGTGCGTCCGAGGATGGGGCTCGCCGTCCATACGGCCTCGGGAGTCCTGCCGTCCCTCGGCGGCTGGCCGGCGAGTATGTGCATAAGGATGACGCCGAGCGAGTAGACGTCCGCCATCGCGTGCAACCGGTGGCGATTCTTCACCTCGGGCGCGATGTACACCGCGTCGTCGTGTTCGGCGATGCCGACCTGCCGACTGTAGAGGTGATTGACGCCGAGGTCGATGAAGCTGAAGTATCCCTCCGCGTCGACGATGACATTTTGCGGCGACAGATCCAGGTGCTGCCTACGCGGATCGCCTCCGTCCAGAGGAGCATCGCCGTTATCTTGTTCCAGGGGAAGAGCACACATTTGATCGCAAGCGGTGAGCGGGCTCCGGCCTCGTTGTCGGGCTCGATTTTGTACCCCTTCAGGATGAAGGAGGTCGTACCCGCCTTGTGATAGCTCAGGTGGGCGAAGTCGATCTCATCCCAGGTCCTGTGCTCGATACGATTGCCCGTCTCCTCGTCCGGTGCGTATATGGTGGCGATCGCCAGGCCGACCTCCGGCGTCGTGAACAACGACGCGCAGTAGAGGTCGGCTTCTCTTTGTTCGACTTTGCTGGGGGACTTGAAGCGCCGATCGAGCAGCTTGACGTTGAGGCAGATCAACCCGAGCGCGCCGATCAGCGGAGAGCGGCCGCTCTCCGCTCGTGACATCAAACGGGCCCGGGCGTCGCTGCACGCTTCGAAGAAGGTCCGATCGGGATTTTCGAACTCGTACTCGGTGATGTGGTCCAGGACTTGCCTGAGCACCTCCCGGGTCCCCTCGACGACCGTACTCTCGGAACACGCCAGGAGCTCTTGCGTGTCGCCGTCGGAGTTTCGATCCCTCAATTCCGCCGACAACAAAGCCGAGAATCTGTCCGGCGACATGCGACCCCTCCTCCATCGACGGTCCTCAGCGCATCAATAGAGGCAAGGGTTCTCGTGATTCGGCTCGTCTGGTACCGGGCCAGCTTGGTGGAGCGGCTGCAGGCTATATGGCAGATCCCTCAGAGGTGGCCGACCAGCCGGTCGCGGTGGTGGTCGGAGTCGCCGAACAGGAGCTGGGAGCTCTTGGCCCGGCGGAAGTACAGGTGGGCCGGGTGCTCCCAGGTGACGCCGATGCCGCCGAGGACCTGGATGGCCTCCGTCGTCACGCGGATGTAGGCGTCCGTGCAGTACGCCTTGGCCAGGCTCGCCGCGGCGGAGGCCGACGACGCGTTCTCGGCGGCCGACCACAGGGCGCGGTGCGCGGCCGCGCGGGCCGACTCGACGTCGACGTACATGTCGGCGCACGCGTGCTTCACCGCCTGGAACGCGCCGATCGGGCGGCCGAACTGCACGCGGGTCCCGGCGTGCTCGACCGCCAGCTCCATGACCCGCTCCATGCCGCCGACGGACTCGGCGGCCAGGGCCATCGCCGCGTGGTCCAGGACCGCCGACCGGATGCGCGGGCCGTCGCCCGCGCGGCCCAGGGGATGGGCGGGGGTGTCGGCGAAGCCGAGGCTCGCCAGCCGCCGCGTCGGGTCCAGCGTGCTCAGTGGCGTACGGGACAGGCCGCCGGCGTCGCCGGAGACCGCGTACACGCCCTCGGCGGCGCCCACCACCAGGATCAGGTCCGCCAGCCCTCCCTCGACCACCAGGCGCGCGGTCCCGTTCAGCAGCCACCGGCCGTCCGACCGCCGTACGGTGACGGCGCCGGGCGGTGGCAGGGCCACGGTGGCGATGGTCACCCCGCACGCGATCCCCGGCAGCAGCTCCCTCGCCGCCCCGGCGTCCTCCGAGGCCAGCACCGCTCGCGCGGCCAGGACGCAGGTGCTCAGGTACGGGGCGCACAGCAGCGCCCGGCCCATCTCCTCCAAGGCGATGCCGGTCTCCAGGACGCCGAACCCGGACCCGCCGTACTCCGCGGGCACGGCCAGCCCGTGCAGGCCGAGCTCCCCGCTCATCCGCGTCCACACCGCGGGCTCGTAGCCGCTCGCGGACGCGATCAGCCGCCGCACCTCGGTCTCCGGCGACGTCTCCCGCAGGAAGGCCCGTACGGTCCGGCGCAGCTCGTCCTGTTCCTCGCTGAACATGGCCCTCCTAGGGACGCCCGGCGGCGAGCAGCGGCGAGCGGGTGTTGGACGGCCACGCCGGCCGGTGGTAGCCACGGAAGTGCAGCTCGCCGCCGCGCAGTTCGCGGATGGTGAGGAAGTCGCCCTTGTACCCGCGGTGGTCGTACTCGGCGAACGTGAGGTGACATCCGGGGCCGCCGTTCGTGCACGGCATCCACTTGATCTTCTCCAGCCCGGCCTTGACCTCCTCGGGCGTGGCGATGCGGGCGTTGCCGATGCCGTGGACGGCCGCGCGGGCGGTGTCGTAGGAGAGCGCGACGACGACGTTGCGGGAGACGCGGCCGAACCGGGCCTGGAAACGCTCCAGCATGGCCTCGTAGTTGGGGTTCGCGCCGTCCTCGCCGAGCTGGTCGACGCCGTGCCAGCCTTCGAGGCCCTCCGCCCACCTGTTGGAGTTGGAGTAGAACATGAACGCGGTCCCCATGAAGCGCGGCGGATCCCACTCCAGCGCGCGGAACGCGTCGGCGAAGTGGAACGTGGAGTAGCCGTAGCCCATGTAGACGATGGCCTGGGCGCCCTGGTCGCGCATGACGGCGAGGTGACGCTCCAGGTCGCGCGGGTTGGGGCCGAGCTGCACCTCCTTGACGATCTCCAGGTCGTACCCCCGTGCCGCGGCGCGGAAGTAGTCGGAGTACAGGTCGCCGGAGGAGCCCTGCTCCCAGAAGAAGCCGAGCTTGGTGTGGCCGCTCCGGAAGCACCAGTCGGCCGCCATGCCGCCCTCGACCGGGATGTCGCCGTTCGCGACGGTGAAGCAGTACTCGCCGTAGAACCGGGTCGTGCCGGTCCAGCCCAGGCAGGGGACACCGGTGCGGTTCACGGTCGCGCACAGGTTGACGGAGTTGTCGGAGATGAACGGGCCGATCACCACGACGCAGCCCTCGTCCACCAGCCGCTGGTAGCCCTTGCGGACCTTCAGGTAGTTCTCGCGCGGCAGGCCGCGGGCGTCGACGGTGAGGATCTCGACGGGCCGGTCGTAGGCGCCCTCGTTCAGCGCGTCCTCGACGGCCAGGATGATCGGGTCCATCAGGTCGGCGAGCAGCTGGCCGAGGTCCATGTCGATCAGGACGCCGATCCTGACCGGCTCGAACGGGTCGCCCTGGGTCCGCACGCCTCCGGTGGGCGGGTAGACGACGATCGACTCGACCGCCTTCTCACCGATCCGGCCGCCGCCCTGGTACCACAGCTCGCTCTCGCCGGAAACGGTGTCGGTGCCGGACGCGACCGTGCTGGCGGCACGGTCGGGGAGGGCTATCCCGTGGTCGCGGGGCGCGGGGAACAGACGCTCGGCGTAGCGGGGACCGTCCTGACTGACCATCGGGACTCTCCTTCGTGGCGACGTGGGCCCGAGCGTACGCTTGCAACTTATATATAAAATCCATTCCGTGGACAAGAGTGGAAGTGCCGAGGCGGAGGCGGCGATCCGCAACGTGCTCGCGCGGATCGCGCACCTGTCGGACATGGGCGACATCGAGGAGTACGGCGCCCAGTTCACCGAGGACGCCCGCTGGGAGATGTCCGGGGTGCCGGTCAAGGAGGGGCGGGCGCGGATCCAGGAGGCGGGCGTGGCGCGCCGGGCCGAGGGCGCCACGGGGCCGGGCAGCGACACCCGGCACGTCGTCGGTACGACGGCGGTGACCGTCGACGGGGACACCGCGGTCGCCGAGTCGTACTGGCAGTTCTACGCCGACACCGCCACGGCGCCGGTGCTCCGGTCGATGGGGCACTACCGCGACACCTTCCGCCGTACGCCCGAGGGCTGGCGCCTCGCCGAACGCCTGATCTCCGGCGGCTAGACGGAGCGGCGCCGTGCCACTCCGCGGCCCGGCGTCTCAGGCGACGTAGCGCAGCAGCATCTCCGCCACGCAGGCCGGCTTCGGACGGCCCTTGATCTCCCACACGAAACCGAGCGTGACCTGGATGCCGCCGGGGACGTCGTCGGCCGCGTCGAGGGTGACGCCGACCCGTACCTCCGAGTCCACCGGTACGGGACTGGGGAACCGGATCTTGTTGTAGCCGTAGTTGACGCCCATCCGCATCCCGTCGATCCGGTAGATCGAGCGGACCAGCCGCGGGCCGAGCGACAGCGTCAGCAGCCCGTGGGCGATCGTGCCGCCGAAGGGGCCCTCGGCGGCGCGGGCGACGTCGACGTGGATCCACTGGTCGTCACCGGTCAGCGCCCCGAACGCGTCGATGTCGGCCTGGGTGATCGGGCGATAGTCGCTGTGGCCGAGGTGCTCGCCGACGGCGGCGCGGACCTCGCCGGAACCGTTGAGGATGCGCATGACCGCCTCCATCAAATATCAAGTAGAAGATCTACCATGATGTCGAGAGAAGGAGGAAGGCCGTGCACGCGGACGCCGCGACCGTACCGGGCGTGCTGGAGCGCGCCGCCCTGGCCCATCACGGCGCGCCCGCCCTGGTGGACCACCGGGGCACGCTGACCTACCGGGAACTCCTCGCGGCGGCGCGCGGAACCGCCGCGGGGCTGGTGCGCCTCGGCGTCGGCCCGGGGGACCGGGTCGCGATCCGGCAGCCCAACGGCACGGCGTGGGCGGTGGCCTCGTACGGCGTGCTCTGCGCCGGCGCGACGGTCGTGCCGCTCGACGCGCGTTACACCGATCCGGAGGCGGCCGACATCGTGGAGCGGGCGGGATGCGCGCTGGTGATCGGCCCCGGCGACGAGTTCACGGGGGGCGACGACGCCGAGGTGAGCCGGCGGATGCGGGCGATCACGCCGGAACGGATCAGCCACGTCCAGTACACCTCCGGTACCGAGGGCCGGCCGAAGGGCGTCCTCCTGCGCCACGGCGCCCTCGTGGCCACGACACGTACCTGGGTGGAGATCACCGGCCTGCGCGCGAGCGACCGATACCCGCTGGTGGCGCCCTTCTCCCACATCGGCGGGCACAAGACGGGGCTGCTGGCCTGCGCGGTCGCCGGAGCCTGCGGGCTGCCGCAGCCGGCGCTCGACGCGCCCACGCTGAGCCGGGCGGTCGCGGGCGGCGCGGTGACCTTCCTGCAGGGGCCGCCGGCGATGTACCAGGCGCTGCTGGACCACACGACGGCGCCGGGCCGCGTACGCGCCGCCGTGACCGGGGCCGCCTCGGTGCCGTCCGCGCTGGTCCGCGACCTGCGGTCCGTCCTCGGCGTCGGCACCGTCATCACCGCGTACGGGCTGACCGAGGCGAGCGGCGTGTGCACGATGACGCGTCCCGGCGACGACGCGCGGGCCGTGGCGGAGACGGCCGGGCGGCCGATCCCGGGCGTACGGGTCCGGATCGCGGCTGGCAGCGGGGAGATCCTGGTCAGCGGCGCCGGTCTCATGGCGGGCTACCTGGACGACGCCGAGGCGACCGCGCGGGTGATGGGAGACGGCTGGCTCCGTACGGGGGACCTCGGCGTACTCGACGCCGGCGGACGCCTCCGCGTGGTCGGCCGGCTCAAGGACGTGATCATCGTCGGCGGGCTGAACGCCTATCCGGCGGAGATCGAGCGGGTGCTGCTCGAACATCCGGCGGTCCGCCGGGCGGCCGTCGTCGGCGTCGGTCACGAGTGGCTCGGCGAGGTGCCCGCCGCGTTCGTCGTGGGGACGCGGGACGAGAGCGTCGGCGCCTTCTGCCGGGCGCGGCTGGCCGGGTTCAAGGTGCCGCGCCTGCTCTGGTGGGTGGACGACCTGCCCGTGAACGCGGCGGGGAAGGCGGCCCGGCGGGCCCTGCGGGCGGAGGCGGAGCGGCGGGTGCGCCCTTGATCTCGCCAAACTTATATATAAGATAAACAATACATAGAGGAGGTCGTGTGGACGTGGCAGAGAAGGTGGCGGTCGTCGTCGGAGGCGGATCCGGCATGGGACGGGCCTCGGCGGAGCTGCTGGCCGGGCAGGGCGCCACGGTCGCGGTCCTCGACCTGCCGTCGGGGAAGGGCGCCGAGGTCGTCGGCGGGCTCGGCGGCTCCGCGACGTTCCACCCGTGCGACGTCACCGACGAGAAGGGGACGGAGGCGGCCCTCGACGCGGTACTGGAGGCGCACGGCGCCCTGCACGTCGCGGTCAACACCGCCGGCGGAGGTGTCAGCAAGCGCACCATCGGCAGGAGCGGCCCGCTCCCGCTGGCCGACTTCCGCGCCATCGTCGAGCTGAACCTGATCGGCACCTTCAACCTCAACCGCCTGCAGGCCTGGTACATGAGCCGGAACGACCCGGACGGCCAGGGCGAGCGCGGCGTCATCGTCAACACCTCCTCGATCGCCGCGTTCGAGGGGCAGATCGGCCAGGTCGCCTACACCGCCGCCAAGGCCGGCATCGCGGGCATGAGCCTGACCATGGCCCGCGACCTCGGCGGCCTGGGCATCCGGGTGATGGCCATCGCCCCCAGCCTGTTCGCCACCGGACTGCTCGAAGGCGCGCCCGAGGAGCTCATCACCGAGCTGACCAAGGACGCCGCGTTCCCCCGGCGCGCGGGCCTCCCGCACGAGTACGCCTGGCTGGTCGAGGCCATCGTCAAGAACCCCATGCTCAACGGGCAGACGATCCGCCTGGACGGGGGTCAGCGGTTCGCCCCGCGCTGAGACCGGAGGAGTCCCGATGACGGACGCAGTGATCGTGGCCGCGGCCAGAACGCCGATCGGCCGGGCGCGCAAGGGCTCGCTGGCCGGCGTCGACGCCTTCGCGCTGGCCGAGGTCGCCGCCGGGGCCGCGATCGAGCGGTCGGGGGTGCCCGCCACCGACATCGACGACCTGGTCCTCGCCGAGTCGCTGCAGGGCGGTGGCGTGATCGGCCGGTACGTCGCCCTGGAACTGGGGCTCGCGCACGTACCCGGGCTCGCCGGCAACCGGCACTGCGCGGCCGGGCTCAGCGCCGTGCAGATCGGCGCCTCCTCCATCCTGGCCGGGATGGACCGGGTGGTGGTGGCCGGTGGCACCGAGAGCCTGAGTTCCATGCCCCGCGTGCTCAAGGCGACGGCGGGCTCCTTCGAGCCGTGGGCCTCGCCGAGCCATCCGGAGACGCCGCGGGCTCCGGCGTGGGACATGTCCGTCACCGTCGGGGAGAACACGGCCCGGCTGGCCGGCGTCACCCGGGCCGAGGCCGACGAGTGGGCGCTGCGGTCCCACCTGCGTGCCGCCGCGTCCGTGGCCGGCGGCCGGTTCCGCGAGGAGATCACGCCGGTGCGGCTGCCGGACGGCCGGGTGTTCGACACGGACGAGCACCCGCGGGCGGACACCAGCGCCGAGCGGCTCGCGGGCCTTCCGGTCCTGCACCCGGAGATCCCCGGCGCGGTGATCACCGCGGGCAACTCCGCCGGGCTCAACGACGCCGCCGCGGCGGTCGTGCTCGCCGACGACGCGTACGCGCGGGCGCACGGCCTCGACCGGCTCGCGCGGATCGTGTCGTGGGCCTCGGTCGGCGTCGAACCGGAGCGTACGGGCCTGGCCCCGGCGGAGGCGATCCCCAAGGCGCTGGACCGGGCCGGCCTGAGGACCGCCGACATCGACCTGTTCGAGATCAACGAGGCGTTCACCCCGGTGGCGGCCGCGTCGAGCCGGATCCTGGGCATCGACCCGGACGTCCTCAACGTGAACGGCAGCGGATGCGGCCTCGGTCACCCCGTCGCGGCGACCGGCGCCCGCATGGTCATCACCATGCTGGGCGAGCTGCGCCGCAGGGGCGGCGCGCTTGGCTGCGTGTCCATGTGCGCGGGAGGCGGCATGGGCTCGGCCCTCGTCCTCGAAATCGTGTGAGCTCAGGGTTCGCGCGCGGCCGGATCCACCTCGTGCCCGGCGCCGCGGAGCACCTCGACGGCCTCCGGGAGCCGCTCGTACGGCACGAGCAGCAGGTCGGCGTGGAACGTCGACGCGACGAAGACCGCGATCCCGGCCTGGGCCAGCGGCCCGACCAGCGCGGCCAGCATTCCCGGAGTGTCCGGCCCATGGGCGGTCTCACCGCCGTACAGCCCGGCCCACAGCCCGTCCCCGGTGGCCGGGGGCGCCTCGCGGACGACCGTCAGGCCCTCCGGTGCCCGCACCAGCGCCGTCCACCGGCCGTCGGCGGGGAGACTTCCGTCCTCGACGAAGTCGACGAGGTAGGGACGAGCCAGCACGCGCAGCCGCTGAGCCGTGGTCATCGGTCCAGGCTAGGCCCCGGGGCCTGGGAACAGGCCGCGGGAGGTGAACAGGTCGGCGACCAGGTCGCCCTGCCGCCTCAGCATCGTCGCGTACGCCTCGGTGGCCTGTTCGGCGTCGTGCCGCCGGATGGCCTCGAGGATGGCCTTGCTGCCGGTCCGCTCCACCGCGATCGAGCCCGGGACGAGCGCGAAGAAGTTGCCCGGCACGATGCCGACCATCCCGCGCAGCACCGCGCGCAGCCGCGGGGAGCTCGCGGTCTCCAGGATGAGGCGGTCGAAGTGGCGAGTGAGCCGGGAGACGATCGCCGGGTCGTCCTCCCCGTCGAGCTCCGCGCACGTCGCCGCCAGCCGTTCGACGAGCTCCGGCGTGCTGCGTTCGGCGGCGCGCCTGACCGCGAACCCGTAGATGAGGCCGTAGAGCGCGTAGTGGTCGCGTACGGCGGCCTCGTCGAGCGCGCCGATGAAGGCGCCCCGATGCGGCCTGATCGTCACCCAGCCCTCGCGTTCGAGTGAGAGCAGGGCCTCGCGGACCGGGATCCGGCTGACGCCCAGGACGTGGGCGATCTCGTCCTGGGGCACGCGGTCGCCCTGCCGCAGGTGGCCGTCGAAGATCAGCCGGCGCAGGTAGAGCGCGACCTGCTCGCCGCTGTTGCGCCGCACCATCGCCCCGCTGGGCGCGGGCAGGGACGTGGCCGCCTCGCTCGCCGCGTCAGTCGACATGGGAACCCCCGCTGTCACTCGTTGTCTCACCGTCGCGGAGCCGCTGCCGGATCCGCCCTACCGCCTCGGGGAACTCCGGCTGCTCGACCGACCACTGCTGCGCCCGCAGCTCCAGCCGGGCGGCGTCCGAGGCGTCGCACAGTGCGACGCTGTCGCGCAGCGTGGCCTTCGTACGGCGGACCAGCGGCGCGGACCGCCCGGCCGCGCGCCGCGCCAGCCGCAGGGCGGTCGGCTCCAGGTCCGGACCGTCGACGCAGCGCCAGGCCAGGCCGCGGTCGGCGGCCTCTCGCCCGGTGAGCGTGTCGCCGCACAGGACGAGCGCCGCCGCGCCCTGTGAGCCGACGCGCCGCGCCAGTCGCCACAGATGGCCGCCGCCGGGGTGGATCGCGACGTCGAGGAAGCGCGGGTCGAACCGGGCGTCCGGCGAGGCGATGACGACGTCGCAGGCCAGCGGCAGGTTGACCCCCGCGCCGATCGCCGCGCCGCCCACCGCGGCGATCGTGGGGACCGGGGCGTCCGCCAGGCGCGTCATGCCCGCGTACATGTCCGCGAGCGGGGTCGTGCGGTCGAGCAGTCCCTCCAGTGAGCCGCCCGCGCAGAAGACGGGAGGCGCGGCGGTCAGCACGATCGCGCGGGCGTCCTGGGCGAGCGCGGCGCCGACGGCCGCCGCCAGGTCGTCGCTCAGCCGCTTGGACAGCGCGTTGCGGTGCCGGGGGTCGGCCAGGCGGATCCGTGCCACTCCGTCGTCGATCGAGAGGCCGACCAGCGCACCGTCGCGTTCACGCATCACTCGGATATTATATATATAGAATCAAATTCGGCTTTACGGAGCGTCCGAGTGCACCCTCTGCGCGGAATCGTCGTGGTCGCCGTCGAGCAGGCGCTGGCGGCCCCCGTCTGCACCCGGCACCTCGGCGACCTCGGCGCCCGGGTGATCAAGATCGAGAACCGCGCCGGCGGCGACTTCGCCCGCGACTACGACGACGTCGTACGGGGGATGAGCGCCCACTTCACCTGGGCCAACCGGAACAAGGAGTCCGTCGCGCTGGACCTGAAGCACCCGCTGGGCCGGGAGGCGCTGGCCCGGCTGGTGGCGCGAGCCGACGTCCTCGTGCAGAACCTGGCGCCCGGCGCGGCCGTACGGCTGGGCCTGGACCCGGCCGCGCTGCGGGCCGCGCATCCCCGCCTGATCACGGTTGACATCTCCGGATACGGCCGGGACGGCCCGTACGCGGGGGAGCGGGCGTACGACCTGCTGGTCCAGTCAGAGGCCGGCTCGTGCGCCATCACCGGTACTCCTGAGCAGCCGGCCAAACCGGGCGTCCCGGTCGCCGACCTCAGCGCCGCGATGTACGCCCTGTCGAGCGTGCTCACCGCGTTGTTCGTCCGCGAGCGGACCGGCGAGGGGACGGCCATCTCGGTGGGGCTGTTCGACGCCGTGACCGAATGGATGGGCTTCGCCCTCAACCAGGCCCGCTACGGCGGCTCCGACCTGCGGCCCAACGGCCTGAGCTCGCCGATGGTCGCCCCGTACGGCGCGTACCGCACCGCGGACGGGCAGACGCTGGTGCTCGGCACCACCAACGACCGCGAGTGGCGGCGGCTGGCGCTCGACGTGCTGGACCGGCCCGACCTCGCGGGCGACGACCGGTACGGGAGCAACCGCGGGCGCGTCGAGCACCGCGCGGAACTCGACGCGGCGATCGGCGCGTGGGCGGGGAGCCGGACGCTGGCCGAGTGCCGCGGCGCCGCGGCGGCGGCCGGGCTCGGGCACGCGCGGCTCAACCGCCCGAGCGAGGTGCTGGACCACCCTCAGCTCACCGAACGCGGCCGGTGGCGGGAGGTCGCCTCGCCCGCCGGTCCGCTGCGGGCCCTGCTGCCACCGCCGGAGTCGGCGGACTGGGAGATGCGGCTCGACCCGATCCCCGCACTCGGCGAGCACACCGAGCCGGTGCTGAGAGAGCTCGGTTACGGCGCCGAAGACCTGGCCGCCATGCGCGCTCTCGGCGTCATCGACGAGGGTCCGGGGCTGTGGTCAGACGGCGGGGCCGGTGTTACCTTCGATTGAAGAACTCTCTTTAAATCGGAGGAGGGCGTCGTGCCCCGTTTCCCGTTCCCGGTCCCGAACGGCTGGTTCGCCGTGGCGCGCAGCGATGAGATCAAGGTCGGTGAGGTCGAGCCCGCGCACTACTTCGGGCGGGACCTGGCGGTGTTCCGTACGGCGTCCGGCGATGCCCACGTGGTCGACGCCCACTGTCCGCACCTGGGGGCCAACCTGGCGAAGGGCGGCCGGGTCACCGGAGAGCTGCTCGAGTGCCCGTTCCACGCCTGGCGGTTCGACGGCGTGTCCGGCCGCTGCCTCGACGTGCCCTACACCGACGCCGAGCCGTCGCCGCAGGCGCGGGTCCGCTCCTATCCCGTCGTCGAGCGCTTCGGCCTCGTCTTCGCCTGGCACCACCTCGGGGCCGCCGAGCCGTACATCGAGATGCCGGCGATGGAGGAGTTCGGCGACGAGGAGTGGACCGAACCGGTCTTCCATGAGTTCCGGTTCGCGACCTGCTGCCAGGAGATGGCCGAGAACAACGCCGACTACGTCCACTTCAAGTACGTCCACGGCCTGGAGACGGTGCCGGGCGGCGACGTGGAATACGACGGGTTCGTCAAGACCGTGACCGAGCGGCAGGAGTTCACGAGCAAGAGCGGCAAGCGGCACGCGGTCGACTTCGTCCGCCGGTCCTACGGGCTCGGCCTCGGCGCGCTGCGGCTCAAGGGCGTGATGTCCTTCGTCTCCTCGGTCAGCCCCGTCGACGACGAGCACGTCCACATCCGCTGGGTCTTCACGACGCCGAAGTCGATGGCGGGCTTCGCCGCCAAGATGATCCAGACCTTCGTCGACGCCATCGCCGAGGACGTGCCGATCTGGGAGAACAAGGTCTACGTCGAGAAGCCTCTGCTGATCAAGGGCGACGGGCCCATCATCGAGTTCCGCCACTGGGCGAAGCAGTTCTATGGTGAGGACGTGCCGAAGGAGGCATGGGTGCCGGGCCGCGTACGCCGGATGGAAGGCAGTGGTGTCTGAGCGAGCCGTCGCGTCGCGAGGCGCCGGGACGCGCGAGCGCATCCTGGACGCCGCCGAGCGGCTGATGGCCGAGCGCGGCATCGCCGGCGTCTCGCTCAACGAGATCAACACGGCGGCGGGCCAGCGCAACACCGCGGCGCTGCACTACCACTTCCGCAACCGCGACGGGCTGTTGCGCGCGATCATGCAGCGCCACGGGCCCTGGCTGCGGGCCCGCCACGAGGAGCTCTACGCCGAGATCGTCGGCGGCGAGCCGCGGGTGCGCGACCTGGTCGCGGTGATCGTCCTGCCGGTCGCCGAGTACATCGGCCGGGGGAGCGGCGAGCGGGCCGCGATCCGGATCTGGACCTCGATGCTGTCCCACCCGGGCCTGGCCATCGAGGACGTCCAGACCATCGTCGACCCGGCGCTCACCCTGGCCGCCCGTACGCTCGTCGAGGTCATGTCCGCGTCGATGCCCCGCGAACTGGCCGTCGAGCGCCTCGTCGTCGCGTCGCAGTCGATCATGCACGCGATGGCGGACCGGGCGATCGTCGAGGACTGCGAGGAGAGCAGGCGGCGTCCGCTGCCGCTGTCCGTGGTGGCACAGAACCTCATCGACATGACGACGGCGGCCCTGACCGCGCCGGTCGATCCGGCGACCCGCCGGTACTTGGGGGAATGACCCGGAGGACACTCTCGCGGTCGCCCCACGTTGCACATAAAATGTATAAAAGATCTGATATACGTCCCGAGGTGAATCGTGACAGACCAGGTAGTCGGCGCCGACGTGCTGAGCGAACGACTGGCAAAGATCCCGCCGATCATCGACATGGACGCCCACGTCGTCGAGCCCCCGGACCTGTGGAGCAGCCGCCTCCCGCAGCGCCACCGCGAGGCGGGCCCGAGGATCGTCCACGCGCCGGCCGGCGATGTCCGGCTGGTCGACGGGAAGTACGTCGAGACCCCGGGGACCGAGGGCCCCGACGTGGCCTGGTGGTTCTACGAGGAGGCCAGAACGCAGATCAAGCGCTACATCGCGGCGGCCGGAGTGCCCGCCGACGAGGTCACCACCGGCGGGATCACCTACGACGACATGCGGCCGGGCTGCTGGATCCCGGCCGAGCGGCTCGCCGACCTGGACCTGAACGGCGTCCAGGCGCAGATGTGCTTCCCCAACTACGCGCGCTTCTGCGGCCAGATCTTCCTGTGGGGCAAGGACCGCGAGCTGGCCCGGCTGAGCGTCGAGGCCTACAACGACTGGATGGTCGAGGAGTGGTGCGGCTCCAGCGGAGGACGGCTGATCCCGCTGTGCGTCGTGCCGCTGTGGGACATCGAGCTGGCGGTCGCCGAGGTACGGCGCAACGCGGCACGCGGCGTACGCGCGGTCGCCTTCAGCGAGCTTCCCGCCTACCTCGGCCTGCCGAGCCTGCACTCGGGCTACTGGGACCCGTTCTTCGCGGTGTGCCAGGAGACGGGCACGGTCGTCGCGATGCACATCGGCTCGGGCACCAAGACGCCGCAGACCTCCTCCGACGCCCCCGGCGCCGTCGGCGCGACGATCATCTTCGGCAACAGCGTCGCCAGCATGACCGACTTCCTGTTCGCCGGCGTGCTGCACCGGTTCCCGCGGTTGAGGCTGCTGTACGCCGAGGCGCAGATCGGCTGGATCCCCTACCTCCTCGAACGCATCGACGACGTGTGGGAGACCCACCGTGGTTGGGCACGCGGGAAGGACAACTGCCCGGAGCCGCCGTCCACCTACTACTACCGGCAGATCAACAGCTGCTTCTTCAAGGACGCCGTCGGCGTGGAGATCCTCCACAAGGTCGGCCTCGACAACGTGACCTTCGAGACGGACTACCCGCACCAGGACGGCACCTGGCCGCACTCACGGGAGGCCGCCGCGATGCAGCTCGGCCACCTCGACCAGACGGCGATCGACAAGATCGCCCGGGGCAACGCGATCGAACTGCTGGGCCTGGACCTGCCCGTACGGTGACGGCGCCCGGGCGTCCGGCGTCGCCGCCGAACGCCCGGACTCCGGTCCCGCTGCTGCTAACTTTGGTCGGGCCCGGGTGGTGCAGCGCCGTCCGCCGGATGGAGGAGTGAGAACGATCGCGCGCCGTCAGCAACCTCTCAGGCGATCGGACCTGCCGGCCGGAGACGCCACTCCGCTCCCCGGCTCCCAGCTTTCGCGCATGAGCAGCGGTGAGCAGGTCAAGCAGTACATCCGCTGGCTGATCTTCGACGGAGTGCTGCGCCAGGGCCAGCGCGTGCCCCAGGACGCGATCGCCGAGACGCTCGGCGTGTCACGCATCCCCGTTCGCGAGGCGCTCGTCGCCCTCGAACGCGAGGGCTGGATGACCATCGTCCCGCACCGAGGCGTCTTCGTGAACGCGCTCGACGAGGCCTCGGTCCGTGACCACTACGAGCTGTACGGCCTGTTCTACGGCTTCGGCGTCAAGTGCGCGGTCGAGCGCCGCGGCGCCGCGCTCGCGGACCGGCTCGCCCCGGTCCAGCGGGAGATCGCCGGGTGCGACGACGTCGCGCGGCTGCACGAGCTGACGCTCGACTTCCACCGCCTGGTCATCGACGCCGCCAGCTCCCCGCGGCTGCGCAGCATGCTCGGCCAGATGACCGGCATCGTCCCGGGCAACTTCTTCGAGCAGGTGCCCGGCTCGGACAAGGCCGAGCGCGACGGCACGGCCGCCATCGTCCGCGCCATCCGCAAGGCCGACGCCGAGCGCGCGGCCGCGGAGTACACCAAGATGCTCCGCCGCCAGGGCGACAACGTCGTCCGGCTGTTCCGCGAGCGCGGCATGTTCGAAGAACCCGCCGAGGCCGCGGCGGACTCGACCTGACCGAGCCCGCCGCGCGGTGAGTCACGCCGTGGCGGCCTTGGCGAGCTTGCCGATCTCGACGCCGACCGACTTCTCGAACCGGCCCTTGTCCGAGGCCCTGATGCTCACGTCGTGCCCGGCGGCCTCGGCGCGCAGGGCGCCGACCGTCGACTGCTCCCGCGTACGGCCGACGAACGGGTCGAAGGAGTACCACCGCATCGCGTTCTCGTAACTGATCTTGTCGAGCTCCGCGTCGGGCACCCCCTCGGCGACCTCCGCCAGCTCCTCCGGCGCGTTCGGCCACGACGAGTCCGAGTGCGGGTAGTCGCACTCCCAGGCGATGTTGTCGATGCCGATCAGGTTCCGGAGCTGTACACCCACCGGGTCGGAGATGAAGCACGTGAGGAAGTGCTCGCGGAAGACGTCGCTGGGCAGCTTGTCGCCGAAGTCCTGGCCGGTCCACAGGTGGTGCATGTCGTAGGTGCGGTCGATCCGGTCGAGGAAGTACGGGATCCAGCCGGTGCCGCCCTCGGACAGCGCGAACTTGATGTCCGGGAACCCCTTGATGACGCGGGACCAGAGCAGGTCGGCCGCCGCCTGGCAGATGTTCATCGGCTGCAGCGTGATCATGACGTCGATGGGCGCGTCCGGCGCGGTCACCGAGAGCTGGCCCGACGAGCCGAGGTGGATGGAGACGACGACGTTCTCCTCCGAGACCGCGCGCCAGAGCGGGTCCCAGTGGTCGCTGTGGAAGCTCGGATAGCCGAGCGTGGCGGGGTTCTCGGTGAACGTGAGCGAGTGGCACCCCTTGCGCGCGACGCGGCGCACCTCCTCGGCGCACAGCTCGGCGTCCCAGAGGATCGGCAGCGCCATCGGGATGATGCGGCCCGGATACGCGGCGGCCCACTCGTCGACGTGCCAGTCGTTGTACGCGCGCAGCACGGCGAGCGCGAGGTCCTTGTCCTCGGCCGCGGCGAACAGTCGTCCGCTGAAGCCGGGGAAGGACGGGAAGTTCATGGACGCGAGGATCCCGCCCGCGTTCATGTCCTTGATCCGCTCGTCGATGTCGTACGTGCCGGGCCGGATCTCGTCGAAGGCGGTCGGCTCGATGCCGTACTCCTCCTTGGGGCGCCCGGCGACGGCGTTGAGGCCGATGTTGGGAATGATCGAGCCGCCGAAGGTCCAGACGTCCGCGCCGTTCTTCTGCTTGACGACCTTGGGGGCCTGGTCGCGGTACCTGCCGGAGATGTGGTTCTCGAACAGGCCCGGAGGCTCCACGACGTGGTCGTCGACGCTGATCATGATGAGTTCCTCAGCGTTCATCGCTGCTCCTCGCCGGACGGTATGAACGGTGGTTTCAGCAAAGTGAACAACGGTTCGGCTCGACCGGCAAGAGGGTCTCGCAGATCAGGAGCAAGATGGATAATGTATTAATGATTTGATCTAGAGGTCGAAGCGAGGAGAACCTCGATGGCCGACTGGGTGGTGGCAGAGCAACAGACCCTGCCCGACCTGCTGGAGCGCCGCCTGGAGCGGGAGCCCGACACGCCCTTCATCGACTGCTGCGGCACGCCGTACACCGCCGCCGAGCTGGACCGCGCGGCGGCCCGCGTGGCGAACGCCCTGGCGGAGCTGGGCGTACGGCACGGGTCCACCGTCGCGACCATCCTGGAGAACGGTCCCGCGGCCGTGCTGTCCTGGTTCGCGATCCACCGGCTCGGGGCGATCGCGGTGCCGGTCAACACCGCGCTGAAGGGGCCGCTGCTGCGGCACCAGCTCTCCGACGCCGGCACCGCGGTCGTCATCGTCCAGCGGGACCTGGCCGCACGCCCCGCGGAGGTCCTCGACTCCATCGAGAGCGTGCGCCACCTGGTCGTCGTCGGCGACCCCGCCGGGGTCCGCGTCACGGCGGCCGTCCACTCCTGGGACGACCTGACGGCGGCCGGCGACGGCCGCCCTCCGGCGCCGGTCCGGCCCTCCGACCTGGGCACGATCGTCTACACCGGCGGCACGACCGGCCCGTCCAAGGGGTGCGCACTCAGCCACAACTACCACCTGACGATCGCCCGCCAGATCATCGCGTCGTGGGGGCGGACCAGCGAGGACGTGGTGTGGAGCCCGCTGCCGCTGTTCCACTTCAACGCCATCTCCTGCATGCTCACCGGCACGCTGCTCAGCGGCGGCCGGGCCGCGCTGTCGCGGCGCTTCTCGGTCTCGGGCTTCTGGCCGGAGATCGACCGCACCGGCGCGACCATCGCCTCGCTGCTCGGCTCCCCGGCCGTGCTCGTCGCCCGCGCCGACGACCATCCCCAGGCCAGGGGCGCGGGCGGGCCGGAGGCCAACACGACGCTGCGGCTGGTCACCGGCGCGCCGATCCCGCCCGAGATCGACGCGATCTACCACCGGCGCTTCGGCGTCGGCACGTTCAGCAACGCCTACGGCACCACGGAGGCCTCGCTCATCTCCTGGCTCCCGCCGGGCAGCCCGGGACGGCCGGGCTCGGCGGGCCTGGTCAACGCCGAGACGTTCATCGTCAAGATCTTCGACGACGACGACCGGGAGGTGCCGCCCGGCGCCGAGGGCGAGATCGTCTGCCGCCCGCGCCTGCCGTACGCCATGTTCGAGGGCTACTGGGGGCGGCCCGAGGCGACCGTGGCGGCCTGGCGGAACCTGTGGTTCCACACCGGCGACATCGGGCGCGTGGACGAGGACGGCTACCTCTACTTCGTCGACCGCAAGGCCGACTACATGCGGCGGCGCGGCGAGAACATCTCGAGCTGGGAACTGGAGAAGGTGTTCCACGAACACCCCGACGTGAAGGACGTGTGCGTGCACGCGGTGGCGAGCGACGTGGGAGAGGACGACGTGAAGGCGACCGTCGTCATCCGGGAGACGGCCTCCCTGACCGAGGAGCGGCTGTGCCGCTGGGCGATCGAGCGGCTGCCCTACTACGCGGTGCCGCGCTACCTGGAGTTCCGCGCCGAACTGCCGCTCAGCGAGACCGGCCGAACGACGAAGAACATCCTCAAGGGCGAGGGCGTCACCCCGGCGACCTGGGACCGTGAGGCCGCCGGCGTGACCTTCGAGCGCCGGTGATGGGCACGCCGGAGCGGGAGACCGCGGGCCTTTCGGGCGACGACCTCGGCACGCCGTACCTCCGGTTCGAGCGCAAGGGCCCGCTGGCCTGGTGCGTCGTCGACCGGCCCGACTCGCGCAACGCGCTGACCAGCGCGATGTACTTCGGCGTCCGACGCGCCGTCGACCTGGTCAACCGCGACCCCGGCCTCAGTGCCCTGCTCATCACCGGTACGGGCGACGTGTTCGTGCCCGGCGGCGAGCTGCGCGGGAACGAGCCGGACCGCTGGCTGGACTTCCCCGACCTGCTCGGCAACGACTGCACGCCGTTCGAGGCGATCCGGCGTTCCCCCAAACCGGTCGTGTCGGCGGTCAACGGGCTCGCGCAGGGCGGCGGCCTGCTGATCGCCATGCTGTCGGACGTGGCCGTGGCCGGGCGGAGCGTGACCGTACGGGCGCCTGAGCTGCTGCGGGGCATCGCCGACACCGGCTACGCGGCCTACCTGCCCGCCCAGATCGGGATCGCACGGGCGCGCGACATGCTGCTGACCGGCCGGGTGGTGGCCGCGGACGAGGCCGAGCGCTGGGGTATCTTCTCTCGGGTCGTACCGGATGATGAGGTGCTGGAGCGTGCGGAGGAGGCGGCCGTGCAGATCTGCCGTACCGCCCCGCAGGCGAGGCTGCACCTCAAGAGGATCATCAACGACAACTACGACCGCGTCGACCGGATGACGTTCGACTCCCTGCTGTTCGGGCCGGAGATGACCGAGGGGACCCGCGCGTTCGCCGAGAAGCGCGAGCCGTCCTGGGTGCCGCCGGAGTTCCGTACGGGCGGCAGGCTCTGACGTGAGGACACCAGGTGAGCGATATCCCGATCGGCGTTCCCGGCCCGTCCACCGACGGGAACGGCGATGAGGCGCCCCTCGCCCATCCCGCCCTGGCCGGGCGGGAGGGGGAGTCGGCCGCGCTCGCCGACGCCGTGCGCCGGCTGATCGAGCTGTGCGGCACCACGACGGCCTCCCCGGAGGCGACGATGGCCGCGGCCCATGGGTTGAACGCGATCTCCGACGCGCTGGAACGGCACGGGTCGGACATCCCGGAGACCCGGACGTTCGGCGCCGAACGGGACGGCCTGGTGCCGCGCGACCTGGCGCGCCACATGCCCTACGACGTCGTCGTCGGGCGGCACAACCCGCTCGCCGTGCCGCTGACCGCCTCCCTCGAACCGCCCAAGTCGATCCTGGAGGGGACGTTCACCGCGCCGTACGAGGGGCCGCCCGGCTGCGTGCACGGCGGCGTGCTGGCGGCCTCCTTCGACCTGGTGCTGGCGGCGGCCAACGTCGCCGGGGGCTACGCGGGCCCGACCGTACGGCTGGAGATCACCTACCGGCGGCCGACCGCTCTGCACGAGCCGTGCCGGTTCGAGGGCGAGGTCGCCGAGTTCGAGAACGGCCGGGTGCGGACGGTCGGCACGCTCACCCAGCGCGGCCGGGTCACCGTCGAGGCCACCGGGGAGTTCAAGGTGCTCGACCGGGAGGGCATCCTCCGCATGGCCCGGCGCGCGGCCCGGGTCACGGAGTGAGGGCGCCTACTCTCCAGCCACGACGAACGCGGCCTCGATCACCTCGTGGAGCCGCGCGAGGTCGCCCGCCGGCGCGTCCGCGGACAGCTCCACGGCCTGGAACGCGCTGACCAGCCCGGAGAACATCCGCGACAGCAGCGGGGGGTCTCCGGCGCGGAGCTCACCCGCCCGCCGGCCGCGCTCGAACAGGTCGGCCTGCATCTGCTGGGCGGTCTGGAAGTTGTGCAGGATCTGACTGTCGCCGTGCGGCTCGGACAGCGGCGGCGCGATCGAGCCGCCGCGCAGCACCAGCCGGCCGAACTCCGGAAAGCGGCGGAAGAAACCGACCTGCCAGTCGGCGAGGTCGAGCAGCTGCCGCCGCGGCGGCGCGTCGGTCGACAGCACCCCGCGCATGCCCGGCAGGAACTCCGCGGCCCGGCGCAGGAAGATCTCCCGGTAGATGTCGTCCTTGCCGGGGAAGAAGCCGTAGACGGCGCCGACCGAGAACTCCGCCAGCTCGGCGATCTCGCGTAGCGCCGCCTCGTGAAAGCCCTTACGGGCGAAGACCCGCTCGGCCGCGTCGAGGATCTGGTCCTTGCTCAGCGCCCGCCGGCGTTCGCGGCGTTGCTCGCGCAGACTGCGTTCGGTCATCGAGGACGAGTTTCTCTCCCTGGGGGCCGCCTCGAATCCTATCGTCCGGGCCTTCAGGCGATCACGCCGTCGGCCGTCAGCGCGTCGATCTCGCCGGGGGACAGGCCGAGCTCGGCGGTCAGGACCGCCGCGGTGTGCTCCCCGAGCCAGGGCGGCCGGTGCTCCTCGCGCGCCCCGCCGGCGCGGCGCGCGGAAGGCGCCGCGCTCATCTTCACCGGGTTGCCCGGGACCAGGACCGGTTGCGGTACGCCGTCGGTGCGCGGCACCTCGACGAGCATGTTCCGCGCGGCCACGTGCGGGTCCGCGACGACCTCCTCGTCGGACAGGCACGGGCCGGCGGCGATGCCGGCCGCGCCGAGCGCCCGGCAGGCCTCGACCTTGGTCAGCCCGGCCGCCCAGCCCTCCACGGCGGGCCGGATGACCGTTTCGAGATGGTCGACCCAGCCCTGCCGCGTGGCCAGGCGTGGGTCGGTCCGCCACTCCGGGCGCCCGATCAGGCCGGCGAGCCGGGCGAAGTGCGCCTCGCGGGCGACCTGCAGGACGAACCAGCCGTCCTCGGCGCGGAAGCCGTGCATGATCAGCGGGCCGAGGTCGCCGTTCCGCAGGCCCATGGACCAGAAGTTGGTGACGATGTCCGTCATGGCGATCATCGCGTCGAACATCGCGATGTCGACGTACTGGCCCCGGCCGGTGTGCTCCCGGTGGCGGAGCGCGGCGAGGATGCCGACGGTGGCGAACAGCGCCGCGCCGATGTCGCCGAGCGCGCCGACCGGGGCGACGGACGGCGCCCGATCGCCGGTGCGCTTCATCTCGTAGATGCCGGACATGGCCTCGACGATCGGGGCGAAGGCGGGCCACTCCTGGTACGGACCCGCGTCGAGGCCGCCGAACCCGGACACCGAGACGTAGACACCGGCCGGGTGGACCGCGGCGACGTCGTCGTAGCCGACGCCGAGCCGGGCCATCGTGCCGGGCCGGGAGTTCTCGGCGATCACGTCGAACCGGGGCGCGAGGCGGAGCACCAGGTCGCGGCCCCGCGGGTCCTTCAGGTCCACGCAGATGCTGCGTTTGCCCAGGTTGTTGCGCAGGAACGTGGCCCCGACGCGGCGGCCCGCCGGGTCCGTCATGGCGGGCAGCGAGGCGCGCCCCGAGTCGCCGCCCTTCGGCGGCTCGACCTTGACGACGTCGGCGCCGAGCCGGCCGAGCAGCTGGGTCGCGTAGGGGAGGGCCTGCATCTGCTCGAGCGCCAGGACACGGACGCCGTCGAGCGGCCCGGCCGGGGCGTCCGCCGTGTCGAACGTCATGACTGGAGTCCAATCGTAGGTTATATCTTTTATGCAATTTACAACTACGATGAGATGTATGCGCGGAATCCTGGGGTGGGGGAGCTATCTGCCGTACGGGCGGCTCGACCGCGCCGGGATCGGGCCCGTCGCCGGCGCCGGGGGCGGCACGGGATTCCGTACCGTCGCCTCCTACGACGAGGACACCACGACCATGGGCGTGGCGGCGGCGCGGCGCGCGCTGCGCGGGGCCGCATGCCCGCCGGGCGCCCTGTGGTTCGCCACGACCGACCCCGCGTACGCGGACCGCACGAACGCCGCCGCGCTGCACGCCGCGCTGCGCCTCGACCCGAGTGTCGCCGCGTACGACCTGGCCGGGGCGGTCCGCTCGGCCTCCGGCGCGCTGCGCGCGGGGCTCGCCGCCGCCGAGCCGTCCCTCGTCGTGGCCGCCGACCGGCGTACCGGAGCGCCGGGCGGCGCCGACGAGGCGGCCGGCGGCGACGGCGCGGCGGCGCTGCTCGTGGGGTCGGACGCGGACGGGCCGCTGCTCGCGGAGTCGCTGGGCTGGACCTCGCTCACCGAGGAGTTCCTCGACCGGTGGCGCGCCCCGGGGGAGGCGGCCTCGCACCTGTGGGAGGAGCGGTTCGGCGCCGGCCGGTACACCGGGCTCGGCATCGAGGCGCTCACGCTCGCGCTGGGCGCGGCCGGCCTCGGCCCGGAGGACGTGGGCACCCTCATCGTGGCCGGGCTCCACGGACGGGCGGCGGGCGCCGTCGCCGCGCGCTCCGGCGTCCCGCCCGCCCGGATCGCGGACCGGCTCGACGCGACCGTCGGCAACGTCGGGGCCGCCCAGCCCGCGCTCCTGCTGGCCGCGGCACTGGAGAGCGGCGGGGCGGACCGGATCGTCGTCCTGCTCACGCTCGCCGACGGCGCGGACGCGGCCGTCTTCCGTACGACCGGCGCACTCGCGGACCACGCGCCGCCCGCGGCCGAGCGGGTGCGCGCCCAGGCGGAGGCGGGCGGACCGGTGGGCTACGGCACCTACCTGCGGTGGCGGGGGCAGCTGCGGGTCGAGCCGCCACGGCGGCCGGCGCCCGCGCGGCCCTCCGCGTCGGCCGCCGCGCGGGGCCGCGACTGGAAGTACGGCCTCGTCGGGTCGCAGGAGGGCCGGACCGTACGGCTGCCGCCGTCGCCGCTGGACGAGGTCCACCGCCCGATGGCCGACGCCACCGGGACGATCGCGGCCTTCACCGTGGACCGGCTCGCCTACTCCCCGAGCCCGCCGGTGGTGTTCGCGGTCGTGGACTTCGACGGCGGCGGGCGGCTGCCGGTCGAGCTGACCGACGTCGAGGAGGACGAGGTGCGGGTGGGCGGCCGGGTCGAGATGACGTTCCGCCGGCTGTTCACCGCCGAGGGCGTGCACAACTACTTCTGGAAGGCCCGGCCGGTCCGCGCACCGGGAGAGGAGCGGTGAGGTGACCTCGAACGGGATCAAGGACCGCGTCGCGATCGTGGGCATGGGCTGCACGAGGTTCGGCGAGCACTGGGACAAGGGCGTCGACGAACTCCTCGTCGCGGCGGTGCACGAGGCGTACGGCTCGGCCGGGGTGGACCGGGAGCGGGTCGACGCCTACTGGCTCGGTACGGCGCAGTCCGGGATGAGCGGCCTGACCCTGTCCCGCCCGCTGCGGCTGCGGGACCGGCCCGTCACCCGGGTGGAGAACTTCTGCGCCACCGGCTCGGAGGCACTGCGCCAGGCCGCGTACGCCGTGGCGAGCGGCGCGTACGACGTCGCGATGGCGGTCGGCGTCGAGAAGGTGAAGGACTCGGGCTACCAGGGGCTCAACGCGTTCCCGATCCCCGGCGACGGGACGCAGCGCACGCTGACCGCCGCCGCGATGTTCTCGATGGTCGCCCCGGCCTACGGCCGCCGCTTCGGGGTGAGCGAGGAGGACATGCGCGCCGTGCTGTCCCGGATCGCGGCCAAGAACCACGCCAACGGGGCGCGCAACCCCCGGGCGCAGTTCCGCAAGGAGATGTCCGTCGAGCGGCTCAGCGCGATGCCGCCGGTGGCGGGCGGGCTCTCGGTCTATGACTGCGCGGGCGTCGCGGACGGGGCGGCGGCGGCCGTCGTCGTACGGGCCGAGGAGGCGCACCGGTACACGGACCGGCCGCTGCTGATCAAGGCGCTGTCCCTGGTGGCGGGCGACGGGTCGGGCCTGACCGACCCGGAGTATGACTACACGACGTTTCCCGAGGTCGCCGCGTCCGCCGCCGACGCGTACCGGCAGGCGGGCGTCGTCTCGCCCCGCGACGAGCTCGCGATGGCCGAGGTACACGACTGTTTCACGCCGACCGAGCTGGTGCTGATGGAGGACCTGGGCCTGGCCGACCGCGGGACCGCCTGGAAGCGGGTGCTGGCGGGCGACTTCGACCGGGAGGGCGAGCTGCCGGTCAACCCCGACGGTGGCCTGAAGTCCTTCGGGCACCCGACCGGGGCCTCGGGACTGCGCATGGTGTTCGAGGCGTGGCTGCAGCTCCGTGGCGAGGCGCCGCCGGAGCGCCGGATCTCCACGTACGGGTCGCGGTCCCTCGCGCTGACCCAGAACCTGGGCGGCTACCCGGGCGAGATGGTGAGCTTCGTCTCCGTCCTCGGCACGCGCTGAGGGGGGTTCAGTCCACCCAGTCGGTACGGTCATCGCGCGAGGGCTGGCGGCCGGTGCGCAGCGGCGACAGCGGGGAGTCGACGAGCAGGATGCGCTCGCGCCCGCGGACGAGCGCCGCGTCGCCGGGCATCGGGCCGCGCCCGCCGGCCGCCTCGCGCTCGACCGCCGCCCAGGCCTCCCAGGTCGGGATGCTCCAGAGCAGGACGCACTCGTCGTCGTCTCGCATCGCGGTCGACCACGCCCCGGCGAGCCGCCAGCCCGCGCGGCCGAGGACCCCGCGCGCCCCGTCCAGCGCCGTGTCGAGGAACCGGCGGGCGGTGCCGGGTGTGACCTTGACCAGCTCGTGAGCGTAGACCTCGCCGCCGGCCTGCTCGGCGCACAGCTCCTCGATGGTCAGCGTGTCCGGGTGGGGGACGATCAGGCGGTCGAAGCCGCCCGACCGCAGGTCCGCCGCCGCCGCCCACCACTTCTCCAGGGCGGGGTCCTGGAGCCGCGCGTTGCCGAGTTCGAGGCGGAAGGAGGCGGCCAGCCCGTCGAAGCCGTCCTCCTCCCAGATGTTCACGACCTGGGGCCAGTGCCCGGTGGAGCCGACGACGCCCCAGACGCCGTAGCAGAGCTGCTGCCGTGCCTCCTGCGCGATCGGGCTCCAGTTCGCGGCCATGTGGTGCATGTAGCGGGCGCGGTTCTGGCGGGTGATGGAGATGAACTCGTGGATGTAGACCTTCTCGTTCACGCGTCTCACCCTTCGCCGTGCGCGCTATTTGATGTTATATATTAAATCAATTGAAGGGCGGTGGTGTCCGGTGGCCGAGGAGTCCGGCGACCTCCGGTGGGAGGTCTCCTCGGACGGCGTCGCGTGGCTGACCCTCGACCGCCCGAGATCCGGCAACGCGATCACCGGCGACCAGCGCGAACGCATCATCGGCCTGCTCGGCCGGGCGAGCGGCGACCCGCGGATCCGGGTGGTCCTCCTCACCGGGGCCGGCGACCGGCACTTCTGCACGGGGGCCGACCTGAGCGCCACGCCCGCGCCGGAGGGCGTGCCCGAGCGGCCGGCCGGTTCGGTGGCACGGGCGATCGCGGGCGGGGCGCAGCGGCTCGTCGCGGCCGTCCTCGACTGCGAGAAGCCGGTGATCGCCGTGGTCAACGGCACCGCGGCCGGCATCGGCTGCCACCTGGCGTACGCGTGCGACCTCGTGCTGGCCGCCGAGCCGGTGAGGTTCATCGAGGTCTTCGTGCGGCGCGGCCTGGTCGTCGACGGCGGCGGCGCGTACCTCCTCGCCCGCCTGGTCGGCCCGCAGCGCGCCAAGGAACTGGTCTTCTTCGGCGAGGACCTGCCGGCGGCGGAGGCGTACCGCATGGGCCTGGTCAACCGGGTGGTCCCCGCGTCCGAGCTGCGCGCGACGGCGTCCGAGTGGGCGGCGCGGCTGGCCGCGGGTCCCACGGTGGCGCTCGGCCTGGGCAAGCGGCTGATCAACCGGTCGCTGGACGTCGACCGCTCCACCGCCCTCGTCGAGGAGGCGCAGGCGGCGGAGATCAACATGACCAGCGCGGACGGCCAGGAGGGCGTCCGCGCGTTCGTCGAGCGCCGCGAACCCGAGTTTCGCGGCTGGTGACGGGCCTATTCTGCGAACGCGCGCCGGCCGCGCGTTCACCGGACGCCGGGAGTCGATGTGGACCTGCGCTTGACCGCCCGCGAACTCGCCTTCCGCGACCGGCTGCGGGCCTGGCTCGCCGAGACGCTGCCCGCCCTGCCGCCCAAGCCGGGCCGTGACGACTGGCCCGCCCGCCGCCGCTACGACCTGGGGTGGCAGCGGACCGTCTTCGACGCCGGTTACGCCGGGATCGACTGGCCGGCCGAGTTCGGCGGCGCGGGCGCCTCGCCCGTCGAACAGCTGATCTTCCTGGAGGAGACCGCTCGGGCACGGGCACCGTACGTCGGCGCCGGCTTCGTCGGCCTGCTGCACGCCGGGCCCACCCTGATCGCCGAGGGCACCGGCGAGCAGCGCTCCCGTCACCTGCCCCGGATCCTGCGCGGGGAGGAGGTGTGGTGCCAGGGGTTCTCCGAGCCCGACGCGGGCTCCGACCTCGCCGCCCTGCGCACGACCGCCGTACGCGAGGGAGACCACTATGTTCTCAACGGCAGGAAGCTGTGGACCTCGCACGCGACCGTGGCCGACTACTGCGAGCTGCTGGTCCGTACCGACCCCGAGGCGCCCAGGCACAAGGGGATCACGTGGCTGATCCTGCCGATGGACACGCCGGGGGTGGAGATCCGGCCGCTCCGTACGGCCGTCGGCAGCGACGAGTTCGCCGAGCTGGTCCTGGACGGCGTACGGGTGCCGGTGTCCGCGCGGGTCGGCGCCGAGAACGACGGGTGGCGGGTGGCCATGGTGACCTTCTCCTTCGAGCGCGGCACCGCCTTCATCGGCGAGGTGGTCGACTCGATGGCGCTGCTGAAGGAGATCGCGGCCCTTGCGCGGACGACCCGCGGGCCGGACGGCCGGACCCTCTGGGACGACGCCGCGCTGCGCCGCGACGTCGGCCGGCTCAGCGCCGAGCTGACCGGCCTGTGGGCGCTCGTCCGCAAGAACGTCTCCGAGGCGTCGGCGGGCATGGTCCCGGTACGGGGCGCCTCGGTGTTCAAGCTGCGGTTCACCGAGAGCCGCCAGCGGATCGCGGACCTGGGCGCGCACGTGCTCGGCCGAGCCTCGCTGGCGATGAGCGACCTGCCCGGGACGTTCGCCGGCCGGATCGTCGAGGACCGGGTGAACACGCTCTCGTACACGATCGCCGCCGGGACCTCCCAGATCCAGCGGAACATCCTCGCCGAGCGCGTCCTCGGCATGCCGAAGGAGCCGCGATGGACCTGACGCTCGACGCCGACCAGCGCGACCTGCGGGCGGGCCTCCGGGACCACCTGGCGCGGGCCTGGAGCGCCGACCGGCTGCGCGCGGCGGCGGAGGCCCCCGCGTCCGTGGGCGACGGCTGGCGGGACCTGGCGAAGCTGGGCGTCTTCGCGCTGACCGTTCCCGAGGCGGCCGGCGGCGTGGGACGCGGTCTGGCCGACGCGGCCGTCGTCCTGGAGGAGCTCGGGCGCTCGCTCGTGCCCGGCCCGCTCGTGGCGACCCTCCTGACGGCCGCCCTGCCGGACGACCCGGTGTCCGGGGCAGCGGACGGCGGCGCGGTCGTCACGACGCTCGACACCGCCGATCCCGTGCCGGTCGTGGAGCACCTCGGCCTGGCGTCCCACGTCGTGATCGTGACCGACGACGGCCTGTTCCTGCTGCCGGCCGAACGGCTGGAGGCGGTGCCGGTCGCGACGCCCCTCGACCCGCTGAGCCCGGTCTGGCACGTGACCGGCCCGTTGACCGGTGAGGCGCGGGGCCGGCGGATCGGCCCGGCCGCCGCGGCCGCCCGCTGGCGGCTCCACGGCACGGCCCTCACCGCCGCGTTGCAGGTGGGGGTGGCGCAGGGCGGCCTCGACCTGGCCGCCGGCTACGCGAGAGAACGTGCGCAGTTCGGCCGGGCGATCGGCTCGTTCCAGGCGGTCAAGCACCTGCTGGCCGACTCGCTCGTACGGGTGGACCTGGCCCGCGCGGCGGTCCTGGTGGCGGCGCTGACGGTGGACGACCCGGCGGCCGGCGACCCGGACGAGGCGGTCTCGGCGGCGAAGGTCCTCGCCGACGACGCCGCGACGTCGGGCGGCCGTTCCTGCGTGCAGGTGCACGGGGGGATGGGTTTCACCTGGGAGGTCCTGGCCCACCTGTACCTGAAGCGCGCCTGGGTCCTGGAGACGTGCTTCGGCGGCCCGGACGAACACGCCCGCCGGCTCGCCGACGCGCTCTCCGCCTGACGGCCTGGGCGATCATTGCCGATCCTCGCCCACGGCGAGCAGGGTGGCCAGGCCGTTCGCCGCGTCACGGCCGGCACGGTTGGCGCCGACGGTGGACGCGGACGGTCCGTAACCGATCAGGTGCACGCGCGGCTCGGCGGCGACCGTCGTCCTGTCCATGATGACGCCGCCGCCGGGTGCGCGCAGCCCCAGCGGGGCGAGGTGGTCCAGCGCCGCGCGGAAGCCCGTCGCCCACAGGATCGCGTCCGCCGGCTGGAAGCCGCCGTCGGCGAGCCTCACCCCGTCGCGTTCGATCCGGGTGAACATCGGACGGCGCTCCAGCGCGCCGCGGGCCGCGGCGGCACGCAGCGCCGGCGTCCACACCAGGCCGGTGACGGACACGACACTGCCCGGCGGCAGCCCCTGGCGTACCCGTTCCTCCACGCGCGCCACGGCGGCGCGGCCGAGCTCCTCCCGGTCGAACGGCCCGTCGTTCCAGACCGGCGCGCGCCGGGTGAACCACGTCGTCGTGGCGACCTGGGAGATCTCGTCGAGTAGCTGCACGGCCGAGATGCCGCCGCCGACGACCAGTACGTGCCGGCCGGTGAACTCCCCGGCCGACACGTAGTCGGCCACGTGCAGCTGCCGCCCGGCGAACGCGAAACGCCCCGGGTAGTACGGCCAGAACGGCTTCGTCCAGGTCCCGGTCGCGTTGACGACCGCGCGTGCCGACCATGAGCCGTCGCTCGTCCGTACGAGCAGCCGGCCGCGCGGATCGTCGTCGACGCGTTCCACGGCGTGGACCTGGACCGGCCGCAGCACCGGTAGCTCGTGTCTCGCCTCGTAGCCGGCGAAGTACCTCGGCAGCGCGTCGGCGCTCGGCTCACAGGGGTCCGGCTGCGGCCGCGCCATGCCCGGCAGGTCGTAGATGCCGTTCACGGTCGCCATCCGCAGGGAACGCCAGCGATGCCGCCACGCGCCGCCGGGACCCGCCTCGCCGTCCAGGACCACGAATCCCCGGTTCGCGCCGTCGTCGAGGCCGGTCGCCGACACGAAGCCCCGGCGCCGCAGGTGGTACGCGGCCGAGAGACCGGCCTGCCCCGCGCCGATCACGACCACCCCGACCGGCCGGACGCGCGTGTCGGTGTCGGCCGGCCGGAGGTCAACGGAGCTTGAGGGCACGTCTCGGCAACGCCGCCGAGCCTTGGCGGCTTCCCGTCTCAGGGCCGGCAGATGCGCCGGACGAGGTCCTGCCAGCTGCGGGCCACGCGTTCCCCGGTCTCGGCGGCGGGCTCGGTGAGGTCGGACGACAGGTAGAGCAGAAGCGGGCCGTCCAGGGCGCCGGTGAGCTGGACGGCCAGGATGTCCGGATCGGGGGCGCCGAGGTCCAGCTGCCCGAGCAGCATCCGGATGTGCGTCTGGGAGATCGGGGTCTGCGATCCGGCGGGTACCGGCCGGTTGCCGTCCAGGGCGGCGCGGGCGATGTCGCGGTGCTCGATCAGGAAGCCGATCCGGGCCTGTCCGTAGGCGATGAGGCGGTCCAGCGGCGTGGCGCCGGGGCCCAGCGGTGGCGGCCCGCCGAGCACCTGTTCCTGAAAGGCGCGCTCGTCGTCGTCCAGCAGCGCCTGGAAGATCCCCGCGCGGGTGCGGAAGCGGCGGTACACCGTCCCCTTGCCCAGGCCGGCGCGTTCGGCCAGGTCGTCCATCGTCAGCCTGTCGGCGCCGTGCTCGGCGAGCATCTCGCGGGTCGTGGCCAGCAGAAGCAGCCGGTTGCGCGCGGCGTCGGCGCGCTCGGTGAGGGGCGTTCCCCTGCTGATGACGGGCCGGTCCACGAGGTCCACTCTACGGCCGGAATACGAAGCGGGGTAAAGTCCGTTTATGCTCGCTGTCGGCGGATGACAGGGAGAAGCGGCATGAGCGGGGAACCCGTGAAGATCACGGTGCTGGGGGCCGGGCATGTGGGCCCCGTGATCGCGCGGGTGGCGATCGAGGCCGGATACGAGGTGTCGATCGCGGCCTCCGGCGACCCGGAGAAGATCGCGCTCATCACCGGGGTGCTCGCGCCCGGCGCCGCGCCCCAGTGGGCGGCCGACGCGGTACGGGGCGCCGACCTCGTGGTGCTCGCGATCCCGCTGCACAGGTTCGCGGCGTTCGACCCGGCCCTGGTGGCCGGCCGGCTCGTCGTCGACACGATGAACTACTGGCCGCCCGTCGACGGTGTTCAGCCGATGTTCGAGGACCGCCGGTACGGCAGCAGCGAGATCGTCGCGCGACGGCTGGCCGGGGCGACGGTCGTCAAGACCTTCAACCACCTCGGCTACCACGAGCTCGACGCCGACCGCAGGCCGCCCGGCGCGCCGGACCGGCGCGCGCTCGGGGTCGCCGGCGACGACGCGGACGCGGTCGCGCGGGTCGCCGCGGTCATCGAGCGCATCGGCTACGACGCCGTACGGCTGGCGGGCCTGAGGTCCGGCCGCCTCCTCGGACCGGGCGGACCGGTGTTCGGGGCGGCCCTGGGCCGAGCCGATTTCGAGCAGGCCGTTCGTACCGCCGAGGCCGCCTGAACGGTCTCCGGCGACAGATCACAGGAGAGACATGACCACGACCGCGTTTCCGCTCGTACTCGGGCTGGACACCTTCGGCGACGCCACCGACGACGCCGAGGGCCGCCCGCTCTCGCACGCCCAGTCGATCCGCAATGTGGTCGAACAGGGCGTCCTCGCCGATCAGGCCGGTGCGGACTTCTTCGGGATCGGCGAGCACCACACTCCCGACATGCCCATGCCGGCCGGTGACGTGGTGCTCGCCGCGATCGCCGCCCGTACCTCCCGGATCCGGCTGGGCTCGGCCGTCACCGTGCTGAGCTCCGACGACCCGGTACGGGTGTTCCAGCGCTACTCCACCCTCGACGCCGTCTCCGGCGGCCGGGCCGAGGTGATCCTCGGCCGGGGGGCGAGCGTGGACTCCTTCCCGCTGTTCGGCCACGACCTCGCCGACTACGAGCAGCTCTTCGAGGAGAAGACCGAGCTGTTCGCCGAACTGGTCAAGGGCGGACCGGTCACCTGGCAGGGCAAGACCCGCGGGGCCCTGTACGAGCAGGACGTCGTGCCCTATCCGGAGTCCGGGGCGTTCCCGGTCTGGGTCGGCGTCGGCGGCAGCCCGCAGTCGGTGGTCCGCGCCGCCCGGCACGGCATGTCGCTGATGCTGGCCATCATCGGCGGCGATCCGGCGCGCTTCGCGCCGTTCTCTCAGCTGTACCGGCAGGCCCTGCAGCGCTTCGGCCACCAGGAGCGGCCGGTGGGCGTCCACGCGCCCGGCCACGTCGCCGCCACGGACGAACAGGCCCGCGAGGAGTTCTGGCCCTACTACCTGAAGGTGCTGCGCCACTACAGCGCCATCCGCGGTTTCGCCGTGCCGACCGAGGCGTCCTTCCAACGTGAGATCGGACCGCACGGCGCCCTGTACGTCGGCTCCCCGGAGACCGTCGCACGCAAGATCGCGGCCGGCCTCTCCGTGCTCGGCGCCACCCGGTTCGACCTCAAGTACGGCATCGGCGGCCTTCCGCACGAGAAGCTCATGACGGCCATCGAGCTGTACGGCACCCAGGTGATCCCCCGCGTCCGCGATCTCGTCGCCGCGCCCTAACCGGCGCGCGCCACCGCCCGCGCGGCGAGGGCGCGGAGTCTCGTCACGTCGACCTTGAAGGTCGCGTTGACCGGCAGGTCGTCGACGAAGACCACGACGTCGGGCCGCTTGTAGTCGGCGATGCGTTCGCCGCACCAGGCACGCAGTTCGTCGGCGGCCGGGCAGGAGGCGGACGCCGGTACGACGAAGGCCACGCCGATCTCGCCGATCACCGGGGCAGGGGTGCCCACGACGGCGGCGCGGGCCACCCCCGGATGGGCCAGCAGCGCCGCCTCCACCTCGGCGGGGTGGATGTTGTAGCCGCCGCGGATGTAGACGTCGTCGGCGCGGCCCACGACGGTCAGGTTGCCCGCCGCGTCCAGGGAGCCCAGGTCGTTCGTCGTGATCCAGCCGTCCGGTGACAGCGTCCGGGCGGTGCGTCCGGGGTCGTGCCAGTAGCCGCGCATCGCGCCCGGCGAGCGCAGGGCGACGCGACCGGTCGTCCCCGGGGCGACCGGCTCGCCCGCGGGGGAGCGGATCTCGGCCTCCACGCCGGCCAGCGGCCGGCCCACCGTCGTCGCCACGATCTCCGGCGGATCGCCGACCCCCGTGCCGAACGCCAGCGGCAGTTCGGTGCTGGCGTACCGTACGACGACCGGGCACCCCAGGCGCTCGCGCATCGCGGTGACCAGGGACGCCGGTACCCGGCTCGCGCCGGTGGCGACCAGGCGCAGCCGCGACAGGTCGGCGTCGGCGAGACGGTCGAGGCGGATGAGCTTCTCCCACTGGGCCGGCACGCCCTGGCCCACGGTCACCCGCTCCCGTACGAGGACGTCGAGCATCGCCTCGGCCGTCCAGACCGGAGGGGTGAGCACGAGCGCGGAGCGGTGGATGAGCTGGTCGTAGATCCGGGTCAGGTAACCCGCGTGCGCGAACGGGACCGGCATCAGCTTGCGGTCGTACGGGGCGCTGAGCGGCCCTAGGTTCTCGGCGATGAACCGGAGCGCCCGGTGGTCGAACCAGGCGCCCTTCGGCAGGCCGGTCGTGCCGGTGGTCCAGACGATGACGGCGGGCGCGTCGCATGGGACGGCGCGGACCCCCTCGACCGACGGGACCGCGCCGGGCGGGCCGGCCAGCTCCGCGGGCGTACGGGCCGTCCCGTCGAACGGCACCGCCTCCGGCGTGCCGGTGATGAGGACGGCGGGGCGGGCGCGGCCGAGGATGTGGCCGACCTCGGTGCGGCCGAGCCGCGGGTTGACGCCGGAGACCACCGCGCCCAGGCGCAGCGCGCCGAGGTGGCAGCAGGCGAAGTCGAAGCCCGAGGGCAGGTGGAGGGCCACCACGTCGCCGGGGCCGGCGCCGAGCTCGGCCAGGCCGCTCGCGACCCGCCCGGACTCCTCCCACCACCGGCCGAAGGTCAGGGTCCGGCCGGTCTCGACGAGCGCCGCCCCGTCGGCATGCGTGTCCAGGACCGCGGCGAACAGCTCCGCCATCGCCGCCGAACCCTCCGGCACGCTCACTCCGCCGGTACGGGCTCGGCGGCGGCCGGCCTCGCCCGGTCGGCGCGCCTTCCCTGGGCGCGGGTCAGCGCCCCGCAGGCGATGGACACCAGCCCGACGAGCACGCACACCAGGGGGATCACGAAGGTCACGACGCTGATGGAGCGGGCGCCGTCGTCGGCCTTGTCGAGCAGCTGCCGCTGGGACCTGGCGACCATGCGCAGGTCCAGGTCGGCGACGACGAGCCGGCCGCCGCCCGTACGCGAGCGCAGCGTGGAGAGCACCTTCTCCCGCTGGTTCAGCGGCGCTCCGGTGCGCGGGTCGATCCAGTAGGTCACGTCGGCCTGGTAGTAGCGGTCGGCGGTCACGGTCCCGGACTTCGCGCCGAGGCCGAGCAGCTCACCGGGGAGAGGGGGCACCGCGCCCACGACCCGGGTGTCGGGAACGTGCTGGACGAAACGGTACGCCCGTACCCCGTTGACCCGCTCCTCGCCGTCGTAGGCGATCGGCCACGTGCGCCTGGTCGGGAGGTCGAACAGCTGGTACGTCCGCTTCTTCACGTCGACCGGCCAGAACAGTCCGATGCCCGACTGCCGCACCTTGGGATCGCCCTGGACGGAGACGCCGCAGCAGTTGGTGAGCCGGGCGTCGCGCCGGTCGAAGGCGAGCCGTTGCCGCTGGACGTCCAGGCTCACGTTGTTCGCGGGATCCTCGATCGCGGTGAAGGAGTCCCAGACCGCGGTGCCGCCGTGGCTCGCGCGCGGGTCCCCGCGGACCGTGTTGGTCGCGGTGACGGTGGCGCCCGTACGGATCCGCAGGCTCGCGGCGTCGAAGTAGGCGGCGTTCTGGGCCTGGAGGGTCGTCACCTGGTAGGTGTCCGTCGGCGCCTGGATGACGCGGGGGGCCACGTAGTAGCGGATGAGAACGCCGCCGGCCAGGAGGAAGGCGCCGAATCCGATGAGGGTAAGGCCGATGACACGCCGCACAGCTGCCTCCTCGGGAGCCGGCGGCGATCAGGCTCGGGGCGACGTCGTCTCCCGTGGCCGAAGACGGCTCGGCACGGGAGGTCACGTCGGAGGCACCGAGTCACCCGGAGACCGCGGCGGACCCCTAATGACTATTTGATAAAAGATAATCTAGGGAAAGAATGTGACCTGGAACACGCTCTGTCCCAGTGAGCGGGAGTGGACGTGCGAGGGTCAGCCGGGGTCCTCGTGTCCCGTGGCGGTGCGCAGCAGTTCGGCGATCTCGGTCCAGGAGTCGCCGCGGCGCACCGCGATGCCGGCGAGGACCGTGTGGATGCGCCCGGCGAACGACGGCGGCCGGAACGACACCGACTGCTCGACGAGCCGGCTCAGCCGCGGAAGCTCCGCTCCCCTCCGGGCGACCAGCCGCCGGATCTCGACGTCGATCGGCCGGTCGTCCTCCCACGCCCTCCGGTCCCGGATCTCGGAGATCGCGGCGCCCAGGGCGCACTCGGAGACCAGGTCATAGGCCTCGAGCGCCTCACGCTCGGAGAACCCCTGCCGTACGCACAGCCCGAGCGCCGCGTCGACGTGGCCGGCCTGGACGTCCACGCCGACCGCTCCGTCGATGTACTGCTTGAGGAACTCCGCGTCGCCGACGAACGCCCGGTGGATGTAGTCGGCCCACTCGTAGAACCACACCGCCCAGTGCTGGCCGCGGTCGGTCGGCAGGGTCATCCGCAGCGCCGACTGCTCCGCCGCCAGCCGGAGCAGGTCATCGCGCCCGCTCACGTAGTGGTAGAGCCCCGGCACGCTGACGCCCAGCCGCTCGGCCACCGACCGGAGCGTGAGCTCCTCCAGCGGGATCTCGCCGGCGGCCCGCGCGATCGCCGCCCGGTCGATGCGCGGAGGACGGCCGGGCCCGCGCCCCCGGCCGGCGGCGCGGCCGGGGACGGAACGGGGCGATCCTCGGCCCTCGGCCACGGCTCTCCTCACGGGGACGGCGTTTCAGGCCAGGATGCCATGGGCGTCGGTCACCGTGGGGCTGCGGCCCTGCGCCAGCCGGCCGGCGCGCTCGTGCAGGGTGGCGACCGCCTCGTCCAGCCCCACCGTGATGCAGTAGGTGCCCTGGAGGATGCCGTCGAGCACCGCGCGGGCCAGCTCGTCGAGCGGCTGTACGGGCAGGTCCCAGCCCTTCTCGGCCGCCGTCGCCCGCAGCCCGGCCACCGTGACGGCCGGCGTCGGGCGCGGGCGCTCGCGGGCGAGCCGCTCCGGGCGGTTGCGGTCGGCGGTCCACAGGCCGGTGTCCAGCAGGCCGCCGGCCGGCAGGAACAGCGAGACCCCGATCGGCGCCCCGCTCTCGGCGAGCTGCGCGGCGAGGCACTCGGTCAGCGTCGCCACGGCCGCCTTGCTCGCGGCGTACACCGACGCGCCCGGCATCGGGTTGACGGCCCCGTCACCGGAGGAGGTGTTGACGATGTGACCGGGCTCGCCGCCCGCCAGCATGCGCGGCACGAACGACTGCAGGCCGTGGGCGACGCCGAACACGTTGACGCCGTGGACCCAGCGCCAGTCGTTCGGCGTGGTCTCCCACACCTTGGCCGAGGGCGCCCCGACGCCGGCGTTGTTGACGAGCACGTGCGCCGCGCCGAACCGCGCGTACACCGTCTCGGCCAGGGCCTCGACCGAGGCCGGGTCGCTGACGTCGGCCGGCACGCCGGCGACCGTGGCGCCGGTGGCGCCGGACAGCTCGTCGCACGTACGGGCCAGGGCCTCGCGCTCGACGTCCGCGATGACCACCGTGGCGCCCTCGCGGGCGAACTCCGCGGCAAGGGCGCGGCCGATGCCGGACGCGCCGCCGGTGACGACGGCGGTGCGCCCGGCGAAGCCGGTGAGCCGGCCGGTCATGCGCCCTCCTTCGTCGGGGCAGCGACCGGGCGGACCGTGCCTTCGATTCCCTCGCTGCGCTCGGTCATGTGCCGTGGATGTCGGTCACGGTCGGCCCGATCCGCGCGACGTGCGGCGCGAGGCTGTCCAGGTCGAACCCGTACACCCCCGCCGCGGTCAGGCCGAGGATGCGGCGGACGTCCTCCTGGGGGACGTCGCGGAAGCGTTCGGCGAGCCACGTACGCGTGTGCGGCCAGGTGCCCTCCGGGTGCGGGTAGTCGCTTCCCCACAGCAGGTTGCCGACGCCGATCAGGTGCCGCCGCTCGACCTCGACGTCACCCATCACCGAGGCGGCCATCCAGCAGTTGCGGTCGAAGTACTCGCTGGGGCGCATGGTCAGGCCGGAGCGGAACGCGGCCGGCCCGAACTTGCGGGTGGCGTGGTCGCCCTCCCACTTGGAGTCCATGCGGCTGATGATGTCGGGCGTCCACCACGCGCCGTTCTCGGCGATGACGTACTTCAGCGAGGGATGGCGCTCGAAGACGCCGCCGAGGATGAGCGCCCACAGCGGGCGCGCCGCCCACCAGTACGCCTCGGTGGTGTAGATGGCGATCAGGCCGGGCGTGTAGCCGTAGTCGTCCGGGTCGGGGCCGACGCCGGAGTGGGTGTGCAGGGGCAGGCCCGTGGCCGCCGCGGCCGCCCACACCGGGTCGTACACCGGGTCGTTGTAGGAGGGCAGCCGTCCCCACTTGGTCGGGATCATGATGCCGCCCCGCAGGTCGTGTTCGGCGCTCCACTCGATGAGCCTCACGGCGGCGGACACGTCGTGCATCGGCACGAGCGCGACCCCGGCCCGGCGCTCCGGGCTGTTCGCGCAGAAGTCGACGAGCCAGCGGTTGTGCGCCCACGCCCCGGCCAGGGTCAGCTCCGGGTCGTCGTCGCCGGTCGAGCCGAGCCCGGCGGTGAACGGGGTCTTGGCGACGCCGCCCACGCCCGCCGAGTCCGCGTCCGGGAAGACGACCTCGGCGGCCACGCCGTCGTGGTCCATCTCCTTGTCGCGTACGACCGGGTCCCAGGCGCCGCGCATCCCGCCGTGCTCGCCGATCTCCTTGTCCCACTCGTCCAGGAAGCGCCGGGTGTCGTCGGTCTCGGCGAGCTGCCGCATCGCCTCCGCCTCGGTCTGCGCCTCGTCGAACGCCGGCCGGTACCTGCTCTCGATGTAGTCCCGGTACTGCTCGGCGGGCGGCCCCGCGTGGCTGTCGGTGGAGATCAGGACATAGCGCTCGCTCATGGCGAACCTCCTTCGTACGTGCGTCAGTGATAGCGGGCGGCGGCGAACGGCGCGAAGGCGACGGGGTCGACCGGGCCGACGACCTTGGGGGTGTTCTCGCTGGAGCGCCGGACCCACTGGATCGACACCGTCTCCCGTACGGGGAGGTCGACGACCGGGCAGGAGGCCAGCTCCCGCAGCGTCAGCTCGCCCTCGACGCGCTCCACCGACTCGGGGCGGCGCGTCTGCTCCAGCCGTACGAGCAGCGGGTCGCCGTCGAAACCGGGCCCCTCGGCGGCCGGCATGAACTTGAACCAGAACTGCCGGGCGGGGTACGGCTCGGGGGTCGGCAGAGTCCCGGCGACGCGGCCGGTGATCTCGATGAACGTCACGCCCTGCCGGGTGACGCGCCCCGCGACGCGGTCGCCGTAGCGGTCGAGGCTGATCTCGGCGAGCTTCTTCGGCTCGCCGAACCGCTCACGGCTGACGGCGATCGCGGGTTCCATGTCGATCGGGATCAGCAGGGGATACTCGCCGGGCTCGCCGTCGAGGACCGCGTCCACCGCGAAGTAGCCCACGAGCTCCTTGTGCCGGTACTCGCCGAAGGTCAGGTCGATGTCGGTGATCCGTACGTGCACCCTCGGCTCGGGCGGCGCGCTCAGCGGCGGCGGCAGCACCTCCGCGAGGGTCTCGGGGTCGGTGAGGTAGACGACCTCCAGAGCGGGCAGGGGGGGCACCGAGTTGGTCAGGCCGGTCCCGGCCGTGGGCTCGCGGACCCAGCGCGTACGGCTCATCGCGTCGTCTCCTCGGAGTAGAACTGGCGGGACCAGCGGCGGTGCTCGCTGATGTCCTTCTCCATCGGGCGCAGTACGGGATGGTCGCGGTAGACCTTGTTCTCCCAGATGGGGATGTCCTGGCTGACGCCGGCGCAGAAGGTCTCCGCGGCGTTCTCGGCGGCGCCGTCCCCGAGCTCACGCGGCGAAGTGAAGATCCACCGGACGTGGACGTGGTCCCGGTCGATGGGGGTCGTACTCGAGACGAAGGTCGTCCAGCCCTTCAGCCGCAGGACGCCGAGCCCGAGCCCGAAGCCCTCCCGGACGAAGTCGCCTCCGGCGCCGACCGCGCGCTTGTAGGCGCCGTCCACGTGGAACTCCTCCTCGGGGATCGCGTCCGTGCCGTGGACGTACCGGAAGTGGGCGCGGTCGACGTTGTTCTCGGCCATCTCCTGGCAGCAGGTGGCGATCTCGAAGTCCCGCGCCACGATCGGCGACCATCCGGGGTCGTCGAACTCGGGCACCTCGGGCACGTCGTAGAACGGCGGCGCGCCTTCCAGGTGGTGCCAGACCCAGACCATCCGGTTGCGCTCGACGGTGGGGTAGGACCGGATCGTGGCGCGCTGGGGGATGTGGTCGGTGTCGTCGTAGGGCACGTCGACGCACCGGCCGCTGCCGCCGTCGAAGGTCCAGCCGTGGAAGGGGCAGCGGATGCAGGCGTCCTCGACCTGCCCGCCCACCGCGAGGTGCGCCCCCAGGTGGGGGCAGTGCGCGTCGAGGACGTACGGTCGGCCGTCGGCGCCGCGGAAGAGCACGAGTTCGCGCTCGAAGTAATAGAGCGGGTGCACCTCGCCGATCTGCAGGTCGTCCGCGGCGGACACGATGAACCAGCCGTTGGGCACGGGGAACGGGAACCGCCCTCGTGGTTCGCGGATGATCCGGGGCCGGCGGGAGGGGTCGGTCAGCAGGGCGCTGTCGCGCGGCATGGGCAGCCCGGGGAGCGTGCGGCCGGGCGGGGGAGCGGCTTGTACGGGGGCGAGCGGCCCGAGGGGCTGAACGGGATCCGCGGGTGCGGCGCGAGGCTCGTCGACGTCGGGGGTGGCCACCGCGGCCTCCAATTTGAGACGAATTTCCGAAATCACTTCAGAAATAACATCGCCAGCTCACCGGGTCAACGCCGAGGCCGGATCCGGCGACGAAAGAGACGCATCCGGCGTCGGGCCACGGCCGGTGAGGCGAGAGCGCGTTCGCCCGCCGGCCGGCCGAACGTGAGGCGGGGCCGACGCTCAGAGGCCGGCCGCCTGCGGAGCCCGCTGCCGTCCGGGCGTTCTCGCCGCGGTCGTAGGGCGAGCGTCGGCCTGGGCGGGCCGGCGCGGCGCGGGGCGGTGTGCCGGGCGGGGCGGTCAGTCTTCCGGGGGGAGGCCGCGGAGGGCCGCGGCGCCGAAGGCCGGTTCGAACAGTGACGAGTAGTCCGGGCCGCGTCGCAGGTGGTGGCCGCCGTCCACGTTCAGGAGCTGGCCCGTGATCCAGGAGGACTCCGGGCCGGCCAGGAACCGTACGGCCTCCGCGACGTCCTCCGGCTCGCCCACCCTCGCGAGCGGCATGCACTCCAGATAGTCGTCCAGCACCGGACCGGGGTCGGTGATGCCGGCCACCATCTCCGTGCGCACCAGGCCCGCGCGCACGCCATTGACCCGGACGCCCGCACCGCCGAGTTCGTCCGCCGCCAGGGCCACCAGGTGGTCGGCGGCGGCCTTGGAGACCCCGTACGCGCCGAACCAGCGGTGCGTCCGCGTCGCGGCGATCGAGGAGATCACGACCACGCACCCGCCGCCGGTACGGGCCATCGCCGGTGCGGCGTGCTTGATCGTCAGCATGGTCCCGGTGGCGTTGAGCTCCAGCGTCGCGCGCCAGGCCGCGGTGTCGAGCCGGCCGATCGGGCCGATGGAGGTCGAGCCGCCGGCCGACGCGACCACCGCGCGCAGCGGCGCCCGTCGCGCGGCCTCGCCCACCGCCGCCGCGATCTCGGCCTCGTCGGTCACGTCGGCGACGACGTAGGCGGCCTTCCCGCCCAGGCGCGCGACCGCCGCGCGCAACCGCTCCTCCGTACGGCCGCAGATCGTCACGACCGCGCCGTCGGCCGCCAGCCGGGCCGCGCAGGCCAGCCCGATGCCGCTGCCGCCTCCGGTGACCAGTGCCCCGGTTCCGCTCAGGTCCGTCATCGGTTCCTCCCGGCAGACGAATAATTTATACTTGATTGAACACCGGAGGGATCCGATACGGCCAGAGGTGGCGGCATGCGCGAGTTCGAGGGCAGGACCGTCGTGGTGACCGGTGCGGGCGGCGGCATCGGGCGCGCACTCGCGCTGCGGTTCGCCCGGGAAGGCATGGACCTGGCGCTCGCCGACGTCGACGAGGACTCCCTTGAGGCGACCGGCCGAAAGACCCGCGAGCACGGCACGCGCGTGCTCACCCAGGTCACCGACGTCGGAGACGAGGCCTCGGTGAACGAGCTGGCCGACCGGGCCTTCGCCGAGCTCGGCGGGGTGCACCTGCTGTGCAACAACGCCGGCGTCTACATGGGCGGGCGGCTGTGGACCCGGCCGCCGGCCGACTTCGAGTGGACGCTGCGGGTCAACCTCTGGGGGATCCTGCACGGCGTACGGGCGTTCGTCCCCCGGATGATCGGCCAGGACACCGAGGGGCACATCGTCAACACCTGCTCGGTGGCCGGGCTGTTCGCCGGGCCGGGCGCCGCGCCGTACACCGTGTCGAAGTGGGCGGCGTTCGCGGCGAGCCTCACCCTCGCCCAGGAGCTGGCGCTGGAGGGCACGAGGCTGCGCGTCTCCGCGCTGTGCCCCGGCGGCGTGGTCACGGGCATCCACCTGTCCGAGCGGAGGCGTCCCGCGTCCCTGCGGACCGAGCCCGGGGAGGACTCCGCGTTCATGGCCGAGATGATCGCCGCCACGGTCGCCGGCGGGATCCCGCCGGACGAGGTGGCGGCCCGGGTCGTCGAAGCGGTACGCGAGAAGCGCTTCCTGGTGCTGACCCACCCGGCGTACGAACCGGGCCTGGCCGAACAGGCCGCGGCCCTCAGCGAGGGGCGGCTGCCCCGCATGCCCGACTTCGAGTGGACAGGATGACCCATGCCCGAACGCCCTCGCGGACTGGACTCGCCGATCGTGCCCAAGGTCATGAAGGTGGCCTCGCGGCTCAACGTCACGGCCTACCGCACGACGGGCGGGCGGATCGGCGGCAAGTGGCGCGTGGGGTCGGCCTTCCCCCGTGGCGTGCCGATCTGCCTGGTGACCACGAAGGGCCGCAGGACCGGGCTCGCGCGCACCCTGCCGCTGCTCTTCCTGCCCGACGGCGACCGGGTGGTCCTGGTCGCCTCGCAGGGCGGCCTGCCGCGCCACCCGCTGTGGTTCCTGAACCTCCAGGCCGACCCGGAGGTCACCGTCCAGGTCCGCAGGGACGTACGGCGGATGCGGGCGCGCGTCGCCACCGCGGACGAACGCGCGAAGCTGTGGCCGCGCCTGGTCGCGATGTACGCCGACTTCGACGCCTACCAGTCCTGGACCGACCGGGAGATCCCGGTCATCATCTGCGAACCCTGAGCGTCAGCGCAGCCGCCAGTCGATCCGCTCGCCCGAGGCGAACACGCGCTGCCCGGCGGCCAGCGAGTCCTCGTCGGTGCCGAGCGGCACCAGCGTCTTGCCGACGTCGAGCGCCTGCCGGTAGCCCAGCTCCTGCGCGTACCAGATCGCGCGTACGGTCGCCTGGACGGCCAGCGGCGGCCGGGCGGCGATGACGGCGGCGGCCCGCCGCGCGGCCTCGCGCAGTTCCCCGCCCGGCACCACCTCCTGGACCAGGCCGACCTCGTACGCGCGGCGCGCGCTCAGCCGTTCGTGCGATCCCATGAGGGACATGCGCATGACCTCGCCGAGCGGCATCCGCTGCAGCATCATCATCGGCTCGAACACCGCGGCCATCCCGTACGTCGTGTGGGGGTCGAAGAAGGTCGCGTGCTCGGCGGCGATGATGAACTCCACCTCGCCCAGCAGGTAGAAGGCCCCGCCGCAGGCCATGCCGTTGACGGCCGCGATCACCGGCTTCCACAGCCGCCCGGCGGTCTTGGGCGGCAGCAGGTCGCCGGGGTCGTTCAGGTGCAGGGGCGTCGCGCCGCGCTGGCCGATGTCCCGCGGCCGGTCCGGGTCGCCGACCGCCGCCGCCGTACGGTCGAGCCCGGTGCAGAACGCCTTGTCGCCGGCGCCGGTGAGCACCACGACCCGCACGTCGTCATCGTCGCGCAGGGCGTGCCAGCACTCGTTGATCTCGCGCATCATGCGCAGGTCGAAGGCGTTGTGCACCTCCGGCCGGTCGAGCGTCACCCAGGCGACGCCGTCCTCCACGTCGAAGGTCAGGGTCTTGTAACCGGTCATGCGGTCCCCCATCAGACGAGGTCGAGCGTGCCGAGGTCGCGGATCGCGGCGCACGACCGCGCGGCCATCGCCAGGAACATCCGGTCGCCCCGCTCGGTCCGGGCACCGTACGCGCAGCCGAGCACGGTGATCAACGGTCCCTGCGCGGCCGCGAAGCGGTAGTCCTCGAAGCACTCCTCGCCCGTGTAGTCCGCGACGCCGTGCGCGAGGAGCGCCGCGTGGTACGCCTCGACCAGGGCGCGCTCGTGCCGGCGGCGCTCGGGGGGATCCATGCTCGTGCCGACGAAGTACGCCAGGTCGCGTACGGGGTGGCCGAGGCTGAGCGTCTGCCAGTCGACGGCCGCGGCGGACTTCCCGTCCGGGTCGAAGAGCAGGTTGTCCAGGCGGTAGTCGCCGTGGACCAGGCCGAACCGCTCGGGGCGGCCCACCACCCACGCCGCCATCCGGTCCGCGACGTCGTACAGGGTCCGGACGTCCTCCTCGCCGAGCCGCCCGGTGAACCGCTCGACGAACGTGTCGACCGCGGGCCGGAAGACCTCGCCGAGCGTGACCGCGTCCTCCGGGCCCACGACGTTCATCCAGGGCAGCTCGCGCAGCGCCGGGTCGCACCACCGCGGGCCGTGCAGCCCGGCCAGGTTGACCACGGCGGCCAGGCCCTGCTCCGGCGTGCACCCGGCGAGCTGGTCGCCCTGTACGGCGGGGGAGAGGTCCTCCAGCAGCAGGACGAACGTGGTGGCGTCCTCGGCCAGGGCGCTGTAGTGGCAGGCCGGCGTCCGTACGGCGACGGTGCCGGCGAGCTCGCGGTAGAAGCAGACCTCGTTGCGGTAGACCGGCGCGAGGAAGGCGCGGGCGGCGACGTCGGGGGCGGCCAGCTTGGCGATCAGCCGGGCGGGCACGCCGTCGCCCTCGATGTCGAGCCGGTAGCAGGCGCCGATCTGGCCCGAGCCGACCGGTTCCCAGGAGACCGAGCCGACCGTCGCGCCGAGCGCCCCGGTCAGCCACTCGGGGGTGAGGTCCCCGGGGCCGTCGACGACGCTCATCGGACCGGCCTGCCCGGGTTGAGGTCCGTGTCGTCGCCGCCGGGGTCCGGGCGTCTCTCCCGGTACGCCACGACCACCGGCGCGAGCTCCGCGGGGGTCGCCCCGTGCAGGATCACGCCGTCGGCGCCCGCCTTGAGCTGGTCGACGATCCGCTCGGCGCACCGTGCCGCGGAGCCGGTCGCCGAGGCGGCCAGCCACTCGGCGGGGATGAGCCCCGCCACCCGCTCCAGCTGCTCGGTGGTGGCGATCGCGTCGAAGGCGCCGGGGAAGCCGGAGACGAGGTCGTCGGCGCGGAAGCGGGCGAGCGCCGCGGGGTCCCAGCCGTTGACCCGGACCAGCAGGTCGCCGTACCCCTGCAGGTAGGTGGCCATCCGGCCGACCACCTTGCGCAGCCGCGGCTCCTCGCCGATGTGGTCGCCGACCGTCGCCAGGACGGCCCAGATCCGTACCTCCGCCGGATCGCGCCCGGCCGCCTCCGCGCCCCGCCGGACCGCGGCGACCGAGCGGCGCAGCGTCTCGTCGGTGAAGAAGGTGTGCAGGACCACGCCGTCGGCCACGCTTCCGGCGAACTCCAGGGTCCGCTCGCCCATCGCGGTCAGCAGGATCGGGATGTCCTCGTCGAAGCCGGGGTCCTGGAGGAGGAAGGGGAACCGGCCGGCCGGGCCGTCGTGCCCGGCGACCGCCTCCCCGTGCCAGAGCCGCCGCATGATGCCGATGAAGTCCGCGAGCTGCGCCTGCGTGACCCGGGGCACCCCCATCACGTCGAACAGCAGGTCGAAGCCCCGGCCCAGGCCCAGGGCGAACCGGCCGCCGGTGAGCCGGTGCATCGTCGTCGCGTACGTGGCGGTCAGCAGCGGATGCCGGGTGTTGTGGTTGGTGGCGGCGGTCGCGATGCCCATCCGCTCGCTCACCGCGCCGGCCACGCCCGACAGCGTCGCGGCCTCCTTGGTGGTGAACCGCTCGGACAGGAAGACCGCGCCCAGGCCGAGCCGCTCGCCGTCGCGTATCTCCGTGATCAGGTCACGCGGGGTGGCGGAGTGCCCGGCCAGGCCGTAGAAGCCCAGCTCCCGCAGGACCGTCATCGCGTGACCCGGGGCGCGGGGGTGAACCGGACCGTGAAGGTCTCATAGCCGCAGACGAAGTTGGCCGGGCGGGAGGCCGGTTCGGCGTCCTCGACCGGTTCGATGTCGGGCAGCCGCGTGAGCAGCCGCTCGAACATGACCGCCAGCTCCAGCCGGGCCAGGCTGTTGCCGAGGCAGAAGTGCGTGCCGTTGCCGAAGGCGATGTGGTCGTTGGGCCGCCGTGCCACGTCGAACCGGAACGGGTCGGGGAAGACGTCCGCGTCGCGGTTGGCCGACGGATAGAGCAGGAGCACGTTGTCACCCTCCCGGATCCGCTGCCCGCGCAGCTCGAAGTCGCGGACCGCGGTGCGGTTCATGTTCTTGATGGGGGAGACCCAGCGGAGCATCTCCTCCACGGCGGTGGGGATGCCGCCGGGGTCCTCGATGAGCGCCCGGCGCTGGTCCGGGTGCGCGCAGAGCTGGTACATCCCGCCCGAGATGACGTGGCGGGTGGTCTCGTCCCCGGCGATCAGCAGGAGCAGGGACTCCTGGACGAGCGAGTCGTGGTCGAGCCGGTCGCCGTCGACCTCGGCGTGGACGAGCACGCTGAGCAGGTCGTCCATGGGGCATCCGCGCCGGTCGCGGATGGCACGCCCGGCGTAGTCGGTGAAGCCGGTGAAGGCCTCCATCGCCCGGACGAGCAGGCCGGGGTCGTCGCCCCCGGTGAGCCCGCGCACCATGTCATCGGACCAGGTCAGCAGGGTCTGGCGGTCCTCGGGCGCGACGCCGAGGGCGTCGCTGATCACGACCAGCGGCAGCATCGCGGCCACGTCGTTGACGAAGTCGCACTCGCCGGCCTCGCACACTTCGTCGATGATCTCGTCGCAGACCCGGCGCAGGTACGCCTCCTGGGCGGCGACGCGCCGCGGGGTGAACCCGCTGTTGAGGAGCTTGCGCCGCTGCTTGTGCAGCGGGTCGTCCATGTCGATCATCATCGGCATGGGACCGGAGTCCGCCCGGATGCCGTGCGCGCTGGAGAACACCTCCGGCATGCGGGAGAGCCGCCGTACGTCCGCGTACTTGGAGACGCCCCAGACGCCGTCGCCGTGCTCGTCGCGGTAGACGGGCGCGTTCTCGCGCATCCAGCGCAGCTCCTCGTGCGGGTCGGCGCCCCAGAACTGTCCGCTGATCAGGTTGATGGCCTCGTTGACGGGATGGTCGGGCATCGCCGGTCGTTCCTTTCAGACGGGTGTCGCGGATCGCTCCACCACGAGGGGCAGCCTGGACAGCCCGCGGACATTGCCGGAGTAGTGCCGTTCGACCCCCGCCGGGTCGAAGGTGAAGTCGGGGAACCTCTTCAGCAGTTCCTCGATCGCGACGCGCGTCTCCAGCCGGGCCAGCGACGCGCCGAGGCACAGGTGACGGCCGAAGCCGAAGCTGACGTGCCGGTCGATGGACCGGTGGATGTCGAACAGCTCGGGCTCGGGGTACTTGCGCTCGTCGTGCACGGCCGAGCCGGTGATGAGGATGACCCGCTGGTCCGCGGGGATGACGGTGCCGTGCAGCTCCACGTCGCGGAGCGTCCAGCGCCCCTGGTAGTGCGACGGCGGATCCCAGCGGAGCATCTCCTCGACCGCGTTCGGGAGGAGGGACGGGTCGGCGGCGAGCTCACGCCGCTGGCCGGGGTACCAGCTCAGCGCGATGACGGCGTTCGGGATGAGCTTGGCGACGGTCTCGTGACCGGCGAAGGCGAGTTCGAGGAAGCGCGAGGCCAGCTCCGCGTCGTCCAGGGTGCGGGTGTCGCCGTGCTCGTCCTCGACCGCCGTGTTCATCAGCAGCGTGATGACGTCGTCGCCGGGGTTGCGCCGCCGGTCCTTCACCAGGCCCGCGAGCAGGCTCCAGAGTTCGGCGCTCGCCTGGTAGACGTCCGGGGAGGTGGTCATGTCCTCCGACCGCGCGGCGATCCGGTCGCTCAGGTCGTGGATCGGCTCGCGCAGCGCCTCCGGGATGCCGATCAGCTCGCTGATGACGTCCAGCGGGAACCGGAAGGAGAAGTCCTGGACGAGGTCGAAGCGGTCGGCGTCGCGGAACCGGTCGAGCAGCGACGCCGCGGTCCGCCGGATGAACGGCTCCAGCAGGCCGATCCGGCGGGGTGTGAACATGCGGCCGACGATCTTGCGGTGCAGCGTGTGCTCGGGCGGGTCCTTGACGATCAGGAACGGCGCGCCGAGGTCGGCGCCCTCGATCGTCACGCCGTGGGCGCTGGAGAAGGCGTCGGTGTCGAGGTGCGCGGCGATCACGTCCTCGTAGCGCGACAGCGCCCAGAAGCCGACCTCCTCGTTGTGGTAAACGGGGGCCTCGTCGCGCAGCCGCCGGTAGGTCGGGAAGGGGTTGTGCACGGTCTCCCGTACGAACGGGTTGTACTCCACCATCGGGGGGACTCCTCGCGTAGTACGGCGTCAGTCGTTGAGTGCCTCGTCGATCGCGCCGCCGAAGGTCCCCACGACGGGGGAGGGCGACCGTACGGTGAGGTCGTCGACGCAGACCCCGGGGTACCTGCACGCGGCGGCGATCACCCCGTTGAGCACGTCGGCCACCTCCTCCGGGGCCATGAACTCCGCCTGCGCGAGGCCGCGCGCGCTCCAGTCGTTCAGGGCGCGGGTCAACAGCCCGGCCTCGAAGCCGTCGCCGAACTCGGTGGGGAAGGTGGCCCCGACGGTCACCCGGGTGAGGCGCAGCTCCGGATGCTCGGCGCGCCATCCCTCGATCAGCCGCTCCAGGGCCGCCTTGCTCGTCGCGTACGCGGCCAGGGCCGTACGCGGCTGGCGCACGCTCTCCGAGGACAGGCACAGGACCATCGCCCGCGGCGCGAGGCTGGGCAGGCACGCGCGCAGGAGCCGGTGCGTGGCGACGACGTTCGTGTCGAAGACCCGGTGCCAGTCGGCGGCCGTCGTGTCCGCCAGCAGGCGCATGGGGGCGACGCCGACGCAGGACACGAGCACGTCGATGCGGCCGAGCCGGTCGCGTACGGCCTCCATGAGCCGGTCGCAGTCGGCGTCCGCGCGGATGTCGGCCGGCACGGCGTGCCCGCCGCCCGCCTCGGCGCACGCCTCCTCCAGGCGGTCGGCCCGGCGCGCGGCCATGAGCACGTCCGCGCCCTCCTTGACCGCGCGGATCGCCATCGCCCGGCCGATCCCCGCGGAGGCGCCCACGACGAGGACCCGGCAGCCGGCCAGCGTCCGGTCACTCATCGTCGCCCCGCGCGGCCGTCGCGACGGCCTTGATCTCTAGATACTCCTCGAAGCCGGCCACGCCGCTCTCCCGGCCGACCCCGCTCTGCCGGTAGCCGCCGAAGGGCACGTCGGGGGAGTAGAAGAGGCCGCCGTTGACCGAGATCGTCCCGGTGCGCACCCGGTCCGCGACGGCGCGGGCGCGTTCTCCGGAGGCGCTGATCACCATCCCGGACAGCCCGTACCGCGAGTTGTTGGCGATCCGCACCGCGTCGTCGTCGCCGTCGTGCGGGATGACGACGATGACGGGGCCGAAGATCTCCTCCTGGGCGGCCGGGGAGTCCGGGTCGACGTCCGCGAGCACGGTGGGCTCCACGTAGTGCCCCTTCGGCAGGTGGGCGGGGACGCCGCCGCCGAGCGCGACCCGCGCGCCTCCGGCGACGGCCCGCTCGACGTGGTCCAGCACGCGCCGCCGCTGCCGTTCGCTGATCAGCGGGCCCATGAGCGTGGCCGGATCGGAGGGGTCGCCGTACGGCCAGCCGCGCAGCGTCTCGACCAGCAGGCCCAGGCCCTCGTCGTAGCGTTCGCGGGGGAGCACCAGGCGGGTGAGGATCGCGCAGCCCTGCCCGGCGTGCGTGGTGATCTGGAAGGCGGCGTTCCCCGCCACCGCGCGCATGTCCGCGTCGTCGAGCGCGAGGAGCGCGGACTTGCCGCCCAGCTCGAGGAAGACCTTCTTCAGGTTGCCCGCGCCCGCGCGCATGACCTCCCGGCCGACCGCGGTCGAACCGGTGAAGGAGATCATGTCGACCCGTTCGTCCTCGGTGAGCTGCCGCCCGGCCGCGGGGCCGGAGGAGGTGACCACGTTGAGGACGCCCGCGGGCAGGTCCGTCTCCTCGGCCGCGAGCCGCCCGAGCATGGTGGCGGTCCACGGCGTGTCCGGCGCGGGTTTGAGCACCACGGTGTTGCCCGCCGCGAGGGCCGGCCCGACCTTGGCGAGGTTGATCTGCATCGGGAAGTTCCACGGGGTGATCGCCCCCACCACGCCGACCGGCTCGCGCCGGAGGTGGCGGCGGGAGCGGATGCCGTACGGCGCGGCGATCCCGAGGTCGGTCGTCCAGGGGTACCGCTCGGCGAGGTCCGCGACCCAGCCGAGGCCCTCCACCGGCAGGTCGAGCTGGGCGCCGTGGGTGAGCGTCACCGGTGTGCCGGTCTCGGCGACGACGACCGGCCGCAGCCGCTCGGCGTGTTCGACCAGCGCCTCCTGAAGCTGGCGCAGGCAGCGCACCCGGAACGCGGGGGAGGCGGCCCACGCGGTCTCGTCGAAGGCGCGCCGCGCCGCGCGGATCGCGGCGTCCATGTCGGCGGCGCCCCCGTCGGGCGCGACGCCGATGACCTCCTCCGTGGCCGGATCGCGGTTCTCGAAGGTGCCACCGTCCAGCGCCGGCACGAGGCGGCCGTCGATGAGCATCCGTTCGTCGTGCCCGGCGTCCGTCATGCAGCCTCCCGGCCGGTTCGCCGCGGCCGGGTCGACACGGGAGGGGCCGCTGGCCGAAACAGATTTGAAAACTTGATGATGTATATTATGTCCATATTTTCGGAACCATCAATGCCGCCCGGAGGAGACGCCCATGCGCTTCGACGACAAAGTGGCCATCGTCACGGGCGCGGGGCAGGGCATCGGGGAGGCCTACGCCAAGGGCCTGGCCGGTGAAGGGGCCAAGGTCGTCGTCGCCGACCTCAACGAGTCACAGGCGCTGCGGGTCGCCAAGGAGATCGAGGCGTCCGGCGGCACGGCGGTGGCGGTGGTGACCGACGTCGCCGACCCCGAGAGCGCGCTGGCCATGGCCGACGCGGCGGTGACCGCGTTCGGCGGCATCGACTACCTGGTCAACAACGCGGCGATCTACGGCGGGATGCAGATCGAGTCGCTGATGAAGGTCGACCTCGGCTACTACCAGCGGTTCATGTCCGTCAACATGAACGGGGCGCTGCACTGCACTCGCGCGGTCCACGCCGCGATGAGGAAGCGCGGCGGCGGGGCCATCGTGAACCAGTCCTCCACCGCCGCCTGGATGGCCGGCGGCTTCTACTCCATCGCCAAGGCCGCGGTGAACAGCCTGACCGTCAACCTGGCCGCCGAGCTCGGCTGGATGAACATCCGGGTCAACGCGATCGCCCCCGGCCCGACCGACACGGCCGCGACGCGCGCGATCGTGCCGGAGGAGTTCGTCGACCCGATGATCCAGGGGCTGGCCCTCAAGCGGTTCGGCACACCCCAGGACCACGTGGGAGCGCTGCTGTTCCTGCTGTCGGACGAGGCGAGCTGGATGACCGGGCACATCCTCGCCGTCGACGGCGGCCACATCGTCCGCATCTGACCCGACGTTTCAGCCGCGCGGGACCTCGCGCCAGGGGCGGCCCTCCCAGGGGTCGGGCTCCTTGGGGAGCCCGAGCACCCGCTCGGCCAGGATGTTCTTGTTGACCTCGGTCGTCCCGCCCTCGATGGTGTTGGCGCGGCTGCGCAGCATGCCGCGCAGCTCGGGAGGCATCGACGCCGCGTACTCCCCGGGATCGCCGGCCCACGCGGTGCCCGACAGCCCGAGCAACTGTGCGGCCACCGCCTGGATCCGCTGGTTGAGCTCGGATCCGTGCACCTTGCCGATGGAGCTCTCCGGGCCCGGCGGGTGGCCGCCGCGCAGGCCGGCGCGGACCCGGGCGTTGGTCCAGGCCCTGATCTGCTCCTCGCACCAGAGCCGTACGAGCCGGTGCCGCAGGTGGACGTCGTCCCAGCCGTGCGGGAGGCCCTGCCCGGCGCGCTCCTGGGCGAGCCGGATCAGCCGCCGCGTCCCGGAACCGCCGATGCGGTCGACGCCGCCCGACCCGGCGCCGGAGACCATCTGCCGCTCGCCGCTCAGCGTGGCGCGGGCCACCGTCCAGCCCCCGCCCGTCTCCCCGACGCGCTGGGAGTCCGGTACGAGGGCGCCGTCCAGGAACACCTCGTTGAAGTCGACCTCGCCGCCGAGGTGGCGCAGCGGTCGTACGTCGACGCCCGGCTGGCGCATGTCGATGAGGAAGTAGGTGATGCCCTTGCGCTTGGGCACGTCCGGGTCGGTCCGCGCGAGCAGCACGCCGAAGTCGGCCAGGTGCGCCCACGTGGTCCACACCTTCTGCCCGGTGATCCGCCAGACGACCGTGCCGTCGTCCCGCCGCTCCGGCTCGGCGCGGGTGGCCAGCGAGGCGAGGTCGCTTCCGGCGCCCGGCTCGCTGAAGAGCTGGCACCAGACCTCCTCGTTCGCGGCGATACGAGGCAGGAACCGCAGGCGCTGCTCGTGCGTGCCGTGCTGGAAGAGGGCGGGCGCGGCGAGGTTCAGGCCGAGCGGGTTGAGCCGGGGCAGGTGGTACGGCGCCAGCACGCGTTCGGCCGCCCGCGCCGGCTCCGGCGCCCAGCCCAGCCCGCCGTACGCGACCGGCCACTGGGGGACGACGAGGCCGCTGCGGGCGAACGCCGGGTACCAGGCGCGGTACTCCTCACGCGTGCGCACCTCCCGTACGGCGCCCGGCCCGCCGCGCTCGGCGGCCGCGCGCCAGGGCTCCGGCACCTCCGCGGCGATCCAGCGGCGCACCGCCTCGGCGGCCTCCGGCGCGGTGGAGCACTCGGCCAGTGGCTTCACGCCCGCCCTCCTCGTGCCTCGGTCAGTCCGGTCTCCAGCGCCCGCCAGAGCGCCTTCTTCCTGGCGGCGACGGCGGACGGCTCGTCGCGGGCGATCAGCTCGCCCAGCCGCTGGGCCGCCGGCCGCAGCTCCGCGGGCTCCACGACCTCGCTCACCCAGCCCAGCCGGTACGCGTCGGCGGCGCCAAGGCGCTCGTGCGCGCCGGTCAGCGCCATCCGGGCGGCGGCGCCGAACGCGGCCCGCCGCGCCAGCCCGATCGTCTCGAACGCGCTGACCTGGCCCACGCTGACGTGCGGGTCCAGGAACGAGGCCGCCGATGAGGCGATGACGATGTCGGAGTCGGCCACGAAGTGCAGGCCGCCGCCCGCGCAGACGCCGTTCACCGCGGTGATGATCGGTTTCTCGACGCCCAGGTGCCAGCCGGTGAGCCGTAGGTCGGCCCGGCGCGTACGGCGCGACATCGCCGTGAGGGCCGACGGCTCGCGGCTGAGCTGGACGACGTCCAGCCCGGTCTGGAAGGCGCGCCCGGCGCCGGTGACCACGATCGCCCGTACCTCCGGCGCGCCGGCGAGCCACGACCAGGCCCGGGGCAGTGCCTCCATCATCGCGGCGGTCATGGCGTTGCCGGCCTCGGGCCGGTTGAACACGAGCCAGCCGACCGGCCCGTGGACCTCCGTCAGCAGCGACACCGCGACCGCCTCCTCACCCATGTCGCTTCCAAATCTAATGTTATATTAAAAATACATTCTTGCTTCCGGGTACGGGATGGACGGCGTGGCGACCGACGGCATGATCACGGACAGCGGGATCGCACGGCTGCGGTCGCGGATCGGCGTACCCCAGGCATATCCGGCACCGCCGCACTACCGGCGGCCCGGCGAGGACGCCTTCCGGCACGTCGCCCGGTCCTACGGCGACGACAACCCGCTGTGGTGCGACCCGGAGTACGCCGCCGGCACGCGCTGGAAGGGCTCGGTCGCGCCGCCGCCCCTGGTCGGCGGCGACAGCCTCATCGGCGAGGACGTGCTCAGCGAGGACGAGCGCGCCGCCCAGGCGGACCTGCGCGGCGACCCGCTCCGTGGAGTGCACGCCTTCTACGGGGCCAGCGAGCGGGAGTGGTGGTCCCCGCTCGGCCCGGGACACCGGATCTTCCGGCGTACCGCGCTCGTGGGCGTCGTGGACAAGCCCGGTCAGTTCGGCGGGCGCGGCGTCCAGGAGTGGACCGCCCAGGCGTTCCGCACCGGCGACGGCGCGCTGCTCGGCGCGCAGTACCGCATGATGTACCGCACCGAGCGGGAGAAGGCGCGCGAGCGCAAGAAGTACGACTCCGTCGCGATCGAGCCGTGGGACGAGGCCGCGATCGCCGAGCTCGACGCCGGGTACGCCGCGGAGCGCCCGCGCGGCGCCGACCCGCGATGGTGGGAGGACGTACGCGCCGGCGACGCGGTCGGCCCGCTGGTGAAGGGCCCGCTGACCGTCACCGACATGGTCTGCTGGCACGTCGGCATGGGCATGGGCATGTACGACGTCGCGCCGCTCCGGCTGGCGTACCGCAACCGGCTGCGCATCCCGCGCTTCTACCACCGCGACGAGCTCGGCGTGCCCGACGTCATGCAGCGCGTCCACTGGGACCCCGCCTTCGCCCGCCGGTCCGGCAACCCGGCCACGTTCGACTACGGCCGGATGCGCGAGACCTGGCTGGTCCACGCCTGCACCGACTGGATGGGCGACGACGCCTGGCTGTGGCGGCTGCGGGTGGAGTTCCGCCGGTTCAACTACGTGGGCGACGTCCAGTGGGTCGAGGGCGAGGTCACCCGCCGCTACCTCGCCGAGGGCGGCCGGCCCGCGGTCGACGTCGACCTGCGCACGCGCAACCAGCGCGGCGAGATCACCTCCCCGGCGAGCGCGACGATGCTGCTGCCCAGCCGCGAGCACGGGCCCGTACGCCTGCCCGACCCGCCCGCCGACACCCTGGAAGACGCCTTCGCCGTGACGATCGACCGGTTCGCGGAGCGGCGCGCATGAGCCCGGAGACGACTCCGGACGAGCTCGGCCTCCTGCGGCGGAGCGTACGCGAGGCGCTGGAGGACCTGTCGCCGCCGTCCGAGGTCCGGCGGCGGATGGAGACCGAACGCGGGTGGGACGGCCCGGCGTGGCGCCGGCTGTGCGGCGAGCTGGGCCTGGCCGGGCTGGCGATCCCCGAGGCGTACGGCGGCGGCGGTTTCACCCCGGTGGAGCTCGGCGTGGTCTTCGAGGAGGCCGGCCGGTCGCTGCTCTGCGCGCCGCTGCTCGCGACGGCGGGCCTGGCCGCGCCGCTGCTGCTGGCGCTGGAGGACGAGCCCGCCCGGCGCAGGCTCCTGCCCGGCCTGTGCGACGGGTCGCTCGTCGCCACCGTCGTCACCGCCGACGCGACCGGCCGCGGCCTGCCGGGCGGCGCCCTGGTCCGCGCGGCCGAGGACCGCGGAGCGTGGGCGCTGCACGGGACCTGCGACTTCGTGGTCGACGGGGCGTCGGCGGACGTGGTCCTGGTGCCCGCGCTGGCCGGCGACACCCTCGGGGTGTTCGCGGTGGAGGCCGGGGCTCCCGGGCTGACCGCGCGGGCGCTCGTCACGCTCGACCCGACCCGGCGGCAGGCGCGGCTGGAGTTCGCCGGCGCGCCGGCGAGCAGGATCGGCCCCCCGGACGCCTCCGCCGCGCTCGCCCGCGCCCTCGACGTCGCCCGCGCGCTGCTGGCCGGCGAGCAGGCCGGGGGCGCCGGGCGCTGCCTGGACACCACCGTGGAGTACGCCCGGTCGCGGGTCCAGTTCGGCCGCCCGGTCGGGAGCTTCCAGGCGGTCAAGCAGAAGACCGCGGACATGCTGATCAAGGTGGAGTCGGCACGCTCGGCGGCCGGCGCCGCCGCGCAGGCCGCCGCCGAGCCGGCCGCGCGGGTCATCGCCGACCTGCCCGGCCTGGCCGTCGTCGCGGCGATCGCGCAGGCCTACTGCTCCGAGGCGTACGTCGCGGTGGCCGCCGAGACGATCCAGCTGCACGGCGGCATCGGTTTCACCTGGGAACACGACGCGCACCTGCACTTCAAGCGCGCCTGGACCAGCGCCGAGCTGCTCGGCGGACCGGACGAGCACATCGAGAGCCTCGCGCGGCATCTCGGCGAGCGGTGAGGAGCGGGACCGTGCCCGAGCAGCAGGGCCTGGAGACGTTCCTGACCTCGCATCCGGGGAGCGCCGAGACACCGGTGGTGCACGGGAGGGACGGCGCGCTCACGCTGGGGGAGCTGCGCCGGTCCGCCCGTACCCTGGCCGCACGGCTCGGGCCGGTACGCCGCGCACCGGTGGCCTGCGTCGTCGACGAGGGCGCCGCCGCCGTGGTCGCGATGTTCGCGACCTGGCTCGCGGGCGGGGTGTACGTCCCGGTCAACGCGCGGCTGGCCGACCCGGAGATCCGCTCGGCGCTGGGGGCGGCCGACCCCGCCGTGGTCGTGACCGGCGCCGGCCAGGCCGGCCGGGTTCCGGCGCACCTCGGCCGGCTGGTGGAACGCGCTCCGCGGTCCTGGGTACGGGCGTCCGCGAACGCCGCCTGGTCCGGCGAGCCGTACCCGCCCGGCGCGGCCCTGGTCGTACGGACCTCGGGCACGACGGGGTCGGCCAAGCCGGTGGTCCTGCGGCACGACGGCGTACGCGACGGCATCGACACGGTCATCGCCCGGTTGCGCGGCCGTACGGCCGCCGCCCGGCCGCCGATGCCGAACCTCATCCCCACCTCGCTCGCGCTGTGGGCGGGGATCTGGAACACGCTGTTCGCGTTCCGGCTCGGGGCGCCGGCGGTGCTGCTCGACCGGTTCGACCCGGTGGACTACGCCGAGCTGGTCAGGAGGTTCGGCATCCGGTCGACCGTGCTGGCCCCCGCCATGATGACCATGCTGGCCGAGGACCCCCGGCTCACCGACCTGTCACCGCTGAGGTTCGTCCGCTCGATCACCGCACCGCTCACGCCGCGCCAGGCCCGCCGGTTCCATGAGCGGTTCGGCGTCGACGTGCTGAACTCCTACGGGCAGACCGAGCTGGGCAGCGAGGTCGTCGGCTGGACCGCGGCCGACGTGCGGGAGTTCGGCGACGCCAAGCTCGGGGCGGTGGGCCGGCCGCACCCGGGCGTCGCGGTGCGGATCCTGGACGGCGACGGCGCGGAGGTCTCCGCCGGTACGACCGGTGAGATCTGGGTCCGCTCGCCGTTCGTCATGGAGGGCGCCGAGGACCGGATGGCGAACGGCTTCCTGCGTACCGGCGACCTCGGCCGCCTGGACGCGGACGGCTTCCTGTGGGTCGAGGGCCGGGTCTCGGACATGATCAACCGCGGTGGCCTGAAGATCGTCCCGCAGGAGGTCGAAGAGGTGCTGCGGGAGCATCCGGAGGTCGCCGACGTGTGCGTCGCGGGTGTACCGGACGAGCGTCTCGGCGAGGTGCCGGTGGCGTGGGTCCAGCCGGTCGCCGGGACGGCCCCGGCCGAGGCGTCGTTGCGGGCGTTCGCCCGCGCGTCGCTGGCCGGCTACAAGGTCCCGGTGGCCGTGCGCCTGGTGGCGGACCTCCCGCGGACGGAGGTGGGCAAGGTGCTACGGGGCGAGCTCGCGGCGGCCTGGCCCCTGGACGGAACGGAGCCGGGATGAGCTACCGGACACTGGAGGTCTCGCGGCGCGGGCACGTCGGCTGGCTGGTCTTCGACCGGCCGGACCGCCGCAACGCCATGAACGCCGCGATGCGCGACGAGCTGCGGCTCGCCTGGACCGAGCTGGCGGACGACCCGGGCGTACGGGTCATCGTCAACGCCGGGCGCGGCCCGGCGTTCCAGACCGGGGCCGACGTCGTCGAGCTGGCGACCGACGGCCAGGGCATGGAGCGGTACCGCAGGTCGGTGGAGGAGTTCGACCTCGGTTTCACGTCCTGGCACCTGGGGATCGACAAGCCCGTGATCGCCGCGGTGAACGGCGTCTGCGCGGGCGGCGGGCTGCACTTCGTCGCCGACGCCGACATCGTGCTCGCCGCCTCCGACGCCTCCTTCACCGATCCGCACGTCTCGGTCGGCCAGGTCAGCGCGATCGAGACGATCGGGCTGATGCGCAAGGTGCCGGCCGAGGCCGTACTGCGGATGGCATTGGTCGGACGGCACGAGCGCCTGTCCGCGGCGCGGGCGTACGAACTCGGCATGGTGAGCGAGGTCGTCGACCCGCCGGAACGCCTGCACGACGCGGCGCAGGAGCTCGCGGAGAAGATCGCCCGCAACTCCCCGGCGGCGCTGCGCGCGACCAAGCGGGCGCTGTGGGGGGCGCTGGAGCAGGGCCTGACGGACGCCTGCCGGGCGGGCGCAGCCGAGCTGGTCTCACTGTGGGGTCATCCGGACCAGACCGAGGGCCCGGCGGCGTTCGCCGAGAAGCGACCGGCCCGCTGGAAAGACGACTGAGCCGTTCAGCGCCCGCCGAAGTCGGGTGGGCGGTGTTCGGCGAAGGCGCGCATGCCCTCGCGGAAGTCGGGGCTGCGGGAGCTGAGCTCCATCGCGTACGCCTCGTCGGCCAGGTGGTGGCGCAGGTCGCCGCCCGGAGCCGCGTTGAGCAGGGACTTGGTGAGCCCGATCGCGACCGTGGCCGACGCCGCGAGTTCGGCGGTCAGCGTCTCGGCCGTCTTCGTGACGTCCTCGTCCTCCACCGCCGCGTGTACGGCGCCCCACGTGGCGGCCTCCGTACCGCTGAACTTGCGGTCGAGCATCAGCAGCTCGCGGGCCCGTACCGGCCCGACGACGCGGGGGAGCAGCCAGGTCGCCCCGGAGTCGGGGGTGAAGCCGCGTCGCAGGAAGGGGTACCAGAACACGGCGTCGCGCGCGGCGACGGTGAAGTCGGAGGCCAGCGCGAGCTGGGCGCCGATGCCCACGGCCCAGCCGCGGACCGCGCAGACGACGGGCAGCTGGAGTTCGAGCAGGAGCGGGATCAGCCGGTTGGCCTGGGAGGGCATCCGGCGCTGGATGCTTCCCGTACGCGGCCGGGCGTCGCCTTTGCCGGCCGCGTTGCGGCCGACGATGTCGAACCCGCTGCAGAAGTCGCCGCCCGTCCCGGTCAGCAGCACCGCGCGCAGGTTCTCGTCGGTGTTCGCGGTCTCCAGGTGGCGGATCAGCGCGGCCATCGAGGTGTCGTCCAGCGCGTTGCGGCGGCGCGGCCGGTCGAGCGTCAGCCGCAGCACCGCCCCGGTCGTGTCGGCCCGCAGCCCCTCCACCGACGGATAGGGCTCCACTCCGGCTCCAGTCGCCCGTACCCGCGCCCCGTCCTCCGCCGCGTTGGGGCCTGCCCCGGCCCCGGCGGCCTGTGCCGGCGATCCGTCCTCTGACGCATTGGGGTCCACTTCGGCTCCAGGTGGCTGCGGCCTGTCCTCCGGCGCATCGAGGTTCTCTCCGGCTCCAGGTGCCTGTGCCGGCGTCCCCTCCGCCGGCGCATTGGGGTCCTCTTCTACCCCTGCGGCCTGTGCCTGCGACTCGTCCTCCACCGCGTCGGGACCTACTCCGGCTCCGGCGACCTGTGCCTGCGGCCCGTCCACCGATGTGTCGCGGTCCTCCACCGGGGCTCCCTTGCTGGCATCCGAAGATTGTAGTTTTAATATAATAAACAATTCAGCGAAGGAGGGCCGCGTGACGCAGGGCGACGCGCTGGGACCGCGGCTGCTGGAAGGGCTGCGCGTCGTCGAGTGCTCGATGCTCGGGCCGGGCGCCGTCTCGACCCCGCTCGCCGACCTGGGCGCCGACGTCATCAAGGTCGAGCCGCCGCGGGGCGACTACATCCGCTCGATGAGCTGGCCCATCGTCGAGGGCGAGTCGCTCCTGCACCTTCACGTCAGCCGGGGCAAGCGGAGCATCGTCCTCGACCTTCGCACCGACGGCGGGCGGGAGACGTTCCTGGCGCTGGTGGAGAAGGCCGCCGTCGTCGTGGAGGCGATGCGTCCCGGCGGGCTCGAACGCCGCGGGCTCGGGTACGAGCGGCTCCGCCAGGTGAACCCGGCGGTCGTGCTGTTCAGCATCTCCGGGTACGGCATGACCGGGCCGTACCGCGACCTGCCCAGTCACGGTATCGCCTACGACGCGTGGGCGGGCACGGTCGCGCCGGTCCCCGGGCCGGAGGGGCTGCCCTCCATCCCCGACCACACCTCGATCGGCATCAACGCCGGACCGCTGTTCGGCACCGCCGCGATCCTCGCCGGGGTGCTGCGGGCGCGCACGACCGGAGCGGGCTGCCACCTGGAGGTGGCGCAGTCCGACGCGGCGGCGGCGTTCGACTGGCTGCGCAGCGAGGGCCACCGGGCGTACGAGCGCCCGCCGGAGGAGGTGACCGGGAACCCGGCGGACGGCTACGAGCGCCGCCCGCCCGGCACGGCCGGCATGGCGGACGGCGTCCGCTACCAGTTCTACGGGTCGAAGGACGGCCACATCCTCTTCATGGCCTCCGAGCGCGCGTTCTGGCGGAACTTCTGCGCCGCGGTCGGCCGGGAGGACCTGTTCGAGGGCCGTCCCGGCACCGAGCTCGCCGACCACGCCCGCGGCGACCTCGAACTCCGCCGCGAGCTGAGCGCGATCTTCGCCCGCCGTACGTCCGCCGAGTGGGTGGAGTTCGGCCTGGCGTACGACGTCCCGATCGGGCCGGTCAACACCCCGGCCGACGTCGGCTCCGACCCGCAGTTCGCCGACCGCCTGCCGTGGGGCACCGCGGACCGCCTGCGAGCGGACCAGCTCCCGTTCCCCGTACGGGTGGTGGGGGAGCCGCCGCCGATCGCGGCCCGCCCGGCCCCGTCGGCCGGCGAACACGGCGAGGAGATCCTCCGCGAGGTGCTGGGCTACGACGAGACCCGGATCGAACGACTACGCGCCGCCGGCGCGCTCGGCGGCTAACCGTTGCGGCGGGCCGCTGAACGGTTCCAGGTCTCGGCCACAACGGCTTGGTGGTGGGCCGGCCGCTGCCGTGCCTTGGGCGAGGCAGTGATGGGCGACCGGTCCAGCCGTCCGTGCACCAGCCCGCAGCGGACCCTGACCCGGACTGAGCGGCGCGTCATCGAGGTGCGGGTGTTGCGGTGGTGGGGACCGGTGTGGATCGCCGGCCTGGTGGGGTTGAACCCGTCCACCGGGTCCTGGTCCGCTACCGCCTCAACCGGCTGACCTTGATGGACCGGGCGACCGGGCGGGTGATCCGCCGCTACGAACACGACAGGCCCGGCGACCTGGTGCACGTGGACATCAAGAAACTCGGCAACATCGCTGACGGCGGCGGCCACAAGACGCGGGCCCGCCCAGCAGGACGTAAGACCCGCTCTGGCGCCGGCTACGGGCCAAGCCCTTCACGAGACAAGGGATCACCGTTGAGCGCGTACTGACCGACAACGGCTCGTGTTACAAGTCCCACCCCGGGCGTGATGTCAGCCACATCCCCAACCTCGCGGGACAGAACACTGATGACCTGTCAGCCGCGCACCGCGGCCAGGCACTCGTCGTACAGGTCCATGATGTCGCCCCGGCCGTCGTCGGCGACCCACGTCATCGACGCGGCGTCCAAGCACGCGAACGCCGTCGCGATCACCGCGCGGGCCCGCGCGTCCACGCTGCCGGCGGCACCGTCCATGCGGGCCTTGACGAGCGGCAGCAGGTCATCCTGGAAACGCAGCCGCTTCTCGAGCCAGCCGGCACGCAGTGAGGCGGTGCCGTGCAGGAGGCGGAACCGCTCCAGGGCCTGGTCGCGGCCGTCATGCAGGTCCAGTACGGCGGTGATCCCCGCCCGCAGGGCCTCCCAGACGCCGGTCTCGGCCGGCAGTCCGCCGATCGTGTCCGTCAGGACCTGCGCGAACCGGTCCTGGCCGCCGCCGAGAAGGTCCTCCTTGGCGCCGAAGTAGCGGAAGAGGGTGCGCTGGGACACGCCGGCCTCTCGGGCGATCTGGGCGATGGTCGTCTCGTCGTAGCCCTGTTCGGTGAACAGGCGCAGAGCCGTCTCGAGGATCTCCTGGGAGGCCAGCCGCCGTGTCCGGTCCCACAGCGTGGCCGGTGCACCCGTCTCGGCTTCCCGTTTCACGCGCCCAGGCTAACGCAGCACTGCCAGGCTGGCACTCATCGGCAGCTTGGCAGCCACTGCCAGATGGTCATATGCTGCCGGAATTCTTGATCTACCAGGCGCACGGAAGAGGAACGCATCATGTCCGCACCCACAGCTCTCATCACCGGTGGAACCAGCGGCATCGGCAAGGCGACCGCCGAACTGCTCCACTCCCGCGGCCACCGCGTCATGGTCACCGGCCTCACCGGCCTCACCGGCCTCACCGGCCTCGCCGGCGCCGGGCTTCCCGAAGACGTCGTGGCCGTCCGGGCCGACGCACGGTCCCTGCCGGACCTCGACCAGGCGATGGAGCAGGTACGCCGGCGACTCGGCTCCCTCGACCTGCTCTTCCTCAACGCGGGCGTCTCCCGGCCCGGCCCGATCGAGTCGACCGACGAGACCGCCTTCGACGCCCTGTTCGACGTCAACGTCAAGGGCGCCTTCTTCACCCTGCAGAAGGCGCTTCCGCTCCTCAACGAGGGTGCCTCGGTCGTGTTCACCGTGGGCGCCGGCGAGGGACTCGGCGCCGCGATGACGGCGGCCAAGGGCGCCCTGCCGCCCCTCATGCGGTCCCTCGCGCTCGAACTCGCCCCCCGCCGCATTCGCGTCAACGCCGTCAGCCCGGGGCTGATCGACACTCCTGCCTACGGCAGGCTGGGCGTCTCCCCGGAGATGATCGACGCCTGGGCCCGGGACGTCCCGCTCGGCCGCGCCGGCGCCCCCGCCGACATCGCCGAGGCCGTGGCCTTCCTCGCCTCACCCGCCGCCGGCTACATCACCGGCGAGGACCTCGTCGTCTCCGGGGGCGTCGGCGTCCACGCCCGCCCGTGACGAGTCGAAACCGGCTCATCGACGCACCCGTCAAACGATCACTGATCGCCTACGACCACTGACCGACCCGCACATACTCCCCATCAACGATCTAGCCGGGGAACGAGGCCGCGGCGAGTGCGACGATCTCCTCCAGGTCCTCGGCGAGCAGGAAGCCGGCCGCGACCGTACGCTCCGCGGACGCCTGGAACGCCGCGCAGTAGTCGGCCGGCCCCGACGGATACAGCGCCGCGAGCGTCGCCGCGTCGAACGGGTGGGTCGAGCCGAACAGCATGGCCGGCCGGGGCGACCGTTCCTGGCCCAGTCCCGACAGGACCGCCACCGGCACGTCGACCCACGGCGTGCGCACCCCGCCCGTCGCGATGCCGTGGCGGTCCAGGCGGGGCGCGGACGGGTCGTCCGGGTCGCGGAACAGCCGGTCCGCGACCGGCGGCGGCGCGCCCTCGCGCGCCCACCGGTCGAGTGCGGCGAGGGCGGCCTGCGCGACGTAGTGCTGCTGCGGCCCGGAGTTGATCGGCGCCTCGTAGGCGACGCCCAGCGGTGCCGTCTTGGGCGCGAGCAGCGTCGCGAGTTCCCCGGCGGAGAGCCCGCCGGAGTCGGAGAAGGCGCCGGCCATCGTGTAGGTGTCCGCGTGCGCCGCGCCCGCGACCTCCCACAGCCTCAGCCGGTCGTCGTCGGGCTGCCGTGAGCCGAGCGAGGCGAGGACGCCGAACACGTCGGTCTCGCTCTGCAGGACGAGGATCGGGGCCGCGCCGTCCGTACGGACCCTGACCCCGCCCGCGAGTGCCTCGTGGCGCCACCCCGCCAGGTGCGCGGGCCGTCCGGGCCGGCCGTGGATCAGATAGCCGTCGAAGCCGTCCGCGATCGGTGCGATCGCGTTCACGTAGGTCACGAGGTACGCGGCCGACTGAGACTGCCCCATGGCCAGCACGCGCGAGGCCGTCAGCGGGCCCAGCACCCCGGACCCGCCCGGCCGCCGCGCGGCCGCTCCGGCCTGGGTGAAGATGTCGAGGGCGAAGGCGTCGCCGGGGTGGGCGAGGGCGGCGTACCTGCCGGCGTCGCTCTGCTTGAGCGCCGGGAGCACGATCGGAGGATGGGCGTCGTCGCGCGCGGAGCCGGTGGTGAGGATGCCGCCGCCCTCGACGCTCACGCGCTGTACCGACACGCCGATCCAGGCGAAGCCCGCGCGGAGCAGGTGCCGGTGCGTCGTCAGCCAGCCGGCCGGCGCGTCGGCGCCGGCGGTGACGTTGAGCCACTCCAGCACGACCGAGCCGTTGAACGCCGCCGGATCGGCCGGCCGGTACACCACCATCCGCGTCGTGAACGGCGCGCGTCCGCTCTCGCGTGCCTGCCAGCGGCCGTCGTCGCCGGTCTCTCCGGCGGTCTCGTACGAGCGGGCGTCGCCGGACAGGAAGTACTCCTCGGCGACGTAGCCGAGGGCGCCCAGGTCGAAGAACGTGGAGATCAGCTTCGGGTCGCCCTCGATCGGGCCGGACAGGGAGCTCACGGCATCTCCTCCACGGCGGCGAGCCGCTCGCGCAGCACCGTCTTGAGCACCTTGCCGGCCGCGTTGACCGGCAGCGCGGAGACGACGTGCACCTGGCGCGGGACCTTGTAGTTGGCCATGTTCTCCCGACTCCAGACGATGAGGTCGGCCCCGTCAAGCCGCTCGCCCGTACGAGGCACGACGAACGCGGCCCCGACCTCGCCCAGCCGCTCGTCCGGCACCCCGACCACGGCGCACTGGGCCACGGCCGGATGCCGGCTCATGATGCTCTCGATCTCGGCGGGATAGGCGTTGAACCCGCCGACGATGTACATGTCCTTGATCCGGTCGGTGATCCTGAGCCGCCCGGACTCATCGATCACGCCGATGTCGCCGGTGTGCAGCCGGCCGCCGGCGTCGATCGTGGCCGCGGTGGCGTACTCCTCGCCGAAGTAGCCCCTCATGACCGTGTACCCGCGGACGAGCACCTCGCCCTCGCTCCCGGCGGGCACGGGACGGCCGTCCCTGCCCACGATGGTCACCTCCAGGCCGGGCAGCGGGCGCCCGGCGGTGGTCGCCACGATCTCCAGCGGATCGTCGTAGCGGCACATCGACACGATGGCGCACGACTCGGTCAGGCCGTAGCCGGTCACGATGTGCTCGAAGCCGAGTTCGTCGCGGATCCGGTAGAGCAGCGTCGGCGGCACGTTCGCCGCACCGGTGACCGCCAGCCGCAGGCTGGCGACGCCCTCCGCGCGAAAGTCCGGGTGTTCGAGCATGGTCTGGTACAGGGCCGGCGTCCCGGGCAGCACCGTCACCCGCTCGCGGCGCACCAGGTCGAGGACGTACGGCACGTCCAGCGTCCGCGCCGGGAGGATCGTCGCTCCCACCATGATCGAGACGAGCCAGCCCGCCTTGTAGCCGAAGCCGTGGAAGAACGGGTTGACGATCAGGTAGCGGTCGCCCTGGCGCAGCCCGACGACCCGTCCCCACACGGCGTACGCCCGCAGCGTCTGCCCGTGTGCGCACATCGCGCCCTTGGGATCACCCGTCGTCCCCGAGGTGAACAGCATGTCGGACAGGTCCTCGGGCCCGACCTCGGCGGCACGCCGCTCGACCTCGGCGTCGGTGACCGCGCGGCCGTCGCCGACGAAGTCGTCCCAGGAGGTCAGGCCGTCGCGGGACGCGCCGGTGAGCACGACGACGCTCCGCAGGCCCGGCAGCTCTCCGGCGGCGGCGAGTTCCGCGGGATAGTCGCGGCCGAGGAATCCGGTCACCGTGCACAGGACGCGGGCGCGGCTCTTGCGCAGGACGAACGCCGCCTCGGCGCCCTTGAAGCGGGTGTTGAGCGGCACGAGCACGCCGCCGGCGCGCTGCAGGCCGAGCGCGGCGACGATCCACTGGGCGGAGTTGGGCGCCCAGATCGCGACGCGCTCGCCCGTGACCAGCCCGGCCGCCAGGAACGCGCGCGCCGCGTCGGTCACCCGGGCGTTCAGCTCCGCGTACGTCAGGCGCAGGTCGCCGTCGACGACCGCCTCGGCGCCGGGGATCCGCGCGGCGACCTCGGCGAGCAGGGCCCCGGTCGTCCCCCAGCGGAGGTCGGCTCGCGGGTCGTCGGACCGGGCCTGGGCGTCCGGGGGTTCGGCGGGCACCGCGCACCTCCGGGGATGCGTCAGGAAGCGAATGAGATTATATATATTATGAAAGTCATGGTACGACAACGCCCGTGAGTGAGGGAGCGCATGACGTTCACGGCCGGTACGCCCGTCATCGACACGATGATCGCCTTCCCTCGTGAGGGTTCGGAGCAGTACGACTTCATCCGGCGGCAGACGAAGGACGCGGCCTCGCGTGCAATGGCGTTTCCGGCGGAGCACGTGTTCACGGACGCGCCGAAGGAACCGCCGGGAGACGACCCGATCGGCGTCACGCTGCGGGAGATGGACCGCCACCACGTCGAGATCGGCCTCATCGGGGTCGACGACGAGGTCTCCCGGCGGGCGCTCGCGAAGTTCCCCGAACGGTTCGCCGGCGCCTGCGCCGTGGATCCCAACACGGGCATGGACGGCGTACGCAAGATCGTCCGGGACTACGAGGAGCTCGGCATCCGCGCGGTCACCGCGTTCCCGGCGGGAACGTTCCCGCAGGTCCCGATCGATGACAGGAAGATGTACCCGATCTACGCCAAGTGCGTGGAGCTGGACCTCCCGATCTTCGTGTGCGCCGGAGTCCCCGGACCGCGGCTGAAGATGGACCCGCAGCGCGTCGAGCGCATCGACGAGGTGATGTACGACTTTCCCGAGCTCGTCTTCGTCACCCGCCACGGCTGCCGGCCGTGGGTCGACCTGGCCGTCGCGCTGATGGTCAAGTGGCCCAACCTGTACTACTCCACCAGCGCCTTCGCGCCCAAGCACTACCCGAAGGCCATCGTCGACTACGCGAACACCCGGGGCGCCGACAGGATCATCTACGGGGGCTACTTCCCGATGGGCCTGTCGCTGGAGCGCATCTTCGCCGAGCTGCCGGGCGTCCCGTTCCGCGACCACGTGTGGCCCCGGTTCCTGCACGAGAACGCCCGCCGGGTGCTCAAGCTCGACCCGAGGAGGCAGCCGTGACCCTTCTGCTCGAGGACAAGGTCGTCATCGTGACCGGCGCCGGTCACGGGATCGGGCGGGGACACGCGCTCGAGCTGGCCGGCCACGGCGCGAAGGTCGTCGTCAACGATCTCGGGACGACGGTACGGGGAGAGGGCGCCGGTCGGGACGCCGACGAGGTCGCCGGCCTCATCGCCAAGCGTGGTGGCACCGCGATCGCCGACCACGGCGACGTCGCCGACGAGGAACAGGCACAGGCGCTGGTCGACCGTACGGTCGGGACGTTCGGGCGGCTCGACGTCGTGGTCAACAACGCCGGCATCGCCCGCGACAAGGTCATCTGGAACATGACCCCGGAGGACTTCGACCTGGTGATGCGGGTGCACGTACGGGGCACCTGGCTGATGACGCACCTGGCGGCCCGGCACTGGCGCGGCCGCGCCAAGGCGGGCGAGCGGTTCACCGGCCGGGTCATCAACACCACGTCCGGCGCCGGGCTCGCCGGCAACTTCGGGCAGAGCAACTACGCCACCGCCAAGGCCGCGATCGTCGGGCTGACCCTCACCACCAGCCTCGAACTCCACCGGCTCGGCGTGACGGTCAACGCGATCGGCCCGGGCGGCCTGACCCGCCTCACCGCGACGATGGGCCCGGACCTCACGGCGTTCGAGCCGGACGACCTGGGCGAGGACGAGTACCACCCGATGGACCCGGCGGGCAGCTCGCCGCTGGTCGCCTGGCTGGCCAGTGACCAGTCGCAGCACGTCACCGGCCAGGTCATCCGGGCGATCCACGACGAGATCCACCTGATGAAGGGCTGGCACGAGGCCGCCACCATCTCCAGCGGGCAGCGGCGCTGGGACGCGACGACGCTCGGCGTACGGATCGGCACCGATCTCTTCGGCACCCGGGCGCCCGGACTGCGCTGAGAACCTCTTAAGGAGTCACGGTGGAAATCCAGGACACCGCCGAGCAGGCGGCGTTCCGCGCCCGGGCGCGGGCCTGGCTCGCGGACAACGCTCCGGGGTTCGCCGGGACGGTGCGGCCGCGGCCGCACTTCGAGGCGGCGGCCTCGGCGGAGGAGTACGAGAAGACCGAGCTCGCCAACGTACGCGCGGCGCAGGCCTGGCAGGCGCGGCTCTGCGAGGGCGGCTGGGCCGGGATCTCCTGGCCCGTGGCGTACGGCGGCCTGGGCGGCACCCCCGCCGAGGAGGCGATCTTCGCCGGAGAGGCGGCGGCGTCCGGCGCCTCCTCCGGGCCGCTGCTGATCGGCCTGTCGATGGTCGCCCCCACCCTGATGCGGCACGGCACCCCGGAGCAGCGCCGCGAGCACCTGCCGCCGCTGCTGCGCGGCGAGCACGTCTGGTGCCAGCTCTACAGCGAGCCGGAGGCCGGTTCCGATCTCGCGGCCCTGCGCACCCGCGCGGTGCGCGACGGCGACGGCTGGGTCGTCGACGGGCAGAAGGTGTGGACCTCCAGCGCGCGGGTGGCCGACTGGGCGATCCTGCTGGCCCGCACCGACCCGGACGTGCCCAAGCACCGCGGCATCACCTTCTTCCTGCTCGACATGCGGACGCCGGGGATCGAGGTACGGCCGCTGCGGCAGATGAACGGCTCGTACCACTTCAACGAGGTGTTCCTCGACGGGGTCCGCGTCCCCGGCGCGAACGTGGTCGGCGAGCCGGACGCGGGATGGGCGGTCGCGCACACGACACTGGCCACCGAGCGCGCGATGATCGGAGGCAGCGGCGGCGGGGCGAGGGGCGCGGCGCTGGCCGAGCTGGCGCGGTCGCGCGGGCGGCTGGAGGACCCGGTGATCCGGCAGCGGCTGGCGCAGGTGATCACGCTGGACGGGATCCTGGGGTTCCTGGGCCTGCGGATGCGCGCCGCCCTCGGCCGGGGCACGCCGCCGGGCCCGGAGGCGTCGATCATGAAGCTGCTGGCCGCCCGCCGGGCCCACGAGGCGGCGGAGCTGGGCCTGGCCATCGAGGGAGCGGACGGCGCGCTGCTCGGCGACGAGGCCCCGGCCGGCGGGGAGTGGCAGCAGCTCCTGCTGAGCGCGCAGGGCCTGCGGATCGGGGGCGGCACGGACGCGATCCAGCGCAACGCCATCGCCGAACGGATCCTCGGCCTGCCGCGCGAACGGTCCGCCGACCGCGACGTGCCGTTCCGCGAACTCCTGGCCCGGCGGCGGGAGTGAGTCCCGCTCTCCGGTACGGACCCGCCTTCGGGGGGTCGTGGTGATCGAGGATGTGCTCGCTCTCCCGTACGGACCCACTCTCAGGAGGTCGTGGTGATCGAGGAGACCGCGGAGGTCCCGACGCTCCGCTGGAGCGGGGACGCGTCGTTGAGCGAGGAGCTGCGCGCGGTGCTCACCGGACCGGGCGCACCGTTCGAGCGCCGGGTCGAGCCGGTGCTCGGGGCGCCCGCCGAGGTCTTCGTCCAGCGGGCGCCGCACGTACCCGGCCTGCTGCGGAAGGCCGCGCGGGACATGCCCGACGCCCCGTACCTCGTCTTCGCCGGCGACCCGGCCGAAACGCTCACCTTCGCCGGGACGCTCCGCCGCGTCGCCGCGTGCGCCGAGGTGCTCGGTGAGCGGTACGGAGTCGGGAAGGGCGATCGGGTGGCGGTCGCGGCGCCCAACGGCGTCGACTACGTCCTGACCTTCTGGGCGACCCTCGCGCTGGGCGCCGTCATGGTCGGACTCAACGGCTGGTGGGCCCCTGCCGAGCTGGAGTACGGCATCGCCCTGACCGAACCCCGGGTGGTGTTCGGCGCGGGCCGGCCCCTGGAGCGGCTTCGGGAGACGTCGGCCACGGTGACGGACTTCGGCGACCTGAGCGCCGCCGCCGCGCGGACGTCTCCCGCCGAGCTGCCGGACGTCGCGATCGACGAGGACGACCCGGCGGCCATCATGTTCACCAGCGGTACGACCGGCCGTCCGAAGGGCGCGACGCTGACGCATCGCAACTTCGTGCACTTCGGCCTGTTCGGCGGCCTCGGCGGCGCGGCCGTCACCCTCACCGGCGGCCCGGACCGGCGCCAGGCGCCGCCGGGCGTACAGCGCGCGACGATGTGCGCCAACCCGCTGTTCCACGTCTCCGGCGCCTGCGTCGTCCTCGCCAACGGCCCCACGTACGGGCTCAAGATCGTCTTCCCGCCCGCGGGGCGCTGGGACGAGGAGCGGGCGCTGCGCCTGACGGACGAGCACCGGCTCACCCAGTGGAGCGGCGTGCCGGCCCACTTCTGGCGCATGCTCGCCCACCCGCGCTTCACGTCATACGCGACGGAGCAGGTGACCACGATCGGCAGCGGCGGCGCCACCTTCGCCCCCGAACTGCTGCGGCTGATCGAGGAGAAGATGCCCGGCACCCAGGTCACCAACGGGTACGGCGCGACCGAGACGACCGGCACCGGGACGTTCCTCAACGGCGTCCACGCCGACGTCCACCCCGCCTCGGTCGGCGCCGCGGCGCCCACGGTCCAGGTGCAGGTACGCGACGCCGACGGCCGCCCGCTGCCCGAAGACGAGGTCGGCGAGATCCACATCAGCGGCGCCGGGGTGTTCCGCGGCTACTGGCGCGACCCGGAGGCGACCGCGCGGGTCCTGACCGGGGACCGCTGGTACCGCACCGGCGACTACGGCCGGATCGTGGACGGAGTGCTCTATCTGGAGAGCCGCATGCGCGACCTCATCATTCGTGGCGGGGAGAACGTCTACCCCATCGAGATCGAGTACCGCCTGGTCGAACACCCTGACATCGCCGACGCGTGCGTCATCGGCGTGCCGCACACGGTCCTCGGCCAGGAGGTCAAGGCGGTCGTCGTGCCGAGAGACGGCGCCCGGCCGTCCGAGGAGGACGTACGCGCCTGGGTCGCGGCGGCCCTGGCCGCGTTCAAGGTCCCCGCGTACGTGGAGTTCCGGTCGTCACTGCCGTACAACGAGACCGGCAAGGTGATCAAACGCCTGCTGGAGGACGGCGGCTCGTAGGCGGTCAGTCCAGCCGGGACAGGATGGCGTCCGGCGTGCCGTCCTGCCGGAGCAGGTCGGCGAAGGCGGCGCTCTCGCGTTCGCGCGCCGCGCGTACGCCGTCCCGGTGGGCCTCGGTGAGCAGGCGTTTGGCGGCCGTGAGCGCCGCCGGCGATTGGGCGGCGATCTCGCGTGCCAGGCCGTGGGCGGTCGCCATCAGGTCGGCGGCGGGGCACGCCTGGAGAGCCAGGCCGGACGCGACCGCCTCCCCGGCCGTGATCCACCGGCCGCTGAACAGCGCGAGCGCGGCGCGCTGGTAGCCCATGCGCAGCGGGAGCAGATAGCTGCTCGCGGCCTCCGGCGGCACCCCCATCGAGGCGAACGGGGCCAGCAGCCGGGCGTGCTCGGCCATGATCACCAGGTCGCAGTGCGCCAGCAGGGTCAGCCCGAGGCCGACGCCGGGGCCGTTGACGGCGGCCAGGAGCGGCTTGGGGAAAGTGATCAGCACGTCCATGAGGGCGGAGAAACCGGTACCGGACGCGCCCATGGGAGCGCCGCCGGCGTACCGGCGGGCGAGGTCGGCCATCTCCTTCAGGTCGGTGCCGGCGGTGAAGGTACGGCCCGCGCCGGTCAGCAGGACCACCGAGACCCGGTCGTCGGCGGCGGAGTCCGCCAGGGCGGTCGCGACCGCGAGGTAGAGGGACTCGTCGAAGGCGTTGGCCGCCTCGGGCCGGTCGAACGTCAGCGTCCGTACGCGGTCCTCGTCGTCGATCCGTAGCGTGTCCGCCATCAGGCCCGCCCTCTTTCGGTTGTTGAATATTTGATATGAGATGGCGAGGGTGGACGTCAAGGCGGACGGCGCCGGCCTGCGGGGGAACACGGGCCGGCGCCGTCCATAGGTGACGTGCGGCGGCCAGGCGCGCCCCTCGCGGGGTTCGCCTGGCCGCCGCTTGCCAGGGGTGCGGTGTGCCTAGGAGACCGCTCCGGCGACGGCGGTGCCGAAGCCCGCGCCCGACTCGGTCGACGTCCACGTCTGCAGCGTCGGGGTGGGCGGCGGGACGTCCGCCGGGCCGAGGCGGGTGTAGTCCGCGTAGACCACGGCCTCACCGGGTGCGCCGATCAGCCACGTCGGGCGCAGGGACGGGCCGGCGTAGGAGACCGACGCGCCGAAGCGGCCGTTCGCCGTCGACGTGCCGCCGAGGCTCTCGCGGTCGACGAGGGCGTTCGCGGTGACGGTCTGGCCGCTGATCGCGAACTCCTGGACGGCGCCCGCGTCCGTGCCGTGGTCCTCGGCCGGGACCCCGACCGCGAGCCGTACGCCCGATCCGCTGTCGCGGGCCAGCGCGACGACGCTGCCGAAGCCGTCTCCCGCCTCGGCGGTGTCGGCCACCCCGGCGGTGTCCTGTGTGATCGAGGTCAGGTCGGTGAGGGCGTTGCCGTCGAGAACGTGCACCATCCCCGCGTCGGCGACCGTGCCGAGGTCCTCGCCCGGCACGCCGACGGCCAGCGTCGGGATGCCCGTGGACGGACGCGTCCACGACAGGCTCGCGCCGAACCGGTCGCCGGCCTCGGCGGCGCCGGCGATGCCGTCGCTGTCCTGGCTGATGGCGTAGCCGGTCACGGTGACGTCCGACAGGCCGGTGATCGCCGTGACCGAGCCGGCGTTCGCGAGCGTGCCGATGGCCTCGCCCGGGGCGCCGGCCGCGACGGCGGAGTCCGCGCCGTGGAGCGAGCCCAGCGTCACGGCCGCGCCGAAGCGGTCACCGGACTCGGCCGTGCCGGGCACGCCCGCGGTGTCCTGGGTCAGGGCGACCGCCTGGCCCGTCGCCGGCACGTACGTGACCTGCCCGGCGTCGGAGGCCGCGCCCACGTCCGTACCCGGGCTGCCCACGACCAGCGCGTGGATCACCGCGCTGCTGCCGGACACGTCGACCGCGGAGCCGAAGCCGTCCTGCGCCGCCGAGGTCCCGGGCACGCCGTCCGCGCCGGGCCGGATGACGCGCGTCGGCTGCCCCTGGCCGAGCCCGTCCGCCGATCCGTAGATCACCTGGACGACGCCCGCGTCGGTCAGCGCGCCGACGTCCTCCCCGGGAACGCCGACGACGAGGTCGGCGCAGCTGTCGGAGTCGACGTACCCGACCTTGAGGACGCTGCCGAACCGGTCCCCGCTCTCGGCCGTCTCCCCGGTGTCGTTCTGGCTGAGCGTCGCCTCCGTGCCCGAGCCGACGCGTCCCCCGGACGCGCCGTACCGGACGTGGACGACGCCGGCCTGGGCGGCGCCGGCGACCGAACGGCCCGGCTCGCCGACGGCCGCGTCGGAGTATCCATCCCCGTTGAAATCGGAGACCGCACTGGTGGAACAGGCCGCGCGAGCCGCGGCACTGCCCGGCTCACCGGCGAAGAGAACGAACGCCCCCGCGAGTCCGGCCGCGCCGAGCGCGGCCATGAATGACTTCGCCACTCTCACTCCTTATGGAGATCCATGATGGGTCCGTGCGGCGGAGGGAGGGGCCGGCGCCGGCACGCTCAGGAAGCGTGCACCCAGCCAATGCAAAAATCACGCCGATTCATGAAAAATCGTAGTGTGCTGACAACTGACGGCCTCGTGACCTGCGAGCAGTGAGCCGAGTCACATGCTTCACGCCCCGGCCGGCGCACCCGGCTCGCCAAAGGCCCCGTCGTCCCGTCGACGGGACGACGGGGGGCCGTAGGAGACGCGAGGACCGCGTCAGTGGCGCGACGTCCGCCTGGACGGCGCCATCGCCGAACGCGGGTCCGGCCGCTCCCGTAAGCTGACGCTGTGAGGTGGGTCACAGTCCTCGTCGTCGCGTTGTTAACCGTGGCGGCGTGCGGCGAGCGGGTGGTGCGCCCCTGGCGGCTCGTCATCGCCACCGGTGGGCAGGGCGCCGTCTACTACGCCTACGGCCAGGGGCTCGCCCGTGCCGCGCGCGGGCATCTTCCCGGTGCCGAGCCCACCGTGCTCTCCACCGCCGCCTCCGTCGAGAACCTCCGCCTCGTCGCGGACGGCAAGGCCGACGTCGCCTTCGCCCTCGCCGACTCCGCCGCCCTCGCCTTCGCGGGAAAACCGCCGTTCGACCGGCGTGAGCCCGTCGTCGCGCTGGCCCGCCTGTACGAGAATTACACCCACCTCGTGGTTCCCGCGGGCAGTGGCATCCGCAGGCCGGCCGACCTGCGCGGGCGGGTGGTCGCGATCGGGGCGGCCGGTTCGGGGACCGAGCTGATCGCGACCCGCCTCCTCACCGCCGCCGGAGCCGGCCGGGACGTCCGCGTACGGCGGCTGCAGCTCGAGGACTCGGCGACCGCGCTGAGAGACGGAAGCGTCGACGCCTTCTTCTTCTCCGGCGGCCTGCCGACCGGCACGATCGCCGAGCTGGCCCGTACGACGCCGATCCGGCTGATCGACCTCGGCGACTACGCCGAGCGGCTCGGCGAGCACTACCAGGCCTTCTACGAGGAGCGCTCCATCCCCGCCTCGGCGTACGGGCTGACCGGGCCGGTGCGTACGGTCGGCGTCCCCAACTACCTGGTGGTCAACGCCGCGATGCCGGCCGACCGCGCGTACGCGCTGACCCGCATGCTGTTCGAGCAGAAGGACGCCCTGGCCGTCGCGCACCCGGAGGCCCTGCACCTCAACCTCCGCGCGGCGATATCGACGAGTCCGCTGCCGCTGCACCCGGGGGCGGTCCGCTACTACCGGACGGCCAAGCAGAGCTGACCGCCGCCGGCAGCACCACCCGCGCGCGCAGCCCGTGCGGGCGTACGGGAAGGAGCAGCAGCCCGCCGCCGGACGCCTCGGCCAGCGCGCTCGCGATGGCCAGGCCGAGGCCGGTGCCGTCGACGTTCTGATGCGCCGGAGCCCGCCAGAACCGCTGTACGGCGACGGCGAGGTCGGCCTCGGACAGCCCCGGGCCGTCGTCCGCGACCTCGATCGCGACCACCGGCTCGTCCGGCGCGTCCGCGGGCCGGTACGGCCGGGAGACGGTGACGGTCACGGTCGCGTCCGGGCCGGCGAACTTCACCGCGTTGTCGATGAGCGCGTCCAGGATCTGCCCGAGGCCGCCCTGGACCGCCAGGGCGGCGGCGTGGTTCGCGCCCCGGCACCGCAGCCGTACGCCTGAGGACTCGTGCCGCCAGGCGGACACGCGTTCGCGCGCCACCCGGCCGCAGTCGACGACGCAGATCCGGTAGTTGCCGCCCTCCGCGCGTACGAGCGCGAGGATCTCGTCCAGGATGCGGCCCAGCCGGGTGGCCTCGTCGATGGCGAGCGCGAGGTCGCGCTCCCCGGCGGGCGGCAGGTGCGGCGCCAGATTCTCCACGCGCAGCCGCAGCGTGCCGAGCGGGTTGCGCAACTGGTGCCCGGCGTAGGAGACGAACGCCTTCTGCTGTTCGAGGACGCGGCTCATCGCGGCGGCCATCGTGTTGAAGTGCTCCCCGAGCCGGCGCAGTTCGGCCGGGCCCGTGGTGCCCGGTACGCGCGCCTGCCACTGGCCGGCGGACAGCTCGCCGGTGACCTCGTCCAGCTCGCGGACCGGGCGCAGCACCCAGCGGGTGAGCGGGATGGCGGCCAGGCCGAAGCCGAGCATGGCCGCGAGCCCGGCGGCGGCGAGTTCGGTCCACCGGGTGGTGATGCGGGAGCGTACGGCGTCGGTGGGGGAGATCGTGATGGCGGTGGCGACGACCTCGCCGCCGCGGCCGACCGGTTCGGCGACGACGAGCGGTGCGCGCCGCCAGGGCCACACCACCTCCTGGATGCCGGAGCGGTCGCCGGACAGCGCCGCGCGCAGCCGCGCCCGCGCGGCCCCGCCGAGCCGCAGCCCCGGGCGCGAGGAGACGACGATCCGCCCGTCTTGGTCGACGATGGCCGCCGCGATGCCGTACAGGCCGTCGTAGCGGGTGAGCTCGGCGCGCAGCGTCGCCGGCTCGCCGGTGCGCAGCGCCGGCTCGGCCAGGGAGGCGAACCGCGCGGTGTCGTTGAGCTGATCGATGAACAGCGTCTGGGTGTCGCGGGCGGCGACCGCGACCGCCAGCGGGATCTCCAGCGCGGCCAGCACGAGGAGCAGCAGGGAGGCGTACACCACGAGCAGACGGCGCAGCATCCCTCACCTCCCGGTACGCGGCGTGCTCACGTGCCGTCGGCGACGAGCCGGTAGCCCACGCCGCGTACGGTCTGGATCACCTTCGGCTCGCCGAGCTTGGCGCGTAACGTCGCCATGTGCACGTCCAGGGTGCGCTGCCCGCCGGGCCAGGGGCTGTGCCACACCTCGATGAGGAGCCGCTCGCGCGAGACGACCAGGCCGGGCCGGCGCGCGAGCGCGGCGAGCAGCTCGAACTCCTTGCGCGTCAGCGCGATGACCGACCCGTCGCCGGAGGTGACCAGGTGCCGGGCGACGTCGATGCGCAGGCCGCCGGCGGCCACGGCCGGACGCGCCACCGGCCGTACGCGGCGCATGACCGCGTCGATGCGGGCGCGCAGCTCGGCGATGCCGAACGGCTTGACCAGGTAGTCGTCGGCCCCCGAACGCAGGCCGATGACGCGGTCGCGCTCGTCCCCGCGCGCGGTGATGGCGATGATCGCCACCTCGCCGCCGGCGCGCATCCGGCGGCAGACCTCGATGCCGTCCATGTCGGGCAGGCCCAGGTCGAGCAGCACGAGGTCGGCGGGAGGGACGGCGAGCGCCGCCGCCGCCGTCGCCGCGCGGGACACGTCGAAGCTCTGCCGGCGCAGCGCCACCATCAGAGCGTCGGCGAACCGGTTGTCGTCCTCGACGAGAAGGATCCGCATCGCCCATCAGCGTAGGAATCACGGCGGTCCGTGCCTACGGCGCGGACCCTAGAGAATCATCAAATCTCACCTTCGGCTCTTCGTGACCGTGCCGGACCCCGCCTACGTTGCGGTTGCGCGAGCGCCGCCCCGGCGCCCGCGGGGTTGGCGCCTCCGATTCGGGGCGGATGGCGGCCCGGCCTGGAACGAGGAGAGCGGGCGTATCGAGATGCATGCCAAGCGGATGACGGCGCTGGCCGCGGCGGCGGCGCTGACGGTGGCCGGGTGCGGTTCGAAGGGCGAGCGCGAGGCGAGCGACGGCGGCGACACGCTGAGGTTCGGCGCCTCGATGTCGCTGACCGGGTCGCTGGCCCGCGAGGGCGGGCTGACCAAGGAGGGGTACCAGCTCTGCCAGCAGGCGGTGAACGCCAAGGGCGGGGTCCAGGTCGGCGGCAAGCGCCTCAAGCTCGCCGTCCAGTACCAGGACGACACCTCCAAGCCCGACACCGCCGCCCAGCTGGTCGACCAGTTCAACGACAAGGGCGTGAAGCTGATCCTCGGCCCGTACGGCTCGGCCACCACCGAGGCCGCCGCGGCCGTCATCGAGCGCAACGGGCAGGTGATGGCCGACAGCTCCGGCGCCGACGACAAGATCTTCCAAAAGGGGTACAAGCGGACCTTCGCCGCCCTGTCCCCGGCCCGCTTCTACGCGGCGTCCATGATCCAGGCGATCGCCGAGCTGGCCGACCCGAAGCCGAGCACGGTGGCGTTCCTGTCCGCCGACGACGGGTTCTCCAAGACGGTGGCCGAGGCCGGCTCGGCCGAGGCGCGCCGGCTCGGGTTCAAGGTCGTGGCCACCGAGTACTTCCCCAACGGCACCTCGGACGTCTCCTCCGCCCTCACCAAGGTCAAGTCGCTGAAGCCCGAAGTGATCGTCGGGTCGGTGCACGTCGTCGAGGGCATCGCGATCATCAAGCAGGCCAAGGAGCTCGGCGTCCGGCCCGCCGGCGGCTTCGCCGAGACCGTCGCCCCGCCGACGCCCGACTTCGCCACGTCGCTCGGGACCGACGCCGAGGGCGTGCTCGGCTCCACGCAGTGGACGGACAAGACAGTCGGCAAGGACAAGTGGATCGGCACGGCCGCCGACTACAAGGCGCTGTTCGGCGCCGCGTTCGGCGGACGCGCGCCGGAGTACCACGGCGCGGAGGCGACCGCGGCCTGCCTCGCGCTGGTCGACGCGGTGGAGAAGGCCGGGAGCACGAACGCGGACAAGGTACGGGACGCGCTCGCCACCCTCGACGAGCAGACGTTCTTCGGGCCGCTGAAGTTCACCGCCCAGGGCCAGAACCTGACCAAGACGATGCAGGTCATCCAGGTGCAGAACGGCAAGCCGGTCGCCGTGTGGCCCAAGGACATCGCCGAGGCCAAACTGGTCTGGCCGGGCACCGGGAAATGAGCCAGCTCCTTCAGGCGACCGTCTACGGACTGCTGCAGGGCGGCCTGCTGGCGCTGATCGCGGTCGGCTTCTCGCTCGTCTGGGGCGTGATGAACGTCATCAACCTGGCGCACGGGTCGTTCGTCCTCATCGGCGCGTACCTCGCCTTCGAGCTGCACCGGCGGCTCGGCCTGGACCCCTTCGCCGCGATGGTCCCGGTGGCCGTCGCGCTGTTCGCCGCCGGCTACGTCGTGCAGCGCGGGCTGATCAACCTCGTGGTCAAGGCGCCCATCTTCATCACGCTGCTGCTGACCTTCGGGCTGGACCTGCTGCTGGTCAACGGCCTGATCCTGGTCTACTCCGGCGACTACCGTTCCGTCCCGACCGGCTACGCCGGCGACAGCCTCCCGCTGTTCGCCGGCGTGCGGGTGCCGGTCGGCCGGCTGCTGGCGGCGATCGTCGCGCTGGCCCTCACGCTCGCGCTCGTCGCGGTGATGCGCCACACCCGTACCGGCCTGGCGATCCTTGCCACCGGCATGGACCGCGGCGCGGCACGGCTGATGGGCATCCGGGCGCGGCACGTGTACGCGCTGACCTTCGGCATCGCCGCCGCCCTCGCCGGGGTGGCGGGCTCGGCGGTCGCCACGGTCGGCACGTTCAGCCCCGCCGACGCCGGGCGCTTCACGCTGTTCAGCTTCGTGGCGGCCGTGCTCGGCGGCCTCGGCAACATGTACGGCGCGCTGCTGGGCGGCCTCGTGCTCGGCCTGGTCGAGGGGTGGGGCGGGCAGTTGCTGCCCGGCACCCTGGTCAACGCCGTCGCGTTCGCGGTGCTCGTCGTCGTCTTGGCCGTACGCCCGCAGGGCATCGCCGGGCGGGCGTTCTACTCGGCGCGGGTGGAGGTGTGACGGTGACACCTCGTCCTACAGCTTGGCTGCCGTGGGCGGCAGGGCTCGCGGCCGCCCTGGCCTGCCTGGGCCTGCAGAGCCAGCTCTACACGGGCCAGGAGCGTACGGTCACGACGGTCTTCATGTTCGTCACGCTCGCGGTCTCGTGGAACCTCATCGGCGGCTACACCGGATACGCGTGCTTCGGGCAGGTGGGCTTCTTCGGCCTCGGCGCGTACACGACGGTCGTCCTCGTCGTCCACGGCGGCCTGTCGTTCTGGCTCGCGCTGCCGGCGGCGGCCGTTGTCGCGGCGGCGTTCGCCGCGCTGATCGGGCTCCCGCTGCTGCGGCTCAAGGGGCACTATTTCGCGGTCGCGACGCTCGGCGTCGCCGAGGGACTGCGCGAGCTGGTGACCAACGTGCCGCGCTGGACCGGCGGGGGAGCGGGCGTCACGATCCCCTCGACCGGCGACCGCGCGCCGACCCTGTGGCTCGGCAACGACGGTTTCTACCTCCTCTTCCTCGCCCTGGCCGTGGTGTCGGCGGTGGTCGTCGCGCTGATCGCGCGGAGCCGCACCGGGTACGCGCTGCGCGCCATCAACCAGGACGAGGACGCCGCCGCGGCGATGGGCGTCAACACCACCTGGGTGAAGACGGTCGCGTTCGGCGTCTCGGCCGCGCTCACCGGCGCGGCCGGGGCGGCGTACGCGTTCCAGCAGGTCACCATCTATCCCGAGCGCCTGTTCGACGTGAACATCACGGTGCTGATGGTCGTGATGGTGGTGATCGGCGGAGCGGGCACGATCAGCGGGCCGATCCTCGGCGCCGCGGCCATCGCCATCGTGTCGGAATACCTGCGGCAGCACTTCACCGAGGTCCACACCCTCACGCTCGGCGTGCTGATCATCGTGGCGGTGATCCTCCTGCCCCAGGGAGTGGTCAACTTCGTCCGGGACGCCGTGCGGACCCGGGACTTCTTCCTCCTCGCCAACGTCCGGAGGTACCGGCTGTGAACTCCGACGTGCCCATCCTGAGGACGAAGGGGCTCGGGCGCCGCTTCGGCGGCCTGGTCGCCCTGGCCGGCGTCGACCTGACCCTGCCCGCGGGCCGTACGCTCGGCGTGATCGGCCCCAACGGCGCGGGCAAGAGCACACTGGTCAACCTCATCAGCGGCCACCTCAAGCCGAGCACCGGGTCCGTCGTGATCGACGGCATGGACCTGACCGGGGCGCGGCCGTGGCGGATCGCGCATGCGGGCGTGGGCCGTACGTTCCAGATCGTCAAGCCGTTCCGCGGGCTCACCGTCGCCGACAACGTGGCGGTGGCCGCGATGTTCGGGCCCGCCGCCGTACGGTCGCCGGCGCGCGCCCGCCGGGAAGCGGCGGAGGTGCTGGACCGGGTCGGGCTCGGCGGCAAGGACGCGCTGTCGCCGGCCGAACTCTCGGTCGCCGACGCGCGCCGCCTCGAACTCGCCAAGGCGCTGGCGCTGCGCCCGCGCCTGCTCCTGCTCGACGAGGTGCTCGCCGGACTGCGCCCGGCCGAGATCGACCCCGCGCTGCGGCTCATCGACGAGCTGAAGAACGACGGGCTGACGCTGCTGATCATCGAGCACGTCGTACGGGCCATCTCCGCGATCTCGGACGAGATCCTCGTCCTGCACCACGGCCGCGTCCTGACCCAGGGCCCGCCGGAGCGGGTGCTGAGCGACGAGCGGGTCATCGAGGCCTACCTCGGCCGCCGCTACACCAGGAAGAACCGCTCATGATGCTCTCGGTCGAGGGGCTCACCGCCGGGTACGGGCGGGTACGGGTGCTGCACGAGGTCGCGCTCACGGTCGACGCGGCGGAGATCGTCGCGCTCGTCGGCCCCAACGGCGCCGGCAAGTCCACGCTGCTGCGGGCGGTCACCGCGATGATCCCCGACCGGGCCGGCTCGGTGACCGTGGACGGCCGCGAACTGATCGGCGCGAGCGTCGAGGCGATCGCCGCCGCGGGGGTCGCGCACGTGCCCGAGGGCCGCCGGCTGTTCCCCGGCCTGACCGTACGGGACAACCTGCGCCTGGGCGGGTGGCTCGGCCGCAACAAGGACCTCACCGGCGTACTGGACCTGTTCCCGGCGCTGGCCGGGCGGCTCGACCAGGTCGCCGGGAACCTGTCCGGCGGGGAACAGCAGATGTGCGCCATCGCGCGGGCACTGATGGGCCGGCCGCGGCTGTTGCTCATCGACGAGCTGTCCCTGGGCCTGGCGCCGGTCATCGTGGACGAGATCCTGGTGCGGCTGACCGGCATCGCCGAGAGCGGCACGGGCGTCCTGCTGGTCGAACAGGACGCGGGCGCGGCACTGGAGATCGCCCACCGCGGCTACGTCCTCGAACTGGGCCAGATCGTCCTCGCGGGCACCGCCACCGAACTCACCGCCGACCCGCGCATGCGCGTGGCCTACCTCGGCGCCGAGTGGGAGCCGGAACCCGGCACCTGAGGCGGGGAGCGTGGTTCGATCGTCTCGTGTCCGGCCTGGGCTCAGGGGCGAGGCCGGTCGGCTGACCGAGGAGGAGGCCGCCGAGAGCCGGGAGCGGTTCCTGCTCACCGCCTGTCTCGGCGAAGCGTCGAACACGTGCCGGAGCCGTCGATCCGTGAGGCGCGGACCGGAGACGCTACCTCCTGTGCACGGACGGGCTCTCGGTCGTGGACGCGCGGGGCGTCCGCGGCAGGCTCAGCACCGTCGAGGACCCCGCGCGCGCCGCCGCGCTGCTCGTGGAGAGGGCCGACGATGCCGGGGGACCCGACAACGTCACCTGTGTGGTCGTGGACGTGCGGTGAGCGGCGCTACTCATGGAGGCGGTCCAGGGACCGGATGACGCTCGCGTCGGAGCGGCCGTGGCGGGTGTTGAGCCAGCGGAGCAGGCTGTCGACGTCGCCCGCGGCCAGCAGGCGGGCACGGAGGCGTTCGTGGAGGCGGTCGCGGAGCATGGTCACGCCCGGGGCCGCCGACTTCGGCAGGAGCGGGCCGGGATAGCGGTCGAGGAGAGCGGACGGGGAGCCCGCGACGACGTCGGCGCCCAGGTCGAGGAAGTCCGCGGCGACCTCGCCCGTGAGCCGGTACGGCTCGGACGCCAGCCGGTGGCCCAGGATCGAGCGGAGCCGGGTGAGCTCGGCCCGTAGCGTCACCGCCTTGCCCGCCGGCCCGTACACCTCGCGCCGGAGCTCGTCGGCGGTCAGGCCGCCCGGGTTGGCGAGCAGCACGGTGACCAGCTCGCCGTGGCGCCCGCCGAGCTCGTGCGTCATGCCCGCGACCCGCAGCCGGGCCCGGTCGCGGCCGAGCGCCTCCACCGACAGGACCTGATCGGCGCTCGCGGCCTGGCCGACGAGGAGGAACGGGCCGGTCGGGGCGAGGCGTTCGACGATCACGGACTGGCCCGTCGGGAGGACGACCGGCCCGTCGTCGAGCGCGCCCGGCACGCGCGGGGGGAGCCAGCCCTGCGGGGCCGAGTGCACGACGAGCCCCTCCGCGGTGACGAGGGCGCTGTGCGTGCCGGACCGGCGGGAGAGACGCTCGCCGTACCGCGCGTGGATGCGGGCCTGCTGCTGGAGGGCGACCGTGCGCAGCTCGGCCTCGGCGAGCTTGGCCGCGGTCGCCATCAGGGACAGCACCACCGCGTCGGACTGCCGCGTCGCGTGCGTGAGGTCGATGGTCCCGAGCGGCGCCCCGGTCATCGGGTCGCGGATCGGCGCGGCCGTGCAGGTGTAGGAGGTGACGGCGGACAGGTAGTGCTCGGCGCCCTGCACCTGGAACGGGCGGCGCAGCGCCAGCGCGGTGCCGACGCCACTCGTGCCGGCGGCCTCCTCGCTCCACCGCGCGCCCAGGACGAGGTTCACCCGCTCGGCCCGGCGCAGGTCGGCCTTTGACCCGTCCATCCACAGGAGGCGGCCGTCGGCGTCGCTCGCGAAGATCAGGTTGCCCGGCTCGGAGGTCACCGAGCGCATGGTGTCGCACAGCAGCGGCCAGACGCGTACCAGCGGATGCTCCCGGCGCAGGTCGCCGACCCGGTCCTCCTGGAGCTCGATCGGCGGCAGGTGCCGGTCGGGCCGGATGCCGTGGCGCCGCGAACGCTGCCATGAGTCCCGGATGGTCTCGCGCACACCGCGGGCGTCGCCCCCGGCCAGGGCGATCTCACGGTTCCGGGCCATCGATGTGCCGTCCATCCGGGTCAAGTTAGAAGCCCGTTCGGTGCGCTGCAACTCTCATGCAACGCCTGACAGGACTTGGAACGGTGCAGACGCGAGGACCAGAATCCCTACTTGAGGATCATGGAGGAGGGGGCGTGGCGCACTTCGGAACGCGATCTCGGAGAGGACGCCCGAAGGGTTCGGTCCCCACGCGGGACGGCGGCGCTCCTCGGCGACCGGGTCCTCACTCCGTGATCGTTCGGCTCGCCGGCCGGGATGCGGCCGGCGCAGGGGGCTCCGCTGTTTCACGTGCTGAACAGGGATGACACACCGTCGCCCGCGGCCCGCACCGGCCGCCGCGACCGAGGGCGGGCACGAGCGATGCCACGCTCACCGGTCCGGGCGCGTCCGTACATCTGTCGCGCGTGATCAGTTACGAGAAGGAAGATGGCGATGACAGTTGCTGCGAACACTGACAAGCGGCTCTCGCTGGACAAGCGTGCCTTGACCCGGCGGACGAGTCTGACCCTTCCCGACGCGATGCCGCTGGACTCGTGGGTGAGCGTCGGTCAGGAGATCGCGGTCATCTCCGACGCGTCCGCGTGGTGGCTGGCCGACTGGCTGATCTACGGGCGGGAGGCCTACCCCGATCGCTATCGGCACGCGGTCGACCGGACGGGCCTGTCGTACCAGACGCTGCGGAACTACGCCTGGATCGCCCGCGCGTTCCCGATGTCCCGTCGACGGGACAGGCTGAGCATGCAGCACCACGCCGAGGTCGTCACGCTGGTCGACGACGAACAGGACGAGTGGCTCGACCGCGCCGAACACCACGGCTGGTCGGTCACCGAGCTCCGGCGGCAGCTCAAGGGCGGCCGTACGTCGCCCCGCGGCCGGGGGTCGACGTTCGTGCTGAGGATGAACATCGACCAGGAGCGGCAGCGGCGGTGGGAACAGGCGGCGGAGAGGGCCGGCGCCGACCTGGCCTTCTGGGTGTCCAAGGCCCTGGACCAAGCCGCCATCGCCGTGCTGCGGAACGAGAGCCGCGCCTGAGATCCGCCGTTACGAGAGTGGAGTGACCCACATGGTGGGACGGTGACGTCGGGCGTCGCCCGGCGTCGCTACTGTTTACGGTGTGACTGAGACTGGATTCGCCGCCTCCGGGGCGGTCGGGGAGGGCATCGCCACCGTCGCCGACGACGGGACGGTGCTCGACACCTGGTTTCCCGCCCCCAGACTGGACACGACCACCGAGAGCGGGTCGCGGCGCCTGCCCGCGGACGAGGCCGCCGCGGTGCTCGGCGAGCACATGACGTACGGCAGGGACGAGCTCCGCGGCGTGGAGACCGCCCCGGTCCGGGTGGACATCGCCCGTCTCGGCGACCCGCCGGCCGACGCCCACGACGTCTACCTGCGCCTGCACCTGCTGTCGCACCGGCTGGTCCGCCCGCACGGCGTCAACCTGGACGGCATCTTCGGACTGCTGGCCAACGTCGTGTGGACCAGTGCCGGGCCGTGCGCGGTGGAGGGCTTCGAGCAGGTACGCATGCGGCTGCGCGCCCGCGGCCCGGTCACCGTGGACGGCGTGGACAAGTTCCCCCGGATGACCGACTACGTCCTGCCGTCCGGAGTGCGCGTCGCCGACGCCTCACGGGTCCGGCTCGGCGCGCACCTGGCACCGGGCACCACGGTCATGCACGAGGGCTTCGTCAACTACAACGCCGGCACGCTCGGCCCCTCCATGGTCGAGGGCCGGATCTCCGCCGGCGTGGTGGTGGGCGCCAACTCCGACGTCGGCGGCGGCGCGTCGATCATGGGCACGCTGTCCGGCGGCGGCACGCGGGTCATCTCGATCGGCGAGCGCTGCCTGCTCGGCGCGAACTCCGGCGTCGGCATCTGCCTCGGCGACGACTGCGTGGTCGAGGCCGGGCTGTACGTCACCGCGGGCACCAAGGTCGTGCTCCCCGGCTCGGACGTGGTCAAGGCCGCGGAGCTGTCCGGGCAGCCGGGGCTGCTGCTGCGCCGCAACTCGCTGACCGGCGCGGTGGAGGCGGTCCCGCGCGTCGGCGTCGGGATCGAGCTCAACAGCGTCCTGCACGCCAACTGACGCGAGAGGCGGCTACTGCGAGCGCAGTAGCCGCACTCTCCTCCCTGGGGAGAACGGCGCGGCGCCCGGCGGCGCCTACGGTGATGAGGTGAGCCGGCTGAGCGAGGTGAGGCGGGCCGTCCGGCGCCATACGCTCGCCGCCGACGGTGTCCTCGCCGTCGGCCTGTTCGCCATGGCGCTCGCGGCCCCGAAGGTGTCGGGCGGATACGGCGTCGGGCCCCTGGACGAACCGGCGATCGCGGTCGGGGCGCTGACCGCGGGCGCGCTCGTCCTCCGGCGGCGGTGGCCGCGCGCGGTCCTGGCGTTCACGACGGCCGGGACGGCCCTCTACCTCGCGATCGGCGGCGGCAAGAGCCCGCTGCTGTTCGTCAGCATGGCCGCCGTCTACACCGTCGTGCTCGGGTGCTCCCGGCGGGCCGGTGTGGCGGTCACCTGCGCCACGGCGGCGATCCTGGCCGCCGCCGGGGTGGCGTTCGGCGGCCGCTCCCTGCTCGACAACGTGATCCTGACCGTCATCGCCGAGACGGCGCTGGCGGCGGTGGCGGGCGAGGTGGTGCGCGGCAAGCGCAGCAACGTCGCGGCGATCAGGGAGCGCGCGCACCGCGCCGAGCGCACCCGCGAGGAGGAGGCCGCCCGTCGCGTCATGGAAGAACGCCTGCGCATCGCGCGGGAGCTGCACGACGTGCTCGCCCACCACATCGCGCTGATCAACGTGCAGGCGGGCGTCGCGGCGCACGTCATGGAGACCGAGCCGGTCCAGGCGCGGGAGGCGCTGGCCCACATCCGGCGGGCGGGCCGGTCGGCGCTGGACGAGCTGCGGACCACCGTCGGCCTCCTACGCCAGCCGGACACCCGGCCGCCGGACGCCGGCTGGGCGCCCGAACCGATGCCGGGACTCGACCGGCTCCCGCAGCTCATCGCCGCCCTCACCGCCACCGGCCTGACGATCGAGCAGCAGGTCGAGGGCGAGCCGCGTGAGCTGCCCGCCACCGTCGACCTCGCCGGATACCGCATCGTCCAGGAGGCCCTGACCAACGTGCGCAAGCACGCGCCCGGCGCCGGCGCCGTCGTACGCCTCACGTACCTGCCCAGCGAGCTCCGCGTCAGGGTGACCGACACCGGGACGAACGCCCCGCCGCGAGCGGACGGGACCGGGCACGGCCTGCTCGGGATGCGCGAGCGCGCGCTGTCGCTCGGCGGCAGCTTCAGTGCGGACGCCGAGCCCGGTGGCGGGTTCCGCGTCACCGCCGCGCTGCCCTCGCCGGCCGTCGCGTCCCCGCTCACGCTGGACCCCGCGTGACGGTCCGGGTGGCGCTGGCCGACGACCAGTCCCTCGTACGCGCGGGCTTCCGCGTCCTCGTGAACTCCGCCCCCGACCTCGAGGTGGTCGGGGAGGCCGCGAACGGCCAGGAGATCGTGGCGCTGACCCGGGAGACGAAACCGGACGTCGTGCTGATGGACGTCCGGATGCCGGACATGGACGGGCTGGCCGCCACCCGGCAGATCACCGCCGACGAGACCCTGGCCGCCGTACGCGTGCTGGTGCTGACGACGTTCGAGATCGATGAGTACGTCTTCGCCGCGCTCCGGGCCGGCGCCAGCGGGTTCCTGGGCAAGGGCGTCGAGGCCGAGGAGCTCCAGGAGGCCATCCGGGTGATCGCGCGCGGCGAGGCGCTGCTGTCCCCGGTCGCGACGCGCGGGCTCATCGCCCGTTTCCTCAGCGGCACCCTCGAGATGACCGACCACGCCGACGAACGGCTGGCCGCGCTGACCGACCGCGAGCGCGACGTGATGATCATGGTGGCCGCCGGGCGGACGAACGACGAGATCGCCGAGCGGCTGCGGATCAGCCCCTTCACCGCCAAGACGCACGTCAACCGGGCCATGACGAAGGTGGGCGCGCACGACCGGGCGCAGCTCGTGATCATGGCGTACGAGACCGGGCTCGTGCGCCCCGCCGGGCACTCCGCGCAGTAGACCGGCCCGCGACTACTGCGGGCGCGGTAGCCGCAAGACCCTACGCGAGGCGGACGGCCGCGCCCCCGGGGGCCGCCATCATTTCTGTCCTAACCGACCTGTGGGGGTTTCATCTTGTCCGCGCTCGCCCGCTGGTGCTATCGGCACCGGCTCATCGTCGTACTGCTGTGGCTGGTCGCCGTCGGCGGACTGGGCGTCGTCTCGAAGGCCGTCGGCTCGGCCTACAGCGACAACTTCTCCCTGCCCGGCACCGAGTCCACCACGGCCCTGCACCTCCTGCAGAAGTCCCTGCCGGCCCAGGGCGGTGACAGCGCCACGGTGGTGTGGCGGACGAGCCGGGGCACCGTACGGGACCCCGCCGTGCGGCAGCGGATGGCACCCGTCCTGGACAAGATCGCCAAGTCGCCGTCGGTCACCGGGGTGACCAGCCCGTACGACCCGGCGGGCGCCCGGCAGATCAGCGAGGACGGCCGTACCGCCTACGCCCAGATCTCCTTCGGCGAGCTGGCGAACAAGCTGCCGAAGGCCGACGTGCAGCGGGTGGTCGACACCGCCGAGCAGGCGCGTACGCCCGGGCTGCGGGTCGAGCTCGGCGGCAACCCGATCAGCGGCGCCGAACGCGTCCCGCCCTCCAGCAGTGAGGCGATCGGCGTGCTGGCCGCCGCCATCGTGCTGTTCCTCGCGTTCGGCTCGCTGTTCGCGATGCTGCTGCCGATCGTGACCGCGATCGCCGGCGTCGGCGGTGGGCTCATCTCGGTGGGCCTGCTCACGCACGTGCTGGACATCGGCCAGATCGGCCCGATCCTGGGCGCCCTGATCGGCCTGGGCGTCGGCATCGACTACGCCCTGTTCATCGTCACGCGGCACCGCAGCGGCCTGCGGGCGGGGCTGACCGTCGAGGAGTCGGTGGTCAAGGCGGTCGACACGTCCGGGCGGGCCGTGCTGTTCGCCGGCGGCACCGTCGTGATCGCCCTGCTCGGCATGTTCGTGCTCGGCATGACCTTCCTGAACGGCATGGCCATCGCGTCCGCCACCACGGTCATCGCCACCGTCCTCGCCGCGATCACACTGCTGCCGGCCATGCTCGGCATCCTCGGGATGCGGACGCTGAGCCGCCGCGAACGCCGCCGGCTGGCCTCCGGCACGGCGAACGACGGCACTGTGTGGCAGCGCTGGGCGGGCGTGGTCGAGCGCCGGCCCGGCCTGCTGTCCGCCGTCGCGGTCGTGCTCATCGGAGTGCTGACGCTGCCGGTGGCCTCGCTCCGCCTCGGTTCCTCCGACGCGGGCAACAACCCGTCCTCGACCACCACCCGGCAGGCGTACGACATGCTCGCCACCGGGTTCGGCCCCGGCTTCAACGGCCCGCTCCAGCTCGTCGCCGAGACGCCGGCCGCGGCGGACCAGCAGGCGTTCGGCCGCCTGGCCGATCAGGTACGGCGGGTCAGGGGGGTGGCGGGCGCCGCGGCGATGCCGATGCCGGCCGGCTCCAGGCTCGGCATCATCCAGGTGATCCCGACCACGTCGCCGCAGTCGGAGCAGACCTCCGACCTGATCGACCGGCTGCGCCGCGACGTCGTGCCCCCGGCGGAACGCGGGACGACGATGAGGGTGTACGTCGGCGGGCAGACCGCGATCTTCGACGACTTCGCCGTCGTGCTGACCGGCAAGCTGCCGCTGTTCCTCGGCGTGATCATCGGGCTGGGCTTCATCCTGCTGCTGATCGCGTTCCGCAGCCTGCTGGTCCCGGCCGTCGCGGCGGTGATGAACATCCTGGCCGCGGGCGCGTCCTTCGGCGTGATCGTGGCGTTCTTCGAGTGGGGCTGGGGCTCGGACCCCCTCGGAGTGGGCGCCGCCGGGCCGGTCGAGGCCTTCCTGCCCGTGATCATGCTCTCCATCCTGTTCGGGCTGTCGATGGACTACCAGGTGTTCCTGGTCAGCCGGATGCACGAGGAATGGGTGCACAGCGGGGACAACGCGCGGGCGGTCAACGTCGGCCAGGCGCAGACGGGCCGGGTCATCACGGCCGCCGCCACCATCATGATCGCCGTGTTCGTGGCGTTCGTCTTCGGCGGCCAGCGGGTGATCGCTGAGTTCGGCATCGGCCTGTCGGCCGCCGTCGCCCTGGACGCGTTCGTCCTCCGGACCGTCCTGGTGCCCGCGGTGATGCACCTGTTCGGCCCGGCCAACTGGTGGCTGCCCACGTGGCTGGACCGCGTCCTCCCGCACCTGTCCGTCGAACCGGCCGACGAGCCGGCGGCCCCGGGCGCCGAACCTCAGCTTCAGCCGAACCACACCTGAGCCGTACGGCCGGTGAGCCATCCCCCCCGCTCACCGGCCGTACGGGCCTGCCCGGATGGGTGATATGCGGGCGGCCGATCGCGGGGACCATGGTGACTGTCGCCGTTCGAAGCCTGTGGTGAGGTGGCCGGTCGTGCCGGGACCCGATGGGGGGAACCGGGAGACCGGCGCGATCATCCGCGTCACCATCGCCGTCATCGCTTCGTCCTGCCGGTGACGGCGGGCCGCCGAGGCCCCGGTCCGAACCAGGGGGCCGGTCGGGGTCTCGGCAGGCCCCCGCGAGCCGTTCGCGCAGCTCATGGGGTGCGTTGCCAGGCGGTGAGACCGGGGTGTCTCATGGAGGAATGCGGCCCTACCCGGACGTCACGACCGCCGGCGTGCCCTCATGGCCCGGCTGGCGCGGCCGCCCCGGCGAATGGAGCACCGTCGTCTGCCTGCTCGGCGCGGCCGAGGGCGGCCGGGGCGGCGTGCTGCTGATCGAGGGCGCGGAGGGCATGGGCAAGACCCGCCTGCTGCGCCGGGCCGCCGACCTCGCGGAACACGCCGGGCTCGGGGTGATCCAGGGCGAGGCGGACGAGCTCGGCCAGCTCACGCCGCTCGCCCCGCTGACGTCGGCGCTGGGGGAGTCCGCCGGCACCCTGCTCGCGGACCGTAGCGGGCGCCCGGAGATCGTCGATCTACGGTCGCTGCTGATCGACGCGGTGCGCGTACGGCTGGAGGACCGGCTCGGCGCGGGACCCCTGCTGGTGACACTGGACGATCTCCAGTGGGCCGATCCCACGACCTGCCTGGCGCTCCGGTCGCTGATCCCCGATCTCGTCTCGTACCCGCTGGTGTGGATGCTGGCCCGTACCGGGCGCGATTCGGCCCGGGACCGGCTGTTCGACACGCTGGAGCGCGACGGTGCCACCCGGATCACGCTGGAGGAGCTGGACGAAGGCGCGGTGGCGGAGATCGCCGCCGATGTGCTGGGCGCGGGCGCGGCGCCCGGCGTGCTCGCCGTGGCCTCCGCCGCGCGAGGGAACCCCTTCCGGCTCGTCGAACTGCTGCAGGAGATCGACTCCGAGGGCCTGGTCAAGATCGTCGACGGCTGGGCGCGGCTCGACATCGCCCGGCTGCCCCAGGTGCGCGCGATCGCGCGCCGGCGGCTGGAGCACCTGTCCTCCCCGGCCCAGCGGCTGCTCCAGGTGGCGGCGGTGCTGGGGCGCGCGTTCCCCGTGGACGACCTCGCCGAGATGCTCGGCGAGCTGCCCAGCCGCCTGCTGCCGCAGCTCAAGGAGGCGAGCGCGGCCGGCATCATCGTCTCCGCCGGGGACACACTGGTCTTCCGGCACGAGCTCCTGCGGCGGGCCGTGGCCGAGACCCTGGACACCCCCGTACGGCTGGCGCTGCACCGGCAGGCCGGCGAGATGCTGCTGAACCGGGGCGGTTCGGCCGTCCCGGCCGCCACCCACCTCATGCACTCGGCCCGGTCCGACAGCCCGGCGACGCTGATCGCGCTCGACCGGGCGGCGGACGAGGTCCTGAGGTCCGCCCCGCAGACCGCCGCCGACCTGGCCGTACGTGCCCTGGAACTCACCGCGCCGACGGCGCCCGGCCGCCACGCGCGCATGGCGGCGGCGGTCGAGGCCCTGACGTCCGCCGGGCGGCTGGGCGAGGCCGCCGAGCTCGCCCGCTCCGCGCTCGGCCACGCCCCGCCCGGCGAGGCGGGCCGGCTGCACGGCGCGCTCGCCGCGATGCTCCTGCTGAGCGGCCGGCCGACCGAGGCGGTGAAGGAGGCCACGTGCGTCCTTGCCGGGCCGGACCTCACCGGAGAGGCCCGCGGCGTCGTCGAACTGGCCTGGTTCGAGGGCCTGATCGCGATGTATGACTTCGGCGCGGGCCGGCGGCGCGCGGAGGAGATCGTGGCCGCCCCGGGCGAGCACTGCGACGCCTCGGTGGTCGGCGCGCTCATGCTGCTGATGTGCGTGGCGTGGTCGGAGGGGCGGATCGCCGACGGGCTCGCCCACATCCGCCGGGCGGTCAGGATCGCGGGCCACGGCCCGGTCGGGGCACCGCACCGTACCCCGCCGCGCCTGCTCCTGGCCGGCTGCCTCACCGCCGTGCGGGAGCTGGAGGAGGCCGAGACGCTGATCCAGGCCGTCGAGGACGAGGTCGAGGCCTTCGGGCACACGACGCACGCGGCCCGCCCGTCGCTGACCCGGGCCCGCGTGCGGTTGGCCGCCGGAGCGCTGGACGACGCCGCCGCCGAGGCCGAGGCGGGGCTCGCCATCGCCGATGAGTTCGGCGGGTGCAACTACTACATGCTCTGGGGCCTCACCGCGCTCATCGTCGTCGCGCTGAGACACGGCGACATGGAGCTCGCGGCCCGGTACGCACGGCGTCACCAGGCCGAACGCAAGGACTTCGACGTGATGTGGGGCGCCTGGTCGGTGGCGCTGGTCGGCGAGGCCGAAGGGGACCTCGAACAGGCGGGGGAGACGCTCGGCTACGGCTACGGCGACCCGGGTGTACGGTGCTGGGTCCTCGCGACGGAGCCGATCCTGGCCGCGTGGATGACCCGCATCGCGCTGGCCGACGGCCGCCGTACGCGCGCCGAGAGGGTCGTCGAGACGGCGGAGCTCCTCGCGGTGAACAACCGGGAGTTCCCGGTCCTGGCCGCCGCGGCCGCCCACGCCCGCGGCCTTCTCGGCCGGGACGCCGCCTCCCTGGCCGAGGCGGAGGCCGGGTTCGCCGACCCGTGGGCGGCCGCGTCCGCCGCCGAGGACCTGGGCGTCCTGGTCGCGGAGACCGATGACGATCGCCAGGCCGCCGTCGAGATCCTCGACCGGGCCCTGGACGGCTACCGGCGGATCGGCGCGCGGCGCGACGCGGCCCGGGTACGGGCGAGGCTGCGCGCACTCGGCGTACGACGCCGCCACTGGTCCACGACCCAGCGACCGGCCACCGGATGGGCCGCCCTGACCGCGACGGAACAGAAGGTCGCCCTCCTGGTCGCCCAGGGCCTGACGAACCGCCAGGTCGCGACGCGGATGTTCATCTCGCCGCACACGATCAAGTTCCACCTGTCCAAGATCTTCGCCAAGCTGCACATCGCGTCGCGGACCGAACTCGCCCACCTCGTCGCCGAACGGTCAGTTCTCGCGCGCGAGAACTGACCGCCGGGGATCGCGTCAGGTCTTCCCCTCGCTTCGACGCTGAAGTAACGTACCGGTCCGTACATAAGCGCCATCATGGTCCTCGCCGCCTCCACCGGGGCATTCGACCTCGCCGAGCGAACGGGGGGAACATGCGGAAGTCCATCGCCACGGTCTCGCTCAGCGGGCCCCTGGCCGGCAAGCTGACCGCGGTCGCCGAGGCCGGGTTCGACGGCGTGGAGATCTTCGAGAACGACCTGCTCGCCAGTCCGCTGAGCCCGGAGGAGGTGCGCCGCCGGGCGGCCGATCTCGGCCTGAGCATCGACCTCTACCAGCCGTTCCGCGACTTCGAAGGGGTCCCGGACGGCGTCCTCGAACGCAACCTGCGCCGCGCCGAGGCCAAGTTCGACGTGATGGAACGCCTCGGCGCCACGCAGCTGCTCGTCTGCTCGAACGTCTCCCCGGACGCCATCGGCGACGACGCGCTCGCCGCCGCGCAACTCGGCATCCTCGCCGGGCGGGCGGCCGACCGCGGCATCCGGATCGCCTACGAGGCCCTCGCCTGGGGCCGCCACGTCGACGACTACCGCCACGCCTGGAGGATCGTGGAGCTGGCCGGCCATCCCGCGCTCGGCACCTGCCTGGACAGCTTCCACATCCTGTCCCGCGGCTCCGACCCGCGCGGCATCGAGGACATCCCGGCCGAGAAGATCTTCTTCCTCCAGCTCGCCGACGCGCCGCCGATGTCCATGGACGTCCTGCAGTGGAGCCGGCACCACCGCTGCTTCCCGGGGCAGGGCGACTTCGACGTGGCGGGACTGGTCGGCCACGTCCTGGCGGCCGGTTACCGCGGGCCGCTGTCGCTGGAGGTCTTCAACGACGTCTTCCGCCAGGCCGACGCCGCCCGTACCGCCAAGGACGCCATGCGGTCCCTGATCGCGCTGGAGGAGTCCCTCCCGCCGGGGCCGCGGAACGCGACCCTCACGCCCCGCCCGGTGATCCCGTCCGGGTTCGCCTTCGCCGAGCTGGCCACCCCCGACACCGGCCGGCTGAGCGGCCTGCTCACCGCGCTCGGCTTCACCCGTAAGGGCGGACACCCCGGCAAGCCGGTCGAGCTGTGGGAGCAGGGCCAGGCCCGGATCCTGCTGAACACCGGCGGGCCGGGCAGCGCGGCCGGCCCGGCCCTGTCCGCCATCGGACTGGAGACCCCGGACCCGGCGGGCTCGGTCAAGCGCGCAGAGACGCTGCTCGCCCCGGTCCTGCCGCGCTCGCGCGCCCCGCACGAGGCGCCGCTGGACGCGGTCGCCGCGCCCGACGGCACGGAGCTGTTCTTCTGCCGTACGGCCAAGCCGGACCATCCGAGCTGGCGCGACGACTTCACCACGGTCCCCGGCGACGTGGCCGGGTCGTCCGGGATCACCCGCATCGACCATGTCGCCCTCACCCAGCCGTGGCACTACTTCGACGAGGCGTCGCTGTTCTACCGCAGCGTGCTGGGGCTGCGGCCGCACGAGAGCCTGGAACTCGCCGACCCTTACGGCCTGCTCCGCAGCCGGGCGGTCTCCAGCCCGGACGGCGCCGTACGCGTGGCGCTCAACGTCGCCTACGTCGGCTCGCGGCCCGGCGCCGTCGATGTGCCCTGGCAGCACGTCGCGCTGGGCACCCGGGACATCGTCGCGACCGCCCGCCGGCTGCGCGCCGCCCCGGACCTCCTGCTGCCGATCCCGGACAACTACTACGACGACCTCGAGGCCCGCCACGACCTGGGAGCCGAGCGCCACCGCACGCTACGGGAGCTCGGGCTGCTGTACGACCGGGACGACCGCGGGGAGTTCCTGCACCTCTACACGCGGACGACCGGGCGCGTCTTCTTCGAGATCGTCCAGCGCTTCGGCGGATACGAGGGGTACGGGGCGGTCAACGCGCCGATCCGCCTGGCCGCCCAGCACGCGCGGCCCGGCGTGGGCTGAGCCGCTCAGGGGATGTGGGCGGGCAGGATCGAGCGGGGGATCGGGCCCTTGTTGCGCGTGCCCTGCTGCGTCTCCTCCCACGCGTGCGCGAGGATGCCGACGCTCCGGCTGAGGACGAACAGGCCGCGCGCCAGCGGGGCCGCGAAGCCGAGCTCGGCGTAGACGATGGCGGTCGCACCGTCGATGTTCATCGGCACGGGCCTGCTGCGCGAGCGGTTCAGCACGGTCTCGACCGCGCGGCCGGCGCGCAGGTGGTCACCGGCGACGACGCCGCCGGCCACGGCCGCGTCCACCAGGGACAGCAGCGGGTCGCGCCGTGGGTCGACGGGATGGAACCGGTGGCCGTAGCCGGGCAGGTAGCGCGGGCGCGACGCGATGACCCGCTCGGCCGCGGTCTCGGCGTCGACGCCCGAGGCCTCCGCCTCCAGCACCTCGGCGAGCAGCTCGACGCACTGCTCGCCGGCCCCGCCGTGCGAGTCGCCGAGCGTGTTGACCGCGCTGGCCATGGCGTTGTTCAGGCCGACCCCGCAGGTCGCCGCCATCCGCGCGACGGCGATCGAGGGCGCCTGCGGCCCGTGGTCGACCCCGGCGACCAGCGCCGCCTCCAGCAGGGCGGTCTGTGCGGGGGCGGGCATCTCCCCGCGCAGCATCAGCCAGATCATCGCGGTGAGGCCGATGTTCCCGATGAGGTCCTGTACGGGACGGCCGCGCAGCTCGACGACGCCGGGTTCCATCCGGGACACGGAGGTCGCCCACCAGCCGGCGACGGCTCCGGTCGGGTCGATCGCGTTCACGCGGTCTCCGCTCGCGGGCTCACGACGTCGGCGGAGGCGGTCCACCGGGCCACGAGAGCCTCCCGCTCGCCGTTGTCCTGGCCGAGGAGCGGCGGCGGCGCGGCGGGGCGCAGCGGCTCGCCGTCGTGCAGCACCCCGCTGCCCGCGACGCGCAGCGTACGGGCGGGGCTGCCGGGGAAGGGCAGGTCGGTGACGAACCCGCGGTGGCCGAGCTGGTCGAGTTCGAGCGCCTGCGGCACCGTGACGATCCGGGCGGCCGGCACCCCCGCCGGCACGAGGATGCGTTCCCACTCCCCGGCGGTCCGGAGGCGCAGCGCTGCGTTGAGCTCGTCGTTGAGCTCCGCGCGGTGGCGCTTGCGCGCCTCCCGCTCGGCGAACCGCGGGTCGGCTGCCAGCTCGGGCCGGCCGACGAGCGCGCAGAGCGTCTCGAACTGCCGCTGCTGGTTGGCCGCGATGTTCAGCGGCCCGTCGGCGGCATCGAACGTGCCTGACGGGGCCGCCGTCGCGTTCTGGTCGCCCGTCGGCTCCGGTGCGACCCCGCTGACCAGGTAGTTCGAGACCGTCCACCCCATGGCCGAGATCGCGGCCTCCAGCATGGAGACGTCGAGGAAGGTCCCCTCACCGGTCACCGACCGGCCGGCCAGCGCGGCGGCGACGTGCAGGGCCGCGGCCAGGCCGCCGACCGTGTCGCAGACGGGGAACCCGACGCGCAGGGGGGCCGTCTCCGGCGTCCCGGTGACGCTCATCATCCCGGACAGCCCCTGGATGATCTGGTCGTACGCCGGAGCCTGGCTCATCGGGCCGGTCTGCCCGAAACCGGAGATGGCGCAGTAGACGAGACGCGGGTTGATCTCGTGCAGGCGCGGCCAGCCGAAACCGAGACGGGCGAGCGTGCCGGCGCGGAAGTTCTCCAGGAGCACGTCGGCGCCCCGGAGCAGGTCGGTGAACGTGTCCCGGCCCGCGGGGTCCTTGAGGTCGAGCTCGACGGACTTCTTACCGGCGTTCTGGGCGAGGAAGGACGTGCCCAGCCCGGCGCCGTTGAGCGCCGGGTCCGGCCCGAGCCGCCGGGCCAGGTCGCCCTGGCCGGGCACCTCGATCTTGACGACCTCCGCGCCGAGCAGCATGAGCTGGTAGCCGCAGTACGGCCCGGCGAGCACGTTGGTCAGGTCGAGGACCCGGACTCCGCTGAGCGGTCGTTCCTGCATTCGTTGACTCCTTCGACGGGTCCGCGCCGCGTGTCAGATCGCCGGGCTGAGAGGGTGGTCGAAGCCCCGTTCGGACATCTGCCGGGCGGCCTGCCGCAGGTCCGCGGAGAACTGCTCGACGTGGTCGTCGGAGAACCGCACGGTGGGACCGCTCAGCGACAGCGCGGCGACGACCGCGCCGGAACGCCCGGTCACCGGGACCGCGACGGCGGACAGGCCGTCCTCGCGCTCGCCGTGGCTGACCGCCCAGCCCTGGTGGGCCGCCTCCCCGATCCACTCGGTCAGCCGTTTCACGTGGCCCTCGCCGTACGGCGAGCTGCGGGCGACCCGCGTCAGCAGGCTCTCCGGCGCGTCGCGGAGCAGGACCTTGGACGCGGCGCCGGCCCAGAGCGGAAGCTCGTCGCCGACGTGCACCACGTGGCGGAGCGGCTGCGGGCTCTCCTGCTGCGCCACGCACACGCGGTGGATGTCGCGGAGCATGTAGAGGTTGACGGTCTCGCGCCGGCGCGCGCCGAGGTCGCGCATGAGCCTCTGCGTCTCGGGCGGGAGCTCCCAGCTGCTGCGCGCCAGGTGCGCCCAGCGCCACAGCCCCGGCCCGGCGAGATAGCCGCCCGGCGCCGCCCACAGCAGGCCGTTCTGCTCCAGCGTCTGGACGAGCCGGATGGCCGTGGTCTTGGCCAGGCCGGTCGCCTCGACGATCTCGCGGATCGACACCGCGGGCCGCTCTTCGCTCAGCAGCGCCAGGATGTCCAGTGCTCGCTGGACGCTGCGCACGCCCGACGCGTCGGGCGCGGAGCCGGATCTGGAGTTCGCTGGACTCACTGGTGGTCACTCCCCGAGTTCTTTGCCGGTCCGTACGTTACACGGCGTCCATACAGCGGTCGAGACGGTCCATTCAGTGGTCCGACTGAGGGATCCAGAAAAGTCCGGTGAGGGGCTTCCCCTCTGTGAGGCACGTCACCTATAACTAACTCACTGGTTCGAACATTAGGAGCCGATGTGAGCTCGTGGCGGAGTACCGCCGTCCGGCGTGGCGCACAACTTCCGGTTGACGGCTATTGCCAGCGCGCACGGAGGGACCGTACGTTGACCCGAAGTCCGTACAGCAGCACATCTGGACCGCTGAACGGTCCGGGAGGAATGTGATGCTGGAGACGATCCTCGAGCCCGGCGTCGCGGTCACACGGGCCGCCGCGCTCGTGGGCGGCCGGTGGATCACCGAGGGCGAGCGAAGCGAACGGGTCGGGCCGTTCGTGCGCCGCCCGGTCAGCCGGGCTCCCGTCGCCGGCCCATCGGAGATCGCCGCCGTACGCGCCTACGCCAGGGACGCCGCCCCGGACGTGGCCCGGCTGTCCCCGGCCGCGCGGGCCGAGATCCTGGAGCGCGCCTCGGCGGCGGCCGCGGGCAACCGCGACGCCCTCGCCCGGCTCCTCGCGCTCGAACTCGGCAAGCCGGTCAAGGACGGCCGCGGAGAGATCGACCGGGTCGCCGACACCTTCGCGGTGTGCGCGGCCGAGGCACGCCGGATCGGCGGGGAGACGCTGCCGGTCGCGGGCTGGGCGCGGGGCGTCGGCAACACCGCCTTCACCTACCGCGCGCCGGTGGGCGTGACCCTGGCCATCACCCCGTTCAACGCGCCGGCGAACCTCCTGGCGCACAAGCTGGGCGCCTCCTTCGCCGCGGGCAACACCACGATCGTCAAGGCACCGCCGCAGGCGCCCGCCGCCTCCGCCGCGATCGTCGCGCTGCTGGTCGAGGCCGGGATGCCGTATGAGGCCGTCCAACTGCTCCACGGCGGGGGCGAGGTCGGCGCCGCGCTGTGCGCCGCCGAGGAGGTCGGCGTGATCAGCTTCACCGGAGCCGCCGAGACCGGCGACGCCGTCGCCCGGTCCGCGGGGGCCAAGCGGCTGGTGCTGGAGCTGGGCGGCAACGCCGCCACCATCGTCTGCGAGGACGCGGACGTCGCCGAGGCGGCCCGAGTTTGCGCGCGGACCGGCTACACCAACTCCGGGCAGAGCTGCATCTCGGTGCAGCGGGTGTACGTGCACCGCTCCCGGTTCGCCGAGTTCCTGGAGCACTTCACCTCCGCCGCGGCCGCGCTGACCGTCGGCGACCCGTCCGACCCCGGGACGGACGTCGGCTCGATGGTCGACGAGCACGCGGCGGAGCGGGTCGTACGGTGGAGCGCGGAGGCCGCGGAGGCCGGCGCGCGGGTCGTGCTCGGCGGCACCAGAGACGGCGCCACGGCCGCGCCGACCATCGTCGCGGAGCCGCCGCCGGACGCCGCGGTCGTCACCCGCGAGGTCTTCGGCGCCCTGGTCGCGGTGCTGGCCTACGACGAAATGCCCGAGGTGATCGGCCGTCTCAACGCCGGCCGGTTCGGGCTGCAGGCCGGATTGTTCACCCGCGACCTCGACCGCGTCATCACCGCCTGGCGCGACCTGGAGGTCGGCGGCCTGGTGGTCAACGGCTCCTCCAACTTCCGGCTGGACCACGTGCCGTTCGGCGGGGTCAAGGACTCCGGCTTCGGGCGCGAGTCGCCGCGCTGGATGATCGAGGACTACACGGTGGTCAAGACGCTGCTGCTGCGCGGCACCTCGCTGTGGGGCGACCGCGCGTGAGGGCGGTCACCCTGGTCTCGCCGGACACCGTGGCCGTCGTGGACGACTGGCCGGAGCCCTCCTGCGGGCCCGGCGAGGTGATCGTCGCCGTCCACGGCGTCGGCCTGTGCGGGTCCGACCTGGCCGTCGCCTCCGGGCGCCGCCCGGTGCCCACGCTGCCCTGGGTGCTCGGCCACGAGGCGTTCGGCGTGATCCTCGCCGCCGGCCGCGACGTCACCGACCGGCGTCCGGGCCAGCGCGTGGTCGTCGAACCGAACTACGCCTGCCTGACCTGCGGCCCCTGCCGGTCCGGCGCCACCGCCGGCTGTACGGCGCGCCGCGCCGCCGGCATCTCCGAGCACGGGCTGCTGGCCGAGCGCGTCGCGGTGCCGGCCCGGTTCACCTGGCCCGTACCCGACTCCTGGGACGAGGCCGACGTCGTCTGCGTCGAGCCGCTCACGGTCGCGGTGGGCGCGGTCCACGCGAGCGGCCTGCACGAGGGCGACCCGTGCCTGGTCGTCGGGGCCGGGGCCCAGGGCCTGCTCGTGTGCCTGGCGGTACGCCAGGCCGGCGGCGTGCCGTACGTCATCGAGCCCCACGAGGGCCGCCGGGCCCTCGCCGAACAGGTCGGCGCGCGGAGCGCCGGCGCGCGGACGGCGTTCCCCGCCGTCATCGAGACCTCCGGCGTCCCCGAGGCGTTCGAGGACGCGGTCGAGCGCGTCGCCCACGGCGGCTGCCTCGTCGCGGTCGGGCTGAGCACCCGGCCCGCGCGCCTGCCCACGTTCACCCTCGTCCAGCGGCGGCTCACCCTGCGGGGCTGCCTCATCTACGACCACCCCGTGGGCTTCGCCCAGACGATCGCGATGCTGCGGAGCCACGACCTGCGGCCCGGCCGGGTGCTGCGCGAGCGGTTCGAACTCAGCCAGGCCCCGGCCGCGTTCGCCCAGGCCTCCCGCGTCCCCGGCAAGTCCTGGATCAGCCTGCCCCGCACCGAGGAGATGGCCTCATGAGCGTGGACACCTCGATCGAACACTCCGTGTCGGCGGCGCACGCGCTCGTGGAGCAGCTCGAGGCCTACGGCGTGGAGTACGTCTTCGGCACCTGCGGGCACACCAACATCGCGCTGCTGGACGCCCTGAGCGGCAGCTCGATCGGCTTCGTCATCGCACGCCACGAGCAGGCCGCCGCGCACGCGGCGGACGGCTACGCCCGCGCCTCGGGACGGCCCGGCGTGCTGCTGGCCCACGTGGGCCCCGGGATGATGAACGCGGTGACCGGGGTGGCCACCGCCGCCATGGACTCGGTGCCGCTCGTCGCGATCTCGGGCGACGTGCCGTCCTACTACCACGGCCGGCATCCGCACCAGGAGGTCAACCTCCACGCCGACGCCGACCAGGCCGCGATCTACCGGCCCTTCGTCAAGCGCGCCTGGCACGTCCACCGCGCGGAGGACCTGGGCCGGTTCGCCGAGCGGGCGTTCTGGACCGCGACCTCGGGCCGGCCGGGCGCGGTCCTGCTCAACGTCCCGATGGACCTGTTCTCGCGCCCGGTGGCGCGGACGGCCCATCCGCTGCCGGCCGAGACCCCCGCGCCGGACCTGCCGGCGTCGTCCGCCGCGAGGATCGCGACGCTGCTGGCCGGGGCGGACCGGCCGCTGATCTACCTCGGCGGGGGCCTGCGGGAGGGCGCCGGCCGCGACGCGCTGCTGGAGATCGCCGAGCACCTGGACATCCCGATCGTGCACTCGCTGATGGGCAAGGGCGCGGTCCCCGACCGGCATCCGCTGCTGCTGGGCATGCCCGGGTTCTGGGGGCTGGAGACCACCAACGACTACGCGCGCGAGGCCGACGTCGTCCTGGCGCTGGCCACGCGCTTCGCCGAGACCGATGCCAGCTCCTGGGACCCGGGCCACACCTGGAACCTGGAGGCGCCGGGGTCGCGGCTCATCCAGATCGACATCGACCCCGCCGAGATCGGCCGCAACTACCCGGTGGAGATCGGCGCGGTCGCCGACGTGACGCTCGCGGTCCAGGCGATCGCCCGCGCCGTACGGGAGGCGGACCCGGTCGCCCGGCCCGAGCTGCGCGACCGGATCCGCGCCGCCCGCACCGCATTGTTCGCCGGCAGCCGCGAACGCGGCCGCGCCGGGGACTTCCCGCTCCGCCCCGAGCGCATCCTGAACGACCTGCGCGACGCGCTGCCGGCCGAGGCCGTGCTGGTCACCGACGTCGGCTGGAACAAGAACGGCGTCGCCCAGTGCTACGAGCTGCCGCCCGAGGGACGGTTCATCACCCCCGGCGGCGCCTCGACGATGGGCTTCGGGCCGGCCGCCGCCGTCGGCGTCCAGATCGCCTGGCCCGGCCGCGTCGTGGTGGCCCTGGTCGGCGACGGCGGCATGAGCGCCCAGCTCCCCGCCGTGCCCATGGCGGTCGAGCGGGGCCTGCCGGTGATCTTCGTGGTGATGAACAACCGCGCCCACGGCACCATCGCCGACCTGCAGGCGGCCAACTTCGGCGGCACGTACGGCTGTGAGTTCCGCGATCCGGACGGCCGGGCGTACAGCCCCGACTTCGCCGCGTTCGCCGAATCGTGCGGAGCCGACGGCTACCCGGTCGCCGGGCCCGGTGACCTGCTGCCGGCGCTGCGCTCGGCCATCGCCCGCCGGCGGCCCGCCGTGCTCGACGTGCCGATGGTCAACGAACCGGTGCCGGCACCAGGGCACTGGAACATCAAGGACATCTACCAGGGTGTCTTCCCCGAGGCGTGACCCACCGCTGATCTCGCGCCGCAGCCGATCCCCGCCCGATCCCCCCACAGAGGTGACCTCCAATGCCCGACCTTCCCAGGCTCCGTGCCGGCGCGCTCGCCGCCGGCGTCCTCACCGTGATCCTCGCCGGTGCCTGCTCGGCCCCCGGCGAGTCCAAGGACTCCGGCTCCAGCGGGTCCGGCCCCATCAAGATCGCCCTCGTCGACGCGCAGAGCGGGCAGCTCAGCTCGCTGGGCAAGTGGGAGTACAAGGGCGCCAAGCTCGCCGTCGACGAGTGGAACAAGGCCGGCGGCATCAACGGCCGCAAGGTCCAGCTCACCGTCTTCGACGACCAGGGCGACCCGACCGTGGGGACCAACCTCGCCCGCAAGATCGACAGCCAGAAGTACATCGCGATGATCGGCACGGCGGAGAGCGCCGTCACGATCGCCATGGCCCCCACGCTGCGCCAGGCGGAGATCCCCAACATCGCCTCGGGCCAGTCGCCGGGCATGGTGGCGCTGAAGAGCCCGTTCCTGTTCCTCAACGGGCCGACCAGCACGACCTATGACGAGACGCTCGCCGAGTACCTCATCGACGGCAAGAAGATGAAGAAGATCGCGCTGATCAGCAACAACGGCGCGTACGGCAAGGGCGAGCACGACGCCTTCCTCAAGGCGCTGTCCGGCCGGGGGATCACGCCGGTCGCCGACGAGGTGGTCACGACCGACCAGAAGGACTTCAGCGCGCAGCTGACGAAGATCCGCCAGAAGCAGCCGCAGGCGGTCTTCATCGGCTCGGAGGAGGTCGAGTCCGGCCTGATCGTGAAGCAGGCCCGCGACCTGGGCATCAGCGCGCCGTTCGCCGGCGCGGCGCCGCAGGGCACGCCGGTGTTCCGCGACACGGCGGGGACGGCCAACGTCGAGGGCACCATCGTCAGCTCGCCCTACCTCAGCAACGACACCAGCGACGCGACCAAGAAGTTCGCCGCCGCGTACAAGGCCGCGTACGGCGAGGACGCGGAGCTGCACGGCGCCAAGGCCTACGACGGCACGCAGATCATGCTGACCGCGATGAAGAACTCCGGCGTCGCGACCGGCAAGAAGCTGGCCGACGCGATCCGCGCGGTGAAGTACGAGGGCCTGATGGGGAACTTCGCCTTCGACGCCACCGGGGTGGGCATCTCCGCCACCTCCATCGGGATCATCAAGAAGGGCGAGCTGATCAAGGCCGAGAGCTGAGCCCGTGCCCAGGACGAACCACGGCCGCCGGACCTCTGGGTCCGGCGGCGCCGCCCTTTTCTCCGGCCGGTACCGCATCCGGCCCGCGGCAGAAAGAGAACCATGCAGGTCTTCCTTCAGACACTGATCGGCGGGCTGAGCCTCGGCGCGGTCTACGCCCTGGTCGCGATGGGGTTCTCCCTGGTCTACCGCACCATGGGCCTGGTCAACTTCGCGCACGCCGACGTCTTGATGATCGGCGCGTACACCGCCTCGACGTTCTACACCTCCACCAAGCTGCCCTTCGCGGTCGCGATGGTGTCGGCCATCGCGGTCACCGGCCTGATCGGCCTCGTCATCGAACGGGTGCTGCGTCCGCTGGAGAACAAGGACGTCACCCTCATGCTGATCGGCACGATCGGCTTCGGCATGGTCCTGCAGGCGGTCGCCATCCTCATCTGGGGCGCGACCGGGCGGGCCGTCCCGTCACCGGTCAAAGCCGCTCCGCTGGAGTTCCTCGGTCTGCGGATCCGCACCTACGACCTGGTCGTGGTGGCCATCGCCGCCGTCGCGGTCGTGCTGCTCGTGGCGTTCCTGCAGCGCACCAAGCGCGGCGCCGCGATGCAGGCGGTCGCGATGGACCACGAGGCGGCCACCGCGGTGGGCATCCATGTGGGGCGCAGCAACGCCATCGCGTTCGCCATCGGCGCCGGGCTGGCGGCGCTCGCCGGCGGCCTGGTCGGCCCGATGCTGTACGTCAACCCGACGATGGGCGGCACGCTCGGCATCAAGGGGTTCGCCGCCGCCATGCTCGGCGGCTGCGGCAACATCCCCGGCGCGGTCGTCGGCGGCCTGGCCATCGGGGTGCTGGACTCCTACGCCGCCGGTCACTTCCAGGGCTACTCCGAGCTGGTCGTCTTCCTCGTCTTCACCGTGATCATCATGATCCGCCCGACCGGCCTGTTCGGCGAGACGACGGTGAGCCGCGCATGAGCCTGAAGGACCGCCGCCTCGTACGGCCCGCGACGCTCGTGGCGCTCCTCGTCGCGGCCTGGGCGCTGCCGTACGGGCTGGGCGGTTACGCGATCCACGTCGTCGACATCGCGCTGGTCTTCGCGCTGCTGGCCATCGGCATGGGCCTGGCCATGGGCATCGCCGGCCAGATCAACCTGGCGCAGATCGCCTTCTTCGGCGTGGGCGCCTACACGACCGCGATCCTCACGACGCACAACGGCCTGGGCTTCTGGCCGGCGGCGGCGCTGGCCGTGGTCGCCGCCGCGCTGATCGGCCTGCTGGTCGCGATCCCGGCGCTCCGCATGCAGTCGCACTATCTGGGCATCGTGACGCTCGGCCTGGCGCTCGGCTTCATCAACTGGACCACGAACGCCGGGCTCGCCGGCGGGGCCGACGGCATCTCCGCGATCCCCGTGCCCCCGATGTTCGGCGTCGACCTGTCGAGCGAGTACCTCTACTACTACCTCGAGGTCGTGGTGTTCGCGGCCGCGCTGGCCTTCGGCCTGTTCGTGGTCCGCACCTCGCTCGGCCGCCGGATGCGGGCCATGCGCGACGACCCGCTCGCGGCCGGGGCCATCGGCGCGGAGATCCCGCTGCTGCGGATGACCGCCTTCCTGCTCTCCAGCCTGTACGGCGGCGTGGCCGGCGTGCTGTACGCGGGCCTCATCCGTTTCGTCGCACCCGACACGTTCAACATCGCCAACATGTTCCTGCTGCTGGCCATGGTCGTCATCGGCGGGCGGCAGAGCCTGGTCGGCTGCGTCATCGGCGCCGCCGGCCTGTCGCTGGTCCGCGAGCAGCTCGTGGACTACCCGACGTACGCCCAGCTCGGCTTCGGCGTCGTCGTCGTGCTCATGGTGGTCTTCGCGCCCACCGGCCTGGCGGGCATCCCGGCGCGGGTGCGCGGCGTGCTGGAGCGGCGGCGCGGTTCGTCCGAGCGGGCGGCGCTGCGGCCGTTCCAGCCGTACGAGGCCGCCGAGCGGGCGGGTGAGGAGGACGGGCCGCCGATGCTGGAGGTCCGCGAGGTGAGCAAGCACTTCCGCGGGCTGCGGGCGCTGAAGGACGTGTCGCTGACCGTGAACCCCGGGGAGATCCGGGGCATCGTCGGCCCCAACGGCTCGGGCAAGACCACGCTGTTCAACGTGGTCAGCGGGTTCTACCGGGCGTCGGGCGGCCGAATCGCCCTCGCCGGGCGCACCGTCTCCGGCGTCCGCCCGTACCGCCTGTCCCTGCTCGGCCTCGCGCGCACCTTCCAGAACCTCCGGCTCTTCGCCGACCTGACGGTCAAGGACAACGTGCTCGTCGCGCTGGACCGGACCCGCGCCCACGCGATCTGGCGGTACGTGCTGTGGCCGGTGGCGATCTGGCGGCAGGAACACCGGCTGAACCACCAGGCGGACGCCCTGCTCGCCCGCTTCGGGCTGACCGAGTTCGCCGGCGCGCCGCCGGGCTCACTGCCGTACGGGATCCAGCGCCGCATCGAGATCGCCCGCGCGATGGCGGGGTCGCCGCGGCTCCTGCTGCTGGACGAGCCCGCCGCCGGGCTCAACGGGGAGGAGGTGCGCCAGCTCGCCGAGATCGTGCGCTCGATCCGCGACAGCGGCGTGACCGTGGTCCTCATCGAGCACAACATGGGCCTGGTCATGTCGCTGTGCGAGCGCGTGACCGTCCTGGCGGGCGGCACGGTGATCGCCGAGGGCACGCCGGCCGAGGTGGCCGGCGACGCCGCGGTGATCGAGGCCTATCTCGGCGACTCGGCGATGGCCGACCTGCCCCTGCCGGAGGTGACGCAGTGAACGAGCCGGCGGCCGTGACCGGTGAGGAGCCGGTGTCCGCGACGGGCGACACGCTCACCGTGGAGGACCTGTCGGTGCACTACGGCGGGGTCTGCGCGGTGCGGTCGATCGGGTTCACCGTGGCCCCGGGGCAGGCGGTGGGCATCATCGGCGCCAACGGCGCGGGCAAGACCTCCACGCTCAAGGCGCTGATGGGCCTGGTGCCGCGCAGCGGCGGCCGGATCAGCTTCGGCGGGACCGACCTGACCAGGGTGAAGGCGCGCGACGTGGTCCGCCACGGCATCGGGTACGTCCCCGAGGGCCGGCACGTCTTCCCCGGGCTGACGGTCGAGAAGAACCTCCTGCTCGGGGCGTACGCCCGCTCCTGGCGCGGGGAACAGACACGCGACGGCCTCGCCGAGGTGTACGCGCTGTTCCCGGTGCTGGCCGAGATGCGCGGCCGGCTGGCCGGCGCGCTGTCCGGCGGCCAGCAGCAGATGCTGGCGGTCGGGCGCGCCCTGATGGCCCGGCCGCGGCTGATGCTCCTGGACGAGCCGTCGATGGGCCTGTCACCCAAGCTGGTGGAGGACATTCTCGGCGTCCTGCAGCGCCTGCGCGCCGACGGGCTGAGCCTGCTGCTGGTGGAGCAGAACGCCAAGCTCACCTTCGAGGCCACCAGCGACTGCCTCGTCATGGAGAACGGCGAGGTCGCCATGACCGGCACCTCCGCCGAACTCCGCGACGACGTCCGCGTCCGGCGCATCTACCTGGGGCTCTAGCCTCCGGCGGCCGGGGCCCGGCCGCCGGAGGGCGTCAGCGGCGGAAGGGCCCGGCGCCAATGGCCGACTCGATGCCGCCCACGAGGAGGTGCTGGAACCGCGGCGCCCCGGCGAAGCCCGAGCCGCCGCCGGGGTGGGCCTTCGCGCCGTGCCCGAGCGCGGTGAACCACGCGCCCGCCGTCGTAGTACCGGCACCAGGCGACCGGGAGCCGTGGATCGGCGGGTGGTTCCGCGGTGCCGCGAAGATGACCGCGTTCCCGGTCCGCCGCCGGATCCTCGGCTGGTGCGCGGAGGAACCGGCGGAGCCGCCGGTCCTCCCGCGCGGCCGGGGACGAGGCGGGCGGCCGCCTGACCGAGGAGAGCGACGCCGGCGCGATCGTGATCGCCACCGGCGGGCTCGTCCGCGTCCCCGGGGTCGAGGGCATGAATCTGCCGCACGTCGGCGCGCTGCGGGAGTGGCCGCGGCTCGGCGAGGAGCCGCCGGAGCGGTGCGTCATCTGGGGCGCTCGGCCTCGGCCCAGACCTCGCGGGCACCGGCGGCGCGGACCGGGAGGAGACGGCCGTCGCCGGCCATCTGGCCGCACTCGGTGGCGAGATACCGCTCGCCGGCGCCCGGCCGGAACCGGCCCCGGAGATGGGCCGCCGGGCCAAGCCGCTCCCATCGGCCCGCCTGGCGGAGAACCCGCGAGCACGCGTCCTGCTCCGCGCCGGGATCCGTAAGATCCGCCGCGACCGTCTCCCGGTGACCGGCCCGGCGGGCCGGGAGCGGATCGCGGCGCCGGGCCCGGTCGGCGTCCGGCCTATCGCGCCGGCGTCCGTCGACGAAGTCCCCGCTCGCGCGCCCGGCGTCGAGCCGGCGACACGCACGCCGCTCCATCTGGTCGGCGAGGCCGCGTACGCGGAGGCGTCGAGGCACGCCGGCGCGACCGCGCGCGGACCGCCTGCTGCCCCGGCCGCGCTGACCGCGTGGCGTCGGGCGATCGGCGTCCGGGCGCCGTCGCCGTGTCGTACCTTCGCTGGTGAGCCCGGCCGTCTTCGCTGGTCAGGGCACTGATCAAGCCATTCGTCGAAAGGTCGTCAGATGTCCGACCCTGCCCCTGTCGTTCTCGAGGAGGCGGCGCGGGCGTTCGCCGACGCGAACGCCCGGCCGCCCTTCCTGCACCAGCTGACCCCGGCCGAGGGCCGCGCGATCGTCGACCAGTTGCAGGCCGACCCGCAGCCGGCGCCCGCCAAGGCCGGCGTCGCCGACCTGACCGTCCCCGGCGGGCCCGGCGGGCGGGTACGGGTGCGGATCATCCGGCCCGAGGGTGCCATCGGCGTCCTGCCCGTGGTCCTCTACGTGCACGGGCTCGGCTGGGTCTTCGGCGGCCCGCAGACCCACGACCGGCTCGTACGGGAGATCGCCGCCGGCACCGGTGCCGCGGTGGTCTTCCCCGACTACAGCCTCTCTCCGGAGGCGAAGTACCCGACGGCGATCGAGGAGGTCTTCGCGGTCGCCCGGTGGATCGCGGCGAGCGGCGGGGAGCACGGGCTCGACACCACGCGCGTCGCGGTGGCCGGCGACTCCGTCGGCGGGAACATGGCCACGGTCACCACCCTGCTCGCCAAGCAGCGGGGCGGCGTGTCCTTCCGCGCCCAGGTGCTCTTCTACCCCGTGACGAACGCGGCGTTCGACACCGGCTCCTACGAGCGGTTCGCGGAAGGCTACTTCCTCGCCCGCGAGGCGATGCGGTGGTTCTGGGACCAGTACACGACCGACCCGGACCAGCGCGCCCAGATCACCGCGTCCCCGCTCCGCGCGGACCTCGAGCAGCTCGCCGGCCTGCCGCGGGCGCTCGTGATCGTCGCGGAGGCGGACGTTCTCCGCGACGAGGGCGAGGCGTACGCGGCCAGGCTCCGCCAGGCCGGGGTGCCCGTCACGACCGTGCGTTACGCCGGGATCATCCACGACTTCGTCGGCCTGAACCCGCTGCGGAACACCCTCGCCGCCGAGGAGGCGATCGGCCAGGCCATCGCGTTCCTCCGCCGCGCGCTGGCCGTCGCCTGACCCGGGGTGGGGCCGGGCGAATAGGATGATGTACCGCCCGTGACCCGCTGCCTCTGTGGAGTCCCATGTCCTCCCAGCCCGCCACTCCCGCGTCGGAGGAACGCCGCCGCGACGCCGACCGCACCAAGGCGGAGATCCTCGAGGTGGCCCGGCGGGAGTTCGCGCGGCAGGGGTACGCCGGCGCCCGCGTCGACGAGATCGCCGCGCTCATGCGCACGACCAAGCGGATGATCTACTACTACTTCGGTGGCAAGGAGAACCTCTACGTCGCGGTGCTGGAGAAGGCCTACGCCGAGGTACGCGCCGCGGAGGCGACCATCGACGTGGAGCACCTGGCGCCGGTCGAGGCGATCCGCACGCTCGCCGAGCTGACCTTCGACCACCACGACGCCCACCAGGACTTCATCAAGCTGGTCAGCATCGAGAACATCCACCGGGCCGAGCGCCTCCGCCGCTCCGAGGCCCTGGTGAACCTCGGCGCGCCCGTCACCGACCTGATCTCCCGCATCCTCGACGCCGGGCGCGCGAGCGGGGACTTCGTCACCGGCGCCGACGCGATCGACGTGCACATGATGATCAGCTCGTTCTGTTTCTTCCGCATCTCCAACCAGCACACCTTCGGCGCCCTGTTCGGCCGCGACCTGACCGCGCCCGAGCACCGCGCCCGGCACCGGACCATGGTCGGCGAGATGACCGTCGCCTACCTGACCGGCGCCGGCGCCCGCCCGGCGCCCTGACCAGGGCCTGACGCGGCCTCAGCGGTAGAACCGCAGCACGCTCTGCAGGACGCACGCCGGTTTGTCCCGGCCCTCGATCTCGATGACGCCGTCGAGCGTGACCTGCGTCCCGTCGCCGGCCACCTCCTCCACGGAGGCGATCACGGCGGTGAGGCGGATCCGGGCGCCGGCCGGCACGGGAGCGGGGAAGCGCACCTTGTTGAGCCCGTAGTTGACCTTCGTCGTGACGCCGGAGACGTCGAGCAGGCCGGAGAACAGCGGGATGAACAGCGACAGGGTGAGGTATCCGTGCGCGATCGTGCCGCCGAACGGACCCTGCGCGGCCTTCCCGGCGTCCACGTGGATCCACTGGTGGTCATCGGTCGCGTCGGCGAAGGTGTCGATCCGTCCCTGGGAGACGGTGATCCAGTTGCTGTCGCCCAGATCCTTGCCCACGAGCCCGGCGAGTTCGTCGATGTGCACCTTCATGATGGCTCCGTTCCGTACATCTCGCGCAGGCGCGCCTTGAGGATCTTGCCGGTCCCGTTGCGGGGGATCGCGTCGGCGAAGACGACCGACGCGGGGACCTTGTACTTGGCGAGCCGGCCCGACAGCCCGCCGAGGACGCGCTCGGCGGTCAGCCCCGAACCGGGGCGGGGCACGACGATGGCGCGGCCGGTCTCGCCCCAGCGCTCGTCCGGGACGCCGATGACCGCGCACTCCAGGACGTCGGGGTCGGCGAGCAGGGCGTTCTCCACCTCGGCGGGGTAGACGTTCTCCCCGCCGGAGATGATCACGTCCTTGATCCGGTCGACGATGTAGGCGTACCCATCCGCGTCGAGGCGAGCGGCGTCGCCCGTACGGAACCATCCGTCGGTGAAGGACCGCGCGGTCTCCTCCGGCAGGCCCCAGTAGCCGGGCATGACGTGCGGCCCCTTGACCACGACCTCGCCGGGCTCGCCGGTCGGCACCTCCTCCAGGTCCGGCCCGACCACCCTGACGTCGGTGAAGAAGTGCGGCACGCCGGCCGAGCCCGCCTTCGACACCGCGTGCGCCGCGTCGAGGAAGAGCGTGCCGGGCGCGGCCTCGGTCATGCCGTAGCCCTGCAGGAACGTCAGGCCACGCTCCTGGTAGGCGGCGATGAGCGACGCGGGGACCGGGGAGCCGCCGCAGGTCAGCAGCCGCAGCGAGGACAGGTCCGCCGCCTGCCACCGGGAGGAGCGCGCCACGGCCTGGAACATCGCCGGCACCCCGAACATGAAGGTGACCCGGTGCCGTTCGATCAGGTCGAAGGTGGCGTCGGGGTCGAAACCGGAGGTCAGCACGCAGGTGCCGCCCTTGAGCAGCACCGGCAGCGTGAGCATGTTGAGCCCGGCGGTGTGGAACAGCGGCGCGGACACGAGCGCGACCTCGCCCGCGATCAGGTCGTGGTCGATCAGGACGTTGACGGCGTTCCACGTGATGTTGCCGTGGGTGAGGACCGCGCCCTTGGGCCGCCCGGTGGTCCCGGACGTGTACATGATCATGCAGGGGTCGTCGAGCGTCACCGGCACGTCGATCGGCTCGCCGTCCCGCGCGCACGGCAGCCGCTCGTACTCCTCCATAGCGATCTTCCTCGGCCCCGTCACGCCGGCCACCAGCTCGGCGTGGGTCGGGGCGTGGATGAGCACCGACGCGCCGGAGTCGGTGAGCTGGTAGGCGATCTCCGGGCCGGCCAGCCGCGCGTTGAGCGGGACGAACACCCCGCCCAGCATCCCGGTGGCGAACAGCGTCTCCAGGAACGACGGATGGTTGAAGCCGAGGTAGGCGACCCGGTCGCCGGGCTCGACGCCCAGCCCCCGCAGCGCGTGCGCGAGGCGGACGACGCGGTCGCGCAGCCCCGCGTACGTGAGGGGCGTGCCGTCCTGGATCAGCGCGGTGTGACGGGGGGTCTTGCGGGCTCGTCGTACGGGCCACGAGCCGAGGCCTTGGTTGCGCATCGTGTACCTGTCTCAGGAGGTCGGCCGGTCGGGGAGCAGGCCGAGCAGTCGTGCCGCGTTGTGCTTGAGAATCTTGGGACGGACCTCGTCCTTCATCGGCAGCGCGGCGAAGTCCTTGAGCCAGCGGTCCGGGCTGATCACCGGATAGTCCGAGCCGAACAGCACCTTGTCCTGCAGCAGGCTGTTGGCGTACCGCACGAGCTGGGGCGGGAAGTACTTCGGCGACCAGCCGGACAGGTCGATGTACACCGTCGGCTTGTGGGTGGCGACGCTCAGCGCCGCGTCCTGCCAGGGGAAGGACGGATGGGCGAGGATGATCGGCATCGCGGGGAAGTCGACCGCGACGTCGTCCACGCGCATCGGGTCGGAGTACTTCAGCCGGATGCCCCCGCCGCCGGGAAGGCCCGCGCCGATGCCGGTCTGCCCGGTGTGGAACAGCGCGATCGCGCCGAGCTCCTCGATCGCCTCGTACAGCCCGTACGCGAGGCGGTCGTCGGGGAAGAAGCCCTGGATGTTCGGGTGGAACTTGAATCCCTTGACGCCGTACTCCTCGACCAGGCGGCGCGCCTGCCGTACGCCGGCCTTGCCGCGGAACGGGTCGATCGAGGCGAACGGGATGAGCACGTCGGGGTTGGCGGCGGCGGCCTCGGCGACCTCCTCGTTCGGCACCGGCGGGGTACCGGTGGCGTGCTCGGCGTCCACGGTGAACACCACCGCGGCCATCTTCCGCTCGCGGTAGTAGGCCGCCATCTCCTCCAGGGTCGGCTTGCGCGCCCCCTTGTCGACCTTGAAGTACGCGCTGGAGGCGTCGTGCAGCGCGTCGTCGAGGGACGCGCCGCCGCGAGAGGAGACCTCCGCGTGGGTGTGCACGTCGATCGCGGTCAGTCCGGCGACGTCCATTCACGCCCCCGGAGCGGGGATGCCGACGGTCTCCGGCTCGCGGCCGACCGAGGTGGGCCACGCAGCGGCGATGGACTCCGGTGTCCACCCGCCGTCGGCGTACGCGATCGACACCTCCTGCGGATGCGACCACAGCGCGAGCTTGTCGCCGCCGATCCCGACGCACTGCCCGGTGATCTCGCGGGCGGCGTCCGAGGCGAGGAAGGGCACCAGGACGGCGCAGTCCTCGGCGGTGCCGAACCCCTCGCCCTTGCGCAGGAAGTCCGGGAGCTCGGCGCCGTGCCGGTGGGCCTCGACGTAGGGGGCGAACGCCGGGATCGTCTCGGTCATCGCCGTGGCGGCCACCGGGACGATCGCGTTCACCGTGACGTTCGCCCGCGCCAGCTCCATCGACCAGGTACGGGCCATCGCCGCGATGCCGGCCTTGGCAGCGGAGTAGTTGGTCTGGCCGAAGTTGCCGCGCTGCCCGGCAGGAGAGCCGACGAGGATGAGCGTGCCGCCCTCGCCCTGCTCGCGCAGCCGTACGGCGGCGGCGCGCGCACACGTGAAGGTGCCGCGCAGGTGCACGCCGATGACCGCGTCGAACTCCTCGTCCGTCATCTTCCACAGGACGTGGTCGCGCAGGATGCCCGCGTTGGTGACCATGACGTCGAGCCGGCCGTACGCCTCGACGGCCCGCGCGACCAGGCGGTCGGCGACCTCGGCGGAGCCGACCGGGCCGGCCTCGGCCACGGCCTCGCCACCGGCCGCGCGGATGCCCTTCGCCGCGTCCTGGGCGGCCGCGCCGTCGACGTCGTTGACCACGACCGAGGCGCCGGCCCGCGCCAGCGCCGTCGCGTACGCCAGGCCGAGGCCACGACCGGCGCCGGTGACGACGGCGGACTTCCCGGTCAGGTCGACGGTGATGGGCTGTGTCATTTCGCTGGGGTTCCTCTCAGGTGATCGCGGTGCCGGTGAGATCGGCGGGGGCGGGAGCGGACGGGTCACCCGGGGGCGGGCGGCGGCGCGCGGCGCGGCGTCCCCACCATCCGGCGACGCTCGGCGCGAGCCCGCGGGGCAGGAAGAGCACGACCAGCACGAGGAGCACGCCGTAGACCGCGTACGACAGGATGGTCGGGGCCTCGGCGGGCATTCCGCCCATCGTCCCGACGTTGTTCAGCACCTGGACGAGCAGCGTGATCGCGGTCGCGCCGGCCAGCGCGCCCCAGACCGTGCCCGCGCCGCCGACCGCGACCATCACGACGTACTCGAACGACTGCAGCACCGGGAAGGACCCGGGCGCGACGTAGCCGATGTAGAAGGCGTAGATGCCGCCGGCCAGCCCGGCGTAGCCGGCCGACAGGCTGAACACCGCCTGCTTGTACGCCGGCACCGGCACGCCGGACGACGCCGCGGCGACCTCGCTGGTGGCGAGCGCGCGCAGGCCGCGTCCCGGCCGCGACGCCACGACGTTGCGGGTGACGAGCACGACCAGGGCCAGCGCGGCGAGGGCGAGGTAGGCGTAGGAGACGTCGCCGGCGAACTCATACCCGGCGATCTCCAGGCGCGGCACGCCCTGCAGGCCGATGTCGCCGCCGGCCCACTCCTGCCGGCCGGCCAGACTGAGCAGGATGAGCTGGATGGCCAGCGTGGCGAAGGCGAGCTGGTGCCCGCGCAGCCGCAGCAGCGGGATGCCCACCAGCGCGGCGATCCCGGCGGCGGCCACCGGGGCGGCCAGCAGCCCCAGCCACGTCGGCAGCCCGTGCGTGGCCATCAGCGCCGCCGTGTACCCCCCGATCAGGTAGAACGACGCCTGGCCCAGGGAGACCTGCCCGGCGTACCCCATCAGCATGGAGAGGCCGGTGGCCACCGTCGCCGCGAGCAGCAGGAGGACGTACACCGAGACCTGGGACCCGGTGAGCACGAGGGGCGCGAGCAGCGCGGCCACCGCCACCACGGTGGTGGTGACGAACCGCGCGGAGATCCGGGAGGACAGGGGCTGTTTCACCGTGCGGCCTCTTCCTGGAGCGTGGTCCGGCGCGAGGCGCGCCACACCATGATCGTCAGCATGAGGGCGAGGGCGACGACGGTCTGGTAGGACGCCTCGTAGTAGCCGGCGACCAGGGCCTCGGCCACGCCGAGCGTCAGCGCGCCGCCGAGCGCGACGCCCGGCCGGGTGAGCCCGCCCAGCACGGCCGCGGCGAACCCGTTGGTGATGAGCAGGACGTCGCTGTTGTACGAGATGGGCTGCAGGGGGGTGAGCAGCACACCCGCGGTGCCGCCGAGCAGGCCCCCGAGCGCGAAGGCGACCAGGCCCATCCGGGTGACGTTCATGCCCACGGCCCGCGCGGCGTACGGGTTGTCCGCGCACGCGGTCAGCGCCTTGCCCAGGTACGTCCGGCCGAAGAACAGCGCCAGCAGGACGAACACCGCGGCGGCGACGACGATGACCAGGAACGACTGTTTCTGGATGCGGGCGCCCGCGATCGTCACGGCGCCGCCGAGCCCGGCGAAGGAGTGCGGGTTGTCGTCCCACACCATGATCTCGACCGCGTACGCGATGAAGCCGAGCCCGAGCGTGACGATCAGCGCGGACAGCGGGGCCGTGCCGGGCTTCCCGGTCGCCGCGACGCCGACGAGCAGGCCGGCCGCGCCCGCGACGAGCACCGCGGCGGCCTCGGCGACACCGTGCGGCAGGCCGGACGCCAGCAGCGAACCGGCCGTCAGCCCCGCGACCACGGCGAACATGCCCTGCGCGATGTTCACCACCTGGGTCACCCGGTGGATCACCACCAGGCCGCTCGCGACCAGCGCGAAACCGCACCCGACCGCCACCCCGGACAACAGGTACTCGATGAGGGCGCTCACGGGTCACCTCCGAGGTAGGCGGCGGCGAGGTCGGCGCTGCCGGCCAGCTCGGCCGCGTCGCCCTCGGCCCGGATCCGCCCGGCCTCGAGCACGTAGCCGCGCTCGCACAGGTCGAGCGCCAGCCGGGCGTTCTGCTCGATGAGCAGCACCGCGACGCCCTGCCCGGCGTTGATCTCGCGCAGGTGCCCGGCGAGGTCGGCGGTGACCATCGGCGCGAGCCCCAGCGACAGCTCGTCCACGACGATGACCTCCGGCTCGGCCATCAGCGCCCGGCCGAACGCGACCATCTGCTGCTCGCCGCCCGACAGCGTGCCGGCCCGCCGGTCCCGCAGGCCCGCGAGCCGGGGCAGTACCTCGTACACCCGTGCCGTGTCGCGCGCCCCGGACCTGCGCCGGCGGCGCCACGCGCCGAGCGCGAGGTTGTCCTCGACGCTCAGCTCGCCGAACATCTGCCGGCCCTCGGGCACCAGCGCCGCGCGGCCGCGCAGGACGGCGCTGCCCGACGCCGGGGCCACGATGCCCATGATGGCGTTGACCAGCGAGGACTTGCCGGCGCCGTTCGGCCCGATCAGGGCGACGAACTCACCTGCGGCGACGGTCAGGCCGACCCGGTCCAGGGCGGTCGCGGCGCCGTAGCGGACCACGAGGTCGGTCACCTCGATCAGCGGGCCGCTCATCCGGCGGCCTGCCCGAGGTAGGCGGCGATGACGGCCTCGTCCTCGCGGATCTCCGCGGGAGTGCCCTCGGCGATGTGCCGGCCGAGGTCGAGCACGCTGACCCGGTCGGCGAGCCGCGCGACGAACGCCACGTCGTGCTCGATGAGCATCATCGTCAGGCCCTCGGCGCGCAGGTCCTCGATGAGCCCGCCCAGCGCCTCGCGCTCGCCGGCGCGCAGCCCGGACGCGGGCTCGTCGAGCAGCAGGAGCCGGGGCCGCGCGCACAGCGCGCGCGCCACCTGCAGAGCGCGCTGCTGCCCGAGCGGGAGCACGTCGGCGGCGCGGTCCGCCCAGCCGGCCAGGCCGACTCGCTCCAGCGCGGCCAGCGCGTCGGCCCGGATCCGCGCCTCCTCCCGCCGGTGGCGGGGGAGGCGCAGCGCGCCGGCGAGGAAGCCGTGCCGCGTACGGGCGTGCGCGCCGACCATGACGTTCTCCAGCGCGGTCATGCCGCGGAACAGCCGCGCGCCCTGGAAGACGATCGCGATGCCGAGCCGCGCGCGTACGTGCGGGGTGAGGCGGCCCAGGTCCCGCCCGGCGTACCGCAGCGTGCCGCTCTCCGGCGTGAGATGGCCGCCGATGAGGTTGAACAGGGTCGACTTGCCCGCGCCGTTCGGGCCGATGACGCCGCGGGTCTCTCCCTCGGCGACGGTCAGGCCGACGTCGCGCAGCGCGTACACGCCGCCGAACGACCGGCTGAGCGAGTCGATCGTGAGCAGGGGGCTCACCCGGCCGCCCGTGCGGTCTGGGCGATCCGCTCGCGCGCCCAGTCCGTCGGGACGAGCTTGCCGTCCTTGACACGGTTCATCGAGATGTCGGTCGCGCGCAGCCCCGAGTGGTCCGTCGCCGAGTAGGTGTACTTGCCGCACGGGGTGACCAGGGTCAGCGTCTCCAGCGCGTCGCGGATCTTCTTCTGGTCGGTGCCGCCGGCCTTCTGGATCGCCGCGGCGAGCAGCTTGACCCCGGAGTAGCCGTCCTGGGCGAACTGCGGTGGCTCGTACCCGTACTTTTGGATGAACGGCCCGGACATCTGCTGGATCGCCTGCTTGAGCTTCCCATCCGGCAGGTACGAGCCGACCACGCCGATGGAGCTCTGCACGTACACGCCCTCGCCGGCCTTGCCCACCGGCGCGAGCCACAGCTTGCTGGCCTGGGAGGCGGTCATGTACAGCGGGATGCCGAGCCCGGCGGTCGGGTACTGCTTGGCGATGGTGACGCCGGGCGCGCCGCTGGCCCAGGCGACCATGGCCTGCGCGCCGGAGCCGCGCACGTGCGTGAACACCGGGCTGAAGTCGGTGGCGGTCGTCTCGTACGGCTCGGACCGGACGATCTGCACCCCGTACCGGGAGGAGAGGCGCTGCATCCCGGCGAACCCGGCCTTGGAGTAGGCGCTCTTGGTGTCGTAGGCGACCGCGACCCGGGTGATGGAGTGCGCCTGGAAGTACTGCAGCATCGCCTCGGCGTACGTCGAGGAGATCGCCGGGACGACGAACGTGTACTTGCGGATCGGCTTGACCTGCTCGTCGGCCGGGGCGAGCGAGATGTAGGGGATCTTCTCGCGCTCGGCGAGCGGCTCGACGGCGAGGTCGACGTTGGAGAACGTCGAGCCGAGGATCGCGGTGACCTTCTGCGACCGGAGCTTGTTGAAGTGAAGAACGCCCTGGTCGGGGGCGGTCCGGTCGTCTAACGTCGTCAGCTTGAGCTTGCGGCCCGCGACGCCGCCCGCCGCGTTGATCTGCTCGACCGCCAGGTCGACGGTCTTCTTGGCCTCGCCGCCGAGCGGAGCGTAGTTGCCCGTCAGGGACTCGATGAAGCCGATCTTTATCGTGGAGTCGTCTTTGGCGCCGTTGCACGCGGCGGCGGTCAGCACCACGGCGGCCAGGAGCGGGGTGAGCCTGCGCACAGGAGGCCTCCTGAGATGGGGGGCGGCGTCCGGCCACGGCGACCGGACCATCCGGACGTCCACGCCGGGCCCCATCCGGTGCCCCCGCGCCGCCCGAGGCCCGTCGCGTCGGGAAGACAGCCATGAAGTTATGCTTATTAATGACGGCAGTCAATAATCTGCCCAAGGTTGGGCCGCGGCCGGTACGCACCGGCCGCACGCGACACGTCGGCACGCCGGCGAGATGGGGGGCGACCGGTGAGTGAGCTCTCCGGTACCGAATCGCTCGGCGACGGCCCGTCCCCGCGGCTGCGGCCGCAGTCGCTGATGCTCACCGTCCTCGGCAACTACGTGCTCGGCCGCGACATCGCGGTCTTCTCCGGCAGCTTCATCGACCTGTTCGCCCGGCTCGGCGTCGGCGAGCACGCGGTGCGCTCCACTCTCACCCGCATGGTGGGCCGCGACCTGCTCTCCCGGCACCGGCGGGGGAGGCGCATGCACTTCGGCCTCACCCCGCGCTCGGAGGAGATCCTCCAGGACGGCGAGCGGCGCGTCTGGCGACTCGGCGCGGTCAACACCGACTGGGACGGCCGGTGGACCGTGCTGACGTTCTCGATGCCCGAGTCCTGGCAGCGCGTACGGCACGACCTGCGCGCCCGGCTGACCTGGGCCGGCTTCGGGTCGCTCGGCAACGGGATGTGGATCGCCCCGTCCGGCGTGGACATCGCCCCGATCGTCGCCGAGCTCGGCCTGAACGAGCACGTCAAGGTCTTCTCCGGCACGGCCGAGGCGCCCACGGACGTGGCGGGGATGATCCGCGAGGCCTTCGACCTCGACACCCTCGCCGCCGGCTACCGGGCGTTTCTGGAGCGCTGGGACCGCCCCCACCCCGCCCCGGCCGCGCCGGACGACCTCACCCGCTACCTCTGGACGACCACCGAGTGGCTCCAGCTCGTACGCGCCGACCCCCGGCTGCCGGTCGAGCGGCTGCCCGTCGACTGGCCGGCCGTACGCGGGCAGGAGGTACTGATGAAGCTGCGCCGCCGCTACGAGGAACGGGCGCGCCGGATCGCCGACCAGACCATCGAGTACGTCCCGCTCACCTCCGCCGAAACCGGGTGAGTTGCGGCTCCACCCCGCGTGCGGTCTGCTGGGGTCATGAAGTTCCAGATGCGTGAGCGAATGTTCAGTATCGGCGACGACTACTGGATCGAGGATGAGAACGGGGACCGGGCCTTCCTGGTCGACGGCAAGGCGCTGCGGCTGCGCCAGACGTTCGAGCTGAAGGACACCGAGGGCGAGGTCCTCGCCGTCATCAAGAAGAAGGTCCTCAGCGTCCGCGACACGATGATCGTCGAGCGTGACGGCGACACCGTGGCCAAGGTCCACAAGAAGCTGTTCAGCCCGCTCCGCCACAAGATGGTGGTCGAGCTCGACGGCGGCGAGGAGTGGGAGGCCGAGGGCGACATCATCGAGAAGAACTACGAGATCAAGGGCGAGGAGGGCACGGTCGCCCACACCTCGCGCAAGTGGTTCCGCATCCGCGAGACGTACGGCATCGAGATCGACCACCCCGACGTGCCGCTGGTCATCGCGGTCGCCGTCGCCGTCGAGGAGCTCGCCCACGCCGACAAGGAGAAGGACGACAAGGGCGACAAGGACGACGACTGAGCGTCAGTCCAGCCGTTCGAGGTGGACGACGGCGCTCGCGTACTCCCCGCGCGGCAGGTCGAGCGCGAGCCCGTGGTGGGTGAGCACGCCCGCCTCGTGCACCGCGCCGGTCCGCGTGTCGCGATACCGCGCCTCCCGGGGGAGGCCGGCCAGCGGCAGCGGCGGCACGCCGAAGCCCATCCGGGGCGTCTCGCGGAAGCCGAAGACGACGACGTCCCGGTCGGCGAACTGCACCGCGCTGAGCCCGTCGGCGCACGGCGGGCGCAGGCGATACTGCCGCCCGTGCTGCACGAGCGGGCGGATCCGCTTGTAGAGCGCGACCAGCTCGGCGGCCTCCTCCCGTTCCGCCTCCGTCCAGGCGGCCAGGTCGCCGCCGAGCCCGAGCACGCCCGTCATCGCGACGTGGAACCGGAACGCGAGCGGCGTACGGCGCCCGGTCACCGTGTTGGGGCTGTCGGTCACCCACGCCTCCAGCGTTCCCGGCGGGTAGAGCTGGGTGTAGCCGTGCTGGATCCGCAGCCGGTCCGCGGCGTCGGTGTTGTCGGAGGCCCACACCTGGTCGGTGCGCGCCAGGATGGCCAGGTCGAGCCGGCCCCCGCCGCCGCTGCACGACTCGACGCGCAGCCCGGGGTTCCGCGCGCGCAGCCGGTCCATGACCTGGTGGACGCCGCGCGTGTGCTCGATCCACAGGCGCTCGGGGTCGGGCGCGTCCGGCCAGCCGGCCTCGCTGAACGTACGGTTCATGTCCCACTTCAGGAACGCCACGCCCGGCGCGACCAGCCGGTTCAGCCACTCGAAGGCCCAGGCGCGCACGTCGTCGCGGCCGAAGTTCAGCACGAGCTGGTTGCGCAGCTCCGTACGGGCGCGGTGCGGCTGGTGCAGCACCCAGCCGGGACGGCTCCGGTACAGGTCGCTGTCCGGGTTCACCATCTCCGGCTCCACCCAGATCCCGAACGCCATGCCGAGCCCGTGCACGTGCTCGATCAGCGGCGTGAGGCCCTCGGGGAAGACGTCCGGGTTGATCCGCCAGTCGCCGAGGCCGGCCCGGTCGTCCTTGTACGGCCGGAACCAGCCGTCGTCCACGACGAACAGCTCGACGCCGAGCTCGGCCGCCCGTGAGGCCAGCGCGGCCTGCCGCCCGGCGTCGATGTCGAAGAACGTCGCCTCCCAGGAGTTGTACAGGATGGGCCGCTCCTCCTCCGGCCGCGGCAGGACGTGCCCCCGGACGTAGGTGTGCCAGGCGCGGCTCGCGGCGCCGAACCCGCCGGTCGTGTACGTCCCGGCGCTCACCGGAGTCTCCAGCGACTCGCCGGGGGCGAGCCGCCAGGAGATCCCGTCGTGCCCGAAGCCGGTCGTGACGGCGAGCCGGTTCAGCGGCGTCCGCTGCACGGTCATCCGCCACGAGCCGCTCCACGCGAGGGCGGCGCTCCACACCTCGCCGTGCTCCTCGGTGGCCGAACCGTCGTCCACCATGACCCAGGGGTTCGCGTGGTGGCTCGTGATGCCGCGGCGGCTGGTGAACACGGTCTCGCCGGCGGGGGCCGTCTCGCGCCGCAGCTGGGTCTCGGCGCCCCACATCCCGATGACGTGGGACAGCCGGTAGTCCTCGCGGTGGGGGAGCGACCAGGCGGCCGAGTCGAGCCGCAGCACCTCGATCTCCTCGGCGTCGCCGAGGTTGGCCAGCGTGACCGAGCGTTCGATCACGTCGGTGCCGGCGCGCAGGCGGTGGCGCAGGGTCACCTCCAGCGGGTAGTGCCGGTCGCGCAGCCGGATCATCGACGTGTCGCCGGCGACCTCGTCGCCGACGAGGTCGAGATCGAGGCCGCGGGTGCCGTCGGCGAACCGCACCTGCAACGACGGCACGCCGTAACGCACGCCGCCGTCCCAGGCGTACTCCTCGGTCCCGTCGTAGGGGGCCTCGAAGCTGGTGCTGCCCCGCTGCCGGGCGCCGGACTCGGCCCGTACCGGCAGCGAGGTCACCTCCGCGTCGGTGAGTGCGGCGCCCCAGTACACGTGCGCCGGCCGGCCGCCGGCCAGGCGGAACGCGTACGTGGTGTTCGGCGTGTGCAGGATCCAGGTCCTGGTTCCCGGGTCGAATCCGATGCCGGCGGGGCGCAGCACAGCGGTCACCTCAGCTGATCGTGTAGGAGTAGAGATCGCCCGCCGTGAGGTCGAACCGGAGCCGGAGCGGCCCGGCGGGCAGGGTCGTCCTGGTGCCCCATCGCACCGCGGTGCCGAGCGTGTCCGAGGTGACCGGCGTCGCGTCGTCGGCGGTGTACCCGGGCACCGGGTTCCCGCCGGCGTCGAGCACCTCGACCTTGAGCGAGCCCGAGCCGGGCGCGACGTTGACGGTCAGCCCGGTCCCTGCCGGGCTGAGCGTACGCGTCGTGACACTGCCGCCGCCCGTACCCGCGTGGAAGGACTCGAACCTGTCCTTCGGCCAGGTCACGAGGCCGACGCGGGAGTTGCCGAACGGCTTCGTGCACAGCCCGGCGGTGACGTCGGTGTCGGAGCAGCTGTGCTGGCCCGCGAACGCGGCGTAGTAGAGCCGGACCTGGTCCCCGACGGTCAGCAGGGTCGTGCCGGTCATGTCCCAGCCCCAGTCCCAGGTGCCGGCCGCGCCGGGCGCGACCACGTCGCCCAGGCTCGGCCGGCTCCAGGTGAGCAGGTCCTGGGAGGAGGCGAGCCCGACGTGCTGGCGTCCCTTGTCCGGGCCGGGGTCGGCGAGCGTCGTCGGGCTGTCGGTGATGTCGAAGACCCACGGCAGCCCGAGGTACTGCTCGCCGTACCGGATCGCCGGCATGCCGTAGACCTCCGACCAGCGCGCGTGCCCGGACGGCGCCGGATCGGTGATCGCCGCGTCGTCGCGCAGGTCGGCGGCGAAGGACGGCTTCGGCGAGGTCCAGTGGACGAAGTCGGTGCTCGTCGACATCCAGACCGTACGCGGCCCGGCGGGACGCGTGTTCGCGGCGTAGTCGACCGGATACTGCTTGGTCATCGCGACGAACCGGGAGGTGTCCGGGTCGTAGGTCACGTTGACGACGTCCCAGCCGTTGATCACCGGATTGCCGGAGTTCAGCTCGGTCCAGGTCTTCCCATCGGTGGACTGCGCCGCGTAGTAGTGGTTCGACTGGGGGCTGCCGGGGCCGTGCGAGTGAAGCATGTAGTAGCGCGGGCCGGTCGGGGCGGGGTCGGCCACGACGCCGCCAGGCGCGTAGGAGTACACCGAGTGGGTCTCCGCCGACCGGTCCCAGTGGACGCCGTCGGTGCTCTCGGCGTAGCCGGTGCAGTAGCCGCAGTCCGTGTCGGCGGCGGTGTACCACATCCGGTAGCCGCCGCCCGGCGCGGGCAGGACCGTGCCGCTCAGCCGGGGGTTCTTGTCCCAGGAGCCGCCGTCCAGGACCACGCCCGCGCCGACGCTCGCGAGCGCCGGGTCGCCGGTCTTGGTGCCGGGATGCACCGTACGGGTCAGGCCGGTGGAGGACTCGACGCGCTGGTCGCCGACGAACAGCACCGGGCCGGTGCCGACGGCCTCGGCGTACCCCGGGTCCTGGCTGGAGCGGAGGACGACGTCGTCCCAGGTCGTCGTGCCCGTGCCGGTCTGGGTGCTGTAGAGCCGCACGGTCGTGGTGGTCGCGCCGGAGGGCACGACCGCGGCGGCGGTCACCTTCTTCCACCCGCCGGCCGTGCCGACGTTCACCGCCGTCGGCGGTTCGATGCGGGTGCCGTCCGAGCGGCGGTACTCCAGGTAGAGCGTGCCGTTCGTGCCGGAGACCCAGGCCGAGGCGGTGACGGTCTCGCCGGCCGTGACCGGGACCGCGCGGCTGAGCGCGGAGACCTCGTCGCTCGACGACGTGTCGGCGATCTTCAGCGCACGCTTCCCGGAGTGCGCGCCCGAGGTGACCACGGTCGCCGACCCGCCCGGCGCCGAGACCGTCCACTCCGTCGGGCGCGTGCCCTCGCGGGGCTCCTCGAACCCGGCGTTCGGCACCCGCCGCGACGGCGGCGGGAGCGTGGCGACGGCGACGTCGTCCCAGACCGTCGTGCCCTGGTCGGCGACGTCGCTGTACGCGAGGACCGTCGCGGTCACGGCGTCGTCCGGGACCACTCCGCGCACGGTCACCTGCTGCCAGCCGGTGCTCGTCCCGGCGGCGGTGGAGAACGCGGCGACGCGGGCGCCGGCGGCGTTCCAGAACTCCAGGTAGAGGTAACCGCCCTGGCCGGAGACCCGGTCCGTCCAGGCGCTCGCGGTGAGCTCCTCACCGGGGGAGGCCGCGAGGTGCTCGCCGCGCAGGCTCACGCCGTCGGTCGCCGAGGTGTCGGCGAGCCGCGCGGCGCCCTGGCCGCCGTGGACCGGCGAGGAGACCACGGAGACGGCGCCGGCCGGACCCTCGGTCGTCCAGCGGGCCGCCGAGGAGGAGCTCTCCTCGAAGCCGGCGTCGGGGACCAGCCGCGCCGCCGTCCAGGACGCGGCCGAGGAGGTGGCCGGTAATGCGGCGACGTAGCAACAGACGATCGCCAGCCCAAGGCCGATCCGGGAGGTCCGGGACGTACGCACCATGCTTCACCTGCGCTTCGGTCGGGGAACCCGGCGACCTTGATCACGCCGGGTGCACCGTTTCTCCATGAAAAGCCATTCCATGTCAACCCTCGAAGCCTTGACATGGAATGAAGTTCCACACGACAGTGAGCGCCCCGGATTCCGGCTATGGGAGGTCGTGGATGGATCAACGCGATAGACGGTCGGCCGTACGGCGGCGTGTCACACCGGCCGTCCTGGTGACGGTCCTGCTCGGCACGTTCGTGGCGTACCGGCCACTCACGGCGGGCGGTCAGACGCCCCCCGGCACCGATCCCGGCAAGAGCACGACGCTCGTGCCGAACGCCGGCTTCGACGCGGGCGACCGCGCCGGCCATCCGATCGGCTGGTCCGTCGAGGGCGACGAGGCCGGCGCGAACATCGTCAACCTGTCCGCCTACCGTACGGCGGGCCTCGGTTCGCTGGAGGTCGACGAGAGCGGCGACGCGGTGACGGTCTCCAGCGACCGGATCGTCGCCGCCGCCGGCCGAGAGTACCGGCTGAGCGCGAAGGAGAAGGGCAAGAGCGGCAAGCCGGCCGCGCTCTCGCTCGACTTCACGGGGTTCGACGGCGCCGACCTCGGCGAGCACGTGGCGACGCCGGAGTCCGGCACGGACTGGCGGACCGTCACCGTGTCCGGCACCGCGCCGGCCGGCACCGCCAACGTCACCGTGCGGATCCGCGCGGGCGACTCGGGGGTGTCCTACTGGGACGAGGTGAACCTCGCCGAGGCGCCGCAGGCCTACGACCCGGACCTGGGGGGAGCGCGGGAGCTCTTCCTCGACGACTACCGGATCGCCTCGTCCAAGGACGTCGGCCGGGTCGTGCACGCGGCGCACAAGCTCCCCGAGCCGGTCATCCGGCCCGACAAGCCGTGGGAGAGCGCGGCGTACACCTACGGTTCGGTCTTCAAGATCGGTGGCGTCTACCGGCTCTGGTACGACTGCAACAACGACGTCGCGCCGGGCTACTACCTCTGTTACGCCGAGAGTCACGACGGCAGGAAGTGGACCAAGCCGCTCGGGCGGGGCAACGTCGGCTACAAGGACATCCCCGCCGCGAAGACCAACCTGATCATCGCCGGCGGCGGCACCATCGCGTACAACCCCGGCGCGAGCCCGGACCGGCGTTTCGCGCTGATGCAGTTCCACTCGGGCGTGGTCAACCAGACGCTCGGCTACTACGTGTACTTCTCACCCGACGGCTACACGTGGACGCTGGGCGAGGACAAGCCCGCGCTCCTCGACGGCGACGTCTCGCAGGTGACGTGGGACCCGCGTCAGAGGCTCTACATCGCCACCGTCAAGAAGCGGATGTTCACCTCGCGAACGCCGGGCATCTACGACCGCGCCGCGTTCGTCTCCACCAGCAAGGACTTCCTCACCTGGAGCACACCCCAGCTCGCGGTGGGCGGCGACTACGCCGACGACGGCGCCGCCGAGGCCCTGAACGGGCTCGAAGGCCAGATCTACGGCATGCCGGTGCTGCCGTACGAGAGCACCTACATCGGCATCCCGTGGGTGTTCCTCACCACCGACTACACCACGGGATCCCAGTCCTCGGCCGGCGCCGGGCCGGTGCTGCCGGAGGTCGCCTCATCGCGCGACCTGGTCGACTGGAGCCGCCCCGTGCGCGACCCCGTCCTGAAGCCCGGCGACCCCGGGGCCTGGGACGACGGCGCCCTCTACACCTCCTCCAACGCGCTGGTGACCGACAAGACCATCACCATGTACTACGGCGGCTTCAACGCCGGGCACGGCGGCCAGGACGCCACCGCGCCGGACCCGGACACCTATCTCGGCCAGACCGGGATGGCCACCTGGCGGCGCGACGGCTTCGTCTCGCTCACCAACGCCTCGACGCCGGGGTCCGGTGACCCCGGTCAGGTCACCACCAGACCGGTGGTCTTCCACGGCCGCACGCTGCGGGTGAACGCCGTCGTCCACGGGCACGGCTCGCTCACCGTCGAGGTGCTCGACGCGACCGACGGCAACCCGATCCCCGGCTACACGGCGAAGGACGCCGTCCCGGTGACGGGGGACCAGTACCAGGCGGCGGTCCGGTGGAAGGGCGGCAGGTCCCTGGCGGCGCTGTCCGGCCGCCAGGTCCAGTTCCGCTTCCACCTCTCCGGTACCGATCTCTACTCGTATTGGGTGCCGCCGGCCGGCTGATCGGGTCGAAAAACCCGCTGAACGGCCACGATGCCCCTTGACGTGGGGGACTCCGCGCCTCCATTGTGTACATGAAATTTTGTTCCATGTGCACCTGGATGTCACGGAGCCCCCCGGTTCCCTCCCCTTAAGACCAGACCGACTATGTGAGGTTGCGATGGCAAGACGGTTCAGATACGGCGCCTTCGGCGTGGCCGTTCTCGCGGCCGTGTCGGCCGCGGCGTGCACGGGCCCGGCGTCGGACTCCGACACCGGTGGTGCCACGAAGAGCGCGATCAACGTCTACCTCTACCAGGAGCCGGCCGGGATCTTCAGCCCGCTGGCACCGTCCAGCGGCCCGGACAACCAGGTGATGTCGATGCTCGACCAGAGCCTGCTGGCCGTGGATCCGAATTACAAGCTGCAGCCGCAGCTCGCCGAGAAGTACGACGTGTCCCCGGACGCCAAGACCTTCACGTTCCACCTCCGCCCCGGGCTGACGTGGAGCGACGGGCAGCCCTTCACCGCCCAGGACGTCCTGTTCAGCTACCAGCTCCTGGCCGACCCCAAGAGCACGAGCGCCACGGCGGGCAGCTACTCTGCCGTGGAGGGCGTCGACGACTTCGTCTCGGGCAAGGCCAAGACGATCTCCGGCTTCAGCGCGCCGGATGACACCACCTTCGTCATCAAGGCGTCCAAGCCCGACATCGGGCTGCTCGCCCAGGTCGGCGTCGCGTACGTCATGCCCAAGCACGTCCTGGGCGGCGTGCCGGTCGCCGAGGTGGCCAAGAACGCCTACTTCCGCGGTCCGACGGTGACGCTCGGGCCGTACAAGTTCGTCGACTACAAGACCAACCAGTACGTCCACGTGACGGCCAACCCGGGCTTCCCCACCCCGGCCAAGATCAAGGACGTCTACCTCAAGCCCATGGGCTCGGACGTGGCCACCGCCCAGCTCGGCAACGGCGGCATGGACATCGCCTCGTTCTCCCCGGCGGACCTGAAGACCGTCCAGGGCTTCGACAAGATCGCCATCCAGGAGAAGGCGGGCGCCGGGTTCGTCCGCATCGCGCTCAACCAGTCCAAGTCCTACTTCAAGGACGTACGGGTGCGGCAGGCGTTCCTGTACGCGATCGACCGCAAGTCGCTCGTCGACAAGGTCCTCGGGGGGAAGGCGACGGTCCAGAACTCCGACTTCTTCTCCGCGAACACCCCGCCCGGCATCAACGAGTACGCCTACGACCCGCAGAAGGCCAAGTCGCTGCTCGCGGCGGCCGGCTGGGACCCCGGGCAGACCGTCGAGCTGCAGTGGGTGCCCGGCCAGCGCGACCGTGACGCGACCACCACCATCGTGCAGAGCCAGCTCGCCGCGGTCGGCGTGAAGGTGAAGCTCAAGCAGGTCCAGGCCGCGCAGATCGCCGGAACCTACGACAAGAAGTCCTACGACATGACGCTCTACGGCGGCGGCAACTACGCCGTCGACTCGTGGAACGTCAACGTCATCGCCGCCTGCGCCCAGCAGTACCCCAAGGGCGGCAACATCGGCTGGTTCTGCGACAAGAAGCTCGACGACCAGCTGATCAAGGCGAACTCCACCGCGGACGCCACGCAGCGCAAGGCGCTGTACGACCAGGCCGTCCTGGAGGAGAACTCCCAGGCCGACCTGATGTGGCTCTACGACCCCACGGGGCTGTGGGCGGTGAACAGGAGAATCAAGGGATTCCAGGCGGCGGGCTCGCAGGACAGCGCCTTCTGGAACCCGGCCGGCTGGTCACTGTGACGGACGCGCCGAACCCTCTGGGCCGCACGGTCATCGTGCCGTGCGGCCCGGCGAGCGGCTGAAGGGAGTGCCATGGGTGCCTACATCACGCGCCGCCTGCTGATCAACGTCCTGGTGTTCTTCCTCATCACCGTCGTCATCTTCTGGCTGGTGCACAAGGCGCCCGGCGACCCCGTCGCCATGATGGTGCCCGCGGACCAGCTCAACTCCGGCAGCGCGGCCTTCATCGCGGCCAAGCGGCACGAGCTGGGCCTGGACCAGCCGCTGATCCTGCAGTACTGGCACTGGCTGGTGAACGCGCTGCACGGCGACTTCGGTTACTCCCTCGTCAACGGCCGCTCGGTGACCTCGCTGCTCGGCGAGCGCTTCGGCCCGACGATCGAGCTGATGGGGACGGGGCTGCTGCTGTCGCTGGTGATCGCGTTCCCGCTCGGGATCATCGCCGCGCTGCGGCGCAACACCCGGGTCGACTACGCGGCGACCATGGTCAGCCTGGGCTCGGTGTCGATCCCCGCCTTCTTCATGGCGCTGATCGCCATCTACGTCTTCACCGTGAAGTTCCCCATCCTGCCGTCGTCGGGCATCTCCGACCCGACCGCGCCGGGCCTGGCGGACTCGCTCCGGCACCTGGTCCTGCCGGCGCTCATCCTCGGGATCGCGAACTCCGGGCCGTACATGCGCTACGTCCGTAGCAGCATGATCACCGAGCTGGGCGCCGACTACGTCCGCACCGCCGAGGCGAAGGGCGCGACGCGCCGGCGCGTCGTTGTGCGGCACACGCTGCGCAACTCGCTGATCCCGGTGCTCACCTACATCGCCGCGAACGTGCCGCAGCAGCTCGCGGGCGCGGTCGTCATCGAGCAGGTCTTCGCCTGGCCGGGGATGGGACAGCTCGCGATCGGCTCGGTGGGCCGGCACGACTACTCGGTGATCATCGGGTTCGCCCTGATCATCGCGGTCATGGTGCTGGTGTCCAGCCTGCTCGCCGACATCCTGTACACACTGGTCGACCCGAGGGTGAGGCTGGGATGAGCGCGATCGAGCTCGAAGCGGCGGCGCCCGAGACGGGGCGCCGGTCGCCGGGCCGGCGGGCCCTGCGCCGGTTCCTGCGCCACCGCATGGCCGTGGTCAGCGCGGTCGTGCTCGTGCTGATCGTGCTGGCGGCCGTGTTCGCCCGCCAGATCTCCGGGCACGACCCGGACGCCACCGACCTGTTCGCCACCCGTGCCGGGCCTTCGGGCGACCACTGGCTCGGCACGGACTCCACCGGCCGCGACGTGCTCGCCCGCCTGCTGTTCGCCGGCCGGATCTCGCTCGGTGTCGGTATCGCCGCCGCGCTCCTGTCGGTCCTCGTCGGCACGATCGTGGGCAGCCTGTCCGGGCTGCTGGGCGGCTGGTTCGACCAGACGGCGATGCGGCTCGCGGACGTGTTCATGTCCTTCCCGTCCGTGGTGGTCATGGTGGTGATCGCGGGCGTCATCGGGCCCAGCGTCACCGCGATGGTCGTCGCCATCGGCCTGTTCCAGTGGCCCCAGAGCGGGCGGCTCGTCCGCGGCGTGACGCTCTCGGTACGCGAGCAGGAGTACGTCCAGGCCGCGCGGGCCGCCGGCGCGGGCCCGCTGTGGCTGATGCGCCGTCACATCGTGCCCGCGGCGCTGCCGCCGGTGAGCGTGGTCGCCACGATCGCGGTGGCCCAGGCGATCGGCCTGGAGGCCACCATGTCCTTCCTCGGCATCGGCGTGCAGCCGCCCGCCGCGAGCTGGGGGAACATGCTCACCGACGCCCAGAGTCTCACCGTGATCAAGACGATGCCCTGGCTGTGGCTTCCGCCCGGCCTCGCCGTCGCCATCACGGTCCTCGCGGTGAACTTCATCGGCGACGGGCTGCGTGACGCCGTCGACCCCCGGCGAACCTGAGGAGGACGCCCATGACCGAAGCTCCGCTTCTGTCGATCGAGAACCTCGTCGTGGACTTCGCCACGGACGACGGTCTCGTGCACGCCGTCGACGGCGTGAGCCTCACCGTCCGCGCCGGTGAGATCGTCGCCGTGGTCGGCGAGTCGGGGTCGGGCAAGAGCGTGACCGCGATGTCGATCCTCGGCCTGGTCCGCACCCCGCCCGGCGTGATCCGGGACGGCCGGATCCTGCTGCGCGGCGAGGACCTGCGCGCGGTCAGCGGCGAACGCCTCCGCGAGATCCGCGGCGGAGAGGTCGCGATGATCTTCCAGGACCCGATGACCGCGCTCAACCCGGTCATGACGGTCGGGCAGCAGATCGCCGAGGCGCTCCGGCTGCACGACCGGGACCTGAGCGCGGACACCGCCCGCGCCCGTGTGGTCGAGCTGCTGCGCAAGGTCGGCGTGCCCGACGCGGAGCAGCGCTACCGGCAGTACCCGCACGAGTTCTCCGGCGGCATGCGCCAGCGGGCGATGATCGCGATGGCCGTCGCCAACGACCCGGACCTGCTCATCGCCGACGAGCCGACGACCGCGCTCGACGTCACGATCCAGGCCCAGGTGCTCGACCTGCTGCGCACCGCGCAGCGCGAGACCCGGGCGGCGACCATCCTCATCACCCACGACCTCGGCGTCGTCGCCGAGCTCGCCGACCGCGTCGTCGTCATGTACGGCGGCCGGGTGGCGGAGGAGGCCGACGTACGCTCGCTGTTCGCCCGGCCCCGGCACCCGTACACGGCGGGACTCCTGGCGAGCGTGCCGCGCCCGGACCTGGACGGCGAGCTGCTGTCCATCCCGGGCAGCCCGCCCAACATGATCGACCCACCGGGCGGTTGCGCGTTCCACCCGCGCTGCCCGATGGCGCGGGACCGGTGCCGTACGGACCGGCCCGAGCTGCGCGACCTCGGCGACGGCCGGCGCAGCGCGTGTCACTTCGCGGACGAGCTCGACGAGGGCTCGGCCCTGTTCTCAGCAGAGGAGGCGGCCGGGTGAGCACGGCGACGGAGACCGCGGTGAGCGACGGGTCCGGCGGCGCCCCGGCGCTCTTGCGGGTCGAGGACCTCACCAAGCACTTCCCGATCCGGCGCGGCGTACTGCGCCGGCAGCACGGCGCGATCCACGCGGTCGACGGCGTGAGCTTCTCCCTCGACGCGGGAGAGACGTTGAGCATCGTGGGGGAGTCCGGCTGCGGGAAGTCCACGACGGGCCGGATGATCGTCCGGCTGCTCGAACCCACGAGCGGCCGCATCCTGTACCAGGGCGAGGACCTGTCCGCGGCGCGCGGCGGCCGCCTGCGCGAGCTGCGCGGCGAGATCCAGATCATGTTCCAGGACCCGTACTCCTCGCTGTCGCCGCGGATGACCGTGCACGACATCGTGGCCGAGCCCCTGCGGGTGCACAGCCGCTACCGCGATGGCGGGCCGGCGCGCGTACGTGAGCTGCTCGACCTGGTGGGCCTGTCGGCCGGCTATGAGAACCGCTACGCCCATGAGTTCTCCGGCGGCCAGCGGCAGCGCGTCGGGCTGGCCCGCGCGCTCGCGCTGGACCCCAAGCTGCTCGTGCTGGACGAGCCGGTCAGCGCGCTGGACGTGTCGATCCGCGCCCAGGTGGTCAACCAGATGCGCCGCCTGCAGCAGACGCTCGGGCTGGCCTACGTCTTCATCTCCCACGACCTGTCGATCGTGCGGCACATCTCGCACCGGATCGCGGTGATGTACCTCGGCGCCATCATCGAGGTCGGCACCCGGGACCAGATCTTCAAGGCACCGCGGCACCCGTACACGCGTGCCCTGCTGTCCGCGATCCCGATCCCGGACCCGGAGTTGCGCGGTGAGCGCGAGCGCATCACGCTGACCGGTGACGTGCCGGGCCCCGGCGACCCTCCTTCGGGCTGCCGGTTCCGTACGCGTTGCTGGAAGGCGCGCGACATCTGCGCCACCGATCCGCCCGTGCTGGCCGGCCAAGCGGGCGATGGCCACGCCAGCGCGTGTCATTTCCCGGAGAATGACGGCACGGTGCTTCCCTGAACGGAAGCACCGTCGCCCATCCCACGAACGCCCGAGCAGGAGGCAGATCAGGTGGCCGCAACGCCGCGCCGGACCAAGCAGACGCCGATCGACGATGCGCGTCCCGCGTCGGCGAACTACCACGCCAACGCGCTGGCCCGCG
>NZ_JAUEQY010000024.1 GCF_030406325.1 Actinomadura sp. DC4 | reverse complement strand
ACCCCAGGCCCACACCCCAGGCCCACACCCCAGGCCCACACCCCAGGCCCACACCCCAGGCCCACACCCCAGGCCCACACCCCAGGCCCACACCCCAGGCCCACACCCCAGGCCCACACCCCAGGCCCACACCCCAGGCCAGGGTCACCCGTGCCGGGGACCCTGGCCTTCTATCGGGCTATGACACCGGTAGGACGGCCAGCCGCCCTTCCAGGCTCTCCGCGTCCGTCCGCGCCTGGGTCAGGCGGGCTCGGGTCTTCGTCACCACCGGTTCCGGCGCCTTGGACATGAACTGCTCGTTCCCCAGCTTCCCCTCCGCCTGGGCGATCTCCTTGCGGGCGGCGGCCAGGTCCTTCTGGAGCCGGGCGCGTTCCGCGGCCACGTCGATCGCTCCCGCCGTGTCCAGGCGTACCGTCACCCGGTCCACTGGCAGCGACGCGGTCGGCGAGAACGAATCTCCCGGCGGCGTGAGGCGCAGCAGCGTCCGTACGGCGGCCTCGTGGCCCGGGTCGATGCCGTCCAGCTCGGCCGCCACCTTCTGTCCCGGCTTCAGCCCCTGGTCCGAACGGAACCGCCGGACCTCCGTCACCAGGCGCATCAGGCCCGCGATCTCCGCCTCCGCCTCCGGATCGGGGGAAGAAGGCGGCTCCGGCCACGCCGCCGTCACCAGCGTCTCTCCGCCCGTCAGCGCCGTCCACAGCTGCTCGCTCACGAACGGCGTCAGCGGGTGCAGCAGCCTCAGCAGCACGTCCAGGACCCGCCCCAGGACCGCGGGGGCGTCCGCGCTCATGCCCGGGACCTTCGAGAGCTCGACGTACCAATCGCAGAACTCGTCCCAGGCGAAGTGGTACAGCGTCTCGCACGCCTTGGCGAACTCGTAGTTCTCGAAGTGGGCGTCCACCTCGGTGACGACGGACGACAGGCGGGACAGGATCCAGCGGTCCGCGACCGTGGGCGCGTCCGGGAGTTCGCGGACCGTCGCGCCGTTCAGCAGGGCGAAGCGGGTCGCGTTCCACAGCTTGTTGCAGAAGTTTCGCGAGCCCTGGGCCCACTCGTCGCTGACGGCCACGTCGCCGCCCGGATTCGCGCCGCGCAGCAGGGTGAAGCGCGTCGCGTCGGCGCCGTACTGCTCGATCCACGACAGCGGGTCGACGACGTTGCCGAACGACTTCGACATCTTCTTGCCGAACTGGTCGCGCACCATGCCGTGCAGCGCGATGACCTTGAACGGCTCGACGCCGTCCATCGCGTACAGGCCGAACATCATCATCCGGGCGACCCAGAAGAACAGGATGTCGTAGCCGGTGACCAGCACGGACGTGGGGTAGAACGTGCGGAGTTCGGGTGTGTCGTCCGGCCAGCCCAGCGTCGAGAACGGCCACAGCGCCGAGGAGAACCACGTGTCGAGCACGTCGGTGTCCTGCGTGTAACCCTCCGGCGCCTGCTCCCCCGGGCCCACGCACACGGAGCTGCCGTCCGGGCCGTACCAGACCGGAATGCGGTGACCCCACCACAGCTGGCGGCTGATGCACCAGTCGTGCATGTTGTCGACCCACTCGAAGTAGCGCGGGGCCATCTCCTCAGGGACGATACGGACGCGGCCGTCGCGTACGGCGTCGCCGGCGGCGCGGGCCAGCGGCTCGACGCGGACGAACCACTGCAGCGAGACGCGCGGCTCGACCACCGTCTTGCAGCGGGAGCAGTGCCCGACAGCATGGACGTACGGGCGGGTCTCGGCGACGATGCGGCCCTGCTCGCGCAGCGCGTCGACCACCGCGGGCCGGGCCTCCAGGCGGTCGAGGCCCTCGAACGGCCCGTGCGCGGTGATCACGCCGCGCTCGTCCATGATGGTCAGCGCCTCGAGGTCGTGACGCCGGCCGATCTCGAAGTCGTTCGGGTCGTGCGCCGGGGTCACCTTGACCGCGCCCGTGCCGAACGCGGGGTCCACGTGGGCGTCGGCGACGATCGGGATGTGCCGGCCGGTCAGCGGGAGCTCGATCTCCCGGCCGACGAGGTGGGCGTAGCGCTCGTCCTCGGGGTGGACCGCGACGGCGGTGTCGCCGAGCATCGTCTCCGCCCGGGTCGTGGCGACCACGATCGAGTCGTCGCCGGAGCCGTACCGGATCGAGACGAGCTCGCCGTCGTCGTCGGAATGCTCGACCTCGATGTCGGACAGCGCGGTCAGGCAGCGCGGGCACCAGTTGATGATGCGCTCGGCGCGATAGATGAGCCCGTCGTCATACAGCCGCTTGAAGATCGTCTGCACCGCTCGCGACAGGCCCTCGTCCATCGTGAAGCGCTCGCGGCTCCAGTCGACGCCGTCGCCGAGGCGGCGCATCTGCCCGAGGATCTTGCCGCCGGACTCGCCCTTCCACTCCCAGACCTTCTTGACGAAGGCGTCGCGGCCGAGGTCGTGCCGGGACAGACCCTCCTTGGCGAGCTCGCGCTCGACGACGTTCTGGGTCGCGATGCCCGCGTGGTCCATGCCCGGCAGCCACAGCGTCGCGACGCCGCGCATCCGCTGCCGTCGTACGAGCGCGTCCTGGATCGAGTGGTCCAGGGCGTGGCCGACGTGCAGTGAACCGGTCACGTTCGGCGGGGGGATCACGATCGAGTAGGCGGACGCGCCGGGTACGGCGGCGGGCGTGAAGTAGCCGCCATCGATCCAGCGCTCATAGAGGCGTGTCTCGACGTCGGCCGGGGTGTACTGAGTCGGCAGATCATCGCGCGAAGTCACGCGTCGGAGTGTACGGAGGTTCCACGGGAACCGTGGTCTCGCCCCGCAGATCCGAGGAAGTACGGAAGAATGCCGGGTTCGATGGCACGCCCCGGGGGAAGCACCGGGGATGCACCCGCACGGCCGTCCGGCAACACGGTCGGGGCCGGTTTCGCTACTGGGGTGGCGCCGCCGTACGGGGGACAATGTTGACGCACAGTGATCAGGCATACGGGATTCGGTTAATGAGACATGCCGCGGCCGGCGGGAGGGAGGTCCGATGACGGTGTTCCTCGCCATCGCGATCCTCATCGTCGGCATCGCCATGCTCGGCCTCGCCGGCGGTTTCGTGGTGGGCGCGATCCGGCGGACCCGCGCCATCGAGGCGCAGGAGACTCAGGAGGCGCAGCCGTACGGTACGGCGACGGATCTGGAGTCGCCGCGCGGCATGTGGGCCGGCGCCGGGATCAGCGCCGCGCTGGCCATGGGCGCCCTGGTCGGCGCCGCGATCGTGCTCATCTCGATCATGGCGGCACCGACGCGGATGCTGCACGCCCCGGCGCAGGCCGGCGGCCTGCAGCGCGACGACTCCCCCGGCACGCAACAGCTGATCTCACGGCAGCGGGAACGGCTGAAGGCCGCCGGCATGCCGAATCCGCTCACCGCTGTGTACCACGAGCCTGCCCAGGCGCGTAAGACCGTGCTGTTCATCGGGGCTTCCGGGCATATCGACCAGCCAGAGGAACGCCTCAAGGAGTTCATCGGCGGCCTGGCCGAGAGTACGGGCACCAGTGACCGGAAGCCGAGCGGCTATCCGGCGGGCCGTCTCAAGGGTACGGTCATGTGCCTGGACCAACTCAGCACCGGTCAGGCCACGCTGGCGACCTGCGGATGGGCCGACGAGGGCACGCTCGGCGTGATCACCACGGACGCGGGCGACGCCGCGCAAACGGCAGGACTGCTCCTGTCGATGCGCGACGACATGGAAAAGACGCCCTGATCAGGCCGACTTCTCCCGCGGCTCCCGCTTGGTGCGCTCCCGGGGTACGAGCGTCGGGTTGACGTGCTCGAGCACCGCCTCGCGTGTGATCACCACACGGGCGACGTCGGCGCGGCTCGGCACCTCGTACATGACCGAGAGCAGGACCTCTTCCATGATGGCGCGCAGCCCGCGCGCGCCGGTCCCGCGAAGAATGGCCTGGTCCGCGATGGCCTCGAGGGCGTCGTCGGAGAACTCCAGGTCGACCCCGTCGAGCTCGAACAGCCGGTGGTATTGCTTCACCAGCGCGTTGCGCGGCTCGGTGAGGATGCTGATCAGTGCCTCACGGTCGAGGTTGTGCACACTCGTGATGATCGGGAGCCGGCCGACGAACTCCGGGATCATCCCGAACTTCAGCAGATCTTCCGGCATGACATCGGCGAACAGGTCCGCGATGTCGCCCTCGTCGTCCTTGGTGCGCAAAACCGCGTTGAAACCGATGCCCTGCTTGCCGACGCGCTGCTCGACGATCTTTTCCAGACCGGCGAACGCCCCACCGCAGATGAACAGCACGTTGGTGGTGTCGATCTGGATGAACTCCTGGTGGGGGTGCTTGCGCCCGCCCTGCGGCGGAACGCTCGCGGTGGTGCCCTCCAGGATCTTCAGCAGCGCCTGCTGGACGCCCTCACCGGACACATCACGCGTGATCGACGGGTTTTCGCTCTTGCGGGCGACCTTGTCGACCTCGTCGATGTAGATGATGCCGGTTTCGGCCTTCTTGACGTCGTAGTCGGCGGCCTGGATCAGCTTCAGCAGGATGTTCTCGACGTCCTCGCCAACGTAACCGGCCTCGGTGAGGGCGGTCGCGTCGGCGATGGCGAAGGGAACGTTGAGCAGTTTGGCGAGCGTCTGCGCGAGGAGTGTCTTACCGGAGCCGGTCGGGCCGAGCAGCAGGATATTGGACTTGGCGAGCTCGACGCTCTCGTCCCGCGTACCGCTGCCCGACTGGATCCGCTTGTAGTGGTTGTACACCGCCACCGACAGGGCCTTTTTGGCCTTGTCCTGCCCGATCACGTACGAGTCGAGAAACTCGTAGATCTCGCGCGGTTTCGGCAGGTTGTCCCACTTGAGGTCGGATGACTCGGAGAGCTCTTCCTCGATGATCTCGTTGCAGAGATCGATGCACTCGTCGCAGATATACACGCCCGGGCCCGCGATGAGCTTCTTGACCTGCTTCTGGCTCTTTCCACAGAACGAGCACTTGAGCAAGTCACCACCGTCGCCGATGCGTGCCACCCTGTCTCCTTTACGTGGACCGCTCACCCTCGGAAAAGCGAGGCGAGGGAACGTGCTGAGGCTCTCGACGTTGTCTCGACGTTACCGCCTGGCGGGCGGTGAGTGAGCCCTCCGGTGCGGTCAATCTGACGGACACCTGAGGGTCACTCGTTGGCCGCTTACGACGACACTACCTCGGAAGCGCGCTTCTTGCGGCTCTCGATGATGTCGTCGATGAGACCGTAAGTCTTCGCCTCCTCCGCCGTGAGGAATCTGTCTCTCTCGATGTCCCGGCGCACCTTCTCGACGTCCTGGCCGCTGTGCCGCGAGAGGATCGTTTCCATCTCCGCACGGATCCGCAGGATCTCGTTCGCCTGGATCTCGATGTCGCTGGCCTGACCATACCCGCCTTCGGTGGCCGGCTGGTGGATCAAGATCCGCGAGTGCGGCAGAGCCGCGCGCTTGCCCGGCGTGCCGGCCGACAGGAGCACCGCCGCGGCCGAGGCCGCCTGGCCGATGCAGACCGTCTGGATGTCGCAGCGGACGAACTGCATCGTGTCGTAGATCGCCGTCATGGCGGTGTAGGAGCCGCCGGGCGAGTTGATGTAGATGCTGATGTCACGCTCGGGGTCGATCGACTCCAGCGTGAACAGCTGGGCCATCACGTCGTTGGCGGACGCGTCGTCGATCTGGACGCCCAGGAAGATGATCCGCTCTTCGAAGAGCTTGTTGTACGGGTTCATCTCCTTGACCCCGTACGTGGTGCGCTCGACGAACGACGGAATGATGTAGCGGCTCTCCATGGGCTGAATACCGGCCCGGATCTGATCGCTCATCGGGTTCAGTCCCCTCCGGTCAATGTTCATGACACCGCGCCCTCAGAAGCGACCTGGTTGGCGTTGTGCACGACGTGGTCGATGAAGCCGTAGTCCTTCGCCTCGTCGGCCGTGAACCAGCGGTCACGGTCGGAGTCGTTCTGGACCTGCTCGAGCGGCTGGCCCGTGTGGAAAGAGATGCGCTCGGCCAGCGTCTGCTTCACGTACAGCATCTGCTCGGCGAGGATCTTGATGTCGGACGCCGTACCACCGATGCCGCCGGACGGCTGGTGCATCATGATGCGCGCGTGCGGCAGGGCGTAACGCTTGCCGGCCGTGCCGGCGCAGAGCAGGAACTGCCCCATCGAGGCGGCCAGGCCCATGCCGACCGTCGCCACGTCGTTGGGGACGTACTGCATCATGTCGTAGATCGCCATACCCGCGGTCACCGAGCCGCCGGGCGAGTTGATGTACAGGTAGATGTCCCGCCGGGAGTCCTCGGCCGCGAGCAGCAGCAGCTCCGAACAGATGCGGTTGGAAATGTCGTCGTCGACCTGCTGTCCGAGGAAGACGATCCGCTCGCGCAGCAGACGCTGGTAGAGCTGATCCCCCAACGGCAGAAGGGGCGCCTCGGCCGTACGCGCCTGTACGGGCGCCGGCCGGTCGAAGGTCGGAGGCGTGGTCACTGCGTCACCTGCTCCGGAATCGTGGTTCGTGGTCGGTTGCTTGCGACATTAACGCGCTGCGGCGAGGGCTTTGGCCGCCAGGGTCGCATGTTCGCTGTGGGCGTGGAAGCCCGGCCGCGATGGTCCACCGCACACGCGAACGGGCCGGCGCGTGTCGCGCCGGCCCGTTCGGTGTCACGAAGTGGATCAGGCGTCGGCCTTCTTCTCCTCGGGCTCCGCCTCGGTCTCCGCCTCCGGCTCGGCCGCCGCCTCCGTGGTCTCCACGGCGGCGGTCTGCTCTTCGGCGTCGTCCTCGTCCTCGCCCGACTCCTGCCGCTGCAGGGCAGCGATGTCGACGTCGGCGCCGTTCTCGTCGGTCGCCTTGACGTGCTCGACGACGAGGTTGAGGGCCTTGGTCCGCAGGACCTCGGACACGACTGCCGGGATCTGGCCGTTCTCCGTCAGGTGCTTGGCGAGCACGTCCGGCTGAACGCCCATCTGCATGGCGTTGCGTACGACGTACTCGGTCAGCTCCTCGTTCTCGACGGTCAGCTCCTCCTGCAGAGCGAGCTGGTCGAGGATGAAGCCGCCCTTGACGGCCTCACGGGCGCCGTCCTTGATCTCCTGGTCGTAGTCCTCTTCGGACTTCTCCTGGTCCTCGAGGTACTTGTCGCGGCTCATGCCGTACATCTGGAGCTGCTGGTCGAGCTGCTCGTTGCGACGCTGGATCTCGCTCTCGATCACACTCTCCGGGAGCGGGATGTCGAGCTTTTCCATGAGCGCCTCGAGCGCCTTGTCACGAGCCTGGCCGAGCTGCTGGCCGCGCTTCTGGTCGCCGAGCCGCTTGCGGACGTCCGCGCGCAGCTCTTCGATCGTGTCGAACTCGCTGCCGAGCTGGGCGAACTCGTCGTCGAGCTCGGGCAGCTCCTTGATCTTCACGCTGTGCACGGTGACGGTGACCTCGGCCTCCTGGTCCTCGTGCTCACCGCCGACCAGGGTCGTCGTGAAGGTCTTGGAGTCGCCGGCGTTCATGCCGACGATCTGGTCGTCCAGGCCCTCGACGGAGCTGCGGCTGCCGACCTCGTAGGAGTAACCGCTCGTACGAGCGTCCTCGACGTCCTCACCGTCGACCGTCGCGGCCAGGTCGATGGAGGCGAAGTCGCCCTCCTCGGCCGGACGCTCGGCGTTGGTCAGCGTCGCGAAGCGCTCGCGGAGGTTGGAGAGGGTCTCCTCGATCTCCTCGTCGGTCACCTCGACCGTGTCGACGGTGATCTCGAGCCCGTCGTAGTCCGGCACCTCGAACTTCGGCCGGATGTCGACCTCGGCGGTGAAGGCGAACTGCTCGTTGTCCTCGAGCTCGGTGATCTCCACGTCGGGCTGGCCGAGCGCGAACAGCTCGGTCTCCTCGACGGCCCGGCCGTACAGGCCGGGGAGCGCGTCGTTGACCGCCTCCTGCAGGACCGTGCCCCGGCCGACGTACTGGTCGATCAGGCGGGCCGGCACCTTGCCGGGGCGGAACCCCTTGAGGCGCACCTGCTGCGAGATCTCCTTGTACGCCTTTTCGAGGTTGGGCTTCAGCTCGTCGAAGGGCACCTCGACGGTGAGCTTGACCCGTGTCGGGCTCAGCTCCTCCACATCGGTCTTCACTTGGGCGGTCTCCTTGATCCGGCCGCGGCACGGATTTCCCGGTTTGGATGTCGTGGCGGCTGCGTAGTCAGCCGGGACGCGGGCACCTGAAAGTGCGTCGCCGCGCCTTCGCGCACAAAGTCTATGGTGTTCCGGCGTCTCCGCGGACAGTCGGGGCGGCAATGCGTCGCCAAGTATTCCGAAAGCGGCTCCCGCGGGCCACCTCCGGGGCCTCGGCGGACGGGCCCGTACGGGCCGCCGTGGGACCTTCGTCCCTGGAACCGGGGAGCTTCGGACCCTCGGCGCCCGACCGGCCATGGCTAGCGTCGAAGCAGCAACACGAGTGAAACCCCGGGGCCACCCGCCGCAGAACCGCGAGACAGGTTGAAGGCGTGTCCCCGTGTACGACACAGAAGGTCTGAAGATCTTGACCGAGCAGGAGTGCCGCGCCCTGCTGACCCAGGTCCCCCTGGGCAGAATCGTCTTCACCGACCGCGCCCTTCCCGCCATCCAGCCGGTCAACTTCACCATGGCCGACGGGGATGTCGTCATCCTCACCTCGGCCGGCTCAAAACTGGCCGCAGCCGCCCGGAACGCAGTGGTCGCCTTCGAAATCGACCAGTTCGACCAGAACCTGACAACAGGCTGGTCAGTCGTGGTGGTGGGCCACACGCGCGTAGTGACGGAAGCCTCGGAACTAGAGCAGCTACACGCTCTCCCCCTGAACCCCTGGACCCCCGGCGAGCCGGCCCACTACATAGCCATCACCCCAGAACTAATCCACGGCCGCCGCCTGAAACAGGATGAGTGAGACCGGCGGCCGGGCGGAATAAGCCCGAGGCACGGGTCGGCACAAGGTACGGGGTGGTACGAGCCGGAGCCATTTCGCGAGATGGACGAGGCGGAGCGAAACCGTGCGAAACGGCCCGCGACGGGGCAACCCGGCACTCGACAAGCGTCAACACGCGGGACTGGGTGTGCGGTAGGGGAGCAACCCGGACGAGAAGAGAAGAGACGAGACGAGACGACGCGACGGGGCGCGGGGCGACACCGGGCGGGGGACGGCGCGGGGTGGGCTGGGACGGCACGGTGCGGGCCGGCATGGGGCACGGCCCAGGGCGGGGTGCGACGCGGGCCCGGGCAGCACGGCACGGCACGGTGCGGGGCCGGGCGGGGTGCGACACGGGCCGGGGCGGGACGGCACGGGGCGCGAGACGGCAGGGTGCGGTGCAGCGCGCGGTGCGGGACGACACGGCGCGGGGCGGGCTGGCCAGGACGGGACGGCATGGGGTGCGGGCCCAGGGCGGGACGGCGCGGTGTGGTGCACGGTGTGGTGCGGCATAGGGCGCGGCGCGGGACGGCACGGCGCGCGGCACGGCCAGGGGCGGCACGAGGCCCGGGGCGGGGCGGGAGCAACGCGGGGCACGGGGCACGGCGGGACGACGGGACGGCACCGCAGGCCGAGAAAAGACAGTGCGAGGCACAATGCGCGACGTGCCGCGGAATTCGAGCACAAAGATCAAGCCGAAGACCTGAGACGCGAGACGCGAGACGCGAGACGCGAGACGCGAGACGCGAGACGCGAGACGCGAGACGCGAGACGCGACGCCGAAGGCGAGCCGAGGAAGTGAGGCAAGGCCGAAGGCGAGCCGAACATCGGGGGGCTCCGGGGGGTCGTCCCCCCGGGAGGAATAGCGGGCCCCCGCGAAGCCGCCAAAGCGGCGAGTAGGAATGCCCGCCCCGTCGGGCTGGCCGGATTTGAACCGGCGGCCCCCGCGACCCAAACGCGGTGCGCTACCAAACTGCGCTACAGCCCGTGAACGAGTTGAGTGTAGCCCGGACGGCGACGAGCGCGGGCAACATTAAGTGCTGATCATGATCGGGCGGTGTCGTGTGGCGGTGCGCGGTAAAGGGCCGAAAGCCGGTACGCTACGCGGGTGACGTACCGGGACCAAGGGTCCCAGGCCACGCGGGCGTAGCTCAATGGTAGAGCCCCAGTCTTCCAAACTGGCTACGCGGGTTCGATTCCCGTCGCCCGCTCCACACCACGACGGCCCAGGTCAACCGGCATTCCGGGACGTGGGCCTTTCGCTCCGTCAACGGCGCGCCCCGCCGGGAAGGCGGTCAGCAGCAGTCGTCGCCGCGCCAGGCGCTCGCGCCTTCCCGGACGGCCACGGCCGCGACGGCTAGGCCGATCAGCGGGTCGAGCCACCACCAGCCGAAGAGCGTGTTGGCGGCCAGGCCGAGCAGTACCGCGCCCGCCAGATAGGCGCACAGGAGATTCTGCGTGCCCTCCCCGGCCGTGGCGACTGAGCCCAGGCGGGCGCCGAGCCGCCTCTTCGCGATGCCCAGGCCGGGCATGAGCACCAGGGAGAGAGCCGTCAAGACGATGCCCGGCCCGCTGGTGTCCGCGTGGTGGCCGGTGATGACCGACGCGGCCGACTCGATCGCGACGTACGGAGCCAGCAGCCAGAAGGAGACCGCGACGGCCTTCTGCGCCCGGCCTTCGGCCGTTTCGGAGAGTGTTCGCGAGCCGGTGAAGCGCCAGATCACGATCACGCTGGCCAGTCCCTCGACGACGCTCGACATCGCCCAGCCGATCAGCGCGATCGACCCCGCGGAGATACCGGCGGCGAGGCCCGCCGCCCCCTCGACGGTCATCCAGATCAGGCTCGCCCACGACAGCGCCCTCGCCCGTCCGGCCGCCCGTGCCCAGCCGGGGTCGCGCCCGGTGTCCTCCGACGCGGCGCAGCACGCGTCGCCGTCGAGCGGAGTCCGGTTCACCTCGTGCTCGTTCATTCCGCCGCCTCGACAGAGAGAACGGCCCAGGCAACCATTGACCTGGGCCGAAAACCGAAACAAGACCTCAGCGGCCGATGCCGCCCTCGATCCAGTCCCCGACCCTCAGGGTGGCGTGGACGGCGCCCGACTCCGGGTCCTCCCACAGCTTCGCGCCCAGCGTGCGCAGGGCGCCGACGGCCGCCTCGTTCGACGTCGTGGTTTCGGCGATCAGGGCGGTGACGCCCCGGGAGCGTGCCTCCTCGACCAGGAGGTGGAGGGCCTCGGTGCCGTGGCCCTTGCCGCGGGCGGGGCGGGCCAGCCAGATGCCGACCTCGGCGGCGCCTGGCGCCTCGGCCGGGGTGAGTCGCGTCGCTCCCACGATCTGCTCGTTCGCCTCGATGGCGTACGCGGGAGCGGATGAGTAGTGGTCGCCGAACGCGGTGCGGCGTTCGGGGGTCCAGCCGGACGGTCCGGGGACGGTGGGCATGACCTCTTCAGGGTCGGCGCCGGCCACGGCAACGTCGAGCAGGCGCGGCAGGAGTTCCTCGTCGATCGGCCGCAACTTGACAGTGCTCATGACACCAGCCTGCCAGGTATGCGAAGCCCGTGCCCGGCGACACGAGCCGTTGATTCACTTGCGCCAGATCAGGACCATCGCGCAGTCGTCGTCGCGGCTCGCGGCCATCTCGGCGACGAGTTCTTCGGCCCCTTCGGCGAAGCCGCTCGGGACCAGGCGCTCGGTCGCGCCGAGCAGGCGGTCGATGCCCGCGTCGAGGTCGCGGCCCGGTGCCTCGACCAGGCCGTCGGTGTAGAGGAGCATCGCGTCGCCGTGGCGGAGCGTGCCGCGCTCGGGCTCGGTGCTCATCCGCGGGACGACGCCGAGGACGATGCCCTTGGCCGAGCTGACCTGCCAGGTGCCGCTGCCGGAGTCGAACTGCACGGCCGGCGGGTGCCCGGCGGACTCCACGACGTACTCCCCCGTGGTGAGGTCGATGACCAGGTGCACGGCGGTGACGAAGCCCTCGTCCCAGCGCTGCCGGTGGAGGTAGTCGTTGCACGCCGGGAGGAACCGGTCGGTCTCCACCGAGCCGAGCAGGCCGCCGAACGCGCCGGAGAGCATGAGTGCTCGCGTGCCCGCGTCGACGCCCTTTCCGGACACGTCGACGAGGGCGACCTCCAGCGTCTTGCCGTCGCAGACCGACACGACGAAGTCGCCGCCGAAGGAGGATCCGCCGGCCTGGAGCAGCACGACCTTGGCGCCCCAGCCCTTGGGCAGGGACGGCATCTCGCCGTGGCGGCGGAGCCGGTCGCGGAGTTCGAGCAGCATCTGCTCGCCGCGCAGGCCCTTGACGCCGAGCTGCTGGCGGCTGCGCGCGAGCACGATGGCGAGGACGGCGGTGACGACGATGGTCGCTATCACGCCGGGGCCGACCTTGCGGAAGCCGACCGCGACGGCGTCGTACACCAGCGCCGCGGCGACCACACCGAGGAGTACGCCGAGGCTGCGCAGGCGGAGGATCAGGCCGCCCGCCAGGACCGTGAGGACCACGGCGCTCGGGGAGAACCACGTCTGCGACGCCGGTGCGGAGATGGCGAGCGCGGCCGTGACGACGATCAGTCCGATCAGGGCGTTTCGGTCTCGCGTGAGATGCCCCCGCCGCGCCCACCGGTAGAGCCACACGAGAAGAGGTATCCGGCGCAGGAACGCGCGGACTCTCGGCGGCAGCAGGTGCACGAGACGGCTCAGCATGATGCGGGCACTGTATCGAGCATCGAGCCGTCCGCGCTGGAAGGCGGCACACCCTACACAAATCAAGACTGGCCGAAATCTACTGGCCGAATCCGGCCGAAGGGCCGCAAGCGGCGGCCCGCCGCCCGCCCTGTCCGGGTTTCGCCCGAGCCGCCCCGGGGAGATCAGAAGCACACCACGATGTCGGGAGGCGGCCCATGGGCCAGGGAATGCGCGTCACGGTCGACGCGGCGATGCGGGCGCGCGACATCTCCCGCATCCGGCCGCAGGACGAGGCGCCGCTGCCCTCGGAGGAGCCCGCCGAGCAGCCCGCGGCGCAGCCGTCCGCCCAGCCCAGCCGTGGTCGCCGCGCCGAAAAGCGGCGGCTCGCCAAGCGCCGCGCCGCCAAGGCCTAGACAGAAGGCGCGGCGGGAGGCGCGGGAAGAGTTCCGGTCTTCTCGTAATCCCCCAGCATCGCGATGCGCCGGGCGTGGCGCTCCACGCCGGAGAACGGGGTGCCGAGGAAGATCTCCACGAAGCGCGTCGCCTCGTCGGCCGTGTGCATGCGCGCGCCGAGGCTGATCACGTTGGCGTCGTTGTGCTCGCGCGCGAGCTCGGCGGTCTGCTCGTTCCACGCCAGCGCGGCGCGTACGCCACGGACCTTGTTCGCGGCGATGGCCTCGCCGTTGCCCGAGCCGCCGATGACGATGCCCAGCGAGCCGGGGTCGGCGACCGTACGGGCGGCGGCGAGCAGGACGTACGGCGGATAGTCGTCCTCGCCGTCGTAGGCGGGCGGCCCGCAGTCGAACGGCTCGTGGCCCTGTGCGGTGAGCCACGTGACGAGGTGCTGCTTCAGCTCGAACCCCGCGTGGTCGGAACCGAGATAGACGTGCATGGCGCAAAGTCTGTCAGGTGTGGCGGGCGCGGCACACCGTCGCCCGGTCAAAGCTGGAGCGACTTGAGCTCCAGGAACTCCTCCAGGCCGTGCAGGCCGAGCTCGCGTCCGTTCCCGGACTGCTTGTAACCGCCGAACGGCGCGATCGGGTTGAACCGCCCGCCGTTGACCTCGACCTGGCCGGCCTTGAGCCGCCGCCCGACCGCGACCGCGTGCTCCTGGTCGGCCGACCAGACCCCGGCGGCGAGGCCGTACGGGGTGTCGTTGGCGATGGCGACGGCCTCATCCTCGGACTCGTACGTCAGGATCGACAGGACCGGGCCGAAGATCTCCTCTCGCGCGATCGTCATGGACGGCGTGACGTCGGCGAAGACGGTCGGCGGGACGTAGTAGCCGCGGCTCGGGATCGCCTCGGTGCCGCCGGTGGCCAGCCGCGCGCCCTCGGCGATGCCGGTCTCGACGTAGCCGCGGACGCGTTCGAGCTGGGCGCGGGAGGCGAGCGGGCCCAGGCGGCTGTCCTCGGCGAAGGGGTCGCCCGTCGTGTAGCGCTCCGCCGCCTTGACGGCGAGCTCGACGGCCTCCTCGAGCATCACGCTCGGCACGAGCATCCGGGTGAGCGCGTTGCAGGTCTGCCCGGAGTTGACGTAGGCCTTCGCGACGCCGACCTTGACCGCGGTCGGCAGGTCCGCGTCGGGGAGGATGAGGTTCGGCGACTTGCCGCCGAGCTCCAGCGCGACCCGCTTGACCGACGCCGCGGCGAGCTCGGCCACGCGCCTGCCCGCGCGGGTGGAGCCGGTGAAGGACACCATGTCGACGCCCTCGTGCGCGGCGATGGCCTCGCCGACGACCGGGCCGAGGCCGGACACGAGGTTGAAGACGCCCGGTGGCAGGCCGGCCTCGTCGATGATGTCGGCCAGCGCGTACGCGGCGAGCGGCGCGACTTCGCTCGGCTTGAGCACGACGGTGCAGCCGGCGGCGAGCGCCGGCGCGACCTTGGCGACGACCTGGTGCAGCGGGTAGTTCCACGGCGTGATGGCGCCGACCACCCCGACGGGCTCACGGACGATGAGGGAGTTGCCGCAGCGCCGGCCCGCGAAGTCGTACGCCTCCAGGATGTCGAGGATGCCGGTGAGCACCGCGATCGGCGTGCCCACATGGACCTTCAGGGCGACCTGGTACGGCGCGCCGAGGTCGGTCGCGATGAGGGTCGCGAGGTGCTCCTGGCGGGCCCGCAGGGCGTCGAGGACCCCCCGCAGGTAGGCCGCGCGCTCGGCCGGCGGCGTCGCCTCCCAGCCGGGGAGCGCCCGGCGTGCCGCCGCCACCGCCCGGTCCACGTCGGCCGCCGTGCCCGCGGGCACCCGGTCGATGATCTCTTCGGTCGCCGGGTTGATGACGTCGATGGTCTCCGGAGCCGAGGAGTCCGCCCAGGCGCCGCCCGCATAAATCACATCGCGCATGTGCACATCCTTCCCCGGCGAGCGGGCGCGGACCACCCACAACAGTGAATGAACACTCGGGTGGGAGGTGGCGCGGAGGTAGCTGTTGCGAACAAGTCGCAACAAGGATTGAATGGCGACATGTCCTCTCCCTCCGGCGCCGCGGTCCCCCGACGACCCGCGAGGCCCAGCCGGGCCGAGTGGGGACGCCTGGCCGGCATGACCGGTTTCGTCGTCCTGCTGCACGTCGTCGGCTGGGGACTCCTGCTCCTGCTCGTCGTTCCGGGGCACTACCACCTCGGCGACGGAAAGCTCTTCGGCGTCGGGATCGCGCTGACCGCGTACACGCTCGGCATGCGGCACGCGTTCGACGCCGACCACCTCGCCGCGATCGACAACACCACCCGCAAGCTCATGACCGACGGCCAGCGTCCGCTTTCGGTCGGCTTCTGGTTCTCGCTCGGGCACTCGTCGGTGGTCTTCATCGCGTGCGTGCTGCTCGGACTCGGCATCAAGGCCCTGTCCCATGATCTCTCGGATGGCATCTCCGACGACCAATCCGGCCTGCACACCGTCACCGGCACGATCGGCCCGACCGTCTCGGGCACCTTCCTCGCCGTCATCGCGGTCATCAACCTCGTCATCCTGCTCGGCATCGTGAAGGTCTTCCGTGAGATGCGGAGCGGGGTGTACGACGAGGCGGCGCTGGAGGAGCAGCTCAACAACCGCGGCTTCCTCAACCGCATTCTCGGCCGCTTCACCAAGGCGATAACCAAGCCGTGGCAGATGTACCCGCTGGGCTTCCTGTTCGGGCTCGGCTTCGACACCGCGACCGAGGTCGGCCTGCTGGCGCTGGCGGGCTCGGCCGCCTCCACGGGCTCGCTGCCCTGGTACGCCGTCCTGTGCCTGCCGATCATCTTCGCCGCGGGCATGGCACTGTGGGACAGCCTCGACGGCACGTTCATGAACTTCGCGTACGGCTGGGCGTTCTCCAACCCGGTCCGCAAGATCTTCTACAACATCGTGCTGACCGGCATCTCGGTGGCGTTCGCGTTCGTCATCGGCGGCACCGAGCTGCTGCAGGTCGCCCAGGACCGCTTCGGCCTGCACGGGACGTTCTGGAACTGGGTCGGCGCCCTCGACCTCAACACGGCCGGCTTCGTCATCACCGGCGTGCTGCTGCTCACGTGGGTCGGCGCCCTCGCGGTGTGGAAGTTCGGGCGCATCGAGCAGCGCTGGTCGGCCGCGCTGCGCGACTCCGAGAGCTGAAGAGGCGGCCCTCCTCCGGTGAGGGCCGCCCACGCGGGCTCAGTCGAAGATCGGGTCGCGCGTACGGCTGCGCTTGAGCTCGAAGAAGCCGTCCGTCTCGGCGACCAGGCGCACGCCGTCCCACAGCTTCGCGGCGGCCTCGCCGCGCGGGATCGGCGACACGACCGGGCCGAAGAACGACGCGCCCTCCACCGAGATCACCGGCGTGCCGACGTCGTAGCCGACCCGCTCGATGCCGTCGTTGTGCGAGGCGCGCAGCGCGGTGTCGCGCTCGTCGGTGTCGGCGGCGTCGGCCAGCGCGCGGTCGAGCCCGGCGGCCTCCAGCGCGTCCTCGATGAGCTCACGGCTCTGCGGCTGCCGGTCGTTGTGGATGCGGGTGCCGAGCTCGGTGTAGAGCTTCCCTAGCACCTCGGGGCCGTACTTCTCCTGGGCGGCGATGCACACGCGCACCGGCCCCCATGCCTGCTCCATGAAGGCCTTGTACTGCTCCGGAAGGTCACGTCCCTCGTTGAGCACGGACAGGCTCATCACGTGCCAGCGCACCTCGATCGGACGCAGCTTCTCGACCTCGAGAATCCATCGCGAAGTGATCCAGGCCCATGGACATCTCGGGTCGAACCAAAAGTCAACCGGTGTGCGTTCGGCGTCGGCCACCGCAGCCTCCAAAAGCGTTCGGACATGTTTCTCTACCGGGCCAACCCGCGTACGCTCCAGGGCATTCCAACCTTAGGGTTTGCTGAGAGTTTGGACCAAGATCCCATTCCGGCGGGTTAGATGGTGTGGCAGCGTGCCGTTCCGTGCGCCCGTCAGCGGGCCGTACGGTGGGATGGACAATGACGTCGCATTCATGCATTTGAGGCGAGGAGTTCACTTGGCTGGCAACCTGACGCGCGATGAGGCGCGCGACCGCGCCCGGCTGCTGACCGTGGAGGCCTACAACGTCGACCTCGATCTGACGACGGGGCCGGAGACGTTCGTCTCGGACACCACGATCAGGTTCGGCTGCGCGGATCCCGGTAGCTCGACGTTCGTCGACCTGCACGGCGCCAAGGTCCGCGAGGTCACGCTCAACGGCCAGAGTCTCGACCCGGGCTCCTACGACCCGGACAAGGGCCGCATCCCGCTCCCGCGGCTGGCCGCCGCCAACGAGCTGCGCGTGGTCGCCGACGCGACCTACTCCCGTACGGGCGAGGGCCTGCACCGGTTCGTCGACCCCGTCGACAAGCAGGTCTACCTCTACTCACAGTTCGAGACCTGCGACGCGCACCGGATGTACACCTGCTTCGACCAGCCCGACCTGAAGGCGCGCTTCGAGCTGAGCGTGACCGCCCCGGCCGACTGGCAGGTCATCACCAACAACGCGCCGGACGCGTCCGATAACGGCCGCTGGCATTTTCCGGCCACGCCCGGCATCTCGACCTACATCACCGCGCTCGTCGCCGGCCCGTACCACGTCGTGCGCGACGAGTACCGCCAGGGCGACCAGGTCATTCCGCTCGGCGCCTTCTGCCGCGCGAGCCTGGCCGAGTACTTCGACGCCGACGCGATCTTCGAGGTCACCAAGCAGGGCTTCGACTTCTTCCGCAAGACCTTCGCGCGGCCGTACCCCTTCGACAAGTACGACCAGCTGTTCGTGCCGGAGTTCAACGCGGGCGCGATGGAGAACGCCGGCTGCGTGACCTTCCTGGAGGACTACGTCTTCCGGTCCCGGGTCACCGACGCCGCGTACGAGCGCCGCGCCGAGACGATCCTGCACGAGATGGCGCACATGTGGTTCGGCGACCTCGTCACCATGCGCTGGTGGGACGACCTGTGGCTGAACGAGTCGTTCGCGACGTTCATGAGCGTGATGTGCGAGGCCGAGGCCACCCGGTGGACCGGCGCGTGGACGACGTTCGCGAACCTGTGGAAGACCTGGGCGTACCGGCAGGACCAGCTCCCGTCGACGCACCCGATCTCCGCCGACATCCCGGACATCCGCGCGGTCGAGGTCAACTTCGACGGCATCACCTACGCCAAGGGCGCGAGCGTGCTGAAGCAGCTCGTCGCCTACGTCGGGCGGGACAACTTCATCAGCGGCGTCCGCAGCTACTTCGACCGGCACGCGTGGGGCAACACCTCGCTGTCGGACCTGCTCGACGCGCTGGAGGAGACCTCCGGCCGTGACCTGACGTCCTGGTCGAAGGAGTGGCTGGAGACGGCCGGCGTCAACACCCTGCGCCCCTCGTACGAGGTCGGCGACGACGGGGCGTTCACCTCGTTCGCCGTGCTGCAGGAGGCTCCCCAGGAGTACCCCACGCTGCGCTCGCACCGCGTCGCGATCGGCCTGTACGACCGCACCGACGAGGGCATCGTGCGCCGCAAGCGCGTCGAGCTCGACGTCGTCGGCGCGCGTACGGACGTGCCCGAGCTGGTCGGTGAGGCGCGCGCGGACCTCGTCCTGGTCAACGACGACGACCTGACCTACGCCAAGATCCGTCTCGACGACCACTCGCTGGCCACGCTCATCGACGGCATCGGCGGCATCACCGACGGGCTCCCGCGCGCATTGTGCTGGTCCTCGGCGTGGGACATGTGCCGTGACGCCGAGGTGGCCGCCCGCGACTACGTGAAGCTGGTGCTGTCCGGCATCCGCGGCGTGACCGACGTCGCGGTGGCCCAGTCGCTGCTGCGGCAGGCGCGGCTGGCCGTACGGCAGTACGCCGACCCGTCGTGGCGCGAGACCGGTTTCGCGCTGCTGGCCGACGCGATGCACGAGCTGATGACCGAGGCCGAGGCCGGCTCGGACTTCCAGCTCACCTACGCGGGGGCGTTCGTCTCGGTGGCGACGTCGGAGGAGCACCTGGCCTACGTCAAGGGGCTGCTCGACGGCTCCGTCGAGCTCGACGGGCTGGTCATCGACACCGATCTGCGCTGGTCGCTGCTGCGTCGTCTCGTCGTACGCGGCGCCGCCGCCGAGGATGAGATCGACGCCGAGCTGCGGCGCGACCCGACCGCGGCGGGCGAGCGCCACGCCGCGGGCGACAAGGCGGCCGTGCCGACGGCGGAGGCCAAGGCGGCCGCCTGGGAGCGCATCGTCGCCGGCGACCTGCCGAACGCGGTGTTCCGCGCCACGCTCGGCGGCCTGCTCGACGTGGACGACACCGCCCTGGTGGAGCCGTACGTCGAGAAGTACTTCGCCGAGGTCGGGCGGATCTGGTCCTCCTGGTCCAGCGACATGTCGAGCACGTTCGCCGAGGTGGCCTATCCGTTCCTGGTGACCGAGCAGAGCACGGTCGACCGCACCACCGCCTACCTCGCCGAACAGGATCCGCCGCCCGCGCTGCGGCGGCTTCTCATGGAGGGCCGCGACGGCGTTTCCCGCGCGATGCGGGCGCAGGTCAAGGACCGGTCGGCAAGCTGACATACCGGATAAGGGCAGCTTGGGCGCGCCCTGCCGTGACAGAGTGAACGGGTGGAGACTGCCCGCGAGGTTCTGACGACGCTCGCGCGGCGGTACGCCTTCGGCGATCTGGCCGCGCTGTGCGAGGCCGGGGCGGCGCGGCTGCCGTCGCCCGTCGCGGCGGAGGTGCGCCTGCTGTGCTCGTTCGGGCAGCGGCTGATCGACCTCGACGCGGAGGACTTCGGCATGCCGGAGCGCACCGGCGACCCGGTCGTCGACGCGTACCGCGTGCCGGAGCACCTCCTGGCGCGCGCCCGGGCCAGCCGGATGCCGCAGTCGGCCAAGGAACGTTCCCGCGGGGCGCTGCGCACGCTGCGCCCCGCGTACGGCCTGCTGCTCGAGGTCATCGAGGCACGCTGGGTACGCCGTGAGATGGCGGCGCTGGTGGCCGCGGTGCACATCGCCGCCGAATACCTTCCGCTGCTCGCGTGGGAGCCCGTGCTCGGGCACGCCGGCGATCCCGGGCGGCTGCCCGCATCCGTGTCGGGGCCGGGCAGCAGGTTCGGCGTGACCGGCGGCGCGACCCGGCTCCGCGACTGCGCGCTGACCCGCCCCCAGCAGTCCGCCGCCGAGCGCGCGCTCCGCGTCGCGGGCGAGCCGGGCCCGGGCTGGCGCAACTACCTCGACCGGCAGCACAGCACGGTCGCCTCCGCGCTGTGCACCTGCGCGGTGTCCTGCCGCACGCCGTGCGACGTCGTCAACCGCCTGGAGCCCGACGTCAGGAGCGACCTGTCCGAGCGCTGCAGGATCGCGCACGAGTTCGCGGAGGGCGCGCTCGTACGCCTGCGGCACGCGGCCCCGGTCGGCCACGGGTTCGGCGTGCCCAACCCCGAAGAGGTCTCCGACGCCTGGGCCCGCTCCCGCACCTCTCTGGGCCGCCTGCCGCTCGGCAAGCGCGTCCTGGGAGAGGTGTCCGGCTACCCGCTGCCGGGCCTGCCGGAGGTCTTCTCCATCGCGGCCGGCCGCGAGATCCGGCCGGACACCCTCCTGCGCGACGTCGCCGACCGCCTCGTGGCGATCCTCGAAGACGGCTAACCGAGGCGGGCGCGTACGGGTTCGATCGCCTTCAGCAGGTGCGGGTCGGCCGGGAGGTCGTCCAGGAGCACCGGGCGTCCCTCGGGGCCGGTCAGGGGCACCCGCCAGTTCGGATACTCATCCGTCGTGCCCGGCTGGTTCTGGGTGCGCCGCTCGCCCGCCGCGTCCGCCAGCGAGATCCCGACCAGCCGTGACGGCGTGCGCGCCAGGAAGGCGTGCAGTGCGGCCGTCATGTCGGACGGGTCCAGGCCGAGCGCGGCGAGCAGGTCGCGCCACTCGCGCAGCCAGCGCTCCTGCTCGGCGTACTCCTCCGACGCCGGGCGGGTCAGCAGGCCCAGCCGCTCGCGCAGCGCGATGTGGTCGCCGTGCAGGAAGCCCTCGACCGGCGGCATGTCGTGGGTGGCCACGGTGGCCAGGCAGAGCTCGCGCCACTTCGGCGGCGGCAGCGGCGCCCCGCCGGAGTCGCGTTCGAACCAGGCCATCGACGTGCCGAACACCCCGCGGTCGGCGAACACCTCGCGCATGTACGGCTCGACGGTACCGAGGTCCTCGCCGACGACGACCGCGCCGGCCTGGTGCGCCTCGTACAGCAGCACGCCGAGCATCTCCTCGTACGGGTACGCGACGTAGGTGCCGTCGGCCGGGGACGCGCCGTCGGGCACCCACCACAGCCGGAACACCTGCATGGCGTGGTCGAGGCGCAGGCCGCCCGCGTGCCGCAGCACGTGGCGCAGCATGTCGCGGTACGGCGCGTAGCCGGAGGCGGCGAGCCGCTGCGGGTGCCAGGGCGGCTGGCCCCAGCCCTGGCCGCGCTGGTTGAAGGCGTCCGGGGGCGCGCCGACCGTCATCCCCTGGGCGAACAGGTTCTGGTACGCCCAGGCGTCCGCGCCGCCCGGGTCGACGCCGACGGCGAGGTCGTGGACCACGCCGATCGGCATGCCGGCGGCGCGTGCCGCGGCCTGCACCGCGCCGAGCTGATCGTCCAGGAGCCACTGGAGCCACGCGTGGAAGCCGACGCGGTCCGCCAGGCGCTCGCGCTCGGCGGCCACGCCGGCCGACGCCGGGTCGCGCAGGACGCCGGGCCACGAGCGCCAGTCCGCGCCGTGCACCTCGGCCAGCGCGCACCAGGTGGCGTACGCGGTCAGCGCGGTGCCCTCGCGCTCGCGGAACGCCGCGTAGGCGGCCTCGCGGCCGGGCGTGCGCGGCAGCGCGTACAGCAGCCGCAGCGCCGCGTCCTTGGCGGCCCAGACCGCGTCGCGGTCGAGTTCGGCGGTCGTGTGGTCGCGCAGGCGTGCCGGGCCGGCCAGCTCGTCGACGCGGTGGCGGACGTCCGGGCCGGCCGAGGAGTACTCGGGCACGTCCTCGGGCCGCAGGTAGAGGGGGCTGGTGAAGCGGCGGCTCATCGGGAGGTACGGCGAGGGCCGGATCGGCGGGGCCGGCTCGCCCGCGTGCAGCGGGTTGACCAGCACGAAGCCCGCGCCGAGGTCGGCGCCGCTCCAGCTCGCCAGCCGGCGCAGGTCGGCCAGGTCGCCCATCCCCCACGAGCCGCGCGACCGCACGGAGTAGAGCTGGGCCATGAAACCCCAGGCGCGCTCCCCCGGATCGGGGGCGCGCGGCGGGGCGACGAGCAGCGGCGCGCTCGCCGTACGGTCGCGGAGGCGGGCGTGGAGCATGTGGCCGCCGAGCGGGATGTCCGGCGGAAGCCGGTAGGCCTCGCCGACCGGCAGCAGGGCGATCTCCCCGCCGCCCGCGAGCGCGACGCTCAGGGCCGCGCCCGCGGGCGCGGTGACGTCCTCCCCCGCGTACGCGACCACGGCCGGCGGCAGCAGGCGGGCCTCACGCTCCTGCCGCAGGCGCTCCAGCTCGTCGCGTACGGCGCCCGGCGAGGAGACGTCCGCGCCCAGCGCGGTCAGGACCGCCCTGATCGTGTCGGGCGGGACGTCCGCCGGTCGCCTGCGCCAGTCGCTGTAGGAGGTCTCGACGCCGTACGCGGCGGCCAGCTCGTTGAGATCGTTCACGATGTCAACGATGCCCGCAGGATCAATCCCAAATCGGCGGATGCCGGTCCGCCCAAGGACGGGCGGCCTCGAGTTGGGCGGACAGGGAGATGAGGGTGTTCTCCTCGCTCATCCGGCCGACGAGCATGACGCCGATGGGCAGGCCGCCGTCGGTCCAGTGCAGCGGGACGTTCACCGCCGGCTGGCCGGTCACGTTGTAGATCGAGGTGAAGGGCGTGAAGCGCTTCTGCCGCTCGAAGTTCTCCGCGGCGTCGACGTCCTCGAAGTAACCGATCGGCACGGGCGGCTGGGCGAGCGTCGGGTGCAGGATGACGTCGTACGCCTCGGCCGCCGGCATCGCCAGGCGGACCGCGAGCTGCAGCGACCCCTGCGCCCTGAACAGCTCGGCCGCGGTGATCGCGTTGCCGCGCTCGCGGAGGTGGCGCGTGAGCGGGCGCAGACGTTCCTCGCGGTCGGGCGCCACCGGGGTGAGCGTGGCCATGGCCGCCCACAGGGTCTCGAAGTGCGGCACCAGGTCGGAGGTGAAGGGCAGGTCGAAGTCCTCGACCTCGTGGCCCAGCTCGACGAGCAGTTCGGTCGCGGCCTCGTAGGCGGCGAGACAGTCGGGGTGGATTTCGGCTCCCGGCACGGCGGAGGCGACGCTGCGGCCGATGCGGAGCCGGCCCGGCTCGCGGTCGGCGGCGGCCAGGAACGTCCCCTCCTGCGGCGCGGCGTGATACATGTCACCTGGGGCGTTGCCGGTCATGACGTCCAGCAGCAGCGCGGCGTCGCGCACGTCGCGGGCGATCGGGCCGTTGGTCGAGAGTCCGGCCAGGTCAGGGACGATCGGCCCGTGGCTGATCCGGCCGCGGGTCGGCTTGATGCCGAACAGTCCGCACACGCTCGCGGGGATCCGGATCGAGCCGCCGCCGTCGCTGCCCTGGGCGACCGGGGCGAGGCCCGCGGCGACCGCGGCGGCGGCCCCGCCACTAGACCCCCCGGCGGACCGGGACAGATCCCAGGGAGTACGCGCGGGTGGCGCAACGGCGTTTTCCGTATAACAGGGCAGTCCGAATTCCGGTGTATTGGTCTTGCCCAGAAGAATCGTGCCCGCTTCGCGGAGCCGGGTGACGACATGGTCGTCGGCGAATCCCTGGAAATCGTCGAAGGCGGACGAGCCGAGCGTCATCGGCACGTCCTTCACCATGTTCAGATCCTTGATGGGGACGGGCACTCCCAGCAGAGGCGGGGTCTCGCCCTGGCCGACCGCCTTCTCCGCCGCTTTCGCCTGGTCGCGGGCGATCTCGGCGGTCACCGTGACGAAGGCGCCGACCTCGTCGCTCAACCGGTCGATGCGATTCAGGTAGTGTTCGGTGAGGTCGACGGGTGAGAGTTCGCGGTCACGGATCGCTGCGGCCTGCTCGCGCGCGCTGAGGTCATGAATTTGCGTCACAACTGTAGACGGTACGCCCACTGAAAGTTGCACGGCGACCTTGGGGGACGACAATGAATCTACCCCGGTCCTAAGGGTGCGAATCTCTATCTTGGGGAGACAAAAGTGTCAACCCTACACGGGTAGGCACTCGGTGCTGAGGCTCGTTACGCTTCCATTGGAAGATCATGTGTGCTGCTGTCGATCAAGCACGGAGTGTCGATAATGGCCCCTGTTGAGCGGGATACGTCAACTCACACCTCCACCCAGGAGCGTGACGACGAGCGACCCGCCGAGGAGAGCCCGTTCGAGCGCCCGAAGGAGGAAACGTACGGCGACTTGATCGGTGACCCCCAGGTGCAAAGGTGGATCCGCCGGTCCGTCGCCGCGCTGGCCCTCGGCCTGCTGTTCGCCCTCATCATCAACATCCCGGTCGGCCTCACCGTCGCCATCCTGGTGGTGGTCGTGGACGTCGTGCTGAAGAACCGCAAGGAGTCGACGGTCGAGGCGTGGCGCAAGCCGTCCGTCGCCGAGCGCAAGACCGAGCGGCAGCTTCGCGGCATGGAGAAGGCCGGCTACCGCGCCCTGCACGCCCGCGCCGTCCCGCGCGACGACGAGGGCGTCAGCGACGGGCAGATCGACCATCTGGTCATCGGCCCGACCGGCGTCTACGCCGTGGACTCCGAAAAGTGGGACAAGCGGCTGCCGGTGCGGGCGATGTCGCACCGCAAGCTGTTCCTCGGCCCCTTCAACAAGAAGGAGCGCCTCGATGAGGCCCGCTGGGAGTCGGAGCAGGCGAGCCGGCTGATCAGCGGCGAGCTCGGCTACGAGGTGCCCGTGCAGCCATCGCTTGCGATCTACGGCCCGGCCATCTCGTGGAAAGTGCTGATGGTCCGCGAGGTCGACGTCTACGCCGGCGCCCGTGCCCGCAACTACCTGCGCCGCCGCCCGAAGATCCTCACGTCGGTGGACGTCGACCGCATCTTCGACGCCGCGGCGCGCGTACTGCCGCCGAAGTACCCGGAAGGCTGAGGCTCACCGCAGCTTGGTGGTGCCGCCGAGGATGGCGGTCAGGCCCTGTTCGCCCTCGCGTACGTCGAACTCAACGCCGAGGGCGGACAGCCGGTTCCGGGCCTCCACCGGCTGCGGATGGCTGCCGCTGAAGGCCGTGAGCGGCACGACCGGCAGCCGGCGGGCCGGATGCGGCGTGCGGCCCCAGTCGATCAGGAACGGCACCACCGGCTCGTACGGGAAGGTCAGCCGCCAGCGGAGCACCTCGCCCTCCGGCGTCCGCCGTGACAACGGCTCGATCGGTCCCGGATCGTACCCCAGCGTGCGCGATCGGGCGACCCTCGCCTCGATGTCGGCGGCGCGTACCGCCCAGGCGGCCAGCCGCGGCTCGGTGAGCTCGTCGATACCGAACGGCCTGGGCCGCTCGGGCTCGGGCTGTTCCGGGTCCGGGCCGATGATCTCCAGATAGCGCAGCTCGCCGAGGCCCAGCAGATGGTTGCGGGTGCCGAGGTCGGGGTGCGGCCCGCCCTCCACCGGCCGTACGCCGGTCAGCTTGGCCAGCAGCCGGACGCTCTCTTCCAGGTCCGGCGTCGCGTAGACGAGATGGTCAAGTGTCATGGATTCCCCGGTTATGCCCGCTATGTAAGACGGTGTGTCTCAGCCCTCTGCTCCTACCCCGTACGATCGAAGTCTGAGCACAAGGGGATGGAGAGGTCATGCCACCGCTGAGGTCACGCACGGTAACGCACGGCAGGAACATGGCGGGAGCGAGAGCGCTGCTCCGCGCCACCGGTGTCGCGCGAGAAGACTTCGGTAAACCCATCATCGCGGTGGCCAACAGCTTCACCGAGTTCGTACCCGGCCACGTGCACCTGCGCGAGGTCGGCCAGGTGGTCGCCGCCGCCGTCAAGGAGGCAGGCGGGATCCCGCGGGAGTTCAACACCATCGCGGTCGACGACGGCATCGCCATGGGCCACGGCGGCATGCTCTACTCCCTGCCGTCCCGCGAGCTGATCGCCGACTCCGTGGAGTACATGGTCAACGCGCACTGCGCGGACGCGATGATCTGCGTCTCCAACTGCGACAAGATCACGCCCGGCATGCTGATCGCGGCCATGCGGCTCAACATCCCGACCGTGTTCGTCTCCGGCGGGCCGATGGAGGCCGGCAAGCCGGTCGACGGCACCACCAAGCTCGACCTGATCGACCCGATGATCGCCGCCGCGGACGAGTCCGTGTCCGACGAGACCCTCGCGCAGATGGAGGAGAACGCCTGCCCGACCTGCGGGTCCTGCTCGGGCATGTTCACCGCCAACTCGATGAACTGTCTGACCGAGGCGATCGGCCTGTCGCTGCCCGGCAACGGCACGATCCTGGCCACGCACGTCGCGCGCAAGAAGCTGTACGAGGACGCCGGCCGCCGGATCGTGGAGATCACGAACCGCTACTACGCGGATGACGACGACTCGGTGCTGCCGCTCAGCATCGCCACCCGCGACGCCTTCGAGAACGCCATGGCGCTCGACGTCGCGATGGGCGGCTCGACCAACACGATCCTGCACCTGCTCGCCGCCGCGCGCGAGGCGGGCGTCGACTTCGGCCTCAAGGAGATCGACGAGCTCTCCCGCCGCGTGCCGTGCGTCTGCAAGGTCGCGCCGGCCACGGCGAAGTACCACATCGAGGACGTCCACCGGGCCGGCGGCATCCCCGCCATCCTGGGCGAGCTCGACCGCGCCGGGCTGCTCAACCGCACCGTGCACACGATCCACGGCGACTCTCTCGGCGCCTTCCTGGACTCCTCCGACATCCGGTCCGAGAACGTCTCGCCGGAGACCCTGGAGGTGTTCCACGCCGCGCCCGGCGGGGTGCGCACCACCAAGCCGTACAGCCAGAACACCCGGTGGGACTCCCTCGACCTCGACCGCTCGGAGGGTTGCATCCGCGACGCCGAGCACGCCTACACCAAGGACGGCGGCCTGGCCATGCTCTACGGCAACCTCGCCGTCGAGGGCGCGGTCGTGAAGACCGCGGGCGTCGAGGAGGAGCTGTGGACGTTCTCCGGCCCCGCCGTGGTCTTCGAGAGCCAGGAGGACGCCGTCGAGGGCATCCTGGGCAACCGGGTCAAGGCCGGTGACGTCGTGGTCATCCGCTACGAGGGCCCCAAGGGCGGTCCGGGCATGCAGGAGATGCTCTACCCGACCTCGTTCCTCAAGGGCCGTGGCCTCGGCAAGGCCTGCGCGCTGGTCACCGACGGGCGTTTCTCCGGCGGCACCAGCGGGCTGTCGATCGGCCACGCGTCCCCGGAGGCCGCGGGCGGCGGCGACATCGCCCTGGTCGAGGACGGCGACCGCATCGTCATCGACATCCCGAACCGAGAGCTGAGCCTGGACGTGCCCGCGGAGGAGCTGCGCGCCCGCCGCGAGCGCCTCCTGAAGGAGCTGGGCTCCTACCGCCCGCGCGACCGTCGCCGGCCGGTGAGCGCGGCCCTGCAGGCGTACGCGGCGATGGCCACGTCCGCCTCGACGGGCGCGGCGCGCGACATCTCCCAGCTCGGGAACCCCTCGGCGCTCTGAGGCGATGAAGGCCTCGGCCGGCCGGTCCGCTCGGCGATCTCTCGCAGCGGCATCGGCCGGCCGTGTCCGAGCCACCAGGCGACGGCCTGGACGACATCGCGCCCGGCCGGGCGGCGTCGGTCCGGGCCGAGACCGGCGGGTGAGGTGCGCCGGTGGTCTCGACGCGATCGGCGGGACGGTCCGCCTGGAGCAGGCCGCGCGCCCACACCGACCTGGAGGACCGGCGCACCATCGGCGCCACCATGATCGGTCCCTGAAAGCGCGTCGGGCCTGAGCACGACCGCCCGGCTCGCCCGCCGTGGGTGCCGCCTCGTCTCCGCCGCCGTCACCACCTGACCGCACGACGGCGGTGCGGGCACGTCGGCCTCGCTCGTCCACACGAGACGGACCGGGCCCCTATGACCGCCTGGGAGCGCGAGGGGCTACCGGCCGCTGTCCACCGCGTAGTACTGCTCGTCCTGTACCGTCGGCGTGCTCGTGACCGTGAACGGCGACGTGACCTGGGGGGTCACGGCGCCGGCGCGGCTCACCGACACCGTGTTCACGCCCGCTTTCAGCGGGAACAGCTCGGCGTGCACCCCGGCCGGGGCGGTGTAGGTGTGCGCCACGCCGCCGATGGTCGCCGTGACGGTCGCCGACGCGGTGAGCATCGTCAGTACCTCGACGTCGTCACGTGCCGGGCTGCTGCCGCCGCGCAGCGCCATCAACTTCGTCTCCGCGGTCGTCGGCGTGGCCGCGGCCGGCTGGATCCGGTGCGTGAGGTACGCGACGTCCTTGGTGATCGCCGGGTACGCGCCGGTCTTGTACCGGGTCAGGTAGTACGACGAGATGTCAAGGTAGGTATAGCCGTGCCGGGCCGACGGTGAGAGCTGGGCGCCCTCGGAGTAGTCGTTCCAGGTCGGGATCTGCACCCAGTCGGCGCCGCCGATCGCGGCGGTCCAGGTGAGCCGGAGGTTCTCGGTGTTGTTCGCCTCGTCGTAGACGCCCTGGTTGGGCCGCTCGTCCTGCACCGAGACCGGCTGCATCCAGGGCTTGCCCAGGTTGTGTGCCTTGGTGATGTTCGTGCTCAGGCTCGCGTTCGCCGCGGGGTTACGGTTGCCCCAATTGGACAGGCCGTAGCTGATCGGGGCGAAGGCGTCCATGTTGGACCCGGCGTTCACGAAGCACGGCACCAGCGCCACGGTGATCCCGTACGTGGTCTTCATCGTGTTCATCCAGGTCGTCCACCAGGCCGGGGTCCTGGCCTCGGCCTTGAACGGCGAGACGACCAGACGGCCGTCCGCGAGGTGGTAGACGGCCGGCGACGAGGCGACACTCGCGACCGCGGCGGCGAGCGTGTCACTGTCCGTACTCGCGAGCCCGTTCATGTCGGGCATCAGCATGATCTTGAAGTTCGGGTCGGTCGCCGCGGCCGCCTGGATGAGCGTCTTGACCCGGGCCCAGTTGGCGCTGGAGGAACTCACCGACAGCAGGTCGGCGGTGAACCCGTCGAGGCCCGCCGCGGTCGCCCGCGACACCTCGGTCTCCATGTCCTTCAGCTGGTAGCCGGTGCCGATCGGGTCACGCGCCGGCGGGCGGTCGCGCAGCAGCCCGCCGTACGCCGCGTGGATCCCGCCCTCCCCGGTCGCCGACAGGTAGTTGCGGGTGTAGTAGTCGGCGCTCGCCGCCTTGTCGTCCAGCGAGACCGGGTACGGCGTGAAGTAGTGCGCGAAGACCTTCTTCGCCGAACCCTTCAGCACGCTCTGGGCGGGCAGTTCGAACGGCAGCGGCCCGGTGTTCGCGGCCGTGCCGTCGGCCGCGGCGAGGCTCGCGGACCGCGCCTCCCCGTGGCCGTGCGTCGTCCCGCTCACCGCGAACCATGTGGCGGCGAGCCCGGCGGCGGCCAGAGCGACTGTTCGGTTCCTCACCGATCCGACTCCCTGCTGAATTGGCCACCCGAGGGGGGCAAGGCGTACTAAATCCGACCAGAATGTAGCGCAGCACTCGGTTCGGCGGAGGTGATTCACTTCTCGAACGGGCCTTAGGCGAGGGTGGCGCCGGCGAACTGCATCAGGCCGTACGAGCGGCGGCGGACGGTGGAGAAGCCCGCCGTGCCCAGGGCCTCCGTGAGTTCGGCCGGGCTGAACATCCGGATTCCCGTCAGATCGCTCAGGGCGCCCATCCCGTGGCCGACGACCGGCAGGCCCGGGCGGCGGGTGGTCAGCACGACCAGGCGTCCGCCCGGCCTCAGCACCCTCGCCATGCCCGCGAGCGCCGCCCATGGGTCCTCGAAGAGGTAGAGCGCGCCGTAGCAGCACACCGCGTCGAAGGCGCCCTCACGAAACGGCAGGTCGACCGCGTCGCAGCGGACGTACTCCACCCCGGACCCGGGCGGGGTGTCCGCGACGGCGCGGCCGAGCATGGTCGCCGAGGCGTCCACGCCGACCACGAGCCCGTCTCCGGTCAGGCCCGTGGCCAGCGCGCGGCTCACGTTGCCGGGGCCGCACGCGACGTCGAGAACGGTCGCGTCCGGCGTCTCGGCCAGGCCCAGCCACTCGCGGGCCAGGGCGTACTCCTCGGCCGTGCTCGGGCCGAGCGGCCCGCCCTTGGACAGGCCGAAGACCACCGGCCGCCACACGTGCTCATAGATCCGTGGCAGGCCGGCGGAGCGCATGAGCCGCTGGGCGACCGTGTCGTGCGGGCCGGCCACCTCGCCGAGCAGGTCGAGGTAGCCGTGGCCGAGGTCCGGCTCGGGCGGGGCCGGGTCGAGGAGCTTGAGAACGCGTTCGGTCACCGGGCCTACCCGTCGACCGTGAGGCCGGTGTGGGCGGCGGTGAAGGCCAGCGTGTCCACGGTCAGGTCGACCGAACGGCTGATCGCCCGCGAACCGTGGCCGACCTGGGCCTCGTTGCGCAGCAGGATCGGTCCCCCGGCCGCCGCGTGCTGCAGCGCCGCGCACATCTTGCGGGCGTGCAGCGGGTCGACGCGCGTGTCGCTCTCGAAGACCGTGAACAGCGTGGCCGGGTAGGCGACGCCCTCGGTCACGTGGTGGTACGGGGAGTAGGCGTAGAGCCACTCGAACTGCTCGGGGTCCTCGGCCGAGCCGTACTCCACGTTCCAGGTCTGGCCGAGCCCGAACTTCTCGTACCGCACCATGTCCAGCAGCGGCGCGGAGCACACCGCGGCGGCGTACAGGTCCGGGCGCTGGGTGATCGCGGCGCCGACCAGCAGGCCGCCGTTGGAGCCCCCGGCGATCGCCAGCTGCTCGGCGGTGGTCCATCCGTCGGCGATGAGCTTCTCGGCGGCGGAGTGGAAGTCATCGAAGACGTTCTGCTTCTTGTCCAGCATCCCGGCGCGGTGCCAGTCCTCGCCCTCCTCCGAGCCGCCGCGCAGGTTGGCCACGACGTACACGCCGCCCGCCTCCACCCAGGCGAGCGTCGTCGCGGAGTAGGCCGGGGTCAGCGGGATGTTGAAGCCGCCGTAGCCGTACAGGATCGCCGGTCGCGGGCCCTCGCGGCCGTCGGGGCGGGCCACGACGATCATCCGCACCTCGGTGCCGTCGTAGGAGGTGTAGGTGACCTGGGTCGCCTCGACGTCGGGCACCTCGACGGCCCCCGGCGCGGACGCCCAGAGGCTGATCTCGCCGGTACGGGCGTCGAAGCGGTGGACCGACACCGGTGTGGTGTTGTCGGAGTAGACGAACCAGGCCTCGTGGCCGCCCTCCGGGCGCTCGCCGATGCCGCCGATCGAGCCGAGGCCCGGCACGGGCACCTCGCCGATGCGCTCGCCGGTCGCCAGGTCGTGGATGCTGATCTCGCTGAGCGCGTGGCGGGTCCAGCCGGCGAGCAGGATCGGCCGGTCGAGGTCGTCGAGGATCGCGAAGTCGGTGAGGACCGCCTCGGGGTCCTCGGGGATCAGGTCGTGCCACGTCTCGTGGGAGGGCGTGGCCGGGTCGGTCACGCAGAGCCGGCTCCGGGGGGCGTCGCGGTCGGTGAAGATGTACGCCCGGCCGTCGCGGCCGATGTGCAGGCCCGTCTCGGCGTCGACGCCTTCCTGGACGACCTCGAGCGCCGGGCTCTCCAGCGGCGAGGTGCGCAGGTCGGCGATCCACAGGTCGTTGCGCGGCGCGGTGCCCTGCGAGGAGGACAGCGTGAGCCAGTTGCCGTCGCGGCTGACCCCGACGCCGTAGTAGTTGGTCTTCTCCAGCCCCTCGCCGAAGATCATCACGTCGTCGGTCTCGGGGTCGGTGCCGACCCGGTGCAGATAGACGCGCCGGTGGTACTGCTCCTCGCCGGCCGGAACCTGGTCGGCGGGCAGCCGGCGTACGTAGTAGTAGGCCTCGCCGCCGGGCAGCCAGGCGACCGGGGTGTAGCGGCACCGCTCGATCGGCCCCTCGACCGTCTCGCCGGTGGCGATGTCCATGATGTAGAGCTTGGACTCCTCGTCGCCGCCATGGGAGAGCTGGTACGAGAGGAGCCGTCCCTCCTTGTCGGGCTGCCAGGAGTCGAGCGTCGTGGTGTGGGAGGGGTCGAGCGTCATCGGGTCGATCAGCGCCCGCTCGGTCTCCGCACCGCCCTCGGCCGGCGGGTCGACCGTGTAGAGCACGGCGTGCTCCTGGTCGGCCGTACGGCGCATGAAGAAGTGCCGGTCGCCGCGCCAGACCGGCGAGCCCACCATGCCGGCGCCGAGCAGTTCCCTGATCCGGGCGCGCAGACGGTCGCGGCCGGGCAGGCCGTCGACCTCCTGGTGGAACAGCTCGTCCTGTTCCGTCAGCCAGGTCTTGGTCTCCTCGCCGTGGGGGTCCTCCAGCCAACGGTAGGGGTCGGGGACACGGCGGCCGTGGACGTCCTCGACGAGATCCTCACGGCGGGCGGAAGGGTACTGCGGTCGGCTCATGTGCGAACTCTACGAAATCAGCGCCATGGTCAGGGCGGTCCAGGGTGCTTTACCGGCAAATGTGAGCAAGCAGCGGTTTTATGGGTGGGACGGATTGCACGTTTCCGCCGCCGAGTGGCGGCCGAGCCACGACGGGCGGATGAGGCGAGGCCCCTCACCGCCGGTCATGGCCCCTCACTGACCGAATCATGACCAAGTTCGGCGACTCTCCGGCGGCGACGCGGGCACGGCGACCGTGCCGTGAGCCATAGCCTGGCCCGGCGGACGTTTCCGCATGTCGATCGGGGGGTTTGGCATGAGAGGCAGCATCGCGCAACTCGCGATTCCCGTACTGGCCATAGCGCCGGCACTACTGGCCGTCACGCCGGCGGCGCACGCCGACGCGAGGCCGCCGGCGGCGGACCTGCGGATGGTCTACGAGAACCCGCAGATCACCAAGGACAACTCCAGCATCACGTGGCACTGGATGCTGACGAACCGCGGCGCCGCGGGCGCCGAGACCGTCATCGCGACGCACCGGGTCTCGGCCGGCCAGCAGGTCGCCGGGGCCTCCCGGCCCTGTACCGCCGAGGGCAGCAACGTCGTCTGCCGGTACGACACGATCAAGCCCGGCGAGACGCGGCTCGGGTGGATCAAGACCAAGCTGGGACCGGTGAGCGGCACGATGCGCGTCAGCGCACAGGTGTCATGGCACGAGGCCCCGACCGCCCTGCCCGGTATCGACGATCCGTCCGCCGTGGACGCGGCGCCGTGGGGCGTTCCCCCCGGAGCCGGTGCCTCCGGCCGCAAGCCCAGGCAGGACCACCGCTGACCATCGGGGATGAAGACCCCTTTACAGCGATTGCCTGCTAATGGGGTAGCGAAATCCACATCTCAGCGGCCACACTGATTTCAGTTCGGGTATCACCCGTGAGGAGGTCCTCGTGGCGGGTGCGCTGGTGCTGGAGATCGTCGAGCCTCGTCCCGAGGCGCGCTGGAGCGTGCCCCGCGGGGCTACCGGCGCCTGTGTCCCGGAGGCCGTCTGATGAGACAGGTTTTGCTCCTCAACGCGACATACGAGCCACTCACCACTCTGCCGCTGCGACGCGCCGTCTGCCTGGTCCTCCGGGAGAAGGCGGAGATCGTGCACCATGACGTCTCCGGTGCCCGGCTGCGCTCGGCGACCGTGGTGGTCGAGATGCCGTCGGTGATCCGTTTGCTGCGCTATGTGCGGATCCCCTACCGACAACGGGTGCCGCTCACCCGGGCGGCCCTCATGCGGCGCGACAACTTCCGCTGCGCCTACTGCGGCCGGCGCGCGGAGACGATCGACCACGTGATCCCGCGCAGCCGCGGCGGCAAGCATCTGTGGGAGAACTGCGTCGCGTCCTGTATGCCGTGCAACCACCGCAAGGCCGACAAACTCCTGGACGAGCTGGGCTGGCAGTTGCCCGTCGCCCCCGCCGTCCCGCGTGGCGCCCACTGGCGCCTGATCGGGCTGGTCAACGACGGCGACCCGCAGTGGGCCCCCTACGTCTCCGAGCCGGCCGCCTGATCGCCGGAGAAGGACGTATTCTGATCCCGTGCCACGCTATGACTATCGCTGCCGCGCGTGCGGGTCGACGTTCGAGCTGAGCCGGCCGATGAGCGAGGCGTCCGCGCCCGCCACCTGCCCGGACGGCCACGGCGACACGGTGAAACTCCTTTCGACGGTCGCCATGACGGGCGGCGCCGCGGCTCCGCCCCAGGCGGGTGGCGGCTGCTGCGGCGGCGGGTGCTGCGGCTGACCGCCCGCCCGCTCAGCGGGGCAGGCGTTTCTCGAAGTAGACGGTGACGGTCGCGCCGGTGACCTTGCGGTTGATCTCTCGCCAGCCCGACGAGCGATACAGCTCCATGGCCACCGGCTGTTTGACCGTCGTGTCGGCGTGCAGCACGCGATAGCCGAGCTCCACCGCCCGCTCTTCGAGCACCGCGACGATCGCCGCGCCGTACCCCCGGCCCTGCCGGTCCGGCCGGACCCGCAGGCGCACCATCTCGGCGATCACGTCGTTCACCCGCCGCAGGCCCCCGATCGCGGCGATCACGCCGTTGACCTCGCCGACCACGAACTCCCCGCCCGCCCGGAGGTAGACCTCCTCGATGTGGGCGAAGTCGTCGTCGTAGTAGACGCCGTCACCGGGGCGCAGGCCGACCTGCGCCAGGCACTCCTGGTGGAGGGCCAGCACCGTCGCGCCGTCCGCGGAGGAGTATCTGCGGATGCGCAGCGCCGCGAAGGTCCATACCGGGGGCTCCCTTCGCCTGCGCCGGGGCGCGGCGGCGGTACCCAGCACGCGCGCCACGGGCTCAGGTCTGCTTCTCGTCGACGGCCTTGACCGGTGTGGCCAGCACCTCGCGAAGCTCCGCGGCCGCCGTGATCTCGCCGTACTCCGCCACCGCGGCGCCGATGAGCTGACGGGCCCGCTGGGCGATGATGTCGGTGAACTGGCCCGGCGACAGGGCGAGGACGGTCTGTCTGGCCGTGTCGAGCGCCTCGTCCGGGGCGCCCTTCTGCAGGCGGCACCACGAGCGGTCCAGCGAGATCAGCGTACGGTCGAGCTCGGAGCTGGGCGGATAGAGCGTCAGGGCGCGGCGCAGCGACTCGTCGGCGTGCGTGTGGTCGCCCATGTTGGTGAGGGTGTCGCCGATGTGGAAGGCGAGCTGCCGCTCGGTGTAGCCGAACGCCGTGTCGGCGACGTGGTCCTTGCTCAGCTGGCTGAAGACGGCCTGCCCGCGGGCGATCGCGCGCTTGGCGCTGCTCGCGGCGTCGGTACGGCCGCGCTTGACGAGCATGCCGAGAGCGCGGGCCTCCACGATCGGGGCCATCGCCGCGGCGGCGCTCGGCGTACGGCCTGCGAGGTCCTGCGCGCGCCGGGCGAGGTGCAGCGACTCGCGAGGGTCGCCGTAGTACATCGGCACGAGCGCCTCGCGCACGCTCACCCACGAGCGGAGGCCGCGGTCGCCGGTCTCGTCGGCGGCCGTGCGGGCCGTACGGAAGAAGGATCGGGACAGGCGGTGGTCGCCGAGGTTGATCATGATCGCGCCGGCGAGCCCGGAGAGCTGGGCGGCGAGCCGGCACAGGCGCTCCTGCAGCTCGATCGGCTGCCGTTGCTCGCACATGCGGCGGACCTCGCTGAAGTCGAGCAGGACGTCGCAGAGCAGGCGGAGCGGTGGGGTCGAGGTGTACTGCTTGCCGTAACCGAGGGCGGTCTCCTCCCACTGGTCCAGCATCGTCGGGGAGACCGACGCCGTCACCAGTGTGTCGTCCATCCTGCGGCGGACACCGTCCACCGCCCCCAGGATCTGGCCATCGAGCGCCACGCCCGCTCCGGCCAGTATCTGCAGAAGGGTTCGCCGAAGCACTGTCTCCTCCTCCTCTCCGGCACCGCCACGGAGGTCCTCGGCGCGGTACTGGACCCCGGAGATGTGCGATGCGGAGAACGGTGGTCGTCTTGCGTTGTCGGTGAGGGGAACGCCGGGCCTGAGCACGACGTCCGGTTCGCGAGGGGAGACGACGCTCACGCCGCCTCGCGGCAGGCCGTGAGAGCGCCCGCAGACGCACGGCCCCGGTAACCCGAGGTCCGCCGGCTCCACGCGGTAGACCCGGCAGAGGTCGTGCTGATAGGCCGGACCGGGTCGCTTGTAGCCGCTCTCGTACGCGGACAGGAGCGTCTCGCCGAGCTTGGGCAGCGGTCGGCCGTCCAGCTCGTATAACGCCCTGACCTGGGCGACGACATCGGAGAGCGCGATGCCGTGCGCGAGGCGGTGCGCCTTGATCCGGGTGGTGCCGTGGATCGGCGCACATCCGTCGTGGATGTCCTTGGCGATCTCAGGTGGTGTGTGCCCCTGAGCGAGCCCGCGGGCTCGGATGACGCGGGCGAGTTCGGCTTCTTTTCGCGGAGGCTCCGTGTCGTTGCGAGAGGGGTCGGTCTCCGAAGGATCTGGCATTTCCGGCCTCCTCGGGTAAAAGACCCGACCGGTAATCGTGGCTTCGGGGGAGATATTTCTGTACGCAGCGTAACTCTAGTGTTGCCCTAAGCCAACCGATTCGTCGGAAACAACCATGAGAGTAGCTTCCGGAGATCCACCGGAGCGGAGGTTCCTCATGCGCCGGTTGAGAATCCTTCCCCCAAGTCGGGTGAATGTGGTCCATGAGCCCGGAATCTGCCCTTGACCAGGGCGCATGAATCTTGCGAGTCTCGCACCGCGTGACCGACCGCGTCCGCAGTGTAAGAGAGGATTTGGCGTAAATGCCGGATGAACGCCGGGTGGGATATCTCGAGAGACTCGTACGCGAGTTATGCGAACACGGTCTGATCGCCAGAGTGGTCCGCTCTCGCTCGGGGCCGGCCTTCTGCAGAGTCGTGAACCCCGACGCAGCGAGTCTTTCCGAAAACGTCATGTGCGCGCCGGCGCCCGGCGCCGCGGACCAGCCGCCCTGGTACTTCTGGTGGTCCTGGGGTGAGCCTTTACACGTCGTCGATGATCCCTCCGGGGCCGCCGTCAAGGTGGCGCGCGTACTGGAGGCTCATCGCGGCTAGGGGGCGACCGCGTCCCGCGGGGCCGTGACCGGTGGCGCGGACTGACCGGCCCCGCGGGACCCTTCGTAACGGCCGCTCCGGTGGTGGAGCACACACCGCAACCGGCCACCCGCACCTCCTCCTTCGCCTAACATCGGGGGTTGGCTCGCAGGCTAGGCGGCCCCAGGATCGGGGCCGACGGGGAGGGTTCCTTCTGTGCTCGTGTCATCCGCTTCCTCTGTACTGCCGTTCCTGGCGGACAAGGGAAAGGCGGTGGACTACTGCCGTCAGCCGGTCAGCATGGGGTGCCAGCTGACCTGGAACCTCAGCCACAACGGTCACGTCACCCACACCTACAGTGACTGGCTCGACGGCGACAGCCTGATCACGATGCTCCTGAAGATCATCCTGTGCGTGATCATCGCGCTGCTCCTGCGCCGTTTCGTGAACCGCATGATCACCCGCATCACACTGCGGATGGCCGAGGGCACGATGTCCGAGCGCATCCGCGAGCGCACCCGCACGATCTTCGACGGCAGCCCGGTGCTCGTCAGCGAGCGCCGCAGGCAGCGCGCGGAGACGATGGGGTCGGTGCTGCGCAGCATCGCCTCGATCATCATCCTCGGCACCGCCGCGATCACCGTGCTCGGCTACATGGGGCTCGACCTCACACCGTTCCTGGCCAGCGCGAGCATCATCGGCGTCGCCGTCGCGTTCGGCGCGCAGAACCTCGTCAAGGACTTCCTCACCGGCATCTTCATGCTGCTGGAGGACCAGTACGGCGTGGGCGACGTGATCGACGTGGGCGGGGCCAAGGGGACGGTCGAGGCCGTGACGCTGCGCACGACCCGGCTGCGCGACGTCAACGGCGTGGTCTGGTACGTCCCGAACGGCGAGATCAAGCGGGTCGGCAACGAGTCGCAGAACTGGGCCCGCGTCGTGCTCGACGTGCCGGTGGAGTACGACGTCGACCTCGACAAGGTCCGTACGATCCTGGCCGACACCGCCACGGCGATGGCCGTCGACCCGCCCTGGGACGAGGACATCATCGAGGACCCCACCGTGTGGGGCGTGCAGGCGCTGTCCGGCGAGGCGGTCGTCGTGCGCGTCGTCTGCAAGACCGCGCCGGGCCGGCAGGCCGAGGCAGCGCGCGAGCTGCGCGAACGCGTCAAGAAGGCGTTCGACTCCGCCGGCCTCAACGTGGCCACGTTCAAGCAGGACACCTCGGCCGCATAGGCTGGGCACGCCATGGCACAAGAAGTCACGTTCTTCGAAGCGGTCGGCGGCGAGGAGACCTTCCGCCGGCTCGTCCACCGGTTCTACGAGGGCATCGCGGACGACCCGCTGCTCCGCCCCCTCTACCCGGAAGAGGACCTCGGACCCGCCGAGGAGCGCCTTCGGCTCTTCCTCATCCAATACTGGGGCGGCCCGCGCACGTACGGCGAGCGGCGCGGCCATCCGCGGCTCCGCATGCGACACGCGCCGTTCCCGATCGGCGGGCCGGAGCGCGACGCCTGGCTGGCGCACATGCGCGACGCCGTCAACGAGCTGGAGCTCCCCGAGCCGCTGGAGAAGATGCTCTGGGACTACCTCGTCATGGCGGCGAACAGCATGATCAACAAGCTGGACTGACTCACGCGTCCTCGGCCTGCCCCGTACCCAGGCGGGCCGGGATCAGCGCCGCGGCGGCCAGCGGGAAGGCCACGACCGCCGCGAAGGCCGTGCCGTACGCCGTGCTCGTGACCAGCGCGCCGAGCGCCGGTGGGGTCGCGGCGGCCAGGAGGTTCTGCCCGGTGTTCTGGATGCCGAGCGCGCGGCCGGCCCACGAGCGCCCGGCGTACTCCGCCACCGCCGTGAAGGCGAGGCCGTTCGGGGTCACCGTGATCACCGCGGCCGCGAGCAGCGCGGCGACGGCGACGTCCGTGCCGGACAGCGCGCCGGCGGCCAGGACGAGCATGACGGCGCCGATGCCGACCGCGAGCAGGCGCATGGGCCGTACGCGGCTGCCCGCCCGGTCCGACCAGTGGCCGACGGCCAGCCGCGCGACGGCGCCGGCGACCTGGGCCACCGCGAGCACCCGTCCCGCGGTCGCGCCGTCCCAGCCGCGCTCGTCGACGAGATAGACGAGGGCGAAGGCGGAGACCGCGAACTGCGGCACGACGAGCAGCGCGCTGGCCGCGTGGATCCGCCACAGCACCGGCGTACGGTACGGCGAGCCGCCGCGGTGCCCGTCGCCCGCCTCCGGGCGCTCCGGGTCGCGTACGAGGATCGCCACGAGCAGGGCGGCGCCGAGGCAGCAGCCGGCCAGAAGGTACAGGCCCGCGGTCAGCCCCGCGCGGGCGGCCAGCGGCGGCAGGGTGAGCGCGGCCAGCCCGACGCCGAGCGGCTGCCCGGTCTGGCGTACGCCCATCGCCAGGCCGCGCTCGTGGGCGGCGAACCAGCCGAGGATCAGCCGGCCGCTGGCCGCGTGGATGGACGCGCCGCCCGCCCCGGCGACGAAGAAGCAGACGCCCAGCGCGCTCGTCGCGGACGTCGTGGTGGCGAACAGCAGCGACGCTCCGGCGACGGACAGGCCGGCGCAGAGGATGATCCGCTCACCCCAGCGGTCGGCGGCGATCCCCCACAGGGTGAGGGCGACGAGCAGGCCCGCGACCGGGCAGGAGATGAGGATGGCCGCCTCGCGGAGGGAGAGCCCGCGGTCGGCTCGGAGTGCGGGGATGAGGTACGGAAGACCGTACTGATAGGCGCATCCGGCGATCATCGCGAAGAGTCCGACAATAAGGATCAACCACCGCCTGTTCATACTGTGATACTAGTGTCTCATATATCAAGACAAGTCCCGGGTCTGACGGGTGCCCGTGGCGGCGGAGATCCTGATCGCGTCGAGCAGGCGGTGGAGCCGCAGGGCGTCGTCGAAGTCCGGGACGGTGTGCGCGCCGGTGCGCAGGTCGCGGGCCAGTTCCGCGTACAGCCGGGCGACGTTGAAGCCCTCCGCGGCCGGGTCGATCCCGTGGATCGGCCGCCCGGGGGTGCCCGTCCCCCGCAGGTGGAGCTCACCGATCTGGATGCCCGCCGCTCCGCCGGAGACGACGGCCAGGTCTCCTTCGGTGCCCGAGATCTCGATGCGGGTACCGTCGGCGCCCTCGCCGTCGTACACCTCCGCCGAAACGACGGCACCGCCGGCGAGGGTCGCTTCGAGGAGGAGACGGTCGGGACTCGTCGCCTCGACGACCTCGCCGGTCTCGGCCACGGTGGAGGTGCGATGCCGGATCTCCAGAGTGGCCGCGAGGTCGCGGATGTCGCCCAGCACGTACTCCAGTGCGTCGAGCGTGTGGCCGCCCGCGACCTCGAGCGTGCCCGCGGCGTTGTCGCGGTCGAGGGTGTAGGCCGCCCATGCGGGGATCCGCCCCCCGGCGCCCTTGCCACGGGCGGCGTGGACGGTGGCCGAGGTCACGCGCCCCACCCGGCCCTCGGCGACGAGCGCACGGGCGCCGGCGATCGCGGGGGCGTACCTCGCCTGGAGCCCGATCACGTGGTGGACGCCCGCGGCGCGTGCCGCCTTCGCGAGGGTCTCCGCCTCCTCGGTCGTACGGGCCAGCGGCCACTCGCAGTAGACGTGCTTGCCGGCGTCCAGTGCCGCCTCGACCAGCGCGGCGTGCGCGGGGACCTTCACGGTGATGACGACGAGATCCACCTCGGGGTGCCCGGCGAGTCGCCGGGCGTCGGTGAAGGCGTGCGCGGCACCGTACAGGCGTGCCGCCACCCGTGCGCTCTCGGGGCGGCTGGTGCCGACGGCGGTGAGCTCGTAGTCCGGCAGTGCGGTCAGGGCCGGGACGTGCGCCCGCGCCGCCCAGCCTCGCTCGGCGCTCGCGCCGATGACGCCCACGCGAATCTTCCTCATCTTCGGGCTCCCGTCTTAAACGGACACATCTGGTCCGCTTATGACCGTAGTCAACCGGACAAGATTGGTCCAGTTAGGATCGGCGCATGACCAGTGCGGTGGATCGCCTGCTCGCCGACGAGTCGGGCCGCCTCCCCCGGGCCGACGCGCGCCGCAACGCCGAGCGGCTGGTGAAGGCCGCCCGGATCGCGGTCGCCGAGGTCGGCGTCGGCGTGTCCGCGCACGAGATCGCGCGGCGTGCGGGCGTGGGCGTCGGCACCTTCTACCGGCGGATCCCGTCGCTCCAGGCACTTCTCGGGACGGTGCTCGACGAGATCCTCGTCGAGATCCTGGACCTGGCCGACCGCGCCCTCGACGACCCGGACCCGTGGAACGGGCTCCGCGTGTTCGCGGTGGCGTACGTGCGGCTGCGGGCCGAGAGCTGCGGGGTCGGCGAGGCGCTCGGAGGCGCCGGCGGGGACGCTCTGACCGTACGCCTGGCCTCGCTGCGCGACCGGATCCGGCGTCTGGTGGAGCGCGCCCAGTCGGCCGGCGTCATGCGCGCCGACCTCGCCTGGCAGGACGTGCCTTTCCTGTTCGCCGCCGCCGCGACGGGCGAGCGCACTCTGGACCTACAGGCAGATGATCAGCAGTGGGAGCGCAATCTCGGCGTCATCCTGGACGGGCTCCGTCCGGTCTGACCGCCCATGACGCGAAAACGCCCGGCCGGGACTCCCGGCCGGGCGTTTTGCGGATTTCCTACAGACGCGGGTGCTGTGCCAGTGCCGGGTCCTCGGTCACCTGCGGGCCGAGCAGGGTCTTGTTCTGCGGGGCGGACACGCCGGCCCAGCGGAGGACGTCGGCGGTCGCCTCGGCCTTCTGCGCCGCGGGGAGCGTCGCGATGAGCCGGCCGCTGTGGTTCAGGCCCGGCGACACGAAGACCTTCGAGTCACGGGCGTGCGGGCCGACACGGAAGGGCTCGGCGCCCCACGGGTCGTTCTGCCCGTACAGGAACAGCATGTGGCTCGCGCTGGTCTTCACCCAGCGGTCGATGTCGGGCATCACCGTCGGGTCGAACTTCATCGGGATGTCCCGCGGCACGTACGTCCGCGGCTGGTAGGTGCTCTCGTGGCGGAGCAGGGGGTGGAGGTACTTGAACGACGGCGACGGCCAGCCGAGCTGGGTGCCCGCCTGGTAGTAGTACGGGATGAACTGCTCCAGGCCCTGGTCGGTGTAGGTCAGCGCACCGGAGATCAGGTCGAAGTAGTTGTAGATGTCATCCGTCGAGGCGGTCGTCGCGGGGACGTCCGGGCACTCCGACTGCAGGTGGTACTGCCAGAAGGCCCACTCGAAGTCCATCACGGAGTTCTCGAAGGCCACGTCGACGCTCTTGATGATGTTCCAGGTGTAGCCCGCCTCCTGGGCGGCGGCGGTCATCCGCGCCTCCATCTCGGGGCGGCGCTTGAGCATCTCACGCTGGAGGTTCTCCAGGTCGACGCGGCACTTGGGGTCGGTACCGACCGTCTTGAAGAACTTGTCGTACGCGCTGTCTTCCTTGTTGTTCACGTCGTTCGGCGCGACGTAGGCCACCGTGCCGTCGACGTCGTTGGGGTAGTAGCGCTTGTGGTACGTGGCGGTCATGCCGCCCTTGCTCGCACCGGTGGAGATCCACTTGCCGTGGTAGATCCGCTTGAGCGCCTTGATGAGGTCGTGCTCGTCGGTGGCGGCCTGCCAGATGTTGTCCTTCGTCCACACCGCGGGCTGCGGGATCGACGGGGAGAAGTAGCGGTACTCCACCGAGATCTGGTTTCCGTCCACGAGCCCGGTCGGCTCGGAGAGGAACATCGTCCCGGGGGTGTTGTAGCCGCTCGTGTAGAGGACCATGGGACGGTCGTCGGACTTGTGCTCGAGCAGAATCCGCTGCTCGAACCAGCCCTTCTCCGGATGCCGATGGTCGACCGGCTGACGGTAGTTCAGCCAGAACCACCGGTAGCCCGTGAGGGCGGAGGTCTTCTCCTGCACCGTCATGCCGGGAATCGCCTTGAGCTGGGCCAGGATGTCGCCGTCGGTCGTGGCCGTTGCCGCGTGGGCGGTACCCGAGACGCCGCTGAGACCCGCCGCGAGCATCACGGCCAGCACCCCTCGTGAGACCTTCCGCATTGTCACCCCTTTGTGTCGCGCCAATAGGCAGGCGTGACATTACGGGCAAGAGGCCTTAAAAGGGATCTCCGCACGAGGTTGTTATTGAATTGTCGCCCTTTGACGGTGAGTCATGTACTGCTTACCGATATTGGTCGAGGAAGGCGCGTTCGCGCTGCGTGAGCCGCCGGGCGCGGGTCTTCTCCAGGTCGTACGCGACCATGACCGAGGTGGCCTGCACGTAGACGTGCCGGTCGTCCCGTATCTCGTAGGCGAGGCCGAACGACGCGGGCCGCACGTCGGTCACCCACGTCTCGACGCGTGCGGGATCGGGCCCGAACAGCATGGGGCGCCTGTAGTCGATCTCGTGGCGGGCGATGACGAGCCCGTTGAGCTGGTCGCGGTCCTCACGCATCGGGTCGAGCCGGAACATCGCGATGCGCGCGTCTTCGAGGTAGGTGAAGTAGCGGCAGTTGTTCACGTGGCCCAGTGCGTCGATGTCGCCGAACCGTACGTGGAACTCGTGGACGTGCCGCCGGGCCTCGTGAAGCCGGTCGACGTCGAGTGCTGGCTGAACCATCCGTGATCCATCTCAGGAGAGTGCGGGGGCGTTCCAGTGTCCCCTGCCGGGCTGGAGGCGCCGTACGGCGGGGTCGGCTTTGCCATCTTCACCGACCATTTAATCGGCGGCCTTTCGGCTGCCATAAATGGTTCACGCCGGGCGGCCCTTGGGCGCGCCCGGCGTGTTCTGCGGTGGTGTGGGTCAGCGGGTGAGTTTGCGGTACGTGACGCGGTGCGGGCGGGCGGCCTCGGCACCGAGTCGCTCGACCTTGTTCTTCTCGTAGTCGGCGAAGTTGCCCTCGTACCAGAACCAGGTGGAGCCCTCTTCCCACGCCAGGATGTGCGTGGCGATGCGGTCGAGGAACCACCGGTCGTGGGAGGTGATCACGGCGCAGCCGGGGAACTCCAGCAGGGCGTTCTCCAGCGAGCCGAGGGTCTCGACGTCGAGGTCGTTGGTCGGCTCGTCCAGCAGCAGGACATTGCCACCCTGCTTGAGGGTGAGCGCGAGGTTGAGCCGGTTGCGCTCGCCGCCGGACAGCACACCCGCGGGCTTTTGCTGGTCGGGACCCTTGAACCCGAACGCGGCGACGTACGCACGGCTCGGCATCTCGACCTGGCCGACCTTGATGTGGTCGAGGCCGTCGGAGACGACCTGCCAGACGTTCTTCTTCGGGTCGATGCCGCCGCGGCCCTGGTCGACGTAGGAGATCTGGACGGTCTCGCCGACCTTGAGCACCCCCTCGTCGGGCTTCTCGCCGTCGTCGGCCGCCTCGGGAGGCGCCCCGGCGCCGGCCTGGCCGACGATCATCCGGAACAGCGTGGTCTTGCCGACGCCGTTCGGCCCGATGACGCCGACGATGCCGTTCGGCGGCAGGGTGAAGGACAGGTCCTCCATCAGAAGCCGGTCGTCGAACCCCTTCGTGAGGTGATCCGCGACGATCACCGTCGTGCCCAGGCGCGGGCCCGGCGGGATCTGGATCTCCTCGAAGTCGAGCTTGCGGTACTTCGCGGCCTCGGCCGCCATCTCCTCGTACCGCTGCAGACGGGCACGGCTCTTGGTCTGGCGTGCCTTGGGGTTCGAGCGGACCCACTCGAGCTCGTCTTCCAGGCGCTTCTTCTTCTTGACGTCCTTCGCGCCCTCGACCTTGAGACGCTCGGCCTTCTTCTCCAGGTAGGTGGAGTAGTTGCCCTCGTACGGGTGGCAGCGCCCGCGGTCGAGCTCGAGGATCCAGCCGGCCACGTTGTCGAGGAAGTAGCGATCGTGGGTGACGGCGAGGACGGTGCCCTCGTACTTCTCCAGGAACTGCTCCAGCCACTGCACGCTCTCGGCGTCGAGGTGGTTGGTCGGCTCGTCGAGAAGGAGGAGGTCGGGGGCTTCGAGCAGCAGCTTGCAGAGGGCGACGCGACGGCGCTCACCGCCGGAGAGCTGGGTGACGGTCGCGTCCGGAGGCGGGCAGCGGAGGGCGTCCATGGCCTGCTCGAGCTGACTGTCGAGGTCCCAGGCGTTGCGGTGGTCGAGCTGCTCCTGGAGCTTGCCCATCTCGTCGAGCAGCTCGTCGGAGTAGTCGGTCGCCATCTTCTCGGCGATCTCGTTGAACCGGTCCAGCATCGCCTTGGTCTCGGCGACGCCCTCCTCCACGTTGCCCAGGACGGTCTTGTCCTCGTTGAGGGGCGGCTCCTGCTGCAACATGCCGACGCTGAAGCCGGGCATGAGCTTCGCGTCGCCGTTGGAGACCTGCTCGAGGCCGGCCATCATCCGAAGCAGGGTCGACTTGCCGGTGCCGTTGGGTCCGACGACACCGATCTTCGCCCCGGGGAGGAAGCTGAGGGTGACGTCGTCGAGAATGACCTTGTCACCATGCGCTTTGCGCACGCGCTGCATCGTGTAGATGTACTCCGGCATGTCCTCAAGCCTATGGCCTCTGAGATGGTGGCCTTACCGCTGCGAGCCGGTGTCGCGCGCCGGTCGGGCCTTTGGTGGGCGGCGGGCGCCTTGATTCGGGACGGACTCGCTCGGGGGTGGCCATATCTCCTTGCGGGCGTCGCGCGACATCCGGCCGAATGTGGCCCTTTGGTCTCGTGGCCGGGATACCGCGGACGGCCACGCCGTCGGTGAAAAGACCGCCGGCATTCGCGCGCCGCCATATGCCCGTGCCATCAGCCACGTACCAGGCAGTGTCTTGCGGCCGCTGAGCCCTCTCGCCTGCCTGGCGTCAGGCTTTTTGGGTGGCGGGGAGGCAGATTCGGTCGCGGCCGGATTCCTTTGCTCGGTAAAGGGCGAGGTCGGCAGAGGTGAGGAGTTCGAGCAGATCCTGGCCATGAGTTCTGAAGAGGGCGACTCCGACGGACACGGTGACGGTGACGGACTCGTCGTCGGCGGGGACGGACAGGCGGCGTACGCGGTTGCGGAGACGTTCGGCGACGCGGCAGCCCTCCAGGATGTCGGCGCCCGGGAGCAGTACGACGAACTCCTCGCCGCCGAATCTCCCGACGACGTCGTACTCGCGTAGTTGGCTCACCAAAGTGCCGGCCACGCCGATCAGGACCTGGTCGCCCGCCAGGTGTCCGTGGGCGTCGTTGACTCTTTTGAAGTGGTCGATGTCGATCAGCAGGAGGGCGAGCGACTCGCCGGTGCGGTTGGCGCGGGCGATCTCGGTGTCGGCCTCGCGCTGCCAGGCCGCGGCGTTGAGCAAACCGGTCTTGGCGTCCGTACGTGCCGCGGCCTGGAGCTGCTGATGCATCAGGCTGCGCTGGAGCAACATCACGGGCGGGAGCGCGACGAGGATCAGGAGAGGCGTGAGCGCGCAGGCGATGGTGACCAGGACGCCGAGGCAGAGTTCGACGGCGTCGAGGACCAGGTGCTCGCGGTTGCGGAGGTGCTCGTGCCAGCGGCAGCCGGGCGCGGAACTGTGCGCGGCGACCGCGACGATCGTGGTGTTGATCAGTGTGAACAGGACGGCGCAGCCGACCATCGCGGGGATGATGGCCTCAAGTTCGCCGAGCCACTGGGCGCTGCCGCTGAGCGGGTCGGGCACGACCAGGTGAAAGGCGGCCGACGCCGCGGCGCCGGCCAGCCCATGAGCGGCCGAGACGATCGCCCGGCGGTGCAACAAGGTCCGCCGGACACGCAGTTGCAGCAGGGCCTGCATCGGAATCGGGATCAACAGGGCGTACACAGGTGGCAGGAGCAATGCCACCGGGAGCCACCAGGCGGACAGGAGGTCCCGCCCGATGCCGGCCGGCATGCCGAGACGGCGGGACGCCTCGATGCAGATGGCCCCGGCGGCCATCAACGCGCCGAACGTGAGCAGCGCGTCCGTTCGCCACTCGGTCCGCGCCGCCAGGATGCCGATCAGCGCGAAGTGAAGCCCCACGACCACGGCGACGTACGCGATCACTGGAGCGGGCTGGGCCAGGAGCGGCCAGCGCCGAGGCTTCCTCGCCATGTCGCCCCGGTCCTCGGCGGCCGACTGATGCACTGCCGTCATCGTTCCCCCAACGGATCGGGCCGGAGCCGCGGGTACGGGCAGCCCTCTGGCTGAGGGCAGCCCCCGTCACCCGGTCATCGAATCACATTCAGTAATAGGATAGTTGCAATGTGTGCGGGGTGGGCAGGAAAAGCTGTACCTTCTTAGAGCGCCTGAGGGATGATGGGCGTACGCTCAGGCCCGCAGGCGCTCATCGCCCCCCTGAGTTGCCCCCCGTACCCGTCCGGTCCAGCGCCGGGTGGGACGCACCATTTCCGGAAAGGGAAATCAGGATGCGCGGAGTCTCCTGGATCTGACGCCGACAGGGCGTCAGTCCTGCCGTCCGCCCGACCCCGCTGGTCACCATCCATTCGGGACGAGCCACTACAAGCTGCACGTTCATCTGTACGCCACGCCTCCGGGCGCCGGCGCAAGAGGTGCCACGCCGACGACGTCCTCAACGCCGAATAAGGCGATCTTCATACCTCCGTTCGCTGCCACATACCGCTTCACGGGTCAAACGCCCGCGCGGCCCGTGGCCTGACGGGGGTAACCCACGAACCGATGATCGTGACCGTAGTCCGCTACACCTCTGGCCAGGCGGTTCAGTCGCCGCGGCGACAGGCCGGTTGGCGTGGGCTGGCCGACGGCAAGGCCACCGACGGACTGGAGATCGCCCAGCGACCGCAGGCGCCGGCGGCCCGTGAACCAACCTGACTCGTCAGCCGGATCGACCGCCCCGCAGGACCTGGCAACTACGAGACCCCGACAATGCGCAGCCAACGATCTGTGGGAACCATCCCTTGGGACGGGCCGACCCGCAGGACCAGGCGACGCCCACCACCTCGCCGATGCGCAGCACCCGGCGCCCCTGGAACCGCTCTCTTGGGACGGACCGACCCGCAGGACCAGGCGACCTTACGGGACCTGGCGATGTGCAGCACCCGGCGATCCGCCGGAACCGACCCATGGGACCTGGCAACCCGTGGATCCTGGCGCCCTGCGCTACCCGGCGACCCGCTGGGACCGACCCGTAGGAGAGGCCGACCCGCAGCGGCCCGGCAATCCCCTGGAACCGACCCGCGACACCCGGCGACCCGCAACTCGGTGACCCGCTGGAACCGGCCCGTGGGACCTGGCGGTCCGTGGGACGGGCGGGTGAGCTCCGCGCGCCCTGCCGGGCGCGCAATGGCCGGCCGGGGCTTACGGTGCTGTGAGTCGATGGCCTTTCGGGGCCGTCCGAGATCACCCAGGCAACTGGCCGTTTAGCGGCATCGGCAGCCCGGCATCCATTGGCAGGGTCCAGGACAGGGGCGCCGGCGTTTTGTGCTGCCGGTGCTCGGCGGCTGGGCGCCTCGGGGTGTCCAGGCGCCGAGCACCGGCAGCGGTGCCCCCTCTTTATCCGTACTGTCTCCCTCAGTTCGCCATGCCCCCTCGTCAGGCGGCTGGGGGGTTCGGGTTTGGATGTCTTTGTCCCTAGGCGAGTCCATGCCGGACGGCGGGGCCGACGCTGGCTCTGCCGTGGCCGACGGCGGTCTGGCTCGGTTGGGCGTGTGGGCCGGCTCGGGACCGCGTCCGGTGTGGCTCGTCGCGGGGCTTCGGGCCGGGCTCAGGCGGTCGTGCGAGTCCAGGAGACGCCGTGGCGGATGCGGTCGATCATGTCTTCGCTCCTTTCCCGTGAAACGGTGACGGGCTGACTGCGCATGCGGATTTTCGGTTATCGAGGTGTTGTGTTCGGCCGGCGGGTGCTCGCTGGAGCTCTGCTCGGGCTCAGCGACCTCCCTGGGCCAGGAGACGCTGTCATTGCCTCTCCTCTCGTGTGTGACGGCGGTAGTCGGTGTCGTGTTCCCGCTCTTCCCCGGCATTGCCGGGCATCACGGGAGAGTCGCGACATTTCGGTGACGGCCGGTCCTTCAGTCAGGTCTTCGTCGGGCGTGGATTGCTTCGTGGGCGGTTGCGGCGGGCAGGCCTCCGCCACGGTGGCATCGTGGGGACTGGTGTCGCCGGGTGATCTTCGCTCTGCGGTCAGGCGACGGCACGGAAGGGGCCCGTCTCGCTGGTTTCGTCCGTCTCGTCGGCGTCGTCGGTCGTGTTCCTGTTCCTGGTCAGCGCGGTGGCTCCTTCAGCGAGATCGTCCGGGGTTTCCTCCAGCCAGCGGTCGGCGAGGTCGTCGGCTTGGCGGCGGTCTTCCGGCTGGCCGGCGGTGCGCTGGGAACGCTGGAAGCGGGCGACTCCTCGGCTGAGGTCGTGGCCCACGGTGGTGGCCTCGATCTGGGCGGAAAAGCGTGGTTGACCGTCCTTGGTGAATTCGCGGATGCGGAGCTTGCCTGTGACGATCACCGGGTCGCCGCGCTGCAGCTCGCATCCCTGCAGGTTGTCGGCCAAGCTGCGCCAGCAACTCACCGTCAGGAACATCGGGTCCTCGTCGCGCCACTGGCCGATCTCACGGTCGTAGCGGCGCGGGGTGCTGCCGATCCGCAGCGACATCAGCGACGTGCCGCTCGAGAGGATCTCGAAGTGGGGGTCTTGGGCAACGAAGCCGACCACGGTGATGATTGCGTCGTTCACGGTGAGTCCTCCGGTCTGTCCGGCGGCTCTGTGCCGCCGGTGTGACATCCACCGTGGCCGATGTCGGGTGGGCAGTTCTAGACCCCTGCGTTACCTGTGGATAACTCGGAGTGAGCGACAGTCCGTCGGCGGGTCCGAGGTCGGCGTCGCGGCCATTCGGCGCGATGCCGACGGCGTCTCGGAGAGCTGTCTGCGATTTCAGGCGCGGCGAAGCGGTCGGTGAGGACGGCAGAGACCGGACGCCTGCCGAGTCTGTGGGCGCCGTCGGCCTTGATCGACACGTTTGCCGGATACAACGAGAGTCGAGAGAGGTAGCGCTGGGTGAGCAGGCGCGCTCGGCGCTCCGGTCAGCCCGCGTAGGGCGGCGGCCTGCGCAAACCGAGCTCTGGAGTGGTGAGTCGGCGGCATACAGAAAGCCTTGCGAGGGCCTTTCCGCCGATCCACGGTTCGATCCGTAGCCTTATTCGGCTGCGAGCCCGCGAACGGACGGCAAGCGGCATACCCCGAGGGAGTCTCTGCGGCGTTCGACGGACCGGCGGCCCAGGGCCCACAAACGGCCCCGGACCGCCGCAAGGACTCTCACGGAAACCCCGGCTCGACAACGCGGGATCCACACCTCAAAAACGATCTACGGGACCAGACCGTGGACCGCTGCGGAGACCTCCTCGCGGAAGCTGCGGTACACCGCCAGCTCCCGCTCCACCGGCTCGATGACCAGCGACTTCGCCGCCGTCGAGATGCCCGCGCGCATCTGTTCCTCCAGGCGCTCGCTGTGGCGGACCGAGGAGAGAGCGATCATGTTCCGGGCCGCGGAACCGGTAAAAGCACCGAGCCCCAGTGTGCAGACCACCAGCAGGCCCACGTACGGCGCCACCGACGTGTCCCCCACCAGCCTCAGCGGCGGGTCGCCCAGTTTCACCACGCCGTACGCCAGGATGGCGCCCAGCCACACCACGCCCAGCACCGTCGCGGCGATGAGGAGGTACTGCCACGCTCGGACGAACCACCACCACGCCGGCACCTGGTTGAAGCTCGGCACGACCTCCCGCAGCGCGTTGCCCAGCGCCTCCGGGAGCTCCTCCGCCTGTGAACGGCCCGCGTCCCGGACCGAGCGTTGCCACGACGGGGGCAGGTCGCGTATGACGCCCTCCGTCACCTCCTGCAGCGCGTTGTCCACGTGGGCCTGCTGGGCGTTGACCGGAGTGGTGAAGGCGGCCCTCAGCTCCTGCCGCAGCTCGCCCAGGCGCATGCGCCGCAGCGGGTCCGAATGCAGGCGGGCCACCAGGCGGCCCACCGGCCAGCCCACGTAGTCCAGGGCGCGCAGGGAGTAGGCGCTCTCCATCGACTCGGCCACGGCCGGGACTCCGGCGGCGTCCGACAGGGCCTCGGCCAGGGCCGCGGTGCGGCGCTCGTCGACCGTCGACGCCGGGTCGGCGTCGCCGTACTGGCTCTCGAAGCGGTTGACCAGGCGGTCGATGTCGGCGACCAGGCGCTCCAGACGCGCCTGGCGGGCGGCGACCGCGTCCGCCAGGACCTCGCGGAAGCCCTCCACGCCCGTTCCGGTCTTCGCGGACGTCGTGAGGATGACCGGACCGCCCATGCCCTCGGCCTCCAGCAGGCGCCGGAGGTCCTTGACGCACTCGCTGACCTCTTCGGGCTCCAGGCGGTCGATCTGGTTCAGGACGATCAGGGTCACCCCGGTGTGGCCCGAGAGCTTCTCGAAGTAGCGCCGGTGGACGGCGAAGTCGGCGTACTTCTGCGGGTCGAGCACCCAGATGATCAGGTCGGCGACACTGACGTACTTGTCGACCTCGGCCAGGTGGGCGGCGCGGATGGAGTCGTGGTCGGGCAGGTCGAGCAGGAGCAGGCCCTGGAGCGAGCCGGCGCCGTCGGCGTCCAGCGCGCTCGCGCGGGCGTAACGGTGTCTCGGGTCGATCTCCAACCACTCGAGCAGCGGGCCGGCGCCTTCGAGGCCCCACACGCACGCGTGGGCGGAACTCGTCATCGGGCGGCGGATGCCGGTCGGTGACAGCTCCAGCCCGCAGACGGCGTTGAAGAGCGAGGACTTCCCGCTGCCCGTGCCGCCGGCCAGCGCGACCACCGTGTGCTCGCCGGACAGCCGCAGGCGTTCGCCCGCGCGGGCCAGGAGTCTCGACGCGTCGGCCATGAGGGCCCGGTCGACGCGTCCGTCGCCGAGCGCGACGAGGCGGTCGAGAGCGTCGAGGCGGGCGGACAGTCCGGACGCGGTGGACCGCGGTGCGAACTCGGGCTCCTCAAGGGAGGAGACCGGCGGTGTCGTCGCCGTCATCGGTCGCGCTCCTCGTGGTGTCGAAGAAGCGCCCGGGAGCGACTCACCGGGCGACCTCAAGGTTGTATGTGGCCTGGTAGAGCTGGACCGGCGTGGTCTCGTCCGGCACTCCGGCACCGTCGAGCGCCTGCCCGAACCGGATGGCCTCGTCGTCGTAGAGCATCCCGATCCGGCCGCGCAGGTCGGCCCTGGCCTTGGCGCTCATGCTACGCAAGGACTCGGCGCCGAACAGCGCCTTGAGCAATCGCTGCGGCACCGCGCTGGTGCCCGCCTCGACGTTGACGTCGCCGGTCCCGAAACCGAACAGACCCACCATCATCACCAGGGACAACGCCTCGTCGTCGTAGGAGACGAACTTGGCCACGGCCCGCTTGGTGACGCCTTCCGTACGAATCAGCTCGATGATGTGGTCCTGCCAGGAGCTGACCGCACGCGCGACGCGGCGGGACAGCTCGCCGGAGGCACGGCCGAGCTCGTCGGTGCGCCCTTCGAGGAGGTCGGCGCCTGCCGGGCGGCTCTGCCACCGGTTCACGACGTCCTCCGCGGCGCGCTCGGCGGCCGCCATGACCAGCGACTCCAGACCGCTCCGCAACGCCACCTTCAGCGCGCGTACGCGGGCGGGGGCGCGGCGGCGACGGCCGCCACGGTGACCGACCTGTCCGCGCGCCTGCAGGGCGCGTTCGAGATCGCCGGTGCCGGCGAAGTCCTGCCAGCGGGCGAGGACCTCGCCGCGCAGCAGGGAACCGTTGCGCGTCGCCTCGTCGAGCTCGGAGAGCGCGGTGGCGTACGTGGCCTCGACCTCTTCGCGCAGCATCGTACGCAGCGCGACCTGCTCCTCGACCCGCTTGGCGAGTTCGGGGACGCGAGTACGGAAAGTGTCGAGCACGCTACCCAAGGTGGACCTGATCACTGCGGTACGGCCATCTTCATCTTCGGTGATTCTGGTCAACCAACCGTGAACTTCGTCGGCCATTTCCGCAGGTAGCATGCCTCCCGAGACCTTGGTCTCAGCGATCGTGAACTCCGCCGCCGCTTCCAGGCCGTTGTCCTTGAGCATCTCGGCGAAGTGCTCGACGACCTCCTCGCCGCCCTCCGGGATGCGGGACAGCACGATGCCGAGAGTGGCGCCGTGATCCCTCGCCCGGTGCAGCAGCCGCCAGACCTGCGCGTCCGCGTAGCGCGCCGCCGTCGTCACGCACACCCAGATGTCGGCGGCGGCAAGGAACTGCGCCGCGAACTCATGGTGTTCTTCGAAGACCGAGTCGACGTCGGGGCTGTCGAGCAGGGCGAGCCCCTTGGGCAGCACCTCGCTCTTCATGATGACGAGCTGATCGCCGACCACGGCGTCCGGCGCGGGGCCGGGCACCCGTCCGAAACCGGGCAGGACGTAGCGCTCGTCCAGCCACCAGTCGGCGTCGTCGGGATGGCAGACCAGGATCGGGCTGCTCGTCGTCGGTCTGAGCACGCCGGTGGCGCTGACTCTCGCGCCGACGAGCGTGTTGACCAGCGTCGACTTGCCCGCACCGGTGGAGCCGCTCAGCACGACGAGCAGCGGCGAGTCGGTACGGCGCACTCGGGGGAGCACGTAGTCGTCGAGCTGGTTCAGCAGGTCTTGCTGGGTGATGGCCGCCTCCTCCGCACCCGGTGCGTCAAGGACGAACCGGAAGGAGGCGATCTGGTCCCGCATGTCAGCCAGGACCTCGTCGAGTGGGAGGGAGGCCGCCTTGTGCTTGGCGGCGCCCTGGTCAGCCGGGGGTGTCACGGAGCCGCCCCATATCCGCTCTCAGCATTTCGATCTCTCGTGCCACGTGGACGACCTCGCCGGTGACGATGATCGCCGGTGGTCGTACTCCGCTGGCCGTCATGTCGTCCGCCACAGTCGCGAGGCTCGCCATGAGCGTGCGCTGGCTCTGCAGCGTACCGTCCTGGATAACCGCAACAGGTGTCTCAGGCGACCGACCATAGCGCATGAGAGTGTCGGCGATCACACCCATCCGCTCCACTGCCATAAGGAGAATCAGCGTCCCGCTCGACCTTCCGAGCGCCTCCCAATCGACCGTCGAGGCGGGGTGACCCGGGGCCACGTGCGCCGATACGACGTGGAACTCCTGGGCGACCCCACGGTGGGTGACCGGAACGCCGATCGCCGAGGGAACCGCGATCGCACTAGTGATCCCGGGCACAACCGTGACGGGGATGCCCTCGCGCGCGCAGTGGATCACTTCTTCGGCCCCGCGGCCGAAGACGAACGGGTCTCCGCCCTTGAGCCGTACGACGAACCGGCCGGCCTTCGCGTGCTCCACGAGCGCCGCGTTGATGTGCTCCTGCGTGACCGATCGGCCGTACGGGATCTTGGCCGCGTCGATGATCTCCACGTCGCCCGGCAGCTCGTCGAGCAGCTCGCGCGGGGCCAGGCGGTCGGTCACCACGACGTCGGCCTGGGCGAGGAGCCGCCGGCCGCGCACGGTGATCAGACCGGGGTCGCCGGGACCGCCGCCCACGAGGGCGACGCCCACCGGCTTGTGCCGTGAGTGGCGGGCGTTCAGGGTGCCGTCGCGCAGGCCGTCGAGCACCGCGTCGCGTACGCCCGCCGCGCGCCTGGGGTCGCCGCCCGCCAGCACGCCGACCGTGGTCTCGCCGACCCGGCCGCTCGCCGGCGTCCAGGCCGCGGAGGCCTGGGCGTCGTCGGCGCGTACGCACCAGATCCGCAGACCCTCCGCCTCGGCGGCGACCGCCGCGTTGACCTTGCCGTCGTCGGTGCACGCCTGGACGAGCCAGGCCCCGTCGCAGTCGCCGCCGGTGTACGGCCGCCGCTGCCAGGTCAGCTCGCCCCGTGCCACGAGGTCCTCCAGGGCAGGCGTGACCTCGGGAGAGATCAGCACCACCTCCGCGCCGGCGACGAGCAGCGCGGGCACACGCCGCTGCGCCACGCGTCCGCCGCCGACGACGACGGCGCGCCGCCCGTCGAGGCGCAGGCCTAGCAGGTAGGGGGGCAACGCGAGGGTCTCCTGAGTCGGGCGGGCATGGTTGCCGGCCATCAATGGTTCTTCAGCACCCAAAGGTACTCGGACCTGGTCAAGCCTTGTCCGCGACACCGGCGGAGTCGAACGTGGCCACCTCATGCAGCACGCGTACGGCGCTCTGCACGATCGGGAGGGCCAGGAGGGCGCCGGTGCCCTCGCCCAGCCGGAGTTCGAGGTCGATGAGGGGCCGGAGCTCGAGCTGCCAGAGCGCGGCCGCGTGGCCCGGCTCGGCGGAGCGGTGGCCGGCGACGAACACGGCGCGTACGTCCGGGGCGAGGGCCGCGGCGGCGAGGGCGGCGGCCCCGGCGATCACCCCGTCGAGCACGACCGGGACCCGCTCGGCGGCGCCGCCCAGGATGAAGCCCGTGATCGCCGCGTGTTCCAGGCCGCCCAGCTCGGCGAGCACGGTCAGCGGGTCGGCGGTGGTGGGCGTGCCGTCGGCGGCGGCCAGCCCGGCGCGCGCGAGCGCGGAGCGTACGACCTTGATCTTGCGTTCGTGGGTGGCGTCGTCGACGCCGGTGCCGTACCCGGTGACGGTCTCGGCCGCGCGGCCGGTGAAGGCGGCGACGAGGGCGGCCGAGGCGGTCGTGTTGGCGATGCCCATGTCGCCGGTGATCAGGCAGCGGTTCCCTGCGGCGACGAGCTCGCGGGCGACCTCGATGCCCGCCTCGACCGCCTGGCGGACCTGCCCGGGCGTCATGGCGGGCCCGAGCGTGATGTCGGCGGTGCCGTGCGCGACGTTGCGGGAGACCAGGCCGTCGGCGGGCGGCAGTTCCGCCTTGACCCCGACGTCGACGACGCGCACCTCGGCGCCGAACTGGCGCGCGAAGGCGTTGACCACGGCTCCCCCGGCCAGGAAGTTGGCCACCATCTGCGCGGTCACCTCCTGCGGCCACGGCGTCACGCCCTGGGCGTGCACCCCGTGGTCGGCGGCGAAGACCGCGACGGCGGCGGGCTCGGGCATCGGCGGCGGGCAGGCCCCCGCGATACCGGACAGGCGTACCGACAGCTCCTCCAGCGCCCCGAGCGCGCCGCGCGGCTTGGTCAGCCGGTCCTGGTGCTCCCGTGCCGCCTGCATCGCCGCTTCGTCCAGGGGACGGATCGCGGCGATCGTCTCGGCGATGAGGTCCATGTCTCTCCTCGGGCAGTGACAGATGGTTGAAACGACGGTCAGACGGGGTGCCGGGATCCTACGATTCCGGCGAACTCGGACACGAACGCGCGGTTGGTCGCCTCGTCGCGTACGGCGACGCGGAGCCAGTCTGGACCCAGACCCGGAAAGGTGTCGCCGCGCCGGACCGCGTACCCGCGTGCCCGCAGCGCCTCTCGTACGGCCAGGCCGTCCGGCACGTGCACACACACGAACGACGCCCGCCCCCCGGGCACCACGCGAACGCCGAGACCGCCGAGCGCGGCCACGAGACGCTCGCGCTCGGCCGTGAGGCCGCGGGCCCACGCGTCGGCCTCGGCGAGCGCGCGGGGGCTCACGCACGCCTCGGCGGCCACGAGCGCGGGTGCGGAGACCGACCAGAGCGGCTGCGCCTCCGCGAGACGCGCCAGGAGCGACGGCTCGCCCAGGACGTACCCCGCGCGCAGCCCGGCCAGCCCCCACGTCTTGGTGAGGCTGCGGAGGACGATCACGCCGGGCAGGCGGCGGCTCGCCAGGCTCTCGATCTCGCCCGGCACGCAGTCCATGAACGCCTCGTCCACGACGAGGACGCGGCCCTCCCGGGCCAGCGCCGCGACGGCCGCGGCCGGGTGCAGGACCGAGGTGGGGTTGGTCGGGTTGCCGACCATGACGAGGTCGGCGTCCTCGGGTACCGGGCGGAGGCGGAAGTCACCGCCGAGGACGACCCGCTCGACCTCGTGGCCCGCCGACCGCAGCGCGCTCTCCGGCTCGGTGAACTGTGGGTGCACCACCACGGCGCGGCGGGGCTCCAGCGTACGGGCGAGGAGCACGAACGCCTCCGCGGCGCCGGCGGTGAGCAGGACCTCGTCGGCGGGCCGTCCGTGGCGGCGCGCCACGGCCTCGCGGGCACGGGAGGCGTCCGGGTACGCGGCGAGGCCGGCCACGCTGTCGCGCAGCAGGGCGGCCAGCCACGCGGGCGGCGTGCCCGGCCGTACGTTGACCGCGAGGTCGACCAGGCCCGGGCCGACCTCGGCGTCGCCGTGGTGGCGCAGGTCGACGTCAGTGCGCATGGTCATGGTCGTGAGGGTGGTGGTGGGGGTGCTGCGGCGCGCCGACACGGTCCTCGAAGCCGGGCATCGGGAGGCGGTAGACGCAGGAGTCGCAGTTCATCCGGATGTCGCCGTGCAGGGCCTCCTCGTAGCGCTCGACCACGAGGTCGGCCAGGCCGTCGCAGTCGCCGATCACCTCGGCGCAGCGCACCTCGGCGCCCTCGTAGGACCGCGCCTCGGCGACGACGCGGTCGGGCAGGACGCCGGGGAACAGGAAGTAGGGCAGGACGACGATCCGCTCCGCGCCCAGGAGCCGGCAGCGTTCGAGGCCCTCGGGCACGCCCGGCCTCGCGAGGGAGACGAAGGCGGTCTCGACCATGGCCAGGCCGCGCCCCTCCCAGAGCAGCCGCGCGGCCTTGCAGACCTCGGCGTTGGCGTCCGGGTCGGTGGAGCCGCGGCCGACCAGCAGCACGGCGGTGTCGGCGCGGTCGGCCCGGTCCAGCACGGCGTCCAGTCGCTCTTCCAGGAGCGCGAGCAGGGTGGGGTGCGGGCCGAGCGGCCGGCCGTACGCGTAGGTGAGCCCGGGGTGGCGCTCCCGCTCGCGGGCGAGCGCGGCGGGCATGTCGCCCTTGGCGTGCCCGGCGGCGACGAGCACGAGGGGCACGGCGGCGACGTGGCGGTGGCCGGCGGCGTACAGCTCGGCGACGGCGTCGGTCAGCGGGGGCGGGGACAGTTCGATGAAACCGCCCGCCACGTCCACGGGCAGCCGGGCGCGCAGACGCTCGGCGAAACGGGCGAACTCCGCGACGCCCGCCTCGTCACGCGTCCCATGCCCGACCAGCAGCAGCGGCGTCATGCCTCTCCCCCGTGGTAGAGCAGGGCGTTCACGGCGGCCGCGGCCACTGCCGAGCCGCCCTTCTCCGACACGTTGCTGACGGCGGGCAGGCCGCTCTCGCGCAGTGCCGCCTTCGACTCGGCGGCCCCCACGAAACCGACCGGCAGGCCGATGACCAGCGCCGGGCCCACGCCGCACTCGATGATCTCCTCCAGCGCGGTCGGGGCACAGCCGACGACCCACACCGCGCCCGGCCCCGACTTGACGTAGGACAGCCGCACCGCCGCCGCGGACCGCGTCAGGTCCTGCTCCTTCGCCAGCGCCGCGACCGCCGGGTCGCCGATCGAGCAGATCGCCGACCTCGTGGTGATCCCGGCGGCGACCATCGCGACGTCGGTGACGATCGGGGCACCGTCGCGCAGCGCCCGCAGGCCCTGCCGCAGGTGAGCCTCGTCGGTGACGAGGTCGGTGGCGTACTCCAGGTCGGCGCTGGCGTGGATCACGCGCTCGGCGACGGCCCGGCTGAGGGGAGGCATCGAGGTGAGGTCGACGCGCGAGCGCAGGATCTCCAGCGACCTCGTCTCAATCGGGTGGATGGTTCTCATTTCTCCTCGATCGCATCCGCGGGGCAGACCTCGACGCAGTCACCGCATCCGGTGCAGCGGTCCGCCAGGACGTACAGCGGGCTCTCCGTCCAGCCGGTGTAAGGACGCAGGGCACGCTCGGGGCAGGTCAGCAGGCACGCGCCGCAGCCCGTGCAGCGGGAGGTGACCCGTACGGGACTCAGGCCCATCGGTACCCCCTGGGGGTGACGAAACGCCCCGCCACCGTGCGGCTGCGGCTCGATCCCACGACCACGACGGTGAACATGTCGACCGCCGCGGGGTCGAACTCCGCGAGCGTCGTCAGCGTCACGCTCTCGTCCGTACGGGCGGCGTTGCGGACGAATCCGACCGGTGTCGACGGCGGGCGGTGCCCGGCCAGGATGCCCAGCGCCCGGCCGAGCTGCCAGGCGCGGGCGCGGCTGCGCGGGTTGTAGAAGCACACCGTGAAGTCGCCCTCGGCCGCGGCGGTCACGCGGCGCTCGATGACCTCCCACGGCGTGTGCAGGTCCGACAGGGAGATGTAGGCGTGGTCGTGGCCGAGCGGCGCGCCCAGGAGCCCGGACGCGGCCACCGCCGCGGTGATGCCGGGCACGCCCTCGACGTCGATGCCGGGGCCGGCGAACTCCAGGGCCGGGCTCGCCATGGCGTACACCCCCGCGTCGCCGGAGCCGATCAGCGCGACGGCATGGCCCGCGGTGGCCTCCTCGACCGCCGTACGCGCCCGTTCCTCCTCCTGGCCCAGGCCGGAGGCGAGCACGCGCGTGCCGGGGCGGAGGAGGTCGCGTACCTGGGAGACGTACTGGTCCAGGCCGACGACCACCGACGATCGCTGGAGCGCGGTCACGGCCCGGGGCGTGAGCAGGTCGCGCGCGCCCGGGCCGAGGCCGACGATCGACAGCCGCCCGCGCGGGCGGAGCCGGGCGACGGCCGCGGTGGCGTTCGCCGACTTGTGCTTGGGGACGACCAGCGCGCCGCCGCCGGCCGACAGCAGCGCGGCGGCCTCGGCGACGCTGGGCGTGCCGACCTCGGCGCGTACGACCTCCGACGGGTTGGGCACGTCGACGGCGGCGAGGGCGGCGGCGGGGTGGGTGACGACCGGCCAGCCGCGTTCGCGGGCCACCTGGAGGATGCCCTCCTCGTCGGCCTTCAGGTCGGCGGTGGCCAGGCAGCGCACCGACTCCGCGGCGAGCTCGCCGGAGGCCAGCGCCGCGTCGACCAGCGCGGCGACCTCGCCGGCGGCGACGCCGCGGGCCGAGCCGACGCCCACGACGAGCGACTTCGGCCGGTAGACGAGCGCGCCGTCGAACCATCCTTGGTGGCACATGCAGGAGTGCTCGGCCTGGTCGGTGACGAGGACGCGGTGGCCGCCGGCGGGAGCCTGCGGCGAGACGTTCGGCGGCAGGGGCGGCAGCGGCCAGCCCTCCGCGCCGTCGAGCCGCACGGGTTCGCCCGAGAGCACCGCCGCGCCGACGTGGGCGAGGAGGTCGGGGTTGTGGACGGTGAAGCCGAGTTCGGCGCCCCAGGAGTCGAGCGGCGTGACGTTGCTCTGGTCGCTCGCGGTCGTCACCACCGGCGTGCAGCCGAGGACGCCGGTGAGGCGGCGGGCGAGGAGGTTCGCGCCGTGGTGGCCGCCGAGCACGGCCACCGCGAAGGCCATCGACTCGTCCACGCACACGACCGCCGGGTCGGTGCTCTTGTGGCCCAGAAGCGGCGCGAGCACGCGTACGGTCGCGCCGACGGCGAGGAAGCTGACCACGGCGTCGCAGGTGCGCCACGCCTCACGCAGGGCGTCGGCGGCCTTCTGCCCGGTCAGCAGCCGCACCTCGTCCGGCCAGGCGGCCCGCAGCGCCTCGGCGGCGGTACGGCCGCTCGCCGTCGCGGCGACGACTCCGATCATGACGCGCTCCCCGCCAGCAGGAACACCGGGTTCTGCGCGTCGAGGCGGAACGAGCCGCCCGGCAGGTCGGCGAAGCGCGCGGCGGACAGTTGCCCGCCCTCCACCGCGTAGCCGGCGTCGGCCATCAGGCGGCGGGCCAGGGCGGCCCGGTCGACGGCGGCGTACGTCGCCACGACCGTCTTCGGACCACGCGCCAGCACGCCGCTCAGCGCCTCCAGGCCCCCGCCGCCGACGAAGACGGCATCGGGGTCGGGCAGTCCGTCGAAGGCCTCCGGCGCGCTCTCCGCCACGACGCGGACGTCCGCCGTGCCCGCGTTGTGGCGGATGAGATCACGCGCCGCCGGGTCGCGCTCGATCGCGATGACGGCCGCGTGGTGTTCGGCGCACTCGATGCCGACCGAGCCGCTGCCCGCGCCGACGTCCCAGACGAGCATGCCCAGGGTCGGCCGCAGCCGGGCCAGGGCGACCGCGCGCACCTCCCACTTGGTGATCATCCCGGCGCGGTGCCGGTACGAGTCGCCGGAGTGGGTGCGCGGCGGCGACGCGGGCTGGTTGTGCCGCCGTGCGGGAGCCCCCAGAGCACCTTCTCGTACGGCGAGGACGACGTTCGGCTCGGCCCAGTCGCGGGCCGCCGCCTCGGCCGGCGTGCACCGGGTGACGCGCTCGTCCGGACCACCCAGGCGCTCGGCGACGTGGAGCGTACGGTCCCAGCCGGCGAGCTCCGCGCCGAGCGCCGCGGGCCCGAAGCCGGGCGCGGTGAACACCGCGGTCTTGGCCATCGCCCGGCAGGCGTTCACCGCCGTGCGCGGGTCGCGGCCGTGCGCGCTCGTCACCACGACGTCGTCCCACGGCAGCCCGATCCGGGCGAACGCCCCGGCCACCGAGGAGACCGCGGGTAGCACCTCGGGCGCGTGGCCGCGCTCGCGCAGCGCGCGGACGATCCCGAAGAACCCCGGGTCGCCGCTCGCCAGCACGACCACCCCGTCGTCGGCGGACGCCTCGACGGCGTCCAGCGCCGCCGCGACGTCGCCCATGACGACCTGGCGTACGTGCGCGGGCGGGCGTACCGCCTCCAGGTGCCGCCGGCCGCCGGCGACGAGGACGGCGGCGCCGAGGCGGTCCATCGCCCGCTGCGGCAACGGCGACCCGTCGCAGCCGACGACCGTGATCATCGGCCGAGCCGCCCGTACATCGCGATCATCCGTTGCCCGGTGAAGTCGACCAGCACGACCTGTGCGGCGATGCCCGGGCTCTCCGGCGCGGCCTCGGCGGCGAACTGCTCCAGGACCCCGGCGACCCGCCGGCACAGCTCGCGCCCGGCGCGGCCGAGCAGCCCTCCGGCCTCCCACAGCTCGTACGCGTGCCGCGCCGTGTTGGCCTCGGCCACCTGCCCGGCCAGCTCCTCCGACCCGCCCATCGACGTGGTGATCTCGGCGAGCAGGGCGGTGTCGACGCGCGAGCGCGTGTAGTGCGTCATGAGCACGCCGGAGGCGAGCTTGGTGAGCTTGCCCGCCATGCCGACGAACACCACCTGCCGGACGCCGTGCTCCACCGCGCGCCGCAGCGCCGCGCCGGTGAAGTCGCCGACCTCGACGAAGCAGACGCCGGGCAGCTGCGGCAGCAGCCGCATGGCGCCCTTCTCGGTCCGGCCCCCCGTGCACAGGACGAGCGTCTTCTCACCCTGGGCGGCCATCACCGCCACCGCCTGCTCCACGCTCGCCCGCCACGACGCCGTCGAGAACGGGCGCACGATGCCGGTCGTGCCCAGGATCGAGATCCCGCCAAGGATGCCGAGCCGTTTGTTGGTCGTCTTGCGCGCCATCGTCTCCCCATCGGGCACCGAGATGACGACACGTACGCCCCGCGTCTTCAGATCCACCGACTCCCCCACTGCCTGTTCGATCATCTTGCGCGGCACCGGATTGATCGCCGGGCCGCCCAGGTCCAGGCCGAGGCCGGGCTTGGTGACGACGCCGACGCCGATTCCGCCGTCGAGCTCGATGCCGGGTTCGGGCCGCCATGAGGCGGTCGCGGTCAGCCGGGCACCGTGCGTCACGTCAGGATCGTCGCCCGCGTCCTTGATCACCACTGCCTCGGCCCGGTCGGCGCGGATCAGGCACGAATCAACGGCGAACGTCACTCGCCGCCCCGACGGCAGCGCCACCTCGACCACGTCCTGAGGCCGCTGGGAGGTCAGGGCCTCGGTGGCCGCCTTGGCCGCCGCCGAGGCGCAGGTGCCCGTGGTCCAGCCGGTGCGCAGCGCCTTCTGGCGCACCTTCATGGTGCGCGGCAGGTCGGGTTCGTAGGGCCGGTCAGCCACCCCGGAGCACCTTCCGCGCCCCGGGCTCGGCACGCCGGTGACCGTGGAAGTGACCGGGGTGGTAGAGGTGCGAGCGCGTGCCGCCCGCCTCCAGCGCCGGGCCGACCAGGACGAGCGTGTGCTTCCACAGCTTGTGCGCCCGCACGGTGTCGGCCAGCTCGTCGAGACGGCAGGAGACGATCAGCTCCTCCGGCCACGTGCACTGGTACGCGACGACGCACGGCGTGCCGGGCGGGTAGCCGCCCTCCAGCAGCTCCTCCTGGAGCTGACGGGACCGGGCCGCCGACAGGAACAGCGCCATCGTCGTGCCGTGCCGGGCGAACTCCCGCACCTCCTCGCCGGGCGGCATCGGCGTCTTGCCGCCGCCCAGGCGCGTGAGGATCACCGATTGGGCGACCTCGGGGATGGTCAGCTCGCGGCCGGCCGCGGCGGCGACCGCGGAGAAGCTCGACACGCCGGGGATGATCTCGGTGGCGAGGCCGAGCTCGTGGCAGCGGTCGAGCTGTTCCTGCAGCGCGCCCCACAGCGCCGGGTCGCCGGAGTGGATCCGGGCGACGGTGAGTCCCTCGGCGGCGGCGCGCTCGTAGTAGGGCAGCACGCCCTCCATCGGCAGCCGCGCCGAGTCGACGATCTCCGCATCGGCGCTCGCGTGCTGGAGGACGTCCTCGTGCACGAGGCTGGCCGCCCAGATCACGACGTCCGCTTCGGCGATCGCCTTCGCGGCGCGGAACGTCAGCAGGTCGGCGGCTCCGGGGCCGGCACCGACGAACACCACCCGGCCGTCCATGGCCTCTCCCTCGCTCACAGTTTCCCGCCCAGGCCCGTACGGCGGCCGGGCACGATCAGGGTCGACAGGTACGGCACCGGCCCGGCGATCTCGGCGGCCCGCCGGACGTCCTCGCCGGGCAGGCCGAGCCGCGCGCCGTACACCGCCTCGTCCAGCCGGCCGGCCTCGGCGACCGCGGCCAGCACCTCGCCGGCGACCTGGCCGAACTTGTAGGCGACGACCGTGTCGCCGCTCGCCAGCGCGGCGCGCAGGCCGGCGGTGCCGCCGGTGAGCGGCAGCAGCGACAGTGACTCGGTGCCCTCGGCGAGGACGGTCCCGGACCGCGCGGCCAGGTCCTGCATGGCGGTGACGCCCGGCACGGTCTCGACCGCGACGCCCGGCGTCCGGCCGCGTACGGCCTGGGCGAGGTAGGTGAAGGTGGAGTAGAGGTTCGGGTCGCCGATGGTGGCGAAGGCGACCGTGGCCGCGCCCTCCTCGAAGGCGCGTGCGACGCGGTCCGCGGCGGCCGACCAGGCGTTCGCGCGGCGCTCGGTGACGCCGCCGCGGTCGTTCAGCGCGAAGACGACGCGTTCGGCCGCGTCGACGTGGGCGCGTACGACGGCCTCGGCGCGGCCCTGCTCGCCGGGCGCCATGACCGGGACGAGGACGAGGTCGGCCTCGCGCAGCACGCGGACCGCCTTGACGGTGACCAGCTCGGGGTCGCCCGGGCCGACCCCGACGCCGACGAGCCTCACAGCTCCCCCCGCAGCAGGCTGAAGATCACCATGTCGGCGCGGACGCCGCCGGGGAGGTACCGCGCGCTCCGGAGGACGCCCTCGCGGGTGAAGCCGGCCCGCTCGGCGACCCGCTGTGAGGCGAGGTTGCCGGTGGCGGCGAGCAGTTCGAGGCGGTGGAGGCCGAGCCCGAAGGCGTGGCGGGCCACCTCGCGTACGGCCTCGGTGGCGTAACCGTGGCGCCGGTCGGCGGGGCCCAGCCAGTAGCCGGTCTCGGCCACGCCGCTCTCCCAGTCGGCCCTGCTGATGCCGATCACGCCCCCGAACCGGCCGGTACGGTCCGGCACGATGGTGAAGTTGGCCTCGCGGAGCGGGTCGCGGTACGCCTCCTCGGTGCACCACTGCCGCGCCTTGTCGCGGGTGTACCCGACCGCCCAGGGCATCCACCGCTGGACCACCTGGTCCACGGCCGCGAAGGCGTCGTCGGCGTCGGCGGGCACGGGCGGCCGGAGCGTCAGCCGCTCGGTGCGCAACGTGACGGGCTCGAGACCGCCCATCACAGATCGCTCGACAGGAGGCTGAACAGGACGGCGTCGACGCGCCCGGTGCTGATGAGCATCGCCTCGCGCAGGACGCTCTCCCGGGTGAACCCGGCCTTCTCGGCGACCCCCTGGGAGGCGAAATTGGTGACCGCCGTGAGCAGCTCGACCCGGTGCATCCCCTTCTCGAAGGCGTACGCGGCGAGCCCGCGCGTCGCCTCCACGGCGTACCGCTTGCGGCGCGCCCACGGCGAGATCCAGTAACCCACCTCGGCGCGGCCGTCCGTCCAGTCCGTACGGCCGATGCCGATCGACCCGGCGAACCGGTCACCGGCGACGATGGCGAAGTTCATCGCCCGCGCCGGGTCCGGGTGCGCGTGGGCCGTGCACCAGTCGATGGCGGTCTGCCTGGTCTGCGCCGACGCCCACGGCATCCAGCGGCGGATCTCCGGGTCCTGGCTGGAGAGGTAGACGTCTTCGGCGTCGCCCTCCTCGAAGGGCCGCAGCAGCAGCCGCTCGGTCTCCAGCAGAACACCCTCGTCGAAAGTCATGCGGCCGCCCCCACGAAACGCGTTGCCATCTGAGGCATCCCAGCCCAGTGGAGATGGAGGTAGGAGGCAAGGCAATTCGCCGAGGTGAATCCGTCCGGTCCCTCGGCGGACCACTGCCAGGCCGGTTCGGCGCCGGTCCCGCGCGCCACGACCGTACGGTGGAACTCGTGCCCGCGGACCCGCTCGCCCGCGCGCGCCACCGGTGAGTCGCGTACCGCGACCGCCTCGCGGTAGCCCAGCGTGAGCCTGCCGGTCATCCGCGCCTCCGCGTCCAGGACGCCGCACATCGGGGCGTCGTCGAGCCGGCGGGAAAGATACAACAGGCCGGCGCACTCGGCGTAGATCGGCCCCTCGAAGGCCGCGACGGCCCGCCGCAGCGGCTCGTTGGCCGACAGCTCGGCGGCGTACGTCTCGGGGAACCCCCCGCCGATCACGACGCCGCCGGTGCCGGGTGGCAGCGTGGTGTCGCGGAGCGGGTCGAACCGTACGACCTCGGCCCCGGCCGCGGCCAGGAGCTCCTCGTTCTCGGCGTAGCCGAAGGTGAAGGCCGCGCCGCCGGCGACCGCGATCCGCGGCCCGCCCTCCGGGGCGGTGACGGCGGCGGCCGGGTCCCACGGCTCCGCCGTGAGAGGGCCGGCCGTGTGCGCCAGGGCGACGAGGGCCCGCAGGTCGCAGGAGCCGGCGACGAGCGCGCCGAGACGGTCGACGGTCGCGAGGGCCTCGGGGCGCCGCTCCGCGGCCGGGATCAGGCCCAGGTGGCGCGAGGGCGTCGCGGCGTCGCCGGTACGGCGCAGCACGCCGAGGACCGGCAGGCCGGTCTCCTCGATCGCCGCGCGGCAGATCTCCTCGTGCCGGTCGGAGCCGACGCGGTTGAGGATGACGCCGCCGATCCGCACGCCAGGGTCGTAGGTGACGAAACCGTGCACGAGCGCGGCCACGGACCGGCCCGCCGAGGCCGCGTCCACGACGAGCACGACCGGCGCGGCGAGCAGCTTGGCGACGTGCGCGGTCGAGGCGAACTCGCCGGCGCCCGCGGCGCCGTCGTACAGGCCCATGACGCCCTCGACGACGGCGAGGTCGGCGTCGCGCGCGCCGTGCAGGAACAGCGGCGCGACGAGCTCCTCCGAGGTCAGCCACGGGTCGAGGTTGCGGCCCGGCCGCCCGGCCGCGAGCGCGTGGTAGCCGGGGTCGATGTAGTCGGGGCCGACCTTGTGCGGGGAGACGTCGAGGCCCTGCGCGGTCAGCGCCGCGATCAGCCCGGTGGCGACGGTCGTCTTGCCGCTGCCCGACGCGGGCGCGGCGATCACGAGCCGCGGGGTCACCACTCGATGCCCTTCTGCCCCTTCTGACCGGCGTCCATCGGGTGCTTGACCTTGTCCATCTCGGTGACCAGGTCGGCGATCCCGACGAGGCGCGGGTCGGCGTCGCGGCCGGTGACGATCACGTGCTGGTGGCCCGGCCGCGCGGTGAGAGTCTCCACGACGTCGTCGACGTCCACCCAGCCCCACTTCATCGGGTAGGTGAACTCGTCCAGGACGTACAGGGTGTAGGTCTCGGCGGCGAGATCGCGCTTGATCTGCTCCCAGCCCTCGCGGGCGTCCGCCGCGTGGTCCTCCTCGCTACCGGGCCGCTGGATCCACGACCAGCCCTCGCCCATCTTGTGCCAGTCGACCCGGCCGCCCTCGCCGGAGTCGCCGAGGACGCGCAGCGCGCGTTCCTCGCCGATGCGCCACTTGGCCGACTTGACGAACTGGAAGACCCCGATCGGCCAGCCCTGGTTCCAGCCGCGCAGCGCCAGCCCGAAGGCGGCGGTCGACTTGCCCTTGCCCGTGCCGGTGTGGACGATCACGAGCGGGCGGTTGCGCCGCTGCCGCGTGGTCAGGCCGTCGTCCGGCACGCTGTCCGGCTTGCCCTGGGGCATCAGGCCACCCTCCGATCCCGTACGACGCCGGCGAGCCCGTCGGCCGGCAGGTCCTCCAGACGCACCGTCTCGGCGCCGAGGTGCTCGGCGAGCCGCACGGCGAGGCCGAGGCGCACCGGGCCGCTCTCGCAGTCGACCACGACAGAGGCGGCGTCGCGCAGCAGCCCGGCGGCGCGCAGCGCGTCGTCGACCGAGCCGTGCGTCGCCCGGCCGTCGGTCACGACGACCACGAGCGGACGGCGTGCGGGGTCGCGGAGGTGCTCGGCGCGCAGGACGCCGGCGGCCCGCAGCAGGCCGGCGGCGAGCGGCGTACGGCCGCCGGTCGGCAGGTCCTCCAAACGGCGCGCGCCGGCCTCGACCGAGGAGGTCGGCGGCAGCGCCGTCTCGGCCGAGGTGCCGCGGAAGGTGATCAGGCCGACCTTGTCGCGCCTCTGGTAGGCGTCGAGCAGCAGGCTGAGGACGGCGCCCTTGACCGCGCGCATGCGCTGCCGCGCCGCCATCGAGCCGCTCGCGTCGACCACGAACAGGACGAGGTTGCCCTCACGGCCCTCGCGTACCGGCTCGCGGATGTCGTCGGCGTGGATGACCAGCCCGGGTCCGCTGCGGCCGCGCGCCCGCTGGTGCGGGGCGGCGGCGAACAGGGTGCCGGTGAGGTGCACGGTGCGGGAGCCCGCGCGGGCGCCGGTGGTGCGGCCGTACGGGGTGCGCGAGCGTGACCGGCGGCCCGGGGCGCCCTCGCCGATGCCCGGGACGACGAAGAGCCGGGGGCGGTAGGCGGCGTCGGCCGGTGAGGGTTTCGCCTCGCCCGCGCTCTCGCCGCCGCCGGACAGCGCCTGGCCGATGTCGACCAGGGCGCCCTCGCCCGAGGACTGCTCGCCTTCGGGTCCTGCGCCCGGGCCGGGTCCGTCCGGCTCCGGGTCGAGGTCCGGGTCCTCGACGGTCTCCTCCGCGTCGTCGGGCGGGCGGGGGGCGGGCACGGGCTGCTCGCCGCCGGGCGGGGTGTCCTCTTCGGTGTCGTAGTCGCCCGTGCGCTCCAGGATGTCGTCGAGCTTGTCCTCGTCGAGGCCGGGGGCGTCGAAGGGATCGCGGCGGCGCCGGTGCGGCAGTGCCAGGCGCGCGGCGAGGCGTACGTCCGCGGGTGTGACGGCGCCGCGGTCGTACCAGGCGGCCAGCGCGATGGCGGCGCGGGCCATCACCAGGTCGGCCCGCAGCCCGTCGACCTCGAACTCGGCGCACACCGCGGTGATCTGCCGCAGCGCGCCGTCGGACAGCACGACGCCGGCCAGGCGGTCGCGCGCCTGGCCGATGTGCCAGGCCAGCTCGGCGTCGGCGCGGGCCCATTCGGCCGCGAACCGCGCGGGGTCGGCCTCGTAGGCGAGCCGGCGGCGTACGACCTGGGCGCGTTCGTCCGGGTCACGCGTGGCCGCGACCTCGGCGGTCAGCCCGAAGCGGTCGAGGAGCTGCGGGCGTAGCTCGCCCTCCTCGGGGTTCATCGTGCCGACCAGCAGGAACCGCGAGGCGTGCCGGATCGAGACGCCCTCGCGCTCGACGTAGGACTGGCCCATCGCGGCGGCGTCGAGCAGGAGGTCGACGAGGTGGTCGTGCAGGAGGTTGACCTCGTCCACGTAGAGCAGGCCGCGGTGGGCGGCGGCGAGCAGGCCCGGCTGGTAGGCGCGTACGCCCTCGGTGAGCGCCCGCTCGATGTCGAGGGAGCCGACGAGGCGGTCCTCGGACGCGCCGACGGGAAGCTCGACGAGCCGGGCCGGGCGGACCTCGGTCTCGGCCGTGTCGTGCGGGCCGTCCGGGCATTCGGGGTCGGGCGCGCCGGGGTCGCAGGAGAACCGGCAGGCCCCGATCACGGCGACGCCGGGCAGCAGCGCGGCGAGCGCCCGTACGACGGTCGACTTGGCGGTGCCCTTCTCCCCCCGCACCAGCACGCCGCCGACCGATGGCGAGACCGCGTTGATCAGCAGAGCGAGCTTCAGGTCCTCAAGACCCGCGACGGCGGAGAACGGGTAGGTGTTCACCCGGCGATCGTCCTTTCCTCGGGTGTGCGCGCCCGTAGGTGGCCTGTCATCGGCGGCCGGAGTCTCCTGGCTCCCGGATCGACACCCGTCCTCGGCCTTCCGGCTCACGCCGTGGCCGTCACTGAGGATGGGCTTCCCGGTCACAGTTGCGCGACAGCCCCGGAGTCTCACCGGGTTCCTCCGCATTACGCCAGAGCACAGCATGACATACGGCCGATCCGTGCTCGACAGGTGCGGTCTGTCGGGTTCTGCTTGAATAGAACGCGTTCTAATTCACGGGAGGCGCACATGAGGCTCGGCATCAACCTCGGCTACTGGCAGCGCGATCCCGAGGACGACACCGAGACGGTCCTCGCCGCCGAACGGCTCGGCTATGACTACGTCTTCACCGCCGAGGCGTACGGCTCCGACGCCTTCACGACGCTGACCTGGTACGGCGCGCGCACGTCGCGGATCGGGCTCGGCACGGCCGTCACCCAGATCTCGGCGCGCACCCCGGCCGCCACCGCGATGCACGCGTTGACCCTCGACGCCCTGTCCGGCGGGCGCCTCACCCTCGGGCTCGGCGCGTCCGGCCCGCAGGTGGTGGAGGGCTGGTACGGCGTGCCGTTCGCCCGGCCGCTGGCGCGCACCCGGGAGTACGTCGGCATCCTGCGCGACGTCTGGCGGCGGGCCGAGCCGGTGACCAGCGAGGGCCCGCACTATCCGCTGCCGCTGCGGAAGTACGGCCCGGAGGACGGTGTCACCGGGCTCGGCAAGCCGCTCAAGTCGATCGCCCATCCCGTACGGCCCGACATCCCGATCTACCTCGGCGCCGAGGGCCCGAAGAACGTCGCCCTGTCCGCCGAGATCGCCCAGGGCTGGCTGCCGCTGTTCGTGGACCCCTCGCTGATCGAGCCGGTCTTCGGGGAGTCGCTGGCGGGCCGGCCGGCCGGCTTCGACATCGCGGCGACGGTCACGACGATCGTCACCGACGACCTCGCCGCCGCGCTGGAGGTCGCCAAGATCCCGCTGGCGTTCTACATCGGCGGCATGGGAGCACGGGACCGCAACTTCCACCTGGATCTGATCGGGCGGCTGGGGTACGCGGAGGAGGCGGAGCGGGTCCAGGACCTGTTCCTGGAGGGCCGGCGCGAGGAGGCGATCAAGGCGGTCCCGGACGCCCTGGCGGACGCGATCTCGCTGCTGGGCCCGCTCGGCCGCATCAGGGAACGCCTGACCCTGTGGCGCGACTCCCCGGTGACCACGCTGCTCATCGCCGGCGTGAAGGACGAACCGACCCTCCGCTCGATCCGCGACTTCGTACGAGCCTGAGGAGGGGTTCGGAGACCGTCGATCCAGTACACCCGCAGCCTGGAGACGGCCTCCTCCCTGGTCGTCGTCGCGATCTCCGCCTCGTCGAGACCGACCCCGGAGATCAGCAGGTGGACGACGCCGGTACGTCGGGTGGTTGGGTTCAGTTCCAGGCGCGCGACAGCATCCAGGCCTCGCTCGCCCCGTCGTAGCGGAGTTCGTAAACGCCGATCGCCTTGTCGGGGGTCGCCTCCACCTGCCAGAACTCCCGGGCCGTGGCCTCCTCGGCCTCCGGGTTGCGGTCGCGCCACCAGTCGCGGGTGGTGACCCAGTGGTCGAGTACGCGCAGCACCGTGTAGAGCCGGCCCTCCCACACGAACCGTGACGGACGGCCGTCCACCAGCCACACCTGGACCTGGTCGCCGTACGCCCGGCTCACCCGAACACCATCGTTTCGCCCACGTGGGCCGCCCGCCTTCCGAACACCATCGCCGAGGTCACAGGCCCGGGGGAAGGCGGGCGACATCGAACATACGTTCGCACGCGGTGTTTTGGGAAGGGGGGAGCGGGTAGTGCCGCGAATTCGTCAGTGACCGAGAAAGGCGGCGATCAGCTCTGCGGCGCGTGACGGATCGGCGGTGGCGGCGCTGCCGCCTCCACCCCACAGGTACGACCAACCCCCGTCCGAGGCGGGGACGGCGAGGACCATCGTGTCGCGGCCGCCCGACGGACGGGCGACCCGGAGTATGTCACCGGCGGGGCCGACGAGCCGACTCTCCAGGCCACGCAGGCCGGCTTCGTACGACAGCGTCGCTAGGTGATGTCGTCGTGACACCGCGTACGAATCGGCGTCATCCGCCATCAAACAGCCCTTTCGGGGTTGCCAGTACGACACAAAAGGGTGAGCCGCATAGCATTGAACAGGTAAAGTGCCATGTCGTGGCAAGAGGTACTCAACCGACAACCGTGAGTGACCTCAATTTTCAGGATGACCTGCTCAAATGAGGCACGCAAGTAGTATCGGACAAAAACTCCGACCGTCTGTACCCAAGCCCGCATACTCTTTAGCATCGGACAGCATCTCGGGGCGAGCAATCCGGCGCCCTCCGCTGCCGCCGGCCGCTTCCGTCCACCGTTCCCTCTTCGTCCCCCTCTCTCCGTCCAGGCCGGTCGCCCTGGAGGTGCACGATGTCCGATTCTCAAAGTCCCACGGTCCGCCGTCGCCGCCTGGGCATGGAACTCCGCCGGCTGCGTGAGGCCTCGTCCCTCATGATCGAGGATGTCGCCAAGCACCTCGAGTGCTCGATGTCGCGCGTCAGCCGCATCGAGACCGGCAAGTCCGTCGCCCGCATCCGCGACGTCCGCGACATGCTCGACCTCTACCAGGTCGGCGACGCGACCCAGCGCGAACAGCTGCTCACCCTGGCCAAAGACGCCCAGCAGCGCGGCTGGTGGACGGAGTACGAATCCGTGCTCTCCGCGGGCCTGGACACCTACGTCGGCCTCGAGGCGTCGGCCGCCTCGATCCGTACGTTCCAGACTCATCTCGTCCCCGGCCTGCTGCAGACCGAGGAGTACAGCCGCGCACTGATCAAGGTCGGCCAGCCGACGGAGAGCGCGGCCAACATCGACCGCATGATCTCCCTGCGGCGGCGGCGCCAGGCCATGCTCGCCGACGCGGGCACGCTGGAGATGTGGGCCGTCCTCGACGAGGCCGTGCTGCGGCGCCCGATCGGCGGGCACGCGGTGATGCGGGCCCAGCTCGCCCGGCTCCTCGAGGTGGACGAGCTGCCGAGTGTCACGATCCAGGTGCTGCCCTTCACCCGCGGCGCCCATCCGGGGCTCGGCGGAGCGTTCACCATCATCGGCTTCCCCGACCCGACCGATCTCGACGTCGTCTACGTCGACTCGCCCGCGGGGAACATCTTCCTCGAGAAGGACAAGGACGTCCGCCGGCACACGACCTGGTTCGATCACCTGCGAGCCGCGGCGCTGCCACCCGACGAGTCGACCGACTTCATCGCCCTCGTGGCGGATGAGTTCAAGAAAACGTCCCCATATCCCAGGGGATGACCGTTTCCATCACGAGAGGAGCGCAGGAGATGAGTGGCGAACCCGAACTCACGGACAGCGGCTGGCGTACGAGCAGCCGAAGCTCCCAGGGCGCTGACTGTGTCGAAGTACGCGTTTTCGGCACCGAGAACGAGCATTGACGACGCTGTGACGAGCGGTCGCGGGAGAGGTCTCCCGCGACCGCTCACGCCTCTCCGGATACGGTCGGGCCGTACCCGACCGAAGGAGATCACATGCTGCCCTGGTCCGCCGACCTCGCCGGACGCGTCGACGAGCACGTGCTCACCAGCGAGCTGCTGCGCGGCAACCCGCTCGGCGACCCGCACGAGCGGCCGCTGGAGGTCTACGTCCCGCCGGGCTACGACGACGAGCCGGACCGCCGCTACCCCACGGTCTATGTGATCCAGGGCTTCACCGGCCACCTCGGCATGTGGCACAACCGGACGCCGTGGCGGCGGCCGTTCCCCGAGCTGGCCGACGAGGTCTTCGCGCGCGGCGACGCCCCGCCGGTGATCGTGGTGTACGTCGACGCCTGGACCTCGGTGGGCGGCAGCCAGTTCCTCGACTCGCCGGGCACCGGGCGCTACCACTCCTACCTGTGCGACGAGGTCGTGCCGTGGGTGGACGCGCACTACCGTACGCTGCCCGACCGCGACCACCGGGCGATCAGTGGCAAGTCCAGCGGCGGCTACGGCGCGATGGTCACGCCGATGCTCCGGCCGGACCTGTTCGGCGCGCTGGCCACACACGCGGGCGACGCCCTCTTCGACGTCTGCTACCGCGGCGACTTCCCGGACGCCGCGCGGATGCTGCGCGACTCCTACGACGGGTCGGTGGACAGGTTCCTCGCCGACTTCCGCAGCCGGATCCCCGGCACCAAGAGCACCGACCTCAAGCTCATCGAGCTGTACGGCTACGCCGCGTGCTACTCCGCCGAGGAGGACGGCACCGTACGGCTGCCCTTCGACGACACGGGCGAGGTCATCCCCGACATCTGGTCGCGCTGGCTCGCCCGCGACCCCGTGCGCATGGCGGCCGAGCCGGCCTACGGCGAGGCGCTGCGCTCGATGAAGGCGATCTGGATCGACGCCGGCACCAAGGACGAGTGGTACCTCGACTTCGGCGCGGTCGCGTTCCGGCGCGCGGCCGAGGCCGCGGGGGTCGCCGAGGACGTGATCTCCTTCGAGCTGTTCGAGGCGGGCCACGCCGGCATCGAGTACCGCTATCCGCTCGCGCTCGCCTGGCTGGCGAAGCGGCTCACTCCCTGACCGGAAGGCTCGCGCGGAACACCGTGCCGGACCCGGTCACCTCGACCGGGCCGCCACGGTGGCCGGCGAACACGGCGTCTCCCCTGCTCAGCTCGGTCTCCCGCCCGTCGCGCCGCAGCCGTACGCTCCCCTCGGCGCACAGCAGCAGCTGCGGACCGGCCGCGGGCAGGACGGGCGCCCGGGCGGCGTCCAGGCGTGACAGGCGGAACTCCGGCGCGGGCGTGGCGTAGACGTCCTCGCCGCGCACAGGACCAGTACGCCCCTCCGGCTCGACCACACCGGGCGGGCTGGGCTCGAACGACGCGACGGACAGGAGTTCGGGCACGTCGACATGCTTGGGCGTCAGCCCGGCGCGCAGGACGTTGTCCGAGCCGGCCATCAGCTCGACCCCGGTGCCGCTGAGGTAGGCGTGCGGGCGGCGCGGCGGGACGTACAGCGCCTGGCCGGGCCGCAGGCGCACCTCGTTCAGCAGCATCGCCACGATCACCCCCATGTCGCCGGGGTAACGCGCCGCCAGCGAGGCGTACGGCTCGGGCGCGACGGCGCCGGCCTCGGCCACGACGTCCTTCGGGTTCGGCCAGGTCAGCAGGGCCTCGAACGCGGCGCGCAGGTCGCCGGCGGCGAGCAGGGCGGTCACCGGGGCCAGTGCCGGGATCCGGCCGAGCAGCTCGGCGCTCTCCGCCGGGTCGCGCAGGCCGCACAGCGCGTGGAAGTCGGTCAGCGCGCAGAGGATCTCGGGCTTGGGCCAGGAGTCCTTGTAGTTGCGGGCGGGGTCGCCGGCCGGTCTCCGCTCGGCGGCGAAGCCGCGTTCGGCCTGCTCGCGGTCCGGGTGGACCTGCAGCGACAGCGGCTCGGCCACCGCGAGGACCTTGAGCAGGAACGGCAGCCGGGGGCCGAAGGCCGCGATCGACGCGGGCCCGAGAGCCGCCTCCGGGTCGGCGTCGATGAGCGCGCCCAGGGCCTGCCCGGACGGCAGCCTCGACGGCGCGGCGGGATGCGCGCCGATCCACAGCTCCGCCTGTGGCGCCTCGGTGGGGACGGGCCGGCCGAGGAAGCCGGCGAGCACGGTGTGCGAACCCCAGGCGTACTCCTGGATGGGATTGTCGAGAAGCTGCATGTCAGGCCATTTCGGGGTCGTGGACCAGGGCGGCGACGCCGAGCAGGCCGGCCTGCCCGTCGAGCTCGGACCGGACGATCTCCACCCGGCGTACGAAGGCGAGCCCGGCGTACGCGCCCATCGAGGCGGTCAGCGGGGGTTCGAGCAGGTCCCAGGCGCGTGCCACTCCGCCGCCGATCACCACGCGGTCGAGGTCGCAGAGCGCGGCGGCGGAGGCGATGCCGGCGGCCAGGGCCCGCGCGGACCGCTCGAAGGCGGCCAGGGCGACCGCGTCGCCGTCGCGGGCCGAGGCGGCGAGCGCCACTCCGGTGGGCGCAGCGCCGCTCCAGCCGTTACGGAGCGCCCAGCGGACCATCGCGGGCCCGGAGGTGATCGTCTCGACGCAGCCGTGCGCGCCGCACGGGCAGGGGTCGCCGTCGATGTCGACGATGGTGTGCCCGATATGCCCGGCGTTTCCGGTGTTCCCGGCGTACACCCGCCCGTCGAGGATCAGGCCGCCGCCGACGCCGGTCGAGACGACCATGCCGAGCATGGCGCGGACGCCGCGGCCCGCGCCGTGGTGGTACTCCCCGACCGCGCCGGCCACCGCGTCGTTCACCAGGACGACCGGGCGGCCGGCCAGCAGCGCGGCGAGCCGGTCGCGCAGCGGGAAGCCGCGCCAGGCGGGGATGTTCACCGGGCTCACGGTGCCGGCGACCGCGTCGAGCGGGCCGGCCGAGCCGATGCCCGCGCCGGACACGGCGCCGTCGCCGATCGCCTCGGTGACCACGGCGGCGAGGGCGGACCACACCGTCTCGGCGTCGCCGTCCGGCGTCGGCCGCGTCACGAGCTCGCCGAGGCGGCCGTCCGGATGGACCGGCGCGGCCGCCAGCTTGGTGCCGCCGACGTCCACGGCGAGCACGCTCACCCCGGCGGGGGCCGCTCCGGTGGGGGGCGGTTCACGTAGGTCTGTCAAGGTCGAAGCTCCAGCACGAGCACACCATACGGCTCGAGCGCGACCTCCTCTTGCGCGGGTGTTGCCTGAGGGGTGACCTTGACCTCGACGTCGGCCTGGCTGACGAGAACGGCGAACCTCGTGCCGTCGGCGCGCACGAGGACGTCCGCGGAGACCCGCGGGTCCGCGACGGTCACCGGCCGGCGTACCCCGGCGATCTCGGCGAGCGCGTCGTACAGCCGGTGGGTCGGCTCGGGGTTGACGCGCGGGGTGACCGCGGCCATGTGCTCCAGCGGATAGGTGCACAGGACGATCCAGCCGTCGCCGTGCCTGCGGCGCAGCACCGCGGGCCGCCCGTGCCCGTCGGTCGCGACGACCTCCGCCGTCGTGGGCTCGACGGGCAGGTAGGAGCGGCTGTGCGCGGTGCCGGCGGCGCGTACAGTCAGCGTGGTCCCCGAGCGCAGTGAGCCGAAGTCCGTCGTGAAGGTGAGCTGGACCAGCTCGTCCTCGATCGGGTCCGCCAGCCCGTACGTCAGCCGGTGCTCGACGCCGAACATGGCGTTCATGTGGGAGTACCAGGGACCGCGCTGCCAGCCGTGCGGGCCCGCGGAGTACGAGACGTACACCGTGGCGCCGCCCTCGGCCAGTTCCTCCAGCCGTCGCCAGCCCGGGCCGGTGAGCTGCTTGGCCGACGGGACGAGGTACAGGCGGGCGTCCGGCGCGATGCCGCCGGTCTCGCGGGTGAGCCCGACCGCCAGGTCCGCCACCCGCGCGGAGACGTACGCCTGCCGCAGCGTGCCGAACGCGTACGTACGGTCGCCGCCGACCGTGAACGGGAACCCGGCGTCGAGCACGGACGGCACGACGAGGGCCACGTCGGTCTCGGCGCGCTCGCAGGCGGCCAGGTCGATCTCGGCGAGGGTGCGCCCGAAGCGGCGCATCTCCTCCAGCGCGGGCTTGGGCGTGCCGTCGACGCGGGTCAGGCCGAAGTGCAGCTCGAACGGGTGGTGGCTGTACGGCGGCTGGTCGATGAGGTCGAAGTCGGTGTTGTTCCAGCCGAGCCAGCCGGTCGCGCCGCCGAGCAGGCTGTTGTGGAGCACCTGCCGGTAGTAGTGGGCCGCGTTGGCGTCGGAGACGAAGTCAGAGGAGCAGCCGAACTCCTCCAGCACCACCGGGCGGCCGTACGTCCCGGCGAGCTCGCAGATGAACGCCGTGTTGTAGTGCTGGCGGACCAGGTCGTCCTCCATGCGATAGACGTGCGGGCCGACGAAGTCGGTGATCGCGGCCAGGTCGCGTACGGAGAACCCGTTGTCCTCCCCGGTCACCTCGACGCCCCAGGCGCCGTCGCCGATCGAGACCGGTTCCTTCGCCCCGCCGGCGCGTACGGCCGAGACCATCAGCCGGGCCCACGCCGTGACCTGCTCGGTCGGCGCCTTTCCCCCGTAGATCGGCATCTCGTTGGTGATCAGCCACCCGGCGACCGCCGGGTGCCCGGTGTAGCGCCGGGTCATCTCCTCGGCGAACCACGCCTGCCGGTCCACCATCCACACGTCCGCGTACAGGTCGCGGCCCTCCCGCCACGCCGGGTCCCAGTTCGCCCCCGACATGTGCCCGACGATGAAGGTCGGGATGGTCTTCATGTCCCGCTCGGCGTGCGCCTCCAGGAAGTCCGCGTAGTGCCCGGCGAGCGTCTCGTCGATCCGGTCGGGCTCGGGCATGAAGTCGGGCCAGTAGTAGAAGGACCGCGTGGTGTTCAGCCCGTGCTCGCGAAGCACGTCGAGCTCCTCGCGTACGACGCGCGGGTCGTACGAACGCCACATGAGCGGCCCGCCGGTACGGGACCAGAAGTTGACGCCGAGCCACGCGGCGCCGGGCAGTTTGGCGAAGTTACGGTGCAAGGAGGTGCCTCTCAGATCAGGTCAGGACTTGACCGCGCCGGCGGTGAGGCCGTGGACGAGGAAGCGCTGCAGGCCGAGGAAGCCGATCACCACCGGCAGGCTGATCACCAGCGAGGCCGCCATCACCTGGTTCCAGTAGACGTTCGACTGGTTGGCGTACCCGCGCAGGCCCACCGCGAGCGTACGGGTCGACTCGTCGGTGAGCACGGAGGCGAACAGCACCTCGCCCCATGCGGTCATGAAGGCGTAGATGGCGACGGCGACGATGCCCGGTGCGGCGACCGGCAGCAGGACGCGGACCAGCGTACGGATCGGGCCGGCGCCGTCGACCCGTGCCGCCTCGTCCAGCTCGCGCGGGATCGTGTCGAAGTAGCCGGCGATCAGCCAGATGGAGAAGGGCAGCGCGAACGTCAGGTAGGTGATCGTCAGGCCGAGGCGGCTGCCGTACAGGACGATGCCGGTGTAGCGGTCGATGTTGACGAAGATCAGGAACAGCGGCAGCAGGAAGAGGATGCCGGGGAACATCTGCGTCGACAGCACCACGGTCATGAACGTGCCGCGGCCCGGGAACCGGTAGCGGCTGACCGCGTACCCGGTGATGATCGCGATCAGCACCGAGCAGACCGTCGCGGACAGCGAGACGACCAGGCTGTTGACGAAGTAGCGGCCGAGCGGCACGGTGCGCCACATGTCGATGAACGGCTGGATCGTCACGTGCGAGGGCAGCCAGGTGAAGGCGCCCTGGACGTCCTTCAGCGGCTTGACCGACGAGACCACCATCACGTACAGCGGCAGCACCGTGAAGATCGTCAACAGGGTGAGAACGACGCGGCGCGTCCAGCGCAGCGCGGTCGACTCATGCATGGCGCCTCCTCAACCGGCCGGTCCCGAGATACCCGAGCGTCACGACGAGCAGGAACGCCAGCAGCAGCACGGACATCGCCGAGCCGAGGCCGAAGTTCCAGGTGATGAAGGACGCGTTGTAGATGTGGATGGAGATCACGTCCGCGCTTCTCGGCGGCAGGTCGAACAGGATGTACGCGACGTTGAAGTCGTTGAACGTCCACAGGAACAGCACGAGCAGCAGCACCCGGTTGACCGGGCGCAGCAGCGGCAGCGTCACCGACCACAGCCGGCGCGCGAACCCCGCCCCGTCGATCGCCGCCGCCTCGTGCAGGTCGACGGGGACGCTCTGCAGCCCCGCGGTCAGCGTGAGGAAGGCGAACGGCCACAGCCGCCAGACGTTGATGATCACCAGCGCGGCGAAGCTGTTGCCGCCCAGCAGCCAGAACGGGTGGCCGTGGGTGACGTGCAGCTCGTCGGAGAGCACGCGGTTCACCATGCCGGTGTCGCGCTGGAACATGAACCGCCAGGTGATGACCGCGGTGAAGACCGGCAGCGCGTACGGGATGAGGAAGAGCGTGCGCAGCGTCCCGCGCCCGCGGAAGGGCCGGTCGAGCAGCACCGCGCCGGCCAACCCGAACAGCCAGGCGCCGGCGACGACGAGCACGGTGACCGCGACGGTGACGAAGAACGAGTGCAGCAGGTCCTTGCCGACCGGCCCGTTCACGTCCATCGCGACGCGGTAGTTGGTCAGGCCGCCGTACGGGGCCGCGGTCCAGTTGCGGATGAAGAACTGGGTGAGGTGCAGCAGGCTCATCCACGCGCCGACGAGCATCGGGACGACGTGGATGACCAGCTCGGCGATCAGCGCCGGCACCAGGAGGACGTAGGGCAGCGCCTTGCGGCCGCTGGGACGACGACGGCGGGGTTTCCCGGGGACGCGCGGTGGCGCGTCCCCGGGGGCGGTGATGGTGTCGCTCATCCGCCGGTCTGCATTTTTTTGTTCGCGGCGGTCAGCGCGTTCTTGATGGTCTGGTCGTCGACGGTCTTGCCCGAGGCCGCGTCCGCGATGAGCTGCTTGACCGTGTTGCCGACCAGAGTCTCGAACTGCGCCTCCTGCGGGATCATCGGCAGGGTCTCCGAGGAGTTCGCGAGGATGTCCTTGAACGTCTTGATCTCCGGCGTCTGGAACTTCGGGTCGTTGTACGCCTCCTGCACGACCGGCAGCGGGCCGAGCTGGGTGTCGAGGATCTTCTGCTCGTCGGGGCTGGTGAGGAAGTCGACCAGCTTGAGGGCGCCGTCCTTGTTCGCGCTGTTCTTGAACACCCCGATGTTGATGCCGGCGACGTGACTGCTGACCTTGCGTCCACCGGGCGGCAGGGGGCTGATCACCGGGATCGGCACGATGCCGAACTCGCCCTCTTTCATGCCGTTCTCCGCCAGGCCCTTGGGGGCGTAGCTCTGGATCATCATCATCGCGGCCTTGCCGCCGGCGAAGTCCTTGAGCATGTCGGAGTCGTTGACGTATTCGGCGTTGCTGGGGTTGACGACCTTCTGCCCGGCCATCAGGTCGACGTACTGCTTCACGCCGGCCACCATCTGCGGGGAGTCGAAGCCGGGCTGGCCGCCCTGGAAGAGCTTCGCGCCGTTCTGCGCGCCGAACATGAACGCGAAGTGCGAGCCCTCGGTGTAACTCGCGCCTTCCATGACGACGCCGTACTGCTTCTTGGCGGGGACCGTCAGCTTCTTCGCGTCGCTGACCAGGTCCTGCCAGGTCTGCGGCGGCTGGAGGTCCGCGTCGGCGAACAGCTTCTTGTTGTAGAACAGCCCGTACGCCAGGCCGTAGAGGGGCACGAACGCCGGGGGCTTGCCGGCCGCGCCGGTCGAGGTGAGCGTCGAGGGGATGAACTTCGTCTTGCCGCCGACCTTGGCGAAGGTCGCGTCGTCGAACCCCTGGAACGCGCCCGTGGCCTGCAGCGATGCCGACCAGGTGTTCCCGACGTTGACCACGTCGGGCCCCTTGCCACTGGAGGTGGCGGCGAGGATCCGGTTGAGCAGGTCCGGCCAGCCGATCACCTCGAGCTTGACCTTGATGCCGGTCTTGGCCTCGAACTTCTTCAGCTCGGGCCCGAGCACCTGCTGGTCCTGCTGGATGCTGCGCCCCTGGTTGCTCGCCCAGTAGGTGAGCGTCTTGGGCGATGACTTGTCGCCGCCACCGCTCCCGCAGGCGGCCAGGCCTGCCGCGAGCACCACGCTCGCCGCCAGCGCCGCTGTTCCGCGTGCCTTCACCTGTGTCTCCTATCAACCGTCAGTCGTGAGGCCGCCCCGACGTGAACCCCACAGGGCATCCGCGATCCGGTGAAAGCATGGGACCACTAAACCGGTTTAGCGTCAACAGCCCGTCACCGAATTGAATTATTCGAATATTTCGGCAGGCCGGACCCGGGACAAGCGGGCGGGCGGTGGCGCTCATGGGCCGGGGAGCACGCGCCTTCCGCCGAGTCAGGCCGTCGCGGGCAGGCCGCCGAGCGCGGTGAGAAAGCGGTCCAGCACCCGGGTCTGCAGGTCGGGCGGGAAGTCGTCCGGGGCGAACAACGTCTGTACGACCAGGCCGTGGGCGAAGGCGGCGGAGGTCACGGCCAGCTCCCCCGCGGCGGCCCCCGCGGGCAGTTGCCCCGCCTCCTGGGCCGCCTCGACGTGGCCCCGCAGCCGCTCGCGCCAGCGTTCGTACCGTGCCCGCTGTCGCGCCGCCAGCACCGGGTCGCCCAGCGCACCGTCCCAGAAGCTCACCCACACCCGGCTCATCGCCGTCGACTCCGGCGTCAGCGGCAGCACGTCCAAGAGCGAAGCCCGCAAGGCCTCCAGACCCCGCTCGGCCGGGACGCGGCGGTCGCGCTCGTCCGTGCGCTCCTCGGCGATCTCCAGTGCGTGGCGCAGGAGGGCGCGTTTGGTCGGGAAGTAGTGCGTGAGCAGCCCGGTCGAGGCGCCCATCTCGGCCGCGACGGCACGCAGCGTCAGGCCGCCGAAGCCGCGCGCGGCCAACACGCTCCAGACCGCCGCCGAGACGTCGCGCCTCCGGGCGTCGTGGTCACCGCGAGCCGGCATCCGGACACCTCCTCCCGGGGTTAGGGTACATAACAAACGTTGGGTACGGATCGGAGATCACGCACATGTTCGCTCACCCCCTCGCCGACGACGCGGAGCTGCGTCCGCTGGAGCCCTGGCACGCGGAGGAGTTCTCCGCCCACGCCGACCGTTCGCGCGAACACCTGGCGCCCTGGCTACCCTGGGTCGAGGTCGTCAACGACGCTGACAGCGCGCGGCGGTGGCTGCAGTCCTACGCCGACCGGCAGGCCCGCGACGAGGGGCGGCTCTACGGGATCTGGGTCGGCGGCGTGCTGTCCGGGGGCACGCTGTTCCGCGTCTTCGACACGCGCTCCCGTACGTGCGAGGTCGGCGTCTGGCTCTCACCGGAGGCGCGGGGCCGCGGCCTGATCACCACGGCGGCGCGCCACATGATCGACTGGGCGGTCGTCGAGCGCGGCATGACACGCGTGGAGTGGCGTACGTTGCCGGCCAACGAGGCGAGCAAGGCGGTGGCCCGCCGCCTCGGGATGACGCGCGAGGGCGTGCTGCGCGCGTCGTTCCCCCTCCGCGGCGGCCTCCACGACACGGAGGTCTGGGCCCTGCTCGCCGACGAGTGGACCGCCTAAGCCGGCCCGGTGCTCCCCCGCGGCGACAGCACCGGCGTCGCGTGGCACTCGCTCTCGACCGGGCGGCCCGCCGCCAGCTCCACCAGCCGCCGCGCGACCTCGGCCCCGTACGCCGCGATGTCCAGGCTCACCGCCGTCAGCGGTGGGTGGACCAGGCGGCACAGCACCGAGTCGTCCCAGGCCACGATGGACAGGCGGTCCGGAACGCGGATGTTCATCTCGGCCGCGACGGCCAGGCCCGCGACGGCCATGACGTCGTTGTCGTACACGATCGCGGTCGGCGGCTCCGGGGACGACAGCAGCCGCCGCGTCGTACGGGCGCCCGCGTCGCCGGTGTAGTCCGTGGTGCCGCCCGACGCCGTCACGCCCAGCTCCCGCGCGGCCTCCTCGAACGCCTCCTCGCGCATCACCGTGTGCCACAGCCCCGGCAGCCCGGCCACCCGCGCGATGCGGCGGTGGCCCAGCGCGACGAGGTACTCCACCACCGCGCGTACGGCCGCGCGCTCGTCGTTCCACAGCCCCGGCAGGTCGTTCAGCCCCTGCGGGCCGCCGACGACGATCGCCGGCATGCCGAGTTCGGCGAGCACCTTCGTACGCTCGTCGTCCACGCCCAGGTCGACGACGAACACCCCGTCGACGCGCCGCTCGGCCCACCAGCGGCGGTACGTCGCCTGCTGCGCGGCGGCGTCCGCGGTGACCTGGAGCAGCAGCGCGATGTCGAGGCTGGACAGCGCGCCCTCGATGCCGGAGATGAGCTGCATGAAGTACGGCTCGATGCCGAGCGTCCTCGCCGGGCGGTCGACGACGAGGCCGAGCACGCCGGCGCGCCCGCCGGACAGGGCACGCGCCGCACGGCTCGGCTGCCAGCCCATCTCCTGGGCGATGTCGAGGATGCGCGTGCGGGTCGCGTCCGACACTCCGGGACGGTCGTTCAACGCGAACGAGACCGTGCTCTTGGTGACCCCGGCCCGCTGAGCGATGTCCGCGATCGTCGGACGCTTCATGTATCCCCCATTGCCCGGCTTAACTCAACCGGTTTTGCGATAGACAATACTTTAACGCCTGAACCGGCGAATTCGCTGCTAGGGGTGGGCGCGAGCGGCGCTCGGGGGGCATTCTGGCGGCATGCGATGTGTGGGAGCGATCGTCCATGACGCCGAGGGCCGGCTGCTCGTGATCCGGCGGGGCCGGCCGCCGGGCGAGGGCCTGTGGTCCCTGCCGGGCGGCCGGGTCGAGCCGGGAGAGTCCGACGCGGAGGCCGTCGTACGCGAGCTGTCGGAGGAGACCGGCCTGCGCGTCGAGCCGGGCCGGCTGATCGGCTCGGTCGAGCGCCCCGGCCTGGACGGGGTGACGTACGACATCCACGACTACGCCGCGACGGTGATCAGCGGTGAGCTGGCCGCGGGAGACGACGCCGCCGAGGCGCGCTGGGCGACCCCGGCGGAGCTGCGCCGGCTCCCGACGACCGACGGGCTGGTGGAGGCGCTGACGGCCTGGCGCGTCCTGCCGGGCGTCAGGGGATGAGCAGCAGCTTTCCGGTCGTACGGCGTGCCGCGAGGTCCTCCTGCGCACGCGCGGCCTCGTCGAGCGGATAGCGCCCGCCGACGTGCACCGACAGGTCGCCGGCCGCGACCCAGCCGAACAGGTCCCCGGTGCGCCACCGCAGTTCCTCGCGGGTGGCGACGTAGTGGCCGAGCGTCGGCCGGGTGAGGAACAGCGAGCCGGCCACGTTGAGCCGCTGCGGGTCGACCGGCGGCACCGGGCCGCTCGCCGCGCCGTAGAGCGCCAGCATCCCCCGCGGGCGCAGCACCGACATGCTGTCGTCGAAGGTGTTCTTACCGACGCCGTCGTAGACGACGTGCACGCCGCCGGTCAGGTGCCGGACGCTCTCGGCGAAGTTCTCGTAGCGCACGACCTCGTCGGCGCCGGCGTCGCGGGCGAGCTTCTCCTTCTCGGCCGTCGAGACGGTGCCGATCACCTTTCCGCCGCGCAGCTTGATCATCTGGGTGAGCAGCAGGCCGACGCCGCCCGCCGCGGCGTGCACCAGTGCGGTGTCGCCCGGTTTGATGGCGTACGTCGAGTGGCTCAGGTAGTGCGCGGTCAGGCCCTGGAGCATCGCGGCGGCGGCCTGCTCGGGGTCGGCGTCGCCGACCGGGACGGCACGCTCGGCGGAGACGACACTGCGCTCGGCATACGCGCCCTGAAGGTCGGAGGAGACCACGATGTCGCCGATCCCGAGCCCGGTCACGCCCTCGCCGACCTCGCTGATCCGCCCCGCGCCCTCGCTGCCGGGGACGTACGGCAGCGGCCTCTCGTACGTGCCGACGCGCTCGTAGATGTCGCGGAAGTTGACGCCGCCCGCCAGCAGGTCGACCACGACCTCGCCCGGGCCCGGACGCGGGTCCTCGTAGTCGGTCGGCTTGAGTACTTCGGGTCCGCCGAACTCGGTGACGACGATCGCGCGCATGTGACCTCCTGTGAGCGGGAGTTCGATCAACATCGAACGTTAGCGCACCGGCGGCGATAATCGGATGAGCCCGGCGCCGCTCCGTACTAAGTTAGCGACTTCGCGCTCCCCCACCGACCGAAGGGTTTCGTCATGCCTGCTCAGGAAGCGGAGGACGCCGAGGCGGAGATAGCGGCCGAACGCGCTTATCTACGCCGTTCGCGGGAGGCACTGGAGCGGATGCGGCAGAACGTCCTCACCCTGGACGCCTCGGCCGCCGGTGACTGGGTGTCGGCGCAGGTGCTGCACGCCGAGCTCGGCAAGCGCGCCGAGGCGCTGCGCGACGACCCGACGACGGCGCTGTTCTTCGGGCGCCTGGACCACGACACCGAGCGGTTGTACGTCGGCCGCCGACACGTCCACGACGACGGCGGCGAGCCGCTCGTCATCGACTGGCGGGCGCCGATGTCGCGGGCGTTCTACAAGGCGAGCACGTCGGACCCGATGGGCTTGGAGCTGCGGCGGAGGTTCGGCTACTCCGGCGGCGAGCTCACCGCGCTGGAGGACGAGGACTTCACCGCGCCGGCCGAGTCGCGGATCCTGATCGAGGAGATCGAGCGCCCGCGCGTCGGCCCGATGCGCGACATCGTCGCCACGATCCAGCCCGAACAGGACGACATCGTCCGGGCCGACGCCGACCACACCCTGTGCGTCCAGGGCGCGCCGGGCACCGGAAAGACCGCCGTCGGCCTGCACCGGGTGGCCTACCTTCTGTACGCCCACCGCGAGCGGATGCGCCGGGGCGGCGTCCTGGTGATCGGGCCGAGCGCCTCGTTCCTGGACTACATCCGCGGCGTGCTGCCCGCGCTCGGCGAGATCAACGTCAAGCAGCAGACGCTCGAAGGGCTGCTGGAGACGGTCTCGGTCCGTACGGCCGACGAGCCCGCCACCGCGCGGCTCAAGGGCGACGCACGGATGGCCGAGGTGCTGCGCCGCGCGATCTGGGGCCGGCTGCGCGAACCGGCCGAGGCCCTCGTACTCCCGCGCGGCACGAGACGCTGGCGCATCCCGGCCTATGAGATCGCCGAACTCGCCGACGCGCTGCGCACCCGCGGAGTCCGGTACGGAGCGGGCCGCGACCTGCTCTCCCATCGCATCGCCCACGCGATCCTGATCCGCATGGAGTCCGCCGGCGAGGCCTGCGACGACCGTACGCACGAGGCCGTCCGCCGTACGCGCCCGGTGAAGGCGATGGTCGACCAGGCGTGGCCGGCCCTCGACCCCGTACGCGTGGTGATGCGGCTGCTGTCGGACGCGGAGTTCCTCGCGTCGGCGGCGGACGGGCTCCTGGAGCCCGCCGAACAGGCGGCGCTGCTGTGGGCCAAGCCCGCGAAGGGCCCGAAGTCGGCCCGCTGGTCACGCGCCGACGCGGTGCTCGTCGACGAGGCCGCCGACCTGATCAACCGGACGCCCAGCCTGGGCCACGTCGTGCTGGACGAGGCCCAGGACCTGTCCGCGATGGAGTGCCGCGCGGTGGGGCGGCGGTGTGAGACGGGCTCGGCGACGGTACTCGGCGACATCGCGCAGGGCACGACGCCCTGGGCGGTCGGCGACTGGGCCACGCTCCTACGCCACCTCGGCAAGCCCTCGGCGGAACGCACGGTGCTGGACCGGGGCTACCGGGTGCCCCGCCAGATCATCGACTTCGCGAGCCGCCTGCTGCCGGCGATCGCCCCGGACCTGACCCCGCCGACGTCGGTACGCTCGGCGCCGGGCGCGCTGGAGGTGCGTCGCGTCGCGGACGTTCACGCGGCCGCTCTTTCCGCCTGCCGGGAGGCGCTGGCCGGGGAGGGCTCGATCGGCCTGATCACGGCCGACGCCTCAGTGCCGGCCCTGCTGGCCCTGCTGGTGGAGGAGGGCCTCGACCACGTGGTGCTGACGGACGGCTTCACCGGCGCCCGGCTGGTCGTGACCCCGGCGACGCAGGCCAAGGGCCTGGAGTTCGACCAGGTCATCGTGGTCGAACCCACCGCGATCGTGGCCGCCGAACCCGCCGCGCCCTCCGATGACATCCCGGGGTTGAGGCGGCTGTACGTCGTCCTCACCCGAGCGGTCTCCCACCTGACCGTCCTCCACGACGAGGACCTGCCCGCCCTTCTGCGGCCGGCCGTGTGACCGTTTTAGAGTGGACCGGGTGGACGTCATCGAACGGTCGTTCCGGGTCGGGGCCGCGCCGGCCGCACTGTGGCTCCCGCCGTCGGTCCCCGCGCCTCCCCTGGTCCTGCTGGGACACGGGGGCAGCGGCCACAAGCGGAACGAGCGGATCGTGGGCCTGGCCCGCTGGTTCGCGACCCACGCGAACGTCGCGTCGCTGGCGATCGACGGGCCCCACCACGGCGACCGCCGCCTCCCCGACTACCAGGGGCGGATCGCGGCCGAGGGCGTCGAGGTCGTGCTCGACCGGGTGACCGGCGAGTGGCTGGCGGCGGTGGACGCCGTCGGGGACATGGGCGTCGCGGACGTCACGGGCGTCGGGTATCTCGGAATGTCCATGGGGACACGGTTCGGCCTTCCGCTCGCCGCCGCTCTGGGCGATCGGCTGCGGTGCGCGGTCTTCGGCAAGTTCGGTCTCGTCCAGGCGGCCCTGCACGAGGGCCTGGCCGCGCCGGAGCGCGCCGCGATCGACGCCCGGCGGATCACCGCCCCCGTCCTCTTCCATCTCCAGTGGGACGACGAGATCTTCCCCAGAGACGGCCAGCTCGCCCTGTTCGACCTGCTGGGATCGCCGGACAAACAGGTGGTCGGCTACTCGGGCACGCACGGCGAGACCAGGCCCGACGCCATCGCCCTGTGGCGCGACTTCGTCGCCCGCCACCTGGGCGCCTGAGCACAGGCGGCCTTCCCGGTCAGATCGCGTTGATCGCCGCGGGCGCCCGTTCCACCCGGGTCAGCGCCCTGAGGAGCGCGGCCTGGCCGTGCCGCCGGGCGGCGAGCCGGGCCAGCAGCGTGAGCACCGGGTCGAAGGCGGCCTCGGGGAGCTCCGGCATGGCCAGTCCCACACTGACGGCGAGGTCGTCCCGGTGTACGACGAGCTCCACCAGCCGGGTGACCAGGAAGTCGTCGAGACCGAGCGCCCACCCCGTCTGCGGGAGGAACACCACCTTGTCACCCGGGCACTCCGCGAGCCCGGTCCGCTGCGAGGCGAGGGTCGTACGGGCCCGTTCCACCAGCGACGACGGGCCGCCGGACGCGATGTCCTCGCCCTTCGCGCGGATGCCGGCGTTCACCTCCCCGTCCAGCGGGGCGTCGATCCAGGCGGCTCGCCCGTAGTGCTCCAGCAGCGGGATCGGCGCCGAGGACGACGCGGGCTCGCGCAGGGCGGGGTCGACGCTGAAGATCTGGTACGCGAGGTGGCCGGCAAGGCCGCCGACCGTCATCTCGGCCAGCGCGCTGGGCCGTCCCCACGCGGCGGCGACTTCCGGAGCCTCCAGCAGCGCCACCACCTGCTCCGCGGCGACCAGATACGCCTGCGGCGACATCAGCGCGCGGACCAGGCGGCCGGGAGGGTGTCGGTGGCCAGGGCGATGAGGCCGCGGACTCGGGGGACGAACGCGGCCGGTTCGACGACCGCGTCCCGGACGCACGACTCGTAGGCCACCCGTACCACCGCCATGAAGGACGCGACCAGCAGATGCGGCCGCGGGTCCGAAAGAAGGTCCGTGCCCACGCGGCGGGCGATCAGGGCCGCCGCCGTCTGTTCGACCTCCGCGAAACGGCGCAGCTGGCCCGCCGCCAGGGCCGGGGTCCGGTCCAGCAGTCCGTGCAGCTTGCGGAAACGGGTCACGTGAGCCACGTCGCCGTCCAGGATCGCCTCCAGCGACACGTCCAGGGCCGCGCGCATCGCCGGGACCGGGGGCTCCTCGGGCGGGCGCTCGGCCAGCGCCCCGACGAACAGCGCGTCGTACTCCGTCAGGACCGACAGCGCGACGCCCTCCTTGCCGGCGAAGTACCGGAAGTACGTGCGCTGTGACACGTCGACCGCCGCGACGATCTCGTCGATCGTCGTCGTCTCGTACCCCTGGGCGAGGAACAGGTCGAGCGCGGCGTCGATCAGGGCCCAGCGCGTGCGCTGCTTCTTGCGTTCGCGCAGGCCGGCGGTTTGTGCCTCCAGAAGGCCCGTCATCTCACCCCTAATCAAAACCTCTGCTGCAGAGTCTGCCATATGTCAGCAAACAGCTATTAGCGATGTTTGTCATTTGTCAGCCGCTGCCATAACTTGCCAAGGAGGGCCCGCAACGCACCCGAGGGGGACGAATGTCGCAACCGGTCGTCCAGGGAACGCCACCCGAGACCGCGAACCAACGGCACCGGCGGGGACACGGCAACCCGTGGCTGACACTCATCGCCGTCGCGCTCGGCGTCATCATGGTCACGCTCGACGGCACCGTCGTCGCGATCGCCAACCCGGCGATCTCCAAGGACCTCGGCGCGTCGCTGTCGGACCTGCAGTGGGTGACGAACGGATACCTCCTGGCCCTCGCGGTCTCGCTGATCACCGCGGGCAAGCTCGGTGACCGGATCGGGCACAAGCCCGTCTTCCTCATCGGCGCGGTCGGTTTCGGGCTCGCCTCGGCGGGCATCGGCCTGTCCAGGGACATCGGGCTGATGATCGCGCTGCGCGTGGCGCAGGGCCTGTTCGGCGCGATGCTCCAGCCCACCGCGCTGGCCCTCCTACGCGCGGCCTTCCCCGCCCGGCGCCTCAACATGGCGATCGGCATCTGGAGCGCCTGCATCGCGGCCTCGACCGCGGCCGGCCCGATCGTCGGCGGCCTGCTCGTCCAGCACGTCAACTGGGAGTCGGTCTTCTTCATCAACGTCCCGGTCGGCCTTGTCGCGCTCGTGGTCGGCGCCCTGTTCCTCGGCGACACCCGCGGCGAGGACCGGCCCGCATCCTTCGACCTCCTCGGCGTCATGCTGCTGTCCGGGATGCTGTTCTCCCTGGTCTGGGCCGTCATCAAGGCCCCGGCGTACGGCTGGGGCGACGGGAGGACGCTCGCCTTCTTCGGCGCGGCCATCGCGTTGCTCGCCGTCTTCCTCCTACGGGAGAGCCGGACCCGCGAACCGCTGCTGCCGCTCGGGCTGTTCCGGTCGGTCCCGCTGTCCGTGGGCGTCGTGCTGATGACGCTGATGGCCTTCGGGATGCTCGGCGGGATGTTCTTCCTCACCTTCTACCTGCAGAGCGTCCACCTCCTGACGCCCGTGCAGACCGGCGTACGGCTGCTGCCGATGATGCTCGCGATGATGGTGGCCTCGCCGGTGGCCGGCGCCCTGATCAGCAAGATCGGGCCGCGCCCGCCGCTGTTCGCCGGCATGGCGCTCGGCGGGGTGGCGTTCGTCGGCCTGTCCACGCTGGGCATCGACGCGAGCTTCACCGCGATGTTCCCGTGGTTCACGCTGCTCGGCATCGGTCTGAGCCCGGTCCTCGTGGCCGCGACCGACATCATCGTCGGCAACGCCCCCGTCGCGCTGGCCGGCGTCGCGGGCGGGCTGCAACAGGTGTCCATGCAGGTCGGCGGCGCGCTCGGCACCTCGGTTCTGGGCGCGGTGATGACCGCGAAGGTCGCCGGCGTACTCCCCGGCCATATGAAGGCAGGCGGCCTTCCCGTGCCGACCGGGCCCCAGGTGGACGCGATGAAGGGCGCCATCTCCCAGGGCATCGCGCCCGTGCCCCCGCACACACCGCCGCGCGTCGCCCAAGCACTCGTACGGGCCGGTGACCTGTCCTTCATCGACGGGATGCACCTGGCGTTCGAGGTCAGCGCCGGCATCATGTTCGGCGCCGCGCTGCTCAGCCTGCTCGTACGGGCCGGTCGCCAGGTCGAGGGCGCCGCTACGCTCGCCTGAGCACCGGGCACTCGGGCAGGAGAACACCACCGTGACCGTCGACGAGGAACACGCGGAGCTCGACCCGCTGATCGATCGCCGCGTCCGCGCGACCGTCGCCGGCCAGTCGATGCTGACCACGCTGGGCGTCGGGATCTACGACCTGGCGCCCGGCCGCGCCGAGCTGGAGCTCGCCCGGCGCGCCGACCTCTGCCAGCAGCACGGTTTCATCCACGCGGGCGCCATCACGACCCTCGTCGACTCGGCGTGCGGGTTCGCCGCCCTGACGCTGTTCCCGCCGGACCGCGACGTGCTGACCGTCGACTTCTCGCTCTCCCTCGTCGCGCCCGCGAGCCAGGAGAGGTTCCTCGCCGTGGGCTCGGTGCTGCGCAACGGCCGAACGCTCACGACGTGCCGGGGCGAGGTCTTCGGCATCGCCCCGGACGGGTCGAGAAAGATCGTCGCCCTCATGCAGGCGACCATGATGGCCGTCACCACGCCGTCTGGATAACGCTGCCCGAACCCAACGTGTTTTTCGTCACGTCGCCGACGTTCCGTGGCCCGGAACCCGGGTAAACGACATGACGATTTACTCACGCATCGGGGGCGACAGGAGGATTTCATGGTCCTGGAGCCGGGCGAGGCACGGCGAGCGCGGTCCGTCGACGACGCCGAACGCGCGTCGCAGGTCCGGATGGCCGCGATCGCGAGCGTGGTGGGCACCTCGATCGAGTGGTACGACTTCTTTCTTTACAACACCGCGGCGGCGGTCGTCTTCAAGGACGTCTTCTTCCCCTCGTCGAGCGACTACGCCGGGACGCTGTCCTCGTTCGCGACGTACGCCGTCGGGTTCGCGGCCCGGCCGATCGGCGCGGCGATCTTCGGCCACTGGGGCGACCGGCTCGGCCGCAAGGCCACCCTGATCGTCACGCTGGTGCTGATGGGGGTGTCGAGCGCGCTCATCGGCGTGCTCCCCGGCACCCACTCGATCGGGGTCACCGCCCCGATCCTGCTGGTCCTGCTGCGGGTGCTGCAGGGCATCGCGGTCGGCGGCGAGTGGAGTGGTTCGGTCCTGCTCTCCATGGAGTGGGGCAACAAGAAGAGACGCGGCCTGATGGCGAGCTGGCCGCAGATCGGCGTGCCGATCGGCCTGATCATCGGCACGGTGGCGATGTCGTCGGTCGCGAGCGCGAGCGGCGACGCGTTCAAGGACTGGGGCTGGCGGCTGCCGTTCCTGTTCAGCCTCGTACTCGTCGGCATCGGGCTGTGGGTGCGCCTGCGCGTCATGGAGACGCCGATGTTCGCCGAGATCGTGGAGCGCCAGGAGGTCTCCAAGGTGCCGGTGGCCGAGGTCATCAAGCGCCACCCCAAGGAGATCATCCTCAGCGCGCTGCTCCGCTGCTCCGAGCAGATGCCGTTCTACATCTTCACCTCGTTCGCGCTGACGTACATGGAGAAGCACGCCGGCCGGTCCAACACCTTCGCGCTGAACGCGGTCGCGGGCGCCGCCGTGGTGGGACTCGTCGTCATCCCGCTCGCCGGGCACCTCAGCGACTCGATCGGCCGAAAACGGGTGTACGCGGCCGGGTCGATCCTGCTCGCCATCTGCGCGTTCCCGTACTTCGCGCTGATCAACACCGGCATCGGCGTCGTCATCTTCCTCACCGTCATGCTGGCCGAGGTGCCGCATGCGATGCAGTACGGCCCGCAGGCCGCGCTGATCGCCGAGGTCTTCCCGACCAAGCTGAGGTACGGCGGCGCGGGCATCGGCTACCAGCTCGCCTCGGTGTTCGCCGGTGGCCCGGCGCCGCTGCTGGCGACCTGGCTGCTGCACGACTTCGGCTGGTGGGCGATCTCGGCCACGATGGTGCTGGCCTCGCTGCTGACGCTGACGGCCACGGTTCTGCTGCCCGACCGCGCCCAGGCCGACATCACCGACGAGACCGTCTACGCCTGATCGCGGATCCGAGGGGCGGCCGGTCCCGGCCGCCCCTCCGTACGCCTGTTATCCGAAGTAGACGCGTAAATGCGGAACCGCAGTTGTCCTCCCATTAGTCTTATCGCTCGGGATACGGGAGGGTCGGGACCGCTGTGACCGGTAATCATGTGATCAATCCGCTGCGGCCCAGCGATCCGCAGCGACTGGGGAACTATCGCATCGTCGGGCGCCTCGGGCGCGGCGGGATGGGCACGGTCTATCTCGCCGAGACCGAGAGCGGCGAACGCGCCGCGGTCAAGGTCATCAATCCCGAACTGGCCGACGACGAGACCTTCCGCGACCGGTTCCGGCGCGAGGTCGAGTCGGCCCGCCGGGTGCGGCGCTTCTGCACCGCCCCGGTGCTCGACGCCGAGCTCGAGGGCGAGCAGTTGTACATCGTCACCGAGTTCGTCGACGGCGCGAACCTCGATGAGTTCGTCACGAGCAGCGGCCCGATGCGCGGCTCCAGCCTGGAGCACCTGGCGGTCGGCGTCGCCACCGCCCTGACCGCGATCCACGGCGCCGGGGTCATCCACCGCGACCTCAAGCCCGCGAACGTCCTGCTGTCCTCCGTCGGCCCCCGCGTGATCGACTTCGGCATCGCCCGCGCGCTCGACACGGTCTCCGGCGCGACGCGTACGGGACAGTTCATCGGCACCCCGGCGTACATGGCGCCCGAGCTGATCTCGGCCGGCACGCCCTCGCCGGCCTCCGATGTGTTCGCCTGGGCCTGCGTCGTCGCCTTCGCGGGTACGGGCCGCGCGCCCTTCGACGGGCCGACCGTGCCCTCGGTGCTGTACCAGATCTCCCACGGCGAGCCGACGCTGGACGGGCTGGACGAGGGGCTGCGGGCCCTGGTCTCGCAGGCCCTGTCGAAGGACCCGGCGGCGCGCCCGTCGGCCCAGCAGGTGCTCGACATCCTGACCGGACGCCCGCACATCGACACGGCCGAGGCCGCCGACACCGTCGGCCGGACGTGGGCCGTCCCGAGCGGCCGCCGTACGATGCCGGACTCCCCGATGACCCGGGCGCTGCCGCCGCGAGCACCGGGCGGCCCGTCGTCGCCGTTGCTGCGGCCGGTGGTGATCGGCGCGGCGGCGGTGGTCGCGCTGCTCGTGGTCGCGGGCCTGTTCTTCCTGCTGCGCGGCTCCGGCGGGCCGCCGTCCAAGACCACGACGGTCTTCGCGGACGACTTCTCCGACAACGGCTCCGGCTGGTCCGGCTCGACCTGGATCTCCGGCAGCGGCTACACCGAGAGCGGCTACCGGATCGACGCGGGCGGCATCTATGTGAGCCGGTGGGAACACGCCCCGGTCAAGGACTCCCTGCCGACCAGTGTGCTGGTCAGCGCCGACGCCACCGCGAAGGCCGGCCCGCCGTACGGGCAGCTCGCGGTGTACTGCCGCGGCAACGGCACCGGAGACGACGCCTCGTTCTACACCTTTCTCGTGCGTGCCGACGGGCGGGGCGTGCTGATCCGGAAGGTCGCGGGGAAGAAGGGGGCGAAGGAGCTGACGCAGAAGCCGTCGGCCGCCGGCTTCAAGAAGGGCGAGAAGAACCGCCTGCAGGCCGCGTGCGAGCAGGACGGGCAGAAGGTGCACCTGCGTTTCTGGATCAACGGCAAGCTCGCCGCCGAGACCTCCGACGGCGACGGCCCGCTGCCGAACGGCGGCGCCGGCCTGATGGCCCGCCTGGAGAACGGCGGGACCGGCGGCGACCTGCAGGCGCTCTTCGACAACTTCGACCTGTCCACGATCGGCTGACCGGCCTGTCATAACTCGAACCAGAAGGTCAGGCCGCCCTCGCCGGAGCGGAAGCCGCAGCGTGCCGACAGGTGCCGGAGCAGGAACACCCCGCGCCCGTCTTCGCGCAGGTCACCGGCGTCGTGAACGGTCGGGACGGTGTCGGCGCCGCCGTCGGTGACCTCAAGGCGTACACCGGCCGCGGTCCGCAGGACGGTCACCGTGACGGTCGCCCCGCCGGTGTGGATCACCGCGTTGGTGACCGCCTCGCTGGTCAGGAGCTGTGCGGTCTCCGTCGTGGGATGGCCGCCCAGCGTCGCGGCCACGAACCGGCGGGCCGCCGCCACCTCGGCGGCACGGCGCGGAAGCGTGATCGAGCCGAGCAGACCGGATCGCTCGGATCTCGGAGTCTCCGACGGTGAGATATCGGGGGGCAAAGTCCGGTCGCCACGCTCCGTGTCGCCTATATCACGATCATCGGGATGACCGAACGCTGTTTCGCGCATGGCGGTAAACCCTCTCCGCGACGGGTTTAGGGGGAGTAAAGGAACTATGCTGTGAGCATACGACCACAATGGGTGACCATGCAACAGGGGGCCGAGTTCGTCTCGAACACCGGAGTGCCGACGCAGTGAACCTCAATACCCTCCACGAAATCGCCACGATCTCCGACCCGATCGAGCGCGCCTGCGCGCTGGGCCGGGCCATGACCGAACAACAGAACCTCGTCGAAGAGGCCGCCCGGATGCGCCGTCAGGCGATCGCCGAAGCCCGTGAGACCGGACACCGGCTGGAGGAGATCGCCAACGTCCTCGGCGTCTCGCCCGGCCGCATCTCCCAGATGCGCAAGGGCCCGGCCTCCCGTACCCCATTGGCCCCGCCGGAGGAGCGGCCACAGGTCATCGTCAACCGCGCGCTCCCGAGCGTGCCCGGTCTCCACGGCCCGGCCGACGCGTTCGTCTCAGCGTCCGAGTGTCAGGGCTTACGCCCGAGTGTCCGCATCCTCTTCGTCGGTACCGAGCCGTCGAGCGAGCACGTCGCCACCTGCCTGCGCATCCAGGCGGGCGACGAGGTGATCGCCCGCCGGCGCATGGTCCTGGCCGACGACGTGCCCGTACGCCTGGTCACGTCCTACTTCCGCGCCGATCTGTTCGCCGGCACCTGTGTCGCCGAACCCGAGCTGGTCAAGCCGTCGCTCCAGGAGTGCCTGGAGTCCCTGGGCCACTCCTTCGGGCACGCGGAGGAGTCGCTGGTGGCGCGGCCGGCCACACGCTCGGAGGTCGACGCGCTCGACCTCGACCCGAGCGAGTGGGCCGTACAGCTCCTGCGGGCGGCCTACTCCAGCGAGGACACGCCCGTGCACATGCTGGAGTCGGTCTGCGCCGCGAGCCGGCACGTCTTCACGATCAGTCAAGCGGGGGCCGACCAGGAGTTCTGACTCACATGTAGGCCGTCAGCCACCGCTCCAGCTCCGTGAAGAACGTCTCCCGTACGGGCTTCGCGGACAGGGCCAGGTCATGCAGGCCGCCGTCGACGCGCACGCAGGTGACGTGGGGTCCGAGCCGCGTCGACCAGCGGGCGATGTCGTCGGCGTTCAGGACGGCGTCGGCGCTGGTGTGGTCGTCGTTCTTCTTGCGTGCGCTGCGCACCGAGGCCATCACCAGCACCGGCACGTCGATGTTCAGGCCTCGGTGCACCCGGCGCTGCGCCCGCAGGATCGCCGACAGCCAGCCCACCCGTACGGGGAACCCGCGCATGGGCTTCCAGGCGAGGTCGAAGTCCCACTCGCCGTCGTGGTCGCTGTGGATGCTGCGGACGTAGGTCTCGGACACCCCGGCCGGGAACACCATGGCCGGACGCACCTTGGCCAGCCCGCGCACGAACGGCCCGACCGTCGTGCGTACGGCCGGCGGGACGTTCAGCTGCAGGAACGGGCTGTTGAGGAACAGTCCGTCGACCAGTCCCCTGCCGCGTACCCGGTCCGCCCACAGCGCCAGGATCAGCCCGCCCGTGGAGTGCCCGTTGAGCAGCACGAGGTCGTTCTCCTCGCGGATGAGGCGGACGGCCTCGTCGAGCTCGGGAAAGTAGTCGGACATGTCGCGGGCGAAGTTCGGCGTCTGGTGCGGGAGCAGCGAACGCCCGTACTTGCGCAGGTCGAGGGCGTAGAAGCTGTAGCCGTGCTCGACGTAGAAGTCGGCGAGGTGCTGCTGGAAGAAGTAGTCGACGAAGCCGTGCACGTACAGCACGGCCTTACGGCCCGGCGCACGCCGCCGGACCAGCGTGGCGACGACCTCGCCTTCGGCGTCGTCCTCGAAGGTCAGACGGAGGGATTCGTAGTCCGCGCCCAGAACATCCGGTTCCATGGCCGATCAGCGTACGGTCCCGCCCGCTCCCGCACCACGACCGGGCTCAATCCCGCGGATCTCCCTCCGAGAACTCCGCCACTTCCACACACTGAGCCGACGTGCCGTTGTCGCTCCGACTGCTCCTGCGCCACACCGTGATGGTCATACGTAGGTCTCCATCAATTCCTTGATCAGGCAACGAGAGGAGTCCACTGGCTCAGCGACCGCCCCGATCCGGTCGAACCGCTCTTCGAGGTCAGCTATCTCAGCTATATCCGTCACGAGTCTGCCACCGTTCAGGGCCTCCACGAAACCCAGTTTCCCCTCCTTTACCGTCACGACTCTGAACGGACCGTCCAAGCCGAGATTGCTGCCTGCGGAGTTGGCGATCACACGCAAAATGACATTCGGCATCTCCGACACTTCCAGCAGCTTACCGAGTTGGTCGTGCATGACCTTCTTGCCTCCGATATGGACGAGCAAGGTGGTCTCGGCGAGCAGAATCCACAGCTCCGGAGGATTCGGCCCTCTCAGCGGATCTTGCAGCGACATTCTTTTTTTCAGCGCGGCATCGATGTCCCGCACTCGTCCGGTAGTGAAAAGCGCCCGCGCGTACTCGGGGGTCTGCAATTGGCCTGGTAGCAGCTGCCCGTTGTAAGCCTTGACGACCGAGGACCGCAGCAGCGGTTCGATGAACGACTGGAACCAGTTCGGGTCGTGACCGACGCGCGCGTAGTAGACCAGTGCGCCGAACAGTCCGCCGGTATTCCATGCCTCGTCTAACTTCGCGGCCTGCTTGGGGGTGAGCTTCGCATCGCCGTTCTCCAGTCTGGAAATTGACGAGCGGGCGCAGTTGAGCAGCTCGGCCAGTACGGCACCCGACTCTCCACGCTGGGTGCGGTAAAACCGCAGCATGCAGGCGATGAGGTTCCACAACGACGACCTAGGGTTCGGTGACTCGTTGATGTACATCGCTTCACTCTCCGTGAGATTCGAGGTTCCAACGTTCCAGGGGAATGCTGACACAGCGCTCCGACCTCGCGAGGCTGAACTGCGGAAATAGACGCAGTGAAACCACGTACTCACGGAGGGAAACAGTGGCGGCACAACGCGATCCACACGACGGCCCGGCGGTCCGGGCGTTCGGTATAGCGCTGCAGAAGATGCGGGAGACGGCCGGGCTCTCCAAGGTCGATATCGCGGCGGCCACCGGGTACACCCCGCAGTTCATGGGGCAGATCGAGACGGCGAAGAACATGCCGTCCCAGACGTTCGCCCAAGACCTCGACACCTACTTCAAGACCGAGGGCCTCTTCCTCGAACTCTGGAAACTCATCAAGGGCACCCATCGCCTGCGGATGGCGCCGCTGGGGTTCTCCAAGTACGTGGATCTGGAGCGGACGGCCGACTCGATTCGCATGTACGAGACGCACCTCATCTCCGCTCTCTTCCAGACCGATGAGTACGCACGCGCGGTTCTGGGTTCGTCCATGAGCCGCGAGGCCGCCGACGAGGCGATCGCCAAGGGGACTGAGCGAAAGGCGATCTTCGCTCGCCGGAATCCGCCGCACATCTTCCTCGTCGTCGACGAGCGCGCGCTTCTGCGTGAGGTGGGCTCGCCCGAGGTCGTACAGGCGCAGTTCGCCCATCTGCTGGAGTTCACCGAGCGCCCGGAGGTGAGCCTTCAGGTAATGCCGCAGGACACGCGGTACTGCGGGGCGTTCTCCGGGAGCTTCACCATTCTCGGATTCGACGGCGACCCCGACATGGTCTACATCGAGTCGGCGGAGATGGGCGCGCTGATCGACCGGCCGGCCGCCGTGGCGAAATGCTCGATGCGGTTCGACCTGCTCAGAGGCCACGCGTACTCCATCGCGGAGTCGCGGGCCATCATCGAACGAGCGCTGAAGACCTCATGAAACGAGGAGCCCGCTCAGAGGATCGTGGCGCCGGTCCGGGCGGGCGCGTGCTCGGTCATGCCCGCCGCGCCTCGTACCGCGAGGTCAGCGGTAGTCCCTGGAACGCGCGTTCGGCGGTGGCGTCGAGGTCGGTGGCGCCGATGCCGCCCTTGGCCATGACGTCGAAGCCGCGGCTGAGGCTCAGGACGAGGTACGCGATGGGCCCGGGGTCGGCGTCCGGGTCGAGGTCGCCGTAGCGCTGGGCGGCGGTCACGCAGTCGCGGATCAGGCGCTGCTGGTCGACGAAGACCTTCCGGATGATCTCCCGCGCCTCCTCGTCCTGGTCGCCGACCTCGTAGGCGCACTTCCCGGCCATGCAGCCGAGCCGGTCGGCGTCGTCGATCACGAACCGTGCGCCGGCGGCGATGAAGTCGCGCAGCCGCCGGACGGCGGTCTCGTCCGGGCCGTCGAGCATTCCGCGGACCTCGTCCAGGATCTGGCGGGCGTACTCGCCCAGCGCCCTCATGAACAGGGCGTGCTTTCCGCCGAACGAGGCGTAGAGGCTTCCGCGCCCCAGGCCCGTCGCGGCCGAGAGGTCGTCGAGGGTCGTGCCGGCGTAGCCCGCCGCGCGGAACTGCCGCATGGCCGAGTCGAGAACCGCCTGCTCGTCGAAGCTCCGGGGTCTGGCCACGTCCTGATCATATCCGTTTTTGACGATCCGGTACAGAACAGCTAGCGTTCTTGACGTTCCAGTACAGAACCCACACGGGGGGAAGAAATGAGCGCCAAGCTCGACGGAAAGGTCGCACTCGTCACCGGCGGCAGCACCGGGATCGGTCTCGCCGCCGCACGGCGCCTGGTGGACGAGGGCGCGTTCGTCTTCATCACCGGCCGCCGCGGGACCGAGCTCGACAAGGCCACGGCCGAGATCGGACGCAATATCGAGGCCGTCCAGGGCGACGTCTCCGACCTCGGCGACCTCGACCGCCTCTACGCGACGATCAAGGAGCGGAAGGGCCGGCTCGACATCGTGGTCGCCAACGCCGGCATCGTCGAGATGAGGAGCATCGACGAGAGCACGCCCGAGCACTTCGACAAGATCTTCAACATCAACGCGCGCGGGACGTACTTCACCGTGCAGAAGGCCCTGCCGCTGCTCGGCTCGGGCGCCAGCGTCGTCCTGGTCTCGTCCGGCATGAACGTCAAGGGATTCCCGACCTACGGGGCGTACGCCGCCACCAAGGCCGCCATCCGGTCCTTCGGCCGTACGTGGGCCGCCGAGCTGAGGGAGCGCGGCATCCGCGTCAACGTCCTGAGCCCCGGCGTGGTCGAGACCCCGATCATCGACCGCCAGTTCGCCAGCGAGGCCGAGCGCGACGCGGGAGTGGAGGGGTTCAAGTCGATCATCCCGGTCGGCCGGCTGGGACGACCCGAGGAGATGGCCAGCGCCATCTACTACCTGGCCTCCGACGAGAGCAGCTACACGACCGGGTTCGACCTCGTCGCCGACGGCGGCATCGTCGAACTCTGAGCCACCGGCGCGGGACCCGCCCAGGCGGGTCCCGCCGTACTCAGATCATGTCCTGCGGGTCGGTGGCCTGGCGGCGGGCGAGAGCCTCGATCCAGGTCTCCTCGCTCGCCCGCGCGAGTTCCTCGGCCCGGCCGAGCCACTCCGCGGCCTGCTCCGCGTCCCCGATCCGGCGGTGGAGTTCGCCGATGAGATAGGTGAACGCGGCGCGGTCCCGCGACCCGAGGTCGTGGCCGGCGAGGGCCTGCTCGAAACCGGCGATCGCGCGGCGCCGGTGGTCCGCCTCGGCGGCGCGCTCCTCGTCCACGCAGCACCAGGCCGCACTGAGGTAGTACTGCGCGACCGTCCCGGGCGGGAGCCCGCGCCACTCGGCCAGCCAGGCGGCGAACTCGTGCCGCCGCGACGGGGGCGGGGGCGCCTCCGCGCGTACGAGGGGGGTGAGGCGTTCGGCGATCAGCTCACGGGTGCGGTCGTCGACCTCCTCGAAGAACGCGTCCTCCTCCCCCGTCAGGCCGCACGACGGGCAGGTATGGACCAGGTGCGCGAGCGGCTGCTCGCCGACGGCGATGGGACGGAAGTCCGCGGCCCGCCCGCCGAGGGTGTTGGTGCTCCGTACGATGTTCATCGCGACCTCTGCGCCGCAGTTCGGGCAGGTCACGATTTTCTCGGTCAGCCTGGTCACCGGGCGCAGATTAGACCATCGACGGAGAAGAGATCCCATGGACGAGCCGACCGCCATCGAGTGGTCCGACGCGGCGTGGCTCAACCCGCCGCTGAGCGCCGTTCCGGACGGCGACGCGCTGGTGGTCACCACGCGCCGGGGCGGCGACTTCTGGCGTACGACGGCCTATGGGTTCGTGCACGACGACGGGCACGCGCTGCTGACCGCCTTCCCGCCCGGGTCGGCGATCGAGGTGGAGTTCGCGGCCGACCTTTCCGAGACGTTCGACCAGGCGGGGCTCTTGGTCCGGGTGGACGCGGAGACGTGGATCAAGGCCGGGGTCGAGCTGAGCGACGGCCTGCCCCAGCTCGGCGCGGTGGTCACGCGGGGCCGGTCGGACTGGTCGATGGCTCCGGTACCGGACTGGGGCCGGAGCCGGATCACGATCCGGGCGAGCCGGGCCGGCGACGCGGTGACCGTACGGGCCAGGCGCGATGACGAACCGTGGCGGATGGTCCGCCTGGCCCCCCTCGACCCGGACGCGACGGCCGCGGCCGGCCCGTTCTGCTGCTCCCCACAACGCGAGGGCCTGACCGTACGCTTCACCCGTTTCGAGCTGGGACCCGCCGACGCGGCACTCCACGACTAAGGGGAGTGGTTAATCGGTCCCGAGCGGGAAGTGTTGAAAATCAAGATCGGCAAGCGATGTATATAGTCCATATATGGACAGATACCGCTTACCGGCTTCTTACGGATTAATCAGCGAACTCCTCATTCAACAAAGCGTGCAGGCGATGCAGGCGGCGCAGGCGGACGCCGAGTGGCAGGCCGAGATCGAACGCGTATTGCGATTCTGGGCTTGGAAGGCCTTCCGGGCCCTCGTTTACCTCATCGGCGGCGTGGTCGCCCTGCTGTATTTCAACGACGGGTTCACCTGGACCACTGCCATGACCGTCGGCGCGTGGGCCACAGGGTTCGTCAGCCTGCTGTGGATCATCTGGGTGGGCCGAGTCCATCCAGACTATGAGGAGGGTCTGATCGTCCTCATGTGGCTGATCGCCAGTGGCGCCCATGGCGCCGTGCTCGTCTGGGGATGGCTGACCTATGGAGCTGCTTCGGCCGTACCTTGGCTGTTCATCGAGCTTGGCGTCGTGGGGCTCGTCAGCGGTCTCATGCAGTACCGGAAGAATATTCTGTTCTAGGCCTGCTTGAAGTCACAGTTGAACGACCTCCACTACAGCGGGGTGCCGATCTTCGGGGCATCGCGATCGAAGAGTGTGGTCAGGTCCGCGAAGGCGTCGGTGAGGAGCGTCGGGTAATCGCGCGTGTCGCCCGCGAGCCATTCGTGCCGTACCCGGGTGAGGACGGCGATGCCGCACGTCGCGGCCAGTGACGCGAGCCCCGGTGCCACGTCCCGGTGTTCGAGCGCGGTGGTGATCGCGTCGGTCAGGTGCGCGAACTTCGTGAGCTCCCGTTCCCGCAGCTCCGGCGCCGCCTCGATGACCCGGTGCCGGCGCACCTTGAGCTCCCGATCGGCCTCGAACCTCGGCACGACGGAGAGGAACGCCTCCAGCAGCAGCGGGAGGGGCGTCAGCCCGGCAGGGGCGTTCGCCACGGCGTCGACCAGTGACTTCCGCATGGCGGCCTCGCCGTCGAAGAGCACCTCGCGCTTGTCCGGGAAGTGCCGGAAGTAGGTGCGCTCCGTCACGTCGGCGCGGGCGGCGATCTCCGCGGCCGTGGTGCGCTCGAACCCCCGCTCGGCGAACAGCTCCAGCGCCGCCCGCTGGAGGCGGAGGCGCACGTCCTTCCTGCTGCCGGCCACGCCCCAGAGCCTACACCACATCGTCAGTCACTGACTTTAGAGCGTGTATCGTCAGTGACTGACGATCCCGAAAAGAGGTGTCATGCACGTATTCATCACCGGCGGCTCCGGTCTGACCGGCCCCGCCGTCGTCGCGGAGCTCATCACGGCCGGCCACACCGTCACCGGGCTGGCGCGCTCGGACGCGGCGGCGGCACGGCTCGAAGCGCTGGGCGCCTCCGCGCTCAGCGGCTCCCTACGTGACCTCGACCGCCTGAGGAAAGGCGCCGAAGACGCGGACGGGGTGATCCACATGGCGTTCAGCGGCGATCGCGACGACCCGGAGTCGCGGGCCCGTGACGACGTCGCGGCGATCGAGGCGCTCGGCGGAAGCGGCCGTCCTCTGGTCGTCACGTCCGGAACCCTGGTCATGCCGAGCGGCCGGGTCAGCACCGAGACGGACGCCCCGGACCCGGGCTCGGCCGCCGCGCACCGTCTCCCCGGCGAGCGGGCGGCGCTCGCCCTCGCCGAGAGAGGGGTGCGGGTGAGCGTCGTACGGCTGGCGCCGACCGTGCACGGGCCGAAGGACCACGGGTTCGTGCCGGCCCTCATCGAAGGAGCGCGGAAGGCCGGCGTCGCGGCCTACATCGGCGACGGCGCCAACCGCTGGCCCGCGGTCCACCGGCTCGACGCGGCGAACCTCTACCGGCTGGCGCTGGAGAACGCCGCGCCCGGCACCGTGCTGCACGCCGCCTCGGAGTCCGGGGTGCCCCTGAAGAGCGTCGCGGACCAGATCGGACACCAACTGGGCGTCCCCTCGGTGTCGATGACCTTCGAGGAGGCGCGCGCGCACTTCGAGGGCGCGAGCGAGCACTTCGGGAGCACCTTCCTCGCCACGATGCTGGCCGCGGACGCGCCCGTGTCCAGCGACCTCACACGGGCGCTGCTCGGCTGGCAGCCGGTGCACGCGCCCCTGCTCGACGACCTGCGGTCCGGCGACTACATCCACGGAGAACGCCCATGAAGACGGCCCTGATCGTCGGTGCCTCCCGCAACCTCGGGTTCGGCATCGCACGGGAGTACGCGCGGCGCGGCTGGAACGTCATCGGGACCGTCCGCGGGCCCGGCCGTACGGACCTCCACGACCTCGCCGACGTCTCGGACGGGCGGGTCACGGTCGAGCAGGCCGACGTCACCGTCGCCGCCACCCTCACCGGGCTCCGGGACCGGATCGCCGACCGCGAGCTCGACCTGCTCTTCGTCAACGCCGGCATCGCCGGTGCGGACGAACCCGCGGCCGAGGTCGCCACCGAGGTCTTCAGTGCGGTGATGGTCACGAACGCGCTCGGCCCGATGCTCACCGTCGAGACCCTCCGGCCGCTCGTGAGGGCCGGCGGGACCATCGGCGTGATGTCGTCGCGGCAGGGCAGCGTCAGCCTCAACACCCAGGGCGGGCACGAGGTCTACCGGGCGAGCAAGTCCGCCCTCAACCAGCTGATGCGCGGCTACGCCGTCCGCCATCCGGACGAGCACACGCTCCTGCTCATCCACCCGGGCTGGGTCCAGACCGGGCTCGGCGGCCCCGGCGCGCCGCTGACCATGGACGAGAGCGTGCCCGGGATCGTGGACACGATCGAGACGCACGCCGGGGAGCCGGGCCTGCAGTTCCGCGACCACCGCGACGACGTCGTCCCCTGGTGAGGGTCACTCGCCTTCGAGGTCGCCCTCCAGCTGGAGATACGTCTGCCGGAGCCGGTCGAGGGTGTCGGGGTCGGGCTCGGCCCACAGCTCGCGGTCGGCCGCCTCCAGGAGGCGTTCGGTGATGCCGCGCAGCGCCCAGGGGTTCGAGCGCTCCATGAACTCCCGGTTCTCGGCGTCGAAGACGTACTCCTCGGCGAGCTTCTCATACATCCAGTCGTCGACCACCCCGGCCGTGGCGTCGTAGCCGAACAGGTAGTCGACGGTCGCGGCCAGCTCGAACGCGCCCTTGTAGCCGTGGCGGCGCATGGCCGCGATCCAGCGCGGGTTCACGACGCGGGCGCGGAACACCCGGTGGGTCTCCTCGCCGAGCGTCCTGGTCTTCACCTGCTCCGGCAGCGCGGAGTCGCCGACGTACGCCGCCGGGCTGCGGCCGGTCAGCGTACGGACCATGGCCACCATGCCGCCGTGATACTGGAAGTAGTCGTCGGAGTCGACGATGTCGTGCTCGCGGGTGTCCTGGTTCTTGGCCGCGACCGCGATGCGCCGGAACGCCGACTCCATGTCCGTACGCGCCTCGCGCCCGTCCAGGTCGCGGCCGTACGCGTAGCCGCCCCACACCGCGTACACCTCGGCGAGGTCGCCGTCGTCGCGCCAGTTGCGCGAGTCGATCAGGGGCAGCAGGCCCGCGCCGTACGCGCCCGGTTTGGAGCCGAAGATGCGGCTCGTCGCGCGCCGCCAGTCGCCGTGCCGCGCGGCGTCCTCCAGGGCGTGCGCGCGCAGGTGGTTGTCCGGTTCGTCGAGTTCGGCGACGGCCGCGATGGCGTCGTCCATGAGCGTGATGACGTGCGGGAACGCGTCGCGGAAGAAGCCGGAGATGCGCAGCGTCACGTCGATGCGCGGCCGGCCGAGCTCCTCGCGGGAGACGACCTCGAAGCCGGTGACCCGGCGCGACGCCTCGTCCCACACCGGCCGTACGCCGATCAGGGCCAGCACCTCGGCGATGTCGTCGCCCTGGGTGCGCATGGCCGAGGTGCCCCAGACCGTGAGGCCGACGCTGCGGGGGTACTCCCCCGTGTCGGCGAGGTGGCGCTGGATGAGGGAGTCGGCGAGGGCGACGCCGACGTCCCAGGAGTTGCGGGACGGGATCGCCTTCGGGTCGACGGAGTAGAAGTTGCGGCCGGTCGGCAGCACGTTGACCAGGCCGCGCGTCGGCGATCCGGACGGGCCCGCCGGGACGTACCCGCCGTCGAGCGCGTGCAGCACCGCGTCGATCTCGCCCGACGTGGCGTCCAGGCGCGGCACCACCTCCTCCGCCGCGAACTCCAGCAGGCGTACGACCTCCGGCGCCGGCGCCCCGAGGACCTCGGCGCAGACCGCCGGGGCCTTGGACGCCTCCCAGCCGAGCGTCTCCATGCCGACGACGAGCCGCCGGGCGACCGCCTCCAGCAGGTCGATGGCGTCCGAGGCGGTACGGGACGGGCCGTCGGCGAGGTCGGTGAGGCCGCCCGCGTCCGCCGGCGCGCCCGGCTCGGCGAGCAGCGCCTTCTCGTCCAGGCCGTACCGGGCGGCGATGGCCGCGCGCAGGCCGGGCAGCGCGCCGGCGCGGCCCGCCCAGACCTGGCCGGCCCGCAGCACCGCGAGCACGAGGTTGACCCGCTGGCCGGAGTCCGGCGCGTCGCCGAGGATGTGCAACCCGTCGCGGATCTGCACGTCCTTGATCTCACAGAGGTAGCCGTCGACGTGCAGGACGAAGTCGTCGAACGCGGTGGCGTCGGGCTGGTCGTCGACGTGGAGGTCCTGGTGGAGCCGGGCGGCCTGGACGAGGGTCCAGATCTGCGCGCGTACGGCCGGCAGTTTGGTCGGGTCGAGGGCCTGGACCGTGGCGTACTCGTCCAGGAGCTGTTCGAGCTTGGCCAGGTCGCCGTACGTGTCGGCGCGGGCCATCGGCGGCACCAGGTGGTCGACGATCACGGCGTGCCCGCGGCGCTTGGCCTGGGTGCCCTCCCCCGGGTCGTTGACGATGAACGGGTAGACGAGCGGAAGGTCGCCGAGGACCGCGTCGGGCGCGCACTCGGCGGACAGGCCGAGCCCCTTGCCGGGCAGCCATTCGAGGGTGCCGTGCTTGCCGAGGTGGACGACGGCGTCGGCGCCGAAGACCTGGTCCAGCCAGCGGTAGGCGGCGAGGTAGTGGTGCGAGGGCGGCAGGTCGGGGTCGTGGTAGATCGCGACCGGGTTCTCGCCGAACCCGCGCGGCGGCTGGATCATCAGGAGCACGTTGCCGAACCTCAGCGAGGCCAGCACGATGTCGCCGCCGTCGGTGTACAGCTCGCCGGGCGGCTCGCCCCAGTGCCGCCGTACGCCCTCGCGCAGGCGCTCGGGCAGTGCGGCGAACCAGCGCTCGTAGTCTTCGAGCGGCACCCGCGCCGGGGCCGCGCGGAGCTGGTCCTCGGTCAGCCACTCCACGTCGTGCCCGCCCGCCGCGATCAGCGTGTGGATGAGCGTGTCGCCGTCCGCCGGGTGCTCACCGACCTCGTAACCGGCCTCTTTCAGCGCCGTCAGCAGGCGTACGGCCGAGACCGGGGTGTCCAGGCCGACCGCGTTGCCGACGCGGGCGTGCTTGGTCGGGTAGGACGACAGGACGATGGCGAGTCTCCGCTCGGCCGGCGGCGTGTGCCGCAGGCGCGCGTGGCGTACGGCGATGCCGGCCACGCGGGCGGCGCGCTCGGGGTCGGCGGAGTAGACCGGAATGCCGTCCGGGCCCTCCTCCTTGAAGGAGAACGGCACCGAGATCAGCCGCCCGTCGAACTCCGGGATCGCGACCTGCATCGCCGCGTCCATCGGGGACAGCGCGGCGTCGGAGGCCTCCCACACCTCGCGCGAGGTGGTCAGGCACATGCCCTGGATGACCGGGACGTCCAGCGTCGCCAGCGCGCCCGCGTCCCACCCGTCCTCGGCCGACGCCCCCGCCGCGAGCACGGTCACGACCACCGCGTCGGCGCGGCCGAGCAGCTCCATCAGGCCCTCGTCGGCGGCGCGCAGCGAGCCGCAGAAGACCGGCAGCGCGTTGCCTCCCGCGGCCTCGATCCGCGCGCAGAGGGTGTCGACGAACGCGGTGTTGCCCGACAGCTCGTGCGCCCGGTAGAAGACCACGCCCACGGTCGGGCGGCCCTCGCGTACGTCCGGCTCGCCGTGCACGCCGTACGCGGGCATCCGCTGCGGCGGCGCCCAGGGCTCGTCGTCACCGGGCGACAGCATCCCGGCGAGGAAGCGCGCCAGCTCCCGCAGGTTGCCGACGCCGCCCTCGCGCAGGTAGTCGAGCGCCTCGGCCGCCACGCCAGCGGGCACCGTGGACAGCGCCATCAGCTCGGCGTCGGGGTCGGCCTCTCCGCCGAGCGCGACGAGCGGGAGCCCGCGCCGCCGCAGGTCCTCGACGCCGTCGCGCCAGGTCTTGAGGCCGCCGAGGAGGCGTACGACGACGGCGTCCGCTCCCTCGCACAGGGCGTCGAGGTCGCTCAGGTCGAGCCGGGCGGGGTTGCCGGTCGCGTACCCGGCCGATCGGGCCGACAGAAGCTCGGTGTCGGCGGTGGAGAGCAGCAGCACGCGCACGTGTGAATCCTTCCCTCGGGGGTCCTCGCCCCGGCTCGGGTGCCATCGCCGACAGCGGGAAGTCTCCTGACTCTCAGGTCGTCGCGCGGTGCCGGTCCGTCGGGAACCGGCGCCACCCGCGGCCTTCCGGCTCTCGCCGTGGCCGTGCTCGCGGGCCGCTACCTGATCACAGTTGCGGGACAGCCCCGGACTCTCACCGGGTTCCTTCCCTCGCCGTCGCGCGGACAGTCTACGAGTCCGCGCGGACCTGCCCCAATGTCGGTGGTCACGGTTACCGTGGAGCGCATGAGCAGTCCGGCGCTCGTCATGGAGCGAGCCGACGTGACACCGCCGGCCCGCCTGCGCCCGCTGGTCGCCCACTACTCCGGCTACCGCTACGAGGGCCTGCCGCCGGGCACGCACCTCGGCCTGCCCTCTCCCTACCTCACGGTCGTCATCAGCCTGGGCGAGCCGACCCGTACGGTCATGCCCGACCGGCGGCGGTCATCGCTCGCGGCGCTCGCCGGCGGCATGCACATGCGGGCGGCCCTGATCGAGCACGACGGCGACCAGTACGGCGTCCAGCTCGCGCTCACGCCCGGCGGCGCGCGGTCGCTGTTCGGCCTGCCGGCCGGGGAGCTGGCCGGCGTCGTGGTCCCGCTCGACGAGGTGCTGACGGCGCGCGCCGGCGAGCTGATCGAGCGGATGGCCGGGGCTCCTTCCTGGCCGGCGCGGTTCGCCATCCTCGATGAGGTGCTGTCCCGGCAGGCCGACCGTCTCCCGGATCCCCCGGACGAGCTGCGCCACGCCTGGCGGCTCCTGACCGCGCGCGGCGGGGGCGTACGCGTCGACGAGCTGGCCCGCGAGGTCGGGTGGAGCCGGCGGCACCTGGGGGGCCGCTTCACCGCGGAGTACGGCCTGACACCGAAGGAGGCCGCGCGCGTCATGCGCTTCGAGCGCTCGACGCGGATGCTGCGGCGCACCGACCGGCCCTCCTTCGCCGACGTCGCCGCGCGGTGCGGGTTCTATGACCAGGCGCACCTGGCGCGCGAGTGGAACGACTTCGTCGGCTGCCCGCCGTCGGCCTGGCTGACCGGCCAGGACCTCCCATTCATCCAAGACGGGGAGGAGGTGCGGGCCGCATCCTCGGGGCATGAGTGAAACCGCCATCTGGCCCTCGGTCCGCTACACCGACGCCCACGCCGCGATCCGGTTCCTGGTCGACGCCTTCGGCTTCGAACGCGTCGCGGTCCATGAGACCGGTTCCCAGGTCGACCACGCCGAGCTCCGCTGGCCGGGGGGCGGCGGCGTCATGCTCGGCAGCGCCTCCCGCGAGGACAGCACGATCGCCGGACTGCCGCCCGGCACGGGTTCGGTCTACGTCGTGACCGACGACGTCGACGGCCTGTTCGAACGCGCGTGCGCGGCGGGCGCGACGGTCGTCGACGGGCCGCGTTCGCAGTCGTACGGCTCGGGGTTCACCGTCCGCGACCCCGAAGGGGTGTTCTGGAGCTTCGGCACCTATCGGGGCGCGGGGAGCTGACCGTTCACGGCGTCACCACCGGGCAGCCGAGCCACTGCTCGACGCGGCTCGGCGGTGGCGTCGCGCCGTAGGACACCGCGATGCGCAGCGGTTCGAAGGTGGTCTGGGGCCCCTCCATCGCCACGCGGGAGAAGAACGCCGACGAGGAGAGCAGAACGCTCGCCCGGTGCCGGCGCACACGCTCGGCCACGACCGGGACCGACCGCTGCCCGGAGTCGAGCACCGCGCTGGCCCCGGAGAAGAGCGGCAGGAAGATCGTGTTGCGCAGGCCGAGGGGGTCCTCGGTCTTCGGCACCGAGAAGAGCACGTCGTTCTCGCGCAGGCCGAACGGCTCCATCGCGAGGTAGTCCTCCTCCGGCTCGCCGTGGGCGAACGTCGTGGCGTACCGGCCGTACGCGGGGGTGTCGGGGCGTACGGGGTAGGGGTCGGCGGTGCCGGCGGCGGGCATGGCCGCGATCAGCTCGGCCGGGGTGAGCGCGTGCGGGAGCCGTCCGCTCACCACGAGCTTCGCGGTCTCGGTCTCCGGGTCGGTGTCCGGATCCGCCAGGACCGCGACGGCGCCGATGCGCACCGTGGCGAGGAACGCCCAGACGAACTCGATCGAGCCCGGCAGCGCGAGGATCACCCGGTCCCCCGGGCCGATGCCGTACGAGACGAGCAGGGACGCCATGCGGGCCGCCCCCCGGTGGACCTCGCCGTGGGTGTAGACGTCGTCGCCGCACAGGAACGCCACCCGATCCGACCAGCCGAATGCGCGAGTCCACTGGCTGAGAACCTCAGCCAGATTCGCATCCGGGGATGGTCCGGGCACGTGTGCTCCTCCCCATCGTTGGCCCCGAGGGCCCGTCTCGGGGTCCCCGCTCGCCGGCGGGGGCGTTGAGACAGGCCCTAAACGCGACCCTAGGACGGGTGGCCGTTGCCGGAACAGACCCGCAGCGTGATCAAATAGATCTCGATGAGGCCATCTGTGGACACGATTCGGGTAGCGTTGATCGGCTATGGCACCGGAGGTGCCGTCTTCCACGCTCCCCTCATCTCCGCGACACCGGAGATGGAACTGGCGGCCGTGGTGACGGCGAACCCCACCCGGCAGACGGACGTACGGGGCCGCTACCCGCAGGCGTCGATCCTGGACGACCCCGCACAGGTGTGGCCGGGCGGCTACGACCTCGTCGTGATCACGACCCCGAACGCCCGGCACGTGCCGCTGGCCCGCGCCGCCCTGGACGCGGGTGTGCCGGTCGTGATCGACAAACCGGTGGCGCCGACGGCTTCCGAGGCGCGGTCGCTCCTGGGCGGCCCGCTGGTGGTCCCGTTCCACAACCGCCGCTGGGACGGCGACTTCCGCACGGTCGCCCGCCTGACCTCGGAGGGCGCCCTGGGCCGGATACTGCGCTTCGAGTCCCGCTTCACCCGCTGGCGCCCGCAGATCAAGCCGGGCTGGAAGGAGACGGCGGACCCCGCCGCCGCCGGCGGAGTGCTGTACGACCTCGGCTCCCACCTCATCGACCAGGCGCTCGCGCTGTTCGGCCCGCCACTGTCGGTGTACGCGGAACTCGACGTACGCCGGGATGACGCGTCGGCGGCGGACGACGCTTTCGTGGCCCTGACGCACGGGGGCGGGGTGCGGTCGCATCTGTGGATGAGCGCGGTGAGCGCTGACCTGGGGCCGCGGTTTCGCGTTCTGGGGGACCGGGCGGCGTACACGACGTACGGGCTGGACGGGCAGGAGTCGCAGCTGCGCGACGGCATCGCACCGGGCGACCACGGCTATGGAGTGACGCCGCCGGAGGCGTACGGGATGCTGGGCACCCCGGGAAAGGCCCGGCCACACCGCACCGAACCGGGCGGATACCAGGACTTCTATCCGGCGGTCGCCGCCGCCCTCCGCGGCGAGGCCCCGCCCCCGGTGACCCTGGACGAGGCCATCGCCGGCCTGGAGGTCATCGAAACCGCCCTGCGAGGCGTCCAACAGTAAGTACCGTCGACGCACTTGGGGTGACGCCGTGAACCTCGCGGATCTGTACTTCGGTCGGGACGACGCGGAGATGGACATCGCCGAATCCGTACGGCGGCTGATCAGCCGAACGGGGTCGTGTGCGGGCCGCTGACGCCGGTCTCGGCCTTGAAGATGCGGCCCGCGTCCGGTTCGGCCGCTCGTCGTTCGGCGGACAGGCCCTGCTGTGACGTTGTGATCAGCAGTGTCGTGCCGGCGAAGCAGCAGCTCGACACGTTCGTCACCGGCAGGTGGACCACCCCCGCGGGCCGGCCGGCCGGGTCGTAACGGCGTACCGCTCCGCCGCCCCACAGCGCCACCCACAAGAAGCCCTCGTCGTCCAGTGTCATGCCGTCCGGGTGGCCGCCCTCCACCTCCACGAACGGGCGCCGGTCCTTGATCGTGCCGTCGGCCTCGTCGTAGGTGAACGTGTCCACGCGGCCCGTCGGGGTGTCGATGTAGTACATGGTGCGGCGGTCCGGGCTCCATGCCAGGCCGTTGGAGATCGTCACGCCCTCCAGCACCGTACGGGCCGTGCCGTCGAAGACGTACAGGGATCCGCGCGGGTGTGACTCGTCGTAGTCCATCGTGCCGGCCCAGAAGCGGCCCGCCGGGTCGCACTTGCCGTCGTTCATCCGGACCGCCGACGAGTCGGCCAGGTCCTCGGTCAGCCGCTCCACCGTGCCGTCCTCGTCCAGGCCGAAGAACCCGGTGCCGGCCGCGAGGGTCCAGCCCCCTCCCGTACGCGGGACCGCGGCGCCCAGCGGACGGCCGACGTCGTAGGAGCGCGGTTCGGTGAGGGAGACGCCGTCGAAACCCGCCACCCACAGGTGAGCGGCCATGATGTCCACCCAGCCGAACCGGTCGCCGTACCAGAACGGGCCCTCGGCGTGCTCGACCCGGACCGGTGAACAGGGCTCTGCCGTGAGTTCCATGCTGCTGTCCTTCCCTCGTCCGGCGACCCATGATTCCGTGACTGCGCGGCGGACCGCACATAGGCTCGGCCCGTGGACGAAACCCCCGAGGCGGCGAAACCGGCCGTACGCTCCTCCGACGCCGATCGTGAGCGGGTCGCGGGCGTGCTGCGGACGGCATTCGCGCAGGGCCGGATCGGCAAGGACGAGCTGGACGAGCGGCTCGCCGCGGCCTACGCGGCCGGGACCGGCGCCGAGCTCGCGGTGGTCACCCGTGACCTGCAGGTCACCGCGACGCCGACCGCGACGAAGGGCACCGGGATCATCGCCGGGTTCCGGCGTACCGGCCGCTGGACCGTCGGCCGTGCCTTCCGCGGGCTGGCGGTGATCGGTAGCGGCGAGATCGACCTGCGCGACGCCGAGTTCGCCGAGGGCGAGACGACCATCAACGCCACCGCGATCATCAGCACCATCACCGTCGTCGTGCCCGTGGACGCCGAGGTGCACGTCGGCGGCACCGGTGTCATCGGCGGTTTCGGCCACGGCGGCGAAGGCCCCGGCACACCCGGTGGGCCCAAGATCACCATTACCGGGCTCGCGCTCTGCGGCAACGTCCGTGTCGAGCGCCGATGATCGAAACGGGGCTGCTGGCGGGGGTGGCGCTGGACGCGCTGGCCGGTGATCCGCGGCGGGGGCATCCGGTGGCCGCCTTCGGGCGTGCGGCGGGTGCGCTGGAGCGCCGTCTGTACGCCGACTCCCGTACGCGCGGCGCGGTCTTCGCGGGCCTCTGCGTGCTCGGCGCCGCCGCGGTCGGCGTCGCCGCCCGCCGCCGTACGGCCCTCGTCACCTGGGCCGTCCTCGGCGGCACCTCGCTCGCGCGCGAGGGCCTGGCGATGGGCCGGTCGCTGGAGTCCGGCGACATCGAGGCCGCCCGCGCGCGGCTGCCGCACCTGTGCGGGCGCGACCCGTCCGCGCTGGATGAGAAGGAACTCGCCCGCGCCACCGTCGAGTCGATCGCCGAGAACACCTCCGACGCCGCCGTCGCTCCCCTGCTCTGGGGCGCCGCGTTCGGGGCGCCCGGGCTGGCCGCGTACCGCGCGATCAATACCCTCGACGCCATGGTCGGACATCGCAGTTCCCGCTACGAGCGCTTCGGCTGGGCCGCCGCGCGTACGGACGACGTGGCCAACTGGGTCCCCGCACGGGTCACCGGTCTGCTGACCGTCGCGTGCGCGCCGCTCGCCGGCGGTTCACCGCGCGCGGCGTACCGCGTGCTGCGCCGTGACGGCGCCCGGCACCCCAGCCCGAACGCCGGGCGCTGCGAGGCCGCGTTCGCCGGCGCGCTCGGCGTACGGCTCGGCGGGGTCAACGTGTACGGCACGCGGACCGAGTACCGGCCCGAACTCGGCGACGGCCGCGCGCCGGAGCCCGGCGACATCCGCCGCGCCGTACGGCTGTCCCGCGCGGTGACCCTCGCCTCGGCTCTTCTCGCCGCCGGCGCGCGCCTCGCGGTCCGCCGGTGAACGGCGCGCTGCTGGTCGCGGGGACGACCTCGGACGCGGGCAAGAGCGTGCTGACCGCCGGGCTGTGCCGGTGGCTGGCGCGTCAGGGCGTACGCGTGGCGCCGTTCAAGGCGCAGAACATGTCGCTCAACTCGATGGTCACCGCCGACGGGGCCGAGGTCGGCCGGGCGCAGGTCATGCAGGCCGCCGCCGCCCGCGTCGAGCCGTCCGCCCACATGAACCCCGTCCTGCTCAAGCCGGGCAGCGACCGGCGCAGCCAGGTGGTCGTGCTCGGCCATCCGGTCGCCGAGGTGGACGCGATGGGGTATGGCGCGCACAAGGCCCGGCTCCGCGAGGTGGTGGCGACGAGCCTGGCCAAGCTGCGCGCGGAGTACGACGTGGTGATCTGCGAGGGCGCCGGTAGCCCGGCCGAGATCAACCTGCGGGCCGGCGACCTGGCGAACATGGGGCTGGCGCGCGCCGCCGAGCTGCCCGTGATCGTGGTCGGCGACATCGACCGGGGCGGGGTGTTCGCCGCCCTGTACGGCACGGTCGGGCTGCTGGAGCCCGCCGACCAGCGGCTGCTGGCCGGTTTCGTGATCAACAAGTTCCGTGGCGCGCCCGAGCTGCTCGCCCCCGGGCTGGCCCAGATCACCGCGCTGACCGGCCGGCCCGTGTATGGCGTCCTGCCCTGGCTGGAGGGGCTCGGCCTGGACGTCGAGGACTCCCTCGCGCTCGACTCCCGCCGGCCGGCGCCCGCCGACGGGGCGGCGCTGCGCGTCGTGGTCGTACGGCTGCCGCGGATCTCCAACTTCACCGACGTCGACGCCCTGGCCGCCGAGCCCGGCGTGAGCGTGTCGTACACGACGACGCCGGGCGGGCTCGCCGACGCCGACCTGGTCATCCTGCCCGGCTCGCGCGCCACCGTCGCCGACCTGGGGTGGCTGCACGAGCGCGGCCTGGCCAAAGCGATCGTCCGCCGCGCCCGCGCGGGACGGCCGGTGCTCGGGATCTGCGGCGGCTACCAGATGCTCGCGCGGGAGATCCTGGACGACGTCGAGTCGCTCGCGGGCGCCGTGCCCGGGCTCGGCCTGCTGCCCGTACGGGTGGAGTTCGCGCCGACGAAGACCCTGCGCCGCCCGTCGGGCTCGGCGTACGGGGAGACGGTGCACGCGTACGAGATCCACCACGGCGTGGCGGCGGTCGAGGGCGGCGAACCGTTCCTGGACGGCTGCCGCTCCGGCGCGGTGTGGGGGACGACGTGGCACGGAGCGCTGGAGAACGACGGCTTCCGCCGCGCGTTCCTCGCCGACGTCGCCCGTACGGCCGGGTCCGAGTTCACGCCCGCCCCCGACACCGACTTCGCGGCGCTGCGGGAGGCGCAGCTCGACGCCCTCGGCGACCTGGTCGAACACCACCTCGACACGGCCGCCCTGACCCGGCTGATCGAGTCCGGTCCCCCGCCGGGGCTGCCGGTCGTCCCGCCCGGAGGTCCGGGCCTCTGATCTGAACCGTGCGTCACCGGGCCCGCGCTCGCAGCCTCTCCAGCCCGGCCAGGACCGCGGCGCGGTCGCCGGAGCTCTTCATCCGCGCCGGCAGCCGCGCGAACATCGACGCGGTCGGGCGCATCGGGCCGTGCTCGCGCAGCAGCGCGCCGACGTAGGCCGGGAGCTCGTCGACGTGCTCCTCGTTGTAGCCCCACAGGACCTCGCCGGCGCACCGCGTCCGGGCCGGGGTACGACGAGCGCGCGGCCTCCGCGGCGCGGGCAGACCACGAGGACCCGGCCCGCGAACCGCGCGAGTGGACCCCCGGCGTCGAAGGGACGGGCGGCACCCTTCTCAGAGTCCACGACGGACATCCTCCCGCTTCAGGGGTTCGAGACGCGCCGGGCCGCGGATCGCCGTGAACAAAAGCCGCCCCGCCTGCGTCGAATTGACTGATTTCTGTGCTTTGTCAGCACGACGGCCGTCGAGGTCACCCCGCTCGTCGCCCCAGCAGCCGGCAGAGGAGCTTTCATGGCATCTGGTCAGTACGGGAGGCCGCCCACGAGGCGACGTGAGCCGATCCCGGTCGCCGGACTCTGGCGCGCGCTCGGGCTGACCTCGGCCTCGGCCGTGGTCTGGGGCATCGCGCACGTCTCGGTGGGGCGCCGCGCCACCGGCTTCGGCCTCATGGGGCTGCTCGCGGCGTTAGTCCTCGGCGGTGCCGCGGCCGTACTGGCCTTCCAGGAAAAACTCAAGCAGCTCGTCGTCCAGGGCTTCTGGCTGAACGTCATCATCGCGGGCATCCTGGTGCTCGCGGCCGTGTGGGCGCTGGTCGTGATCCGCTCGTTCCAGGTGACGTGCCCGCCGGGCCTGCCGTCCGGGATGCGTTACACCTCGGGCGCCCTCGTCGTGCTCCTCGCGCTGATGATCTGCACGCCCCTGGTGTACGCGGCGAACGCGACGTACGTCCTGCGCGACACCCTGTCCAGCATCTTCCCCGGCGACGACAAGTCCGGCGCATCGGTCAACGCCTCGAACCCGTGGAAGAACAAGCCGCGGGTCAACATCCTGTTGCTGGGCGGCGACGGCGGCAAGGACCGTACGGGCATCCGCACCGACAGCATGACCGTCGCCAGCATCGACACCAAGACCGGCAACACCGTGCTGCTCAGCCTCCCTCGCGCGCTGCGGGAGTTCCAGATGCCGCCGAAGATGCGGACGGTCTGGCCCAACGGCTACACGGGCGACTACGGGCCGAACGGCACCTGCCCGATCAGTGCCTGCCTGCTGAACGAGCTCTACATCCAGGGCGAGAAGCGGCATCCCGAGCTGGAGCCCGGGTACACGGCGGGCCAGCGCGGCCCGCACATGCTCGAGGACGTCATCGGCTACCTGACCGGGCTGAAGATGGACTACTACGTGCTGGTCAACCTCGCCGGTTTCAAGGACATCGTGAACGCCATGGGCGGAGTCCAGGTGAACGTGAAGTCATCCGACGGCAAGTGGCTCCCGATCGGCGGCGACCCGGACCGGGGCATCCCGCCGTCGGGCTACCTCAAGCCGGGCCGGCAGCACCTGGACGGCGAGCACGCCCTCTGGTATGGCCGCACCCGCCACGCCGACGACGACTTCCGCCGCATGGACCGGCAGAAGTGCCTGATGAAGGCCATCGCCGACCAGGCCGACCCGCAGAAGGTCGTCACCCATTTCGAGAAGCTCGCCAACGCCGCCAAGAGCACCATCTCCACCAACATCCCGGCCAAGCTCCTGCCCGCGCTGATAAAGCTCTCCGGCACCGTCAAGCATGGCGCCGACGTCAGCAGTCTCTCCTACGACCCGGACAAGATCCCCGGCTTCCACACCAACCGCCCCGCGGACGCGGCCATGATCCAGCTCATGCGCCGTACGGCGGCCAACGCCATCGCCAAGAGCACGCAGCCGTCCGCCACCCCGACCACGACCAGGAAGAAGACGACGACGGCCGGATCCGCCCTCTCCCTGAAGGACGCCTGCTGAGCGCCCTCTAGCCGAAGCGTTCGGCGACGACAGGCCGTCCAGCCCGTGGCCGCCGTCTCCGTCACGGCCGGCTCAGGCGGGGCCGTCGGGGGAGAACCACCATTCCTCGAAGGAGCGGCAGCGGCCGTCATCGGCGAAGCGGATGATCCACAGGTCGGTGAACTCCTCGTGGTCCGGTTCGCCGTACGTGACCTCCACCCGTGCCACCGCCGTGTCGCCGTCGACCGCGACGATCTCGCTGTTCATCTCGAAGGCCTCGTCAGGGCCCGTACGCTCCTCGTCCCACATCTCGGCGATCGCCGGCAGGCCGACCAGCGGCGCGTCGAACGGGCCCTGCAGGTAGGTGGCGTCCTTCGTGAAGACCTCGGCCAGCGTCTCGGTGCCAGGGCTGCGCCAAGCCCGCTCGTAGCCGGCGATCCATGTGGCCACCTGTTCCTTGTCCATGGGATCAGTGTGACCGACGAATCGATCTTCCAAAGCCGTACGGTGGAAGCCGTGGCTCACGCCGGAGGGGTCAGGGCGAACCGGGCGATCGGCTCCGCGCCCTCGACCAGGTCGGTGACGAGTTCGCCGATCAGCGGGGCGAACTTCGCGCCGTGTCCCGAACACGGCGAGCACACGACGATCGGACCCTGCCGGTCGAGGATGAAGTCCTCCCCCGGCGCACGCGTGTACAGGCACGTCGTCTCCGAGCGCGGGTCCGGATCCAGGCCGGGCAGCCACTCGCGGACGTACTCGACGGCGCGCGACCGCGCCTCGGCCGGCACGGCGAAGTCGCGGCCGTCGGCCGTGGTGACACCGCCGTGCACGTGGTCGCCGACCTTGACGAGCGGGCCCTCCGGCAGCGCGTACATCTCCGGTGACTCCGAGGTGGCGCCGTGCACGATCGTCGGCCACGGGCCGGGCTCGTACGGGGCGAAGTAGAAGATCGGCTGCTCGGTCACGGTCAGCCGCGGCAGCGGCACGAGCCCGCCGAGCAGCGGGCCGACCCAGCTCCCGGCCGCGACGACGAGAGTCCGCGCGTGCCAGGTCTCGTCGCCGGCGCGGAACCGTACGCCGTCCCCGTCCTCCTCGATGTCGCGTACGGGAGTCTCGTACGCGACCTGCGCGCCGCCCGCGACGGCGAGGCGGACCATCGACGCCACGGCCGCCTCCGGGTCGAGCACGCCGCCCTCCGGGTCGTACGTCGCCGGTCCGGCGAAGCGGATGCCGGGAAAGCGGCGGGCGGCCTCCTCCCGGTCGAGCAGTTCGGCGGCGACCCCGTGCTCGCGGAGCAGGACCGTCATGTCCTCCGGCCCGCGGCCGGGCCCGTGGTCGATGCCGCCGACGCGGTCGAGCGGGTTCTGGCCGGTCTCGGCCGCGAGCCGTTCCCAGAGGTGGCCGGCGCGGCCGGTCAGCTCGACGTAGAACGGGTCGAGGTAGGCGCGCCGGAAGATCCGCGAGTGCCCGTGCGAGCTGCCCCGCCGGTGACCGGCCTCGTACGTCTCGAAGGCGGCCACGTCGTGCCCGCGCCGTACCGCCGCCCACGCCGTCGCCGCCCCGGACAGCCCGAGCCCCGCCACCGCCACGTCCACATGTCGCATGTATGCATCTTGGCGGCTTCCGGCCGGATCCCGCCAACCGCGGTCAGCCCAAGTAGAAGTCCTTGCGAGCGGCCACGAACGCCTCGATGGTCTGGGCGGGCGCGCCCGTGAGGCGCTCGACGGCGTCGGACGTACGGTCGTAGCGGTTCTGCCGGTGCAGCCGGGCCATGGTGGCGATGTGCTCCTCGACGTGCGGCGGGAGGCCGGCCTTGGCGAGCACCTCGGTCCGCCACCGGTCCAGCGGCACGTCGGCATAGGACACCGGGCGCCCCAGCGCCCGGGAGAAGTCCTCGGCCATCTCGTTCATGTCGACCGCCTGCGGCCCGGTGAGCTCATAGACCTGCCCGACGTGCGGCGCGGGATCGCGGAGCACGGCGGCGACCACCCGGGCGACGTCCTCCAGGGCGACCGGCGAGGTACGCCCGGTGCCGAAGGGCAGCGCGATCGTGCCGTTGTCCCGTATCGACATCGCCGCCATGAAGGTGAACAGGGGATTGTCCAGGAACGAGGTCGGCCGGATGTGCACGACCGGCAGGCCCGACCAGTTCAGCACCTGTTCCGCCAGCCAGTGCAGCCGCTGCTGGTGCGACTCCTCAGTGCTGGTGGCCGTCATCTGCGACACCGTCATCTGCGACATGCCGACCAGGGCCTCCAGCCGGCCGTACTCCCGTGCCACGGTGGCCACCACGGTCGCCGCGAGCAGGTGGTCCGGCGACACGGGCATCGCGAAATACATCCGCCCGACGCCCTCCAGGGCCGCCGCGACGGTCTCGGGCCTGGTCAGGTCGCCGAGCACCACCTCCGCGCCGAGCGCCCGCAGCGCGGCCGCCCGGTCGTCGTCGCGGCGCACCATCGCGCGTACCGGCACGTCCCGCTCGCGCAGCCGGCCGAGGACCGCACGGCCCACACTCCCGGCGCCGGCGATGAGAACAAGGTCGTTCATCCGATCTCCCTCTGAGGTCATCCGGCCACGACCTGTGGCTCGGCTTCGGTGGCGCTCTCCCGCGTACGGCGTGCGGTCGCCGTCTGCCGGAGCAGCACCAGTCCCAGGCCCGCGGCGAACCAGACGGCGAGGACGGCGAGTGAGCCCCCCGCGTGCGATCCGCCGAAGTAGCCGAAGTCGTTGATGGCTCGTACGGCCGCGCCGGGAGGCAGCTTCGCGGAGACCGCCTGGGCCCATCCGGGCAGCAGGTCGAACCCGATCGTCGCCCCGCTGGTCGCGTTGCCGATCGTCGTGAGAGTGAGGACGGCCAGAGCGATCCCGGCCGGTCCGAGCCATGCCCCGAGGGCCTTGGTCGCGAACGCGCTCGCGGCCGACAGGAGGGTGAGCGACACGGCCAGGAGCGGGAACGACGGCGTCAGCGAGCCATAGACGGGACCGGCGATCGTGGCCGCGACGACGCCGATCGCGACGGCGAACCCGGCCATCGCGTAGAGCCGGTGGCGCAGGCGGACCGTCGCGGTGGCGCCGGTGAGGCCCTGGGCCAGGACGAATGAGGAGAGCGTGACGCCGAAGACTACGTAGAAGGCGGACAGCCCGCGTGAGTCGTGGCCGGCCAGCGGAACGATGTCGCTCTCCCCGACGGTGAACCCGGCCTTGCCGGCGAGACCGGCGACGAGCTGCCGGGCCGCGCCGCTCTCGCTGAACCCGCTCGCGCCGGCGTACTCGAGCCGCAGCGCGGTCGGGGAGGTCGCGCCGACCACGGCGACCGCGTCGCCGTTCCGCACGAGGTCCGCGCCCTCGCCGATGCTGGAGACCCGGGTGAGGTCCACCGAGTCGCCCAGCCCCGTCCGCGCCGCGGCCGTCAGCCGGTCGCCGACCGTGGCGACGGGCAGGCCGTGGGGCACGGGTGCTCGCTGGAGCCCGACATAGACGGCGATGAACGCGGCGCCGATCACGAGCCCGGTGACGACGAGCGGGATCCAGGTTCTGTGCCGGGTGACCGCGGGGCCCGTCCTGGCGGAACCCGGAGCGGATGATGATGACATGTGGACTTCCTCGGCTAAGCTGGTTTGAATGTCAAACCAAGCGAAGCGTACACGAGATGGTTTGAAAACCAAACCAGGACGTGACTCGCTGGCGGTCGCCCTGGACGCGATCAATGACCGGTGGTCCCTGCACATCGTGCGGGCCGTCGCGTTCGGCGCCTCGCGCTACACCGACATCCTGCGCGACGTCGGAGCCCCCAGAGACGTGCTGTCCGCACGCCTGCAGAAGCTCACCGAGTCCGGCATCCTGCAGCCGCATTCGCCGGAGAAGGGGCGGATGGCCGGGTACGAACTCACCCAGAAAGGCCGGGACCTCGGGCAGGTCATCCTGGTCCTCAAACGCTGGGGCGACACCTACCGCGAGGACACGGTGCCCCGGGTCGACTTCATCCACGAGGTCTGCGGCGAGGTGTTCGTCGCCGAGGTCCACTGCCAGGCCTGCGGCCGGCCGATCCGCTCAGGTGAGTTCTCGGTCGACGGTGCGTGTTAGGGCCTGGTCGATGGCCCAGGCGGCGTTGACCAGGCCGATGTGGCTGAAGGCCTGGGGGAAGTTGCCGAGGAGTTCGCCGGTCTCCGGGTCGACCTCCTCGGCGAGCAGGCCGAGGTCGTTGGCGTAGGCCGCCGCGCGTTCGAAGGCCGCTCTCGCCCGGTCGACCTGCCCGGACAGGGCGAGGGCCTGCGCCAGCCAGAACGTGCACAGCAGGAACGTGCCCTCCTCGCCCGCCAGGCCGTCCTCGGTCCGGTAGCGGTAGACGAGCCCGGCGTCGTCGGTCAGCCGCTCGGCGACGGCGTCGATCGTGGCGAGGATGCGCGGGTCGTCGGGAGGCAGGAAGCCGACGATCGGCAGCATGAGGTTCGAGGCGTCCAGCGCCTCGGAGCCGAAGTACTGCGTGAACGCGCGGGCGCGCTCGTTCCAGCCCTCCCGCAGGACGGTGTCGTGGATCTCCTCCCGTACGCTCCGCCACGCCGCGACGTGGTCGGCGGCGTCCAGCCGGGCGGCCAGGGCGATCGCGCGGTCGAGGGCCACCCAGCACATGACCTTGGAGTACAGGAAGTGCTGCGGGTCGCTGCGTACCTCCCAGATGCCCTGGTCCTTCTCCGTCCAGCGCTCGGCGGCGGTGTCGGCGCAGGCGATGAGAAAGCGGCGTACGTCCTCGTCGAGGTCGCCGAGCTGGTCCTCCAGGCGGAGCGCGGCGTCCAGGAGCTCGCCGTAGACGTCGATCTGCCGCTGGTTCCACGCGCCGTTGCCGACGCGTACGGGCCGGCTGTCGCGCCAGCCGCGCAGGTGCGGCAGCGTGCGCTCGCTGAGGTCGTGCTCGCCGCCGACGCCGAACATGATCTGCAGCGCGCGGTCACGGCTCAGGGAGGGCGCGGCGGTGGTGAGGAAGGCGAAGAAGTCGTTCGCCTCGTCGGGGCAGGCGGCGACCCAGAGCGCGCCCATGGTCAGCGACGCGTCGCGTACCCAGGTGTAGCGGTAGTCCCAGTTGCGCTCGCCGCCGGCGCCCTCGGGCAGCGAGGTGGTCGCGGCGGCCACGATCGCCCCGCTCGGCTGGAACGACAGCGCCTGCAGCACCCGGCCGCTGCAGTGGACCAGCTCCCGCCAGGGACCGTCGTACGCCTGGTGGAGCGCCGACCATGATCGCCACGCGTCGACCGTGCCGTCCAGCCGGGCGGCCAGCGTCTCCTGGTCCCACACGTGGGCCGGGGTCTCCTCCAGCGTGCTGCGGTGCAGCCCGAAGTGCAGCGCCCGCCCGGCCCGCACCGGGAAAGCGGCGCGGGCGACGGAGTCGGCGATCTCCAGGGGTACGGGGCTGGTCAGCACGAGCCACTCGGCGCCGCCCCGCGCGGTCACCCCGCCGTCGACGCGGGACAGGATCGGCGCCACCAGCCCGTACTCGGGCCGGGGCCGGTAGTCGACCTCGACCGGCACCTCCCCCTCGGTGCAGGCGACCCGGCGCGCGAGTAGGTGCGGAACGCCCGCGCCGAGCCGATGGTCCCGGTCGTCCGGGCCGGTCAGCAGCGTGTCGGTGAGCACGAGGACCCCCGTAGGGGTGCGGAAGGTCGTCTCCAGCACCATCGTGCGCGGCACGTAGCGCCGGGAGGTCTCGTACGGGCCGGACGGGCGGATCGACCAGTGGCCGGCGTCCTCGTCGAGCAGCCGCCCGAAGACCGCCGGGCTGTCGAACCTCGGGAAGCACAGCCAGTCGGCGGACCCGTCGCGGCCGATCAGGGCGGCCGAGTGCCGGTCGGACACGAGTGCGTAGTCGGCGATCGGCGTGGTGGTCATGCGGCTCCCCCGGGCGGTTCCCCTTTGCCCGAATGGTAAGGCGCGGCACCGCACGGTGGAGGAAGGCCACTCCGGCCGGGAGGCGGAGAATCAGTATGTACGCCGACGATGGTGACATACCCCATCTAGCAGCCGCGATCGGCGCATATTAGGCTACGTATGCAAGTTGCAGGTAAAAATTCTTGAAGGAGGGGCCCGGTGCTCATCCGCCACCCCTACGCCGCGCCCGTGACCGCGCGGTGAACGGCCCGGCCGCGGCCGAGACCGGGCGCAGCCCGCTCGACGAAGTCGCCCTCGGCAGCCTCCTGGCCGGCGCCGCCGCGAACGGCAACGGCACCGTCCAGCTCGTCGGCGCGCATCTGCAGGACCTCGCCGCCCGCCTGGTCGCCGACGGCGTGACGGTCGAGGCCACCGTGCCCGGCCGCCGGTGGGCCCGCGCGAGCCGCCGGGCGTTGCGGCGTGCGGGCCAGCGCTCCGCGTACGTGCCGGTCGTGGGCGACATCGGCATCGACCTGCCGTTCCCGGACTCGGGCACGGACGTGCTCGTGTGCCGCCTGGATCCGCAGACGTTCCCGTTCCCTCGGCACACGGTGCGCGAGCTGGGCCGCGCGATCACCCCGGGCGGCACGGTCGTGCTGCTGGCGGGCGGCCAGGCGCCGTGGCCTGCGGGCCTGGTCGACGCGTGGGCCGTTTCGGCCGGGCTGGCGCCCAAGGTCGAACGCGGCGTGGGCGGCGCGGTGCCGTTCACCGGCTCGGTCTATGAGTCCCGGTCGGCCTAGCGCCACTCCAGGAAGAGCGTCTGGCTGCTGAGCGCCTCGGCGGTCAGCTTCTGGGGAGGCGTTCCCGGTGTCGTGCCGCCGATGTAAAAGCCCATGAAGCCGTCGTAGGGGTCGTCCGGCCGGTGGCTGTCGAAGATGAAGCGTCTGCCATCCGGAGAGACGACCTCTCCCTCGTTCTCCTTGTCGTTGGCGGGCAGCAGCGCGGCCCCGGGCGCCGCGCCCGTGCCGACGCCGACGGTGACGAACTGATGCGCGTCCTCGTCGGCGCACAGCAGGGTCTGCGGTCCGGTCCAGCCCACCGCCTCGGAGCAGTGGTCGACGGCCCGCGCGTGCTCGGCGGTTCCGGCGGTCAGCGCGGTGGACGTGGCGGGGACGTCGAAGAGGTTCTGATCCACGCCATGGGCCCAGGCGGCCATGCGACGTCCGTCCGGGGAGACGTGCACCATGTCTGCCTGCAGGCCGCGCGGCGGGGCCCCGACCAGGACGAGCGGCAGGTTCGTGTCGGTGGCCGGCCCTCGGTCGGTCAGGGTGTGGCCTCCGCCGACCGGCCGGCTGCCGATACGGTGCTTTCCCTCGGACGTCGTGTAGGTGAACCAGACGGCCGAACCGTCCGGCGCCATGACGGCATTCTCCTCGCGCGGGGTGTTGCCCAGGGACTCCTCTCCGCCGGTGAGGTCGGTCAGCCTGCCCTGGCGGTCGACGACTCCGACGCGTGTCCCGTCACCTCCCGAACCGTGCAGCACGACCGCCATCTCGGTGAAGTCGCGGTCGAACAGAGCCCGTACCCGGGGCACGACCCATTCCAGCCGGTCGGAGTCGTAGGCGGTGTCCTGGGAACCGGCGTGCTGGCGGCAGAGATCGATCAGCGGGGTCATCGCCGGGCTGCTGTCGGTGCCGGAGAAGACGGCGGACGGGGGCAGGGCGAACGTGGCCTGGGCGAGCCGTTTCCAGGTCTGCGGATCCGACCCGGTGACCTCGACGGCGCCGAACCTGCCGCCCAGCACGCAGTCGGCGGTCACCATCAGATCCCGCTGCCGGAACCCGGCCGCGGCGTGCGACCCGCTCGGTGTCGACGCGGGACCGCCCTTCCTCCGTGTGGGGGCATCGCCGCTCTCGCACGCCGTCACACCGGCCAGGATGAGAGAAACGGCCGTCAAAATCGTAGGAACCCCAGCAAAACGCATGAGCACATCTTCGCCGACTCGGCCACGCCGGCGGAGCTCGTTCGCGATCGCCGGGCGGCCTGCACGGGATGCGCACAGGCCGCCGCGACGTTGTGAGGCCGTGGCCCGCGTGCCTATCGGCCGAGACCGGCCACCGCGGGGATGACGTCGCTGCCGATCGCCTCCAGCGGGGCGATCTTCGAGACGTTCGCCACGAAACCGATGGCGGCGTCGAAGCCCGCCTCCGAGAGCTTGCCGAGGCTGTCGACGATCTCGCCCGTCTTCTCGCCCTTTTCTCCGGGGTCGAAGCCGAAGTAGCAGGTCTTCTCGATCTCGTCGTAGTCGCGGCCCTCGGCCTCGCAGTGGGCGCGCAGGACGTCGAGCTTGTGCCCCACCTCGGGGCCGGGGAACAGGTTGCTCGACTGGGCGTACCGCGCGACGAGCCGCAGCGTCTTCTTCTCGCCTCCGCCGCCGATCATGATCGGCGGGTGCGGGCGGGTGAGCGACTGGGGCACGTTGAGCGTGCGCTCCAGCCGGTGGTGCTCGCCCTCGTACGGCCCTTCGCCGTCGCCCCACATCTGGAGGCAGATCTGCAGCGTCTCCTCCAGGTGCTCGAACCGCTCGGCGACGGGCGGGAACGACAGGCCGAGCCCGCGGGACTCCTCCTCGTTCCAGGCCGCGCCGACGCCGAGTTCTGCGCGCCCGCCGGACAGCACGTCGAGCGTGGTCACGATCTTGGCCAGCAGGCCCGGGCTGCGGTAGACCGCGCCGGTCACCAGGGTGAGCAGCTTCGCCCGCGAGGTGTGCGCCGCGATGAAGCCCAGCGTGGTGTACGCCTCGAGCATGTCGTGGTCGATCGGGCCGACGGCCCCGATCTGGAAGACATGGTCCATGACCGCGATGCGGTCGAAGCCAGCGGAATCGGCCGTGCGGACCACCTCAGCAAGGTCAGAGCCAAGCTGCGACGGGCCGTTCGGCCAGGTGAAGTCGGGAATCTGAAGTCCGATCTTCATAGGTCACCTCCGATTAGATCCAACCATGTAATCGGGTAATACCGTAACCGGAGGAGCGTCCGAATTATTCGGTCGCGGACTCGGCGGCGGTGCCCTCCGGCTCCGCGGACGGCTCGCCGAACCGGGCCAGCGCGAGCGTTCCGGCCACCGCGGTGACGAAACCGGCCACGGCCACCCAGGTGTACCCGTGGCGCGTGCCGTCGCCCAGCAGGAAGATCCCGATCAGGGCCGGCATCAGCGTCTCGGCCACCACGACGGCGGCGGTCGTCGTGGTCACCGAGCCGCGCTGCAGCGCGGTCGCGAAGAACAGCAGCGCCACGACGCCCCCGCCCGCCACGACGTAGGTCGCCGGATCGCGCAGCACGTCGAGCGGCGCGAAGCTCTTGAGCACCCGCGAGCCGACCGCGACGAAACCGAAGCCGAGCCCGGCCGCCAGCCCCAGCGCGACGGAGCGCGCCTGCCCGCGCAGCCGCCCGGCGAGGACGCCCCCGGCCGCGACCACCGCCGTGCACGCGAGGAGCACGAGCTTGAACCGCAGGCTGACGTCGGCCGGGCTCTCGTGGCCGGCGGAGAGCCCGAGCAGGGCCAGTCCCGCGCAGACCAGCGCGACGGCGGTCCACTCGGCCGCGCTCAGCCGCGCGTGCAGGACGCGTACGGCGACGACCGCGGTCACCGCGAGGTTGGCCGCGATGGCGGCCTGGACCACGAACAGCGGCAGCGACCGCAGCGCGGCGAGCTCCGCGGCGAAACCGAGCAGGTCAAGGCACGTGCCGAGGAGAAAAGGGAGCCGGCCCAGGAGGCGTACGAGCAGCCGCGGGTCGACGCCCTCGCCCACCGCCGTCGCCCGCGCCGCGACCGCTTGCAGGACGCTCGCCACGCCGAAGCAGACAGCCGCGGCGATCGCACCCAGCAGGCTCAGCAGCATGCCCCGAGCCTATGCGTCAGGCGGCTCGCCACAGGGAGGCGTACTGACCTCGATCGCGCAACAGCTGGTCGTGGGTGCCGTCCTCGACCACGCGCCCGTTCGCCATCACGACGATCCGGTCGGCGTGGCGTGCCGTCTGCAGGCGATGCGCGATCAGGACGGTCGTCCGGCCGTACGCGACGCTGTTCATGGCCCGCGTGACCCGGGCCTCCGTGGCCAGGTCGAGGTTGGCGGTGGCCTCGTCCAGCAGCAGGATCGCCGGGTCCACGAGCTCGGCGCGGGCCAGGCAGATGAGCTGCCGCTGCCCGGCCGACAGCGAGGCGCCGCGCTCGGCGATCTCGTGCTCGTAGCCTCCCGGCAGCCGCATGATGAGGTCGTGCGCGCCGACCGCGCGCGCCGCCGCCTCGACCTCCTCCGCCGGGGCGTCCGGCCGGCCGTACGCGATGTTGTCGTGCACGGTGCCGCGGAACAGGAACGTCTCCTGCGGCACGTACCCGAGCTGCCGGCGGTAGGCGTCCAGGTCGAGGGCGCGCAGGTCGTGCCCGTCGATGACGACCCGGCCGCCCTGCGGGTCGTAGAAGCGCGCGAGCAGCTTGACCAGGCTCGACTTGCCCGCGCCCGTCGCCCCGACGAGCGCCACGGTCTCCCCTGGTTCGATCGTCAGGTCGACGCCGGCCAGCGCCTCCTCCTCGATGCCGGGGTAACCGAAACGCACGCCCTCCAGCCGTACGGACCCCGTCAGCGGGCCGGGGTCGACCGGCGTCTCGGGCACCGGGGTGGCCACCGGCACGGCCATCAGGTCGCTGATGCGCAGCATCGAGACCCGCGCCTGCTGCCAGTCGTCGAAGACCTCCGAGAGCTGCTGGATCGGGGAGAAGAACAGGTTGACGTAGAGCACGAAGGCGATCAGCTCGCCCGGCGTCAGCGAGTGGACGCGCACCATGTGGTAGCCGAACGCCAGGACGAGCACGGCCGCGACGCCGGACAGGAAGTCGACGAAGGGGAAGTACAGCGAGATCAGCCGCTGCGCGGCCAGCCGGGCGTCGACGTAGCCGCGGGTGATGCGCTTGAACTCAGTGTGCCGGCGGCCCTCCTGCGTGAACGCCTGCGACTCGCGTACGCCCGCCATGCTCTCCTGCAGGCTCGCGTTGACCACCGCGATGCGTTCGCGCGCCTCGCGGTACGGCTCCGCCGACAGCCGCCGGAACACCACCGTGGCGATCAGCAGCGGGATGAGCACGAGCGCGGTCACGCCGGTCAGCTCCGGGCTCATGAGCGCCATCGCCACCGCGACGCCCGCGAACGTGAACAGCGACGCGACCGCGCTGATCAGCCCGTCCTGCAGCAGCGAGGAGAACGCGCTCACGTCGGTGGTCATCCGCGTCATGATGCGCCCGGCCATCTCGCGGTCGTAGAAGTCGACCGACAGCCGCTGCAACTGCGCCCAGACGCGGATCCGCAGCGCGTACATGAGGCGTTCGCCGGTGCGCCCGGCCACGAGTGTGACCGTACGGGAGATGATCAGCCCCGCGACCGCCACGCCGAGGAAGATCCCGGCCGCTCGGAACAGCGCGGACTGAGAGCCGGTGAGGACACCGTCGTCGATGCCGTCGCGGGAGAGGTACGGCCCGGCGACGCCGGTCAGCGCCTCGAGTACGACGAGCAGCAGGCCGAGCCCGAGCGGCGCGCGGTACGGCCGCAGGAACCTCAAGAGCGAGAAGTCCGGCGCGGGCTGCGCCTCGCGGGCGATGTCGACGTCCGGTACGTCGTCGGAGGGCGGCAGCGCGGAGACGCGTTCGAGCATGTCGTCGTGGGCGAACGCGCCGGACATGCCGGGCCGGTGCCCGGCCGGCGGGGCCGCCACGGGGGTCGGTTCCGGCACCGGCTCCAGGTCGTCGTCCTCCCCCGCCAGCAACCGGCGGTAGAGCGGGCAGCGCGCCATCAGCTCGGTGTGGGTGCCGTCGTCGACGACCCGGCCCGCGTCCATCACCGCGATCCGGTCGGCGAGCCGCAGCGTGGACCGCCGGTGGGCGACCAGGAGTGTCGTGTGCTCGTGGAGCACACGCCGCAGCGTCGCGTGGATGCTCTCCTCGACCTTGGCGTCGACCGCGCTCGTGGCGTCGTCCAGCACGAGGATGCGCGGGTCGGCGAGCAGGGCGCGGGCCAGCGCGACCCGCTGCCGCTGCCCGCCGGACAGTGTGAGGCCGCGCTCGCCGACGACGGTGTCATAGCCCTCGGGCAGCCGGGTGATGAACTCGTGCGCCTCCGCCGCCCGCGCCGCCGCCTCGACCTCCTCTTCGGTGGCGTCGGGCCGCCCGTACGCGATGTTGTCGCGCAGGGACTCGGAGAACAGGAAGCTCTCTTCGAAGACCATGCCGATCTGGGAGCGGAGCGAGGTGAGGGTGACGTCGCGCACGTCGTGACCGTCGATCCGTACGGCCCCCTCCTGCGGGTCGTGGAAGCGCGAGAGCAGCAGGGCGGCGGTCGACTTGCCCGAGCCGGAGGCGCCCACGAGCGCGACGACCTCACCGGGCGCGATCCGCAGGTCGAAGCCGTCCAGGACGGGCTCGGAACGCCAGAAGCCGAACCGCACCGCGTCGAAGGAGATCTCGCCCCTCAGTTCGGGCAGGTCATGGGCGTCCGGCGCGTCGGTCACCGCGGGCGTCGTGTCGAGCAGTTCGAAGATGCGCTCCGCGCCGGCCCGCGCCTGCGGAGCGGCGCTGAGCATCCGCGCGATCAGGCGGGCCGGGTTGATGAGCAGGACGAGGTAGGAGGCGAAGGCCAGGAACGTGCCGACGGTGATCCGGTCGTGCAGGGCGAGCCAGCCCCCCAGGGCGAGCACACCGACCTGCCCGAACGTGGGGATCGACTCGAGCAGCGGCTGGTAGCGCGCCTGCAGCCGGATGGAGCGCATGCTGGAGCCGTACAGGTCCGAGGCCGACCCGGCGAGCCGCTCGAACTCACGGCGCTCCTGCCCGAACCCCTTGACCACGCGTACGCCGGTCACCGCCTGGTCGACCACCTGCGCGACGTCGCCGGTGCGCTGCTGGACGTCCCAGGTGGCCGGGTAGAGACGGGTGCGCATGCGGTACGCCCCGATGACCAGCATCGGCAGGATGACCAGGCTGATCAGGGCGAGCAGCGGCGAGAAGTAGAACATCACGCCGAGCGAGGCGACCATCAGCACGAGGTTGCTGCTCAGCGTCGGCAGGACGCGCAGCACCGTGAGCACGAGGCTGATGTCGGAGTTGGCGCGGGAGACGAGCTGACCGGTGGCCATCCCGCTGTGCGCCTGCAGGTCGAGCCGCTGCAGTTCGCGGTGGATCGCGCCGCGCAGCCCGAAGCTCACCTCCAGCATGACCTTGGAGGAGTGGAACCGGCGCGTACGGGCGGCCACGAAACCGACCACTCCGAGCGCGAACAGGAGCGAGAGCCAGGGGGTGAGCGGGGCTTTGGAGGCGAGGATCACGTCGTCGACGACGTGCCGCTCGACGACCGGGACCGTGGTGCTGACGCCCGCCCAGACCAGGCCCGCCACGAACGTACGGACCAGGCTGCCGCGCTGCATGAGCACGAAGGGAAGCATCCGGCGGACCCAGCCGCCCTTGTCGCGCGGCGTGCCACCGCGCTCAGTCATCCGCGAGCCGTTCCATCAGGCCCGCGGCGAGGCGGAGCACCTCACACTCGGTCGCTGTGAGCCGTTCGGCCATCGCCTTCGCCAACCATGCCTCGCGTCTGTCCGTGTCCTCGTCGAGCACGGCCACCCCCTCGCGTGTGATGTCGATCCGCACCTGACGCCGGTCCGCGTCGTCCGGACTGCGCACGATCAGCCCGTCGTCCTCGAGCCGGGAGAGGAGCCGGGTGAGCGACTGCGGCTGCAGACGCTCGGCCGCCGCCATGGCGGAGGCGGTCATCGGCCCGTGCAGCGCCAGCAGGTTGAGCAGACTGAGCCGGCTGCGGCTCAGGCCGTTACTGACGCGCTCGGCACGCAGACGGCGGCCGAGCTGAGCCATCCCCTGCCGCAACGCACCGGCGGTCGCCCGCACCTCTTCAGTCTCCACACACTAAGCAAAGCTTATTATTCTTCGACTGGCAAATGCCTTATTGTCCTAAATAGAGTTTAGATTGCCACGCATTGCGTACCGTCGGGTATAAAGCCGACTGCGGACCTACGGCGGGCGGGGCCGGGAGACAGGAGGCCCGGAAGATCTGGAGCTCCAACGGCGCGGCCCGGGGGACGCGGGATCTGGGAGGTAGCGGGCTCGGGTGAGAGGCCCGGGTACGGGCTCGGGGTACGGAGTCGGGGGCACGGAATCCGGAGAGCGCAGGGACGCGGAGAGCGCGATTCTGGAGCGGCGACCTCTTTCGAGAGCAGTGCTCTTGACGGTTGGACCCACGTAGGCGCACACTGCTCTCAAGAGAGAGCGCCGCTCTCGAAAATGTTGAGGAGTCCTCCATGGCCACCACCCCCGAACCCCGCGTGATCGTCGGTAACAACCTGGTGGACCGGAGCACCCGCCGACTCGTCAGCGGCCTGACCCGCATGGGCGTCAGCCTGCTGGGCTCGCGCGTTCTGTACGTCCGCGGGCGCAAGACCGGTGAGTGGCGGACGACGCCGGTCAACCTGCTCAAGCACGAGGGCGAGCGCTACCTGGTGGCCCCGCGCGGCCACACGCAGTGGGTGCGGAACATGCGCGTGTCCGGCGGCGGTGAGCTGCACATCGGCCGCCGGGTCGAGGTCTTCACCGCGGCCGAGCTGCCGGACGAGGAGAAGCCGGAGATCCTGCGCGCGTACCTGCGGCGCTGGAAGTTCGAGGTGGGGATGTTCTTCGACGGCGTGGACGCGAAGGCGTCTGAGGAGAAACTTCTGGAGATCGCCCCGGGCTACCCGGTCTTCCGCCTCAGCTGACCGGCGCCCGGCGAGCCCGAGAGTCCTGCGGTACGGGCCGGCCGAGTCGACCGGCCCGCGACCCCCTAAGCCCGCGACCACCAGGCGGTCGAGTCGGGATCCAGCTCCGCGTCGTTCACCCGCCCGCTGGAGAGCAGGAGCCTTCCATCGACGTCCAGGCGTACCGGCTCCGGGCCGAAGTTGACCGCGCACACGAAACCCGGATCGCGCTCGAACACCAGGACGTCCGGCGGGCCCTCCAGCCAGCGCAACGCCCCGTCCCCCAGCGCCGGCAGCTCCCGGCGGATGCGCAGCGCCTCGCGGTAGAGCCGCAGCATCGAGCGCGGGTCGTCCGCCTGGGCCGCCACCGTCAGGTTCCGCCACTCCGGCGGGACCGGCAGCCAGCTCTCCCCCACCATCGGCGGGCCGAAGCCGAACGGCGGTTCGGTGTAGGCCCACGGGATCGGCACGCGGCAGCCCTCGCGGCCCAGGCCGTTGCCCCACTGCGGGTCCAGGCGGTACTCCTCGGGCACGTCCACCTCGGGCAGGCCCAGCTCCTCGCCCTGGTAGACGTACGTCGAGCCGGGAAGCGCCAGCGTCAGCAACGCCGCCGCCCGCGCCCGCCGGGCGCCGACCTCCCCGCCGCCGTACCTCGTGACGTGCCGCTGGACGTCGTGGTTCGACAGCACCCACGTCGTGGGCGCACCGACCAGGCCGGCCGCCGCGAGCGAGTCGTCGATGACCGCGCGCAGGTCCGCCGCCGCCCAGTCCGCCTTCAGATAGTGGAAGTTGAACGCCTGGTGCAGCTCGTCGGGGCGCACGTAACGCGACAGGCGCTCGGCGTTCGGCGCCCAGGCCTCGGCGACCCCGATGCCGCCGTACGCGTCCAGCAGCCGGCGCCAGGACCGGTGGATCTCGTGCACGCCGTCCTGGTCGAAATAGGGGAGCTCGGCGTGGCCGAGCATCTTGATCTGACCGGTGTGCCCGGCGTCGGGCAGGCCGTCCGCCTTGACCATGCCGTGCGCGACGTCGACGCGGAAGCCGTCGACGCCCCGGTCGAGCCAGAACCGCATGATGTCCTCGAACTCCGCGTGGACCTCGGGGTTCTCCCAGTTCAGGTCGGGCTGCTCCGGGGCGAACAGGTGGAGGTACCACGAGCCGTCCGGCAGGCGGCTCCACGCCGGCCCGCCGAAGATCGACTCCCAGTCGTTCGGCGGGAGGTCGCCGCGGCCCGTACGGAAGATGTAGCGGTCGCGGGCGGGTGAGCCCGGCCCCGCCTCGACCGCCTCGGCGAACCACGGGTGGGCGATGGAGGTGTGGTTCGGGACGATGTCGACGATGACCTTCAGGCCGTACCGGTGCGCCTCCTGGAGGAGGGACTCGGCGTCGCCGAGGGTGCCGAAACCGGGATCGACCGCCCGGTAGTCGGCCACGTCGTACCCGCCGTCGGCCATCGGCGAGCGGTAGAACGGCGTGAGCCACAGCGCGTCGACGCCCAGCCAGGACAGGTACTTCAGCCGGCTGCGGACCCCCAGCAGGTCTCCGACGCCGTCACCGTCGCCGTCCGCGAAGCTGCGCAGGTAGATCTGGTAGATCACCGCCTCTCTCCACCAGAGGGAGTCCGTACGCGGGGACCCGATCGGGTCGGCGAACTGCTGAGTCATGCAACTCCTTCAGGCCTGCAACTCCTCCGAAAGGACGACGGCGCACGTAACCGCCCAAAGCACCATCGGGTTGCGCAGAACGTAACAGCGAAGCAGCATGATTGAAATACTTTGCAGCAAAATAGTGCAATCGACTACGGCGCGTCGGCGGTGACCGGCCCGGTCGAGCGGCGGACCACGAGTTCCGGGCGGAACACGAGCTCGGTGTGGGGCGAGCCGACTCCCTGGATCTCGTCCAGGAGACTGCGGACGGCGACCAGCGCCATCTCACGCACGGGCTGGCGGACCGTGGTGAGCGGCGGGTCGATGTAGCCCATCAGCGGCGAGTCGTCGAAGCCGACGACGGAGACGTCGTCGGGCACCCGCAGGCCACGCTGCCGCGCGGCGCGGATCGCGCCGATCGCCATCATGTCGCTGGCGCAGCAGATCGCGGTGCAGTGGTCGTCGAGCAGCTGGAGGGCGGCGGCCTCGCCGCCCTCGATGGAGAAGATGGTGTTCGCGATCCAGCCGTCCACGTCGGTCGCGCCGAGGCGGTCGGCCATCCCCTTGCGGTAGCCCTGGGTCTTGCGGATCACCGGGACGAACCTCTCCTGGCCGACGGCCAGCCCGATCCGGCGGTGCCCGAGCTGGGCCAGGTGCGCGACCGCGAGCTCCATCGACCCGGCCTCGTCGCTGGACACGAACGTGGCGTCGACCCCGCCCGCGAAGCCGTTGACCAGCACGATCGGCAGGCCACGGTCGGTGAGCCGCTTGTAGCGGCCGTGGTCGGCCTGGGAGTCGGAGTGCAGGCCGGACACGAAGATGATGCCGGAGACCCCTCGCTCCAGCAGAAGGTCGGTGTAGTCGTCCTCGTTGATGCCGCCGGGCGCGAGCGCGCACAGCACAGCGGTGTAGCCGTGCACGGCCAGGGTGTTCTCGATCACCTCGGCGAAGGCGGGGAAGATCGGGTTGGACAGGTCCGCGACGATCAGCCCGATCAGGCCGGCGCGCGGCTGCCGCAGCCGGGCGGGGCGCTCGTAGCCGAAGGAGTCGAGCGCCTCGATGACCGCCTGACGGGTCGCGGAAGCGACTCCGGGCTTGCCGTTGAGGACCCGGCTGACCGTGGCCTCACTCACTCCCGCTTGGACGGCGATGTCCGCCAGACGCATGCTCACGAAGGCGAATCTACCGCCGAAGACCGGGCCGGACCCGGGATCCGTTGCAGCCTGCCACCCGAGCATTGGCAATGATCTTGCGCAAGCTTTCTGCAAGCTATTGCCAGCCCATCGAGGTGGAGTCACTTTCGCGGTTGCACAACCGAAACGAGCGGCCGCAGCACCTCGGGGGACCCCGCCCATCCTTCGCCCCAGGAGGCCCGCATGCTCAAACCCTCGCCGTCTTGGCGACGGCCGTTCGTCCCCGCCGCCCACGCCGCGGCGTCCCCGCCCGGCGATCATGACGTCATCGCCAACCTCTTCGAGTGGAACTGGCAGCTTCACCGAGGTCACCGAGTGCGAGCTGGTGAGCCTGTCGGACCTGCGCACCGAGTCCGACCACGTACGCGGCAGGATCGCCGACTATCTCAATGACCTGCTGAGCATCGGCGTGGACGGGTTCCGCGTGGACGCCGCCAAGCACATCGGCTCGCCGGACCTGAAGGTGATCAAGGGGAAGCTGAGCACGTCCGCGTACGTCTACCAGGAGGTCATGCCAGTACACCCTCGCCACGATCTTCTCGCTGGCCTGGGGCTACGGCACGCCCCAGGTGTAGTCCGGCTTCGACTTCAACGGCTCCGACGACTCGCCCCCTCCGACTCCAGCGGGCACGTCAGCGGCACGAACTGCTCCTCCGGCTGGCAGGGCTGCCTCGACCGCAGGCTCGGCGGCATGGTCGGCAGGCACAACGTGGTCAAGGGGACCTCGGTCACCGGCTGGTGGTCCGACGGCGCGAACCAGATCGCCTTCGGCCGGGGCGCCAAGGGGTACGTGGCGATCAACAACTCGGGCTCGACCCTGAACCGCACGTTCGCCACCGGGCTGCCGGCCGGGACGTACTGCGACGTCGTCGGCGGCGGAGTCTCCGGCGGGACATGCACGGGTACGGCCGTCACCGTCGACGGCTCCGGAAACGCCACCTTTCACGTCAGTCCGGGCGGCCCCGTGGCGATCGCCCACCGGCACGGCCTTCCAGTACAAGTACATCAAGAAGAACACCGACGGCTCGATCACGTGGGAGTCGAACCCGAACCGCTCCGCCACGACCGGCTCCGGCCCCGCCGCCACCGTCAACGACACCTGGCGGTAGGCCGGCCCCGGCGAGGGCCCTTCGGCCTGGCGAAACCGGATCGAAGGCCCTCATCGTTTTACGGTCCACCCGAATCGTAAGGCGACCATGACCTCGTTCGATAAGCTGCTTCATCCGGCCGAAGATTCGGCGACCGGATGGGAACGCACAGCGGCGACACGTTTCAGCAACCGTCCCTTAAGCAGAGAATCATTCTTCCCCGGCATATTCGGCGCCGACGCCCTTAAAAGAGGAAGTCTGCGCCTGACCTTCGTGCCCGTGGGCGAGGACGGCGTGACCTATCTCGCCGGCGCGCTGGGCGAGTTCGTCGAAGTGGCGCCGATCCTGGGCGGGCGAACCTCGCTCGTCGCCTTCTTCGAGCCGGCCGGCGACCTCACGACACTGGGCGAATACGACCGGTACTCCTGGTCGCTCCTCCAGTCGGTGCACGACCTCGACCCCACCCCGCGGCCGGCGAGCGTACCCGCCGACACCGAGCACCCGGAGTGGGAGTTCCGCTTCGCCGGCATGCCGATGTTCGTCGTGGTGAACACGGGAAACGGGGAATGGATGCAGTACTTCCTCCACGACGGAAATCTCTTCGGGAATTCAGGGATTACTCCCGGCACAGGGCAGCTTCGAGCTGCAGAACGACGGGCCGGGAAAGGTTCACGACTGGCACTACCACAGCCTCGACGAAGAGCTTTTCGTCATCGACGGTGAGGTACTGCTGTTCTGGACCAGCGACGGGAAATACCAGGAGAAGACCTGCCCCAAAGGCACGTGGATAACGCTGTCCGCAGGAATCGTCCACGGATCCGCCGCGGCCTCGCACGGTGCGATATACATGATCCGTCCCCAGGAAGGCCGCAGCGCGGAAACGACATTCCTGCCGCCGGACAGCCACCCTCACCCGATGCCCGCACTGAGCTAGGACCTTTCATGGCCGACGCGTACCGCGAGATCGCCGCCGAGGCGCCGCCGCCCGATGACAGCGGCGAGAACAGTGACACGGACCGCCTTCGCGGGCACGTCAGGCTGCCCGGTGCGATCGCCCTGGCGGTCACCATCGTCGTCGGCAGCGGCGCGCTGGTCCTGCCGGGACTCGCCTACCAGAAGGTCGACGACGCCGCTCTTCTCACGTGGGCGGCCGCGGCGATCTTCACCGTCCCCCTCCTGCTGATCTTCGCGAAGCTCGGTTCCACCTACCCCAGCGCCGGGGGCGTGGCCGGGTTCGTCCAGGCGGCCTTCGGGCGCCATCTCGCCGCCGCGGTCGAGGTGCTGCTGCTGGGCACCTTCGGCCTCGGCATCCCCGGGATCGCGCTGACCGGCGGCAACTATCTCGTCGCGCTCCCCGGCCTGGGCGCTCTGCCGGCCCAGGCCGGGGCCGCGCTGCTCATCGTCCTCGCGGGCGGCGTCGTCGTCCTCGGCGTACGCATGTCCACGCGGGTGCAGGTCGCCTTCGCGATCGTCCTGACCGTCGCGCTCCTGGCCGTCGGCGTGCTCGCGACGGCCAGTGGCGCCGCTGTCCACCATCTGCCCGCGCTGCGGATCGACACCGTCTCGGACGGGGTCAAGGCCACCGGCGTCGTCTTCTTCGCCTTCACCGGCTGGGAGATGCTGTCGTTCACCACCGAGGAGTACGCGAACCCGCGCCGCGACTTCCCCCGGGCCGTGGTGCTGAGCTTCGCGCTCGTCGTCGTGATGTACCTCCTGCTGGCGTGGGGAGTGCAGACCCGCCTGCCGCGCGATGCCACCACCGAGCTCGCCTCCCCCGTCCAGGCGCTCGTCGCCACGTTCTCCCCGGCCGCCGCCCATCTGGTCGCGGCGCTCGGCGTCGTCATCATCGCCGCCAACCTCGTCGGCGCGATCTGGGGCGGGTCCCGCCTGGTGATGTCCAGCGCCCGCGAGGGCCTGCTGCCGGCTCCTCTCGCGCGGCTCAGCCCGTCCGGCAACCCGCACCGGGCCGTCATCGCCTGCGTGACCGGCTTCCTCCTCGTCATCGGCGCCAACGCGGTGAAGCTGGCTTCGCTGACCGGCCTGCTCACGATCGCCGGGCAGAACTTCTTCCTGCTCTACCTGCTCTGCGCCATCGCCTACACGCGACTGTTCCGCGCGGGCCGGCGCGCGTACGGCATCGCCGTGACCGTGGTCCTGGGCGTCATCGCCGTGTCCGCCTTCGGCGCGGCGCAGTTCGCGTACGCCGCAGCGCTCACCGTCATCGGCGTCGCCGCCTCGGTGTCGCGGACGTCCCGCCGAGGCGTCAGCAGCGCCAGCTGACGGCGGCCGTCGCACCGGTGTTGAACGACACCGAGCCGTTGCCGCCGCTCCAGCACCAGCTCGCGTCGCGCGTCACCGTCACGCCCGCGGACTGACCGGCCGACAGGCTGCCGCCGCCGCTCGCGCTGATGTCGCCGTTCACGCCCGTCACGCTCCAGGTGACCGGCCCGCCCTGCGCCACCACGGTGACCGTGCAGTGCCGGGTTCCGTTCATCGTGCACCCGGAGACCGCCAGGGTGCCCGAGGCCGGCTGGGCCGGCGGGGACGGCGGCGTGGGTGCCGACGGAGAGCCCGGCCGGCCCTGCGGCGACCGCGACCTGTTCCGGTGCGGCGTCGGGGTCGGCGTGGGGGTCTTGCTGGAGTCGGACGGCGACGGGGTCGCCGACGTGGCACCGTCCTTCGGCCGTGGGGCGCCGGCGCCCGCCGCAGAGGGGACGTCGGCCGACGATCCGTCGGGCTTGGCGGCGATGGACTGGTTGTTGCCGGCGTTCTCGTGGCCCGAGTCCGGCAGGACGTACAGGACGCCGCCGCCGATCGCCAGGGCTCCGACCGTGACCGCGGCCATGACGGGCCAGAGGCGCGAGGACCGGTGCGACTCCTCGACCGGCGGGGAGGCCTCGGCGGGCGGGACGCGGCGCGCCGTCACCCGACGGGCGAACTCCGGGTCGGCCGCGGCGGCGAGGAAGCGGTCGCGAAGGGCCCCGGGCATCGCGGCGAACGGCATCGCGTGCAGCAGGCGCCCGGACGCCGCGCGGCCGTCGCCGCGAGTGCCGCAGATCGGGCAGTTCGTGATGTGGCGGGTGAGCAGGCCGCACGTCTCCGCGTCGAGCCGCTGTCCCGGCGGGCCCGCCAGCGCCCCGATGCTCGGGCAGTCCTCGCGGCCGGTCGCGGCGACGACCACGGCGGCGAAGGCGTCGTCCAGGTCGTGCCGGGCCTGCGCGACGAGAATCGAGGCGTCCTGCGGCGTGATCTCCAGGACCTCGGCGAGCTCCTCGGGCGTCAGCCCGTGCCGCTGGGACAGGTCGAGCGCCTCGCGCTGGCGGCCGGTCAGCACCAGCAGCGCGTTGTGCACGAGCAGCCGGGTCGCCTCGTCCACCTCCGCGCCCGTCGCGTCGGCCGGGTGCCGCTCGGCCGGCAGCGCGGGACGCTCGCGCAGGCACTCCTCGCGCGCCATGGAGTACAGGCGGCCGCGGAACGCCTGCGGGTCGCCCAGGTCGCCGATGCGCTCCCGCATGAGGACCAGCGTGTCGACCACGGTGAGGGCGGCGGCCCGCTCGTCGGGGAGCAGCACGTGGCAGTAGTCGAACAGGCGTACCGCGTACAGGTCGTAGAACCGGACCTCCGCGGCCTTGTCGCCCGAGCGCAACGCCTGTGCGAGCCACAGGTCGTCGGCTCGCTCGATGCTCGGCCAGCCCGCCACATATCCTCCCCGCTTGACTGAGGCACGCCTCAGACGCCCCGTACGACACTTCCGTCGACGAATCCTGCCATCAAAATCACCCTGAGACAGGGCTTAGCCGCTAAAAGTACGGTGATTGCGTACAGTGCGTGACCGATCGCGTCGTGGGAGCGCTCCCAAAATTTCGGCTCAGGCCATTGCATCGGCCATGTGACGGGCTTAACATTCCCGGCAATCGAAGCGCTTCGACAGGAGCGGGACGTTGGTCAAGATCTCTGATGTGGCCCGGCACGCCGGCGTGTCACCGAGCACGGTCTCGTACGTGCTCAGCGGCAAGCGGTCCATCTCCGAACAGACGCGCCGCCGGGTCCTGGACAGCGTCCGGACCCTCGGGTATCGGCCGCACGCCGGGGCGCGGGCGCTCGCCAGCAGCCGGTCCAACGTCATCGCCCTGGTCGTGCCGCTCCGCTCCGGCATGCACGTGCCGGTGGTGATGCAGATGGCGATCGCCTCCGTCACCACCGCCCGGACCTACGACCACGACGTTCTCCTGCTGACCCAGGACGAGGGCGTCGGCGGCCTGGAGCGGGTGGCGGGCACCGCGCTGGTCGACGCGCTGATCGTGATGGACGTCGAGCTGCACGACGTACGCCTGCCCGTGCTGCGCTCGCTCGACCGGCCCTCGGTGCTCATCGGTTTCCCGGCCGACCCCGCCGGGCTGACCTGCATCGACTTCGACTTCGAGGCGGCCGGGGCGGCGTGCGCCGAGCGACTGGCCGACCTCGGGCACCGGGAGATCGCCCTCATCGGGGCGCCGCCCGCGGTGTACGAGCGCGGGACCGGTTTCGCCGAGCGTACGAAGAGCGGGTTCCGGCGCGCCGCCGCCGGACGCGGCGTCCGCGCGCTCGTACGGCCCTGTGAGCCGCAGGAGGCCCGGTCGACCGCGGACGAGCTGCTCCGCGACCACCCCGGCGTGACCGGCGTCGTCATCCACAACGAGCCGGCCATGGAGCCGCTCCTGGCCGCGTTTCGCGCGGCCGGGCGGCGGATCCCCGACGACCTCTCCGTCATCGCCATCGCCCCCGACGACCTCGCCGAACACCTCGGACTCACCTCGATCGCCATTCCCGCCGACGACGTCGGCGGGCAGGCGGTCGCCCTCCTCATGGCCAAGCTCGGCGGACAAGACGTGCCGGACGCGACGCTGCTCCCCCCGCGGTTCGTCGTCCGGTCGAGCATCCCCGACATCCCCTGACCGATCGGCGCTCGCGCCGTACCGCGGACGTCGTCGAAGCGCTTCGACACCCCCTGGAGGCACCCCGATGCTCAAGACCGGAAAGACGCTCGCCGCGCTCACGGCCGGCCTGCTCGCGCTGTCCGCGTGCGGCGGAAACGGATCCTCGTCCTCGCCCAAGGAGCTCAAGCTCTGGCACTACGAGGGCCCGGACAGCGCCATGGGGGTGGCGTGGAACCAGGCGATCAAGGAGTTCGAGCAGTCCCACCCCGGCGTGAAGGTCAAGTTCGAGGAGAAGGGCTTCGAGCAGATCCAGAAGACCGCGCCGATGGTGCTCAACTCCAAGGACGCCCCCGACATCCTGGAGTACAACAAGGGCAACGCGACCACCGGCCTGCTCGCCAAGCAGGGGCTGCTGACCGACCTCAGCTCCGAGGTGGTCAAGCGCGGCTGGGACAAGCAGCTCAGCCCCAACATCGCCGAGACCGCCAAGTACGACGCCAGGGGCGTCATGGGCGGCGACAAATGGTACGGCGTGCCGAACTACGCCGAGTACCTCCAGGTCTTCTACAACAAGAAGCTCTTCGACAAGTACGGCGTGAAGGTGCCGACGACGTTCGAGGAGTTCACCGCCGCCATGGACACCTTCACGAAGAAGGGCGTCACGCCGCTCGCCAACGGCGGCGCGGAGTACCCGGCACAGCAGTACCTCTACCAGCTCGCGCTGAGCAAGGCCGACCGGCCGTGGGTGGACCGCTTCGAGCGCTACACCGGCAAGGTCGACTTCCACGACCCGGCGTGGACGTACGCCGCGACCACCTTCGCCGACTGGGTGAAGAGGGGCTACGTCGCCAAGAGCTCGGTCAGTGTGAAGGCCGAGGACGCCGGCACCTCCTTCATCTCCGGCAAGTACCCGATGTTCTTCTCCGGAAGCTGGTGGTACGGCCGGTTCGAGAAGGAGATCAAGGGCTTCGACTGGGACACCTTCCTGTGGCCCGGCACCAAGATGACCCTCGGCTCCAGCGGCAACCTCTGGGTCGTGCCGAAGGGCTCGGAGAACAAGAAGCTCGCCTATGACTTCATCGCCATCACGATGAAGAAGGACATCCAGAACCTGCTGGCGAACAACGGCGGCGTACCCGTCGCCGCCGACCCGAACGGCGTCACCGACGCCAAGAACAAGAAACTGATCCAGAACTACCAGACCCTCGTGAGCAACGACGGACTCGGCTTCTACCCCGACTGGCCCGCCCCCGGCTACTACGACGTGCTCGTGGCCGGCACACAGAAGCTCATGAACGGCTCGGCCACGCCGGACAAGGTGCTCGACTCGTTCGCCAAGCCGTACGACGAGAACCTCTCCAACGTCGGCCACTGAGAACCCATGACGCAGACGCTGAGCGCGCCGCCGGCCGCCTCCGAGCGGAGGCCGGCCGTGCGGCGACGGGGCGACATCACCTACGCGGTCTACCTGATCCCCAGCGGGGTGCTGTTCGTCGCCGTCATCGTGGTGCCGTTCCTGATGAACATCGGCATCAGCCTGACCCGCTGGGACGGCATCGGGCGGCCGCGGTGGGCCGGGCTGGGCAACTACACCAAGCTGGCCTCCGACGGCGACTTCTGGGCCTCGTTCGAGCACAACGTCGCGCTCGTCATCGCGATGGCGATCATCCCGGCCGTCATCGGCCTGGTCCTGGCCGCCGTGCTGTTCGACGTCATCGGCAGGCGCTTCGGCGCCCGTACGGCCTCGATCCTGCGCGCGTGCGTCTACCTGCCGCAGGTGCTGCCGTTCGCGGTGGCCGGGATCGTGTGGTCCTGGATCCTGGCGCCCGAGAACGGGGCGCTCAACGCGACGCTGAAGGCGATCGGCCTCGGCTCGCTGCGCGAGGACTGGCTCGGTGACCCGAAGCTCGCGCTGTACACCGTCATGGGGGTGATGGTCTGGGTCCAGATCGGCTTCCCGCTCATCGTCTTCATGGCCGGGCTGCAGCGGGTCGACCCCGCCCTGTACGAGGCGGCCGAGATCGACGGCGCCTCGTGGTGGCGGAGGTTCTGGTACATCACCATCCCGCAGATCCGCCCCGAGCTGTACGTCGTGCTGCTGATCTGCACGGTCGCCGCGCTCAAGAGCTTCGACAAGGTCTACATCCTCACGAACGGCGGCCCGGGAGGCGCGACGAAGGTGCCCGCCTACTACTCCTGGCAGAACTTCTTCGAAAAGACCCAGGTCGGCTACGGCGCGGCGATCGCGACCGTGCTCACACTGATCATCGTCGCGCTGACCGCGGTGTTCCTCCGCAGGCAGAGCCGCGCCGAGGAGGCGAACGGATGAGCTCGGTCACCGTACGGCGGCGGACGCCGGGCTCGTACGCGGTCCTCGTCGCGCTCATCGTGCTCGCGGTCGTGATGCTGCTGCCGTTCGCCATCATCGCCGTCAACGCGTTCAAGACCCCGGCGGAGTACTCCGCGCACGGCCCGCTCGGCCTGCCCAAGGGCCTCTATCTACAGGGGATGAAGGACTTCTGGGAGCGGGTGGACTTCGGCGGCAAGCTCGTCAACAGCGTGATCATCAGCGGCTCGGTGGCGGTCCTCGCGGTGGTCCTCTCGGTGCTGAACGCCTACGCGCTGGGCATCGGCCGGATCCGGGGCCGGGTCTCGATCATGGTGGTCTTCCTGCTGGCCAACACGATGCCGCAGGAGGTGCTGGTCTACCCGCTGTACTTCGTCTCCAAGAAGGTCGGCCTGTACGACACCCGGCTCAGCGTGATCATCATCTTCACGGCCATCCAGAGCGCGTTCGGCACGTACCTGCTGTCCTCGGTGCTGTCGGCGTTCCCCCGCGAGATGCTCGAGGCGGCCCGGATGGACGGCGCGGGCCGGCTGCGGATCCTGTGGCGGATCGTCGTGCCGATCAGCCGGCCGACCCTCGGCGTGCTCTTCGTCTTCTTCTTCATCTGGACCTGGAACGAGTTCTTCCTGCCGCTGATCTTCCTGATCTCCAACGAGAACCAGACCGTCCCGGTGGCGCTCGGCGTCCTCCAGGGCCAGCGCCTCATGGACGCCACGATGACCAGTTCCTCCGCCCTGCTCGGCATCATCCCGGCGGTCGTCTTCTTCCTGATCTTCCAGCGCACTCTCACCCGCGGCATCACCGTGGGCTCGGCAAAGTGAAGGGGCTCGATTGAAGTTCACCGACGGCTACTGGATGCTGCGCGAGGGCGTCCAGGCCTCCTATCCGGCCGAGGTGCGCGACGTCGGCACGGCGCCCGGCTCGTTCAGCGTGTACGCGCCGGCGCAGCCGATCCGGCATCGCGGGGACATGCTCAAGGGGCCCGTCGTCACGCTGGCCTACTCCTCCCCCATGCCGGACGTCATCGGCGTGACGATCACCCACTTCGCGGGTGAGGAGGCGCGCGGGCCGCGGTTCACACTGCACGAGGAGGACGCCGGGGCGGTCGTGTCCGTCACCGACGAGGCGGCGGTGCTCACCTCCGGGGCGCTGTCCGTACGGGTCGGGCGGACGGGCCCGTGGCGCGTGGAGTTCTCCGCCGGCGGCCGGCCGCTGACCGGGAACGGGCCCAAGAGCACGGCCGTCGTGGAGACCGGTGAGGGCCGGCACTACATCCGCGAGCAGCTCGACCTCGGCGCCGACCACCACGTGTACGGGCTCGGCGAACGCTTCGGCCCGCTGGTCAAGAACGGCCAGAGCGTCGACATCTGGAACGCCGACGGCGGGACCGCGAGCGAGCAGGCCTACAAGAACGTGCCGTTCTTCCTCACCGACGCGGGTTACGGGGTCTTCGTGAACCATCCCGGCCACGTGTCGTACGAGGTGGCCTCCGAGGCCGTGACGCGTACGCAGTTCAGCGTCGAGGGCCAGTCGCTGGAGTACTTCGTCATCTACGGCCCGACTCCCAAGGACATCCTGCGCCGGTACACCGCGCTCACCGGGCGGCCGGCACGGCTGCCCGCCTGGTCGTTCGGGCTGTGGCTGTCCACGTCGTTCACGACGTCGTACGACGAGGAGACCGTCACGAGCTTCGTCGACGGGATGGCCGAGCGCGGCCTGCCGCTGTCGGTGTTCCACTTCGACACGTTCTGGATGCGGGAGTTCCACTGGTGCGACTTCGAGTGGGACCCGGACGCGTTCCCCGACCCGCGCGGCATGCTGGAACGGCTGCGGGCGCGCGGGCTGAAGGTCTGCGTCTGGATCAACCCCTACATCGCCCAGCGCTCGAAGCTGTTCGCCGAGGGCAAGGCCCGCGGCTTCCTGCTGAAGAGGGCGAACGGCGACGTCTGGCAGTGGGACAAGTGGCAGCCCGGCCTGGCCGTCGTCGACTTCACCGACCCGGCGGCGCGCGAGTGGTACACCGGCAAGCTCGGCGCGCTGCTCGACATGGGCGTCGACTGCTTCAAGAGCGACTTCGGCGAGCGCATCCCCACCGACGTCGTCTACCACGACGGCTCCGACCCGGAACGGATGCACAACTACTACGCCTACCTCTACAACGAGGCCGTCTTCGAACTCCTGCGCAAACGCCGCGGCGAGGGCGAGGCCGTGCTGTTCGCCCGGTCGGCGACGGCCGGGACGCAGGCGTTCCCGGTGCACTGGGGAGGCGACGCGGAGTCGACCTTCGAGGCGATGGCCGAGAGCCTGCGCGGCGGCCTGTCGCTGGGCATGTCCGGCTTCGGCTACTGGAGCCATGACATCGGCGGTTTCGAGGGCACGCCGGACCCCGCGCTGTTCAAGCGGTGGATCGCCTTCGGCCTGCTGTCCTCGCACAGCCGGCTGCACGGCAGCGGTTCGTACCGGGTGCCGTGGCTGTTCGACGAAGAGGCCGTCGAGGTGCTGCGGCGCTTCACCCACCTGAAGGCGCGGCTCATGCCCTACCTCCAGGCCGCCGCGCGCGAGGCGTACGGCGAGGGCCTGCCGATGATGCGCGCGATGGTCGTGGAGTTCCCCGGCGACCCGGCGGTCACGCACCTCGAACGCCAGTACATGCTCGGGAGCGACCTGCTCGTCGCGCCGGTCTTCTCCGCGGACGGGGACATCGCGTACTACGTGCCCGAGGGCACCTGGACGCACGTGCCGACCGGCGAACCGGTCGCGGGCGGCCGCTGGGTGCGGGAGCGGCACGGCTTCTCGTCCGTACCGCTGCTGGCCCGGCCGGGGTCGGTGATCCCGTTCGGCGCCGTACGGGACCGGCCGGACTACGACCACGCCGAGGGCGTCACGCTGCACGCGTACGCGCTGCCCGACGGCGCGCGGGTCGTCACGGAGGTCCCCACAGGGGAGACCGCGGCGACCTTCACCACGACGCGGGACGGCGACGTCATCCGGGTCACGGCCGAGGGAGCGGGCCGCTGGCGGCTGCTGCTGCCCGGCGTCCATACGGGCTCCGTGGAAGGTGGCACGGTGATCGGGCACGAACAGGGTCTGCTGGTGGAGACGCGCGGAGACGCCGTCACCGTGAGAGGAGCCGGGGAATGAGCTTCGTATGGGGTGCGGCCACCGCCGCGTACCAGATCGAGGGCGCCGCCCAGGAGGACGGCCGCGAGCCGTCCATCTGGGACATCTACAGCCGTACGCCGGGCCGCGTGCTGAACGGCGACACCGGTGACGTGGCCACCGACCACTACCACCGCTGGCCCGAGGACGTCGCGACGATGGAGGCGCTGGGCCTGCGGGCCTACCGCTTCTCCATCGCCTGGCCGCGCGTGCACGACCCGCGCGGCATCGACTTCTACTCGCGGCTCGTCGACGCGCTGCTCGAACGCGGCATCGCGCCGGTCGCCACGCTGTACCACTGGGATCTCCCGCAGGAGCTGGAGGACGCGGGCGGCTGGCCGGTGCGCGACACCGCGCTGCGCTTCGCGGAGTACGCCGAGCGGATCGGGGCCGCGCTCGGCGACCGGGTGCACACCTGGACCACGCTGAACGAGCCGTGGTGCTCGGCCTTCCTCGGGTACGCCTCGGGCGTGCACGCGCCGGGCCGGACCGAGCCGGCCGCCGCGCTCGCCGCCGCCCACCACCTCAACCTCGCGCACGGGCTCGCCTGCCAGGTGCTGCCCGGCCGGCACTCGGTGACGCTCAACCTGCACCACGTACGCGGCGACGCCGAGGCCGCCCGCCGGGTCGACGCGGTGGCCAACCGCGTCTTCCTCGGCCCGATGCTGAACGGCGCGTACCCCGCGGACCTGCTGGAGGACACCGCGCGGATCACCGACTGGTCCTTCGTCCGCGCGGGCGACGAGGCGTTGATCGCGGCGCCGCTGGACGTCCTCGGCGTCAACTACTACTCGCCCACCCTCGTACGGACCTGGGACGGGGACTCGGCGCGTTCGACCGCGGACGGGCACGGGGACGGCGCCGCCTCACCGTGGGTGGGCTGTGACGACGTGGAGTTCGTGAAGCAGCCGGGGCCGTACACCGAGATGGGCTGGAGCATCGACCCCACCGGCCTGACCGAGCTGCTGCTGCGACTGCGCGACGACCACCCCGGCGTGCCGCTCATGATCACCGAGAACGGCGCGGCGTTCGACGACCGGGTCGAGGCGGACGGACGGATCCGCGACCAGCGGCGGATCGACTACCTGCGCGACCACATCGCGGCGGTCGGCCGGGCGATGGAACAGGGCGCGGACGTGCGCGGCTACTTCGTCTGGTCGCTGCTGGACAACTACGAGTGGGCGTACGGCTACTCCAAGCGGTTCGGCATCGTCCACGTCGACTACGCGACCCAGACGCGCACGTGGAAGGACAGCGCCCACTGGTACCGCGACCGGATCACGGAGCTCTCCGAAGGACCCCTCAGGAGGCCGGCGCCATGAGACCCCGACCCCGGCTCGCCCTGCTGCCCGCCGTGGCCCTCGTGGCCACGGCCGGGCTCGCCGCGCCGGTCAAGGCCGCGAGCACCTATCCCTTCCAGAATCCGCGTCTCCCGCTGAACGCCCGCGTCGAGGACCTGGTCAAGCGGCTCACCCTCGACGAGAAGGTGTCGCTGTTACACCAGTACGAGCCGGCCATCCCGCGCCTGGGGATCAAGGCGTTCAAGACCGGCACCGAGGCGCTGCACGGCGTCGCGTGGTCGACCGACAAGAACAACGGCGGGGCGGTCGTCACCGCAAAGGGAACCGTGTTCCCGCAGGCCGTCGGCCTGGCCTCGACCTGGGACCCCCGCCTGATCAAGCGGGTCGGCTCGGCCGTCGGCGACGAGGCGCGCGGGTACAACGCCGTGAACCCCGACGTGTGGGGCGTGCAGCTCTGGGCGCCCGTGGTGAACCTCCTGCGCGACCCCCGATGGGGCCGCAACGAGGAGGGCTACTCCGAGGACCCGCTGCTCACCGGGGCCATCTCCACGGCGTACGGGGCGGGGATGGAGGGCGGCGACCCGCGTTATCTGAAGGCCGCGCCCGTCCTCAAGCACTACCTGGGCTACAACAACGAGGTGCGCCGCGACACCACGTCGTCGGACCTGCGGCCCCGCGTCCTGCACGAGTACGACGAGAAGGCGTTCTCGGCCGCGATCTCCGCCGACGCGGCGACCGGCGTCATGGCCTCCTACAACCTGGTCAACGGGCGGCCGGCCACGGTCGACCCGGGCCTGAACGACGCCGTACGGGCCTGGACCCGCCAGGGTCTGCTGAACGTCACCGACGCCGGCGCGCCGAACAACCTCACCGGCAGCGAGGCGTACTACGCCACCCAGCCCGAGGCGGACGCGGCCGCGCTCAAGGCCGGCATCGACAGCTTCACGGTCGATGACACCGACGGGTCGAAGACCGCCGCGGCGGTGAAGTCGGCGCTGGCCCAGGGGCTGCTCGCCGAGGCCGACGTCGACACCGCCGTACGGCACATCCTGAGCGTCCGGTTCCGCCTCGGCGACCTCGACCCCGGCGGCGGCCCGTACGCGAAGATCACGCCGGCCGTCATCGACGGCCCGGCCAACCGGCGGCTCGCCCGGGAGACCGCCGACCGGGCCGCCGTGCTGCTCAAGAACTCCGGCGGCGCGCTGCCGCTGGAGGCCGGGAAGAAGGTCGCGGTCATCGGGCCGCTGGAGAGGACGCTCTACACCGACTGGTACTCCGGCTCGCTGCCGTACGAGGTGACGCCCCTCGACGGCATCAGGGAGCACGCCGGCACCGTGACCGACAGCGAGGGCACCGACCGGATCGCGCTGAAGGACGTCGCCACCGGCCGCTACGTCACCGCCGGGACCGGCGCGGGCGCGGTGCTGAAGGAGAGCGCCACCAGCGCGGACGCCACCACGCAGTTCGACGCCTTCGACTGGGGCCAGGGCGTGCTGACCCTGCGCAGCGTCGCCAACGGCAGGTACGCCGGGTACAACTGGACGAACTTCGTCAACGACCAGGACCAGCCGAACGGCTGGTTCGTCCAGCAGCGGTTCACGCTGGAGAAGCAGGGCGACGGCACGTACCTCATCCGGTACGCCGGTTACGAGACCGACCAGTCCTGGTTCGGCGACAAGAAGTACGTCGCGCCCGCCTCCGACGGCACGCTCACGCTGACCACGGCCGACGACGCGGCGCACTTCGCCAAGGACACGATCAGCAGCGGCGTGGACCAGGCCGTGAAGGCGGCCCGGGGCGCGGACGCGGCGGTCGTCGTCGTGGGCAGCATGCCGTTCATCAACGGCCGCGAGGACCACGACCGGACCACGATGGCGCTGGCCGAGGGCCAGTCGGCGCTGGTCAAGGCGGTACGGGCGGCCAACCCCCGCACCGTGGTCGTCGTGGAGAACAGCTACCCGACCACGCTGAACTGGGAGCAGGACAACGTCCCGGCGATCCTGTGGACCACGCACGCGGGCGCCGAGACCGGTCACGCGATCGCCGACACGCTGTTCGGCGACAACGACCCCGCCGGGCGGCTGACGCAGACGTGGTACCGCTCGGACGCGGACCTGCCGGACATCCTCGACTACGACCTCATCAAGTCCGACCGGACGTACCTGTACTACCGGGGCCGTCCGCTGTACCCGTTCGGCTACGGCCTGTCCTACACCTCGTTCCGCTACGGAAGGCTGCACGTCTCCACCTCCGGCGGCCAGGTGTCGGCGACCGTCGACGTCACCAACGTGGGCCGGCACGCCGGTGACGAGGTCGTGCAGCTCTACACGCACCAGCGGGCCTCGCGCGACAAGGAGCCGCTGCGGCAGCTGCGCGCCTTCCAGCGGGTGCACCTGGCGCCGGGGCGGACGGCGACCGTACGGCTGCGGTTCGGCGTCGCCGACCTCGGCCACTGGGACGTCACGCGGAACCGCTCCGTCGTCGAGGGCGGGACCTACGACGTGCTGGCCGGCGCGTCCTCGGCCGACATCCGGCAGAAGGCGCCGCTGCGGGTCGACGGCGAGAGAATCCCGGCGCGCGACCTGTCCCGGCCGACGCGGGCCGTCGACTTCGACGACTACCAGGGCGTGCGTCTGGTCGACGAGACGAAGGCGCGCGGCGACGCGGTCGGTGCCCGGAAGGGCGACTGGGTGAGCTTCGCCGGCGCCTCGCTCGGGCACGCGAGGACCTTCACGGCCCGTACGGCCGCCTCGTCGGCCGGCACCGTCGAGATCCGGCTGGACTCCCCGACCGGCCCTCTCGCCGGAACCGCCTCGGTCGCCGCGACCGGGGGCCCGTACTCCTACGCCACCACGACCACCGCACTGACGGGCGCGACGGGCCACCACGACGTGTACCTGGTGTTCGGCGGGGACCTGCGCATGAGCACCTTCTCCCTCGGCTGACAGAGCCGGGCGCCTCGCCTCCTGCCCAGGAAACAGCGGCGGGGCGCCCCTGGGGTCTCCCGTACCGCTGAAGGGACCTCCCCATGGCGACGCCTCGGCGGCGGAGGCGGCCGTGCTCCGGCCTGGACGGCGGGCAGCGGCGGACGCCGCCGGCGGCCGGACAGGTCACGTCCGCCGCTGCCCGCCCAGCCGGACGTGCTGTGTTACCCGGTGACGCCGGTGCCGGGTGGACCCGCCTTCGACAAACTCGACCTGCCGCGCGAGGGCGGCTACCGCCGCCGCGTCCTCGCCGTCCTGCGCCGGCTCGGCTCCTGAGCGCCCGCCGCGTCAGTCGCCGAGCAGGCCGACGGGGTTGCCGTCGGCGTCGGTGAAGACGGCGATCCGTCCCCGGCCGGGGACCGCGACCGGGTCCAGCCGCCGACCGCCGCCGAGGCGTTCCGCCCGGTCGAGCGCGGCGTCGATGTCCTCGACGCGGAAGTACACGACCACGCCGGTGTAGGGACTGCCGGGTCCGGCCTGGCCGATCCCGCCCGCCGGGGCGCCGTCCTCGCCGATGAGCGCGTACGTCTCGTCGAGCACCGTCACCGGCCAGCCGAACATCTCCTGGTAGAAGGTTCGCGCTCGTGCCGCGTCGGGGCTGGACACGTCGAACCATTCGGGCGTCATCGTGGGTTCTCCTTCGCTTGGAACATCTCGACGGAGGTGGGACCGGCGCCGTGGGGCAGAATCGTCTCTCGTGAGCGAGATTTCTTCCGGGATCGCCGAGGACGCCGACCTGGCGCGGGCGCGCGGCGGCGACGACGCCGCGTTCACCCGCCTGGTGGCGCCGCTGCGCCGGGAGCTGCACGCGCACTGCTACCGGATGCTCGGCTCGTTCCACGACGCGGACGACGCCCTGCAGGACGCGCTCGTACGGGCCTGGCGCGGCATCGGCGGCTTCGAGGGCCGCAGCTCGCTGCGTACGTGGCTCTACTCGGTGGCCACCCGGACCTGCCTGGACGTCCTCGCCGGGCGCGAACGGCGGGCCCTGCCCGTCGACCTCGGCCCGGCCAGTCCGCGCGCCGTGATCGAGAGCGTCCCGCTGACCGACGTGGCCTGGCTCGGCCCGTACCCGGACTACGAACGGCGGGAGACCGTCGAGCTGGCCTTCGTGGCCGCGGTGCAGCACCTGCCGGGCAACCAGCGGGCGGCACTGCTGCTGTTCGAGGTCCTCGGCTTCTCGGCCGCCGAGATCGCCGGCATGATGCGGACCTCGACCACCTCGGTGAACTCCGCGCTGGCACGCGCCCGCAGGGTGCTCGCCGGCAAGGTCGTCTCCCCCACCCAGCAGGAGACGCTGCGGAAGATCGGCGACGCGCGCGTGCGGGAGCTCGTGGCCGGTTACGCGACGGCGCTGGAGCGCGGCGACGCGGACGCCCTGGTCGCACTGCTCACCGAGGACGTCACCTGGTCGATGCCGCCGCTGCCGCACTGGTACTCAGGCATCGCGGCGGTGACCGACTTCGCCGTCCAGGTCCCGATCACCCGCTGCCCGAGCTGGCGGCATATCGAGACGACCGCGAACGGCCAGCCCGCGCTGGCCTGCTACGTCGGCGCGGAACCCGAAGCGCGGCACGACCTGTGGTCGATCACCGTGCTGACGCTCCGCGACGACCGCATCGCCGGGCTGACCTCGTTCCTCGGCTCCGACCACTTCGAAGCGTTCGGCCTGCCCGCCTCGCTGCTCTGACGGAGCCGGATGCCCCGCCCGGGGGGAGGAGGCGGGGCATCCGGCTGGAGGGAGGCGTCCGAGAAGGTCTAGAACGGATAGGGCGCGATGTCGCCCTGCAGGGTCACCCACTGGGTCTCGGTGAACGCCTCGATGTTGGCCGCGGGACCGCCGGCCCGGCCTCCGGTGCCCGAGGAGCCGACGCCGCCGAAGGGGGCCGTCGCCTCGTCGTCGACCGTCTGGTCGTTGATGTGCACGATGCCGGAAGGGATGCGCTCGGCCAGGTCCAGCGCCTTCATGACGTCGCGGCTGAGGATGCCCAGCGACAGGCCGTAGTCCGTGCCGCGGGCGAGCTCCACCGCGTCGTCCAGCGACGCGAAGACGCTGACCGGCGCGACCGGGCCGAAGATCTCCGTGGTGAAGGCGGGGATGTCCGGGGTGACGTCGGTGAGGACGGTCGGCCGGTAGTAGAGGTTCTCGTACGTGCCGCCGGCCGCCAGCCGGGCGCCCGCCTCGACGCTCGCGGTCACCACGGCGTGCACCTTGTCCCGTTGGCGCTCGTCGATGATCGGGCCCAGCGCGACCGGCTCGACCGCGGGGTCGCCGACCGACAGTCCGTCGGCCTTGGCGGCGAGCCGCTCGACGAACTCCCCGGCGATGCCCTCGTGCACCAGGTGGCGCCCGGTGGTCATGCAGATCTGGCCCTGGTGCATGAACGAGCCGAACGCCGCGGCCGACACCGCCAGCTCCAGGTCGGCGTCGTCCAGGACGATCAGCGCGGAGTTGCCGCCGAGCTCCAGGTGGGCGCGCTTGAGGTGGCGTCCGGCCAGTTCGCCGACCTTGCGGCCGGCGGCGGTCGAGCCGGTGAAGGAGACGACCCGCACGTGCGGGTCGGTGACCAGCGCCTCCCCCGCCTCGGCTCCGCCGGGGAGCATGTGGAAGACGCCGGCGGGCAGTCCGGCCTCCTCGAAGACACGGGCGAGGACGACACCGCCGGAGACGGCCGTACGCGGGTCCGGCTTGAGCACGACCGCGTTGCCCAGGGCGAGTGCCGGGGCGACCGCCCGGATGCTGAGGATGAGCGGGAAGTTGAACGGTGAGATCACGCCCACGACGCCGGCCGGCAGCCGGCGGGCGAAGCTGAGCCGCTTCTTGGCCGTCGGCAGGATCTCGCCGGTCGTGTGCGAGGCGAGCGCGGACGCCTCGTAACACTCCTGCGCCGCGATGTGGGTCTCCAGCGCGGCCTTGGGCGGGATCGCGCCGGTCTCGCGGACGATCCACTCCTCGATCTCGGCGGCGTGCTCCTCGAACAGGCGTCCCGCCTGCCGGAGCACCGCGGCGCGCTCCTCGTACGAGGTCTCGGCCCAGGCGACCTGCGCGTTCGCCGCCGAGGCGGCGGCCCGGCCGATCTCGGCGGGACCACCGATCCCGATCCTGCCGAGCTCGATTCCGGTCGCCGGTTCGGCGATGGCCGCGTCGCCGGCCGCCGAGGCGCCCCAGTCGTCGCTGAACACCGACCCGGTCCAGATCTTCTCGTCGAGAAAGCCCATCGTCTCCCTGCCTTCGTCCGGCGCCGAACTCATGGCGCCACCGCGAACCCGGCGTTCATCGCCCGGCTCAGCGCCTGCTCGGACAGCGCTTGGGCGACGATCTCATCAGTGAGGCGGCCGCGTTGGAAGACCAGGACACGATCACACAAATCGACTAGTTCGGTCAGGTCCGTCGAGGCGATCAGGATGACCTTCCCGTCGCCCGCGAGATCGCGGACGATCTCGTGCATCTCGGCACGCGCGCCGACGTCCACGCCGCGCGTCGGGTCGTCGAGGACGAAGACGGCCTGGTCGGCGTCGAGCCACTTGGCGAGCACCACCTTCTGCTGGTTTCCGCCGGACAGCTCGCCCGCCAGGTCGTACGGGCCGCCGCGGATCCGCAGCCGCCTGACCAGGCCCTCGGTGCGCTCGACCATCCGCCGGCGCGAGGGCAGCACGCCGTCACGGCCGAGCCCGAGCCGGCGTACGGCCGTGGCGTTCTCCCACAGCGGCTGGTCGGCCATCAGCCCGCGCCCCTTGCGGTCGCCGGAGACGTACGCGACCCCGTCCGCGACGGCCTGGCGCGGCGAGCGCGGCACCGCGCCGCCGGGCAGCCGTACCGAACCGGCCGTCGGCCGCGCCCGGCCGCACACGACGTCGAGCACCGCGAGGTGACCCGCGCCCTGCAGTCCGGCCAGCCCGACGATCTCACCGGCGGACGCGGTGAGCGACACGTCGCGCAGCCGCCCGTACACGCTGACGCCGCCGAGGGAGACCGAGGCGGCCCCGCGCACGGCCCGCTCGGCCCGTACGATGGCCTCCGGCGCGGCTCCCCCGAGCATCGCGGCGACCAGGGAGTCCACGCTGACCTGCCCGATCTCCTCCCCGGCGAGCGCGGTACGGCCGTCGCGCAGCACGGTCACCCGCTGCGCGACCCGGATGACCTCCTCCAGGAAGTGGGAGATGTACAGCACGGCGAGGCCGCGCCCGGCCAGCCGCCGCGTCGTCCCGGCCAGCCGGTCGGCGGCCGCGCGCGGCAGCGCCGAGGTGGGCTCGTCGAGGATCAGCACCCGGGGGTCCAGGAGCAGGGCCCGGCAGATCTCCAGGAGCTGCCGGTCGGCGAGCGACAGCGTCTCGACCCGCGCGTACGGGGACACCTCCAGGCCGAGCTCGGCCAGGACCGGCGCCGCGCGGCGCTCCATCGCCCGGTTGCTGACCAGGCCGAACCGGCCGGGCCCGCCGAGCGGGAAGAGGTTCTCCAGCACGGTCAGGTCGCCGAAGGTCATCAGCTCCTGCGACACGATCGCGATGCCCTGCTCGGCGGCCTGCCGGGTGTTGGCGAACCGTACGGGCCGGCCGTCCAGCTCGACCGTTCCCGCGTCCGGCCGGACGGCGCCGGAGATGATCTTGACGAGCGTGGACTTCCCGGCGCCGTTCTCCCCGACGAGGGCGTGCACCTCGCCGCCTTCGGCGGAGATCCCGGCGGCGTCGAGCGCCGCGACACCGCCGTAGTGCTTGACGAGGCCGGAGGCCGTCAGCATGTCAGCGCGCCTCCGAGAGCGGCCGGATGTTCGCCCCGATGTCGGACATGAGCTTGTCGATCTGCGGCTTGTACGTGTCGTACGCGGCCTGCGGCGTCTTCTCCCGCGCGATGACCTGGTCGATGTTGCCGCTGTCGACGACCTGGCCGGGGGTCTTGAACCAGCCCTTCGGCAGCTTCTTGCCGTCCCGTACGTACTGGGCCAGGACCGCGGTCGAGATGTAGCCCTTGAGGAAGTGCTCGGGATCGATGCCGGCGAAGTTGGTGCCGTCCTTGACCGCCTGGAGCGTCTTGGGGTCGACGTCGAAGCCCGCGGTGAGATACTTCCCCTTCTCCTGCTGCTTGATCTTGGCGAGGTCGTAGCTGTCCGCGTCGCCGACGCCGAGGAAGGCCAGTGCGTCCGGGTGCGCGTGCACCTGCGCGATCCACGCGTTGTAGTTCTGCGCCGGGTCGCTGTAGGTGTGGAACGGGCCGGCCGTCCTGATGCCCGGCGCCAGCTTGGCGAAGGTCTCCTTGATGCCCTTCACCCGGTTGTCGAGCACCGGGACGCCGAGGTCGGTCTGGCCGATCACGACCGTGCCCTTCGCGCCGGCGCCGAGCTTCTTGACCGCCGCCTGGGCGAGCAGGCCGCCGAGCTCGTAGTTGTCCGTGCCGACGAAGAAGTCGACCTTGCTGCCCGGGGTCGGCGCGGTGTCCAGCGCCACGACCGGCACGCCCTGGCCGACGGCCTGCGCGGCGGGCCGCGTGAAGATCGGCGGGTCCAGGTTGAACAGGACGACCCCGTCCCGGTGGGTGACGACGAGGTTCTGGAAGAGCTGGACCTCGGCCGGGCCGTCGGTGTTCGGCGGGCCGACGACCTTGAAGTCGATGTTGCCCGCGTGCTGCGCGGCGGCGGTCGCGCCCTGGTACATCTCCCGGGCGAAGTTCAGGCTGTTGTTGGGCACCGCGATGCCCATCTTGAGCTTCTTGCCGGATCCGGATCCGGATCCGCCGTCGCCGCAGGCGGCGGTGAGCCCGAGGACGAGAACGGCGGCGATGCCGGCTCGCGTGCGCTGGTTCATTCGAGGTCTCCTCGCGTACGGGCGGGGGCGGTCAGGCACCGGTGGAACGCGGGTTCCGTATGCGGCGCAGCAGGGTGTCGGCGGCGACCGCGACGAGGATGACCCCGCCGGTCGCGAAGGTGGTCCAGTTGATCGGGACCTGGAAGAAGGCCAGCGCCGAGGCGACGACGCTGAGGATGAGGCAGCCGACCACCGCGCCGACGATCGACCCGCGGCCCCCCGCGAGCGGCGTGCCGCCGATGATCGCCGCCGCGATGGCGGTGAGTTCGTAGCCCTGGCCGACGGTGGGGTCGCCGGCCATGAAGAAGGCCAGCGAGAAGACCGACGCGGCGCCCGCCATCAGGCCCGAGAGCGCGAGTGCCGCGATCCGGGTCCGGGCCACCGGCAGGCCGCTGAACAGGGCCGCCTCCCGGTTGGAGCCGATGGCACGCACCCGCGCGCCGAACCTCGTACGGGTGAACACCACGGTCAGCGCCACGACCAGGACGGCGGAGATCCAGACGGCGGTCGGCACGCCGAGCGAGTCGCCGCCGAGGAAGGTGAAGAAGGAGTCGCTCTGCGGCAGGTCGGTGATCTGCTTGCCGTCGGCGAGCGCGAGCCCGGCGCCGCGGAACAGCAGCGCCGTGGCCAGCGTGACGATGAACGACGGCAGGCCCATGTAGGTCGTGATGACGCCGTTGACCGCGCCGAGCGAGGCCGACAGGGCGAGAATCGCCACGAGCGCGATCCAGGTGCTCACCCCGTCCCTGATGAGGACGGCCCCGACGACCATGCACATCGCGTACATGCCGCCGACGGACAGGTCGACCTCGCGCATGGCGAGCGGGAAGACGATCCCGCAGGACATCAGGCCGACATAGACCGTGTTGTGGGTGATGGACAGCAGGTTGCCGCTGCGCAGGAAGTCCGGGTGGAAGATCCCGACGCCGAGGACGATGACGACCAGCACGGCGATCACGCCGAACTCGTCGCGGACGAGCCTGCGGTAGAGCGGCCGTACGGGCCGTTCGCCGCCGGTCTGCCCGGCGGCGGAGTCGGAGTCGGTCACGGCGGGTGGCATCGCGGCATCGCTCCTCACGGCTCGGCTGCGAGTTCTCAGCGGAATGGTCCGGGGTTCCGCGAGCATGGACGGATTGATCCGTCCGGACAAGCAGGCCGTTTCACCGAATGGAAACGCGGCGATATGTCCGGTGGGGCGCACCGTACCGAGACGCCCGGGTCGGTTACGGCGCGCGTTCACCGGCGGGTTCCGGTCAGTGGAACGCCGTCCTTGTCCGGGTTCCCGCCGTGGATCAGGCTCGCCATCGTGGGCAGTGAACGCGTCGCGCTGGTGACCGGTGCCGCCGGCGGTCTGGGCCAGGAGTTCTGCGTCGCGCTGGCCGAACGCGGATACCGCGTGGCCGGGCTGGACGTCGCCGACCTGACCGAGACCGGCGAACGCGCCGGCGGGAGCTTCCTCGGCATCCAGGCCGACGTGACCGACCGCACCGCCGTGGCCGCCGCCGTCGAGGCGGTCATCGGGCACCACGGCCACCTGCACATCGTCGTCAACAACGCCGGGATCTATCCCGCGATGCCCTTCGAGGAGACGACGATCGAGGACTGGCGGCGGGTGATGCGGCTGAACCTCGAAGGCCCCTTCATCGTCACCCAGGCCGCACTGCCCCACCTGCGGGCGGCCGGCTGGGGCCGGGTCGTCAACATCGTCTCCGCGGTGGTGTTCCTCGGCCCGCCCGACATGGTCGCCTACACGACCTCCAAGGCCGGCCTCGTCGGCTTCACCCGCGCCCTGGCCGGCGCGGTCGGCGAGGACGGCATCACGGTCAACGCGATCGCGCCCGGGCTGACCAGTACCGCGACCGCGGCGCGTACGGTCGGCGCCGACGGCGGGTTCGAGCGGGTCCGCGACCTCCAGGTCATCCCTCGCGTCGAGGCGCCCGGCGACCTGGTCTCGACGCTGGCGTACGTCTGCGACGAGGGGAGCGGATTCCTCACCGGCCAGACGATCAACGTCGACGGCGGATCCGCGATGCACTGATGAACCTCGGAGAGACGCGGGTCCTGGCCGACCTCTGCGAGTCCCTCGTACCCGGATCGCACGCGATCGGGCCCGAGCACTACATCGCACAGGCCGTCGCCGGGATGTCCCCCGGCGAGGAGGACGCTCTGCACGCCGCGATCGGGCTGCTGGCGCCCACGGTCGGGCAGGGCGCGGACGGGCTCGCGCCGCTCGCACGCTCGGCGGCGTTCGCGCTGGTCCGGCGGCTGGCGATCGAGGCCTACTACGGCGACTTCGCCGTCTCCGGCCACACCGGCCCGACGGGCTGGGACGACATCGGGTTCGACCCTCCGCAGGCCCGCCGGCTCAACAAGGACTGGTCGTTCCTGACCGAGCCGCCGACGCCGGCCAAACCGCTGCCCCGCGAGGCCGAGGTGGTCGTCGTCGGCTCGGGCGCGGGCGGCGGCCTGATCGCCGCCGACCTCGGCCGCGCCGGTCACGACGTGCTGCTCATCGAGGCCGGCGGGCTGTACCCCGCCTCCACGCACACGCGTTTCGAGCTGGAGGCGCGGCGCCGGCTGTGGTGGCCGGTCCGGTTCACCGACGGGGACGAGCCGGTCGCGCTGTTGGCCGGCCGCTGCGTCGGCGGGTCGACGGTCATCAACACCAAGGTCGCGATGCGCGCCGCCGACTTCGACGTCGCCGCCTTCCACGAGCGGACCGGACTGCTCGGCGAGGGCGGCCGGCCCTTCTCCCCTGAGGACCTGCGCCCCTGGTACGACGAGGTCGAACGGCGGCTCGGCGTACGCGAGAGGTCCGACTGGCCGCCGAGCGCGTACGTGCTGCGGGACGGCCTGGCCGCGGCCGGCGCCTCGTTCGAGCCCGTACGGTCCTACACCGACCACAACTGCACCCGCTGCGGCTCGTGCCTGCAGGGTTGCCCGACCAACGCGGGCAAGTCGGCGCTGAACACCTTCATCGCGCCGGCCGTGGGACGCGGGGAGATCCGGCTCGCCGCCCGTACGACGGTCGACCGCGTGCTGGTCTCCGGCGGCCGGGTGACCGGGGTCGGCTGCGGCGACGACGTCGTACGGGCCCGAACGGTCGTGCTCGCGGCCGGGGCGCTCGGGACCCCGCGGATCCTGCTGAACAGCCCGGACTACCAGCGCGCCTCGGAGTCCCGGCCGGTCGGCCGTACGCTCGGGCTGCACCCGGCGCGCCTGGTGTACGGGCGCTTCGACGAGCCGCAGGACAACCACCGCGTCTACCCGATCACCGGGCACAGCCTCGACCACCAGCGGGAGTTCGTGATCGAGGGGCCGACCATCCAGGACCCGGTGTCGTTCGCCGAGAGCCTGGTCGAGGCCGGCGGAGGCCCGCTGTGGGGCCGGCCGCTGGCCGACAGCGTGCGGGCGTACCGGCACTGGGCCGGGTTCCTGGTGATGGCGGGTGATGAGAACAGCGGCGTGGTCGAGCTGGACCTGCGCGGGGAGGCGGTCGTCGCCAAGCGCTTCTCCGCGGCCGAACGTTCACGGCTGGAGGCGGCGCGCTCGTTCGCGGTCTCGGCGCTGCGCGCGGCCGGTGCCCGCGAGGTGCTGTGGACCGGGCTGTGCACGTCGCACGTCCAGGGCAGCGTGCCGATGGGCTCGGACGCCCGGCGCTCGGTGGTCGACGCGAACGGGCGCTCGCACGACGTCGCGGGCCTGTACGTCGGGGACGCGTCCCTCATCCCGGCCTCGCTGTCGGTGAACCCGTCCCTGACCGTCATGGCGCTGGCCGCCCGCCTCGCCGACCACCTGCACAAGGAGCTCTCCCGATGACCGAGCACGGACCGCCGCCCAACGACGTGCCGGCCCATTGCGCGGCGCGGTCGCGAAGGGAAGGCTTCTGACATGGACGCCTCGCCGCCGAAGTCGGTCCTCGCCCGCGGGCTGAGCCTGCTGAACGCCTTCGGCCCGTCCGACATCGACCTGACCCTGACCGAGCTCGCCGCCCGCTCGGGCCTGCCCAAGCCCACGGTGCACCGGCTGCTCGGCGAACTCGTCGGGTGGGGCGCCCTGGAGCGCACCGGCCACGGCTACCGCCTGGGGATGCGATTGTTCGTCCTGGGCCAGCGCGTCCCCCGGCCGCGCGGGCTGCGGGAGGCCGCGCTGCCGTACCTGGAGGACCTGTACGAGGCGTCGCACGAGAACATCCACCTGGCGGTCCTCGACGGGATCGACACCCTGTTCCTGGAGAAGGTCAGCGGCCGCCGCTCGATGCCGATCATCTCCCGCGTCGGCGGACGCCTGCCGGCGTACTGCACGGCGATGGGCAAGCTGTTCCTGGCCTTCGGCGCCCCGGAACGCCTGCGCCTGGTCCTGGGCGCGGGCCTGGCCCGCCACACGCCGCACACGATCACCATGCCGGGCCTGCTGCAGCGCGACCTGGCCCGGACCCTCGAACGCGGGTACGGCATCAACCGGGAGGAGTCGGAGGTGGGGGTGTCCGCGGTCGCGGCCCCGGTCTTCGACCACCGGCGCCGGGTCATCGCGGCCATCTCGATCACCGGCCACGCGAACCGGCTGGACCTGGACCGCCTGGCCCCGGCCGTACGGACGTCGGCGCTCTCGCTGTCGCGCGAGCTCTCCCACGCCACGGCCAACGGCACCCTGGTCCTGTCCTCCCACGAGATCCCCGCCCCGCCATCGGCGTGACGCGGCGTCAGCCGTCGGCGACGATCTCCCAGATCCGCACCGCCCACGCGACCGGCATGGCCCGGTAACCGATCGAGCGGACGGCGAGGTGACCGGTGAGCGTCAGGACCGCTTCGCCGGTGGCGGCGTCCCAGACGCGTATGACCTGGTCGGTGTGGCCCGTGGCGATGAGGTCGCCGGCGGGGGACCATGCGACGGAGGCGAGCTTCCGGGCCCGACCGAAGGGGATCTCGCTCGGTGGCGATCCGCTGCCCGTCCGGTGGCCGCTGGGGTTCCGCCTCGCCGCTCGCCGGCAGCCGCCATGGCCGCGCCCGGTCGAGCAGCTCCGGCAGCTCGCCGTCGCCGTGGATGTGTTCGATCGCCGCGCGGAGCTTGCTTGTGGTGCAGGCGGCCGGTGGTGAACGCCGTCCTGAGCAGGCCCCGCAGCGATGTCTTCGGGCCGGCGTCCATGCACGACAGCAGCGTCACGGCCGGCCGCAGGTCGTCTTCGGCCGCGGTGACCTGTCCGCGGCCATGCCGGCGCAGCGCCTGGTGGAGCAGGTGGTAGGCGGGGTCGGCGACCAGGGGCGGCGGCATCGGGCCGCCGGCCGGCCGATCCGCCCCGGCCACTCCCGCGGCGGTGATCGCCTGGTCGAGCCGCTCGTCGTACCCCGGTACACCGGCCAGGTGGTGGCAGTCGACCATGGCCACCGTGCACAGTGTGGACACCCGGGCGGCCGGCTCGTGGTCGAGATCCGCCAGCTCGTCATCGGTGGTCGGCGCGACCAGGTCGAACGCCTGGCGCGGCGCGGACCGGTTGAGCAGTTCGACGATGACCGTCGGGACCTCGGCCAGGTCGCCTGCGTACAGGCCCGCGTGCGGCCACTGGAACGGCCGGTCGGCGATCCTGACCTGGAGAATCTCGTGGCACCGGCCGAGATCGGTGTACGCGCGGCGATCGGCACCGTACCCCGGCCCCTGCATGCCCCGTAGGTCGCGGTCGTCGCGACCGCCATGGCGATGTCAGCGTAACCAGGGAAACGGAAGGTCCAACCCGGCAGAAAGGTAACGATTAATACAGGACGCCAATGGCTGGGATCGCCGTTAAATCCGAAATCGTGGGTACCGGCGCGTCAGCCGGGCGGTGTCTCGGGGGTCTCGGGGCGGTCCAGGTGGGCGGAGACGACGACGTCGCGCGGGTCGTTCTTCTGCTCCTTCTTGTCGCGCAGCGAGATCAGGCGCAGCTCCGGCCGGCCGGTGGAGGACCGCTCGCGCTCGATGGAGCGGCGGAGCGCTCGCCGTACCGAGTCGACCTTGAACCAGGCCACGCTGTGGTCGTGCCGTACGACCTTCACGCGGTCGCCCTCGGTCACCTTCGTCAGGCGGTGGAACGCCCGCGGCCCCCGGCGGGGGTCGACGTAACCGACGATGACCTCGGGGGGCTCCGCGGACTTGCCCCACGTCGTCTCACGGTGGACGATCCGCGGCCTCGACCGGTCCCGCGCGTCGTACGACGCATGGGTCTGCACGGTGCGTACGGAGCTGACCGGAAGCCGGGCGTCGCCGAGTTCGACCCGCTCGGGGCTCGACCAGTGATGCGTCACGGCGTGCCGTCTCCCCGGCGTCACATGGGACATACCGGTGAGGATCGCGACCGTCACCAGCAGCCCGGCGGCGGCATTTCCGTTCGACACGGATGGGTGATACCCGATCCCGTCCGCCGAATAGCAGATCAGTCCGTAAAAAATGGTCCGATCACCGCGCGGAGAAATGCCTCTCTTTTACGACATCTGGCGCCACGATAACGGCCGGAGGAGTTTGCGATTCACAAGTCTCCTACAGCGCCTCCGGGTCACGGGCGAGCACCGTACGCCCGCCGTCCACCGGCACCGTCGCGCCGGTGATGAAACCGGCGTCGGACGACAGCAGGTACGCGATGGCCGCCGCGACCTCGTCCGTACGGCCCACCCTGCCGAGCGGGTGCAGGGCGGCCATCGCGTCCTCGGTGCGCGCGGCGTCCGCCGTGTCCTGAACGTTGAGGAACTCCGCGTACCGCTCGGTCGCGATCGAACCCGGCGCGACCGCGTTCACCCGGATCCCGCCCGGCCCGTACTCCACCGCCAGTGCCCTGGTCAGGCCCTCGATCCCGGCCTTGGCCGTCACGTACGACGCGCAGCCCGGCACGGCGCGGACCGCCTGGTGGGAGGAGACGTTGACGATCGCGCCGGCCGTGCCCGCGGCGAGGAAACGGCGTACGGCGGTCGCGCAGCCGACGAGGGCGAGGCCGAGGTTCAGCGAGACCCGTTCCAGGACGTCCGCCGCCGGAGCGGAGTGGAAGGGAGCGGCGTCGCCGAGCGCCGCGGCGTTGTTCACCCAGCCGGCGAGAGGCGCCGCGGCCTCCGCACGGTCGGCGGCCCGTTCGGTGACGGTCTCGTCGGCGGCGTCGCCGGCCACCGCGACCAGGCGCGGGTGCCCCTCCGTCCAGGCGAGCGCCTCCGCGTCTCGCTCGATCACCACGACGGCCGCTCTCTCGGCGAGCCGCTCGGCCACCGCTCGCCCGATTCCCCGGCCGCCGCCCGTCACCACGTATGAAGCAGACATCGCGCTAGTATATGTTTTATCGAACCAGTTCGAGGAGGCGGGGTGCCGACCATTCGCGACGTGGCGGCCGAGGCGGGCGTCAGCGTCTCGACCGTGTCCCTCGTGCTCAACTCCCCCGATCGGGTGCGTGAGCCGACCCGGCGGAAGGTCCTCGCGGCCGTCGAGGCCCTCGGTTTCGTCCCCAAGGCCGAGGCGGTCGCGCGCGCCCGTCGCGGGGTGGGCCGGGTCGGCGTGCTCGCGCCGTACACCTCCTATCCCTCCGCCGCCCGCCGCCTGGCCGGCGTGCTGGAGGCCGTCGCCCACCGGCCGGTCGAGGTCGTCGTGTTCGACCAGGAGTCGGCGGCGCGGACCCCGTCGCCGCTGCTCGCCAGCCTGCCGGTCACCGGGCGGCTCGACGGGATCATCATCGTGAGCCGGCCGCTGGAGGTCGCGCCGCGGCTCCCGACGGCGCTGGTCGACGTACGGCATCCCGGTCTCGACTCCGTGTACACCGACGACGCCTTCGGGGGACGGCTCGCCGCCGAGCACCTGCTCCGGCGCGGGCATCGCCGGTTCGGGTTCCTCGGGGAGGCGCAGGAGTCCGACCGGTACGTCTCGCCGGCGCAGAAGCGGCTCGCCGGATACCGTACGGCGCTGGCCGGGGCGGCCCTCGACGTGCGGCTCACCGGCGACGCCCTGACCGGCGCGCGCGCCCTGCTGACCGGCGCGGACCGCCCGACCGCCGTCTTCGCCTCCGACGACACCCTGGCGGCCGGGGTCGTACGCGCCGCCCACGAGCTCGGGCTCTCCGTCCCCGCCGACGTCTCGGTGGTGGGCTTCGACGACGGCCCGCTGGCCGAGGCCCTGGGCCTGACGACCGTACGGCAGCCCCTGGAGGAGTCCGGGCGTACGGGGATGGAGCTCCTCCTCCAGCGCCTGGAGCGGCCCGGCGCCGCCGCGCGCGAGGTCACGCTCGGGCTCGAACTGATCATGCGGGGTTCGGGGTGAGGTGGTGGAATTCGGCGGGTCGCCGGGGCGTTTTGCCTAGGTGACTTCGATGGAGGAACTCCTGGCCGCGGAGCGTACGAGGACACTCGAACGCATCGAGGCGCTCAACCACGACCGCGACGGGATAATCGACTCCACGGTCTCGACCGGCGTGGACGACGAGCACGACCCAGAGGGCGCCACGATCGCCTTCGAGCGTTCGCAGATCGAGTCCCTGCTCGACCAGTCCCAGCGCCATCTGTCCGAGCTGGACCGGGCGTTGCGGCAGCTCGAAGAGGGTGGGTACGGCACGTGTGAGAGCTGCGGTCAACCGATCGCGCCCGAGCGCCTCGCCGCCCGGCCGACGGCGAGCACCTGCATCGCGTGCGCCTCGCGCCGCTGAGCCGTTCTCAGCGGGATTTAATGATCGGCTCACCGGCGATCAAGCTCGGCCGCCGACCGTAGAGTCATGATCTCTTCCGCCTCGGCCCCCGTCGCCACCTCGTGTTCGCCACGCTCGTTGCGCGGTGACCCGGCGTGGGCACGCCCGGCGCTGGCAGTGCTCCTGGTCGCGACGGCCGCCCTCTACCTGTGGGGGCTGGGCGCCTCGGGCTGGGCCAACTCCTTCTACTCGGCGGCCGTACAGGCGGGCGCGCACAGCTGGAAGGCGTTCTTCTTCGGCTCCTCGGACGCGGCGAACTTCATCACCGTGGACAAGACGCCGCTGTCCCTGTGGCCGATGGACCTGGCGGCGCGCCTCTTCGGCGTGAACGCGTGGAGCATCCTCGTGCCGCAGGCCCTGATGGGCGTGGCAACGGTCGCTCTTCTGTACGCGACCGTACGCCGGTCGCTCGCCTCGTACGGCCCGCGTGCGGCGGCGGGCGGGGCCCTGCTGGCGGGCGCGGTCCTGGCGACGACACCGGTGGCGGCGCTGATGTTCCGCTTCAACAACCCCGACGCGCTGCTGGTACTGCTGCTGACCCTCGGCGCGTATGCGCTGCTGCGGGCCCAGGAGGAGGCGCGTACGGGGTGGCTGCTGGTGGCCGGGTCGTGTGTGGGGCCGGCCTTCCTGGCCAAGATGCTGCAGGCGTTCCTCGTACTGCCGGCGTTCGGCTTGGTCTACCTGCTGATGGCGCCGACGGGGCTGCGCCGGCGGTTGTGGCAGCTCTGTCTGGCGGGCTTTGTCCTGCTCGCGTCGGCGGGCTGGTGGGTGGCGGTCGTCGCGCTGGTGCCGGCGGGGTCGCGGCCCTACATCGGGGGGTCGCAGCACAACAGCGTGCTGGAGCTGGCGCTGGGGTACAACGGGTTCGGCCGCCTGAGCGGCAACGAGACGGGCGGGCTCGGCAACACGAACCAGGACGCCGGCTGGCTGAGAATGTTCGACGTGGAACTCGGCGGCCAGATCGCCTGGCTCCTCCCCGCCGCCTTGGTCCTCCTGCTCGCAGGCGTCTGGCTGACCGCTCGCCGCTCACCGCACGACCTGGAACCGACCGCGAGCCGCGAGAGTTCTCTTCCCGCCTGGCTCGGCCGCCTGCTGCCGGCGACACGTCGGCCGTCACGCGGATCGCCCGCCACGCTGGACGGGGCCGCTCGCCTGCGCCCATCGGCGCGCGAGGGTTCGCTCTTCGGTCTGCTTCCGGCCCGGCTCGGCCGCGTACTACCGACGGCGTCCCGGCCGTCGCACGGAACGCCTGCGACGCAGGGGGCGGCTGCGGCCGGGAGCCGGCCGGGTCGCCCGCGTCCTGCCGCCGAGCCGTTCAGGGAGTCGGGCGGCGGGTCGCCCGCGCGCCTGCGCCCGCCCGGCGTTCGGCGCGATGCCGGGACCGGGACGGACCGTACCGGTTCGTCCGCCGACCTCGGCGAGGATGACGCCGAGTGCTCTGACGCGCCTGCGCGCGGCCTCGACGGCGAACAGCCCGTACCTGCGGCCCGCGTCCCCGGAGCCTCCGCCGCACACCCCGGCCGCGCCGGGGTGCGGACCGATCGCGGCCTGGCGGCGTTCGTGGTGTGGGGTGGATGGCTGCTGGTCACCGACGCGGTGTTCAGCCTGATGCAGGGCATCTTCCACGGCTACTACACGGTCGCCCTGGCACCGCCGGTCGCGGCGCTGGTCGGGATCGGCGCCGCGGTCCTCTGGTCCCATCGCCGCCGCCCGGCCGCCACGATCGCCCTGGCCGCGGCCGTGGCTCTGACCGCGTGGTGGTGCTATCGCCTGCTGAGCCGTACGCCGGACTTCGTCCCGTGGCTCCGAATTCCGGTACTGCTCGGTGGCCTCCTTGCCGCGATCACCCTCCTGGCCTGGCGACGGTTGCCCGCGCGTCTCCTGGTGGCCGGCGCCGCCGTCGCGGTCGCCGCGTCGCTGGCCGGCCCCACCGCGTACGCCATCGACACGGCGACCACCTCGCACAAGGGCGCGATCCCCACGGCCGGCCCGTCCGGTGGCGGGATGCGCGGATCGGGCGGCTTCCCCGGAGGCGGCGGACGTGGCGGTTTCCCAGCCGGTACGCGCGGCGGTTTCGGCCGGCCGCCCGGCGGAGGTGCCGGGCAGGGCCGCGCGGGCAACGGGCAGGGCGGCGCACCGACTCGCCCCTCCGGACAGCCCGGGGGCGTCGGCCAGGGCGGCGGTGGTCAGGGCGGCGGCATGCGCGCCGGCGGAATGGGCGGCGGCCCGGGCGCCCTGCTGGACGCGACCACACCGAGCGCCACCCTGACGGCGTACCTCGAGCAGAACGCCACCTCGTACACCTGGGCCGCGGCGGCGGTCGGCTCGAACAGCGCCGCCGGCTACCAGCTGGCGACGGGAGACCCGGTCATGGCCATCGGCGGCTTCAACGGCACGGACCCGGCCCCGAGCCTGAGCAGGTTCCAGCAGCTCGTACAGGCCGGAAAGGTCCACTACTTCATCGCGGGCTCGATGATGCGAGGCGCCGGAACCGGCAGCGGAGCCGCCCAGCAGATCGCCGCCTGGGTGGCCGCGAAGTACACCGCCCGTACGGTCGACGGCACGACCGTCTATGACCTGTCCCCCTGACGGGGCGCGCCGCGGGCACCCCGGGTTCGGCCGTTCCACCGACGGTGGAACGGCCGAACGCGTCCCGCCGCCCACCCATCACGCACGGTGGTGACGGACCGTCACAAGCGGAGTGAGGACGGGTCGACCCGAGAGTCAGTGAAAGGTTTCTTTACCACTTCCGGCCACAGAGCCATCACCGCAGCTCCAGGGCGCACGGCTACTCCCAGCCGCAACGCACCACGCCGCCCACCCACCCCGTGGCGCTTAGCGGCCACCGGCATCACATCAACGCTCCGGAGTCCGTACACTCAGAACGATCGACCGGCGCCCATAGCTCAGCCGGATAGAGCATCGGACTTCTAATCCGACGGTCGGGGGTTCGAATCCCTCTGGGCGCGCCACCGCGGTCAGGACGTTATCCACGCTGACCTGCGCATACTCAGATTCTCCGGTCGCCTCCGGCCGGCCGTCACCCGGAAGGCGAAGCGCGAACCGGCCGGCGGAGCGTCGTCGCCCCCTCGGTGGTCGCAGCCACCGGGACGAAGCGCGCCGACGGCCGCGTCCACGGCGCCCTCGCCCGCGAGATGCTGAAGGCGCGCAGCCACGCTGAACGCAACGCGATCCTCGCCGCCCGCCAAGTCAGCGCTCACAGCGCCTGGTGCCATCAGAAGCACGCCATGACCAGCACCGATATCGCCAAGTGCCGCATTTCCAACAGGCCTATCCCCCTGTTGGACGGATAAGGGTGATGATGGCGACGTTGACGCAGGCTTGCTCTTCTGGGGCGATCCAGTCGCCGTGTGCGTCGTAGGCGCTGGGGGACGGCGAGAACCAGGTGAATCCATGTTCGTCGGTGCGGGCGATCGGACCGGCCTGGAGTGGCTGGAGCCTTGGGTCGTCGCGTATTGCTTGCCGCATCCCCCTGCGCCCGGATCCGTCCTGCCCATAGCGGTTCTGTCCGCTCCAGCCGGAGCCGCCTGCGCCGTACCCTCCGTGAGGGTGATGGCCGGGAATGGAGGGGGGCGATGTCCTGATACGGGTGCCGTCCCAGTGGTTGGACGGGTGGTACAAGGTGATGGTGGGGTCCAGGGCGTTGCCGATCATCAGGTGCCCACCGTGGGGGAACAGGACGCGTATTTGGATGCCGAAGCGTGCTGCGGCCAGGTGGGCTGCCAGGTCTCCGCCTTCGCCGGCCCAGTCGCCCGTGCGGATCTGATTCGCGATTTCGCGCCACATGGTGGCCTGGAGCTGTGTGGGGTCGGCGTGGAGCAGTGCGAGGTTGACTCCCGCTCGGGATCGATTGATCCAGCTCCGTTCGGCGGCCTGAAGTTCGGTCTGGAGCAGCCTCTCTCGGACTTGCGGGTTCTCCAGGTCTTGCGCGAGGGTCGTTCTCAGCTCAACGGCGGTTCCGTTATGCCCGAGCGTACGTAAGAACGCGTTGAAGAAACAGTCGCCGTCCGAGGGCACCTCCACCAGATCCAGGCCGAACTGCGCCAAGAGCCGGCGAGCCTGCGCCGAATCGGGTCCGCTCGCCCCGCCTGCCGGCGCCTGCCGCTGGGCGCCCGGCGCCGGGCTGAACATCCTCGGCGGATCATACGAAGGCCGGGGAGGTGCGTTGCTCCCCGCGAACGAGGACTCCGCCTGCTGTGGCCCGGGCCGCGGCCGATACCCGGCGGCGGTCGCCGGGTCGGCCGGGGGCGAGATCGCGGCCACATGGGACAGCGGGACCCCCTCCACGGTCTCGTCTCCCGCATACCTCTGCGCCCAGGCCGCAGCGGCGGCTTTTGCGCTGACCTTATGCGTCTTGCGGACAAATTTGAGGAATGCAGGCCCATTTCTGATTCCTTCGCTTTGCGCCCGGGCGACTGCCTGAGTCAGGTCCCTGGAGGTGACAGAGGGCTTGTTCTTCGCCCGCGCCCACGCCGCGAAGGCGCGATCATTACCGATCGCCCAGTGTTTGACTTCGCGACAGTGTTGCGAAAATTTAACCGAGCTGGTCATACCTGTGGCTCGCGCATCGATGGCGGCCTGTTCTAGTTGAACTTCGGTGACCTCAGCCCCGGCTTTCTCTGTTGACCATGCCACCCCGATACGTTTGTTGGAAACCTTCCAATCCATGTCGGCGCGACAGTATCGCGTAAAATCCGCTAGCTCGGATATGCCAATGGCTCGCGCGTCGGCGGCAGCCTGTACTAGTTCATCATTCGTGACCTCACTCTTAGGGAAGTCTGCCGGTACGGGAGGAGCGCCGATGAGGGTGTCAACGGGGTCGGTCAAGGCACCCACGGTCGCAGGAATGGCAAGAGCGCGGGGTCGACCGTTGGGAGTGATGATCAGCGCACGTGTCTCGATCAGCGAAGGCCCCACCCCGTCAGCGTCCCGCAGTTCCTCAGCGGACACCGATGCCATGCCGTAAGCATGAGCATTGGCCCTGCCCGCAGGAGGCGGCGGGGTGGTCGGGTCGATCTTCACCAGACCGGTATCGCTATGGGCCAACACCATGGCGTGACCGATCCGGTTGGGCCTACCCACCACTACGAACGCTGCCGTCCCCACCCCGGCTTCCTTCACGGACCGGGCCAGCTCTTCCCACCCGGTGACTGGCATCCACGCTCCAGCCGGAACCCCCAGATATCGGCGCGTCCGCCCCCTCGTACCGGCCGCCGCATCATCCGTCGCCCGCCCGGTGATTCTGACACCGAAGCCCGGGAACAATCGGCGGGCCAATTCCTCTACCATCGCCAGGCAATATTCCCCGAACCTCCCAGCGTCCGGTACCGGCCCGGGACCAGAAAAGCGGCGCGCCTCATCCAACGTCGCCATTTTAGCCGCTGCGACTACGCGATCCTCCAATACCGGGCGCGACCCTGCCCATGCCTCCACTCCTATGGCCCGCCCCCTGGAAGCTCCCGGGCGGCGTGCTAAAGAATCGGCGCTTAAGGACCCAGCCACTTCGCCGGCCCCTACTCCGACCGACACCATCTCCACGCGAGCCTGCACACACGCCACTCCACCCCAGCTGAACCGTGACGTACGCCACCCATTGCACACTGCTTTCACTCCCGCAACACTCATGATCAATTTTTCCTTTCACTACGAGCGCAGACGACCGAGGCAATTCCCCCGTGGTGACGCTGACGCAGGCGCGTTGGGGGGCTTCGGAGATGTCGGCGCGGAACGCCTGTGCGGACCCGCCGGCAGCAAGGACCCTGATGGCCCGAGATCGGTCTTTCGGCGGTCGCTCGAAGCCATGGCGTCCGCCTTTATACACGGACATACGGGCACGCTACAGGAATCACGCCGGGAAGGACCTGACCGGACGCGATCGCATAAGGATAAAGTAAGTATTCCGGTCGACGCTTCACAAAGGCTAGAACACCTGTGCCAGACCGCTGAACCCACACGTCGGAATCAATGGTAAGTGACATCTCCCTGCACTTCTTCGACGGGCGCCGGGAGGCCATCGTTCGCGGTGGCCGCCATCTCTTCGACCGGCTCCCCCGCGCGCTGGAGGCATCGAGCCAGACTGGTGACCGGGCGACCGGAAACGGCCGTCAGCGGGCGCTGGATGATCACCAGCCGTAATGGTGACAGATCAGAGGGCGTGGCGATTTTCGCCGGGATCCAGCGCGGTTTCCGGACGTCCGGTTCGGTATTGACACGTGCTCGCGGCACATTTAGCTTCCGGTTGCTCGTGTCGTGAGGTCGCAGGGGGTCCAGCGATCACGCGTACGCCGCGAAACGGGGAGGAAACCGCATGCGTACTCGTGTACGGGGCCGGGCGCGGGGGCGCGCCGGCCGCACCGCTGGACGGGCGCTACCGGTCATGCTCGCCGTTCTCGCCGTCTTCGTGATGGCCGGCGGCGGCCAGGCCGCGCCCCGTACGGCCGGCGTGGCCGCCGATTCGCCCTCCGGCCCGCCCGTGGTGCTGCCGAGGACCGACTGCGCGGCCCTCGCCGGGCAGGACCTGTCGGGGACGCCCGGCGCTCCGGCGGTCATCGGGTCCGCGACCGCGGCGACCTCGCCGGACGGCTCGGCGGCCTGCGAGGTCAAGGGAACCGTGGCGCCGCAGATCCAGTTCGACGTGTTCCTCCCCACCAAGACGTGGCGGCAGCGGTATCTGCAGATCGGGTGCGCGTCGTTCTGCGGGAACATCGACTTCTACGCCGACGCGACGGACGGATGCGTGCCACTGAACCGCGGCGACTTCGTCCTGGCCACCGACAACGAGGGGCACGTCGGCGTCTCCGGCTTCGACGCCACGTTCGGCGCCGATCCGCAGCTCGGGGTCGACTTCGGCTACCGGGCCGACCACGTCGTCGCGCTCGTCGCCAAACGGCTCATCTCGCTCTACTACGGACAGGGCCCGCGCTACTCCTACTTCGACGGCTGCTCGCAGGGCGGCCACGAGGGGATGACCGAGGCGCAGCGCTACCCGCATGACTTCGACGGCATCGTCGCCGGCGCCCCGGCGGCGTCGCTCACGTCGCTCATCGTCTGGTCCGCGGGCTGGCACGCCACCGCCAACACCGACGCGCGGGGCCGGCCCATCCTGACCGCCGCCAAGCTTCCCGCGCTGCACGCCGCCGTCCTGCGCGAGTGCGACGCGAAGGACGGTCTGACCGACGGCCAGATCGAGGACCCGCGTGCCTGCGCGTTCGATCCGCGGAGTCTGCGCTGCGCGACGGGAACCGACCGCGCGAACTGCCTCACCGACGCGCAGATCGGTGCCGTACGCAAGCTGTACGACGGGCCACGCGACGAGAAGGGCCGGCGGATGTACCCGGGGGGTGAGCCCGTGGGCTCGGAGGCGAACTGGGAACGCTGGGTCACCCCGACCGCCACCGGCGCCCCGTCCGCGACCGAGGCCAATGCGACGAACGCGCTGAAGTACCTCGCCTACCCGTCCGCCCGGCCGTCGGCGACACTGCACGACCTGCGCTACGACTCGGCGACGTTCCGCGAGATCTACCGGCGGGCCGGCGTCTACGACGCGACCGACCCCGACCTGACGGCCTTCCGCGCCGCGGGTGGGAAGCTCCTCCTCTGGCACGGCTGGGCAGACCCGGCGATCTCGCCGTACGGGACGATCGCCTACTACCACGCCCTCACCGAGCGCATGGGCGGGACGGACGCCACGCAGCGGTTCGCCCGCCTGTTCATGCTGCCGGGCGTCTCCCACTGCGGTGCCGGTCAGGGACCGGACGCGATCGACGCGCTCACCCCCACCCTCGCCTGGGTCGAGAACGGCGTCGCACCCGACCGGCTCGTCGCCACGAAGCGCCAGGACGACGACACCGTCGTACGGACCCGGCCGGTCTACCCCTATCCGGCCGTCGCACGCTACGACGGGAGCGGCAGCACCGACGACGCGGCGAACTTCGCGCCGGCACCGCCGCCTGCGCGCTACGAGGACGGCATCCCCTGGCTCGGGTCGTTCCGTTCCGGCTACGAGCAGACCTGCGGCTGGCACGACGGCCGCTGGTCCTGCGCCCCGGCGCGACGCCCGAGCTGAGCTCGGGCAGCACGTCACCGCCCCGCTCACGCTCCACGGCGTCCCGGAAAAGTTCTTCGAAGAAATCCGGGAAGAGGTGTCGGATCGGGGCGGTGGTGTTCGTAGCAGGGGTGAGGCCGCCCACGAGGGGCGGCGCCGAGGCAGAGGTACCGCGATCATGAAGCTGACGACCACGACTCAGGTCACCGTCGATGGAGTGGTGCAGGGAAACGGCGGCGCGTCGGACGAGGACCGCAGGAACGGGTTCGAGCGCGGCGGATGGGCACTGGGGAAGGGCGACGGCGAGACCCGGGCGTTCATCGACCAGACCTACGAGCGGGCCGAGGCGTTCCTGTTCGGGCGGCGGACCTATGAGCTGTTCGCCGGCTCATGGGGGACCTTCACGGTCCAGGATGCCCCTGGCTGGGAGTCCGTGGTGGAGGCGTTGAACGCCAAGCCCAAGTACGTGGCGTCGGCCACCCTCGCCGATCCGGCCTGGTCGGGCACGACCGTCCTGCCCGGAGACCTCGCGGCCGCCGTCCGGGAGCTGAAGGCCAGGCCGGGGGGTGAGCTGCAGGTACACGGCAGTGGCATCCTGACCCGGTGGCTGCTGGAGAACGACCTGGTCGACGAGATGACTCTGATCACCGTCCCGGTGGTCGTCGGCCAGGGCGCGCGGCTGTTCCCCGACGCGGGCCCCGATCTCGCGCTCGACCTGGTCGAGTCGCGCGTCGACTCCAAGGGCGTGACGATCCAGGTCTACCGGCCCGCCGGGCGCCCGCAGTACGCGCCAACGGCTTGAGGTCCCTGACCACCGGACCACCCTGTCCCGACCACCAGAGGAGATGATCTTCAAATGCAGTACCTGGTTTCCGTGATCGACGACAAGAGCAATCCCGGCAGTACGGACAGGCAGCCTGTCATCAGCGCGTTCAACGAACGACTCATCGCCGAGGGCCACTGGGTCTTCGCGGGCGGACTCGCGGACACCGACGCGGCCACCGTCATCGACAACCGGGGTGAGCAGGCGGTGTTCAGCGACGGGCCGTTCGTGGAGTCGAAGGAGTACCTCGCGGGCCTCTGGGTGTGGGAGGCCCCCGATCTGGATGTGGCGCTCAAGCTCGCCGCCGAGGCGTCGAAGGCCTGCGATCGGAAGATCGAGGTACGGCCGTTCCAGTGAGCGACGTCGAAGACGCGATCACCCGGGCCCACCACGAGGAGTGGGCTCGGGTGGTCGCCTCCCTGACCAGGCGCTTCGGTGACCTCGACATCGCCGAGGAGGCGGCCGCCGAGGCGTTCGCGACCGCCGTACAGCGGTGGCCGGCCGACGGCGTGCCTCCCAACCCCGGCGCCTGGCTGACCACCACCGCAAATCGCAAGGCCATCGACCGGATCCGGCGCGAGAACAAACGCGACGACAAGCACAAGGAGGCTCAGATGGTCTACGACGACGACCCGCCCGAGCCTGCCGGCGCCATCGACGACGACCGGCTCCGGCTGATCTTCACCTGCTGTCACCCGGCGCTGGCGGTGGAGGCGCGCGTGGCGCTGACGCTGCGTCTGGTCGGCGGCCTGACCGTGCCCGAGATCGCCCGCGCCTTCCTGGTACGGGAGACCGCGTTGGAGCGGCGGATCACCCGCGCGAAGGCCAAGATCAAAGCGGCTCGCATCCCCTACCGCGTGCCGTCCGCCGAGGACCTGCCGACGCGCGTCTCCGGCGTGCTCGCCGTCCTCTACCTGGTGTTCAACGAGGGCTACCTGGCGACCGGCCCCGGCACCGATCCCGTACGGCACGACCTGACCGCCGAAGCGATCCGGCTCACCCGCCTGATCCGTGCCCTCCTCCCGGACGACGGCGAGGCGGCCGGGCTGCTGGCTCTGATGCTCCTCACCGAGGCCCGCCGCAGCGCCCGGGTCTCGGCCGGCGGCGAACTGGTCACACTCGCCGAGCAGGACCGCGGGGCCTGGGACACGGCGCTGATCGCCGAGGGCCACCGGCTGGTACGCGAGCGGCTCGCCGCCGGGGTGGCCCCTGGCCGGTACCAGATCCTCGCGGCGATCAACGCCGTACACACCTCCGCCGGCGACATGCGCGACACCGACTGGTCGCAGGTCCTCGCCCTCTACGACCAGCTCGTCCGGCTCGACCCCTCACCGATCGTCGCGCTCAACCGGGCCATCGCGGTCGCCGAACTCGACGGCCCGCAGGTGGCACTGGCCGCCGTCGACCGTCTTCGGGACGAACTGGTCGGTTATCACGCCTACCACGCCACCCGCGCCGACCTGCTGCGCAGACTGGGCCGGAACCAGGAGTCGCGCGCGGCGTACGACGAAGCCATCGAACTGGCCGGCAATACCGCCGAGATCGCCTACCTGACCCGCCGCCGCGACCAGCTGGGGTAGCGCCTCCCCTACGGCTGCACGTCGGCTCCGCGCTCCGGCGGGGTCAGGGCTCGTTCGACTGCCGGTCCCCTCCACCCGCCTCGTCGCCGTTCATGGCTATTCGCCGCCACGCGGTCGCCCAGCGTTGGAGGTCCTCGGTGGTGCCGCCGAGGACCCGTACGAAGGTCTCGACCGAGGCGAGCTTGGCCGGGAGGGAGCCGCCGTTGAGCATGGTGCGGAAGGTCGAGTAGGAGATCTGCTTGGCGCAGCGTCGTTCCATCTCGCGCAGGCTGGGGTTGCCGGCCCACGCGTGGTAGGCGCGCATCGCGGCGACGAAGCCTTCCGGCGTGTCGGCCAGCAGCGGGTCGGGCCGCTGGTCGTGTCCGCGCAGGTCGGGGATTGCCGGTGGAGTGACGGGTGGGTCCGTGCTGTCGCCGGGTGCCTTCTCCGGCTCGGGGACGCGGGTGGCGCCGATCCCGGCCTCCTTGCCGCGCTTGCGCCGGCTGAGTTCGACCCGGCGGTTCAACGCCCGGTCCCTTTCCGCGGTGAGATCGAGCAGCCGGTCGAAATAGCCGCGCGCGGTGGTGACGCGTTCGACGCCTTCGCTGGCGTGGCAGAGCATGAGGATGCGTTCGAGCCGCATCCATACGGTCGGGGTGGCGCGATAGGACCCGGCGAGAAGCGGCCAGATGGCCTCGGCGTGAATGCCGACGACCGAGGCGATGACCTCGACGCCGTCATCGCCGGCGACCTTGTTGAGCTCGTACTGGACGGCGGCATTCAGCAAGAGGCTGAGTTTGGCCCTCCATTTGGCCATTTCATCGTCGATAGTACGAATGCGATCCCGCAGTTCTTCTTCGCGGAGATGCTCGATGAGCGGCTCTTGGTCTTCTTCCGGTTCGAGCGGCGCCGGCCCCTTGGTCGCGGTCACCGGCGCCCCTCGCCGTCGTGTCGCCACCACTTGATCACCTCGGCCCCGACGCGAGGGTCGCGACCAGCGCCTGGGCGACGAATGCCGGGATGATGGTGGGGACGCCCAGGGACACGAGGCCGCCGCGCGTACGGGGAGCATCGGCCAGCCCGGAACGTTGTCTGTGACCCATAGGTATATCTCCGTTTTCGGTCGGTCCGATTACCGTGCTACGGGCGGGACTGTCACGCAAAGGGGGCCGGTGGTTCCTCGCCGGTGGAAGTCACGGATCCCGCCGACTCCCTTTGGTGTAGCAATACTGCCCCAGAGATGGCGTGCCCGCCAGAGAACTGTGAAGCTCGTGCCGGTGCACTCGTCCCGAACGCGAAATGGCGTGTTGCAATGTGGTGAGCGTCGTTCAGCATTGATGCGATGCGTTCTATCCTGGTCACTGGCGATGCTTGCAGTCGTGTTCCGGCTTTTCCCTGCGGTGTAATACAGGTCGACGTCAGAGGGATGTCGAGCGTTCCCTTTTCGCTCAGTCTGGTGCTACGGGCGGGCAAACGGAAACGCAGGGCCGGTGCGGGTGGAAGCGCCCCGGCCGCCGGTGAAGGGCCGGCACGGTCAACGCCTCCGGCCCTTCACCTTCCCCGCCCGGCAGGAAGGGCGCCGGCGTCCGAGCATCGCGTAGCGGTTCGGCCGTGCGGGGGCGGTTCAGAGCCAGGTGGTGCCCAGCCAGGCGACCGCGACGGCGGCCGCGAGAAGGGCGATGTTGAGCCCGATCTGCCGGGCCTCGCCGCGGGACAGGTGGACCGCGATGCCGCCGACCTGGATCAGGACGAGCCCGATCGCCGCGGCGATGGCGAGCCAGGCGGCGATCCCCGTCAGCGGGGGCAGGATCAGGCCGGCGGCGCCGAGGACCTCCAGCACACCGATCGCCCTGACCAGCGGCATCGGGACGCGGTCGACCCAGCCCATCATCGGCCGGAGCCGCTCCTGGCTCTGAATGACCTTCTTACCTCCGGCGTACACGTAGAACACCGCCAGCAGCGCCGCGACGATCCAGTAGGCGAGTTCCATGAGAGCCCTTCGACGGCGGGAAAACGGCCGTGAACAGGACGGTCACCGGCCGTAAGTAGCTTCATGATGCGTCAGTATTGAAAGGTCTACAAAAGGCACAGACGTGTAAGTGAGGCACAAGGGGCTGTCATGTCCGAATACGAGCACACCTGCATGATCAGAGGCGACGGCGGCCGGAGGATCCGTACGATTCTGGACCGGATCTGCAACAAGTGGACGCTGCTGATCGTGGCGACTCTCGACCAGGGCACGCTGCGCTTCACCGAGCTGCACCAGCAGGTACCCGGCATCTCTCAGCGCATGCTGACCCTGACCTTGCGCAACCTCGAGCGCGACGGCCTGGTGACCCGTACGGTCCACGCGGAGGTCCCGCCGCGAGTGGAGTACGCGCTGACCGTAACCGGCAAAAGCCTCATCCCGCCCGCACTGGCCCTCGCGGGCTGGGCCATCGAACACGTCCCCCACATCGAGGCGAGCCGAGCCACGTACGAGGCGCGCACGGAGTGACCCAGGATCACGACCAGGCCCGGAGCACTACCCTCCGATCATGGTCCAGCGATCCCTCCCCATGCGTCTGGTCGACGGACGCATCTGCGCGTACGACATCGCCCCCGGCTCCTGGGGCACGCTGTCCCCTGCGGCGGTGTTCCGGCCGTCCGAGGAGGTCGTCGACCACGCGGTCTCCGCCGATCTCCGGCGAGCCGTCTACACGACCGTGAACGCGGCCGTCTGCATGACCGACGACGGGACCGAGATCTGGCGTTCGGCGTTCGAGCCGCCGGCGACGGAGCGGCACGGCCACCACCCGGGTTGCGCGTTGTCCCTGGACGACCGGCTGGTCTGGATCTACCGCCCCGACAGCATGGCCGGCCGGAAACGCCTCGACCAGTGGGTCGTCCTGGACGCCGAGACCGGCCGGACCATCGACCACGCCGACCTGGAGACCGTCGGACACGGCGCCGAACAACTCCGCCACCCGGCCGGCGAGAGTCTCCTGCTGAACGTGGGAGAAGGCCAGGACGGCTCGATCATCTTCCGCGGAACGCCGGCCGGCGACCGCCTCGACCTCGTCCGCTACCCGTGGTCGGACCGATGCCTCATCGACCTGGCCCCGGACGGGGACCGTTTCATGACCGTCGACCACGACCAGGGCGACGTGGCCTTCCACACCTATCCAGGCGGCGAGGTAGAGCTGAAAATCCCGATCGAGACCTTCGGGTACGACCCGGAGGACGCTTTCGTGGAGTGGAGCGGCGGCTACCTCCGCCCGGACACGGCCATCGTCACCATTGTCGGAGAAACGGAGGACGAGCAGGAATGGTGGCACCATTACCCCGTCGACCTGCGGTCTGGCCAGGTGGGAGCCGAGTTCGACGCCCATGGAAAGAGCCCGTACGACCTCGAACCGCTGGGAGACGGATCCTGGCTGACCACGGATGCATCCGGCCATCCGACCCGCTGGTCCGACCTGCGGAGCGCCCGGTAGGCGTCTTCGGTCAGGGCCGGTACGGCGGGGCGGCCCCCCAGCCCCAGCGTGGCATCGGCCCTTCGCCGGGAGCGGTGGCGCCGGGCCGGGAGAAATACACGGCCAGGCGGGTGCCCCACTCGATATAGCTCGCGAACGCCGCCCTGAACTCGGGGTCGGAGGGCAGACTCACGTCGTCGGCGGCGTCCATGAGCAGGCTCACCCACCGGCGACGCTGCTGCTCGGTGATCCCTTTCCCGAGATGCTTGGAGACCATGTGCGCGTGGCCGCCGCGCTCTCGGCTGTAATGAGTGGGTCCGCCGAAGACCTCGCCCAGCCACATCGCCACGTAGCGTGGGTGGCTCGGGTCCATATGAGCGAACAACGGCCCGACCAGGTCGTCTTTCGCCACCTTTCCATAAAAGGCATCGGTCAGCCGTTCGAGCGCCTCCGCGCCACCCGCCCAGTCGAACAATGTCGGCTGGGTCTTCTCGATCACGGGTTCGTAGTGCCGCATCTCCTCGATGTTCGACACGTACGGCTTGATCTCGGCGAAGAACGCCTGAAAGTGCTCGCCGTTCCGAAAGCCTTCGAGATGGCCCTGCGCGGAGGTCCAGACGATACGGAGGGTGTAGGCGCCGGGTTCGTCGACGCATCGGGACAACTCGTAGTCCAGGCACTGGGACGCCTTGTCCAGTGGCACTACAGCGCGGCGGTAGGCGGCCTCGAACTCCTCGCCGTCGGGCACGCGGTAACGGATGTACTCAACGATCATCGCACGACCTCCCCGAAATCATGTAATCATGTAATTCGCATGCACCCTACAGGTGTCTCGGTCGTCGAACCAGTCCGATAGGCGGGGTGCGGGCGGATGAGTTCGGCCCGCATTGCCGTGAGAGCCAGAGTGACACGAAACGTGCAGGTCACGCACCGCTTCGAGATGATGGCGCGGGTGGCGCGCCCCGAGACGACCCGCGGAAGTGCGAGAGCGGGTGGCGAAGCCTCGGGCGGTGGCATGGATCCCGGAGGCCACCAGCGAACGAACCGGCCCCTCGGTGGCTCATGTTCAACAGCCAGGACCAGTGGTCTCGGCGGGTGACCGGGGTTCGGCTGGACCATGCAGACCTGCGGATTACGCGGAGACGGGCGGTGGCATGGATCCGCGGACGCCGGCGGCGCTCCAACGAACCGGCCCTCAGGGGCTCGGGTCAACGCCTGGCGTGCGGCCCAGGTCAGTGGTCTCGGCGAGTGACCAGGTCGGCCAAGGCGGTGAGTTCGGCCGCTGGGCGGTCCGCCGGGGCGGTCGATCTCAAGTGGGACAGGGCCTCGGTCAGCAGATCGTCCGCCTTTCGGCGGCACCAGGTGCGGCCTCCGGCCAGTTCGATCAGGCCGGCCGCGTGGACGAGTTCGTCGTCGGTCAGGGAGGTTTCCCGGTGGTAGAGGTCCGCGAATTCGTGGCCGGCCGGGGTGTTCGAGGTCAGGGCGGCAACGACCGGCAGGCTCTTCTTGCGCTGGCGGAGGTCCGCGTACACGGCCTTGCCCGTGACCTCCGGGTCTCCCCAGATGCCCAGCAGGTCATCGACCAGTTGGAAGGCCAGGCCCAGTCGGTCGCCGAAGGCTCCCAGGCCGGGGACCAGGTCCGGGCGGCCGCCGTAGAAGGCACCCAGGGCGCAGGCGCAGCCTAAGAGGGCGGCGGTCTTTCCCTCGGCCATGGTCAGGCATTCGCGGAGGTCGACGTCCGCGCGGGTCTCGAAGGCCATGTCCGCGCTCTGGCCGTCGACCAGGTCCTGCACGGCGGCGCTCAGGCGCCGCATGCCGTCCGCGGCGGCCGGGTGGTCGCTCGCGGCCAGGACGTCGAAGGCCAGCGTCAGCAGCGCGTCGCCGCCGAGGATCGCGGGGCCCACTCCGAACGCGGCCCAGGTCGTCGGGCGGTGGCGGCGGGTGCGGTCGCCGTCCATCACGTCGTCGTGCAGTAACGAGAAGCTGTGCACGAGTTCGACGGCGACCGCCGCCGGCACCGCGACCGCCGGATCGCCGCCGACCGCCTCGGCGGCCAGCAGGGTGAGTGTGGGCCGGATGGCCTTGCCTCCCGCGGCCTGGACCGGCTCGCCGCGTTCGTCCCACCAGCCGTAGTGGTGGCCCGCGACCAGGCGCATCGAGCTCGGCAGCGTGTCGACGGCCGCACGCAGCGCCGGCTCGACCGTGCTTCGGCTCCAGGCCAGCACCTTGGCGGCCGTACGGGCCGCTCTCGACTCATCCGTTGTGGTCATCAGGTGGGCACGCCTCTCAACGAGAGATTTCGACGTTCTCGAGAATGCCGAGCGCGTCGGGGACGAGGACGGCCGCCGAGTAGTAGGCGCTGACGAGGTACGAGATGACGGCCTTCTCATTGATTCCCATGAACCGCACCGACATGCTCGGCTCGATCTCGTGGGGGATGCCGCTCTGGTGGAGCCCGACGACGCCCTGGTCGTCGGCACCGGTCCGCATGCACAGGATCGAGGTCGTGCCGTCGTCGGTGATGGGGATCTTGTTGCACGGCAGGACCGGCACGCCGCGCCAGGCCGCCACCGCGCGGCCCTCGACCTCGACGTTCTGCGGGTAGATGCCACGCCGGTTGCACTCGCGGCCGAACGCCGCGATCGCGCGCGGGTGGGCGAGGAAGAACCGCGACTTGCGGCGGCGGCTCACGAGCTCGTCCATGTCGTCCGGGGTCGGCGGCCCGGATCGGGCGTGGATGCGCTGTTTGAGGTCGGCGTTGTGGAGGAGCCCGAACTCGCGGTTGTTGACCAGCTCGTGCTCCTGCCGCTCGCGCAGCGCCTCGACGGTCAGCCGCAACTGCTGCTGGACCTGGTCCATGGGCTGGTTGTAGAGGTCGGCGACGCGCGTGTGCACCTGCAGCACGGTCTGGGCCACGCTCAGTTCGTACTCCCGGGGCGACAGCTCGTAGTCCACGAACGTGCCCGGCAGCACCGGCTCACCCACATGCCCCGAGGCCAGCGTGATGGCGGCCTCACCGTGCTTGTTCTGCGTCGGCGTCGTGCCGTCGCGGAGACGGTCGAGGTGGTCCCGTAGCTCTTCGGACTCCTCGGTCAGCTCGTCGAAGGTCTCGCGGGACAGCGACAGGAGAAGGCAGCGTGTGGCGGCTTTGGCGGTGAAGTCCCACGTGTCCTGAGACCCCGCCAACGCCCGATCACCGAAGTAATCACCATCGGCCAACACCCCCAACACCGTCTCATCCCCATACTTACCAACCCCG
>NZ_JAUEQY010000023.1 GCF_030406325.1 Actinomadura sp. DC4 | reverse complement strand
CGCCGCACCCACCCCTCAAGCGCAGCCCGCTCCTCATCGGTCAATAACAACTCGGCCTTCGGCCGCCCTGTACGCGCCACCCACCGAGCCTACACATATAAACAGAAATTAAGACTCAGGACACTAGAGACCCTTCGGGAAGTCCAGTAGCACAAATCTCCACAACGGCCAGCCGGTGACGATTCCCTCATCCCGTACGGGTCGCGGCTGCTGTGGTCGACCTCGCCGCATCTTCGGGGGTTGGCGCTGGTTATGGATTGGCGCGAGCGAGAACACACCCATACTCGGCGCGTAATGAGGTTCGATCGCCCGGCGAGAATAATACGGCCGTCACCGGCACCGTTCCCGATCGTCGCGGACCACGCCACCTACCTCGCCTGGGCCACCGGAGCCTTCCGCCTCATCACCAACGGCGTCTGTCCCGACACCAAGATCCACCCGCATGTGCGTGCTATGCCGAGTTCGCCATCGACGACCTCGACGCCGACGTCATCAGCCTGGAAGCCGCGCACTCCCCACATGCAGGTCACCGCCGAACTCGCCACCACCCGAGGGGGGACCCGGCGTCTATGACATCCATTCACCCCGCGTCCCGAGCGCCGCCGAGGCCACCGATCTGCTGCGCAAAGGCCTCGAGGCCATCCCCGCCGAACGCCTGCGGATCAACCCCGACTGCGGCCTGAAGGCCCATGGCTGGCCCGAGGTCCGCACCTCACTACAGAACCTGGTCACAGCGGCCCGCACGATCCGCGACGGACCACCCGCCACGACCGCCTAAACCAGCTGAACCGCCGGGGCGAGCCATCCGCGCCGTCCCGGCTGTTCGGTGAGCTCGTCATTTTCCCCCACCGCTAGTCGTCAGAGGCGTTCGGATCTCATGCGGTCATGGTCCATCGCAAGATGGCCCCGGGTGTTAGCGGCGGCGCCCGGCCAGGAAACGTAAGCGGGTGGCAATGGTCACCAGGCGTGATCCGCCTACGGCGCCGAACGCCTCTCCGGCCCGTCCCGTGCAGTTCGTATTGGCGTTGGCCGAGGCCGCCAGACCGGATCCTTCGAACTAGTCGTTCTGGGCCGGCTGCCCAGCAGCCACAACACCCCGCTTCGCGCGGCCGTCCTCTCCGCCCTGTTCCCTCCTCGGGAGGCCGCGAGCTGGGCCTGGACAGCGAGGGCGGTCGAGCCGGGATCGAGTACGGGGTATTCCAGATATCATCCCTGCGGTGCCGGGGAGCACCTCGGAGAACGTTTGTCTCCCATGGGAGACAGAGGACCGTCCCCGCCGTGCGCGGGGAGCACTTCGTGGCCGGCACGGCGCCCAAGATGGGCCTGGGGCCGTCCCCGCGTACGCGGGGAGCACGTCGCCCAGTCGAAGTCGGCGTTCCCGCCGTTGGGACCATCCCCGCGCGCGGGGAGCACCGGAGCCGCCACACGAACCACGGGATGAGCAGGGGACCATCCCCGGCGTGCGCGGGGGAGCACCCCTCACGAACGATGCAGAACGCGGTGATCTCGGGACCATCCCCGCGTGTGCGGGGAGCACTACGACTCCGACACGGGCTGGGTCGACCTGACGGGACCATCCCCGCGTGCGCGGGGAGCACCGCCGAACGTGACGTTGACCTCACGGGCGGGGGACCATCCCCGCGTGCGGGGAGCACCTACCGCAGGCGGGACACAACAGCTCCCCATCGGGACCATCCCCGCGTGCGCGGGGAGCACTGACCCCCAAGACTGAGACGGACCCGATCGAGGGGACCATCCCCGCGTGCGCGGGGAGCACGAACTCCATGCTTTAATCCGGAAACGGAGCTAGGGACCATCCCCGCGTGCGCGGGGAGTACGCCCCGCGGGCAGGCCTCTACCTCGTCGCCGGGGGACCATCCCCGCGTGCGCGGGGAGTACGGCGTTGAATCGGGCCATCATGAGGTTTCCGAAGGACCATCCCCGCGTGCGCGGGGAGTACTCCGCCGTCCTAGATCCGCTGGCCTGGATCCGGGGACCATCCCCGCGTGCGCGGGGAGTACCCGTCACCGACCCGTCCTTGCCGGCCCGTGCGGGGACCATCCCCGCGTGCGCGGGGAGTACGGCTGTGACCTTGAAACCGTGCACGGTGAGCCGGACCATCCCCGCGTGCGCGGGGAGTACAGCCAGTCGGCGAGTCCCTGAGTATTAGGGCCGGGACCATCCCCGCGTGCGCGGGGAGTACCCTCAGTGACCTGGGGCTTTCCGGAGCCGGGTGGGCTGGATTTATCACTTTCTTCGATTTGGGCATTTCGGGCCCCGGTGTAGTCCGGCTTAGTTCTTGCCGTAGCGGCGACGTTTGGATGCGTTGCTCCAGCCTTTCGGCGGGGGGCTGGTGGCGGTGACGGCGGGCCGTTGTTTGGGGCGGCGGAGCAGGGTGATGCCTTCGTGGTCGATTGGGTGCCATTTGTGGTCCCAGGTTTCGAAGGTGAAGCCCTGTTCGTTGTCGGTGGTGTACGCCAGCAGGGCCCGGCCCGTCGCGGCGTAGTCCTTGACCTCGTTCCACAGTGCGTGGCGGATGCGGGCTGATGGGCCGCCGATGAAGACGCCGGGTGCGATTTCCATGAGCCAGCGGGTGAGGAAGCCGCGTAGGCCGGCCGGGCAGTTGGTCAAGACGATGACCGTCACCAGTCCGGCCATCCCCAGTTGCGGCCCGCGTCCACGTCGGTTCCGTGGTCGGTTTGGAGGGTGACGCGATCCTGATCGGGGTCGGCGGGGTCGGTCTCGGCGTCGGGGAGCAGGAGGCGCTTGACGTCGTTGACGCATCGCTTCAGCAGGCCGATCTCGTTCACGCGGTCGCGGATGGCGCGGCGGGTGCGTGAGCCCACATCTTCGGTGTCTTCGGCGGCGACCTCGAACGCGACGGGGATCGCGATCTCGGTCTTGTACAGGTCGGCGATGTCCAGGACGAACGCGAGCTCATGGCCTGAGTGGATGAATCCCAGGCCCGGGACGCAGCCCAGGGCGGTGATCGTGGTCTGGGCGATGCCGTACATGCATTGGGCGGCGGCGGTGATGGCCTGGTTGGCGGGGTCGCCGGAGGTGAAGTCGCCTGGGGTGTAGTGCCGGCCGTCCCAGGTCAGGCCGGTACGTGCCGCCTCGGCGCGGTAGCGGTCCTTGACGCGCCGGCCTTCGCGGCCCAGGAGTTCCTGCCGGGTCAGGCCGGCGGTGTCTTCGCCGGGGAACCGTAGCCGGTACATGGCGCGGGCCACGTCCAGACGGGTGCGCCTGTTCGCCCATGCTGTGGCCTGGGCTTGGGCGAGTGCGGCTGAGCGGGTGAGGGCGCGGCCACCGGCGTAGAAGCGGACGCCGCGTTCACCGACCCACACCACGCCCGCTCCGGTGTCGCCCAGCAGGCTCATCGCCTGGTGGGTGACGCGGGTGCCGGGGCCGAGCAGCAGGGTGCCGATGGTCGCGGACGGGATGTGCGTCACGCCGTCGGCGTCTTCGGCGGTGATCGCGTTGTCCTCGCGGTGCAGGGTGCAGCGCTCGAGGTAGATGAAGGAGATCCGGTCGGCCATGCGGGTGAGTTCCCAGGCCGAGGACGCGCCGCGTTCGCCGATCGTGGCCATGGTCAGGCTCGCGCGAGGGTCATCAGCCCGCAGCCGTACGCTTTGGCTCGGCCGATTCCGCTGGTCAGCGTGCGGCGGAACGTGTCGGGGTCGGTGATCTCCAGTCTGCCGTCGAAGGTGGCGGTGGCGAGTGAGACCGGGCGTGTGTTGCCTTTCTTCTTGAACGCGATCTGTCGGCGATCATGGACGATCAGTTCGTGGACGTCGCCTTCGGTCAGGCGGCGTTCCTGGGGTTTTTCCGCGATCGTGAATCCGGCTTTTTCCTGGCGGTCCAGTAGCCACTGCATCTGATGGCGGGGGGTGACGTGTGCTGTGACCTTGGTGGGTTCCTTGTCGGTGCGGCGGATGCTGTGCACGGGGTTGGCGGTGAGGCGGAAAGCCCACCGGTCGCCTTTGGTGAGGCGGGACAGGAACGGGGCGTATTCCAATGTTTGCCAGCCGCCGGTGGTGGGCCAGCCTGCCTGTTCGACGAGGTGGGTGAGGTCGGGCTTGTCCGGGCTGACGATGAACAGGTGGGTCTCGGCGTTACTGTTGCGGTCCAGCCGCCACAGCACCCGGGGTCCGTCTGCGTTTTGTGTGGGGGGTTCGGCGAAGGAGGACAGGACCGCGGCGTGCAGCATCTGCGGGGAGGACAGCAGCCGGCGGGCGGGGACGCGTTGGGTGTTGACGCGGAAGCGAGTCAGGTACATCACGTGCCTCCCAACACAGATGTCGGGTCGTGGTCGGGGATCGAGACGGCGGGGCGGGCGCAGGGGTTGGGGATGTTGACGTGGTCGGTGAGGACGCCGCGTAGTGCGTAGCGGCGGTGCCGAGGGTCGAAGCTAAGGGGCTGGTCCCGCAGGCTGTCGGCCGGGCCGTCGGTGGGACCCGCCTCGATGCGGGTCTCCAGGTCGACGTGGGTGTGCCGGTGCCGGCGCTGATACCAGGTGGCGGCGCGCCACTCTTCCTCGGCCAGTGCTTGGCTGAGAGTGCGGTCGTGGTGGACGCCGAGGTCGATACGCCTGGCGGGTGGGCAGGATCGGCGCCCCAGGTAGGGCAGGAAGACCGGAGCGCGAATCGCGTCGTGCAGGGTCTCGATCAGGTCTGTGTCGCCTTCGAGTGCGGCGAGGAATACCGCGTCGGCGAGGTAGAAGCGTTCGGAGACCGGCATGGATTTGCCGGTGTCGAAGTGCTGGGCGGTCTGATAGTCCCGGATCATGCTGCCGGGCTGGTCGATGCGGATCCCGAAGCGGAGGGCGGCCAGGTCGGTGAGGTCCGTGCTGCGGTCCCGGCCTAGGGCTGCGGCCATCAGCCCGATGACGCCGCTTTTGGTCGGGGCTGGTTCGGTGGTGCGCCGTGCGAAGCGGGCCGCGGCGCCCCAGGACTGCAGGGGCCCGGCGAGCTGCATCATCATGACGCTCATGCTTGATCCTTGACGCGCTGGGCGACTTCGGTGCCGATCGCGTCGATGAGTTCGCCCAGCGCCAGTTCGGTGCCGAGCCCGGTCAGCGGGTCGGTGTTGGCTCCCACGCGCAGCACCCAGGTGCGGGCGTCGTCGTCGAGGCCGTAGGCGTGTTCGACCTGCGGGATGTAGGCGGCGAGTCGTTCGCAGGCTTGACGCAGGTGACCGCCGATCTCCTGGTCGGCGCGGCACGGCTGTTCGAATGCCGCGACGAGGTTGATCGGCCGGGAGCTGCGGAGCTTGATGATGACGGCGTCGGGGAGGGTGTGGTTGCCGAAGGTGTTGAGCTTGCCGGTCGGCAGGGAGGTGATGAACCCTTCGGTGAACGCCTCCACGGCGCGCCGTACCGGGTCGGTGAGCGGTTCGTCTTCGCGTAGGCCCTTGCCGAGGTTCTTTCCGAGCAGGTCGACGTCGACGGCGGCGTACCGATACAGGGTCGCGGAGTTGAACTCCACAGTGCCGATCATGCCGGCGCCCAGGTCGTCGGTCTCGCGGTTCTTGCGGTCATCGACGGCGGTGTAGTAGTCGGACTCGTTGTCGGCCTGGTGGACGCTGATGGCGTGCGCGACCTGGGCGGCGGCGTCGACGTTGATGTCGGCACCGTCGGCGACCATCCGGCCGAACAACGCGATGTCGACCGAGTGGCCGGTGTTGGCGACCTGCCGCGCCCGGGTCTTGTTGTCCTTGTCCTTGAAGTAGGCCTTGACGTCGTCGCGTGCTTCGATGGCGACCTGGGCGAGACCGTCGAGTTGGCGGGCGCTGAGGAACATCAGGTACTTCGATTCCGGTGCCGCCTGGTCCGCGTCGGTCTTCGCGGACGCCTTGCGCTTGGGTGTCTCGATCTTGGATCCGGTCGCGGACTGGATCGTCTCGGCCGCCAGTGCCCACGCCTGGGTCTCTTCGATCGAGGGGTCGTGCACGCGGATCCGATCAGCCAGCAGTTCGGCCACGCGCTTGGTGCGCACGCCCAGGTCTCGGGCGTCGAGGAGGCCGTCGAACGCGCGGCGGGTGGCGCGTTTCCACGCCTGGCTGGACACCCGCGCGCGGCGGACGCCCCCGTAGACGGCGGTCTTGGGGCTGCCGGTGTCATCCCGGTTGAGGTTGGAGGGCGGGACGGTCTGCAGGATGTGCAGCTCAAGGATGGTCCGGTTCGTCATGAGGTCTCCTCATCGGTCGTGGGCTCGCCGTTGCCGGGAACCTGAGTGGTGGATCCGGTGGTGGGCGGCTGGTAGGCGTGGAAGCCGCGGCCCCAAACCCGGCGGACCTGGGTGAGGCCGCCGGGCAGTTGCGCGCGGTACAGCTGGGCGGTGAGCTGGGCGTAATCCAACGGGATCGATTCGGCGCGCAGCAGCTTGACCATGCCGCGCAGCCGGTCGGCCAAAATCGCGGCGGTGGAGGAGGCACCGATCTGGGCGAACCGTTTGCGGATCGGCTCATCGACCTCCTCGCCCATCAGCCGACGCACCGCAGCGCCGAACGCGGCGCCGGGCTTGTGCATGTCGCGGTCAGGGCGGGACTGTTGATGCAGCGCGTACAGCGTCAGCGCGAGGAACAGGGCCGCCTCGGCGCGGGATGCGGCGGTCTCATCGGTTTCCAGCTGTGGCGCCTGCCGGTACAGGCGGTCGGTGCCGGTCAGGCCCCACAGCTCCGGCACGTCCGTGGGGAGTTTGCCGGCGCCGCGCCGCAGCTGGGCGAGCATCGCCACGGCCGAGCCGACGTCGTTGCGGTAGCCGCGCTGCAGTTCGGTGATGTAGGTCCCGGCGACCTCTCCGACGACATCGCCGACATGGCGTCGCTGCGTGGCCGGGGCAGGGTTGGTCACGGTCATGACCTCCGTCGATGGCCGGCACCGATGGGGTGACGGCAGGATGGTGGTGGGGTTGGTCAGGCCGCCGGTTCGTCACCGGCCGGAGCCGGTGCTGCCTCGCCTGGGTCGGCCGCGGCGGGAAGGGCCTTGCGCAGACGGATCCGGAAACTCAGGTCAGCGCGGGAGGCGGTCAGCCACAATTTCTGGCCGGCCCGTGTCTGGATGATCCGCCCTTCCCAGGCGGCGTCCCCGGCCTCTCCTACCAGCTGATCGGCCAGCCGTAGGACCGCCTGACGCGCCAGGCGCTGCCAGTCCGCCCGGCGCTTGGCCGGGTCAGCGCCAAGGGTGAGCTTGGCGAGCCAACCGCGGAACGGGCCATCCAGCGTCTGGAAACCCAAGGCCCGTGCGGTGTCTCTACGCGGGGTCGGGTCGGCGCCGGCGGCGTCGGCCAGGTCGGCGGCCAGATCACCGAACGCGGTCACTGCCGCTTCGGCGTCGGTGACGGCGTCGATCGCGGTCTGGCCCAGCCGGTCGTCGTCTTTGTGCAGCAACACCAGTGGCATCGCCACCGCATCGTCGACGACCTCGTCGATGACCGATTGCTGGGTGCCGTAGATCGCGCCGATCAGCCGGGCCCGGATGAGGAAGGTCGCCGGGAGGTCTCCTTCGACGCTGAGGCGGGCCGCCCAGTCCAGCACACGGGGCCGTACGATCGCCGCGGCCTCAGCGCGTTGTTCGGCTCCGGGGACCCGGCCGGCGACCAGCGCGCCCAGGCCCCGCCACGCGCTGCGGCTCGGATCATGGATCCGCGGCAGATACACCTGCGCCAGGCCGGTCTGCTTCTCCTGCGCCGGGCTGCGCCGCCAGGCCGTCATCGGCTCGCACCGATGCCGGTTCTGAGCGGACTGCGGGTCACCGTAAGCCAGCACCACCCCCCACGCCCCGTCGGCGTCGAAGTGCAGGCGGACCCGCCGGGACTGCCAGGTGTACAGGTCCCGTGGGCCCGCGGGCCGCCCGGTCAGCACCGGCGTCTGCCCCGGCCCGGTCGGGTCGTGGCGCCAGGCGGGCCGATCGCTGCCGGGGTCGATGCGCAGGGTGTCGGTGTCGAAGGCCATCAGATTCAACAGGAGTGTCTCCCGCAGATCGTTTCCTTCGACGAAGACACCGCCGAGGTTTCCGGCCCATCCGACGCCTTGGGGGTAGACCTTGCCGCCCTTGACGCGCCGGTCCCCGACCGCGCCGGTCTTGATCCCGGAGGTGTCATAGGCGTGGGCGTGCACGAGCCAGCGCGCGGCCTCGGCGAAGCTCAACCGGTCGGCGCCACGAGCGCGCATCGTGAAGAACGGCTCGCCATTGGGCACGTCGGCGACGATGCGATCCAGGGAGAAGACCTCGTCTTGAGCGGTTCGCAGACCCGCAGTCTGGAAGAAAGGCGTATCCGGGTGCAGCAGATCGAATCGGCTGCGATGCCCCCGGAGATAAACGGCGATGCGGTCGGCCGGAACGCCCGTGTCCCATAGTTCCTGCCATGCCTCCAGGTCTTCGGGGCCGTCGATAGCGTCGTGCAGGATCGCCAGCAGCAGCCGCAGCAACGCGAACTCCTGCGTCGCCACATCCCCGACAATCCGTCGCAGGGATTCCGCTTGAGCGAAAACAGCGTTAAGGGACAGTTCCTCCTCGGTTCCGTTCAGACGCTGCACCGGCACCCACGCCGATTCGGTCAAATCGAACGAAAGCCCTAAATCTGTGGAAAGCTCACTCGGCATTGGCGACCTCCAGGCCATCGGCTTGGCTATAGCGAAGGTCATAGCCTGCCAAACGGGTCTGACAGTTTTCATCCAGGAAGAGAATCAGCTCCCCGGCCAGCCAATGACTTTCCTTGGACTGCCACGCCGGGACGCATTCGGCTTCCAGTTCGGCGATCGCGCGATCAAGCACCTCCGGGATCGAGAACACGAACGGCAGCCGGAGGCCGCAAGCAGCCACCGTTCGGGCATCCCGGGAATCTGGGACCGTCTCGGTGGGCAGTTCCCGGCCACCGCGGCCCTTGGTCAGCCACGGCACCGTCACCACCGACCCGTCCGCCCGACGCTGGACGACCAGCACCTCCAGCGACTCGCGACTATCACGGACCTGCGCCCGGCCCCGCCGAGTGTCATCGGCATCCCCGACCCCCGCCTCGACCCAGCCGAGGAGACTCCGCCCAGGCCGGCCCACCGGGTTCAGCCGGAAAGCATCCGCCTTCTCCTGCTGCCTGCCCTGACGCTGCTCGTGCCGTGTCCGCGCCGCGTCCATCGCCGGCCGCCACTCCGGCGGCCCCTGCGAATCCGGCCCGTAGGCGCGCTGCACCAGCGGGCTGATGTCCTCGGGCAAGGCAACGACGTCACCGGCCGGGCCCGTCCCTGACAGGTACGGCTCCAGCACCGCCGCCGAACGCAGCAACGCGTGCAGCCCGTACACCCGCCGCGAACCGTCCACCGGCTCCACCGGCACCGCCGCCCAATCCGCGCCGGTCAACAGACACCGGGCCACCCTCAGACGCTCCGGCCGATCGGCGTGGTCCTCACCGCGCCGATGCCGATGCAGCCGCCCCATCCGCTGCAACAGCAGATCGACCGGGCACAGATCCGTCACCAGGAGATCGAAGTCGATGTCCAAGGACTGCTCGGCGACCTGGCTGGCCACCACGATCTGCGTTGCCGGTCGGCGAGTGTGCTCCCCCGGCGGCCCGAACCGAGCCAGCAGGTCCGCGTCCTTATCCACCCGATCCAGATCCAGGAAACGAGCATGCGCCACCGTGACCTGATCCGGCCCGAAACGCCTTCGCAGCACGGCAGCGGCCTGCAGGACCCGGTCGACGGTATTGCGCACCACCAAAACGCACCCGCCACCCTCCAGCTCAGCCTCGAGCCGGTCGGCCAGAACGTCCAGATCATCGCTAAAGCGCTCCAGTCGTACATCGGTGCGCCGGCCGGACGGCTCGACCTGCTCCAGCCGCACGCGCCCGCCCGGCTCGACCACGGTCAGCAGCGGATATCCATCCGCCGAAGCGACCTCACCCAAACCCGCGTCCAGATCGGCGCCCGGGCCCGCGTAGGCCTGTGCGAGCTCTTGGCGGCGCATGGCCGGCAGCGTCGCTGACAACACCACCACCGGCACCCCGTACGCGCCCAGCCACGACAACACCCGATCCAGATAGGAACTCATGTAGGTGTCATACGCATGCGCCTCGTCGATGATCACGACCTTCCCCGCGAACGCGAGGTGCCGCAACGCCAGGTGACGAGACTTCAACCCCATGAACAGCAACTGGTCGATCGTGCCGACCACGAACGACGCCAACAGCGCCTTCTTCTTCCCCCGCAACCACTGATGCGCCACCAACTCCGCCGACAAGACCCGCCGGCCATCACGGTGACCCCACTCATCACGGCCGCCGTCCACATCCACCGCGCTCACCCGCCGCCCCGAACGCATCAGCCCGGCGAAATCCTCGTTTAACGCCGCCTTCGAATGCGCCAGCAACACCGACCGCGCACCCGGCTCGCTACGACCGTCCGGCAGCCGATCCAGCCAATCCAAAAGCCGGGGGAACATCGCGTTCCCCGTCGCCATCGTCGGCAACGCGATCACACATCCGCCCGCACCCGAACGCGCCGCGAAGATCTCCGCGACCGCCAGCGCCGCCTCGGTCTTGCCCTCTCCCATCGGCGCCTCGATCACCATCAGACCAGCTACCGGCATCCCTTGTGCCAGCTCAACCGCACGCAGCTGAACCGGACGCACACGCGCACCCCGCGGCATGACAAACCGCGAGAAGACCAACACGGCGGGATCCTCCGGCGGCTCGACCGCCTCCCACGGGCGCGGCAGTCCCAGACCATTCCATGCCGCCTCCACCCGCTCCCGGTCACCTTGGCGCGCCGCCTGCGGGAAATACGGAAACAGCTCCGCGTTGCTGGCGATCCAGTCAGCGACGATGACCACCGCGCTCAGCAGCACCTGCACCGGCTGCGACAACTTCACATCCCGCCACGCAGGCAAGCGGCCAGCGACCCCGCACTCCTGCGCGCACGCATCCAAGAACTCAAACTGCACATCCCGCCACGCCGCCTCACACCCCGGCGAACGCAACAACTCCGGATGGACGTTCAACGCCTGAACATCAAGCCTCTCCGGAGGCACCCCATGATGCCCACCAACGACGACCGCCCACTGCAACGTCACCGACCGAGACCAACCACACCGCTCCATCAACCACTGCTGCAACAACATCTGCCCCGCCAGACCATGCGGCGCGAGCCCACGATCAACGAACTGACGCAACGAAGGCATATCCAACCCCGCATCCCGCATGCCCTGAGCCAACGACTCGACCTGACACGCGAACGCCGGCGTTGCCTTACCAACGTCATGCACAGACGCCAGCCAGATCACCAACCGACGTGCGTCCTCCACCCCACCCGCAAACGCATCACCCAACACGGCCCGAACCGAACCAGGCAACCACTCATCCCACAACATCCCCGCCACTGCGGCACTGTCCGCCAAATGCCGCCACAACGGCAACCAACCATCGGTCGCCCGATCATGCTTCGCCCACACCGCACGCGCCGCAGCCGACAATCCACCAAACCGAACAGATACGAGCTCCCCGTTCCCCACAAGCACATCTAAACGCACATCCCGAACCCACAACATCAAATCTCACTAACTCACCCACACCACCAACGATGCAGTCCACAAACAAGTCAGCAGGGCTTTGGTGGTGAATGAACGAAACATTAATTACCTGAAACTATGTCCGAATATCAACTTTAGTCAGATTCGTCCCTTCTTTCAGGTGACAGCTAGATCACCGAGTGCGGCCCCACACACACGGGATGTTTCCAGCTCAACATGCTGGCGCGGGATGATCTCGGACCTCGTCCTGGTGGGACCCACCACGCGCGAGCGGGGAGCACTTCGCGGACAAGAAGGCCGCGGCGCGCTGGTCGGGACCATCCCCGCGTGCGCGGGGAGCACAGCGCGTCACGCGGATATCCGTACGGATCCGTAGGATCATCCCCGCGTGCGCGGGGAGCACGCCATGGCGACGTCGTCGAAGATGACCTCCGTGGGACCATCCCCGCGTGCGCGGGGAGCACGGGCGAGGGCGGCGGTGAGGCTGAGGATGAGCGGGACCATCCCCGCGTGCGCGGGAGCACAGGGCGTGCTCGTTCTCGGCGCCCTTGATCGAGGGACCATCCCCGCGTGCGCGGGGAGCACCTCTATGACCTGGGGTCTTCGAGCATCAAGTGGGGCTAATTTCATTACTTATATTGATCCGGTCATTTCCGACACCAGTGTCGAGCCGCTAAGCCTTGGCCACAAGCGACAGCGATCGGACACTTGACTCCCGTCCGTCACGGAAAGGTCAGCAGCAAGTCACCACTGCACGGTGATCCACGCCGTTCAACACGGACAACTCCGCCACCCGACGAGACGACCAACCATGACACGCAACCAGCCACCCCCGGCAACAGCAACCGACCGAGCCGATCCATACCAACGAGCCCACGACCGTATACCTCCCCGAAACCAGTCACCCCAGCCCCAACTCCACGCGCGCCGACCACTGCATCAGTAACCCACAGACACTGGGGAACGGCAGACCCCATCGATAGACTCCAAAGAACAGCGAACGACCCGACACCCCGGCTTAATATGGGCGACCTGTACAAAACTAGGAGATATGTCCGGTTCCATGAAAGTAATGAAAACCGGCTTTCGCGCCTCGTAACTCCGCAGGTCAGCGAGTGTGCTCCCCGCGCACGCGGGGATGGTCCCTTCTGCACGACCTTCGCCGGCCAGGAGTCCTTGTGCTCCCCGCGCACGCGGGGATGGTCCCCACCGCGCAGGACCACAGCGCCCCCGGCCGATGTGCTCCCCGCGCACGCGGGGATGGTCCCCCCACGAGGGTTGCGCCGATCACGATGACGGCGTGCTCCCCGCGCACGCGGGGATGGTCCCGGGACGTCGCAGGACTCGGACAAGCTCGCCGTGTGCTCCCCGCGCACGCGGGGATGGTCCCGGCCGTTGGATCATGGTTGAACTGCCTCATGAGTGCTCCCCGCGCACGCGGGGATGGTCCCGTCACCGGCTACCGGCTGCCCGCCAGCTACAAGTGCTCCCCGCGCACGCGGGGATGGTCCCGGGTTCTCCCCACTCGCGGAAGCTGAGCCGAAGTGCTCCCCGCGCACGCGGGGATGGTCCCAGGGACAACCGGGTCCAGCTCGTTGAGCGTCCGTGCTCCCCGCGCACGCGGGGATGGTCCCGGCGGGAGGTCGACGCTGCGGCGTGAGTCCTCGTGCTCCCCGCGCACGCGGGGATGGTCCCGCCACCTGCCCAGGCGGGTCGGCCAGCGTCATGTGCTCCCCGCGCACGCGGGGATGGTCCCCGCAGCGAGCAGACCGGCCGACGCAACCGCTCGTGCTCCCCGCGCACGCGGGGATGGTCCCGGCGTTGCTTGGTGGCGGATTCTTTATCGGAAGTGCTCCCCGCGCACGCGGGGATGGTCCCCGCGACCCCCGTGCTCCCAAAGCACGTGCTCTGTGCTCCCCGCGCACGCGGGGATGGTCCCCAGCAGCGCAACCGCATGCCCGGACAGGTCCGGTGCTCCCCGCGCACGCGGGGATGGTCCCTGCCAGTCGGGGCCGTACCGACCGAGGCGCGTGTGCTCCCCGCGCACGCGGGGATGGTCCCACGCTCAGGTTCCGGAACTCCTTCGCCGCGTTGTGCTCCCCGCGCACGCGGGGATGGTCCCGACGACACCGGCAACGAGGGCGAGTACCTCACGTGTTCCCCGCGCACGCGGGGATGGTCCCTCCCTCCTGATGGGCGCCACGGTGGCCGGCGTGTGCTCCCCGCGCACGCGGGGATGGTCCCCGTCCGCGGCCGACGCCTGGCCGCGGACCTTCGTGCTCCCCGCGCACGCGGAGATGGTCCCTGACCGACGACGCGCAGACGAGTCCTCCCCGATCGAGAGCCGGGACGGCGATCAGGTCACGACGCTTCTCCACGCCTACGCGCGGTTCTCGCTGATCCGCGCGGCGCTGTCGTACGACGCTGTCGTCATGACCGAGCAAGTACGCCCCGCTCACCGCCGACGTAGGACAAGGTCAGCAGGCAAGACCATGGGCTCAACTGTCCAGTCACCCCTCGGACACAAGATCCGTCCCGAGTTTCGCAAGGTCAGCGACTCGGGACGTTCTCATTTCTCTGGCCGAATCGTCTGTGATACCGCTGGTGATACTGATCATGGATTCAGGCCCCCGAAACCAGGGCCGCGAACGTGTCCGCCGCGTCCCGTTGGTTGCCCGGCAAGACGTGCGCGTACACGGTCAGGGTCACGGTCGGTGACGCGTGTCCGAGCCGCTCGCTGACGACCTTCACCGGGACACCCTTGATCAGGAGCAGCGTCGCGTGTGTGTGCCGCAAGTCGTAAAGGCGAATCTCCGGCAGCGGCTCGGCGTCCTGCTTCTCCTCGCCGAGGTCACCCCTCGCGCCAGGATCGCATCTGATACCTCACCGCACTCTCCAATGCTGCATTCGTTTAAAATCGGTCGCTCTATCGAGTCAGCAACCATCGTCTTTCTCCTCGGAGATCAATCGAGCTGCATCTTCTGCGACCTCATTCCAGACCTCGACACCCTCGACGTCGAGCGCTTGCGCGAGCGCCCTGCGAACCTCACTTATCGGTCGCCCTCGATGTGTTGCCCGGACCCCTTCAAGAGCCGTCCGATATTTTTCCAGATACTCCTGAATCTTCGGCATGGCTTCGCCATACCCACCAGTACTCGCCATCTCCATCTCCATATAATCCAGTCCTAATCGGGGGGTCTTATTGACCGATCAAAAGTCCATTCGGTGAATCAAGTTCAAATATGGCATTGCCCCAGGGCTAAATATATGCTCGAGCCTCCCACTAACCTCATCTGTCACGCGAGTCGTGATATGACCAGCAGCCGTTAGCCGATCATAGTCTGATCGGCCCATCTGGAAGATGAGCAGCGCCGGCCGCTCCCCAGCCCCCGCACGAGTGGCACCGAACGAAGCTGTAGCGCTGAGGATCTCGGTGTCATCCTCCGTTACCGCATATGTGAACAAGTTTCCAGGCTGGCCCACGGAGCCACCACGGGAGTTCGCTTGCGCCGCACCTCCGCTCAGCCCGTTCTCTTGAATATTGTCCGCATGTGTTGATGTCGTGCCATGAGCGAAATCCAGCGTCTCGTAACAATTATGCACCAAGACGGATGTGACGCCTGCTTTTACATAGTAGGTGTGGACTCCGTTGACGGTGAGGTTGTGGACAGTTTGGTGCTGGGTCCAGGTCTTGATGGCGGTGATCTGGACGTGGGTGCCGGCGCTGGCGCGGAGCCACATGCCGGGTTTCAGCTCGCCTGCTTGGGTCCATTGGCCGGGGCGTTCGGTCCAGAAGGGGTGGTTGTCAGTGGCGATGACGACCCCGGACTTCTTGCTCTTGTGGTGATGCGTCGTGACGGTGATCTGCACCAGATGCTTGGTACCGGTTCCAGTGATCGTGGCCAGGACGGGCCGGCCTTGGGTCTTGCCGGTCTCCGGGTCGGTGGACAGGACCTTGTCGCCGACCTTGACGTTCTCAATGGCCTTGGTAGAGCCGTCGGCCATGAGGACTTGAGTGCCGGGTACGAGGCTGCAGCCGTGGTTCGCGGCGGATCGACGGCGCGGCGTCTTGGGTACGGGCTCGTCTTTCGGTTTTGCCTTCGGTCTGGGAGCGGCGTCAGCGGCTTCTCCGCCGTCTTCGGCCGCTCTGCCGGCCCGTTCGCCCGCCCGCCCGGCTTCGCCCGCTTCCTCAGCGACTTTGAGACCTCTCCGAAGATTGCGGATTGTCTTCGGGATCTCTCCGAGCGGGAAGACGCCCGCTGCGGAGATGGCCGCGTCCGCGTACTTGCCGTCAATGGCATAGGTGATGGCGTCGGCTACGTCTGCGACGTCACCGATGCCGGGCATCCAGCCGAAGGCCCCCGACGTGGCGTGGATCGCTCGGGGGACGTTGACGCCGGGAACGTAGGCGCCCGGGACATCGTCCCAGGACCGTGGGTGGTAAAGGCAGTATCCGGACGAGCACGGAGTCGCGACGGAGTCGGGCAGACCGGAGCCGCCGTTGGAACGCGCGCCGCCGGCGACGTGGCCTGTTTGGGTGATGAAAGGTCCATCGGGCATTAGCCCGCTGGGGTCACTGGCTGTGGTCGGGTTGTTGGCGGCGTAGGCATAGGGGTTGAGTTGTTGAGGCTCGCCTGGGGCTTGGAGAGGGTCGGGGCTGATGAAGGCGCCGGTGGTGGGGTCGTAGTAGCGGGCGCCGAGATCGTCCAGGCCGGTGGTGGGGTCTTCGGTTTGGCCGAGGAAGCCGCGTTGGGTGGCGGTGATGTCGTCGCGGTCGCCGCGGTGGGCGCCGAAGGGCAGGTAGCGCTGGCGGGCGATGGTGCCGGTCCAGCCCTGGATCGACAGCTGCGCCGAGCCTTGGGTATCGGCGGTGAGCCAGGTCGCGGCGGGATCTCCGGTGTGGCGGAGGGCTACGGTGGCACCGCCGAGACTGTAGTAGCGGGTGGCGGTGACCGATCCGCCGGCGGCGCGCAGCTCCATCCCTCCGAGGTAGAGGGTGGTGGCACCGGGGTCGGATCGGATGAGGCGTTCGCCGCCGGCGTCGTAGACGAACCCGGTACTGGAACCTCCGGTGGTGGCGGTGGTCAGCTGGTGGAGTTCGTTCCAGTCGAGGGTGGTGTTCTTGCCGGCGACGGTGCGGGCGGACAACTGGCCGGAGGCGTCGTGGGTGTAGTTGTCCGTGCCGGTGGGGTGGGTGATCGACGTGACGGCGTGCGGCCGTACGGCGTTGGGGCCGGCGGTGGGGTAGTTGTAGCCGATGGTGACGCCGTTGTCGGCGACGGTCTTGATGTTGCCGGAGTCGGTGTAGGAGTACGCCAGCTGGTACGGGTCGGGTCCCCCGGTGTCGGCGCCGGCGGCGCCGGCCGTACAGCCGGGTGCTCCGGTCGTGGTCCAGGCGCCGGTGAGACGGCTGATGCCGTCGTAGGTGAAGCACTGGCGTTGCGGGATCTCGTCTTCCCCGACGGTGGCGAGGGTGTCGGTGATCGAGGTGACGTCGCCGGCCTTGTCATAGGCGTAGGTGTCGTTCTGGGCGTCGGAAGGTGAGTCGCCGGCGTTGCCCATGATGGTGCGGACGCGGGTGAGCCGGTCGGTGGGGTCTTCGTAGGTGTAGGCGCGGGCGATGTCGCCGGCGGAGCCGTAGTCGCGTTGGGCGAGTTCGCCGGTGGACCAGTAGTAGTTGCGCTTGACGTAGGTGTAGCCGCTGCCGAGATCACTGGTCAGGGCGAGGGGGGTGCCGGTGATTCCGCTGTATCGGGTGCTGACCTTCTCGGCGGGCAGGCCACCGGCCGCCGGGTAGGTGACGGAGGTCAGGTGGTCGGCTGGGTCGTAGGTGTAGGTGGTGTCGTAGTTGCCGGCCAGCGCGCCCTGTGTGCTGGGGATGGTCACGCGGGTGCCCTTCGGGCGGTATCGAGCGTCGTACCCCAGGACGTCGCTGCGGTAGGCCTGACCGCCCGTGTAGCGGATGGCGGCGGACGGCTGGCCCAGAGCACCGGGCGGGTCGAAGTCCCACTGCGCGAGGCGGGTTCCGGTGGTCGGCTGGCCGGAGTACTGGACGCGGCGGCGGTTGAGCGCGTCGTAGGTGTAGGAGATGGTGCCGGCCGCATCCGTCGTCGAGGACACGTTCCCCGCGGGGTCGTAGGTGTAGGTCGCGTCCCCGGCGTCGGGGTCGTGACTGGTCTTTCGCTGTCCGGCCCAGTCGTAGCCGTTGGTTGCGACGTTGCCGTCCGCGTCGGTGATCTGCGCGAGTTCGCCGCGGACGGTGTAGGCGTAGCGGGTGGTGGCCTCGGCGTCGCCGTCGGAGTCCTGCGTGATCGCGGTGGTCTGGCCGAACACGTCCACGGTGCTGGCGGTCTTGCCGCCCGACGGTGGGGTCACGACCGTGGTGTCGGCGGCCGGGTCGGTGAGGGCGGACCACTTCTTGGTCCCGACCGACCACAAGGCGGACTCGGTCTCGCGGCCGGCGCTGTCGTAGGTGTGGCTGGTCCAGGACGGGATGACACCCTGGTCGGGGTTGAGGACTCCGTTCCCGGCGGCGGCGGAGTTGTAGACGGGCACCCCGGTTTGGCCGGCCACCTGGCCGCGGTCGTCGTAGCGGGTGACGGCGACCATCCGGCCGGTTTCCGGGCCCCACGGTGCGGTGGTCTGCACCTCGTTCGTACGGCCGAAGCCGTCGAGGTAGGCGTAGGAGCTGATCCAGTTCGGGTCGGAGGCGTCACCGCCCTCGTACTGCTGGCTGCGGACGATGGTCGGTCCGGACGGCGCGCCGATGCCCTGGTACGGCGTCACGTAGGTGAACCGCTCGGTGGGGGTTCCCTCGTCGGGGTCGGCGGGGCGGGGTTCGGTGGGCCCCCACACCCGGATGAGTCGTCCGAGGGTGTCGTAGTCCAGGGCGGTGACGTTCTGGTTCGCGTCGACGGTCTTGGTGAGGGCGCCGTCGCGGCGGTCGGAGTAGGACACCGTGGTGTGGCCGAGCGGGTTGACGGTCGTGACGCCGTCGGCGGGCCAGCCGGTCGCGGGTCGGTAGCTGATCGTGCTGGTGTCGTCGTCGGTGGCCGCGGTGCCGTTGGCGGCGGTCATCGAGGTGGGCCGGCCGAAGGCGTCGTAGGTCTTGTTCATCAGCGTGTAGGTGTCGGCGTCGCGGTAGACGCGGACCTGGGTGGCGTTGCCGGCGGTGGGCGCGTTGGCCGCGCCGGGTGCGCTCGCTCCGTCGTACAGGGAGACGGACTTGGAGGCGATGGCGCCGGTGCACGAGCCGGAGTGCAGGGTGACCGTCTCGGGATAGGAGAGCATCCACATGCCGCCGGCGGTGTTGTCGGCGTAGGTGGTGGTGGTGCATCGGTCATCGCCTGAGTCGCCGGGATCGCCTTCGGCGAGGGTCTGGGTGGGTCGGCCGTGGGCGTCGAAGGAGCTGTCGGTCGCGGTGACGCGGTAGCTACCGTCGCGTTTCCGGGCGCGGGTGTGGGTGCCGTCGGGACGGACGATGACGGCGTTGTGGAAGCCGGGCCCGTCGGCGGTCATCGCCGAGTGGTAGTAGGTGTAGCGGGTCGAGGCGACGTCGACGCTGGCGCTGGTGTCGGTCCAGGTGCGGGTCTGCAGGGTGCGGCCGTTGAGGAAGTGGTCGTCGTCGTAGACGTGGCCGTCGAAGTCGGTGACCGTCTCGTGCCGCAACGCGCCGCTGCCGCCGGTGGTCGTACGGTCGTTGTTCAGCCCACGGAAGAAGGTGGTGGAGGTGACGCCGCGCTTGGCCGGGTCAGATGAGGATCCCGCGGTCGCGGTCACGGTCTTGTAGCCGCGCCAGTCCGACCAGGATTGGTGGTCGGTCGAGCGGGACAGGTCGTCGTCGAAGCGCCAGCCGTCCGCGCCGGAATAGGTGTAGCTGGTGGACTGGTCCGGGTTGCCGCCGACGCGGTCGGTGTCTGTGACCTGCGTGACGATGTACTTGTTGAAGATCCCCCACTGCGCGGTGCCGCCGGTCGGCGTGTAGTAGGAGCGGAAGCAGTCCGCGGTGTTGTGCGTGCCCGACCAGTCCGACAGGGACGTGTTGCAGGGGTTCGGCAGGCCGTACGTGATGTGGGTGTCGCCGCCCAGGTCATTCTGGATCGTGGTGATCCGCCGCATGTTCACCGACGCGGCACCCGGGGTGGCGATGTTGTTGTAGTTGGTGCCGTTGAAGTCGACGACCGGCGCCTTGATGTCACCGCCGTCGCCCATGTGGCCGATGGCGCGCACGTAGTCCAGCCAGAGCGATGGGGAGGTGGTGTCGCCGGTGCCCGGGTAGGCGTACTTCAGCTGGTAGGTGTTGACATCGTCATAGCCCGCCGAGCCGTCGATCTTGCGGGCCTGGGTGACGACCTGGGCGAGCTGGTGTACGACGAAGAACGACGGTGACTCGCTCGAACACGAGGTCGTACAGACCAGGTCGACCGGTACGTCCGGGTAGGAATCCGACCCGCCGGAGGCGACGGTCGGGCAAGTGGCCGGCGGGTCGTCGTACGGGTCGTCGACGGCGTTGCGTTCGACGCACCGGTTGAAGGAGGCGAACCGTACCTTGTCCGGCGCGGGAGTGCCGGCCGGCTGGTCCTCGCGCAGCCCGTACTCGATGTGCTCGAGGTATCCGCCCCGGATGTAGGACTGCACCGCGCCGCCCTGGTGGCGCTTGTACGCGTTGGATTCGGCGGTGTAGTAGTAGGCGCTCTCGGTGCCGTCGGGATCGATGACCCGGTCGAGATTCCACCGGTACGCCTGCGTGCACGGCGTCATGGACGCCGGAGTGCTGCTGTTGTGGCAGGGCTCGCCCGCGTCGTCGCCGATCACCGGCACCGTCCACACCGAGTTCGTGGCATTGGCCGTCGTCTTGGTGGGGTCGGCGCCGTAGCCGAGGTAGGACCGGGTGCCGTCCGGCGCGGTGATCACCCAGTACTCATCGTCCGCGCCGTGACCGCCGCTGGTGTGGTGGTCGATCTTCCAGTCCTGGTCGTCCTTCATCCGGTACCGGCTGGTCGCCGAGTCCCAGATCAGCTCCGTCGTGTGACCACCGAGGGAGATGACGTACACCGCGCCGTCGTCCTTGCCGGCGACCGGCGAGTCCCAGCACAGATCCCCCCAGGTCTTCAGCGCGTCCTGGCCCGATCCGGCGTCGTCGGCGCACGGCTTGTACTTGCGTTCGATGAACCCGGCCTGCAGATCCCAGCCCATCCCCACCCAGGACGCCTGCGAGTTCTCCGCCGAGCTACGCCCATCGACCGACTGGGAGTCATACGACAGACCCAGCTCCGGCGCCTGCCCGTACGGTGACGGCGGGAGCACCAGGGGGTAGGAGTAGCCGAACGCCCCCGACGCCTGCCCGGCCTCCCACTTGCCGGAGGCCCGTACGTCGGTCGCGCGGTAGTCCCCGGTCTGGTTTCCGGACGCGGTCGGGACCAGCGCGAACACTGACGCCGTGTCGGCCGCGCCCGCGGCCGTTTCCGGGGCCGCGTCGACGCGGGCGGTGACCCGGCCGGAGCGTACGTCGTTGCTCGAACGCGCGGGCGTGCGTTGCGTGCACGCCGGCACATCGGGGGTGGTCAGCGCGCACGCCGGAAATTCGTACAGATGCAGCCGGTCGGCGTAGTTCCCGCCGTAGGCGTACCGGAAGCCCGAGTAGTCCAGCGCCACCGCGACCGGGCCCGCCTGCGCGCCTCCGTCACGGCGGTGTACCCGCACGACCAGCCCGGCCGCCCCCAACCGCCGCGCCACGTCCTGACCGGCGACTTCGACCCGTACCCGTGAGGGCGGTACGGCCTTGGCCGCCGCTGCTTTGCCGGTGTCCGCGGTCGTGGGGCCGACGAAGACCGGCAGGCCGCCCGCCCGCGCCCACGATGCGTTCGTCGCCTTGTTCGTCTCCGCGGGTACGGCCACCTCCGCGGCACCCGCCGTCGGCCACTGCGGCGCCGGGCGACGCGGCGGCGGACTCGCCTCCGGATCGGCCTCGGCCGCGACCGCGTGGAGGGGCCGGCCCGGAACCGACGGCTTCGTACCGATCGTCTCGGCGCTCACCGACCGTACGGCGGGGGGTGTTGCGAGAATGCCGATGGCGACGGCCAGTACGGCCACGATCGCCGTGACCAAGCGTCCGGCCGAGACACGAGCGTGCACGCGAACCTCCCCAGGCGCCGCCAAGGCGGCGCATCCGGCGCCCACACCTCGGTGATCGGCTCGAGTCAAGTCACCCGGGTTCTACCTCAAAACCACCAACAGACGTCAATAACTAAAAGCGCATATAGCGGTGAAAGTGGCTGAATACGGTCAACTGGTGCTGTAAACCTAGTTTTCGGTCATCCAATGTCGGGAGGCTTCGTGGCGCTGATCACCGACTACGACCAAGTCAGAATTCAGATAAAAGGACAGTGGATTCGAGATCGGCGCATGATCTGTGTCACCTTGCCATGATCACGTTCGGTGGGTTTCACTCACGACGCCGTTCGCCCAGCCCAAGACGGTGACGGCACGCGTGGAGGTGGCCCGTGTCCCGACCCAGACGGCGTGGTGGCATCATCGCCGTGGCTCTCGCCCTGATCGTCCTCGGCGGGAACTCGCCTGCCGCCGCCGAGCCGACGGCCGTACGGGCCGCCACACCGCGTACGCCGACCTCGACAGTGGCGGCGTTCAGCGATGTCAACGGCGACGGCGTCGAGGACATCGTCACCTCCACGACCGCGCGGATGCTGCCCGACTACGGCAGGGCCCCCGACGTCGGTGGCTCGGTCGAGGTCATCCCCGGCGGCAGTCACCTTCCCGGCGCCATGACCTCGCTGATCAGCCAGGACAGCCCCGGCGTGCCCGGCACCTCCCAGGCCGGCGACGCCTTCGGTTTCGCCCTCGCGACCGGAGACTTCGACGGCGACGGCCTGACCGACGTCGCCATCGGCGCCCCGTACAAGGACGTGACCGATCCCGCGGGCGTACTCCAACGCGATGCCGGATCGGTCACCGTCCTGTACGGCACACCCGACTTCCCCTACCTCGAATCGCGAGGGCTCTCCCAGATCATCCAGACCGCCTCCGGATTGAACGCCGCCCCCGAGGCAGGCGACCGGTTCGGACTGTCGCTGTCGACCGGCGACTACGACGCCGACGGCTACGCCGACCTGGCCATCGGAACCCCGTACGAGGACGTCGGCAGCCTCACCGACGCCGGTGCCTTCTACGTCCTCTATGGCAGCCCCACCAACGGCCTGACCGTAACCGGCGCGCAGAACATCGACGGATCGAACGCCGGAGTCGGCACCGCCGAAGCCGACGACCACTTCGGCTGGTCACTGGCCTCCGGAGACGTCACCGGGGACGGTGTCGACGATCTGGCCTTCACCACCCAGAACGAGGCCGTCAGCGGAGTGACCGGAGCTCAGGGCGCGGTCATCGTGTACCCCGGCAGCGCCGCCGGTGTCACCGAGACGGGCCTGTCCACCGTCAACGTCTCGTCCACCAACACCCTGGAACATCTCGACACCCTCACCATCGGAAAATTCCGCGGCCAGGCGAACCCCGCCGACGTCGTCGTCCATGCCGGCCGGGCCGCCGGCGGCCCCCAGGCCGACTCCGGTGCGCTCGTCCTTCTCAAAGGTGCCGCCGACGGCATCTCCCCGACCCGGGTCACCACCATCAGCCAGGACACCCTCGTCCCCGACGTCAGCGGCCTCGACCGCGCCGAGGCGGGCGATGAGTTCGGCCTGTCCATGGCCGTCGGCGACCTCAACCACGACGGCTACGCCGACCTGGCCACCGGCGCCCCCGGCGAAGACTCCGGACGCGGCGCCGCCAGCGTCTTCTACGGCGGCGCGAACGGCATCTTCGCCTCCGCCGACTTCTTCCTGAACGAGGCCACTCCCGGCGTCGGCGGTACGCGCAAGACCGAAGAGTACTTCGGCCGCGCCGTACGCATTCTCGACGAGAGCGCCACGTCCCAGCTCCTGGTGACCGCTCACCGCGAAGACCAGGACTACGAAACGGCCGCCGCCTACGTCATCAACCTCGCCCACTCCGGCGCCACCACAACGGTCACCTCCGCCACCCGCTACAACCGGGACGCGCTGTTCACCGACACCTGCGCCGAAAGCACCGCGGCCTCCTGCTTCGGCCCCGGATTCCCCATCGCCGGCGCCGCATCCGGACCCGTCGAGACATCCGCCGGACCGAACCTCACGCGATAACCGGACCTGCGCGTTCCTGATCCCGGCGCCGTCCTGGAGGAACCCACCATGCCCCGACCCACCGCCGTCTTGTGCGGCGCCGTCATCGCCATCGCCGGCATGTTCACCGCCACGCCGGCCGACGCCGTGCCGCGGCTACCAGCAGCCGCCCCGCCCCTGAGCGACGGCGCCATCTTCAACGACCCGACACAGCCGACCGCGCAATACCGCATCGTCAACTACCTCCGCCGGCTCATCCAGCAGGCCGCGCCCGGATCCACCATCCGCCTGGCCGTCCAGTACCTCACCCTCGACACGATCGCCGACGACCTCACCAGCGCCCACACCCGCGGCGTGAACATCAAAGTCATCGTCGACTTCGAATCGACCCACCTGCAGAACCCCGACGACGGCACGTTCTATCCGACGCCTGCCTGGACCACGGTCACCGCCGGCCTCGGAACCGACACCACGCGCGCGTCCTGGGCCATGAACTGCACCCGCGACGCCGCCTGCATCGGTACCGCCGGCACCCCCGTCATGCAGAACAAGTTCGCGCTCTTCTCCAGCACCGCCGGCGCCACCAACGTGGTCTTCCAGACCTCCGCCAACCTCTCCGCCGACCAGCAGGAGAACGCCTGGAACAACGCCGTCAGCCTCAGCGGGAACACCGCCCTCTACAACGCTTACGGCGCCTACTTCACCGACCTGGCCGCCATGGCCAAAACCGCCGACTACTACCGCTCCACCACCGCCGGAACCGCCAAGGTCTACTTCTTCCCTCGCGCCCAACCCGCCGGAACCTCCGACGTCGACAGCGACAGCATCGTCGAAATCCTCAACAACATCACTTGCACCGGCAACGCCAACAACGGCGGCAAGACCCTCATCCGCGTCGCCATGTACTTCTTCACCCGCACCGCCGTCGCCGACAAACTCTGGGACCTCGACAACGAAGGCTGCCAGGTCCAAGTCCTCTACACCCTCCTCGGCGACGGCGCGAAAACGCAGCTCACCCAACCCGGAGGCGCAGGCGGAGAGCCCGAACTCCGCAACTCCAACGCCCACTACAACGACCCCGACGGCAACCGCCAGCCCATGTACGTCCACTCCAAGTACCTACTCGTCGAGGGCAATTACTTCGGCATCCCCGACGACAAGGTCGTCTTCACCGGCAGCCCGAACTACACCATCGACGGCCTTCGCTACAACGACGAAACCCTCCTCAAGATCGAAAACTCTCTAGTCCACGACCAGTACCGCCAGAACTTCACCGACGCCTGGAACGCAAGCGCGACACCCGATTGATCCGGATAACCACCACTAAGGAGACTTCAGTGCGGCGATTGACGGTTGCCGTCAGCGCGATCTCACTACTGCTCGGTGGGCTCACCGGCCCTGCGGGCGCAGAAACGGAAAGCTGGCAAGTGGCCCAGCTGCTCGGCGGCGCCTCCGGGCCCGACAGCCGCTCTGTCGCCGACGTCACGGCCGTGTCACCGGATGACGCCTGGGTCGTGGGCGGTCAGCTCCGCGCGAACAGAGGCGTACCGTTCGCCGAGCACTGGGACGGTGTGTCCTGGACCGAGGTGCCGCTGCCGGACGCCCTCCCGGGCAGCCTCGACGGCGTAACGGCGTCCTCGCCTACCGATGTGTGGGCACTGGACGGGTACGCCAGGCGTCTCCTGCGCTGGAACGGCCAGAGCTGGACGGACGCCACCATGGCGCCGCACGGCTGGGTCGGCGCGACGGCACTGTCGGCGGACAGCGTCTGGGCCGGCAGCGCCACCAGTGAAGGCACGGCGTACCTCCAGCACTGGGACGGTACCGAATGGAGCTCGTACTCCGTGCAGATCAGCGCCTTGGAGTCGCTGGCCGCCATATCCGACGAGGACGTGTGGATCGTCGGCCGGTACGGAGCGAACGCCACCGCCGTGCATTGGGACGGCACCGCGCTGACCAGGGTTCCGCTACCCGGTATCGCCACCCCCACGGGAGCCGAAACCAGTCTGCACAGCGTCACGGCGCTCGCCTCGGACGACGTCTGGGCGGTCGGCGACTACAACTGGCTTCCCACCGACGGGCAGCCACGGCAGTACCGTTCGGTCGCTCTGCACTGGGACGGAACGTCCTGGACCCGCGTCGCGACTCCGGAGGGCCAGCACGCGGTCTCCGGGGTGACTCCGGACGGCGCCGGCGACGTTTGGATGGTGCAGGACATCCCGGAGATCGCGCCGACGTTCGCCAAGAAGGAGCTCCTGCACCACACCGGCGATACTTGGACGCCGGTACCGGTGTCCGGCGCTCCTGACGGGCGTGGCGTGGAGGAGGTGGAACTCGCCAACGTTCCAGGGACTACGTCGATGTGGGGCGCGGCGACACTTACCTACTCGTACAGCTACGACTGGCGCGGCGCCGTCCTGCGCCACGACTGATCCTGGCCACAGCAACGAATAGACGACCTGGGACCGCGTAGACCAGCCGGACGAGCGACCTGAGGCGGCGTCGTCACGACGGCGAATCACGCCGAAGCGCGCCTACCTCGCGAGCGCCAATGCGGCGACCGCCCGGTACTACCGGCTCGGGTGGTTACCACTCCAAGCAGGCCGCGATTCGTGGAGATCCAGAGAGTCGCAGCTAAAAGCGCCCTTGTGACTCGGCTCATCTACCGCCCGGCAGGAGCGACGTGCGGAGAAGGAAGGGATGTGCGTTTGGTTCGTGTCGCCCCTCGGACACTGTATTTGCCCAGGGGGGCGACCCCCTGGAACCCCCGATGTGAGGGGCCTCCGCCCCCCACGCCCCCGTCGGCTGGGGTTGGAGCATCCCATCATCGCAGGCGGCAACCATCACCTCCTCGTCATGCGCTGCGCGAGAAGATCCTCTCCTGACGTCCCTGTCTCTGAACGCTTTGCAGCAAACGGGCGGGATGCACCTCATGCCCCGCGCCACCGCTGAGAACGGAGTCCCCGCCCGGTCGGTTGCCGGGCGGGGACTTCGTGTGGGGTCAGCCACGAGCGGTGGCGTCCCGATGGCGGGGCCGCCCGGGAGCGCGGGCCGGGCCGCATTCCTGGCGGGCGTCGAGGACCAGTCCGACCACGATGACGGCCGCGACCGCCAGGTGCAGCGCGACCAGCACCAGCTTCGCCGTCGTCCCGACCGCGTCACCGAGCGGGCCCGAGAGGGAGGCGGCGAGCACAGGCACGGTGATGATCGCCATGACCCGGCCCGGCCGGACCACCCGGCGTTCCAGGACGGCCAGGAGGACCCGGCTCACGACTGCGGCCAGCAGGCTCGCCGCCACGATCGACGCCGGTCCGACCGTCTGCGTGCCGTCGCCCGCCCGTACGGTCAAGGTGGCTCCGGCCAGCGGCACCGCCACCGCCCAGACCGCCAGGGCCGCCGCCGGGGCGCCGATCACCGCGAGGACTCTTTCGCGTGAGATGTTCATACCGCAAAGCCTGGCCCGGCGGGGCGGCCCGCCACATCGGGCATACGGTCGGACCTTCCACTGCCCGAGTCGGAGCGGCATCCGACTTTAGTAGGTGACGCCGCCGCCGGACCGGAGGTTGGTGCCCCCCGCGCACGCGGGGATGGTCTTGTCAGCCCTCCGGGCCCCTGGGCCCTATGCCGCTCACATATTGGATTGGTTCTCTGACCTGCGGTCAGGCAGCAGCGAGCGTGGGCATTTCGTAGGCACTCGATCGGTACACCCGGCCGGTCGCGGGCCCACGCTCCCGTCCACAGCGGTGAGCAGGCTACCGGTCCCCGCCCGCCACGGCCGTCCGGTCCCGGTGCTACAGGCCTGCCGGCATGTGCACTGGGCCAACTACCGCTCGGGAACTCTCGTGCGAGAGGCGCAGTGTTTGCTGTGTCGTGAAGATCAATTGAGGCCGAGGCCGCGTCGGCCGGTGATGTTGAGGTCACTCTGCCGGAACCGATCAGGCCAGGACTGCTCGTAGTGCTCGGCTGGGAAGTCCGCAGGGCTTGCCCCCGTGAGGAGCGCCTCGCGAACGCTGGTGGAGTAGCGCTCGTTGCGTGGGCACCAGGGGGCGGCGGGGATGTACATGACGTTGCCCCAGCCCTTCTGGTTCTCGACTGGCGCGACGCTGTGGATCATGTCGCAGTGCCACCACACCGAGTCGCCGGCGCGTACGTCGGGGATGCCGCTGACGGCCTCCAGGAGCAGCGGGTGCAAGCGTTCGCTCACCGGGAAGACCCGGTTGATGGTGACGCCGCCCATGTCATCCTCGGGTACGTCGGGCAGCAGGGGCCGCAGCATCAGGTAAGCCATCGCCGCAGGGATCGGGACGGTGTGCAGGACGCCCTGGTCGTGGTCCATGTCCGACAGGGCCGTCCAGCCCTGGAAGGTGCGGAACGCCGAGCACATGGTGGTCCCCGGGTACTGGGGGCCGTCGGTACGGTGGGCGGCGTCCCACGGGTCGTACTCCTCGACCGTCCCGTCGAACAGGTGCCGGAACGCCTGCTGGTAGGCCTTGGTCATCCACAGGTCCAGGGTGCCGGGGTCCAGGTGGGTGCCCAGCCCGCCCGAGTCGGTGCCCGGCGGGCGGCGGCGGATCCGGTCGGGGTACAGGGAGTCGCGGTCGGGCTCGAACCAGCGGACGCCCTCGGACTCGTGCTTCCACTGGACGTTCAGGAATGCCTGCACTCGTGCCATCCGGTCGCTCTGGCGTGCCTGCATCTGCGCCGCGGACCAGTAGATCGGGTAGATCTCCGGCTTGGACCCGACGCTGCCGAAGAAGTCGTCGCCCGGCCCGCGGTAGGCGTCGAAGAAGCCGTTGCGCTCGCCGGCCCCGGCAGCTTCCGAAAAATGGAACAGGGGACGCAGCATTCCGGGCTCCGCGGCGTCTCTGGGATATGGATGTTGAAGTGATGGCGCCCGCGCGGGCGCCCGTGGACGTAGGCGAGCTGTATCGCGGGCATGCCCTCGGGCTGATTCGGCTGGCGATGCTCATGGTGGGTGATGCCCCGAGCGCCGAAGACGTGGTCCAGGAGGCGTTCCTCGGTCTTCACCGCAACCGGAACGCGCTGCGCGATCCGGCGGCCGCGCTGGCGTATCTGCGGTCGGCGGTGCTGAACCGCTGCCGTTCGTTGCTGCGCCGCAGGGCCGTTGCCGGGCGGTTCCGGCAGCCGTACCAGCCGCCGGTGTGGTCGGCCGAAGAACGCGTGATCGACGGGCAGGAACGGCGGCAGGTCGTGGCCGCCATCGCCCGGTTGCCCCGGAGGCAACGCGAGGTCCTGGCTCTCCGCTTCTACTGCGACCTTCCCGAGGAGCAGATCGCCCGCACGTTGAAGATCAGCCGCGGCACCGTGTCGGCCACGACGTCTCGCGCCCTCACCGCTCTGGCCCGGCTGCTCAAGGAGAACGCATGAACATCGAAGACCGCGTCCGCGACGCCTACACGCTGATCGACGACCTCGGGCCCGCCGTCGCCCCGCCCATGCGCCGCCCCGTACGTCGCCCCGCTCACCGCCGTACGGCCTGGCTCGCCGCACCACTGACCGCGGCCGCGGCCGTGGCCGCCACCGTGCTGGCCACGGGCGCGCTGGGTACCGGCCCCCGAAGCCACACGCCGAGTACCCCGCACTCCACGTCCGCCGGTCCGGGCGGGATGTCCATGCTCGCCATGGTGATGCGGCCCAGCCGGGACGACCAGGTCGAGATCTACCTCTGTACCAAGCTGAGCGCCGAGCGCTGGTGCCATAAGCAGGACGCGACCCAGGCCCAGCGTTCCGCTATCGCCAGCGCCCTCAGTGAACGCCCCGAAGTGCTCGACAGCACCTACATCTCCGAACCTCAGGCCTTGGCCGAGGCCAAGAAGCGCTTCGCGGACTCCCCGGGATTCGTCGACACCCTCCAGTTGGGAGACATCCCGGACTCCTACCGCGTGACGGTCCGCCGCCCCGCTGACACCCGGAAGATCGTCAAGGCCTTCCGCGGACGGCCCGGCGTGGAGTTGACGCTGGTACGCCAGAGGAGGTGACCCGGGAGCCGAGCCGGTGAAGGCTCGCGGCGTCACGGCTGGGCGGCACTCCGTACCGGCGCCGGTACTCGCGGCTGAACTGGGACAGGCTGTCGTAGCCGACGCGATGGGCGATGGTCGTGATGTCGTGCGGATCAGCCGCGAGGAGCAGCCGGGCCTGCTGGAGCCGGATCTGCTTCTGGAACTGGATCGGGCTCTGCGCGGTCGCGACCTGGAAGTTCCGGTAGAACGCCGAAGCGCTCATCCCGGTCAGGGCCGCCAGATCCTCGACCCGGAACGGTTCGGCATAGTGCTCGCGGATCCACCGGACGGCTCGCGCGATGTGGCTGAGGCCGCTGTCGGCGAGGCCGAGCTGCCGGACGGCTCCGCCCTGCGCCCCGCTGATCAGCCGCCAGAGGATCTCCTTCTTGACCAGCGGGACCAGTGCCGCCTGGTCACGCCGGTGGTCGAGGAGCCGCAACAGCCGGAGCGAGGCGTCGAGGAGCTCCGGGGTCAGGTCGCCGACGGCGATGCCCGGCACCGCTCCCGGACGCGACCGAGGTAGATCGGCGGAGCCGAGGTCCAGGAGGAGGTCGGCGATGGCCGACGGCTCCAGGGTCAGGGCGAAACCGAGCGCCGGATACCGGCTACTGGCGCCCACGAAATGGCCCGTGACCGGAAGGTCGACCGACGCCACGAGGATGCGGCCCGGCCCGTACTCATGCACCTGCTCACCCACCGCGAGACGTTTGGCCCCCTGCGCCAGCACCGCCAGCACGGTGCCGGACATCTCCGGAGCCGGCGGCTCCGACCGTTCAACCCTGGCGATGTAGAGGCCGTCGATGGCCGTCGTCGTATCGGGCCGGGTATGGCGGGCCAGCAGCGACTGGAGCTCATCGAATCCCATACCTCCAGTGGATCACACCGATCCGCACACGACTCCACAAGAAGGGAGGATCGTGCAAAAACTCAGGAGCTTTGATCTAGTGTTTCCGCACGTCAGATTATGAAATTGAACCAACAAGCTAGCTGATTCGACGAGAACGATCGAGCTAGTGGGGAGAATCGCACTCATCTGAAGGAGACCGTCCATGACCGTTCGCTACGGGTTCAACGCCGTCATGACCGCCAAGCCCGGTCGAGGCGACGAACTGGTCGAGCTGCTGCTGACCGGGCTGGATGAAGGAAACCCCGCCTCCACCGAGTACTGCCTGGTGTACCTCGTCTGCCGGTCGGCGGCCGACCCCGACGTCGTCCACATCACCGAGGGCTGGACCAGCGAGGACGACCACCATCGGATCTTCGCGAGCCCGCCCGCTCAGGCGATCGTCGCCAAGGTCACTGACCTCGTCGCGGCGACCACGCCCTACACCGACTACGTACCGGTCGGCGGCAAGGCCGTCTTGTGACCGCGCCGCATACCGCCACCCAGCCCCCCGAAAAGGAAACCCCCATGTCGCCCGTCGCCCGTCCCGTACTCGACCCCGAACTCGACACGCTCCTCGCCGGAATACCGCTCATCCCGCAGATCACCACCGAGATCCTCACCCAGCTCCGCCAGATGCCCTCCGCCCCGATCGACGTCCTGTTGGACGGCCGCCAGGTCGGCCGCCGCGAAATCACCGTTCCCGTCGCGGACGGCGACGAGATCCCGATGACCGTTCTCACCCCGGCCGGAGCCGCCCCAGGAGCGCCCTGCGTCTACTGGATGCACGGCGGCGGCATGATCATGGGTGACCGGTTCTCCCAAATCGACATCCCCCTGGAATGGCTCGATGCCACCGGCACCGTCGTCGTCAGCGTCGACTACCGGCTCGCCCCGGAGCACAACGGCATCACCCCCGTCGAGGACTGCTATCGCGGCCTGCTGTGGATCGCCGACCACGCCGACGACCTCGGCATCGACCCCGACCGCATCATCGTCGCCGGAGCCAGCGCCGGAGGCGGCCTCGCCGCAGGCGTCTCCCTCATGGCACGCGACCTCGGCACCCCCGCCATCGCCGCCCAGATCCTCATCGGCCCCATGCTCGACCACCGCAACCTCACCTCCTCCAGCCACCAGTACTCCGGCGAACCCGGCATCTGGACCCACGAGACGAACGCCTTCGCCTGGAACGCCGTCCTCGGCGACCTCCCCGACGACCAGATCCCCGTCTACGTCTCACCCGCCCGCGCCGGCGACCTGTCCGGCCTGCCCGCCACCTACCTCGATGCCGGCACCGCCGAGGTCTTCCGCGACGAGACCGTCAGCTACGCCACCCGGATCTGGGCCTGCGGCGGCCAAGCCGAACTCCACCTCTGGTCAGGCGGCTTCCACGGCTTCGACGCCCTCTTCCCCAACGCCGATCTCTCCACCTCCGCCCGCAAAGCCCGCACCCACTGGCTCACCCGCACCCTCACGGCGCCACGCACCACGGAATGAACCCCGCAGCATCGCCGCAATGCTCACCCCGATCGAGTACGAGAGGATCTGCCCGCCCCGCCAACCGGCATGAATCTCCGGTCTCCCGACACCACAAAACTCGCGCGTAGACTCGGGCTGCGCGATGGGTGCGAGCGCGCAGTGGGCGAGGCTTATTCGGTCCCGAGAGGTTGACAGACGTGGCTGTGTCAGGCGGGCTCGGGGATGCCCGTTCTGGGGGTCGGCCAGCGTCTGGCGGTTCCCTGTCTCTTCAGATTCTTGGTCGCTTGCGGCTGTGGCGAGATGACGTCGAGTTGGACCCCGGTCCTCGGCAACAGGCCTATCTGCTCGCCGTGCTCTTGGCCCGGCAGGGTGAAGTGGTCAGCACAAGCGAGCTGCTCGATCTGCTCTGGGACGACGATCCTCCGGTCAGCGGCCGGAACGTCGTCCACAAATACATCGGCGCGTTGCGACGACTACTGGAGCCCGGCCTTCCGGTCCGGAGTGCCGGCTCGTACATGCAGCGACGGGGCAACGGCTACCTGTTCGCGGCCCGCCCCGGCATGTTGGACCTGGTCACGTTCCGGGATCTCGTCCAGTCCGCCGAGCGGGCCCTGACGCAGTGCGGCGAATCGGCGCTGGAGTCCTACGTGCGAGCGCTGGGGCTCTGGCACGGCCGTGCGGGTGACGGGCTGGTTCATGGAACCGCCGCGATGTCGATCTTTTCCGAGCTCGACGGTGAGTTCTTCGACGCGTGCGTGGCGGCGGCCGGGCTCGCGATATCGCTGGGTCGACCGCAGTTAGTACTGCTCCCACTTCACCTGGCCGCCAAGATGGCGCCCCTGCACGAGCCGGTACAAGCGAGCCTCGTCTCCGCCCTGGATGCCGCCGGCCAGCAGGCGAAGGCGCTATCCGTGTACCGCGCCGTTCGCAGTCGGCTCGCCGACGACCTCGGCATCGACCCCAGCCCGGCGCTGCAGGCCGCTTACCAGCGCGTATTGCACCAAACCGTTGCCGTGGCGGACCGGCAGGCGGCCGCTGAGCCGCCCATCGGGCGACCAGCGGCCCGGCGGGTGGCTGCCCCAGGATCGGGTACGGCCGCCGGCGGCGGCATGGTCGGCCGAACCGACGAGCTCACAGTGCTGCGGCAGGCAGTGGAAAGAGTGCTCACCGGCGGTAGAGGGCTCGTGCTGGTCGAGGGCGAACCCGGGGTGGGCAAGAGCCGCCTGCTGGAGGAGATCGCGGCCGAGGCCGACCGGCGCGGCGCGCTCATCATCTGGGGCCGCTGCCTGGAGGGTGAAGGCACGCCGTCGATGTGGCCGTGGGTGCAGGTGATCGGTGCCGTCCTGCGCGCCCTGCCCGCCGCGGCGCGGGGGAAGTGGCTCGCCGACGAGATCGGCCGCCTCGTCGAGCCCCGCGACGACGTCATCACCGGTTCGGTGATACCGGACAGTGGCGCGCAGTTCCGCCTGTTCGAGCGGGTCGTCGCCATCGTCGGCGAGGTCGCGGCGCTGCGGCCGCCGGTGTTCGTGATCGATGACCTCCAGTGGGCCGACGTCGCTTCGCTGCATTTGTTCAGCCACCTGGCGGCCCGTCTGCCGGACGGCATCGTGATCATCGGCGCTCTCCGCGACCGCGCGCCCTCACCGGGCTCGGAGCTGGCGCGGATGCTCGCCGCGGCGAGCCGGGTACCCGGCCACCGTCGCATCCGGCTCGGTCCGCTCGACCTGGCCGAGGTGGCCGAGCTCGTCCGAGGCGAGATCGGCCAGGATCCCGATCCCGGTGCCGTCCGCAACATTCACGCCCGTACCGCCGGCAACCCGTTCTTCGTCCGGGAGCTGTCCAGACTCCTCGCCGACGGCGACGCCCTCACCGGGGACGCCACGGCGCGGGCCGGGGTGCCGTCCACCGTGCGGGACGTCGTCCGAGGCCGGATAGCCGACCTCGACGACGGCACACGAGGCCTGCTGCAGATCGCCGCACTCATCGGCCGGGACGTCAACCTCCGTCTGCTCGTCCGCGTCGCCGGCCTCGACGGCGAAACCTGCGTCGACCGCCTCGAGCCGCTGGAAGCGCTCGGCCTGCTCGAGCCCGCACCTGGGGATCCGTACACGATCCGCTTCCCGCACGACCTGGTCCGCGAATCGGTCGCCGCGTCCACGTCGCAGCGGCAGGCGACCCGGATGCACCTGAGAGTCGCGGACGCGCTGGAACAGATCGGCGCGGAAGGAGAGTTCGTGGCCGAGCGCCTCGCCCATCACCTCTGGGCCGCCGGCCCGCTCGCCGACCCGGCCCGGACCGCCGCCGCCCTGACGCACGCGGGCCGTCACGCGGCCGGCAAGTCCGCACTCGAGGCCGCCGACTGGCACCTGCGAACGGCCGTCCAGGTGGCGCGGACGGCGGGTCTGGCGGAGTTGGAGCTGGCCGCGCTGTCGCAGCTCACCGTCGTCGTCGGAATGCGTTCGATGTGGCAGTGGGCGGTCGACCTACTGGAACGTGCCGAGCACCTGTCCCGGAACCTGGGCCGCGAGCTGGAAGCCACCGGATTTCTCTTCGCCCGCTGGGCCATGCACAACCAGGCCATGGAGCTCGACCGCGGCGGCCCGCTGGCGCACCGATTGCTCGAGCAGGGCAAGGTCTCGTCCGATCCGACCGTGCGTGCCTACGGGATACACGCTTGGGGCATCCACCAATGGGCCACCGGCAATATCGGCGAGGCGTTCCGATATCTGAGCCAGGCGGGCTCGACCTTCCTCGCCGACCACACCCCGCGAGAGGAAAAACCACTCCGATACGACCTGGAACTGCTCATGACCGGGATGGTCGCGGAGACGAGCGCGCACTACGGTGACGTCGACGGAGCGCAGACATTGCTCGACGCGATAGAGGTCGCCGCCGGCGACGACGCCTACGCGATCACTGTCTGGGCCTCCACCACCACGAGGACCACATCGGTCGTCGGCGACGCCGCTCAAGCGCTGCGGGCGGCCGAGCGAGGGATCGCCGTGGACCCCGACTTCACCTTCGGCCTCCTCGGCACCTACCAGCGGCTGGCCCGGTGCTGGGCGCTGGCCATGACCGGCAGTGACCCGGCCGGCGCGGCGGTGGAAGCGCAGCGGCTCATCGAGACGAACCTGCTCAACCCGCCGCGCTCGTGTATCTCCACCTGGTACGGGTTGCTCTGCGAGATGCACCTCGCGGCCGCGGCGCTGGATGAGGCCGCCGCGGCCCTCGACCGAGCCGATGTCTGCCTCGACACCTACGGTCAGCGCAACTCAGAAGGCCTGATCCTCTTGCTGCGGGCACAGTTGCTCCAGGCCAGGGGCGAGCCCTCGGCCGTCGTACGGAACGCCGCCGAAAAGGCCCGGAAACTGTCCACCGAACGCGGGGCTCACCTGTTCGCCCACCGCGCCGAAAAACTCCTCGCGGAACTCCAAGAGCCGGCCGGCCAGTGACCGTAGCCGCGACGGCCGGCCCGCGGCCCGGATCCTCCGCGCGCAGTTGAAGCGGACTTGACGATTTCTTCATCGCTCGTAGACCGCTCGCGACGGTCACTCACAATAAATCGTGTAGAGCATCGTTGAATGCGTGTGACCAGCAATCTTGGACCACTGAAGAGGACCGAGCAGATGCCCACCATCACCACTTCGGACGGCGTGGAGATCTTCTACAAGGACTGGGGTTCCGGCCAGCCGATCGTCTTCAGCCACGGCTGGCCGCTGTCGGCCGACGACTGGGACGCCCAGATGATGTTCTTTCTCCACCACGGCTACCGGGTGATCGCACACGACCGGCGCGGGCACGGTCGGTCCGACCAGGTCGGCACCGGCAACGACATGGACCACTGGGTCGCCGACCTCGCGGCGCTGACCGAGCACCTCGACCTGCACGACGCGGTACACATCGGACACTCCACGGGTGGCGGTGAGGTGGCTCGCTACGTCGCCCGCCACCAGGAGCGCGTCGCCAAGGCAGTACTCGTCGCCTCCCTGACGCCGAACATGGTGAAGACCGACGCCAACCCGGCCGGTCAGCCGCAGGAATGGTTCGACCAGATTCAGGCGGGGATCCTGGCCAACCGGTCGGAGTTCTTCCGGTTCGTGCCGGAGAATCCGTTCTACGGCTACAACCGCCCGGGAGCCGAGCCGTCCGAGGCCGTCATCGCGAACTGGTGGCGGCAGGGCATGGCCGGCAGCGCCCAGGCCCACTACGAGACCGTGTTCTCCTGGCTCGAGGACTACACCGAGGACCTCAAGAAGATCACTGTGCCGGTCCTGGTCATGCACGGCGAGGACGACCAGGTCGTCCCCTTCGCCAGCTCCGTGCCGCGCGCGGTCGAGCTGCTCAAGAACGGGTCGCTGAAGACGTACGCCGGCTACCCGCACGGCATGCTGACCACGCACGCGGACGTCCTCAACCCCGACCTGCTCGCGTTCATCCAGTCCTGACCGGACGGACCGGGCGCTGCGGGCGACGAAGGGGACCGGCCTCATCCTCAGGAGGTCATCAGCTCCCCCGCGCGACGGGCGATGATGTACGCCCCGCGTTCGATCGAAACGATCTCGGCCTCCGCCGCCGCGGCCCGGACTGCCCCCACCGGCTCGCCACGAGCGTGCAGCACCTTCGCACGAAGCAGGAGGCGCAGGCATTCGGTGTACCGCTCATCGTGGCGATCGGCGAAACGGTCGGCGTCGTCGAGGGCGACGCCGGCCTCGTTCGCCATCCCGGCCGCCAGCCACATCTCGGCGAGCGCCGAGTAGTACTGGGTCACGCCGTACATCGGCGGGTCGCGCATTGTGCCTATGAGCTGTTCGGCCTCGGTCGCGGAACCGGCCGGGTCGTCACCGGTCAGGGCACGTGCCCAACACCGGCTCACCCGCAGATACGTGTCGATGTTGACGAAGGAGTGGTACGGGTCCGCCGTCCGCCATCGGTCGGTGATACGCAGTCCCCAGGCCGGGTCACCGGCCCACTGAGCGGTGTGGCTCGCCCAGTGGGCCCAGACCGAAATCGCGTACGGGTCGTCGCCGACGACATCCTCCACTGTGTTCAGCAGTTCTCGTGCCGCGTCGACGTCTCCGTGCATAGTGACTATGAGCGCCCGGAACAACGGTGCGAGCATCCGCCGATCGCGCCGCAGCGGATTCTCCTGCCGCCATCGGGCATCCTCGATCGCGGTCCAGTCGTCCTCACTCATGTGTCGCAATGCCGTGCTGACGTCGCCCTGTTTCCATACATGCATGCCTTTGATGTGCCGGGCGTACGCACGCGACGTCGGATCCGCGGATTCGTCGCCGTACTCGACCAGCCGCCGCACGAGGAGGTCCGTTTCCGGGTGATGGTGGCTGAAGGCAACGATCGCGCGCATGAACAGGAAGTCGGCGGCCCTCGCCTGCTGCCCGAGGCCGCGAGCCAGGTGCTCGGCGCGCGTCAGGAGATCCGTGTACGACCCGCCGAATCCCGACTGCCTCCAGAAGACGGTGGCCAGCAGTGCGGCGGCCGACAGCTCCACCTCCGCCAGACCCGCCGTCCGTGCCACGTGGATGGCCGACCGCAACTGCCGCTGGGCGGCCTCGAACGCGGACTTGGACGCCGCCCGATGAGCCGCCCGTACGAGTGCCCCGGCCGTCCGGGACGAGTCCGCGAGCGGGCCGGCCGCCGACAGATGGTAGGCGAGACGCTCTGTTACGGAGTCGTCGGCGGCATTACCGGCCTCAAGCGCGTCCGCGATACGAAGGTGCAGCTCATTCGCCTGTCTCGGCGGCATGTCGACGGCGACCGACTCGCGAACCAGGTCGTGCGGGAAGCGGAGCGAGAACGGGTCCCCTGGCGCCGGCTCCAGCACACCGAGTGCTTCCAGGGGCTCGAGCCGGTCGAGGCAGGCCTGGACCTCTATCGCGGCCGCGTGCGCGAGCAGGCTGATGCCGACCTCACGACCTACGAGTGCGGCGGTCCGCAGCAGCCATCTCACGTCATCGCCGAGGTCCGTGGTCCGGCTACGGACGACGTCTCGTACGGTGGACGGCACCCCGGGTCCGCCGGTCGACGCCACGGTCATGGCACCGGTGTCGGCGAGCAGCCGGGACAGTTCCCGGACGAAGAACGGATTGCCGGCGGTACGCGCGTGGATGCTGCGGATGGCTCCGGCATCGGGTTCGTCGCCGGTCTCCCGGCGTACGAGATCGGTCAGCTCGGCCTCGCCCATCGGGCCGAGGTGGATCCGGTGGTGGCCGGGTGCCCGGCTCACCGTGGCGAGGCACCGCGACAGCTCCGTCCCCGGCGTCGGGGCGCGGTCGCGCAGGGCACCGACGACCACGCCACCACTGGGCAACCGGGCGGACATGTGGCCGAACAGCTGAAGGGAGGCCACGTCGGCCCACTGGAGATCATCGACGACGAGGACGACCGGCCGCCGGGCCGCCGCCCGGCCAACGAGGGCGACGACCTGCTCGAACAGTCGGAAGCGTGCGCCGCTGTCGGGCGGCGCGGACAACGCGTCGTAGTCCCTGGGCGGCTCCACGAGCCCGCCGAGTTCGCCGGCGAGCCGATCTGCCCGCTCTTCGACGGGCAGGCCGTCCAGAATCGCCTCGACGATCTTCACCCAGGGCCACATCGACGGAGTCCCGGCGCCTTCCAGGCACATGCCCCACACCACGAGCGCGCCCCGGCGATCCGCCCGAGCGGTCATCTCCCTCAGCAGGTGCGTCTTCCCGACACCGGGCTCCCCGTCGACGACCACGACGCCCGTGCGGCCGGCGAAGGCCGAGCCCAGGGCGCTTCCCAGCACGTCGAGCTCGTCCGCGCGGCCGATCAGACCGGTCGCGGCTTCGTCGACGGTTCCGCCGTCCGCGTCGGCCGCCGAGGTCTCGGCCAGTACTCGCTGCAGCGCGGCGCGCAACGCCGGACCGGGATCTATACCCAGCTCATCGGCCAGACGAATACGAACCGCTCGCAACGTCGCGAGCGCCTCGGCCCGACGACCGGCGGCACCCATGCTGGTGACAAGTGCCGCGTGTACGTCCTCATCCAACGGCGCCATCGACGCAGCCAGTTGCAAGGCGGACAGAACCCGCTCCGGCTGCCCCAGCCGCACTGCGAGATCGGCCGCTGCAACGCACGCCGTGAAGAACTCGCCGTTCAACGCGACGAAGACCGGTGCGGCCCGGAGACCAAGACCCACCCCGTCTCCGGCCGAGCCACGCCACAATGCCAGCGCCTCGACCAGACCATCCAGTGCCACCTGATGCCGCTGCTCGGCGACGGCTGCTCGGGCCGCTTTGACGTGCCCGCGGAAGGAAATCAGATCCAGTCCACTGTCACGGCTCTCGAACAGGTAGCCGTCGCCTCGCCGCTGCACGTACGAACCCGTCCCGCGGGCCGACAGGTCCGGCTCCAGCACCCGGCGTAGCGCCCCGACATATTTGTGGATCACATTCAGCGCGCTGACCGGGGCCTCGTCGTCCCAGATCAGATCGATCAACTCGGTTCGGCCGATCGGCTGATCCGCGCGAGCCAGCAGCACCGCCAGAAGAGCCGCCTGCTGCCGCGGACCCGGATCGAGCTCGACATCCCCACGCCACAGCCGCAACGGACCCAGAATCTGCAGACGCAAGGAGCGGCCGCCTGCCGGCCGGCCCGACACGGAACTGGACACAGGCGGCTCCCAACCTCTTCCCACCGGACGCGCGACCGCCGGAGGTACGTCGAATCGCTTGCAACGATCGCGTTGCCGTCCCCCGCAGGCAACTGTCAGCGGGAGCGAGCGAAGAAGGCCATCCAGCTCGGTGTGAGGCTCGGCACCGGAGGGCGTCTATTGGTTGTCCTTGAGGAGTTGTTGCGTGCGGGTGAGGAATGCCTGGCGGACGTCTTCTGGGTGCAGTATCCGGAGTGGTCGGCCGAGGCTGAGCAGGTAGCGGGCCAGGCCGTCGGCGTCCGGCCCGCCGATGTCGATGATCGTGGCGTCATCGCCGTCCGGGCGGTGGACGCCGACCGTCGGTGGTACCAGCCTGCGTGCCTCATCGGCCGGTACGGCCAGGCGGATGGTCACCCGCACCGGGTAGGGCCTCAGCGCGATCCCCGTACTGACCATCTGTGCCGGATCTGGCGGGTCGGGCAGGGCGGTGGGCTGCCCGGTGGCTGTGGCATCGACGATGCGATCGGCGCGGAAGGTGCGCCAATCCTGTCGCGTCACGTCGTAGGCGAGGAGGTACCAGCGGTGGCCTGTGTAGACCAGGCGGTAGGGGTCCACCCGGCGGGTGGAGGTTGTCCCGGCCCTGTCGCGGTAGGTCAACCGGGTACGTTCACATCGCCGGCACGCGGTCGCCAGATCGAGCAGCAACGCGGGGGAGATCTGGCGGTCGTCGGGTCGCGCGGTGTGGGTGAACGCGGCGTCCAGTTCGCCGAGCCGGTCGGCGATCCTGGCCGGCAGCACCTGGCGTAGTTTCAGCAGCGCCGACAGGGCTGCCTGGTCGCTGCCGGAGACTCCGCTGAGGGCGGCGGTGCGCAGCCCGACAGCGACCGCGAGCGCCTCCTCCTCGTCAAGGATCAGCGGCGGAATGCTGGTCCCGGGCCCGAGGTGGTAGCCGCCCCATGGGCCCATTTCCGATTCGATGCCGTAGCCGAGTTCGCGTAGCCGGGCGATGTCACGGCGAACCGTCCGTTCGGTGATCTCCAGTTGGGCGGCCAGATCAGCGCATGTCCAGGACTGCCGTGTCGACAGCAAGGACAGCAGCCGGAGCAACCGTGCCGAGGTGGTGACCACGGACGACAGTCTGCTCGATGACCAGGACCGTTTCTGACCGGGTCATACCGTAGCGTCGTCGACATGACCGAGAACTCACGATGAGCGACGAACCAACGGAACTGACCGTTACCGATGCCCGAGCCTGGCGGGAGTGGCTCGGCGAACACCACGGCGGCTCGGCAGGGGTGTGGCTGGTCCTCGCCAAGCAGAACACGACCAGTCCCACCGGCCTGACCTATGAACAGGCCCTCGACGAAGCCCTGTGTCATGGCTGGATCGACGGTCGTCTACGACGGCGGGATGAGGTCACCTTCTGCCGGCGCTTCACCCCCCGCGGGAAGCAGAGTCCCTGGTCAGCGCGGAACGTTTCCATCGCCACCCGCCTGATCGGCGAGGGCCGGATGCATCCGGCCGGAGTGACCGAGGTCGAACGCGCCAAGGCCGACGGCCGGTGGGAGGCGGCCTATGCGGGACAGGCCGGCATCGAGGTGCCAGCCGACCTGGCCACCGCGTTGGCCGCAGAACCCCGGGCGCAGGCGATGTTCGACATCCTCACCTCCCAAAACCGTTACGCCGTCCTCTACCGGATCGCGAACGCCAAACGCGCCGAGACCCGAGCGCGCCGCATCACCCAGTTCGTTGAGATGCTCGCGCGCGGCGAGACGATCCACCCGCAAAGGCGAGCCCTCGGCGGCTGAACGCCGCCCCTCTCCTCCACACCCACGTACATGACAGCCCGCGTTCGGCCGCAGGGGGCGCCACGGGACATCCCTTAGGATCGGCGCGTATCGCCATCACGAACGGAGTACGCGCATGTCCACGCCGGTGACCGTTCCCGAGTGGCATGAGTTCTTGACCGGTCCCGGCACCCGATGGCCCGGCACGCAGCCTGCGGGCGAGGACGCGGTCCGCGCCGTCGAGCGGCGGCTCGGTGTCCCGCTGCCGCCCAGCTACCGCAACTTCCTGCTGGTCAGCGACGGCTGGGCCGAGATGCCGACCAACGCGGGCACGTTGCGAACGGTCGAGGCGATCGGCTGGTACCCGGAGGCGGACCCCGAGATGTGGACCGCGTGGTTCGGGCCGGGCATGGACTTCCCCGCGTTGGAGTCCGAGCTCACACGGTGCGTACTGATCTCGACCGACTCCCACCAGGGCGACGTCTGGGTGCTCAGCGCGGGCCACATCGGCGCGGACGGCGAGTGGCGGGCGTACGAGTGGTGGCCGGGCGACGGCGGCGACCTGTCGCCCTACGACAGCTTCGGCGCGCTGCTGCTCAGCGCACGCGACAAGTGGCTGGCCGAAGCGGAGGCGTGACGCTCACGGCCCGCCGGGCTCGGCGGCGTACCCTCCGAGGACCTGGTCGGCGCCCCGAACAGCAGCCTCCGCGCGTCAGTCGTTGGCGAGTGCTGCGTGTGCGGCGTTGTAGCCGGGGATGAACGTGATGCCGGGGCCGCCGTGGCAACCCGCGCTGCCCAGGTACAGTCCCTCGACGCCGAGCGGCTGGTCGGTGTAGCCGTTCGGTCCGGGGCGGCCCGGGCCCATCTGCTCGGGATGGAGCAGACCGTGGCAGTAGTCGCCCCCCGGCGCCGCGAACATGGTCTCCATGTGGCGTGGCGTGAACGTCGTGTGTTTGGTGATGAGGCGGGCGAAGTCGGGGGCGATCCGGGTGATCTTGTCGATGACGCGCTGCCCCATCTCGGCCTTCAGCCTCGCGTAGTCGGCGTGGCCGGCCTCGATCGGGAACCACAGGGAGAACGCCGACGCGGCGTGCTTGCCCGGTGGGGCGAGGTCCGGGTCGTGGGCCGACGGGATCTGGAACGCGATGGCCGGGTCGGCCGGTACGATCCCGCGGCGGCAGTCCTCCCACTGCTGCTGGAGTTCTTCCGGGGTGCTGAACAGGCCGATCGCCGCCTGCATCGCCGGGTCGTCCAAGAGTTCGTACGGTGCCGCGAACTCCGGCGCGCCGTCCAGCGCGAAGTGCATCTGTACGTAACTCCCACGGTGGTCCACGTGGGAGAACCGCTCGCGTACGTCGGCCGCCACCGCACCGGGCGGGACCAGACGGGTGAGGGTCAGATCGGGGGCGACGCAGGAGACGACGATCGGAGCGTCCAGGGTGGATCCGTCCTCGGTCCGTACGCCGACCACGCGTCCGCCGGCGACGCGGATCTCCTTCACCTCCGTACGCAGCCGCAGCTCTCCTCCGGCGGAGGTGAACAGGTCCCGCAGATGCGTGGTGAGCGCGCCGATGCCGCCTCGCGGTTTCTTCATCAGCACCGCGTCCTCATCCGGGACGGCCAGGCCGAAGGCCAGGGCCGCGGCACTGCCCGGTGTCGCGGGTCCGCGGTAGGTGGTGTTGACCGCCAGGAAGGCGAGCATCCCGCGTAGCGCGCCGTGCTTGTCCCTGTCGGGGAGATAACGGTCGAGTACGTCGGTGACGGATCCGAACAGCAGGTCGGTGATGCTGGCCCGTTCGGCCTCACTCGTCGCGCAGGCGTACATCTCGTCCAGCGTCTTCGGCGGCCGGCCGGCGTCGAAGCGGCCCAGCGCCCTGGCCGGCGCCTGGCTCCAGGCCATCAGGCCGGCCATGCCGTTGACCGCCTCGGCGCCGTGCACCTCGGTGAGGTGGGTCATCAGCCGCATCAGGTCGGTGTAGTAGACGACCGGGTCGTCGCCGATGCCCCGCATGGACACCGACATCACGTCCAGGTCGATGGTGGGCACCGAGTCCAGGTCGAGCTCGCGGCTCACCGTCGCCGAGGTCGGGAACTGCAGCGAGCCGGCGATCTCGAACTTGTAGCCCTCGAACAGCTCCACGGTGGCGGCCATCCCACCGGCGTACCGCTTCGACTCCAGGCAGATGGTGCTCAGGCCCGCCTGCTGCAGCAGGGCGGCCGCGGTCAGGCCGTTGTGTCCCGCGCCGATGACGATCGCGTCGCAGCCCTGCATTGCGCCGCCTCCCGGTTCTGCTGGCTCTGCCGGCAGGCTGGCACGCGCCACATGTTTCGTCAATAGTGACGAAACATGCCGTCGACCATCCCGTGCTCGATCGAGGTGAGCGCGGAGTGGCACAGCTGGGCCAGCTCGGACAGGGAGCGTTCGTCGCGCAGCATCCAGACCTCCATCGCGCCGAAGACGGCCGCGGCGATGCAGCGCGCGGTGACCGTCACGGCGAGTGGCGTGCCCGCGGCCGTACGGCGGCCCAGCCGCTCGGCGACGGCCTCGGCGAAGTCCGACTCGACCTGGCGGATGTGGTGGACGATTCGTCCGGGATCGAGCGCCTCGGCACGCAGGGAGGCGATCTGCGTGACCGTCCCCACGTCGTACGGGAAGGCGAAGATGGCCGCCCGTACCGACTCGATGATCGGCTCGTCGTCCGGACGCGCGGCCAGAGCGTTGCGGAACCAGTGCAGGCCGGCGTCGTAGTCGGCGAACAGCAGATCGTGCTTGGAGGTGAAGTGACGGTAGAAGGTCCGCAGTGACACCCCGGCGTCCGCGGCGATCTGATCGGCGGAGGTGTCCTCGACACCCTGGGCCAGGAACCGGACCAGAGCGGCACGCCGAAGCGCCTCGCGCGTGCGTTCGCTGCGCACCGTGCGCGCCGGCCTGTCCATGCACCAGAACTTATCTGTTTCGACAATATTGACATAGCTCGCCACCGAGGTGACGCTGGCGAGATGGTGTCGCTCATCGCCCACGCCGCTCTGGGCGTGGCGGTCATCTGGTTCCTCGTCGCCGCCAATCGGGCGATCTTCCGCCGCCCGGCGGCCGGCTCACTGCTCTCGCCACTGGAATGCGTGTACTACGTCGTCGGCATCGCGTCGGTCGCACTGGGCTGGTACTTCAACATCCGCTTCGTGCGGGAGTACGCGGACGGCAACGCCAACCCGATCTGGGGCGACGGCAGCTGGGCGCAGTACATCAGGCTGATGTTCGTCAACCCGGCGGCGAGCTCCGCCGGCCAGGACTACACGATCGGCAACGTGATCCTGCTGCCACTGATGACGATCATCGACGGCCGCAGGCGCGGCATCCGCCACCCGTGGCTGTACTTCGTCTCCAGCCTGTTCACCAGCTTCGCCTTCGCCTGGGCCTTCTACCTGGCCACCACCGAACGCCAGCGCCGCCTGGCGGAATCACCCGCGCTCACTCACGACAAGATCTGAACAACCGCCCGCAGAGGGACCGGCGGGCCGGAGTCAGCCGCACCGACCGGCCGCCCACCAGGGCCTCCGGCGCGGGCGACAGATACTCCCCGAAGCCCAATCCTGCTGCGACCACGGGTGTGCCGGCGCATCTGGAACGCGGCGGACTCGTGGTCGCGATCGTTCTTCTGATCCTGCCCCTACCGTCCACGCGGCACGAGTCCCGCCTCGAAGGCGACGATCGCCAGGTGGACGCGGTCCCGAGCCTCGAGCTTGGCGAACAGACGCGCGACATGCGTCTTCGCGGTCGCCGCGCTGATCACCAACCGCTCGGCTATCTCAGCGTTCGACAATCCCTGTCCGACCAGTGCAAGCACCTCCCGCTCCCGGTCGGTGATCCCCGTGATGGGTCTCGAGTCCGCGGCGGGCCCGGCGTCCGGTTCGGGGGCCGCGAGGCCGGACGTTCCGGCGAAGTCCGCGATCAGCCGTCGGGTCACGCTTGGCGCGATCAACGCGTCGCCGGCGGCCACCACGCGGATCGCGTCCAGGATCGCGTCAAGGGCCATGCTCTTGAGCAGGAATCCGCTGGCGCCGGCGCGCAGTGCGCCGTAGACGTACTCGTCGTCGTCGAAGGTCGTCAGCACCAGCACCTTGGGCGGGTCCGGTTCGGCGGTCGCCTGCCGGGTCGCCTCGATCCCGTCCATGCCCGGCATCCGGATGTCCATCACCACGACGTCCGGCCGCAGCACGCGTACCAGGCGCACCGCCTCGCGGCCGTCGCCGGCCTCGCCGACCACCTCCAGGTCGTCGGTGCCGCCGATCAGGATCCCGAGCCCGACCAGCATCAGCGGCTGGTCGTCGGCCAGCAGCACCCGCACGCTCATGCCGGGAGCCTCGCCGTCACCCGGAATCCGCCCTCCGGACGCCGGCCGGCGCTGAACTGGCCGGACAGCAGCGACACCCGCTCGCGCATGCCGAGCAGGCCGAAGCCGCTCCCGCAGGGCGCCGTCGAGTGCCTGGGACGGCCAGGCCCGCCGAGACCGTCGTCCCCGTCGTCCACCACTTCAATCGTCACTCCCTCCGGCTCGTATCCGACCGCGACCCGGCACGTCCGCGCCCCGGAATGCCGCACCACGTTCGTCACCGACTCCTGGATGATCCGGAACGCCGACAGCTCGATCTCCGACGGCAGCGGACGCCGCTCGCCTCGCCAGGCCACGTGGACCCGCACCCCGGCGTCGGCCGTGCGTTCGGCGAGCTGTGGGACGTCGGCCAGGCTGCCGGCCGGCGCCAGCGAAGCGGCCCCCGGCATGGCGTCGTCCGGCTCGGCGCGGCGGAGCGCCCCGAGCATGCGCTGCAGCTCGAGCAGTGTCTCCCGGCTGGTGGTCTCGATGCCGGTCAGCGCCTGCCGCGTCTGCTCGGGCCTGGTCTGGACGACCCGTGCCGCCGCTCCCGACAGCACCGTGATGATCCCGATGCTGTGCGCGACGCTGTCGTGCAGTTCGCGGGCGATCCGCAGCCGCTCGGTCAGGACGGCGCGGGCCGCCCTCTGCTCGTGCAAGGCTCCGAGGTATTCACGGCGTTTGCGATACACCCCCCCCCCCCCCGAAGACCCACGCGACCGCGAACCCCACCGCGAGCCCTCCGGAAAACTGGGCCGCGTCGCTGACGGTCTCCCCGGGGATGTGGGTGACGTTGACGAACGCGGCCGCGACGGCCGCGACGGAGCCGACGGCGGCAGCCTTCGGCCGCCGGACAGCGAGGTACCCGCCCAGGGCGACGAGCAGGACGAACACGATCGAGGGCCGCGCGCCGAAGATGTCGCCGAGCACTGCTTCGCCCAGGACCGCCGCGAAGACCGCCGCCGGCAGACGGCGCACGAGCAGGACCGGAAGGGCGAGCAGGAAGAAGAGCCCGGTCCGGGAGGCCGGCATCGTCCAGGCGAGCATCAGCGCGTAGAAGCAGGTGGTGGCCAGCACCGCGGCCTGTGACATCAGCCAGGTCACGCGCTTCGATGTCGAGAGACGCCGGAGAAGCTCTTCCATACGGAGATCGTATTCAGCGACGTCGGCGCTGCGCGTCGCCCCAGGGATGTACGCGCCGTACACTGCCGGGCCGATGACCTGGGGAACGGTGACATCCGCCGGCCGACGCGACGGATGGCGGGCTGTTCCTAGGTTCGGGGACATGACGAATGCACCGCTGATCGATCTTCGCGATACGACGAAGAAATACGACGACGGCCCGCCCGCGCTGGCCGGTGTGACCTTGTCCGTGGCGTCCGGTGAGTGCGTGGCGGTCCTCGGCCATTCCGGCAGCGGGAAGTCCACACTGCTGAATCTGATCGCCGGCCTGGACAGGCCCTCCAGCGGCAGTGTCACCGTCGACGGCACCCGCGTCGACCGGCTCGGTGAGGCCGGTTCGGCGAAGTACCGCCGGGCCTCGATCGGCATGATCTTCCAGTTCTTCAATCTGCTCGACGACCTGACCGTGTTGGACAACGTCATGGTTCCAGCGCGGCTGGCCGGGATGGGCAAGGGCGAAGCGAGGCGGCGGGCCATCGAGCTGCTCGGCTCGCTGGGCATCGACCGGCATGTCAAGGCCTACCCGCAGCGGCTGTCCGGCGGGCAACGGCAGCGGGTGGCGGTGGCCAGGGGCCTGATGAACAAGCCCGCGCTGCTGCTGGCCGACGAGCCGACCGGCGCTCTGGACTCGAACTCGGCCGAGGACGTGCGCCGGCTGCTGCTGGACCTGAACAGCGAGGGCCAGACCATCCTGCTGGTCACCCACGACGTGCGGCTGGCCGCGAGCACCGCGCGCCGCACGATCGAGTTGGTGGACGGCGCTGTCGAGCGCGACGTCATCAACCACGGCGACGGTGCCGGTCTGGCCGCCCGCACACCGCCGACCCGTCCGGCGGGAGCGGTCGGATGACACTGCGCGAGCCGCCGATGCCCCGGCGCCTCTTCGAGGTCGGATTCCCTGCCATGGCCCGCCTGCTGCCGGCGGTGAGCCGGTGAGCGCCCTGGGCAAGGTCGTACGCTCCGGCGTGGGCCGTCGTCGGGTCCAGTCCCTCGTCGTGGCCCTGACGACGTTCGCCGCGGTGACGTCATCAGTACTCTCCCTCGGCCTGCTGGCCGTCGTGCAGGCCCCGTTCGACCACGCCTTCAGCGCTCGGAACGGGGCGCACCTGGCGGTCCAGTTCGACGGCTCGAAGGCCACGGCCGCGCAGGCCGCCGCCACCGCGCACGCCGCCGGTGTCACCGAGGCGGCCGGACCGTACCCGATCGCCGCCGCCCTGGACACGACCGTCGGCATGGACTGCTCCCAGAAGGATTGGGCCGGTCACGACAACGGTCCGATCACCGTCACCACCCGGACCGGCCTAGGGAGCACCTCCGGGATGGACCAACTCGTGCTGACCCAGGGGCGCTGGCCGACGAGCCCGGGCGAGATCGCCCTGCCGTGGCAGCACTACGCCACCGCCTGCTTCGGCGATTCGGTGGTGTTCTCCTCCCTGCCGGGCAAGCCGTCGTTCAGGGTCGTCGGCTTCGGCGGCTCGGTGACCAACACCGCGACCGCCTTCGCCACCGCCGACGGTTTCGCGCGGCTCACCGCTGCCGGCGCCAAGTCCGACGAACAGATGCTCTACCGGTTCGCCAAGGCCGGGACCAACGCCGACATCGCCACCGACAAACAGGCGGTGGCCGCCGCCGCGCCGGCCGGCGCGGTCGAGGGCGGACAGACGTACCTGATCGCGGAGCAGCAGACGACCGGCAACGCCAAGGCCTACGTGCCGTTCCTGGTCGGCTTCGGGTTCCTCGGGCTGTTCATGTCGGTGCTGATCATCTCGATCGTGGTCAGCGGGGCTGTGGCCTCGGGAATCCGGCGCATCGGGATTCTGAAGTCGCTGGGCTTCACCCCTTCGCAGGTGGCCCGCGCCTACACCGCGCAGGCCATGATCACGGCGACACTCGGCCTGGTGCTCGGCACGGTTTTCGGCAACCTCCTGGCCGTGCCGATCCTGGGCGGGGCCACCGAGCAGCTCGGCGCGGCCAGTGCCACGATTCCGTTGTGGGTCAGCGCCGTGGTGCCGCTGGGCACCCTGCTGATCGTCGGCGTCACGGCTTTGATCCCGGCACTGCGGGCCGGCCGGATGCCGACGATGCGGGCTCTGGTGGTCGGCCGCGCCCCCAAGCCTCAGGCCGGGGGCGGTCAGACGGCGCAGCGTCTGGCCTCGCGCCTGCCGCTGCCCCGGGCCATGTCGTTGGGGCTGGCCCAGCCGTTCGCCCGGCCGGCCCGGACCGCACTGGTCGGTACGGCGGTGCTGTTCGGCGTGGTGAGTGCCACGTTCGCGGTGGGGCTGGAGAGGGGGTTCAACAAGTACCTGGACACCAGCACCTCAGGCTTCAACGTCGCGTCGGAGTTCGTGGAACCCACCGCCGACGTGGGCGTGCCCTGGGGTCTCTACGGGCCCAACGACCCGCGTGACCCGCACCTGGATGCCACCAAAGTGGCTGCCGCGCTCGCCGGGATCCCGGGCACGAAGGCCGCGTTCGGCTGGGGCGAAAGCGGCGCGACCATGGTCGGCGCCCCGCCCGGCGGCGAACCGACGCGGGTGTTCACCGTCACCGGCGACTTCTCCTGGACGCACCTGGAGCTGCTGTCCGGCCGCTGGTACTCGGCGCCCGGCGAGGCCGTGGTCGGCGACAAGCTGGCCTCGGCGGTGGGGATCCACGTCGGTGACGACGTCACCGTGGTGCAGAAGAACAAGCGCCTGTCGCTGAAGGCCGTCGGCATCAACTTCGACACCAACGTGGGCGACTACACGCTCATGACGGATGCGGCCACCTTCACCGCCGCCGGTCTGACCCCGCACGTCGACCAGTTCAACGTCGAGCTGGCCGACGACGTCAACGGATCGGACTGGTCCACCTCGGCCGCCGCCGCGCTGACCCCGCTGAACGCCTCGGTCCAGCCGAACTCGGGCGGGGGCAAGAACATCGTGGTGATCACCATGGGCGCCCTGGTGGCCACGCTCACGCTGATGATGATCGCGGTCTCCGCGCTCGGGGTGCTGAGCATGGTGGTGCAGGACACCCGGGAACGGGTCCATGACCTGGGAATCTTCAAGGCCCTCGGGATGACGCCCAAACAGACCATCGCGATGGTGCTGACCTCGGTGTCCCTCACCGGCCTGATCGCCGGGCTGATCGGGGTCCCGCTCGGGGTCGCGGTGGAGAAGGCGACGCTGAACCCGATGGGGAACGCGATCGGCCGGCACCTGCCGCCGAGCGTGTCCCATACCTACACCGCCGGGCTGCTCATCCCCCTGCTGGCCGGCGGGATCGTGATCGCCCTGCTCGGGGCACTGCTGCCGGCCAGCTGGGCGGCACAAACCCGGACCGCCACCGCGCTGCGGACCGAGTAGGACGAGCAGAGCCGCCGGTCGCCGCGGCAGAAGCGGTGCTGGGCACTGCACGGCGCGGCGAGAACGCCGATGCCGACCTCCCTCGGTTGACGCCCCGGGAGGTCGGCACCAGAGTGAGCAGCGGTCAGGCGGTGAACTTCTCCTGTCCCGCCGGCCACGGCACCTCGTACGCGCTGTGGATTCTCACGCCGACGTGACACCGGCCGCGTCCTGAAACGCCGCGCTCGGCCGGATCAGGTCGCGGCGGATGTGGACGACCGTGCCCCGGCCCCTTCAGGCGCCCACGGCAGGGGTGCGCCGGCGTACAGGTGTGCGCGCAGGTCGCCCGAGCGGGCGTGGCCCTCGAAGAGCTCGACCCGGGCGGCGCGGCCGCACAGTGTGCCGAGTTCGGCGCTCGCCGCCGGGTCCGTGACCTCCTGGTACGTGACCGTCTTGAGGTACTTGCCGACCCACAGGCCGCCGGTGTAGCGGGCGGCGCCACGGGTGGGCAGCGTGTGGTTGGTGCCGATCACCTTGTCGCCGTAGCTGACGCAGGTCTGCTCGCCCAGGAACAGCGCCCCGTAGTTGCGCATCCTCTCCAGGGCCTGCCGGGGCGCGCGGGTGAGCACCTGGACGTGCTCGGAGGCGTACGCGTCGGCGACGCGCCACGCCTCGTCCAGGTCGGTGACGACGACCACCTCGCCGTGGTCGCGCCAGGCGGGCCCGGCCATGTCGGCGGTCGGCATGTCGACCAGGATCTCCTCGACCAGCCGCAGGACCTCGCGGCCCAGTTCCTCCGAGGTGGTCACCAGAATCGCCGGTGAGTCGGGGCCGTGCTCGGCCTGGCTGAGGAGGTCGACCGCGACCGTGAACGGGTCGGCGGCGTCGTCGGCGATCACCAGGATCTCGGTCGGGCCGGCGAACAGGTCGATGCCGACCTCGCCGAAGAGCTGACGCTTCGCCTCGGCGACGTACGCGTTGCCCGGGCCGGCGAGCAGGTCCACCTTGCCGATCGTCTCGGTGCCGAGGGCCATCGCCGCGACGGCCTGGGTGCCGCCCAGGAGGTAGATCTCGTCCGCGCCCGCCAGGTGCAGGGCGGCGACCGTGGCGGCCGGCACCTCACCGCGGATCGGCGGCGTGCAGGCCCGTACGTGCGAGACACCGGCGACCTTCGCCGTCACCACCGTCATGTGGGCCGAGGCCACCAGGGGGTAGCGGCCGCCCGGAACGTACGCCCCGGCCGCCTCGACGGGGATGCTGCGCTGGCCCAGGTGGACCCCGGGCTCGGTCTCGACCTCGAAGTCGACCAGGGAGGCGCGCTGGTGCCGGGCGAAGTTGCGTACGCGCGCCTGGACGGCCTTGATGTCCTCGATCGTCTGCTCCGGTACGCCGCCGACGATGCGCTCGATCTCCTCCTCCGAGAGCCGGAAGCTATCAGGGGACCAGCGGTCGAACCGCTCCGAGTAGCGGCGCACCGCCGCGTCGCCCTGGCCGCGCACGTCGGCGATGACCTGGGAGACCGTGGCCTCGACCTGGCGTCGCGCGGCCTCGTCCGCCGCGGCGCCGACGGCCGACTTCAAGTACGTGGACATGTATCGCTCCTTCGAACGGCGGTCGAGGTCGACGCTCGTTCGCATACGTATGCTTGTCAACATGTCCGTCACGGACCGTGGGCCGACCGGGTTCGACGTCGCCCGCCTCGCCCAGGTCACGCAGCCGACGGTGTCGCGCGCGCTGCGCAACCTGCCGGGGGTCAGCCCCGAGACGCGAGAGCGCGTGCTCGCCGCGGCGCACGAGCTCTCCTACGTCCCCAGTGACCGGGGACGCGCCCTGGTCACCCGTACGACGCACCGCGTGGCGATCGTGGCCGGCGAGCTCACCAACCCCTTCTACCCGGAGCTGGTCGACCCTCTGCGGGGCGCGCTCGAGGCGAAGGGCTATCGGTGCGTGGTGGTCGCGGACGACGCGGGCTCGGCGTCGCTGCCGGCGCTGGCCGACGGCTCGTACGACGGCGTCGTCCTCACCACGACGCTGCGGCGCTCCACCCTGCCGCGCGACCTGACCGAACGAGGAGTCCCCCACGTGCTCCTCAACCGCGTGCTCGACCAGGCCGAGTCGCCGAGCTGCGGCGTCGACAACCGCCTCGGCGCCACGCAGGTCGCCGACCTCGTCGCGGATCTCGGCCATGTCCTGGTCGGGATGCTGCACGGCCCGGTGGCCACCTCCACCGGCCGGGAGCGCGCCCAGGCGCTGTCCGGCCGGCTGCGGCAGCGCGGCATGGCCGTACGCCGCGACCTCACCCGCCGGGTCCCGTTCGCACACGACGAGGCCGAGGCCGCCGCCCTCGATCTCCTGACCCGGCGTACGCGGCCCACCGTGCTCGTGTGCGGCAACGACGTCATCGCGCTCGGTGCCCTGTCCGCCGCCCGGCGGCTCGGCCTGAGCGTGCCCGCCGACCTCAGCGTCATCGGGTTCGACGACATCGGGATGGCGAGCTGGCCGGTGATCGACCTCACCACCGTCCGTACGGACCTCGCCGCGATGGCCGGCGCGGCGGCCACGATGCTGCTTGCCGCCATCGGGGGTGAGGCCACACCGGTCGTACGGCGGATCACTCCCGCGCTGGTGCTGCGCGGGACCCACGCCCCGCCACCATGACCGTCAGGCGAGGGGGTCACTTCTTGATTCGTTCCGCGATGATCTTCAGCAGGGTCCGCTGGACGTCCTGTGGCGTGAGGGCGTGGTAGGCGGCACCGTCGGTCGGAGCGGCGATCTTTTGCAGGGTGGCCATGTCGACGCCGGGACCGAATCCGATGGAGATGACCGGGACCGGTCTGGCCGGGTCGTCCTCCCGCCTGAGGGTGTCGAGCATCTCAGTGAGGCTGATGCCGTGGTCGTCGTTCCTGCCGTCGGTCAAGAGCAGGACGTTGTTGTAGTACCCCGGCCTGTAGGTGCTCCGGAGCGACCGGACCGCTGCGAGCACCGAGTCGTACAGGCCGGTGCCGCCGTCGGGTCTCGGCCGCACGGCGTTCAGCGCGAACGAGATGGACTGACGGCGTGTGACCGATCCCGTCCGGGTCGACAGCGGCCCGATGGGCACCTGTACGCGGTAGTCCCGCTTCCCGTCCAGGTGTGTGGCGAAGGTCCACAGGCCGACCTCGGTGTCGTCGGGCAGCGTCGCGAGCGCGTGTTGCCCGATCTGAACGGTCGCCTGCATGCGGCTCACTCCCTTCGCGACCGGTCGCAGCATCGATCCGGACACGTCGACCAGGGCCAGCACACGGGTGCCCAGCGACAGCTTGTTCCACTGTGCGATCACGCCGGTCACCGCGGCGGCCGGTGATCGAGGAAATGTACGCGGGATGCGCGGACTCAACCCGCCGACTTCGGTGAAGCCGTCTCCGGCATGCCCGCCGGGGTCGCGAAAGCCCAGCGCCTGTACGGCGGCCCGTGCCCGCGCGGTGCCCATCGCCTGCTCCAGGAGACGAGCGGCCCGCCTCTTCGCGACGTCGCCGGCGGTCGGCACGAACGGGTAGTCCAGGCTGATCTCACCCTCACTCGGGTAGAACGCCTCGGCCTCGACCGCCGGAGCCGCGTGACCGTACGCCCACAGGGACTGTTCGGGAACGATCAGCACGGGGGCCTTGCCCTTGGTGCCGCGGCCCAGTGCGGCGAGGAGCGATTCCGGAGTCGGTGAAACGGTGTTGCGCACGTTCTGGACGAGCTGGGTGAAGGCCGACGCCGCATCCGGTGTGTTCCGAAGCAGCGTCTGCATCATGACGAGCGCCGCCATGCCTGCGGCTTGGGCGGCCGGATCGAGGATCCGCAGGTCGACTCCCGTCATTCCACCGGTCTCGGCCGTCGCGGTACCCGCGGGCTCCGCCGATGCCCTCAGCAGGGTCTCCCAGGTCGGTTTGACGCCATCACCGCCGAGCCGGGTGGCGAATGGACGCGTCGTCGCGGCGACCACCGGCGTACGGGCCATCGAGACCGGCGTCCCGTCGAGTGCGATCCGGTCACCCACCGAACCGCGCGCCAGCGTCAACCAGAAGGAGGAGTCGGGAATCCACACGTCAGGGGTCGTATCACCCGGCACCGACCCCGTGCCTGACAGCACCATCGCCGTCCCGGACGGGTCGGCCGCTCGCACCACGGCCCGCACGCATCGGCCGTCGACCTCGTGCCGCTGCCGGTCGAAGTCCGTCGCGACGTCGCGAACCGCTGGAGCCAGCCCGGGCGCCACGGCGACATCGAGCACGAGCCGGTGACCACACCCGCGAGGGCTCGCCACGGCGTACGCCCCCAACGCCATGAGCACGACCAGCGCACCGACTACAGCGCTTACACCGATCAGCCTCGCCGCCCGATGGGATCGACCTTTACGACGGCGTCCGCCCACTTCTGCCCCTAATGTCCCTTTTGTGGATTAGGGGCGGAACTCTAACGTGTCCGATTCAACGCGAAGGCAACGATTCGGTGAATGGACATCGCAGTTCTAAGATGGGCGCGCTCATCCAAAAGATCGGCGCCACTTTTCTTGCCGAGAAGTTTTATTCATACGCGAGACTTCCATAATAGTGAAATACAACTTACTCGTCTTCATCACTACTGAAGTCTTCGACTCCGTCGCTCTTTCGGTGGTGGCGGCCGCGTAGGCAGAGGTTCACCGGCCATGTGCCGGGCGACCTCGTCGGTGTACCGGGAAGGTGTGGACCATCCGACTGCCAGGCCGGCGGCCGTCCCCGCGACGGCCCACTGTCTCGCTCGGCTCGCCGGCGTCGTGGGTGATCTCTCACCACCGGTGACCAGGAGTGGGCGTCGGGGATCCGGAGTCCTCATCACTCGGGGAAGGGGTCGGCGTCTTCGAGTGGTGGACCCGCGGAGGCGGGAAGAACGGTGGGGCCGGGGGGAACGGCAGGTCCGGGTCGGACGGGGGCGGGGCCTTGTCGCCCCCGTCCGGGTCGTCCTTCGGGAGGGGAACGTCCCGGGCCGCCGGCGGCCCGGCCGTCGGCGCGGTCGCCGGCGGCGCGGACGGTCGGATCTGGGGTGGCGGCAAGATCTGGACCGGAGGGTCGGCCGGGTGCTTCCGCTCGTGCGTCCGGCTTTTTCCGCCGTCGCCGGAGGAGCCCGGGGAGGAGTGGTCCGACCGTACGGCCATGACGCCCACCGCCAGCAGCACCAGAGCAGCCAGGCTTCCGGCCTGGAGCAGGCCCTCGACGCGACGACCGCGGAACTTCCTCCGTTGCTCGGCGCGGGCGGCCGACGGCTCGTCGTTCTTTTCTTCAACGCCGGTGGCCGCGTCGTCGTCCGGCGAAGCGTCGGCGGTCTCGGCCGGCGGGTCCGGCATGACCGGCATGCCGTCCGCGTCGAAGATGGACGTCTCGTCGAACGTACGCTCCGCGTCCGCGCACGCGGCGACCACCCGCTGCGACTGGTCCTCCGGAGGCTCGTACAGGCGCCTCATCCGCCGGCGCAGCGTGTCCTCGTCTAACGGGACGACGTGCGCCTCCTGACCGTCATCCGCGGAGAGGGCGTGCTCCAGTCTCCGCCGCGAGTCCCGTACGAGACCGGCGGCCGTGTCCGGTGTCACGTCCAGGATCCAGGCGATCTCCTCCGGCACCAGGGAGATGGACAGGGCGAGGACGTCACGGTCCTCGGGTTCCAGGCCGGCCAGCGCCCGCCACAACGGGTCCGACATCGGCGTCGTCGCCGGACCGCGGTCGAGGGCGCCGTGCCGCGCGCACTCGGCACGGGCCAGCGCGTGCAGCCACACCGGCAGCACGTTTTCGTCGAGCGGCACCGCCTCCGGATGCCGCGCGACCGCGACGAACACGTCGCGCACGGTCTCCGCCGCCCCGTCGCCGACCATGGCGTAGGAGTAGGTGTGCAGAGGCCCGGCGTGCTCGTCGTAGAGTGCGGCGTAGGCGTTCGGAGTCCCGGCTCGCAGTTCCTCAGTAAGGGACACCGGTTCCTCCACCGCCGTATCGCCGACGACCGACGCTTTCGAGCGGTCCCGGGCATTGACGCAAAAAATCCAAGCACCTCGCCGGTACGGCACGCCATGACGACGACGCCAAAACCTGGATCAGCAGCGACCGCGTACCGCCCGGGCCGTCATCGGGCCGTCCCCGACGCCGTGAAGACGACGGCGACCGACACACACGCCTTCACCGCGTCGCTGTCCGGCGCCGGCAGGCTGTGGCTGCTCTCCATCCAGCGGAACCCACTCCTGACCTCGGCAGACCCGGCAGACGATGTCCCCCGACGATCGGCGTTGCTGCCGACCTGGCCGGCCGGGCCCTGTTCGGCGGCCAGCGGACGATGCGGGTGGTAGAGCAGAAGCCCGATACTCGTCAGGTCCGGGTGGAGCTCCGCCGGTCCGCCTGCTGCGGACCGTCGCTCGGATGTCGCGTGAGATCGCCTGAATACAGGTTTCTCATGAGCGAGCTTCTCTATGCCATGTACGGCTTTTCCATGCTGATGCCGTAGGCGGCGGTGGATGTCGAGGCTTCCGCGCCCCGGCGCCGAAAAGAATCGGACACCTGCTCCGCGGCGGCGGCTCGCTCATGGATCGCGACGAGCCAGGATTTGTCCACCAGGCCAGCCTGGTACGCGGAGAAGAGGAGCGCCTCTCCGCTGCTCATCGTGCTGTCCTCGTCCGGTACGCCTCCGCTGTCGCGGATCCATCGCGCGAAGTCATTCTGATGGCCCTGGTCGGTGTGCTCGCTCACCATCCAGGCGGCATCGGGGTCGGGCACGGAGTCGCCGCGCCACTGCAACGCCCCGACGAGCTCCTGCGCGGCGTCGCCCACGGCCCTCACGCGGCTACCGGGCTGGTCAGGATCGGTGGCTTCACGTCCGGCCTGATCCGCGGCGGGGTCGCCGTCGCGCCCCGCGTCCGGGAGACGCTCGATGACGCGATCGACCTCGACGCGCAGGTCGACCGGGCCTGAGTCTTTCCGCTGCGTCAGGCGGCGGCCGCGGCGCTGTGGGTGGAGGTCCGCCATCCGGTAGCCGCCCAGATGCCGCCGGGCTCAGGCAGAGGTTTCCGCCCTTCTCGGGCCATCGGACGGTGTCACGGCTGTGAGCCCTGGTAGACGACGGTGACGGACACACAGTTGATCGCGCCGGCCGCGTCCGTCAGGCAGAAGGTGGAGTTGCGCCAGGGGTCCTCGGCCTCCTGGGCGCCGGGGCCCACGTTCTTGAAGTGGTCCCTGCTCCACCTGACCTCCCTCAGCGGCTCGTCGATGCCGGGAAGCGCAGGGAGGCCCGGCAGCCCCGGCAGCCCCTGAAGCGCCGCCGGCGGCCGGCCCGGGACCAGCGCGGCCCAGTGAGGGTCGGCCGCGTCGCCGGTGGGGGCGAGGGTGACCGGCCGGCCGTGGCCGTACGTGCGGATCTCCCCGTCGTGTTCGAGGACGCTCAGTTCGACGCCGAGGTACGGGCCGACCAGGTGCCGGGCGATCTCGTCGATGTTCCCGGCCGCGGGGTCGGTGAGGGCGGCAACGATGTGCTCACCGATGACGGTCTCCGCGCCGACGCTCTGCCCGATCGCCTGCAGGTTCTCCTCGCTCAGAACGTCGGGCCGGTTCCGCACCAGCCTGGCCAGTCCCTCGCGCAGGCCGGACGGAGTGTCGACGAAGGTCTCGCGGCCGAGCATGACGCCGCCGCCCGACGCGGCAAGGAGCGCGCTGTAGAACGAGTTGGCGCCCGCCTCGGTGGGCTGGACCGTCAGCCGTCCCTGGGCATGCTGCTGGCCGCCGCTGAGGACGGCCATCTCACCGGTGGGTACGCCGGCGGTGAACCGGGTCGTCTCGTCGGCGCCGACCTCGGCCGGCCGTGCGCCCGGCTCGGGCATGAGCGCCGCCCAGCCCGACGATCCCGAGGCACGGGCCAGGACGAGGTCGTCCGCCCGGCCGCCGCCGGCCGGCTCGTACGCGCGGACACGCCCGTCGGGCTCGAGGACCTTCACCCCGACGCCGGCGCCTTCGGCCACCAGGCCCGGTGCGAGCATCCGGACCAGTTCCTCCCAGTGCCCCGGCTCGGCGACGCCCGCCCCGGTGTACTCGGCCGCCGCTCCGGAACCGAGGTGTACGTCGATGCGGCCGTCCACGCTCTTGTGGTTCAGCTTCGCCAGGTCCTCACCGAGGAACTCCTCGATGACGCGTTCCTTGGCTGCGAACCTGTACGCGGCCGTGGCCAGTGGCCACTGGCTCAGCCCGCCCGGTGCGGCGGCCTTCACGCGGATCCACTCGGCCAGCGCCGTACGCAGGCCGGTGGCGTCGGTGACCTCCTCGCCGTTGACGGTGAGCCGGCCGCCGGCCGCCGTGATCGCCGCCTCGAAGAAGGCGTTGTCTCCCGGCCGGGGGTCGACGAATCGCCGGCCGTGCTCCCGCACCCAGGTGTTCTGCTTCTCGCTCGCCCACGATGCCGCGCCGGCGGCCGCCGGGGTCCGGTGGAAGGATCCGGTCGCGGGCAGGTCACCGCCGTCCCAGCCGGCGGCCGAGTCGAACGGCCCGGTCAGCGCTTCGGCGGGTATCACCTGCCCGTCCTGGCCGACGACCAGCGCCAGCCCGGGCGACTTCATCGATGCGATGTCCACTGGTGACGGCACGAACACCCGGTCCGCCGGGTCGCCCGGCCCGAACTCCGTCAGCCGGAGCCCACCGGTGGTGTTCACCGCGACCCACGTACGCTCGTCGCCGGCGAACAGCACGGCGCCGCCCGCCGGGATCTCACGGATGAGTTCCCGGAGCGACGGAGCGACCACCCACTGGTCGGCCCCGATCTCGGCCTGGCCCACGTCGCCGGTCCGTCCGGGATCCGGCGCCGGGCGGATGCCGCCGTGCTCCGCCGGGAAGAGCAGCGACATCAGCCTGACCGCGGACCCCAGGTTCAGCCCGGCCCCGACCGCGTCACCGCCACCTCGCGAAAAGGAACCGAGGCTCGCGTGACCTGCGGCGTCCAGCTCTGCGACCTTGGCCTTCAGCTCGTCAGGCGTCCAGCGAACGCCTCCCGGTGACGACGGCGAGTCTGCCCCGCCGGCCAGCCAGCTCTTGCGGGCGTCGGTCAGCCACGTCAGAACCGGGTCGGCCGAAGCGGCCTGGACACCGTCCGCCGTGAGTGCGGCTCTGCGCGCGTCGGCCGCCTGGCCGAGGCGGACCAGGATCGGATCGGACAGGTTGGGAGCGGCGAGGGGCGACCCCAGCGCGAACCGCGTCGTCGTCCGCGGCAGTGCCGCCCACCGCCGGTCTCCGTTCGCCGCGTCGGTCAGGGGGGCGACGTACAGCGGCCGGCCGCGTCCGTACCGCCCGACCACACCGGCGGTGTCGACGGTGCGTACGGCCAGGCCGAACTTGTTCAGGATGTACGGCGCCACCTTCTCGGCCAGTTCGGGCCGGACGCCCGGACTCGCGATCGAATCGATGATGTCACTCAGCGCCCGACCGTCGTCGATCCGTGCGCGGGCCTGCGCGTTCGGGTCTCCGGCGCCCGCCTGCGACCGCTGGTACAGATCGGCGTAGATCGTGTGGACGACCAGCCAGAGGTCCGGGTCCTCGTTCGCCACCTCGCGGATCTTCTCGACCAGCGCCGCTCGCAGCTGCGGCACGTCGCCGACGAACGTCGGCCCGGCGCTGAAGCCGCCGCCCGACGCCTCCAGTACCGCGTCGAAGAAGGCGTCGTCGCCCGTGGGAACCTCGGCGAACCGCCGGTTGCGGCCCAGCGTCCATTGCCACTGCGCGGCGGACATGCCCTCCGGTTCCCGGCCCGTCGGCGCCGGTCCGGTCGTGGCGGCCAGGTCCCCGGCCGGATCGTAGGCGCTCCGGCCGCCCCCGACGTCGGCCGGGCGGGTGTCGGCGCCCAGCGCGTGCGGCGCCCTGACCGGCGCCAGTCCCAGCCAGGAAGGCGTGTCACCGGTGAGGCGCGCCACGGTGACCCGCGGCACATCATGGGCGGACGACAGCTCGGCGTTCGTCTCCAGGACACCTACGTTGAGGTAACGCCGCACCAGAAGCGGCAGCAGCGCGTCGTACCGGCCACGCTCGGGACCGGGTGAGGAGATGTAGGCGATGATCTCCTGCCACGCCTCGCCGGTCCCCAGATCCCGGTTGGCCGTGCTTTCGGCCCCCAGGCCATCGACGGCTTCTCGCACCGCCACCCGGATGTACTCCGCCTTGATCGCCGCCCAGTCGTCCGAGCGCTCGAGCTCCGTGTCGACACGCATCCGGCGACCCAGTTCGTTCCGCAGCTCCTCCGGGTCGCCGAAGAGTTCGCCGAGGCCGACAGCGCGGCCGGCCGCCGCCAGCGCGTCGAAGAAGTCACCGCCGCGGTCTCCGAGGAACACCATCCCGTCAGAGGCCGCCCGTTCCACCTGCCCGCCGGACAGCCCGCCCAGTGCCGGGCCCGCCGCCATCGACGGCACACCGGTCCAGTGCGCCGTTCCGGCCGGATCCGTACGCTCGGCGACCACCAGCGCGGGACCGGACCCGAAGGAGCTCATCCGTCCGCCGGCGTGCAGCACCAGCAGGCTCTTCCCGAGGTACTCGCTGAGCATCACGGGGGCGAGAGCCCTCTCCAGCTCATCCCAGTGACCGGGGCTTTGGAAGCTCGCCACCATCTGCTGCCACGCCTCGTCGCCGGCGAGCTGCCTCGTGATCTCCTCTTGGAGGCCCTCCGGCGGCGTCCCGCCGGCCAGCCGATCCACCACGGCCTGCCGGTACGCCTGCTCCACCGGCGGCCACCCCTGACCGCCCGCCCGCAGAGGTGCGTCGCGCATCCGCCCCGCGACGAACCCGCGAAGGCCGTCGGCATCGCGGAAGACCTGGCCGCCGGCGGAGACAGAACCGTTGGAGGCGGCCAGAACCGCCGCGTACGGTGACGTGGCGTCCGCCGTGTCGAACCGCAGGTCCCACGAACGCGCCAACCGGGCGTGCGCCCAGCCGACACCCGCGGGCAGGCCGCCCAGGGTGACGTCCGTACGGTCGCGCGGGAGATCCGGGCCGGAGTCGGCCGTCACTTCGGCGGCCGGGTGCGCGACAGGCGGCTCCGGGTGCGCGACCGGCGACTCCGGGTGCGCGACCGGCGACTCCGGAGGCGTTAGCGGCGGCTCCACGGGCGTGGTCGGCGGCTCCACGGGCGTGGTCGGACGAGGGGCGGCATCGAGGAACGCCGGTACGGGGGAACCGGGCCGGCTGCGCACGGAGCGCGGGGGCACCGGGCTACCGGCCCTGCTCACCCGCGGTGTGCGCGCTTCGGCGCGAGCCGATCCCGCGTCGGCGGGCCCGGTGTAGGTGTCCAGCGAACGGTTGAGTACTCGCAGCTGCGGATCTCTCTCGTACGCCTCCGACAGATCCTGGTCGGACGGCACCGTACCGCCGGATGCCAGTTCGGCGCTGATGACGGCCTGTCTTTCGGCGATCGTCTCCCGCAGTCCCGCCACCATCGCCGTGTCGGTGCTGGCCGTGAAGATCTGAGCGACGTCGCCGCCCGTGCCGGGCCCGCCCTGGCGTCCGGTCGCGGATCGCGGAGGCGCGGTGGCGGGTGCGTCCGGCTCCGTGCTCGGGGAAGGAGCCGGTAGGGCGCTCGTGGAAGGAACCTGGAGGTCCGCGGGGGGCTGCAGGCCGACGACCTGACCGCCCTCCATCGTGGCGTCGGCCACTGCCGCCTGCAGGCACGCCGCAACGCTACGACTCGACTTACGCCACGCGATCGACATGCTGCCCCATTTCGCTTCCGCGCCCACGACATACATCAGAATCGAGCTTAGCTAAATGCGGCGGTTGACGCGATCTAAAGCGCCTTCGACCCTTGGCACGACAATTCTCTAAGATGACACCAGGGTTCTATCCGGCCGCGCGGGCTCATTCCCCGGCGCGCATCTGGCGCCAAGGAAGTCCCTCGTCGCCGGGCAGGCCATTGGTCTGGAAGCGTGCGTTGAGCTCCTCGAACCGTTCAGGCGCGGCGTCCGGGCCGAGCCGGCCCATTTCCAGGAACATCTCCTCATTGCCGGCCGGAGAGGACACAAAGAGCATCCGGCCGCCGGTCGGCGTCGTGAACGTGTGCTGGCTGCCCTTGGGCACGACGACGAGTGTTCCCGGGCCGCCGGAGAACGTGGCGTCGCCCACGCGGAAGTCGTATTCGCCGTCCAGCACATAAGCGATCTTCATGAAGCCGTGGTGCGCGTGCGGCGGGTTCTCCTCGATCACGTCGTGGGTGAAGACGAACGCACCGAGCGCCTGACCGACGTCGGCGCCTCTTACCAGCACTTCCAGCCAGTGCGGTCCGCCGAGATCGACCCGCTCGCCCGCGCCGGGCCGTACCGCCCAGCCGTCCTCACCCCACATGACCATGACCTACCCTTCTCCGGCCAGGAGACACCGCCCACCTGGGCGGACATGACACGAAGCGCGAAACCTACCACTCTGCGATGCCATTAACTATGGTGAGGTCACAAACGCAAAGATGTGTGCTGGCGCTTGGATTCTCCGACATGGCACTCACGTTCTGTCATTCACGCCATCAGATCGTGAGAGAATTACCCACGGGGTAATGTACGCCTTCATGCACTGACGGACCCCCCTAACGCGGCGTCATTTCCGTGCCGCATGCTCCACATTACCGAGCGACTTCAGAAATCCGTACCTTAATTTAACCTCGAGGGAACTCCGAGTGTCCGAACCAACGCCCGAACAGCCGGAGGAGCCGAAACGCCGCGATCTGACACGCGCCTTCAGTGCGGTCGTGCGGCCACCCGGCGAGAAGAAGAGCCTGTCCAGCTATCTCGTCACGATCGGCATGACGGTCGTGCTGGCCGGCGCCGTGGCGCTGGGCGTGGGCGCCATCGTCTTCCGTCCGCATGCCAAGGACAAGCCGGTGGCCGCCGCGGACAAGCAGCACTCCAAAACGGCGAGTCCGGCCGCCTCGCCGCGCATCGTGTACCGGCAGCCTCCGGGCTCCGGGGCCATCCCGCCCGCGGCGGGCGTGCCCCCCGCGACTCCCTCCGGAAAGCATCGCAAGAGCGCCAAGGGCGGCTCCGCCGATGGCGGCTCCTCCACCGGAGGCACGGGTTCCGGATCGAGTGGCTCGGGCGCCGGATCGGCCGGCGGAGCGGCGCAGAGCCAGGCGAAGGTGATGGCCGCCACCTCCGGCAATTTCCTCCTCGGCAACGCCTCACACCGTTGCATCGATATCGCCGGTGGCCGCGCCGTGAACAACAACTACACCCAGATCTGGGACTGTCGCAGCGGTCTCCCGCAGCAGAAGTGGACGTTCGTGAACGGCACCATGCGATCCATGGGGATGTGCCTGACCACCACCGGATCGTCCGCCGGGTCCGCCCTGGTCGTCCAGTCCTGCAACGGCGGCTCCGCGCAGCTGTTCCGGCACACCAGCGCCAACGACATCGTGCACAGCGGCACGAACAAGTGCGTGGACGCCAGGGGCGACAAGACGGCGGCGGGCACCCGTCTGCAGATCTATACGTGCAACGGATATAACAACCAGAAGTGGCACCTCGCCTGACGTTCTGAACACGTGCTTCGCCGTAACGCCCAGCCCCTCTGCCTCACTGAGGCAGAGGGGCTTTCCTCATGCCGACCTCGACGCAGGCCGTCCCGTCGCTGTGGCTGCTTCCCTTCCAGGCGATGACCGGCCCGGCCGTCCAGAGGACCGCCGACTCCGAGGTCATGGTTCCGGGCGGGTCCTCGGCCCGCACGCCACGGAGAGACGGGACGACCTCGGCGGTCAGGACCTCGCCGAGATCGGCACCGTGGACGGCCGGAGCGGCGCCGTCGGCGGGGAAGTGCCGCCACCGGCCCGGCCGTCCGTCCGGGTCCGCCGCCCGTACGGACGCGTCCTGGCTCACGCCGTCCGTGGTGGCGAGGATGTCGTGGCCGCTCAGCCGGGCCACCTCGGCCGCGAACGCCTCGTCCACGCCGCCCATGACGAGCACGACCGGGCGATCGCCGAGATCGTCGAGTCCGCGCAGGAGGCCGGCGAAACCGGCGGCGTCCAGGCGCTCGGTGACCGGCTCGGTCGTCCGGGCGGCCGGGTCGTACCGTACGGCGGTCAGGACGACACCCTCCGCCCCGTAGTGGCCCGCGATCGGATACCAGTCGCCGTACCGAGGCAGGGCGAAGGCCGCCCGCAGGCGGCCCAGTTCCTCGGCCCCATTCGCCGGTGCGGTGGCCGGGACGTGCGGCAGGTAGCGGCCGTGCGGCGTGGGAATGCCCGTGGAACCGTCCAGCATCCGCAGGGCCAGCGCGGTCTCGGGATCGACGAGGACCTCGAGGGACTCGTCCATCGTGTACCACTGCCGGTCCTGGCCGGCCCCGTAGCGGACGAAGCGCCGCTGGTTGACCGCGCTGATCGTCAGGCCGGCCAGCACGCCGACGCTCACGCGCAGGTAGTGCGTCCGGCGGCGGAAGACGATCGGCCGTACGAGGCGTTCGCCGGCGGTTCCTCCGTGGTCGTGGCTCTGGCCGAGGTACCCGGACGGTTCGACCGGTACGTAAGGGTTCCCGCTCGCGGGGGCGAGCGCCGGGCCACCGTCCATCGACAGGCCGAACGTGCTGCCCGCCGAGTCCAGGAGGTCGTTCTCGGCCATGTGCAGCGACTCGGAGGTCAGCCGGGCGTCGACCCAGCCGAGCGGCCGCGGGTCGTAGAACCGGGCCTGGACCGACAGCTCGCCACGTACGTCGGTGGCCGGGCCGTCCTCGCGGACGAACGCCGGGAACACCTGCCCGTCGCCCAGCGACGTGTGAAATCCGGACAGGAACTGGTGGCGGCTGAGCAGCGCGGCGTACGCCTCGAACGGGACGCCCGTGGCGCCCATCAGGTTCCGTACGGAGGAGGACGCGGCGGTCCCGTTGAACACCGCGATCGACCGGTCGAACAGGGCGCGCAGGGACAACGGATCGATGCCGCCCGGTACGACGCCGCGCGACAGGATCAGGTCCCGCCCGACGGGGAGGACCGTACGTCCCGCGTTCGCCAGCACCTGTTCGGGCGTCGGCGCGGCGGCGGCCGGTCCCACCCGCCGGTCGATCGGCGCCGGCGGCGAAAGCAGCATCGCCACCGGGACCTGTACGCGCTCCACCACGTCGACGTGGTCGGTGACGGCCACCGGAACGGGCGTGCCCGGATCCGTGAGCAGGGCGAACCCGGAGTTCGCGAGGCCGAGCGTGATCACCTGCAGCGCCTTGGACGGGTTGTACCCGCGGTAGACGGTCGCACTGATGCGCAGCCGGCCGGTGTAGGCGTGCGTGTCGCCGAGGATGGTGAGCACGTCCCGCGTACGGAAGATCTCGCCCTGGGCGTTCGTGGCCTGCGCGTAGAAGTCGCTCTCGGCGACGCCTTCGAGATAGTCGCCCGCGACAGCACGGGAGACCGGCGGGATCCGGGTGGTGCCGGTGCTGGCGCCCGCCGAGTGCGCCGACGTCGTGCCGCGCCGGGCGACCCGGCGCTGGGTGTTGAGCCGGTACACCGCGAAGTCGCGGGCGCGGGTGTCGTCGTAGGCGTAGTCCTCCCCTTCGACGAAGTCGGCGCGCAGGACCAGGCTGACCTGCTCGTTCATCCCCGGAAGCGAGCGGGCCAGGTGCAGGACCAGGCCGGGGCCGAGGAGCGTGTCGCGGTGGCCCAGCAGGGCGCTTCGCTCCAGGATCGTGTGCAGACTGGCCGGCAGGCCCGTGTACGACGCGGTCGGCGTGCCGTCCACGATCGTCCACTGCCGGTGCAGCAGGCGCCTGTCGACGACACCGAGCACGCCGCGGACCATGTCGAGCACCGGGTTGAGCCCGTCGGGCGGGTGCTGGAGCCCCGGCCAATCCAGGCGGTCGGAGGTGGACACCAGCGGGATCAGGCTCGGCGGAAGCCACTGGGGTACGTGGAGCGGGCGTTCGACCCGCTCGTGCGGCGCCGGCCGCAGCACCATGATCCCGCCGACCACGAGCACCTGCACCGAATCCTGCCGCACCGACCAGGTCCCGGCGGCGTTGGCGCTCCAGCTCGTCACCGTGACGTCCCACAGCATCGTGCCGCGGTGCGGCCGGTAGTCGCGGTCCTCCTGGGTGAGCCAGCGGCCGGACAGCACCTCGTTGGAGTCGATGCGCGTCTCGGCGACGTTCCGGTAGGTCCAGCTCCCGTACGGGCCGCCGTCCTCTCGCGTACCGGCGAAGTCGGCCCCGCCGGACACGGTGTGGGAGGTGGAGCGCCGGCCGGTAAAGATCACGGCGGGCTCGGAGTCCATGATGTCGGTCTCGCGCATCCGCACCACCCCGGCCTGGCGCTGGAGGTCGTACGCCCGCCCCCGCAGGGCGACGACCGCGTGCCGGTCGCCGACCTCTCCGCCGTGGACGAGGCCGGACGCCTGCACCGTGGTCCCGCCCCACATCAGCCGGCCGATGAGCTGGTCCTCGTTGACCGTCACGTCCAGCGTGTCGGCGTAGGTGCGCTCGGGCACGCCGGCCTCGTCGAGGAGCTCCGCGACGACCCTCCGCAGGTCCGCGACGCCGAAGACCTCCAGGGGCTGGTCGTCGGACCGCAGCGTCTCAGGGGTGCCGAGGACACCGTCCCACTGCTCCGGACCGGTGATCGGCCGCCGGCGTACGACCGGCGCGCCCAGGTTCGGCAGCGGACGCGGAACCGTGTCGCCGCCGGCCAGCGGGCTGAGGCCCTCGGCGACGGCGTAGCGCATCAGGCCGGGGACCGTCCCGCGGTGGGCGACCGTACGCGCGACGGGATCCGGCAGGCCGCTGAACAGGCGCCGCACGGCCCCGGTCACCGCCCCGGTCACGGTGCCCCCGGAGGCGAGCTCCGGCTCGAAGGTCAGCTGGACCTCGACGTGGAAGCGGGTACCGAACGTGAACAGCCGGACCGGCCCCTCGTACACGAACCCCAGTGAGGACCACACACCGGCGCGCGCGGTCAGGGCGGACGAACTCGACCGGCCGTAGGCGTACTGGACCGGGAAGTTGGCGCTGTGCAGCCGGATGTTCAGCGGGCCGACGCGGATGTGGCCGCCGCCGCGGGTGGCCCACTGGGCCGCCGCCTCCTCGGCCGCGCCCAGGTCGCTGTAGGAGATCGGGTAGTGGTCGATCCGCCCCCACTCGATCCGGTCGCCGGTCCACTCGGTGCCCTGTTCGGACCGGACCCGTACGGTGAGCCGCAGCCGCCCGCCGTTCGTCTGGTAGAGACGGGTGTAGGACATGCGGTGGCTGATCAGCTGACTGGTGTACGGCAGCGCGGCGGCCAGGGAGAACCGCTGGGTCAGCGCCCGCTCCAGCCGGTGGCGCTGCCGCGCCGTCAGCGGCCCGGCGTACGTCGCCAGCCGGGCGTCGCCGAACGCGCCGTCGATCTGCCCCATCGTGGCGGAGATCACGCGTTCGAAGCCGCCGAGCAGGTCGAGGACCGACGCGCCACGGCTGCCGCCCGTCAGGATTCCCAGCGGAGGCGTGCGGTCGGTCAGGTGCCGCCCGTCCACCGGCAGTGCGTTGCCGGTCCCGTACGGGTCGAAACCGTCGAGTACCGCCCGCAGCTCCCGCTCGAACCGGTCGGCCTCCCGCTCCGGCACGGCCACGTATCCGATCATCGCCAGAGGGACGGCGCCGGCCGCGCTGGACCGCGAGGACCGGACGTCGGCGCCGAGGTCGATCGCGAGCCGGTAGACGCGCCGCTGTGACGGGTAGCCGAGGTACCGCCAGTCCCCCGCGCCCATCGAGGCGGCCAGGCTCCGGTTGACCGAGCCGCCCGGGCTGAAGGAGAAGATCGGGCCGATCGTCAGCGGCGTCCCGCGTACGGTGAAGGTCGGGAAGTTCGGGGCGAACTGCACTCCCGAGGAGACGCCGCCGCTCATCCCGCTGGACTCTCCGGACCAGAACAGGTGCCGGGCGTCCTGCTGGACGTAGCCGTGGGCGGTGTCGACGCGCCGGACCGACGTCACCCGGCCGCGCAGGCGCAGGGCCGCCCACTGCTCGCTCTGCGGGTTCACCCGGAACTCCCCGGACAGATACCCATGGCCCAGCACGTGCTGGGCCACGGCGAACAGCGACGGCTCGGCGAACACATCGGACACCGAATCGCCGAAGGCGGCGTCGGCGCCGGGGAAGCGACGCGTGATCTCCGCGGCCGCCGCGCCGGGTCCGCCGTCCGTGACGAGCGACTCGACGATCGTCGTGACCCGCCGCAGGACGCCGTGGAACGCCTCCGCCATCTCCGCGGGCGGGCTCGCCGGCAGTTCGGCCACCATGGGCGTCTCCGGCGGGGGCCCCGAATCCTCCGGCGACTCGTCCTCGGCGAAGGCGAGCGTCACGCCGACAGGCGACGTCGCGAGCCGTTCCGTCCCGTCTCCGCCGGTGAGCGTGACGGACCAGCGGCTGCCGGGCACGTCGAAGAACGCGTACCGGTCGTGCCAGATCTGCTGGACCGACGCGTTGACGGCGCCCTCGTAGGCGCCGAACGTCCGCGACCCCCGCCCGGTGAGGGTCGGGAGCACACCGACGCTCGGCATCCACCACCGGCCGGTGGCGATGCTCATCAGGCCGTCGCCGGCCGTCTCGGGCGCGATGGAGCGGCTGTCGGTGAACTCGGTGTAGGTCGACGGCGTCATGATCTGCGGGAGGTCGAGCGCCTGGGAGGGCCGCGCCCCGACCTGGACCGACTGCACCTCCTCCGGCCGCCGGTAGACCGCGCCGGTCAGCGGGCCGAGCGCCAGCCGTACCGTGGCCCCGGGGACGCGGATTCCCCCGGCCGAGGCGAGCCGCCGCCCCGCCTCCGCGGCGCCCAGCCGCTCGAACTCCGCCACGAGCGCGTCCGTCACCGCGGGTCTCCGGTCCTCCGGCAGGAGCGCCGTGGCCTGTTCGGCCAGCGCACGGTCCGCGCCCGGCCGCGCCGCTCCGACCCGCGCGACGTGGCCCCACTCGCCCCACGGGATCACCCGGCCGTTCCGCGCCGCCTCGAACAGCACCCGGCCGGGGAGCCGCCGGGCCCGCCGCACCTGGTCGTCCCCGGTGGTCGCAGGCGCGTCCGGCGGCGGGGCGGCGGCCTCCACGCCGATCGCCAGCAGATCGTCGACGGCCGCGGCGCCGGCGGCCCGGTCCACCGCCGCGAACCGCTCGCGGAGCGGCTCCGGTGCATCGGCCAGGAGCGCGCCGACCCTCTGGTCCAGCGCGCCGACCGCCGCGTCGTAGATCTCGCCGACGCCGGTCTCGATCTCGCCGAGCGCCGCGCGCGCGGCCTCGACGCGCTCCTGGAGGTTCGGCCGCCACGGACCGTCGACGATCTCGCTCAGGCGGCCGAACGGCGCGTCCAGGCCGGCGGCGGCGTCCGGGCCGAGAACCGCCAGCGCGGGCCCCAGTCCGCTCGCCGCCAGCATCGCCTGGTTCAGCGCCACGGCGGCGTCGTCCCGCAGCGCCCGCGCTCCGGCCGACCAGGCGTCGCGCAGCGCGTCGATCCCGGCCGTACCCGCCACGAGTCCGGCCAGGGTACGCGTGTCCTCGGCGGTGACCTCGCCCTCGACGCCGGGGAACGTACGGATCACCGCGTACAGGTCGTCGAGCCTGACCTCGTTGCCCGGAGCCCGGCCCGTACGCGCCAGGACGGTCGTGTCCGCGCGTACGGCGTCGGCCAGCCGACGGACCTTCCGCAGCTGCTCGACGGTGAACTCCGTGCCGTGGACGTCCCGGGTGAGACGCGCCGCCGACAGGAGAACCGGAAGGTCACCGCCGCGCGCAAGCAGGGACCGGTTCACCTGCCGCGCGAAGGCGGGCCAGTCCAGCGCGCGCGAACCACCGTTCGACGCCAGTGTGGTCAGCCGCTCCATCGCGTCCGCGTGGGACGGGGTGAAGCGGTAGCTCGCGGGAAGCCCGAACTCTCTTCGCGCCCGCGCGTACGCCCGGCCGAGGGGCGCACCGGCGGCCGGGGCGGCCGCCTCGAAGCGGCCGGAGGGCGCGAGCCTGCCGAGGGGCGCGGCACGTGTGCCGGTGCCCGGCGCCAGCATCCACAGCGTGCGGTCCGGTTCGAGCACCGCCGCACCGGCCTCCACGCACGCCCCCGGGCCGTGCGCGCTCCGGCTCGCCTTCCGCCACATGGCCCACTCCCGTGCTGCTCACGTCGATAGTCGACACTTACAGTCGGTTCAGTGGGTAAGGCTTGATCCTCAGTGCCGGGCCACTTCTCTCTCACATCCCGGGATGAGGGCCATGCCCTTCCGGATGGAGTCCTGGTCGCTCTGCCGCCCGCCGAGGGCCGGTCCCACGACCCCTGACGAGGTGTCCTTGGACAACCCGACGTACTTGACCCCCTTCTTGCGCAGGCAGGCGACGACCTTGAGCTGGAAGTCCGCCGCGTGGGGGTTCCTGGCGTCCTCCTCCCACGGCGGCAGCGGAAGCAGGCTCTCGCACGCCCGGTTCGCCTTGTCCATGGTGTCGCCGGACGGTCGGGGCGCGTCACCGCTGCGTGTCCTCATCACGTCCACCCCGTGCTGTGACATGCACTTCAGGTACGGCGCCTGAAGCGCCGTCCGATCCGCGTCGGTCATGTCCAGGCGATACCGGAGCCGGTCGCCCGATGACGGTGACGCCGACGCGCGCGTCGGGGTGGACAGCGACGCGACCTTCGGGGGCGCGGCGGGGTGGGACGAGCAGGCCGTGCTCACGGCGACGACCGCGCCGAGGAGCACCAGCCGTACGGGGACGGGCATGGGACCAGACCTTTCTTCAACGGGTTTCACGAGGTGGCCAGGGCTTCGGTGGGAGTGAGGCGCGCCGCCCGGACCGAGGGATGGATGCCGGCGAGCGTTCCGACGAGGACCGCGCCGGCGAGGCCGCCGGCGACGGTCGCCGGTGCGATGACCGGCGGCCACCGCTCCCAGGTCACGTAGCCGAGCGTCGCCAGGACGCCGATCGCGGCCCCGGCGATGCCGCCGAGCCCGGCGACCGCGACCGACTCGGTCAGGAACTGGATGAGGATCTGGCCGCGAGTGGCACCGAGCGCCCGCCGCAGGCCGATCTCGCGGCGGCGTTCGAGCACCGAGACGAACATCGTGTTGGCCACGCCCACCCCGCCGACCAGCAGGGCGATCCCGGCCAGCCCCAGGAAGAGCGCGGAGAAGGTGGCTTGGCTCGCCCGCTTGGCGGCGAGCGCGTCGGACGGGCGGCTGACCTCGACCAGGCCGGCCGCCTGCGGGTAGAGCGTCGCGGGCAGCACGGCGCGTACATCCTCGATCGCGTCCTCGCGCGCCTTGACGTAGACCACGGTCGGGCGGCCGTCGAAACCGAGCCGGTCGGTGGCCGCACCCCAGCCGACGAGGACGGAGCGCTCGATGTCCGGGGCCAGGGGCAGGGGGTCGAGGACGCCGATCACGGTGAACCAGGTGTCGCCGATGTAGACCTGCGGGGCCGGCCTGCCGGGCACCACCCGGTCGATGCCGAGCCGGGTGGCCGCGACGTAGCCGAGGACGGTGGTCGGGAAGTTCTCGGTGGAGGCGCCGAGGAACCGGCCGGAGTGAACCGTCCCGTTGATCTCGCCGAGCAGGTTGGTGCCGCTCGCCAGCACGGTGAGGCCGGATCCGTCCTCCGGGTCGATCCGGTCCGTACGGCGTACGACGGCGTGGGTGTTGGCCACTGCGGCGGCGCCGGTCACCGGGCCGATGCGCGCGGCCATCGCGACGGCGTCCTTGGGCAGCTCGACCGGCGTGTCCTGCTGCGCGATCGGTTCGGCCCGCAGGGTGTTGGTGCCCAGCGCGGTGAGCCGGTCGAGCAGTTCCGCCTGGCTGGAGGCCGGGATGCCCGTGACGACGATCATGGTGGCGACGCCGATGGAGATGCCGAGCGCCGAGAGTGCGGCGCGGAGCTTGCGCGTGCTGATGCCCAGCAGGCCGAGCCGAAGGACGTCGCCGGGGGCGAGCCGTGGGGGCGCGGTCATGGCGTGCGCCGCGCGTCGGCGACGACGCGCCCGTCGCGGAGGGCGACCTGCCGCGGGAGCCGCGCCGCGATGTCGCGGTCGTGCGTGATGACGGCGATGGTGGTGCCCTCCCGGCCCAGGCCGAGCAGCAGGTCGAGGACGGCCTGACCGTTGGCGGTGTCCAGGGCGCCGGTCGGCTCGTCGGCCAGGACCAGCGCGGGAGCGTTGACCACGGCGCGTGCGATGGCGACCCGCTGGCACTCGCCGCCGGACAGCTGGTGCGGCAGGTGGTCCGCGCGGTGGCCGAGCCCGACCCGGCCGAGCGCCTCCAGGGCCATCGTGCGCCGATACCGGCGCGGGACCCCGGCGTACAGCAGGCCGGTGGCGACGTTGTCGGCCGCGCTCAGGCCGTCGGTGAGGTGGAACCCCTGGAAGACGAAGCCGAGCCGCCGTCCTCTCAGCGCCGACAGCCGCCGGTCGGTCAGCCGGGTGACGTCCTGGCCGTCGATCGCGACGGTCCCCCGCGTCGGCAGGTCCAGCGTCCCGACGATGTTGAGCAGGGTCGACTTCCCCGAGCCAGAGGGGCCGACGATGGCGAGCAGCTCCCCCTCCTCGATCGTCAGCGAGACGCCGTCGAGGGCGGCCACGCCGCCGGAGTAGTGCTTGCTCACGTCACGGAGCTCCACGACCGCTGTCATGACGACGCCGTCACCACTTTCAGTCCCGCGACGATGCCCGGGCCGCTGATCTCCACGAGCTCACGGGCGAACATGCCGGTCGTGACCGGCATGAGCCCGCCGCCCGGCGGCTGGACCGCGTATCCGCCCTCGCGCAGTGCCAGCAGCGCGCCGACGGGCACCGCGAGGACACCCGTGTGCCTCTCGGTGGCGACCAGCACCCGTACCGAGGCGGCGTCCAGGCCCGCGACGTCCCGGCCGCGCAGCGGGGTGACCGTCACGGTCAGCTTCGGAGAGTCGTCGCCGCCCTGCACGGTCGTGCCGACCGAAGTGATCTTGGCCCGTACGTGGCGCTCGTCCGGCCGTACGAGGGTGACGGCCGCCCCGGTCTCCAGGTCGTCCGCGTCGGCGGGATCCACCGGCAGGGTCACGACCTTCGTCGTCGAGGTCACCGTCATGATCGGCCCGGCCGCAGGGTCGCCGAGCTGTGCCTGTACGGCGCTGACCCGGACCGGCCCCGGCACCACGACGACCTGCCCGGCGCTCAGCGTGCCGGTGGCCGGGAGTCCCGCCTTCGCCTGCCACCGCCGGAGCGCGTCGCGGAGATCCGGCGTCATCACCGCACGCCGGGAGGCCGAGGTCACGTAGCCGAGGGCCGCCAGGTTGGCCTCGACCATGGCCACGTCGGAGCCGTGTACGGGCGCGGCGCCCAGCTTCCGGAACAGCGGCGTGTGCCCGTAGAAGACCGGGACGGGCCGGTCGTTCACGCGGTAGAGGGACCTGCCGCGCGTGGCGACCGTGCCCGCGGCGGGCAGCCGCGTCAGCACGCCCTTGCCCGCGCCCTTCAGCGGGCGTGCCTTCCCGTGGCCGAGCGTGCCGTCGAACGACCGGCTGTCCGACAGGTCCGTCCGGATGACGGTGGCCACCTGGACCGGTGCGGCCTTCGGCCGTACGGGGACACGGCGGTGCGGCAGGAGCACGCCGAGCGTGACCAGCGCGCCGGCGCCGAGCACGCCCGCCACCACGATCTTCTTCCGTTGGAGCCGTCTCGTCACGACGAGCACGATCACCGGTGAATGTCAGAGACCTGTCAGGCGACGATGAGGATGCCGTTGCGCGAGTCCCGTACGAGGGTTCGCACATCGCCCGCGACCGTACGATTCACGACATGTGCGCGCAGATCGTCATCGCCGAGGACGACGTCAAACAGGCCGAACTCGTGCGCCGCTACCTCGAACGGGACCGGCACTCGGTCGTCGTCGTGCACGACGGGCGCGCCGCGATCGACGCGGTCCGCCGCCGGGAGACCGATCTCCTGGTGCTCGACGTGATGCTTCCCCGGGTGGACGGCCTGGAGGTCTGCCGGACCCTGCGCGAGGAGAGCGACGTCGCCGTGCTGATGCTCACCGCCCGGTCCACGGAGGACGACCTGCTGCTGGGGCTCGACCTGGGCGCCGACGACTACATGACCAAGCCCTTCAGCCCGCGGGAGCTGACCGCGCGGGTCCGCACGCTGCTCCGGCGCGCCCAGCGTACGGCGGCCGGTTCACGGCTCAGGGTGGGCGACATCGTCATCGACCCCGTCCGCCACGAGATCCACCGGAACGGCGAGCCGGTCGAGTGCACGCCCGGTGAGTTCCGGCTGCTGGAGACGATGGCCGCCGAGCCCGACCGGGTCTTCAGCCGGGAGCAGTTGCTCGACCGGCTGCACGGTTTCGACCGGTTCATCACGAGCCGGACCATCGACGTCCACGTGATGAACCTCCGGAAGAAGATCGAGCCGGAGGCGCGCAGGCCGACGTACCTCCTCACCGTCTACGGCATCGGGTACAAGCTGACGGACGGCGGGCGGGGCGATGGCGCGCGCTAGCGTGCCGTGGAGCCGGAGCCTGTGCACCCGGCTGCTCGCGATCTCGGTGATCATCGCGGTCGGTTCGGTCACGACGACCGCGTGGCTGGCCATCCGGACCACCACCGACGCGCTCCGGCACCAGCAGGCCCAGGCGGTGACCGACGACGCCGCCGTCTACAACGAGCTGGTCGGCTACGCCGCCACCCACACGTCCTGGGACGGAGTCGGCCCGACCGTCACCCGGCTGGCGCGCAGCACCGGCCACCGCGTCACCCTGACCTCCAGGGATCGCCGGCCGATCGCAGAGTCGGCCCGGGGCGGACCGGCCCCGTCCGGGACACCGACGACCGTGGACCCCCTGGCGGTGAACCCTCTTCTGGTACCGGCCGCCGCCTCCGACCGTGTCGACCCCCGGGCCGTCGGCCCGTTCGCGCTGACCGCAGGCGAGCTGGCCGCGTTGCGGCGCTCCGCCGAGCGGGTCCTGGCGTGCGTCCACGGACGGACGGGAGCGGGGGTGATCGAACAGGACCCCAGTGGGCACCCGCACGTGACGACCTGGTTCCCCCTCGTGGCCGATCACTGTGGCGCCTCCGAGCTGGACGCGCCGGTCAAAAGCGAACGCCGCGCGCTGAAGGGGCTGAACACGATGGTCAACGCCTGCCTGGCGCAGAAGCAGGAGGGCACGGTCGTCCTCAACCTCGATCTGACCTGGTACATCGACCCGCGCGTCCCCTCGCCGGCCTCGCGGTCCGCACAGGCGAACACGCGGATCCGAGACTGCGTCAACCAGTCCCGCCGCGCACAGCTCACCCCGTACGTCTCTCCGCCCGCGCTGCTGTTCATCGGCGGCAGCGCCACGCCCGGTTTCGTCCTGTCCCCGGGCAACAAGTCGCGTGTGGTCGGCGTCGTGGCGCTGGTCCTCCTGCTCACCGTGGTGATCACCGTCGTGGCCGGGATACGGCTCATCCTGCCGCTGCGGGCCCTGACCCTGGCCGCGCAGCGCATCACCGGCGGAGACCTGTCGGTCAAGGTAAGGGTCGGCGGCCGGGACGAGATCGGCCGGCTGTCCTCGGCGTTCAACGACATGGCCGAGGCGCGAGTCCGCATGGAGGCGCTGCGCAAGACGATGGTCAGCGACATCGCCCACGAACTGCGGACCCCGCTGAGCAACGTCCGCGGATGGCTGGAGGCCGTCGAGGACGGCATCAGCAATCCCGACGAGGAACTCGTCTCCTCGCTGCTGGAGGAGGCGCTCCTGCTCCAGCGGGTCATCGACGACCTCCAGGACCTGGCCATGGCCGACGCCGGGCAGCTACGCCTGCATCCGGAGGACGTACGGCTGGGCGACGTGCTCGCCCAGGTGGCGGCCGCGCACCGGGCCCGGGCCGGCGAGGCGGACGTCGCGTTGACCGTACGGGTCGAGGACGACGTCGACGTCCACGCGGACCCGGTACGCCTGCGCCAGGTGGTCGGCAACCTGGTGTCCAACGCCCTGCGGCACACGCCTCCCGGCGGCACGATCACCGTGCACGGCCGCCGGGACGGGGAGTGGATCCAGATCGACGTCACCGACACCGGAAGCGGCATCGACGCCGCCGACCTGCCCCACGTCTTCGACCGCTTCTGGCGCGCGGAGAAGTCCCGCACCCGCCAGGCCGGGGGCAGTGGCCTGGGCCTGCCCATCGTCCGCAAGCTCGCCGAGACCCACGGCGGCACCGTGACCGCCGCCTCCGAACCCGGGCGGGGCTCCACGTTCACCGTGAAGCTGCCGGCCGGTTGACCGTAGCCCGTACAGGCCGCTGGCACACGCGTTCTCGCCTCGCGGGGCCGCCTGGTGGAAGCCTTGATGGTTCTTCACGCCTGGGCTCGTCGGTGTCTTGATCTGGCAGGCGCGGCGGTTTTTGGAGGAGCATGTCGATCGGGAAAGGCGCGCGGGTGAACGGCGGGCAGGCGGCGTGGCGAACCTCGCGGTACAGCGCGCTGGGGGGCCGCGGGAACGCGTGTGTCCAGGCCGGTGCGGCGTCCCTGTGGCCGGACGGAGCCGTCACCCTGGAGGCGTCTCCCGGCGGGCCGACGGTCCTGCGCCCCGCCGACCGGTCCGGCCCCGGAAAACGGGCCGATGCCGAACGCCGTGTCGCACAAGCTCGCCGTTTCTTCGACGCCGGCAAGGTGTCGGCGGAAACGTACGACCATCTCATCCTGCAGGCCACCGAGATCATGATCTCAAGGCACCGTGCCTTTCCCTTTCGGTCCGAGGCCGATCCGGCGAAGACGCGGCGCGATGAGATCCTGGAGGACGTCCGGAGCGCGATCGCTCATCAGATCTTCCTCGACGACGGAGAGGTCACAGGTCGTGCCTGGGAGCTCTCCGAGATGCTGCGGGACGTTCATCGAACGAAACGCACCAGCCCTCACCACGCACCCGGTGGAACGTCTCGCCATTTGCCCGGCAGAACCGACGCCGACCAGATCGGGGACGCGTCGCGGATCGGGGAGTCCCGGCCGCAGGCCCACGAGGCCGGTACGAGTCGACCGCCCGCCTGGCAATCGCCGCAGGCGGGACTGAGCCGGCACACACTGAGCAACCGGCGTCGGCAACGACCTGCTCGCACCGTCACCGGCCGCACCGCCATACCCGAAGAGGAAGAAGCTCCGGCACAGTCGACCTCGCGTGCGGCTCAGGACGGCGGTGCGGCTCAGCTTGAACCCGCGCCACCGGTGGAACCACCTCCCTATGTGGAGGAGGGCCCCCCTCCGTTCGAGCGCTCCAGCGGACGACATCGCGAGAGCATGCACCCGATCAGGCGCCTGGTTCGCGAACCGGACTACAACCGGCGACTCGCGGAACGCCATGACTGGTGGAACAAAGACAAATTCACGAATCTACTTAAAGCACTGAACGAGGGTGCCCGACCAAGGACCGATCCCGCCATAGACAAGGAAGATCTGGCGGAATTCAGCCTGAGGCTGAACGGTATTCCCGACTTCATCCCCGCCTTGGCCGGCAGATGGGGACTAGATGCAAGATTCGTGTACCGAATGAGCAAGAGGTTCGACGTCGACCCGACCTACCTCGAGCCGATAGGCGAATCTCTCGCAGAGTGGTACCTGGCTTTTGCCCAGCCGGACACGGACCGTCTTTCATTGGTGGAAGACGGCTACACGGCCTTCGCGGCCACCAGTAATAAAATCCAAGCACGCCGCGAAGCGCGATACTCACCCAAGGAACTGATACATATCGCCCACAGCGCCGGGATCTCGATCGGGGTCAACGAAGGCGATCTATCCACTCTTGAGAAGTTCCTGGAATATAACCACGGAAGCGCGAACGGCGTAGTCCTTCCTGGCGATGGCTCCTACCTGAACGCGGGCACCATCAGAGCCCTTGCCGATGGCTGGCGTCGCCGCGTGGCGGATAGCGCCGCGACATTTCTTCTGCAAAGCGCGATTCACGCCGACCGGCGGAACGAGTCGGCACCCGATGGTCACGGCGACTATATACCGGCACAGGTCGTCAACCGGGTCGCCGACGTTCTTCTGCACAGCGGCGAAGTTCATCAAGACGACCCTGAGAATATGCGGGAGGGCTACAGAACAGCCACCGAACTCGCCCGCGAAAGGCGACTCTGGGGACAGGCGGAGACCATATGGTCGAGGATCGCGGCCACAACACTGTTGGAACGTCTCCGGACAGAGCGCCAAGCCGCCGGAGGTTCCGGAACCGCCGGCGCCATCAAGCCGGAAATGATCGAGACCCTCACCGCCACACTACGGGCCAGCGAGGAATTCGCCGCCCTGAGCAATGATCCCGACTTCGTCGCGACCGTCATCTCCGCCGCCTCACCGGGCAGTCAGACCATCCTGGCCACCGCGGGCTCCCTCGTCGACCAGCTTTTCCCGCGAGACGGCGACGCCGGTTCACGGTCCAGAAGAAAGCAGGCGGAGGCCATCTGGCTCAACGCCTCAGCGAAAATGCTGCTGGAGCACGTACTGACGAGGCGCCAAGCCGCCGGAGGATCCGGAACGGCCGACGACATCAGCCAGGAAATGATCAAAGCCCTTGCCCGCGAACTGCGAGGCAACGAAGATTTCCGCGCCCTGAAGCACGGCGAAGACCCCGTCACGGCCATCGACACCGCCTCATCGCCAGGCTTGCAGATCATCCTGGCCACCGCCGAATCTCTCATCGACCAACTTACTCCGCAACGATCCGCGCCAGAGCAGGCGGAGATCGAACGGTCCAGGCTCGCCGCGGAAACGCTGTTGGAGCACGTACGGAGAGAGCGTCAGGCCGTCGGCACCATCGCCCGGGAAATGATCGATACCCTCGCCGATACGCTACGAGCCAGCGAAGAATTTCCTGACCTGATGAATGACGAAGACTTCGTCACGACCATCACCACCGCCTCAACACCAGGTGCGCCCATCATCCTGGCCACCGCCGAATCCCTCGTCGACCAGCTTTCTCCGCGAAGCGGCCACCGTCGGCGGTACCACGTCAGCAATCGCGCGGCCGACGACGCGTCACACTCCGCCGGTGAGACCAGCGGGACCACGCGTGTCGGACCGACGCCTCACGCCGGTTCGTCTTCCTCTCGGCGAGTCGTTCCCGCCGTCGAGCGCGTCCCGCCTCCGGCGGACAGGTCCCCGGGTGGCTCGACGCGACCCCGTCCGGCCGGCGCGCGCCCAACGATGTCCGGGGTGCCGCGGACCGGCGGCCGGAGGGCCGGGCACCCGAACGCCGTGACCGACTCGAACGGCGTCAGATGGACCTCCTCTTCCTCCAGCAACGGCAACTGTGTCAACGTCGCCGTCGTGTGGCGGTAGAACGCGGTCAGGCCGCCGGCACCAGCCGGGAGTCGATCATCGTCACCGCCGGACGACGGCGACGCTGACACAGTCGCCGCTGCTGGCGGAAGAGGAACTCCAGGTGAAGCGGTTCGCGTCGGTCACCGTGTTCGCCTGCCCCGTCGTCAGCCGGTTCCCGGTCGCGTTTCGGGGCCGCGCCGGGGTGAGCAGTGTCGGTTGCCGTGAGGGGTCGGCGAACTGTCCGAAGTAGTAGTGCGAGCCCCGGCGGATCAGCGGCATCGGCACGGTGCCGGGATCCCGCTCCGGCGTCCAGCCGATCGGATGGCGGTACCTCGGCTGCCATACGTCGAGCGGGATACCGAAGATCAGGGAGAACAGCTCCGGCACCCGGTCGGACGCCTCGTTGTCGTAGGAGCCCATGCGCCTGACGTCCTCGACGTACCGGGCCCGTGCCTCCTCCGTCTCGATGTCCATGAACCAGGCGGCGGCGACCGGCGCGGCGGACGGATGACCGGCGGCGAAGGCGAGGTCAGCCGCCAGGAAGTCGGCCATGTGCGCCCGCATCGCCGCCACCGTCGGCTCGGCGCCCAGTACCTCGCGGAGCCGGTCCCGGACCGCCCGCGGCGCGGTGAGCGCGGTCTCGAAGAAACAGTCGCCGTACCGCGGCATCGACACGTCGACGATGCCCGCGTGCCGCAACGCCGCGCCGAAGTGCCGCTCCATCCGCTCGTTCACGGCGGCGTCGAACAGGACCTGCCGGCCTTCGGCCGGCGAGACCTCGGCGGGGAGGGTCGCCCGAAGGGTCTCGGCGTGCCTCAGCGCCGTCTCCCGGTACGCGTCCGGGTAGGTCGTCGCGTAGTCGCCCTCGATCAGATCGGGGCCGGGCCGCGTGGCCGGCGGGCCGCTCCGGTCGCCGTGCCACGGGGCGCCGCTCAGCGCGCCCAGTCTCTCGGTCGGCACGCGGAGCAGGACGCCGTTCGCCGCGTCGACGTCCGGGGTGTACCTGACGAACCACGGGGCGCGGTACTCGGGCTTCCAGACCAGTAGATAGGTGGGCTTGACTCCGACAAGGGTCACGTTGCGGCCGGTGGTCTTGGGACCGCGTTCGAGCATCGTCTTCGTACCCCGGTCGGCCATGACCGTGGTGTCGGCGCCCAGGTGGTCCACTCCGGCGAACGGCCCGGCGGCGTTGTTGCCGTCGATCGGCCGGCCGCCCACCTGGAAGTCCACCAGCGCCCAGGGTGAGTGGAAGGTCACCTTGCTGCGGCCACCGCTGCTCCGGACGACCGACGCGCGGTTCCTCAAGTCGCGGATCATCACCTCGGGCGTGGTGGTGTCGAAGGTGTACTCCAGCGCGCTCACCGCGAGGGTGAGCTTGCCCAGGTAACCGCCGAAACGGCCCGGCTCACGGATCGAGAAGGTGAACCCCTCGGCGCCGAATAGCTCGGCCGACCGGCCCGACAACTGCGCCTGGGTGAGCGTGGAGGTGAGCTGCCGGAAGACGTCGCCCCAGGCGTAGAACCATGATTCGCCTCCCGGTGCCCCCATCAGGTCGCCGGCCAGTCCCTGAAGGACGTCCAGGCCCGGAAGGCCGATGATCTGGGTCTCCCGGAAGACGTCGGCCGGGAACCGGTAGCCGCCGATCAGGTCCCCGATGCCGGTGCCGGGCAGGCGCTGGGGAGGCGTCGCGCCGAGAGATCTCCGCTCGTCGTCGGACAGCGTGCGCGGAACCCTCCGGTCCAGGACCTTCGGCAGCCGCGCCGGCGGAGGCAGCACGGTCAGTCCCGGTTTCGGAGGTGGTTCCGAGGTCAGCAGGTACGGGTCGAGATGGAGCCGGGCGGCCCTGCCGCGCTGACTGTGCTCGACGCGCAGGGAGCGTGACGTCTGCAGGAGGCCGAGGGTCAGGAGGTCGAAGAGCAGGACCGGCGCCTTGCTCAGCTCGATGTCGACGGTGTAGTCGACGCCGAACCAGAACAGCCCCGAGTTGTCGTTGCCGGTATGGGAGACCTTGGACTCCGCGCTGTCGGACTCGGTACGCGTCCGCTCGTTCTGCGTGCCGTAGCTGTAGGTGTGGTTGTACCAGAAGGAGTTCGGGTCCCCGCCCCGGGTGGGGTGCAGTTCACGGATCACCCAGCCCCGGGCGTCCAGGGCCCACCGGACCCGCCGGTCGCGCGTCTTGTCCTTGGTGCGGTCGCCGCCCACCTGGAAGCCGGAGTAGAAGCGGTCGAGGCTGATGCCCTGGTAGCCGGGGTCGGTCAGGCGTCCCTTGAGCACGACCCGCAGGCTCGCGGTCCGCAGCAGGGGGAAATGGTCCGAGAGCGGTACGTCGAATGCCAGGCCACCGTCGACGACGGCGACCGCGCCCGCCGAGGACAGCGCCTTGACCAGCTCCTTGTCCAGCTCGGCGGCGACGTGGTGGCCCCAGGCCTTCTTGACCGTGTTGTAGATCTTCTTGGCGAGCTCCCGCGTACGGGGCGACCGGTACACGCCCGCGTTGCCGATGCCGTGTTCGCCGTCGAGCAGCCAGCTCGGCGCGTACAGCTCCTCCTGCTTCACCCTCGCGCCGGGGAACGCGGCGTCCTCCGTGCCCTGGGGGGTCTTCCGATGCGCCGGCACCATGCCGAGTTCGTCGGCCTGTTCGGAGCTGTGCACGAACCATCCGGCACGCGTGACGGTAACGGGCCTCGGGTCCGGCGGAGAGTCGTCCACCGCCAGGATGAAGTCGAATTCGATGTACGCCCGGCCGAGCAGCAGGAAGCTGGTCCCCGTCGACACGTCCAGCGTCATCCGGCTCCGTGTGCCGGAGATCTCCTCGTTCGAGCCGTTGTTGTTCTCGGCCCGGCGCAGGAGCTGAGGCTGGGGAGTGAGCGTCGTGTGCTCGTTCACGCCGATCGGGAACCGCACGCGGAGGCCGCCCTGCCAGCCTCTGCCGGACTCCTCGTACAGACCGTGCAGGTCGAGGCTGCCGTACTCGTTGTAGGCGCCGAAGCCGTCGGCGGGCGCGACGGTCTCGGCTCGCACCACCCGTGCGCGGGCACGCACGCTCGCGCCGGTGTCGCCCCACCGCCCGTGGAGGACGTCCGGTGCGCGGAAGCCGGCCTTGCCCTCCCAGATCGGCCAGCCGCCCTCGTCCTCGGCCGGCGACTGCTGGAGGTCCTGGATGCGGCCGGCCAGCAACTGGATCGCGTCGGCCAGCCGTACCTGCTCCGAGGCCGGCAGGTCGACGCCGAAGCGCTCGGCGAACGCCCGTTCGATCTCCTCCCGGACGCCGCCGAGGTGAGGCAGGAGCACCGACTGGTCGGGCCACTCCGGCCCGCTCTCCGCGGTCCACGCCGGCCGGTCGCCCGCCATGTCGTCGAAGGGCACCCAGGCGGCCTGCCCGTCGTCGCCGGTGACCTGCCGGGAGGTGAGCTGTACCGGCATGGTGAACGTGATGTCGTCGGTGGCGATCACCCGGCCGTCGTCGGTCACCTGGACGTTCGGGTCCTCGCGCTCCATCGGCACGGCGACGTGCTCGCCCGCCGGCCCGTCGATGACGTGCTGATCGGGGACGGTCCACTCCTCCTCGCCGTCCATGGGGTACGCGCCGGGCATGCGCGCGGTCGGGTCGTCCGGGACCGGATCGGCGCTGATGCTCGCCTCGATCCGTACGCCCTGGTCGAAGACGGCGATGTCGTCGATCGCGGCGCCGAACAGCGACCACAGCACGTGCCCGGAGGTGATCCCGAGGGTCTTGGCCAGACGCGCCGCGAGGATCGGCCGGAACTCCACCGCCTTCAGGGCGTCCACGCCCAGGGCGCCCAGGGCGAACGTGAACTGCAGGCCCCACCAGCTTCCCCAGATCTGCTCGCTGGAGCCGGTCAGGTCGTGCGTGTTGATCGTGAAGAAGTCCTGCTCTCCGTCCGGCATGCGATGCTGGAACCGCGCCTCGCCCACGGAGTGTGCCCGCAGCCAGACGTACACCTGCCGGGTCAGGCCGGCGTACTGCTTCCACTGCAGCGTGATCGGCACGCCGGTCGTGCGCATGCGCGGCAGGCCGGTGGCCAGTTGCTCCGCCGACAGCGCGCGCTTCAGCGCCCGCAGGTTCGCCTCGGCGATCGGGCTGGTCACCCACCGGCCGGGGCGGTTCGGCTGGGGGTAGGGCAGCGCGCCCGGATACCGCTGGTTGATCTGGTCGACCAGCGGCTGGTAGATGTTCTCCAGGCTCTCGCCGACCTCGGCGATCCACATCCAGGCGGGCCACCACGTCTTCAGGTCCTCCGGCGCCTTCAGCGGCGGTTCTGGAAGGACCGTGCTCGGCTGCTTGAGCAGAGGTGTCAGCTCGTCGCCGAACCACCGCCGCAGGTCACGGTCCAGCACCCGGATGGTGGTGTCGCGGGGCAGGTCGAGCGCGGTCCACGCCTTACCGCGTCCGACCTCGATGACCGCCCTGGTCTTGACCGCGATGAGCGCGGTGGGCTCGCCGACCAGCCGTACGCTGGACAGTTCGTTCGCCTCGCCGCTCAGCCCGGACGTCACCCGTACCGCCTCACGCCAGATCCACGGCATGGCGTACGTCAGGAGCTGGAAGCCCGGGTCGAATTCGCCGATCGGCTTGCCGTGGTAGAGCTGCAGCGCCGCGAACATCAGGGTCGGCGGAATATCGATCATGTCCGCGTGCGCCGTGACGACGTCCTGGTAGGTGACCAGCGTCTGCGCGTAGTCGGCCCACGTGCCGTCGTCGCCGCGCAGCACCAGGCCCGGGTTCGTGAACTCGAACCGCACCGTGACGGAGTTCGGGCCCGTACGCGGCGCGTCGAGCACGATCTCCCAGCCATGTCTGCTCCGGGCCAGCGGGAACGCCGCGACGACCGTCTCCGCAGTGATCGCCCGCTGCACCCGGCGTTCGAGCTCCGACCCGGGCTTCGCGCCGATCGCCGTGGCGACGGCCGCGGCCAGCGCACGGGCGGCCTCGAACGCCTGCACCCAGGACCAGCGCGGGAGACGCACCGGCTCGTCACGCGCGACCAGGCTCGCGGGGACGGGCTCCCAGCGGCCATCGATCCTGCCGGGGAAGACCGAGCGTGAGGCCGCGAGAGCGGCGGCGTTCAGGGGATAGAGCACTTCGCGTGAGACGGCCAGCTCCACCCCGTCACTGACGATCGGCGCCGCCCCGGTGTTGTCCTGCACCCAGGAGACACCCGGAACCCCGGTGAGCTCGACCTTCGCGAAGGCCTGGACGCTCATCCCGAACGGCACCGAGCGGTAGGTGCTGCCCTTGACCGTCTGGTCGATCCGCATGCCGTACCCTGACTGCGGTTTCTCGTAGTGGTCGGCCCAGCCCCAGGTGGCCACGCCGGCGAAGGCGTCGTGGCCGTGAAGGTCGAGCGCGCCGAGATGCTTTCCCGCGAACGAGTCCAGCGCCCACGCCACGTTGAGCGTCCCGTCGGACATGAAGAAGTGGACCCGGCCGGCGCGAGAGCCGGTGGTGAGGGCCGTCGTGTGCTTGGGCCGTACGTGGATCTCGTCGCCGAGCTGGGTGCCGCCGCTCGTCTCCGCCCACAGGGTCACCTTGAACGGCCCGACGTCGAAGGTGAGCGTGCCGCCGGCGACATGCCCCCAGTTGTCGATCAGCCAGTCGGCGGTGATCCGCGCGCGGACGCGGTCGGTGTAGTGCGCCCGCAGCCACGTGGGCAACAGGGCGACGACCTCGTCCGCGAACGCCGTCGCCGCCTCCGGCGCGACCGAACGCACCAGCTCGGGACCGAGCGAGCCGCGCAGGTAGGCGGGCAGTTCGTACCGGGCGACCGGCGTCGATCGGGTGATCTCCCACGGCGACGCGCCGGCACGGGACCGCCGCGCCTTCTCGATCGGCGCGATCGCGGCTCGCAGGGCGTCGATCGGCCCCGCGAGTTCCCTCTCGACCGACGCGTCCGGCTCCACCTGGTCACGCAGCAGCTCGGCCAGCCGCCGCCCCAGGGCGAGCCCGAGGGCTCGCAGCTCGGCCCGCTTGGCCCGGCGCGCCGCCGGGTCCAGCCCGAGGAGCGCCACGTCCTCCTGCGCGCGCTGGTGGACGAGCCAGTAGTACGCCAGGCGCTGCGCCCAGTCGCCGTCGCGGTCCGGCTCGACCTCGGTCTGGCCGGCTCGCCGCGCGACCGTCTGCTCAAGGGATCCGGCCACCTGTTGTGGCGTGGGATTCCGCGCCGCGGCAACGGTCTCCGCCGTGCGCCGGGCCGACGCGCGGCGCTCCTCCCGTAGCGCGAGCTCGGCCTGATGGCGGACGACCGCGTCCTCGATCCTCTCGCGGATCTCGGACGCGCGCTCGTCGAGCGCGCCCTCCGACTCCAGCAGCCGGATCTCGCGCTCCAGTTGCCGGCGTGTGCGAGCGGGCGCCACGGCTTCGAGCAGCCGCCGGAGTTCCGCCACGGTGTCCTGCAGCCGCAGGATCGCCGACCCCGCTTCGAGGGTGTCGTCGAGCGCGGTGATCGCGCCGTGAAGCCCTCCGGCGACGGCCCCGGACCCCGTCGTGTCCGCGCCGGCGAGCATCGCCCGCGCGGCGGCGGTGAACGAGAGCACCGTGGCCATCCGGCTCGCCACGGAGACCCGGTTGCGCTCCAGCGCCCGCAGCGGCGGGCTCGCCTTCCGGACTTCGGGCGGGATGGGGACGTCCGTGCCCGCTGCGGCCGCGGTCATCGCCTCCGACGCGCCGATCAGGGCCGTCAGCGTGCGAGGCGGGACAAGGCCCGCGGGCGGCTCGGCGGAACCGGCCGGGCGCGGCTCCGCCGGCTCGAACGCGATCTCCACCCGCCGCCGGGCCCGGGCGGCCGCGTCGGGTTCCCGGCCGCCGGACGTGGCGGGGGCGAACGTGATCCGCCCGGCTCTTTCGAGGTCCTTCAGGGACTCCCTCAGCAGCGCGAGGACCGCCTTCGCCCGCTTCTCCCCGATGGACCGCGCCCGCTGGTCGCGCAGCCGGTCTCCGGCGCGTGGCAACCGCACGAACCCGTTGCCGAAGCCGGTCGCCGTGACACGCAGGGCGGGGCCGGTCCGGCCGGTGAGGTCCCGCACCGCCGCGGCGGCCACCGCGATCCGGGCCACGGCATGGCGGTTCGCGACGGCCGAGCCCTCGTCGAACCAGACCGTGACCCTGTCCGGGGAGACGGGCGGGAGGAGGACGGTCCTCGCCTGTACGCACGCGCCGGTACTTCGCCGTGACGTCCGCCACGGGTCCGGTGTCGCCTGAGTGGCACGAAAAGCCGGTACGCCCATCTGGAATGCCACCGCCGCAGCTCACCGAACAGAGATTCTGAGCAGAAGCTACGACGGCCGTAGTAACGGAGGCAATAAGAGGAACGGCTTTTAACAGTAAGGAAACACCACTTAAACGTGCCGTATTTTTGGCGCTTCGCGCGCCGGGCGATCAGCCCCGGGATCGCCCGCCGAGCGGGTATCCCGGACGACCGGTCCAGGGAAAGGCCGCGGCCTGGCCGCCGCCGGCCGCATCGCCCTCGTCAGGGTCGTCGGGGTCGGAGATCGGCACGCCAGGCCCGGTGGCCAGGTCGTCGAACTCCCCGTCCTTCACCCCGAGGATGAACGCCTCCCACTCGTTCGGCGTGTAGTACAACGCGTCGCCGTCGGGGTCGTCCGCGTTCCGCAGGACCACCATTCGATCTTCGTGTTTATGTTTTACCGGCACGTCGGCACCGTCGACGAACAACACTTCCGCCGACTCGATGATCCCGCTCACGAGTTCTTCTTCCTCCACTCGGTTAAGGCATAATGCATTTGATACGACGTCTCACGTAAAGGTGCGAGCCAGTGACGCAAGTACCGGCCGAGTCCGAGCGCGTGATCGCGGTCCGCGACAGCAAGGACCCCGACGGCCCGAAGCTGTTCTTCCGGCCGAGCGCGTGGGTCGACCTGCTCGATCGGATCAAGTCCGGAGAGTTCGAGCTCCCGGCGGAGTTCCGCGACGAGCTGGACGAACGCTTCGCCCGCCCCGCCGCCGACGAGGCGTGACGCGCTCACCACGACTCGTCCTCGTCGAGCACGGTCTGCACGACCTGCGCCGGCCGGCCGCGGCGGACCATCACGCCACGGCCGGGCGGCCGCTGGGCGGCCCGCTGGTCGCCGACCAGGATGCCCTCCCGGTGGTCCCCGGACAGCACGAGTCCCGGGGAGCCGAGCTCACGCAGCCTGCTGACCAGCGGATCGGTCATCAGCATCCGTGAGGCGCCGCCGACGCGGCGGGCCAGCACCACGTGGAAACCCAGCTCCTGCGCCTGGGTGAGATAGTCGGCCAGCGGAGCCAGCGGCCCGCGGGTCGCGCCCGCGACCAGGTCGTAGTCGTCGACGACGAGGTAGAGCTCCGGCCCGGTCCACCAGTTGCGTTCCCGCAGGTCGTGGCTTGATACCTCCGGCGGAGGCAGTCGCTCGCCGAGCTTTCCCACCAACTGCTCGATATAGGCCACGGCGTACTCCGCGTCGCCCGCCTGCGCGCCGATGTACGGAGAGGGAACGGCGTCGATCAGGCCGCGCCGGTAGTCGATGACCACGAAGCGCACGTCCTCGGGCTCGTGCCGTTCGACCAGGCCGCGCATCCACCCGCGCAGGAAGGAGGTCTTCCCCGAACCGGAGTCCCCGAACACGAGGAAGTGCGGGTCCGCGGCGCGCAGGTCCACCCCGACCGGCGCGAGGTCGAGCTCGCGGAGCGCGACCGGGACCTCGCCCGGGGACGGCGCTCCGGCGTCCCAGAGGGCGCGCAGCTCGGCCGGTGACACACGTTTGGGCAGGACGCGTAGGTGGGGCGCGCGTTCACCCGGCCAGCACGCCGCGACCTCCTCGATCACCGCCTCCTGGGCCTTGCCGAGGCCGTCGGTGGTCTGCACCCCGTCCATCCGTGGCAGCGCCGCGTGGTAGACCAGCCCCGGCGAGGCGATGCCGCGACCCGGCGGCACCGTGCGCAGCAGCCGGGCCGCCTGGCGGTTCACCTCCGACTCGGCGGCCTCGTTCAGCCGCAGCTCGATGCGGCCGCGGATGTTGTCGCGCAGGTTGATCCGGATCTCCGCCCACCGGTTCGCGCTGATGACCAGGTGCACGCCGACGCCGAGACCCCGTGAGGAGATGTCGGCGACCGTCGCGTCGGCGTTCTCGGTCACCTCGCGTACGGCGCCCCAGTTGTCGATCACCAGGACGACGTCGGCCGCGTCCATCTCCTCGGGCAGCTCGCCCTCGTCGCGCAGCCGGCGGAAGTCGCCCGCCGAGGCGATACCGAGCTCCTCGAAGAGACGCTCGCGGGCGCCGAGGAGCTGGTGCACCTCGGACAGCGCACGTGCCGTCCGCTCGGGGTCGTGGCGGCCCGCGACTCCGCTCACGTGCGGCGCGTCCTGCAGGCCCTGCAGCCCCCCTCCGCCGTGGTCGACGCAGTAGAACCGCAGCTCCCCTGGGGTGTGGGTGAGCATCGCGGCCAGGAGCGCGGTGCGCAGGAGGGTGCTCTTGCCGGTCTGCGGCGCGCCGACCAGCGCCAGGTGCCCGTGAGCGCCCGCCAGGTCCATGACCAGCGGATACTGGGTCTGCTGGACCGGCAGGTCGACCACGCCGATCGGGAAGTTCAGCTGCCCCTGGGGCCACATCGTCGCCTGGAGCCCGTGGCCCGGGTCCTCGACGTCGACGTTCCCCAGCACCGAGTCGAGCGTGATGTTCCCCGGCAGCGGCGGCAGCCAGACCTGGTGCACCGGCGACCCGAAGCGGCGCACCTGCTCGACCGCCACCTGCATCTCGGTGCGTTCGCCCGCCGCGATCCGCGGCGACGGCGCGACCGGGGTCTCCGGAGACGTCTCGTCCCGTCCCTGGTGCGGAGTGCGGAACGCGAACGGCACCGGGGGGACCTTCTCCGGCACGGCCCGTTCCCGTAGGGACGGCTCCTGGTACGGGGCGGAGACGTGCGCGACGCGGAAGCGTTCGTAGACCGACTCGTCGACCTTCAGGTACGCCGACCCGGGGATGGGAGGCAGGCGGTAGGCGTCGGGGGTGCCGATGACGGCGCGGCTCTCACCGGCGCTGAAGGTGCGAAGGCAGATCCGGTACGACAGGTGCGACTCCAGGCCGCGCAGGCGCCCTTCCTCCAGCCGCTGGGTGGCCAGGAGCAGGTGCATGCCCAGGCTGCGCCCGACCCGCCCGATCTGGACGAACAGGTCGATGAAGTCCGGCCGCTGCGAGAGCAGCTCGCCGAACTCATCCACCACGATCAGCAGGTACGGCAACGGTTCGAGGGGCTTGCCGTTGACGTCGAGGCCGCCCGCCGCCTGCCGGAGCTGGTAGTCGCTGAGCGAGTCGACGTTTCCGGCGTCGCGCAGCATCCGCTGGCGGCGTTGCTGCTCGCCCTGGAGCGCGGCGCGCATGCGGTCGACCAGGGCCAGGTCGTCGGCGAGGTTGGTGATCAGGCCGGCGACGTGCGGCAGCTCGGTGACGCCGGCGAAGGTGGCGCCGCCCTTGAAGTCGACCAGCACGAAGCTGAGCAGCTCCGGGGAGTGCTGCATCGTCAGCGCGGTGACCAGGGTGCGCAGCAGCTCGCTCTTGCCCGACCCGGTCGCGCCGACCACCAGGCCGTGCGGGCCGATGCCGCCCTGGGCGGACTCCTTCAGGTCGAGGGCCAGATCGTCGCCCTCGCCGGTCACGCCGATCGGGATCCGCAGCAGCATCTCGTCGTCCGGCGTCCGCCACCGCGTCCGCGGGTCGAACGTCGCCAGGTCGGACACCCCCAGCATGTCCGGCAGGGAGACCGTCCGCGACAGCACCTGTTCGCGCTCGCCCGACAGGCGCAGCGGCGCGAGGCGGCGGGCGATCTGCTCGCACACGGCCGCGCCCATGCGGTCCGCCACCGCGTCCTCGACGGCGCCGTGCAGGGCCGGGACCCGGCTCGTCAGCTCCAGGCCGCCCGCGTCGTCCAGGCGCACCCGTACGCCGACGCGCTCGGGCTCCTCCTTCTCCTTACCGACCAGGCAGACCACCGTGACGCCGGTCTCCGGGCCGGCCTCGCCGATCAGGCGCTGGACCAGCGGCGTACGCGCCCACGCCTCGTCCGGCTGGTACCCGTCGAGCACGACGACGAGCCGGTGCCGCGGCCCGTTGTCCCGCAGGGAGGTGAGCCGGGTCGCGCGTTCGGCCCGCTGCCGCTGGAGCTTGTCCAGGTGGTCGTCGAGGAAGTCGGCGAGCCCGGGAAGGTCGTCGGCGACCAGCGGCACCACTCCGGCGTCCGCGCCCCGCGCCTCCGGGTCGTGGGTGTGCGGCAGCCACTTGGCCCACTCCCAGCCCGGCGCGCCGTTCGCGCAGACGGCCACCGTGACGTCGTCGGGCGCGTGCAGTACCGCGAGCTGGGCCAGCAGCGTACGGGCCGCCGCTCGCGTGGTCTCCGGCGAGCCGAGCAGGCTCACCACCCCGGACCGCGCCAGGTCCACCCAGGCCGGCTGCCGGCCCACGCTCGTGTTGGCGGCGACGACCCGTTCGGCCGCGCGCTGGGAATGTTTGTCGTACTCCGCCATCGGATCGCCGCGCCCGCTCTGGCGGATCTGCAGCGCGTGCGGGCCGCGGCCGACGCCGAGCCGCAGCTTCAAGAAGTCCTCGTCGGAGTATCGCCGCTCCCACACGCGACGGCGGCCGGTCGTGATCGCGAACAGCCGCTCCGGGCTCGGGTGGGCGTAGGCGCTCGCCACCCGCTGGGCGCTCGCGACGGCGCGCGCCTGCCGCCGGATCTCGGCGAGGTGCTCGTCGAACCTTTCCCGCTGGCGGTCGCGCGAGCGCCGGTTCGTGCTGCGGAACTGCCAGCGCACCGCCACCGTCACCCCGACCGATATGAGGACGAACGAGATGCCGAGGACGACCAGCCACGGCTTGCCGTACGTCACCATGTAGGCCGCCATGCTGATGCTGCTCAGCAGCGGCAACAGGATGAAGAGCCAGTTCGAGGCGTTGTTGTTCTGCGGCTTCTGCGGCGGTGCCGCCAGCGTGACCCGCTCTTCGGGGACCGGCGGCGGCATCGTACGCGCGGACCGGTGAAAGGCGATTCTGCTCATGCGACCCCCTGCGGCAGGTCTTCGGGGAGCACCTCGGTGAGGTCCCGTTTGCTGAGGGTGGTGGTCAGCCCGGCGACGCGCTGTGCCTGCTGTTCGGTGATCCGCTGGAATACCTGCCGGGCGGTACGGCCGTTGCCGAACCGCTCGCCGCGCGGGTAGGCCGCGAAGTAGTCCAGCAGGCGGTCACGCGTGTCGTCGGCCAGCCGGTAGTCGTGCTGCTCGGCGTGGTGTTCCACGATGCTGACGAGCTCCTCGGAAAGGTAGTCCTCGAACGTGAGAGTCCGGGTGAAACGTGAGGCCAGGCCGGGGTTGGAGTCGATGAAGCGCTCCATGTCGCCCGGATAGCCCGCGGCGATCACGACGACCTCGTCGCGGTGGTCCTCCATCAGCTTCACCAGCGTGGAGACCGCCTCCTGGCCGAAGTCGCTGCCCTGCCCGTACGGCACCAGGGCGTACGCCTCGTCGATGAACAGCACGCCCCCGATCGCCCGCCGGAAGACCGCCGTGGTCTTGGGCGCGGTGTGCCCGACGTACTCCCCGACCAGGTCGCCGCGGTCGGCCTCGACCAGGTGCCCGCGCTCCAGCAGCCCCAGCGCGGCGAGGATGCGCCCGTACAGGCGGGCGACCGTGGTCTTTCCCGTGCCCGGGTTGCCGGCGAAGACGAGGTGCCGCGACAGCGGCGGAGGCGAGAGGCCGAGCTCCTCGCGCCGCTTGACCATCCGCATGAGCTGGGCCAGCGCGCTGACCTCCTGCTTGACCCGGTCCAGCCCGACGAGACGGCCGAGCTCGGCGAGCAGGTCCTCCAGGGTCTCCTCCGACTCCAGGCCTTCTTCCGGCTCGTCCGGAGCGCTCCCGCCCGCCCTGGGCGCCGACTCGGCCTGCGGCATGGAGCTGCCGGCCACTCCGCGCGTCCAGCAGTTCTCGAACACCGGCTCGGCGCCGTCCGCGCGGGTGAGGTCCTCCCCGGTGTCGTGCACCACGCAGCGCCGCAGGGTCGGCGTCGCCTCCTCGCCCACGTAGATCGCCGGGAAGCCCGTCTCGGAGATGTCGCAGTCCTCGAAGACTCCGGCGCTTCCCTTGGCGGCGTACAGCCCGTTCTTGCCCGTACGCGCGACGGTGACGTTCCGGACGCGCGGCCGGGCCCCGGTCCACACGATCAGGCCGCTTCCCTCGGTGTCGGTGATCCGCATGCCCTCGAACCAGGCTTCGCTGTGCTCGTCCAGGAAGATCCCGGCCGAGCCGGTCCTCTCGATACGGCCCCCGGAGATCAGGACGCCGGTGTCCACTCCGATCTCGATGGCCGTACGGGCGATGGCGGTGAACGCACAGTCGTCGAGGAGCGGCCGGTGCGTCGTGGTGATCTTGGCGCCGGTCTCGGCGTCGCGGACGTGGCAGCCGCGCAGCAGCGCGTCGCCGCCCTCGACGCTGAGCGCCGCCATGCGGATCTGCTCGACGATGACGCGTTCGGCCTTCAACTCGGCCTGCTCGCGTACGCGCAACCCGTGCTCGGGCGTGTCGGACACGCGGCAGTCGCGCAGTGTGGCGTGCGCTCCGCCGTCGAGGTGGACGGCGGTGAACGCCGTGCGGGAGACCTCGCAGTCGGTCAGCGTCAGGATGGCGGCGCCGCTGCAGTGCACGCCGTTGGCGGACGTACGGGTCAGGACCGTACGCCGCGCATGGACGTCACCGGCGTCCGTGATGACCAGCGCCGTTCCGGCCCCGTCGACGAGACGGACGTCCTCCAGATCCACGCGGCAGTTTCCCGAGACGACGACACCGCTGCCCTTGGCCTCCCGGACATGGCAGTCCTTGAGCGAGACGCCGGAGTCGCCGCGGGCGACCACCCCGTCGCCCGTACGAGTGATCTCACACTGCTCCAGCCGGACCCGGCGGTCCTCCCGCCCGGCCTCGACGCCGGCCGGCTCGTCCTCGTCGGGCGTCTCCTCCTCCCGGCGCGCGCCGTCGTCGGCCCACCGCGCCGAGCCTTCGATCCGTACGCCTTCGGCGCCGGTGTCGCGCAGCCGGCAGCGGCGCAGACGCGGGTGGGCCGGCGCCTCGATGAACACGGCGGCGGCACCGGTACCGCTGATCTCACAGTCGTCGAACACGCCGCCGCCGGTGCCGGCGACGCGCAGGCCGCTGCCCCGTACGTCGTCCACCGTGGTGCGCGCGCAGTCGGCGTGCGCCGCGTCGTCGAGCCGCATCCCGTCACCGTCGACCGAGCGGATGGTGCAGTCCTCGATCACGGCCCGGCTCGTACCGGTCAGGTAGACGCCGGCGAACTCCGCGTCGCGGACGTGGCATCCGCGCAGCACGCAACGGGCGTCCGCCGTGAGCTCGACGCGGCCCCGGCCGATCTCACAGCGTTCCAGCACGGGCGAACCGCCCTTGACCAGGACGGCGGTCTCCTTCGGGGAGGCCGCCTCGAGCGTGATGTCCTGAACGGTCGCGGCGCAGCCGTGCAGCAGGAGCGCGGACCGCTGCGGGGCCACGATGCGCACCGTGCCCGGCCCCTTCGCCGCGACGACCGTCACGTCCCGGTCGAGGACCACCGACTCCTGGTAGACCCCCGGGTGCACCGACACCGTCGCGCCGTCCTCGGCCGCACGGACGGCGGCGCCGATCGTACGGTGAGCGCCCCAGGCGTTCGGAGAGACACGCTGCCAGGCCGGTTTCACGTCAGAGTCGTCCGCCGAGGTGCGCGAGGTCGCCGAACACCCCGAACACACCCGCGGCGAGCGGTACGGAGAGCGCGAGCATCGCGATGCCCAGCGTCCCCAGCCAGGACGGGCGCTCCTCCGGGATCTCGGCGGGCGCCCTCCGGCTCGACAGGCCGCATCCGATGCCGAGGACGACGGCGCCAAGGCCGAACACGAGCAGGGCCACGGGCGTCGAGGCGAGGTGGAGCAGATGGACGGGAGCGCGTACGGCGACGGCGGTGAGGCCGGCGAAACCGGCGGCGAGACGGGACATGACGGCCACCGGCACCTCACTCTCGCCGGCCTGCGCAAGCAGGGCGAGGCTGACGCACACGGCCAGCCCGACCGCGAACGGATCACTGGAGTCCGCCACGACCAGCAGGCACGCGGTGACCACCAGCGACAGGGTCAGGACCAGCGCGATCAGGGCGCCACGGCCCCGCCTCATGATCACCGCGATCTCCGCCGCCGGATCGGCCGGCGCGTTCCCGCGCGCCGGAGCCAGGGTGGCCAGGCGCCCGGCGATCGCGGGTGCGGCGCTCAGCGCGATGAGCCCGACCACGCCCGTCACGGACGCGTACTCGACGAAGGTCGCCTGCGCCATGGCGAGGAGGATCGCGACCGGCAGCGCGATCGCCGTGACCAGCAGCAGCAGGAGCGTCGCCACGTCCGGCACCGCGATCGCGGCCGCCAGCGCGCCGACGACGGCGGCGGCCGTGATCCCGGCGCCGATCGCGTTCCCGGACGTGGGAAGCGCGTAGCCGGCGAGGCCGAACAGCGGACAGGCGGCCATCGCCACCGCCGACCGGAGCGGCGCGGGCATCGCCCAGTCGCGGCGGACGGCCAGCCCGGCGAGCAGCGCGACCACGGACCCCGCGATGATCGTGACGATCGTCGCCGGGCTGTTGGGCGAGCTGAGGACCAGCAGTGCGACGGCCGCGACCATCGCGGCCAGGCCGATGCCGATGGTCGTGATGACGCGATGACGCGTGTTCCACCGGTCCCAGCCGCCACGGACCTCTTCGGCCAGGTCCTCCAGGTCGGTGACGACCGGCTCGTCCGTCTCACCCTCGACGACGTCACGCAGGTAGAGCGTCGCGCCGTCCACGACCTGGGCCTCGAGCAACGACGTGCCCAGCGGCAGCGGTCTGGCGCCCGGCAGCGCGAGCGACCATGACGCCGGGAACGTCTCGTCGGTCTCCTGGCCGCACAGCCGGGTCAGCTCGGGTACGTACTCGGCGATCGGAGCGTGGGCCGGCACGGCCAGGTCGACCCGCCGCCGCGCGCCGACCACCGTGATCCGGCACCGTTCATCGTCCAATTCGGATCCTCATGTCGTTCGCGGCGGAAGCCCGCGTCTCAGTGCTGCCAGGTCTGGATGTTGGACCACTCGGCGTCGGAGTAGTTGCCCCAGTTCACGTTCATCGTCTGGGCGATCCGGCCGAGCACGCCGTCCGGGCCGAACAGGCCCTCGGCGGCGATGTTCCACTCCTGCTGCAGGCCCTGGTAGTAGTCGGCCGCCTTGCTCACGGTCCACGCCTCTGCCAGCGGGGCGAGCTGGGTCTTCAGCCGCGAAAGGTCCTCGGAGCAGGTCGTGGCCTGGGTGTTCATCCACGCTCCGGCGCCCTCAAGGCCGCCGCCGACGTAGATCGGGGTGCCGTCGATGTCGGGCATGAGAAACGTCCTCTCGTTGACTAGCCGAGGTTCGCCGGGCCGATGGTGCGGCCTCCGGCGGGAAGGGATGAGTCGAGCGACTGGAGATTGTTGATGTTCGTCTGCTCGGACTCGGTGTAGTTGACGTAGTTCCCGCGCAGGCCGGACGCGATGTCCGTGAGGCTGTCGTGCAGCATCTTGGCGTAGATGTCGTACTCGGCCATCAGCGTCTGGAAGGTGTTGTACGCGACGCCCTGCCACGACGCTTCAAGGCTGACGACGTACGACCTGATCTGCGCCAGGATGCCGTCGATCTCCGTCGCGGTGTTGGTCGTACTCGTCGCGGCGTTGGACAGATATTCGGGGGTGACCTTGTAGGTCACTCCTCCCACGGTCGTACCGTCATTCACGGCCATGGCGTCGCCTTTCTCTGGAATGTCACGGACACGCGGGCGCTCCACGCGGGACCGTCCGGTGAATGCGATTGCATAAGGCGAACTCGATCGTTTCAGAGGGCGCACCGTGAGGTCTTGGACGCCTGCGCCAGACCGTTGAACCTGCACGTCCGGTGCCTGCGGCTGGCGCCGGTCTACAGCCCTCGCGGCAGGGAGGTTCTCGTTCGCCGTCGATGCCGTCTGAGACAATCGGCTCTCGGCCATGCCGTAGGACACGCCGGCCACAAGACCGATCTTGGGGACCCGACGGGCGGATTCACGCTCCGGGCCGACCATATGCCAAGCCCCTCATCATGAAAGAAGTAAATGCAGGAAGACACGTTGGATTTCGAGACCGCCGTCTTCGACAAGGAGTACATCGAGCTCGGCGGGCGGCGGGAGGCCATCGTCCGCGGCGGCCGGCACCTCTTCGACCGGCTCCCCCGCGCCCTGGAGGGCGTCGGCCAGATCGGCGTCATCGGCTGGGGGCCACAGGGCTCCGCGCAGGCGCAGAACCTGCGTGACTCGCTGGGCGGCGCGGTCAAGGTGGCCGTGGGCCTGAGGGCGGACTCGCGGTCGTTCGAGGCGGCGCGGGAGGCCGGTTTCCTCGAGGAGGACGGCACCCTCGGCGAGATGTTCGAGGTCATCGCCGGCTCCGACATGGTCCTCCTGCTGATCTCCGACGCCGCGCAGACCGACCTGTACGAGGAGATCTTCGCCGCGCTGCGGCCGGGCGCGACGCTGGGCCTGTCCCATGGTTTCCTTCTCGGTCACCTCTCCGACCGGCAGGAGACGTTCCCCGCCGAGATCGACGTCGTCGGTGTCTGCCCGAAGGGCATGGGCGCCTCGGTGCGCGCGCTGTACCTCCAGGGCGCCGAGGTCAACGGCGCGGGGATCAACGCGAGCTTCGCGGTCCACCAGGACGTCACCGGCCACGCCGCCGACCGCGCCCTGGCCTGGTCGGTCGCGCTCGGCGCGCCGTACACCTTCCAGACCACGCTCCGCTCGGAGTATCTGTCGGACCTGACGGGTGAGCGGTCGATCCTGGCGGCCGGTGTGCACGGCGTGGTGGAGAGCCTGTTCCGCCGCTACCGGGACAACGGGATGAACCCCGAGGAGGCGTTCCGGCTCTCGGCGGAGTCGGTCACCGGCCCGATCTCCAAGACCATCTCCAAGGACGGCCTGCGCGGTCTGTACGAGCGGCTGAGCGAGGACGACCGGGCCGTCTTCGCCGAGGCGTACGCGGCGGCGTACCCGGTCGGCCTCGAACTCACCCACGAGATCTACGAGGAGGTGGAGTCCGGCAACGAGATCCGCAGCGTCGTGGTGGCCGGAAAACGCCTCGCGCGCTTCCCGATGGGCAAGATCGACCAGTCCACGATGTGGCAGGTCGGCCGCAAGGTGCGTGCCGACCGGGTGGAGGAGGACATCCCGCTGAGCCCCTTCACCGCCGGTGTCTTCTGCGGCGTCATGATGGGCCAGGTGGACACCTTCCTGGAGAAGGGCCATCCGTACTCAGAGATCGCGAACGAGTCGGTCATCGAGGCGGTGGACTCCCTCAACCCGTACATGCACGCCCGGGGCATCGCGCACCTGGTGGACAACTGCTCGACCACCGCGCGTCTCGGCGCCCGCAAATGGGCGCCGCGGTTCGACTACCTGCTCACGCAGCAGGCCTATCCCGCGGTCGACCAGGACGAGGCGCCCGTGGACCTGGCGCCGTTCAAGGAGTTCGAGGGCCACGTCATCCACGACGTCCTCCGCGTCTGCGCGGAGATGCGCCCGCCGGTGGACATCTTCGTCGAGTGACGTGGGACGCCGGTCCATCCCGTCGGGTGGACCGGCGTTTTCGTCAGATCGCGTCCAGGCCCTGGGCGCGAAGGCGGATGTTCCGGTCCATCTTGCGGTACTGCGTCGGTGTGATACCGAAGCGCTGCCGGAACGCCCGCGAGAAGTGGGCCGCGTCGGCGAACTGCCACCGCGCGGCGAGATAGGTGATGGTGATCGAGGAGTCCTGGGTGGTCATCTCGATCCGGGCGTGGTCCAGTCTCCGCCGGCGTACGTACGCCATCACGGACTCGTCCGACTCGGCGAACGTCCGGTGAAGGGTGCGCAACGACACGCCCAGGCCCTTGGCGATCGTGTTGGGATCCAGGGCCGGATCGCGGAGGTTGCGGTCGATGTACCGCTCGGCGCGGCTACGCGTGTGCGACGACTGCACCTCCGACGAGAGCTCGGCGTCGAGGATTCCCCGGATCAGGTGGAGGGTGGCGTTCCGCGCTCTCTTCGCCGCCTTGCAGCTCAGCGTGCCGGCGGTCTCGCCGAGCACGTCGAGCTGGGCGAGCAGCAGGCGGGCCTCCGGCAAGGACGACCCCACCGCCACGAAGGGGATGAGCCGTTCGTAGGAGACCTCGGACAGCGCCTGCTTGGGGAAGATCAGGATGCGTGCCGCCGTCTCTTCGCCCGACCAGTACCTCCAGTCGGTCCCGAAGTCGCGAAAGCAGATCGTCCCGGGGCCGATCACCACGTCGTTCTCCGCGTCGGCGATGCGGACGGAGCCGGCGGTCACCTGGAACACGGCCATGAAGTCCGCCCAGCCACCCTCCAGCGACCTGCGGGAGAAGTGGACGGTGTGCGCGCCGCTGATCCGGCTGAGGATCAGCATGTCATCGAGGTTCTGCCACGTCACCTGCTCTTTGTAGTCCGCCACGGCATGCAGGGCTATTTCCGGCGAGATGGCCGGCAGTCCCATGCACGAGGACCCTCTTTGCCACAGACGCTGAAGCACTTTATCGCCCAGCGGCATATCTCGCGGTATCGCGATATGCCAGGTAACCACCTCGGACAAGTTTCCTTTCTATCTCGACCGCCTGGCTTCCCCGCACCAAGTCAGCGAGCATCACCCCAGCCGGAGATATCGGATCGCGGTGGAGCGACAGCCAGGCTCGGGGAGCTGTAAAGGCGATGACCGCCGAGTAACCTGCGGGGCCGTGGACCGTTCGTCCACTGCGGGGGCTCCTGCCGCTCGGCTCGACAGCGATCGCAGCCCGTGGTCGTTCATGACCGTAAATAGACCACAAGTGATCTTACGTACAACGATCAAGAGCACGGCTAGAAGATTGCCGCCGTTCTCTTGCACGGGAGTGCCAATCCCGGGTGAACGGCGCTCGATAATGCTTCCGATGTCGTCCCTACGCGACTCGCCATACGAAAAGACCATCAGCGAGATGTCAGGGAGTCGTTAAGAAGTCATAGCGAAAACGTGTTCTCGGCGCCGGTCCATCTTCCTGAGCCCATCTGGTCCCTCCTCGCGACGGTCTGCCTCCTATGACCGGTCAGCGTAGATATGCGGGGTGGACAGACACTGAACGAGCACTTCCGCCGACGGCGACGGCCGGCGGCGGGCGTTCAGTCCTCGTTCACTCGGCTGCTCAGGACCCCCTGTGCACGAGTGCGGCCTGCACGCAGTACGGACCCGCGCTGTGCGACGAACCCTGCCAGTCCAGCCCGTCGGCCGGCACGCCCGGAGCGCCCGGAGCGGCCGACCGGTCGGGCATCAGGGATCGGGCGAACTCGTCGGCGCCTTCGCCGCCGGTGCGGACGATCCAGGCCGCTACGAGGAGGCCTACCCGGAGATGGTCGGCGTCCGGGTCGGCGCTGCCGGGGGCCGTGGTCGCCGCGCGTCCGCCCAGTCCTTGGACGATCTTGCGTGCCTCGCGCTTGGCCCGTTCACTCTGGGCGCGGGGCTGCTCGTTGAGCAGTCGCCGTGCCGCCCGGAGGTCGGTCGGATCGGGCCGTACGGGCTCGACGCCGTCCGGCGCCGCTTCGGTCCGGTCCGCCGCGTGGACCGTGTCCTCGGTGGGCCTGCCCGCCTGGCCGCCGTCGTGGCGCCGTCGTACCGATGCGGCGTCGTCGCCGGCCGGCTCGGCCGGGCGCGGTTTCCCCTTACGGGCCGGCCCGCGGCCACGTTCGGCCGGACGCTTCCCCGCTTGGGGGTGGTGGGTCTCGAGGTGGGCCAGACCGGGTTGCTCGCCCGGCGTCTTCCGTGGCGCGTCCAGGTCGGCGGCGTCGGGCACGGCCTCGTCCGTCTTACCGATCTCGGTCTCACCGGTGAGGGCTTGCACGAGGTCGTCGACGGCCTGGGACGGAGATCGGCCGTCGACGGTCTCGCCCCCGACGAGGAAGCCCGCCGCGGCGAGGACGTGTCCCGGAGGAAGGCCCAGTTGCTCCAGAACGTCGTCGGCCTGCCCGGCCAGCGACGCGAGGAGATCCGGCTCCTCACCGAGTGCCTGCAGCGCGGTCTGGATACGCCACACGACGCCCTGGAGCAGAAGCATCGTGGCCTGATCGGAGACCGGCCCGCCCACGACCCGTCCGGCGGATTCGCCGCCGGTCGCGAACGCACGGGCGAGCGCCCGCGCGGCGTCGGGTCCGCCGCCGGTCAGCTCGGCGGCGACGAGAAGCCGAGGCTTGAAGTCCTCCTGCAAGTACGCCTTCAGCCCGCTGACCTGCGCCGGCTCGGCCGTCTCCCGTACGATCGCCCCGGCCTCGGCCCAGATCTGCGCCGAGGCGTCCGCCGACAGGGGCCAGACGGTCGTCAGTGCCTGGTGGACCGCGGTCTCGGACTCACCGCGCACCGGCGGGGTCGCCGCCTCGTGGTCGCGCGGCTCGTGATCACGCGGCTCGTAGGGAAGCGTCTGCGACGTCCCGTCGAGGAGGTCGGCGGCGAGGGGCCGACCTGCCTCGGCGACCACATCGCTGATCGAGTTCTGCGCGATCCTCGCGGCCACCACCCGGATCGCATCCGGCGACACGGCCGCCGAGTCGTCGTGCAGTTGGTTGAGGAGTTGCAGCGCGGCATCGCGGTATCGATCGGAACCCAGCCGCAACGACAGCACCGCATCGGCGCGCCGCGGATCCAGCGTCGCACGCTCACGAACACCGTCCAGCACCGCCGAGGAGGGCAGGAGCCCGCCGTCCACCCCGAACAGGCGCTCGCCGAACCGCGACGCACCCTCGAAACCGGCCCACGCCAGCTCGGCGCCGAACACCTCATCCACATGCGCCGACTCGGCCGGCGACAGCCGTGCCGCTCCCGGAAGCCCGGCGAAATGCCTGGCCAGAATCCGGCCGTCGGCCCGCAGCTGCCGGGCCACCGCATCGTCGACCCGGCCCACCAGCGTCAGAGTCTGCGCCGCATCGTCCAGAACCTGCCGCCCCAACGGCTCACGCGCCGGCGCGGCAACGCCGTCGGCGGACGGTGACGTCTCCGCACCAGCCGCGCCGCCGGTCTTCGACGTGTCCCCACCAACGGCGTCGACGGCGGCCTCGGTCCTCGTACCCGCCGCATCAGCCGTCTTCAGCGTGTCCCCACCACCGGCCTCCGCGACGGGCTCGACCCTTGAACCGACCGCATCAGCCTTCGGCACCTCCTGCGGAACCGCCTTCTCATCAGCAGAAGGCGACACCTCCACGCTCACCGCATCGGCCGTCTTCGGCGTGTCCCCGCCAACAGCCTCGGCGGCGGACGCGGTCCTCGTACCCGCCGCTTCGGTCTTCGGCACCGCCTGCAAGGCCGCCTTCTCCTCCGCCCGAGCGGCGTCCATGCGCTCCTCGAGGTCGGCGAGCTTCGCGTGCTCCTCCGGCGTCAGCTCCCGCAGGTCCTCCTCCCTGACGCCCTCGGCCCGCTGCTCCTGCGTGAACCTCTCCTGGCGATGGATCGCGGCCTGGCGCAGCTGGTCCGGTGTGCGCGTGGGCTTCCTGGGCGCCGCGGCCTCAGGCTTCTTGGGCGCCGCGGCCTCAGGCTTCCTGGGTGCTGCGGCCTTGGGCTCGCCGGTCCCCCCGGCGTTCGCCCTGTCACGGGTGGGCGGCTCCTGGCCCGTACGGTCCGGGTGCTCCTTCGGTGTCGAAGTCCGCTGCGGCAGGCCGCGCTCGTCCGGCTCCTTGTCGAGCTTCTCCTGGCGCTGTTCCCGGGGCACCTCCTGCGCCGGCCGATCGTCCGTGGCCGCCGAGTCCGGAGCCGCGTCCGTCTTCGTCCTCTGGGCCTCCGGCTTGACGGTCGGCCGTTCGCCCGTGGCCGGAGGCTCCGGATCCGACGGCGTCTTCGCCGATGCCTCGCCGCCCACTTTGGGCTCACCGTGAGCGGCGTCGTACGGACGAGTGGCTGCGTCATGGTCGGCCGGGGGCTCCCGATCCGACGGCGTCTTCACCGGTCCCTCGCCGCCCACTTTGGGCTCACCGTGAGCGGCGTCGTACGGACGAGTGGCTGCGTCATGGTCGGCCGCCGGACGGTCCGTCCCGCCGGGCCCGGCATCAGGGCGATCCGTCGCCGCGCCGGGTCCGCCGGTGTGTTCCTCGGCGGGGCCGCCCGTGGCGGGCGCGTCGGGGTGTTCGGTCGTCGTACTCGAACCATCCCCGGCGCGGACTCGCTGGGATCCGCCACCGCCGCCGGAACCAGCCCCATCGCCCGAGCCCGAGCCTGGGCCTGGGCCCGACCGGCCGATCAGCTTCTTGAATCCGTCCGCGCGCGCCTTGTTGTCCGGGCGGGCGGGCGACTCTCCCGGGGGCTTGCCTTTGCCGGGGAAGCGGCCCTTGCCGGGCAGCTTGTCCTTGTTCGCCGCAGGCCGGTCCTCGCCCTTTTCGGCGGGCTTGGCGGCGGTTGCGGTGTCGGTCGCCGGACGCTCCTCGGTGTAGGTCTCGACGACGTTCTCGGTCTGGCCACCGGCGGACTTCGATCGGGTACCGAAGCCCTTACCGCCACCAGGTCCGTCACCGGAGCCACCGCCACCGTCCGGGCCGCGCGCGTGCGTGTCCTCGGCCCGGATGATCTGGCCGCTGACCTTGTCGTAGCGCAGCTCGTCGATCGAGGGTTTCCGCGACGAAGATGACGTGAGCGAGCCGTCCTTGTCGAGGACCGGTGCGGCATTGCCCTTACCCGAGGCGGCCCATTTCGTATGGGCGACCGTTCCGTCGGCGCGCACCTTGACGACGTCGAGCCTCTCGACCTTGAACGTCACGCGCTCGAGAGTGCCGTCGTCCTTGATGCGGTAGTAGCTCTTCCCCGGCCCCGTGGGCCCGGCCTTGGCACCGGAGGACACCTCGGTGAGCTTCTCGTACAGGCCGGTCTTCGGGTCGCGGACGATCGCGCTCGACGTCCTGTCCGCGATCGGCTTGCCGCTGAGCCGGTTCGCCTTGGGCGCGGTCACGAGCCGCTCGACCTTTGGGGTTCCGAGCGGAGTCCTGTTGTGCCAGCCCTTCGGATCGTCCTTTGCCAGGCCGTGGTACTTGAAGCCGTCGCTCTTGCCTCCGCCCGGCAACCGTACGTTCTCCGGGGGACGTTCGTAGGTCAGCAGGTCGATGTTGCCGTCGCCGTCGCGCCGCAGGATCTGGACGGGCTTGACGTCTTCCTTGGGAAGCGCGGGTTCCCCCGCACGGGGACCGGAGACCTGGTGGCTCTGCTCGGAGGTTGCCCCGCCCGGCTTGTGATTGACGGTGGCCACGTCCCACGTACCCGCGGCGTGATCGAAGACGGCCAGACGTTCGGCCGGGTCACCGATCGGGATCCGCTGCCCCTTCTTGTACGCGAACGCGCCGTGTTCCTGCCCGCGGGCGGGCTTGGCGCTCACGACCACCTCGTTCGGGCCAAGGCGCGTCTCGACGGCGGTTCGCGTGCCCGGGGCGATCTCGCGGTATTCGTACTGGCCGGACGCCTTCGCCCCGCCCGCGTCCGCGTCCGCGTCCGCGCGATCCTCTTCCGCCGGACCGGCCTTGCCCAGCCGATCACCACGAACGACCTCCACCAGGTGCATTTCGCGGGTCTTCAGGTCGGTACGGAAAAGCTGCCGGGTGGGGTTCGCCGGAGCCGCCCGACCCGCCGCCGGGCCGGCCGCCGAAGACTCGCTCGCCGTGCCCGTCGAGGTGGCGTTCTCGCGCTTGTGCCGGAGGAGCTCTTCGAACTTGTCGGCGCGTTGTCTGGTCTCAGCATTGTGGTCTTGCGGACCGGGCCTTCGCACGCCGGCCGGACTCGTGACGTCCGTCGCCTCGGCTCCCTCGGCCCACTGCTCTTGTCCGGGCTTCTGCTGGCGCGACGCCGTGGACTTGCCGTTCCGGTCCTCGCGGGCGTGCGCCTCCTGGACAACACGTTCCGCGTGCTCCTGCGGCGTCAGCTTCCGGGGCTCCAGGCCACCGTCCACCTGCTCCTTGTCGAACCGCTCCTGGCGCTGATCCCGGCGGATCTCATGCGCCGAACGCGCGGCCTTGGTCGCCGCGGACGCCTTCGTCTCCTGGGCCTTCACCTTCGCGGTCGCGCGTTCCACCATCTTGTCCAGCGCCCGCTCGGCCGGAGTCGCGGACGAGTCGGCGCCGGTCGTGGTCTCGCCCTGGGGCCGCTCCTCGGCCCGGGCGGGTTCACCGGTGGCCGGCTCCGCCTTTCCGGCCTTCTGCAGCTTCTGCCGGGCCGTCTTCTCCTCGGCTCGGGCGGCATCCATCCGCCGTTCGAGCTCGCCGAGCTTCTTGTGCTCCTCCGGCGTCAGCTGCCGCAGATCCTCCTCGCCCGCCCCCGCGGCCCTCTGCTCCTGCTCGAACCGCTCCTGACGCCAAGCCTTGGCTTTCGCCTCCTGCTCCGCCGCGTGAGCAGCCTTCTCGGCCGAGGTGGCCTCGGGCTTGCCCTTCCCCGCGGCATTCGCGTCCTCCCGGGCGTGCGTCTCCTGGACAATGCGATCCGCGTGCTCCTGCGGCGTCAGCTTCCGGGGCTCCAGGCCACCGTCCGCCCGCTCCTTGTCGAACCGCTCCTGGCGCTGATCCCGGCGGATCTCATGCGCCGAACGGCTTGCCTTGGCCGCCGCGGCCGCCTTCGCCTCCTGCGCCTCCACCTTCGCGGTCGCGCGTTGCCGCATGTCGTCGAGTGCCCGCTCAGCGGGAGTCTTCGTGGCGGACTCGGCGTCGGCGGGGGCGTCACTGGAAACCGCGTCGTCGGAGGTGCCGTTCCGTACGAGACCGTCGTCCGAAGGCTCCGCGGCGTTCTTGGCCTCCGACGGCGCGGCGCCGTTGCCGGTGTCGGTCGCCGGGCGTTCCTCACCGTTCGCGGATCCGGCCTTTTGCATCTTCTCGAGCTTGGCCTGGGCCACCTTCTCCCGTGCCCGGGCGATGTCCATGCGTTGTTCGAGGCCGGCGAGCTCGGTGTGCTCTTCCGTTGTCAGCTGCCGCAGGTCGTCGTCGGCAGCGCCGGCGGCTTTCTGCCGCTGTTCGTACCTTTCCTGACGCCAGGCCTTGGCCTTCGCTTCTTGCTCCGCCGCGCGAGCCGACTTCTCGGACGCTGCGGCCGTGGACCTGCCGTTCCCGTCCTCGCGGGCGTGCGCCTCCTGGACAACGCGTTCCGCGTGCTCCTGCGGCGTCAGCTTCCGGGGCTCCAGGCCACCGTCCGCCCGCTCCTTGTCGAACCGCTCCTGGCGCTGATCCCGGCGGATCTCATGCGCCGAGCGGCCGGCCTTGGCCGCGGCGTCCGCCTTCGCCTCCCGCGCCTCCACCTTCGCGGTCGCCCGTTCCACCATCTTGCCCAGCGCCCGATCCGACGGCGCCTTCGCCGACGGCTCCGCGTCGGGCGTGGGCTCGCCGTGAGTCTGGTCCGCACCCCGGGCGGGTTCGCCGGTGGCCGGTTCGGCCTCGGGCGCGGGCTTCCCGGCCTTCTCCAGTTTCTGCAGGGCCGTCTTCTCCTTGGCCCGGGCCGCGTTCATGCGCTGTTCGAGCTCGCCGAGCTTCTTGTGCTCCTCCGGCGTCAGCTGCCGCAGATCCTCCTCGCCCACCCCCGCGGCCCTCTGCTCCCGCTCGAACCGCTCCTGGCGCCAGGCCTGGGTCTTCTTCTCCTGCTCCGCGGCGTGAGCGGTCTTCTCAGCCGATGGGGCCTTGGACTCGCCGCTCCCCGCGACGTTCGTCTTCTCCCGGGCGTACGCCTCCTGGAGCGCACGTTCCGCATGCTCCTGCGGCGTCAGCTTCCGGGGCTCCAGGCCCCCGTCCGCCCGCTCCTTGTCGAACCGTTCCTGGCGCTGATCCCGGCGGATCTCATGCGCCGAGCGGCCGGCCTTGGCCGCGGCGTCCGCCTTCGCCTCCCGCGCCTCCACCTTCGCGGTCGCGCGCTCCACCATCTTGCCCAGCGCCCGCTCGGCCGGAGTCGCAGACGAGTCGGCGTGCGTCTGCCCGGGCCCCTCGTCGGCACCGGAACGCGCGGGCTCACCGGTGGGCGGCTCCGGCTTTCCGGCCTTCTCCAGTTTCTGCAGGGCCGCCTTCTCCTTGGCCCGGGCCGCATTCATGCGCTGTTCGAGCTCGCCGAGCTTCTTGTGCTCCGCCTCTGTCAGCTCCCGTACATCCTGCTCGCCCGCCCCGGCGGCTCTCTGCTCCTGCTCGAACCTGTCCTGGCGCGCGGCCTTGGCCTTCTCCTGCTCCGCCGCGCGAGCCGACTTCTTGGACGCCGCGGCCGCCGGCTTGCCCTTCCCCGCGGCATTCGCGTCCTCGCGGGCGTGCGCCTCCTGGACAACGCGGTCCGCGTGCTCCTGCGGCGTCAGCTTCCGGGGCTTCAGGCCCTGCTCCGCCCGCTCCTTGTCGAACTGCTCCTGGCGTCGTCCACGCGGGGTGGCGCGGAACGCGGCCTCGGCCGCCGCCTTCTTGACCTCGGCGGCCTTCCCCTCCCACTCGGCGGCTCGGGCCTCCTGCGCCTTCACCTTCCCGGCCGCGCGTTCCACCATCGTGTTCAGCGCCCGCTCGGCCGGAGTGGCGGACGAGTCGGCGTCGGAGTGCCCAGGCCCCTCGTCGGCGCCGGAACGTACGGACTCACTGGTGACCGGTTCGGACTTCGGCGTCGGTGTTCCGGCCTTCTCCACGGTCTGCCGGGCCGAGTTCTCGCGGGCTCGGGCGGCGTCCATCTGCCGTTCGAGCTCGCCGAGCTTCTTGTGTTGCTCCTCCGTCAGCTGCCGCAGATCCTGGTCATCCGCCCCTGCGGCTCTCTGCTCCTGCTCGAACCTCTCCTGACGCCGGACCCGGGCCTTCACCTCCTGCTCCGGTGTGAGAGCCGACTTCTTGGGCGCTACGGTCTCGGGCTTGCCCTTCCCCGCGCCGTTCACCTTCTCCTTGGCGTGCGCCTCCTGGAGCGCACGATCCGCGTGCTCGTGCGGCGTCAGCTTCCGGACGGGCAGATTCTGTTCCAGCTGCTCCTTGTCGAACTGTTCCTGGCGCTGATCCCGGCGCACCTCATGCGCCGAGCGGTTGGCCTTGGCTCTCGCTGCCCGGGCCGCAGCGGCCTTCGCCTCCTGCGCCTCCACCTTCCCGGTCGCCCGTTCCACCATCTTGTCCAGCGCCCGATCCGACGGCGCCTTCGCCTCGGCTCCGGCCTCAGCGCGGGTGTCATCGTGGCCGGTCGCCGGGCGGTCGTTCGGCGGTTCGGACCGTGCCGGTGGGGGCGCGGCGGGGCCGTCGCCCACAGCCGTCTTCGGCTCGGCCGAGTCGGCTCGCGGGCTCCCGGCGTCGCCCCTGGAGAGCTCCGCAGGAGTGCCGTGCTCGGTGGCACTCCCCGCCTTTTCAGCGGAGACACCGTGCTCGTCGTGGGGGGTCGCCGGCGCACTGTCGGTCTTGGCCGGGCCGGCCTCCCCTGTCGGCGGCTCATGCGGCCGTACGGCACCGGCGGTCGTGTCCTCGCCGAAGCCGGAATCCTGCGCGGTCTCCCCCGGCGCACGGGACGGCGACCGCTGCGACGACGGGACCTTCGGTCCCCCCGGACCGGCTCCGGGACCCTCGGCCTTAACACCCGGACCGGCGGTCACCCGGTCCGGCGCCTTCGGAAGCGGCGTCCGCCCGCTCCCCGCCGGAGCGACGGCCTCGTCGCCATGAGGCCCCGCGCCTCGCGCCACATCAGCCGGACGCGAACCCGGAGGGCCGATCGCCGACTCGACGGCGGCGTTCGGCCCGGACTCAACCGCCGACGCCGACTTCCCCGCCCCCGCCCGTACGGAGCCGGGTGGCACCGGGCCACCATCGGCAGAGGCCGCCGGGGCCACGGCCTCGTCATCACGAGGCCCAGCAGCTCGCGCCACATCAGCCGGACGGGATCCCGAGGGCCCAGTCTTCGCCGGAGCGACAGCCTCGTCACCGTGAGGCCCCGCGCCTCGCGCCACGTCGGCCGGGCGGGTTCCCGGAGACCCGGTCCTCGCCGGAGCGACGGCCTCGTCGCCATGAGGCCCCGCGCCTCGCGCCACATCAGCCGGGCGCGCCCCCGGAGGCCCAGTCCTCGCCGGAGCGACGGCCTCCTCACCGCGAGGCCCCGCGCCTCGCGCCACATCAGCCGGGCGCGCCCCCGGAGGGCCGATCGCGGACTCGGCGGCGGCGTTCGGCCCGGACTCAACCGCCGACGCCGACTTCCCCGCCCCCGCCCGCGCGGAGGCCGGCGGCACCGGGCCACCATCGGCAGACGTGGCCGGACCCGACCGGTCGACGGCCACGGCGGCATCGTGCTCGAACGCCGCGTTGCCCGACGCCGGACGTCCGGCGGCCGGTTCGGCCGCCGGGTTTCCCATGGGCGTCCGTGGACCGCCACCGCCGTTGGCCGCGACACCGCCGCTGACCGTGCCGGTACCGCGCGCGCCCGCGTCCTCGGCGTCCGCAGGGGGTGCCTGCCCAGTGGGCCGTTGCGCATCGCCACGCGCGGGGACGGCCGGAACCGCGGACCGCGCGCTCCCCGGCGCGTCCGCCGTGGCCGGCCTCGCCGGAGCCGCAGCGCCGGGCCGGGGCGTCGATCCGCCCGGCACGGCCTGGCCAGGAGACGGCGTACGTTCGGTGGGCGGCGGACCGCCGACCCGGCCCTCCGGCCCCCCAGGTGCCGCCCGGCCGACTGCCGGCACACGTTCATCCGGCGGGGGAGCCGCAGTCCGGCCTTCCGGCCCGCCGGGCGCCGCCCGGTTGACCGCCGGCGCGCGCTCACCCGGCGGAGGAGCCGCAACCCGGCCCTCCACTCCCCCAGGCCCCACCCGGCCAACCGCCGGCGCACGCTCGCCCGGCGGAGGAGCCGCAACCCGACCTTCCGGCCCACCGGGCCCCACCCGGCCAACCGCCGGCGCACGTTCACCAGGCGGAGGAGCCGCAACCCGACCTTCCGGCCCACCGGGCTCCACCCGGTTGACCGCCGGCGCACGTTCACCAGGCGGAGGAGCCGCAACCCGGCCCTCCGCCCCTCCCGGCGCCACCCGGCCAACCGCCGGCACACGCTCACTAGGCGGAGGAGCGGCGGCCCGGCCCGCGTTGAATTCCGCGGTCTCCGGTCGCGGAGTGCCGGCCCGGACCGCGGTGGCGGGCTCCTCGCCCGCAGGCCGCGGCACCGCGTCGGAGCCACTCGGGTTAGGACGGCCGACCGTTTCGGGGGCAGCGCCACGGCTCCCCGCCGGGATGGCCGACGGGGCCTCATGGCCGACCGCGGCCGGCCCCCCCGAGCGGAACTCGGCACCGACGCCGCCCGTTCCGCTCACCTCGTGGAAGCCGGCCGAATTGACCGGGCCGGGCACGCGGACGCTCGCCCGGCCACCGCCCGGTACCGTCACCGCACCGGGGCGCGGCACCTTGCCGGTCCCGCCGATGTCCGGCGTCTTCCCCACCGGAGGCGCGTCCCCGCCCACCTTCACCCCGTCGAAGCCTCCGCCCCGTCCGGCGCCGTGAGCCCCGAAAACGCCTCCCATACCGGCGCCGAGGCCCGCCGCGACGGCCGGACCCCATGGCTCGGGTTTCCAATCGTGGTCCCCGATGATCGCGTGGCCGATGGCCTGGGGGACGAGGTCCAGTCCGGTGTTGACCGCGGCTCCGCTGATGGCCCCGCCGGCGAAGCCACCGACTTTCGCGGCGGCCTTAGCGCCCAGTCCGGCCGTTTTCGCGAGGACGCTCACCAGGTCGGAGATGACGCTCGAGAGGATCTTGTCGGCGGCGCTGAAGACCGCAGCACCGAACCGGGTGAACGGGATGATCATCGTGGCGAGTCCGACGATCTGGAGGATGATGTCGAGGATGGCCTCCTTCTTCATCTTGTCCACGGCTGCCGAAAGCTGGTCGCCGTAGTAGTTGATGGCGCCACCGACCGCGTACGCGGCGTCTCTGGCCTTCAGCAGGTTGCCCAGGATGGGGCCGCCGTAGTCGGCCGGGCTGCTGGCGCCGGCCGAGTCACCGGTCCCCCACAGGACCTGCATCGCCGAGGCGGCCTGGCCTGACCACGACATGCTCGCGACCCCGCCGGTCATCGAGTCGGCACGTTCGCCGAGCATGTCGCCGAACGCGATCCACTTGTCGCCCAGCGCGTAGATCGCGTCGATGTCGATACCGAGCCATATCTTGACGTCGCCGCTGCTAGCCATAAATCCTCTCCATCCTGAGTAAGGATGGTTAACCGCGTTCCGCTATCGGGCCATTACCAGGTCTCGGTCACCGCCGTCGTGGTGACGTCCGTGATGCTCGCCGGGTGACCGGAGTCACCGCCCCCATCTCCCGCCAAGGCCGTCGTCATGTCGGTGAAGAAGTCCTTGAGCCCCTGTTCCGCACCGGCGAACAGGGAGGCGACGATGTACACACCGTCCAGAACGATGTTCAGCGCACCGTCCTCCGGATGGTCATCGGTGCCGAAGAGCTCCTTCGCGACCGCCGTCCACCGGTCGCCGAAATCATTGGCCTCCTGAGCCGTCTTTCCCGCCCACCCCAGATTGAGGCTCTGAAGAGCGTCGACAATGACGCCGAGAGAGTCGGCGATGACCTGACTGTCCGACTCGATGTTCCTGGCGTGAACCAGAATGTCACGCGGCGAGACGATGAAAGTCTGGACACTGTCGTAATCTGCGAGAGAATCTGGCATGACGTGACCTCTCAGTCGGCGGGCAAAAAGGAGTGAATCAGTCAGTCGCGTCCGGAAGACGTCTGAGCGCCAACAGCGCCCCCTCAGTCCCGGCGTCGCCACTGCGGCGAACCATGACCGACCTCAGCATCAGCTTCCCCAGCTGGCCGTCGCCTCCGTCGGCAGGCTGCGCGGCCACTCTCAGCAACATCTTCTCCACGTGCTTTCCGTCGCCGCCGCCGTGAGAGTCAGAGTGTCTGCCGTCGGACTTGAGATTGAGGACGTTGACCTCTTCGGCATGCTTGTAGTTGTTGTATGCCGTCTGCATTCGCGTCGCCATGTCCGACAGCAGCGCGTTGAGATCCGTGCTGGCCGTCGTCAGCCACACCTTCACGTTGTCGAAGGTGACGGCCGACGGCGTGTCCCAGTCGTCCCGGCATTTATCGAACTCACTGGACACCCGGATCAGCGCGTCACTGATCAGGTCGTGCTGACTCTTGACGACGCCGATCACATGGTGCAGCTGACCGAGATCGACCCTGAACTCATCCCAGGTCTTCGGACTCGCCATAGGACATCCCACTCCGATCAGGCTTGGTACCGGACAGGTCCGCTTTCAGGTGCCGATCACGACTGGTCCGAATGATCCATATGCGCGGCCACCGGGTTCTCGGGAGGTGGCGGGAATATCGCCGCACGGTCGGTGGCGGCATAGGTCTGGCCCGCACGATCCACTCCCGCGATGAACTGTCCGACCAGTTCGATGGCGTTGGCGGCGAACTCGAGCACCTTCTCCTGGGCGGGGTTCATACTGGCCGCGAACTCCACCGCACTGGCGGCGGCCGGGCTCGGGTCCACGTGCTGGGTCCCGCTTCCCCCACCGCCGGACCACGGTCCTGACATGCTGGGAGAGGTGTTGGTGACGGTGGCGTTCTGGCCGAAGACGGTGTCCTTGCCGCCGAGGACCCCGGCGACCAGGTCCTCGTACGCGCCCACCAGGACCTCCGCGTCGGCGATCATGGTGTTCATGCCGCCGCGTATCGAGGCCAGGTTAACTGTGAATCCTGGAATATCCGGTATGTCCTTGGGCGGGTCACCCGCCCCGCCCGGAGGCGCGGGCGGGTCCTCATTGAACGAAGGCGGACCAGGGCTGCTCCATGGCGCGGGAACCGCCAGGTGCGGGACGTCGCCGGAGAAGTCCTTTCCCGCATCCGGGTTGGGCGAGTTGTCACCGTCATCGGCCGGCGGCTGGTAAGCCGGACCGTACTTCGGCTGGGAGTGACCCACTGTTCACACCTCCGTTGAGTTTCGGCGAGGCGGCGGTCAATGCGCCTCGACCCGGCCGGATCGCGCCCGGCCGGGTCGAACGCCCACCTGCGGCGAGAGGTCGTCGCGGTCTACTGGAAGTCGCACCCGGGATTCGGCGCGTCTTCCGACAGGGGGCTTCCGACCGGAAGGACGTAGACGACGTCGAGTACCACCGGCACCGCGCCGAGGTTGCGGCCGATGTGCACATGGTCCGAGCTGGAGGGCTCGACGATCGCGCTGCCGGTCCGGTAGACGCCGTCGGACTTGCACGTGGAGTCGAAGTGGCTGAGCGTGCCCTTCTTGACGTAGCCGAACAGGTTTCCGTCGTGGAAGTGCCAGCCGGTGCTCTGTCCCGGCGGCAGGGTGATCTCGCGTACGACGATGTGCTTGTCGCCCACGGTCTTCTCCGTGATGATCGTGCCGCTGACACCCGGACCGGCAGGGGTCGCGTCCGCCGCCGTCGCGGCGAGGGACAGGCCGGCGACGACAGCGCCAACGAGGGCGAACCGCCCTGAATATCTCATGGTGCTCCCGATCCTTATCAATCACTAGCAACGTACAAGGTTGCCCACTGACCGGGGCGCACGACTAGAACACCGATGCCAACGCGTTGAATGCTCGGTCGCCGCCGCACGTCCGACTTCACGAATGGCGCTGAAATCCCATTCGATGGCACGGATGTTCCGAGAACGATAACGAATCGCGCATGCCGGAAGCGCCATCTCTTCCGCTGTTTGAACACGCGTGATACATGTTTGAAACATTCGGGTCCGGGGCGTGCATCCTCCCGTCACAAAGGCGGGGCCATGGCCACCCATGGAAATGCCGCGCTCAATGGCCGTCAGTAGGTGACTGTCTGTGCGAGCAGTTCGTGGTCGAGAGGTGACCGGCCCGCGCCGCGCCGGCTCGGCCGACGACGGCGCGGACAGCCGGCCGGAAACCGCGCCGGCCGAGCCCGCATGGCGAAAGTCACGGTGGAGCGACACCTTCTGCGTGCAGGCCGTCGCCTACGACATTCCCCGTAACTGGACTCGTGGCACCCGCCGGCCGCAGGGTCGCAACCGCCGTCCGGCACGCAACGCGACGCGGACGGACCTCATCCGCGCCCGTAAGACGCTCGCGATGCGGCCCGTGCCGCGGGTCCAGGAGTTCATGGACACCGCGACCGAGATCGTGATCGCCGCAGGTGAGAAAGCGGACGTGGACGATGCCCGGACTCTGGTGGCCGCCGAGATCGCCCGCTCGGGGCGCGAGGCCGGAGTCGCACTCGCCCGGCGGCTGACCGGAGACGATCAGAAGCCGGACGAGAAGAAGCCGGACGGCGAGAAGGACATCACGCCGGAGACGCGATCCGGTCAGGACACGGTGTCGTACGAGGAGTTGCTCGACGGGATGCGTCTGGGCATGGCCGACGGCCGTCCGGTGGCACTGTGGCTGCCCGGCGCGCCTGAGCACGGGCCGCGTTTCGACGAGGACACCATCGCCGTGCTCGGCGAGCGGGTGCCGCCGGAGACCGTGCTCGTGATCGGCACGGAACATGACGGCCAGGTGATGGTCCACGGCCGGCCGGTGTCGAAGGAGACGCTGGAGGACGCCGTCGCGGCCAGGGCCCCCGGTGTGCGGCCGCTCCTCCTGCACCAGTCCGGCATCACGGTCGACCTGCCGGCGAGCGTCGAGGCGCACGACACGTCGATGTCCGCCGATCCGCCGGTGGCCTCGACGAGCGAGGCGCTGCTCGCCGAAGTGGACGCGCCACGCCCCCGGCGACCCTCGTCACGCGTCTCCGTACGCACCGACGTATCAAGGCCGTCGACGGTTCTCGGGCAACACGGCGATCCGGTGGAGGGCACCGCTTCGCCCCCGCCGCCGGCCAACGCACCCGTGACCGAGGACCTGCCGCTGGACGAGATGGCCCGCTCCATCGGCGTGCCACGCGCCGGGCTGCCGTACATGCGCCCGCTGCTCGACTCGCTCGCCGCCGAGCTGCGCCGCAGGCAGGTGGTCTTCACTGAGAAGAACAAGTCCGAGCTGGTGCAGCGGCTGCTCTCGAACTACCCGTACCTGCTGAGCGGCCGGACCGACGACGACGCGAGCGGGCTGGTGGTGCCGATCGGATCGGCCGAAGTCCTGATCACCTTCAATCCGAAGAATCCGCGGCGCGTCCGCCGCAACCCGGCCGGCTCGTACTCCACTCCGTCCAAGAACGCGGCCCCGAAAGGTGTCTTCAAGGCCATCGGCTCCATGAACGCCGCGTACGGCACCGGCGCGCATGTGGAGACGCACAGCGGGCAGACCAGCGCGACGCGGGGCAAGGTCGCGCTGACGTTCGGTGTCGGCGCGACGCCGAACGTGCTCAACGTGGTCAAGATCAGCGCATCGGTCTCCGGCGTCGCCAACCAGTCCAACCGGAGCACGTCGAACATCAAGGACGCCGAACGGGGGAAGGTCGAGGACAACCGGGTCGACGCGGAGCTGATCACCTACGGGCAGGTGAACATCTCCTACAAGATCCGCCAGCAGAAGAAGTCCGAGGCGCTTCCTCGCTGGCAGCGTCTGCGGCCCACTCGTATCAGGGAGTCGGGCAAAGAGTCGCTGCTGGTGTGGATACCGAAGCCGTACACCAAGAAGGCTCCGGAGCAGACGGTCACCGCGACCGGTGAAGCGGTCGAGGAACGGCAGACGAGACTGCCCAGGAACTACTTCGCGTCGGGCCTCACCAACGTCCCCAGACTGTTCGACGAGATCCTCACGGCGTTGAACGTGCAGGGCCTGCGGCTGCCGACGGGAAGCGTCACTCGCCAAGAGCTCCTGCAGAAGCTGACGAACCTCAACGCCCACCTGGACGACGCGGTCAACGAGCAGCGTGGTTACCAGATCACGCTCCACGACGCCCGGGGAGAGAAGATCGCCAAGGTGCGCGTGCGCAGCCGGCGGCTGTTCACGGAGCAGGCGCCGCAGGTCGGTGCGACGAGCGACAAGTCGCATCTGGAGGACGTCCGTACCGCGATCGACGGCAGCAGCGGCAGCCACACGCTGACCAACTCCAGCACGGTCATGCCGGTGGCCACCGAGTTCGACCTGCTGCCGGACCCGACCGGTGCCAAGAAGGCGGGCCTGAACGCCGGAGCCGCGGTCTCGTACACGAAGACGCGCACGGACACGCTGTCCGCGGGACGTACCGGCCTGCTCGTCTCGGTGCCGCGCTTCACCGGCCTCACCGCGGCGTACGACGTCCAGTTCCGGCACCAGGCCTCCGTCAGCGTCCGCGGTGGCCGGCGAGGCGTGACGGGCCCGGTCCCAGGGCACGGGCTGGTGCGGATGCCGGTGAAAGAGGCGTTCGCCCACGGCTTCGCGGTCGACCGGAAGGCCCTGGTGAGGGCGAAGCGGCCCAGCGGAGAAACGATGCCGTACCGGAGCGACGCGGTCAAAGGCTCCGGCCGCCGCCCGGAGGATCCGCAGGAAATGGACGTGCCGTTGCACGTCAAGGAGGGCAAGGGCATCGGAATGGGGCTCGTCCGGGTGGCGGACGGCACCGTCGACGCTCTACGGGAGCAGATCGAGCAGGAGGTGAACAGGTACGGCTTCCTGTCCCCGGACCAGAACGACCCCTTCGCCTCGCATCACTGGTACAGCCACGGCAATCGGCTTCGCCGACGGCTGAGCAACCAGGAGCTGCTGGACAAGATGATCTCCACGCAGGGCCTGGACTCGCACTACGACCAGATCCACCAGGACGGGATGACCTTCACCCTGCGGGTCAGCAGCGGCACCCTCGGCATGGACCTCGACGTCGACTCGGTCAAGGTGACCGTCAGGGCCCGGAAGAGCGAGACGACGGAACCCCGGTATCTCCGGACCACGGACGAGTACCACACGGTGAACCTGGCGATGGGAATGGACACCGCGGGCCAGGGCGTCGGCCACTCGCGCAAGCTCGCGTTCGGCGTCTCGATCCGGGCCCTGTTCGACCGCCTCAAGGGTGCCGCGACGAGCCTGGAGGCTCAGCGGACCGTGGGCGCCGCCGACAATGTCAGCTTCCTGAACAACCGCCCCGAGCTCCTGGAGTTTCCGGGCCCGGTCGATGAGTTCGAGCTGACCAGCGACTACGAGGTCAGCTTCGAGTACAAGAACTCCGCGCGGGTGAGGCCGGACGTCCAGCCGCCCGAACGGACGCAGAACAAGCTGCGCAAGCCCCCGCACACCCAGCGCACCCGGCGGGTCCCACTGCCGGGCCAGACGGCGGTGGCGCACCTGTTGCGGCTGGGCACCGCCGACCAGCGTACGCCGGGACCGGCGGGCACCGCCCCCCGCGACCTGCTCGACCAGGGGCTCGTCTACTTCATCGACACCACCGGCCTGCGAGAGCGGGCCGGCCGGGCGCTGACCGACCTGACCGGCCCGACCCTGCCCGCCGACTCCGACATCGACACCTTCGCCGGCACGATCGGGGTACGGGCCCATCTGCGGGAGATCCTCAACGGCGAGTACACCACCGACCGGCTCTTCGACACCGGACTGTTGCGTGACACCTTCGGCGCCGTGAACATCTCCGGTGATCTGCAGAACCTGGAGTTCAGCGGCTCCACGGGAGAGAAGTTCGTCAAGGGCGACATCAAGCTGTTCCTGGCGGAGAACCGGCTCACCGACAGCGATTCGCTGGGCCTCACCTGGGATCAGCTCGACGTGGCCGCCGGCGGCGACGTCGGGCACGCCGGGATGGTCGGCGAGGCCGACGTCAACCGGCACTGGCAGTGGAACACCTCGAAGTCCGACGGGCATTCCGGCGGCAAGGAACTGATCCAGCTCGACTTCAACCACGCGTACGCCTTCTCCGGCAAGATGCACTTCACGGTCTCGGCCCAGCAGGAGAAGCGTTCGAAGGTCGTGCCCTCCGGGAAGCCCCGGCGCCTGCAGGAGAACCGGCTCGACCCGCGCACCGTGATGTTCCTCCTGTCGGAGCCGGAGGCGCTGAAACGCTACGGGGACGGCACCGTACCGATCTCCGACAGGCAGCTCGCCGACGCGCTGAAACGCTGGCAGGACGAGAAGCTCACGCTCACCGGTGACACCGTCGCCAAGGTCCTCACCCGGTGGAAGGCCCATCTTTCCGTCGAGGCGGCGGCGTTGGAGGAGTTGGAGGGCCTGGCCATCTGGGACAGCGACGTTCCGCGGCTGCTCGAGCAGGCCGACGCCTTCGCCGACACGCTCACGCAGAGGCAGCCTGTGAGCGAGGCGCCCGTACGGAACGCTCAGGTCCGGCAGGACTTCAACAACGCCTTCGGGCGGCCGGTGCCGCTGGAGGCTCCCCGGGCTCCGTTCGAGACCGTCGACCTGTCCAAGAGCGGGGATCTGCTGGATTACGCGAAGGGCGCCGCGGACCTGACGGACGCAAGGCTGCGCGAGGCCATGGAATCCTGGCGGAACGGCGACCTCGCCCTCAGCGGTGAGACGGTGGCCAAGATCCTCATGCGATGGATGGTCGAGGTGCCCGCGTCGTCCGATGTGGAGGACGACCGGAACGCGTTCGTCCAGCTCCTGTACGGGCTGCATGCCAACGGGGGGTCGCCGATCTGGCACGAGAAGACGCGGGAGGCGTTCGAGGACCTCCTCACGCCGGAACAGCGGCCGATGCGGGATCCGAAGACCCCGATCGAGCACATGGAGCTGCCGGAGTACCTGAGGCGGGATGACCCGGGCGGCCGGATCCTCGGCCACAGCGGAATGCAGAGCTACCGGCACACCGACGGCCGGACCACCTACCAGCTCGTACGGGACAAGGTGGAGGCGATGGCGCCCGGCATGCTGGCCAAGGGGGCCGAGGTCTGGGACCGGAGCGGCCGGGTCATCGGGCGCATGCAGGGCGGAGTGGACGCGCTTCAGGCCATGCTGGCCGAGGGCCGGGACGTGGGCATGTTCGAGGAGTTCCTGTCCGCGAACGGATACTCCTTCTACCTCGTCAACCCGGTCGGCTGGCTGCTCACCGACGTCGTGGAGATCAACGTCTCCAGCGTCCTGAAGTCGGCGCCGAAGATCAGCGAGTTCGTGCCGCAGACCGGTATCGAGGTCTACGGGCACGGCTACAACAGCATCTCCACCTCCAAGTCCAAGGACGGCTCCCAGGCCCTGACGCCCGCCAAGCTCGGCACGGGCGGTCAGGAGAGCACCACCGCGTCCGACGCCGTCGCCGTCAAGGTCTCCGAAGGACACCACCGCGGAACCACGAGGGCCGAGACAGGGGTCACCGAGCAGACCGTCTACGACTGGTCCGGGCACTACCTGGCCGGCTTCGACGAGGAGATGACGATCAGCGTACGGCGGCTCAAGATGAACGGCCGGCCGCTGAACAAACTGCTGCTGAAGATGTTCGACGGAGCGACGCACCACGGCCGGGCCGAGCCACCGGGGCGGTTTCCGGGCCGGCTGGAGATCCAGGTGCCGCGCGCGATCGCCGAAGCCGGTGTCCTGCGCGGGCCGTCCGCCCTGCCCGACCTCGCCAAGCTGCCGAAGCTGCCGGGCAACGCGTTCATCTCCGGAGCCCTCCTCGACGACGCCCTGCCGATCGCCCAGAAGCTGCTGGCAGGGGTCTTCGAGCCCGGGGCGGTCGCGAAGCTGTTCGGGGCGAAGGCCGGGGACCCGGCGGCGGAGTCCAGCCGCTCGCTCCCGGTCCTGCTGTCACGGCTGCACCTGACCAACCATCTGCAGGAGGCGACCGACGAGCGCGGCTATCAAGTGGCCAAGGGCCTCATCATGCCCGGCGACGCCGACACCCGCGCGGACCTCTACCTCAAAGGCGGCCTGTACGACCTCGAGGTGATCGCCCAGATGAAGGACGGTACCGGCACCGGCCGCTACGCCAAGCACCAGAGCGGCACCACGACCTCCTCCAGCACCGATCAGGTACGTGTGGAGGGCGACTACCAGATCGACGGCTCCGGCGAGATGGGCAAACACCACCCGGACCAGCACGCGCACACCTGGGACGGCCAGAACTCCGGCAGCCGCATCACCTCGATGAAACAGGAGAGCGCCGACACCAAGAACTACCGCAGAGAGCAGCACGTCAAGGAACAGGGACCGGTCTACATGGTCCGGCTCCGCTTCGGCGGCCGGCTGCACGCCGACAAGTTCGAACACCACCTGTTCCGCGCGCCGACGCCCAAGGGGCGCCAGTACAGCGACCCGATCAGCGGCGACGTGTACGCGGAACTGTTCCAGGCCGAGGTCGACGAGCTGCGTGCTCAGATGGAGCGGACGAAAGCGGCGTGGCAGGAGCGGCCGGGAGAAGCAGCCCGGCGGCACCGGGAGTCCTGGCCGCACATGCAGGGCGCCCCCACCTTCGACCTCGCCCCGCTACTGACCGGCGCCGCGGGGAAACGCCTGGAGGCGATCCGCGCGTACCAGGAGGTGGCCCGGCAGATCCGCAACCGGATCGGCGGCGACCGGCCGGTCGTCCTCACCTCCGACGCCGCGACGCTGGCCAGGGAGGCGTACCGGGCGGTGCGGCCGTGGGCCGAGACGACGATGCAGGCCGATCTCGCCGCCGCTCTCGAGGCCGGCGTCCCCGTGGAGGTCCTACCGGACGTACCGGCCATCCTGCAGAACCACACGATCGACCCGGACGAGCGGACCATTGCCACGAGCGCGATGAACCGGGCCGTCAATGAGCTGATCGACGCCGTACAGGCCACACGCGACCAGGTGAACGCCGCGCTCGCCGGGCTGCCCGCGGCGCGCCTCGCCATCCTGCCCGAGCTGCCGCTCGAGGTGTCACTCCTCGGGCTGGACCCGGTGTACGTGGCCCGTGACGTGGCACACGCCCTGCACACTCACGTGCTCGTCGAGAGCCGGGAGGGCAACGTCGTCGGACGGCGGACATGGATCGACCCCGAAGGCGGGATGCACACCTTCGACCCGGCCCACAACCGGATCATCGGTGGCCGCCTCAGCGTGCTCGACGGCCTCGTCTGGGACTGGTTCACCGCGGACCTGGCACACCGTCGCGGGCTGCTGTCGGACCTGCACCACGCGGAGGTCCTCGATTTCGGGCTCGACGACGCCGAGGTGGGACGGCTGTACTTCCATGCGATCGCCCGCCGGCAGACGTTCGAGCAGGCCGTCGCGGGGGAGATCGCCGCCCGCCGCGCACGCGTGGAGACCCTGCTCAAGGAGCTGTCGGACCGGCGCCGTGCCGACCTGGCCGCCTTCGTGCCGGAGGACCACGAGCTGGACCGGCTGTACCGCCGCGCGGCGGCGCGCGGGCAGACCTTCAAGCAGGCCGCCGCCGAGGAGATCGCCGCCCGCCGCGCACGCCTGGACACGCTGCGCCCGGGGATGTCGAGGTGGGTGCGCCGGGCGTACGACGCCCGCCGGTTCTGGTACGACGACCTGGACTGGCGCCGTGCCGAGGACACGATCACCCGCCAGGAAATCGACTCACTGGACATGATGATCGCTCAACTGCGGGAAAGGCTGGCGGCGCCGTCTGCCCAGGACGACCCCAGGGCCCGAGCGCGAATCCAGGACTCGCTGGAAGGGCAGCTGCTGTACCGGGAGACACGCGCCGGCTGGCTGGCGGACGTCACTCCGACGCCGGCCGCCGAGGCCCGGGTGGACGAGGCGCACCGGATCCTGGGGCACCTGCGGACGCTCGCTCGGGGGGACGCGCCTGGACCTCCGTCGCAGGCCGCCATCACGCAATTGGGCGAATGGCTCGATGACCTCACCGCGCTGGGACGGATGGGCCGGGCGCCACGTGTTCGGTTTCTGTACGCTGCCGTGACGGGCACGACCGGCGAGACGATCGAGCGCGGACTCCGGCAGGCCCAGTCGGGCGACGTGTCGCTGGTGGCCGTCCCTGACCGGCCCGAGCTGCTCGTGGCGGTGAATCGGGACGGTGCCGTCCGGTGGTTCGACGCCGGATCGAGGCGGCCTGCGGGCCGGCCGGGCACCGTGGACGCCTCGCTGGACCTCGATCGGGACGGTGTCCCCAGCGACCTGGCCGATGAGCTGCCACGCCAAGCCCTCGACCAGGCGTTCTTCCAGCGGCTCCGGTCATCCGCCGCCGCCCTGGCCCGGCCGCCGCGTCCGCCTGTGGTCCCCGAGGGGCTGGCGATCACCGACGCGGTCCTGTCCGTGGAAGAGAACGGGCGCCCCGTGCTCCACCATCGCGATGAGGGCGGCCCCCACGCCGAGCCGCTGGCGGACTACGCGCCGGTCTTCTGGCTCACACACGACGCTCCGGACGAGGGCGTCACGGTGGAGGACATCGTCGCCGACGACTGGACCGACGCGCTGGACTTCCTGACGGCCGACCGCGACGCGAGCCTGCCCCAGCGGTTCCATCGGACACTCGTGCGGCGGTCGGACCGCCTGGTCGAAACGAGGAACGACCTGCCGGACGATCTGCCGCCCGGTACGTGGGTCGCCTTCCACGGCGCCGCCACGGGAGCGGCGGTCGCGCTCCCCGACGGGGCTTATCGCACGTACGTGCCGGGCGATCAGGTCCGGATCCTGCCGGCCGAGGATCTGCGCCGGCGGGCCGGTGAGCGCTCGGTGTTCGTGGTCGCCGAGCCCGACGACATGCTTCCCCTCTTGCTGCTCACGCCGCCGTCTCGGCCCGAGTCGCCCTACGAACCGGGACCCGGGTGGCAACACGACACGGAACCCGAGCCGCCGCGGGACCGGGACGCCGGGCACGGGCCGACCGTGACGGACCATCCGCCCCCAGAGGACCCACACCTCTACCGGAACGCGACCGGCGGCCACCGGGTCGGCGAGCGGGGCCTGGCCCAGGACGGCTGGCGGCATGTCGGCGCGCTGTCGGAGTTCGCCCCCGTCTCCTGGCTCACGCACGGCGCGCCGCCGGCCGGGATGACGCCCACCGACGTGATGGAGACCGACCTGCCCGCGGCAGTACGGTTCTTCGCCCGCGCCGAGCAGGTGATGACACGCGCGGACGCGGTCCGCGACCACCTCGCGGGACAGCCCGGCCGTAGCGTCGAGGTGACACGAACGCGGCCGGAGAACCTCCCACCGAAAACATGGGTGTGGTTCACCGGTCCCGGAGGCGACGGAGCCGTGCACGTGGGGGACGGTGTGGTGCGTCGCTTCGTCCCGCTGGGGACCACCCTCCGGGCGCGGGCCGGCGACCCGCTCCTGTTCAGGGACGCGCACACCTTCGTGGTCGCCCGGCCGGCCGTGGCCCACGACGTCACGCGGCCGGTCACCCCGGTACGGGACGCCGAGCCCCGCACCGGTCCCGCTCCGGACGACCGCGCGGTGTTCGCACCGCCGTGGGAGGAGACCGACCCGCGTACCGGAGAGGAGAGCGAGCGGCTCCCCTCGGCCTACCGAGGCGCGACGGAGCGGACGGCGGACGCGCTCCGCGCGCTGGAGGCCCGGCTCCTCGCGGCCGGCTCGCGAGCCTTGGCACTGGTGACGACGCAGGAGCCGGAGCGACGGCTCGTGGCGTACAACCGGCACGGCCGGATCCGGTGGTCGGAGTACCCATCCGGCCAGGCGGCGACGCCGCCCGAGGACGCGCGGGCGGCGGCGTACGTGACGCTGGACGATGACGGCACCCTGCTGGACCCGCCCGCCGGGGCCGGCGCGCCGGCCTTCCCACGGCTGTACGCCGCCGCCGTCGCCTCCCTGCGCGGGCCGAGAACGGCGAGCGCCACTCCACGGCGCCCCGCGGACGTGCGCCCCCGTCCGGACCGTCCCTCCGCGTTCCTGGGGGAGCCGCGGGCGAGGCTCGGACCCGACGGGCCGGCCGCCTTGCCACGCGTCCCGGAGACGGACGAGCGGCCGGTATGGCGGACGAACGTCGAGACCGACGACAGCGGTTTCGCGTGGTGGAAGTCTCCCTACAGCGGCGAAGACTGTGTCGAGGTCAGCGTGGTCTGGAGTTGATCACGGCGACCTCGACGCAGAACTCCCCGGCGCTCGCCGAGGAGCCCGTCCATCGCAGGCCCGCGGCGTCGGTCACGACGTTCGGTCTCACGCCCTCGCCCTTTTCCCGGAAGAAACCGGCGAAGTGCTCGTTCTCCTTCAAGCGGCGCACCTCGCTTCTGGCCAGCCGGCCGATGAGGCCACGCGGCACGCGCATGGCGAGGTGGCTGCCGGACGGCCCGTGCAGGGCGAGCGTCAGGTCGAAGGCGTAGTAGTCGTAGAGGCGCGTGCTCTCGCTGTTGCGTTCGAGGATGTTGCTCGTCTCCGCGGCCACGCCCTCGGCGCCTCCCCAGGACCGGTCGTACGGCATCGCCTCGGCCTCTTCGGCGGTGTCGGCGTTCACCTTGCCGCCGAGCGCGTCGAACCGCACGTCCCAGCCACTGGAACGTTCCTCTTTGTGCTCGCCGCCGGCCCGCTTCTGGACGTAGTTACGGCCCTTCAGCTCGGCCTCGGTGAGTTTCACCGCACCGTCGAGCGCGATGCCCACCGTGACGTCGCCCTTGGCGAGCGGGATCCGGAACGTGTGGGCGAGCAGCCGCCTGACCTGAGCCCGCAGGCTCGTCGAGCCCGCGCTCCCGGCGACCCGGATCCCCCGGCCGGTGCTCAGCTCGAAACCGGGTGGACGGGTGGCGGCGAGCGGATCGCCCGGCCGGCGCGTGAGCGGGATCGTCACGTACGGCGCCCACTCGCCGACGAGGGGGGCCGCGGCGAAGTGGACCTGCCCGATCAGCGGCGCCAGCTCGGCCTCCACCGGGGACGGCCGGACCTCGTCCCAGCGGACGTCCTCGGGCGTGACCGGCCGGCGGCCGGCCGCGGGGCCGCCCGACGCCGCGGTCACGTGCTCCGGCACCAGCAGCCGTGCCGAACCGGCGATCCCGTCGGCGTCCTCCGTCCAGATGGTCCGGCGGCGGTACCAGAACCTCTCCAGGACGTCACTCCCGAGGAGGTCGCCGATGCCGAGGAGCCCGCGCCGTGACACCGAGGCGAGCTGCCGTACGCCCGGGGGCGGTTCGGTGGTGCCGACCAGCTCGATCGTGTACCGGACCTCATGGTTGAACTCATAGGAACGGTCGCGGGCGGTGACGCGCGAGATGTCCTTGACGTTGACCTTCTTCGCGGTCTCCACGGCCTTGCCCCAGGTACGGCCGACCTGGCCGCTTCCGCCGCCGAATCGCTCCGGCTTGTATCCGGCGCCGTAGACGACCCCCTCCGCCGTGGTGGTGACCGAACGGTGCCGTTTGTTCTCCTTGGTCTCGATGCCCTGGCTGCGCAGCATCAGCTTGGCGTCGGGCCGATGCCGTGCGTCGGTGGTCGGCAGGAGCTCGCCGCGGACCCGGACGCCGAGGTAGCGGGTGGCGCCGAAGCCCACGTCGAGAGGGAGCCAGGCCAGGACGCCCGTGCCGAACAGCGTGAGATGTTGCCTGCGCAACCCCTCCTGGGAGTACCGCGCCCGCAGTACCTGCATCAGCGCCGAGTCGGTCGTCTCCTCTGACGCGGCCAGCGCTCCTCGCCGCCGCAGCAACGCGACCAGGCGGGGCATCACGCGCTCCGCGCCGAGGAGCTCGGGGTAGGACGAGCCGAGGGCCAGGTCCGGGTCGAGGTAGGTCCGCGTCACCGGTTCCGGCAGGTCCGCGGACGGTCGGGGCAGCGCCAAGTCCGCGGCCAGCCGGTCCGGCACCATGAAGTCCATCGCGTCGCGCGCCTCGAACACCACCGGCTCGCCCCGCCGGACCTGGCCGCTCTTCGACCGGACGGCCGAGATCTCGAACACCAGGCCGGACCGGTACGTGTGCGTCAGCCCCGCGTACGTGACGCGGCTGACGTCGATGCCGCCGGTCTCATCGGTGTCGGTGTCGCTCCACTTGACCGACTTCTGCCCGACGGCCTGGACCTTGACCTGGTCGGTGCCCCGGCGGGTCTCCCCCGCGACCGCCTCTCCGGGCTCGCCGTCCTCCGTCTTCACCTTGGTGCGGACGCGCAGGCCCAGCGTGCCGGCCGCGACCAGCGTACGGTCGGTGCCCTTGGACGTGCCGAGCCTGGCGTTGCCGCTCGCGTAGTGCTCCAGCTCGACCTCACCGGACCACACACGCCGGGTGTCGACCGCCCGCGCCTTGAGCTGGAGGGAGTACGACCAGCCGTCCTGCTCGAACAGGTCGACGAACATCCCGTTCTCGCTGGTGAGCGCGGCGATGTTGGCCTCCAGGAAGGACGAGGTGGTCGCGCGGCGGATGTCCGCGGAGACGTCCCACCGCTCGCGCGGCCGCGGTCCCCCGGCGAGCCTGGCGACCCTCTCGCCCGCCACCAGGGCGAGCCGGGGCAGCGCGACGATCGCGGAGTACAGGCCCGGCGCGCCCTGCGACAGGTCGGTCACCCGGTCCGCGGGCGGGAGCTCCGGCAGCCGTACCAGCCGGCCCAGATCCGTCAGCTCGGTCAGGCGAGGCGGTGTCTCGGGCTGGTGCTGGACGGGTACGGCGACACGCGCGACGAGCTCGTCCCCGGTCACGAGGCGCTGAAGACGGGCGACGACGGCCGTCTTCTTCTTGATCCGCACGTCGACCCGGTAGCGCATCTCCCGGATGATCTCAACGGCGGGACCGTCGGTCTCGGTCCGGCGGTACCCCTTGCTCCCGGCGCTCCAGGCCAGCCCCTTGGACCGTCCGTAACCGCCGCCGGCGGAGACCTTCCCGATCTCGATGTTCGTACGGCTCAGATCGCCGAGGCGAGCACGGCCGTCGACTTTGAGCGACGCCTCCCACGCGTCTCCGCGGTCCGCCGAGGCGCCCTCTCCGGCGACGCTGCGGGCGTTGACCGTCAGGTCGTGTTCGTCGGCCCCGCGGCCCCGTCCCAGTTCACCGGTGACCGAGATGTCCACCGTGTGCCCGCCCAGGGTGGCGTTGTACTCGATCCCCGTCAGGACCGCCGTCAGGTCCGCCTCCAGCGCCGTGGTGCCGAACGTCACGTCGAGCTCGCGGCTCACCTGCCCCCACTCCTGCGCCTTCGCCGCGTTCTTCACGCGCTCGAGCAGGAATCCGCGGATCTCCTCGAGCACCCGTTCCGAGCCCGGCAGCCGGGTCTCGTGCCCCAGGCCGGTGCCCACGCCGGCGGCGAGCGCGGGCGGCTCCCGTGGATCGGGGTCGTGCAGGACGCGGCCGGGCGGGAAGGGGCCGGCCACCTCGCCGGCGGCTCCGATGACGAACTGGTGCCGCGCCGGATTCGGCACGGGCGCGGGCGCGGGGGCGCCGGTGGCGTCCAGCTCCGTGTAGTCGGCGGCGTACAGGCGAGCCCGTCCCGACGCCGCCAGGCCGAGTGCCGTCCGCCACGCCGGAGGTTCCTCGCCGGTCCACGCGCTGCGGCGGATCATCAAGGGCTCGGGCGACCGCCGCGCGAACTCCTCCAGCTCCTCGGGCGTACGTACCGTGCTCCCGCCGGGCAGCCGCGTCGTCCGGAACCCGAAGCCGCGCTCCGGCGCGGCGAGGTCGGTCAGCGTGCGCATGGCGGGGGTCCCGGCCGCCACGTCGGTGTCGTACGCGCGCAACGGCGCGGACCGGACCTCGCCGAGGAGCGCCGTCTCGAAGTCGCGTGCCTCTTTGTGCGGCACCGCGATCTCGGCCACCACCGGGACCTCGAACGGGTCCACGCGGTGGGTGGAGGACTCCACCTCGATCGCCAGGTCCGCGACCGCCCGGTACCGGGCCAGCCGCGTCTTGCGCATGAGCGTGGCCTTGGGGAGCCATTCCGCGTCGGCCCCCATCGAGTGCGACCTGGACCACTTCAGCGACATCCCGGCATGGAGATAGCCCTTGCCGAACAGGCCGGGATGGTGGATGCCGCCCGCCTGGACGCCGTGGGTGTACTCGAAGGAGCTCGCGAAGGAACGCCCGCTCCGCCGGGTGCCGAGCAGCCCCAGGTCGTCGCGGATGGTGCCGGGCGCCTCGTCCTCGTACTCCAGCCGCCGCAGCCGCCAGACCGCGCGCACGTGCCCGCGGAACGACCGGGCGAGGCCGGTCCGCGCGTGGACCGGGTCCGACGTGCGGCCGCTGGTCGTCCACGCGCGTGAGCCGTTCTTCAGCGACTGCTCGTCGAACATGGTCGGCAGCAGGTCGGTCAGGATCTCCGCGACCGTCTTCGCCGGCAGCCCGGCGGCGAGCAGCCGCTGCTGCAGCTCGACGCCCACCGGCTCGGCGCCCACGGCGCCCACGACCATGTGGAACCGTGACGCCGCGCGCGCCCGTGCCGCGGAGACCACGTGCGCCGGCGGCCGGGCGGGCGGCACCGCGCCTCCGGGGCGCAGGAAGGCGCGGGGAAAGGGCACGCGCACGACCTCGGGCAGGACCACGTCGTGATGGGCGCGCCGGCCGTCGACGAAGACGTGGAAGTCCACACCCGCGGCGAAGGAGTGCAGTTCTTCGCTGATGGTCTTGCGGCCGGCGATCGCCTGCACCTTCGCCTCGTGACGCCGCCGCGACGACGACGAGAACCGCAGCCGCGGCAGCCCCATGAAGATGGAGGAGAGCACGGACGAGGCCATTCCGAAGATGCTGTTGACCGCGGTCTCATAGCCCCGGGTCGTCTCCGTCTCCCGGTACCGGCTCGCGGACAGGCCCCCGAACGTCACCGGGTACTCGCGCGGCCGCTCCCCCGGGCCCGGCGGCAGGTGCCGGAAGTCCCGCAGGACCGGGTGGAGCCAGACCAGGTGCCCGTCGACCGCGAACGCCTGGCCGGACTGCAACAGGTTCGTCCACCGATCCCGGTCGGCGTGCTCGTCCGCGGCGAGTGTCGCGGCGTCGGACGGCCGGAGCGCTTCGGTCAGCCGCTTCTTGATCGCCGCGCGGACCTGGGACGTGACCTCCCGCGGAAGCGCCCGGACGACGCGGTCGGCCTCCGCGGCCGCGGTCGCCTCGTCGGCCGGCAGGTCGACCCGCTCGACGGCCGTGTCGCCCAGCGCGTCTTCCTCGGTGAACCAGGGCGGTGCCATCGGCGCGGGCGGGGGCGGCGCGGGCGGTTGGGGCGGCTGCGGAGGCTCGGCCGGCCGGCCGTCGTCGATCGCGCCGGCGAGCCAGCCGAAATCCCGGACGAAGTCCTCTTCCCCGGACGGCGGCTCCATCGCCATCGCCTGTACGCAGAAAGCGGTGGCGCTCGCGGTGGACGTGCGCCACGAAATGGTCCGGCCGGTCATTCCTGTCCTCGTGCCGAGATCCTCTGAGGAAAATGAGCCCGATCGCCGAAACCTATGCGGCGGCGCACGTCGCTTTCGGCAAGGCCAGGTGAAGACAGGCTGAACAGTGGCTACCGGTGAACGAGTATTCGGGCCCCTGGAACGACCGCTGTTTCCGCGGCATGAATTCGGCGTGACGGACGCCGGTTCGTCATCGGTCGCCGATCCGGTGACGCGTTATCTGCAGCTCTTCGAGGTCGAGATCGGTCTGGATCCTGCGCAGCACGGTGTCGTCGATCTCGCCTTCGTCCCGCATCCGGACGACGGTCTCGTGCTGGTGGGCGAGCACGGCCAGGCGCAGGGCGGTGTACTGCTCCTCCCAGTCCAGCGCGTCACCCGCCTCCTCCTCGTCCGCACGCAGGACGCGCAGCCGCTGGTCGAACTCCGCCCGCAGCCGGCCGGCGACGTCCTCGCCGGTGCCGAGGTCGCCGGCCAGCGCGGAAAGCGCGTCCAGGGCCCGCTCGGTGGCGGTGATCTCGGCGAGGCGGCGTTCCCGTTCGATCGCCGCGTCGCCGCCGAGCCGGGCCCAGCGCACCACCGAGGGCAGCAGCGGTGCCTGCACCAGCAGCGTCACGGCGATGACGCCGGCGGTGACGAAGACGATCAGATCACGGCCCGGGAAGGCTCCGCCCGAGTCGAGCGTGCGGGGCACCGACAGGGCCGCCGCCAGCGAGACCGCCCCGCGGAAGCCGGCGGCGGCCATGACGGTGCGCGGGCGGGCCCCGAGGCGCAGCGACCGCTGCCGTGGCGTGCGGTCGAGCACGCGGATGACATACGGGCTCGTGAACAGCCAGGCGAACCGTACGCCGATGATGGCCGCGGAGATCGCGGCCACCGCGACCAGGCCGCGGGTCAGCCCGACGGTGCTCAGCCCCCGGACGGCCGACTGGACCTCGAGCCCGACCAGCACGAACAGCGCGGCGTTGGCGAGCGAGGTGACGAAGTGCATGACGGTCTGGACGTACTGCCGGGCGTGGGCCGTGAACAGGCGCGGCGACGCCTGGCTCACCCACAGGCCACTGACCACGACCGCGAGCACGCCCGAGGCGTGGACGGCCTCGGCGATCAGGTAGGCGGTCAGGGGCGTGAGGACCGCGAGGAGGTTGTGCTGGAACGGGTCGTGCAGACGCCGGCGGACCCACACGCTCAGCCAGGTGGCGGCAAGGCCGATGGCGACACCGCCGGTGTAGGCGAGCAGGAACATGCCGCCGACGCGTACGAGGCTGAAGTGCTCCTCACCGATCGTGACGCCGACGGCCAGCGCGTAGATCACCAGCGCGGTGCCGTCGTTGACCAGGCTCTCCGCGCGGAGCGTGGTGGCGATGCGACGCGGCAGCGCGCGGCCCAGCACGCCGACGGCGGTGGCGTCGGTCGGCGCGACCGCGGCGCCGAGGACCCAGGCCGGGCTCCACGGCAGGCCGAGCGCGTGCGCCGCCACCGCGACCACCGCCGCGGTGGCGGCGACCAGGATGGTGCTGAGGAGCACGATGACCCGGAGGTTCCCGCGGATCTCGCGGAGCGATGAGGTGAAGCTCTCCCAGTACAGCAGGACGGGGAGGAACAGCAGGAGGACCGCCTCGGGCGGCAGGTGCACCGCGCGCAGGGCGGGCACGAATCCCAGCAGCACCCCGCCGACGAGGAGCAGTGCGGGCGGCGCGAGGTTCAGCCGGCCGGCGAGGCCACGGCAGGCGAGGATGACCACGCCTACCGCGACGACGAGCGTGAGACTCGCCAAGTCAGGCTCCACTCATCGTCGCCCACGCCTGCCGCTCGAACCGGCTCCTACCAGCCAGTCTCCCACAGGGACCGGACGCCGGATGGTGATCTCGCCGGCCGGTGTGCTAAGCCTGAATGACCTGATGGACCAGGTGGTGGGGTGCTGACGATGATGTTCAGCGAGTACGACGGCGGAACCTGCTTCGAGGAATCCCTGGCCTCGGCGGAGCGCCGTCACACCGAGCTGATCAGGCTGGTGAACGAGCAGGCGGCGGTACGCCGGACGGCGATGCTGGTCGCGCACGGCCTGCCGCCGGACAAGGTCTTCCAGGAGGTCGCCGGCGCGGTCGGGTCGATGCACGCCGCCGACTACAGCGTCATCAGCCGCTACGAGCCGGATCTGACCATGTCCGTCGTCGCGTTCTGGGCCGCCCCGGAGGCAGGCGACGTGAGGATTCCGTCCGACCTGCACTGGAAGGCAGATGACTCGGGCGCCGCGGAGGTGCTCCGTACCAACCGGCCCGTACGACGGGTGACCAGTCAGATCGGCGGCGACGTGGGCGAGTGGTCCAGGTCCGTGGGCATCGAGCATGTCATCGCCTGCCCGATCAAGGTCGAGGAAGAGGTGTGGGGCGAGCTCGCGGTGCTCTATCGAGCCCCGAGGCCGCCACCGGACGGCACCGAACACCACGTGGCCAACTTCGTGCAGCTCCTCGGCTGCACGATCGCGCAGGCCGAGAGCCGCGCCGAGCTCATCGCGTCGCGCGCCCGCCTGGTCGGCGTCTTCGACGCCGCGCGCCGGGCCCTCGAACGCGACCTGCACGACGGCGTCCAGCAACGTCTCATCTCCCTCGGTCTGCAGTTGCGCGAGGCGGAGGACTGCCTGACCCCCGACCAGCGAGTGCTCGGAGGGCACCTCCGGCGCATCGACGAGGATCTGCGGGAGATCAGGCGTCAGGTGCACGAGATCTCCCACGGTCTGCGGCCGGCGGTGCTCTCCCGCGGCGGCCTGGACTCCGCCCTCCTCTCGATGACGCGCCGCTTCACGATCCCCGTCGACTTCGACGTCGACTTTGCGGAGCCCCTGGACGAGTCGAGCGAGATCGCCATTTACTACCTCGTCTCCGAGTCGCTGACGAACATCGCCAAGCACGCGAACGCCGACCGGGCCGCCGTACGGGCGGGCCGGGACGACGACCGGGCCTGGATCGAGATCTCCGATGACGGAGGCGGCGGAGCCGACCCACGTGACGGGTCGGGCATCATCGGCCTCCAGGACCGCGTCGAGGCGCTCGGCGGCACCTTCCGCATCATCAGCCCGCAGGGCGAGGGGACCGTGATCCAGGCGACCGTGCCCGCGTAGACGCGAGGAAGAGGAGGAGACCGGCGGCGGTGAGCACGAAGCCGGCGCAGACGGTCGACAGGGTTTCCAGCCCGGCGTCCAGCGTCGCCGCTCCGCCGAGGGCGCCCAGGGCGTTGGCCAGGTTGAGCGCGGCGAGGTTGAGCGCGCCGACGAGCGCGGGTGCCTCGGGCGCGGACCTGTTCAACAGCACCTGGATCGCCGGGATCGCGAACATCATCGTGGCGCCGACGCCGAACATCGACGGGAACAGCACGCTCAGGTGATCGCCGAACAGGCCGAGCACGACCAGGACCATCAGTACGCCGACGTAACCGCTGACCAGGACCCGGGCCGGGTGGGCGTCGGCGAAACGGCCGCCGAGGGCGTTCCCGGCCGCCATGCCCACTCCGAAGATCGCCAGCGCCACCGGGATCATCGCGGCGTCCGCCAGGGCCGCGTCGGTCACGAACGGCCCGGCGAAGGTGTAGACCGCGAAGATGCTGGAGATGCCGAGCGCGGCGACCGCCATCGTCACCCACACCATCGGCCTCCGCAGCACGGTGAGCTCCCGGCCGACGGGCTCCCCGTCCAGGTCCGTGGTGCGCGGCACCCAGACCCACAGGGCCGCCAAGGCCAGCACTCCGACCCCCGCGACGGCGATGTACAGCATGCGCCAGCCCGCGTGCTGACCGATGAACGTCCCGGCCGGGGAACCGACGACGGTCGCGACCGTCAGACCGGTCATCACCGTGGCGAAGGCCTTGCCGCCCTTGCCCGGGCCGTAGACGTACGCCGCGACGACCGCGCCGGCGCCGAAGTAGGCGCCCTGGACGGTACCCGTGAAGAATCGTCCCGCGATCAGCAACCAGATGTTCGGCGCGAGCGCGGACCACTCGTTGCCCACCAGGAACAGGCCGACCAGGCCGAGCAGGAGCGTCCGGCGGTTCAACCGCGCGAGGGCCACCGTGATCAGCGGTGAACCGATCATCACGCCGAGGGCGTACGCCGTGATCGCCCAGGTCGCCAGCGGTACCGAGACGCGCAGCTCCGAGGAGAACGACTGGATGATGCCGTTACTCCCGAACTCCCCCGACCCGATCGCGAACGTGCCCAGGGCCAGCGCGAACAGCGTCAGTCTGCGCTTCGGCCGTTTCCCCGGTTCGTGGCGGCTCTCCTCCACCTCACACTGGCTCTTGTAGGCGTGCCGGTACATGTCCACCTTCCGCGTCTCGTCGTGGTCCACCGGCTCGTCACCCGCCGGGGGCGGCCGGGTGGTGTCAGCGCAGCTCGCGCTTCAGCGGCTTGCCGGTCGCGGTCATCGGGATCTCGTCGGCGAACTCGACGATCCGCGGGTACTTGTACGCCGCCATCCGCTCCCGCCCCCAGGCCAGGAGGTCGTCCTCGGTCACCGTCGCACCGGGCCGGCGAACGACGACCGCCTTGATCTCCTCGCCGTGGCCGGGACGAGGGACGCCGATGACCACGGCCAGCGAGACGTCCTCGTGGCTCATCAGCACGTCTTCGACCTCGCGGGGGTAGACGTTGAAACCGTTCCGGATGATCATGTCCTTGACACGGTCGACGATGTAGTACCAGCCGTCCTCGTCGCGTCTGCCCAGGTCTCCGGTGCGGAACCAGCCGTCCCGCATGACCTCGGCGGTCGCCTCGGGCCGGTTGTAGTAGCCGCGCATCACGTTGTGACCGCGAATCGCGATCTCACCGACCTCACCGGCGCCCTCGACCGTGTTCCACTCGTCGTCGACGAGCTTCACCTCCACGCCCCAGATCGGCTTGCCGACCGAGCCCGGTCGCGGCTCGGCCCAGAGCGGGGTGAACGTGACGGATGGGGAGGTCTCTGACAGCCCGTAGCCCTCGAGGATGGTGACCCCGAAGCGGTCGCGGAATCCCTTGATGATCTCTACCGGCAGGCTGGAGCCCGCGGCCACCGCCCGGCGCATCGTCCGTCCGATCCGGTCGGCGTCGACATCGTCGGTGAGCGCCTCGATCAGAGCCCAGTACATCGTCGGCACGCCGGCGAAAAAGGTGATCTCCTGCGTCCCGAGGAGTCGCAAGACGGCCTCGGGTTCGAAACGCGGCACCAGAATCAGCGTCGACGCCGAGGCGAACCCGGCGTTCATGTTGATCGTCGCGGCGAACGTGTGGAAGAGCGGCAATACCACCAGGTGGGTGTCGAGGCACGGCGTGCTGACGAAGATCCGGTTGGCCACGAACGCGTTCAGTACGAGGTTCTCGTGGGACAGCTCGGCGCCCTTGGCCTGACCGGTGGTCCCGCTGGTGTAGAGGATGACCGCCGGATCATCACCCCGCGTCGGCACCGTCTCGAAGGTCGCGGGCCGCCCGGCCAGCGCCGCGCCGAGCGTCTCCGCCCCTTCGATCGGCGACGGCGCGGCCGGATCCGCGGTGATCAGGAAGAAGTGCTCGCACCTCTCCGCCGCGCCGTACCCGGCGAAGCCCTCGGCGCCCGTCGGCAGTTGCGGGGACCCCTCGAAGCAGAAGTACGCGGCCGCCTCGGAGTCGTTGAGGTGGTACGCGACCTCCCGGCTCTTGAGCATGACGTTCAGGGGCACCACGACGGCACCGGCCTTGAGGACGCCGTAGTACACGATCGGGAACCAGGCCAGGTTGGGGCACGACAGGGCCACCTTGTCACCGTGCCGGATCCCGCGTGCGACCAGGAGACCCGCGACCTGGCGGGCGGCCGCGTCGACGCCGGCGTAGGTCAGCCGTTGCTCACCGGTCACGACGGCGACCTGCTCCGGATGCGAGCGCGCGCTGTCCTCCAGAAGGGTGGAGAGGTTGAGCACCGGTTTCCCTCTGTTCGTCGACGCAACGGATCAGAACGGGGAAACTAGCCGGGCGCAGTGAAGATCGACTGGACGTTCACTGAAAGGCGGCTCCGGGCCCGCTTAAGGCCCGTGACGTCAGCGGTGGGCCGGCGGCGTGAGCGCGGTGTGGACGGCCGCCACGGCGCCCGCGCCCTCACCCACGGCGGAGGCCACGCGCTTCATCGAGCCCGACCGCACGTCACCGGCCGCGAAGACGCGCGGCGCGCTGGTCTGGAAGGGCAGCGGTGACGCGGAGGTTCCCGCGGGCAGCCGGCTGTCGGTGAGCACGAACCCGTGATCGTCCAGAGCGAGCCCGTCCAGCCATCCGGACGCGGGCTCGGCGCCGATGAAGCAGAACAGCACCCGGCTCTCCAGCCGCTCCCGCCGGCCCTCGGGTCCCTCGACGACGACCGCCTCCAGGCCGTCGTCTCCGTCGAGGGCACGGATCTCACTCCGGACCCGCACCCGGATCCGGGGATGCACCCGTACGCGGTCGGCCAGGTACGCCGACATGCCGTTTTCGATCACGGCGGCACGGATCACCATGTCCACGCTCGATCCTCGTGAGGCGAGGAAGAGCGCGGCCTGCCCGGCGGAGTTGGCGCCGCCGATGACCGTCACCGGTTGCGACTCGCACCCCCGCAGGTCGAGTTCGGTGGCGGAGTACCGGATGTGGCCGGCGTCCTCGAACTCGCTCCATCGCGGAACGTCCAGGCGCCGGTACCGCGCACCGGTGGTGACGATCACCGCCCGCGCCCGTACGCGGACGCCGTCCTGCAGCGTGACGACCGGGCTCTCCGCGTCGGCGAGGTCGAGACCGGTGACCTCACAGGGTGTGGAGATCGCGGTGCCGAACTTCAGCGCCTGGAGCATCGCCCGCCGAGTGAGCTCCTCTCCGCTGATCCCACCAGGAAAGCCCAGGTAGTTCTCGATTCGTGAGCTCGTCGCCGCCTGACCTCCGGGTCCGGCCCGGTCGAACAGGACGGTGACGAGGCCCTCGGAAGCGCCGTACACGGCCGCGGCCAGACCCGCCGGTCCCGCGCCGACGATCACGAGATCGACCTCGCCCCGGTCCGCGTCGAAGGAGAGACCGAGCGCTTCACCGATCGTCCCCGGCGTCGCTCCCCGGAGCACCTCACCGCCCACGACGGCGATGGGCAGGTCTTCGTCCTCGACGCCGGCGGCCCTCATCACCGCACGTCCGGTCGCCGACGTGGCGTCGAGCCACGAGTGCGGCAGGTTCAGGCGTGTCACGTACGCGCGCAGCGCGCGTCCGCCCGCCTCGTCCGGCCGGGCGACGATCTCCAGCGCCTCGCCGGCGGACGTCCGCATGATCTCTCTTCGCACGCGGAAGGCCTCGAGGAGCACGTCGGTGATGTCGGACTGCTCGGCGAGCGCCCGGCGCAGCGCCGCCGGGTCGACCCGGCTGACGGTCCCGGCCGTGGTGACCCGGGCCGTGAGGTAGACGGTCTGGCCGGTCAGCAGGTTGAGCTCGCCCAGGAACTCGCCCGGCCGCCGGTCATAGATCACCTGTCCGGGCTCGGTGAGGGTCGCCTCGCGTACGACCTGTGCGGCCGCGGTCTCCAGGAGGACCAGGTCATACGAGTGGTCGCCGCCGGCGTACAGCACCTGTCCGGCCTCGACGGACTCACGCCGCCCGTATCCCGCGAGCCGCCGGAACTGCTCCTCGCTCAACGTCGGCTCGCCGGAGGCCGTTTCGTCACGCCGCGGACCGGGCCGCGCGAATCCGTCTTCGCTCATCGGTCACCGGACCTTAGGGCCGGCCACTGAACAGACACTGACCATGGAGTTCCGTCCCTCTCAGGATGCCTTCCGCGGACCCGTCCGGTCAGTCCTCCGGGTCAGGAACGGCGGAGGCGCCGAGCGCGTGCCGCAGCAGGTCGACGGAGACGCGCATTCCGTCGGTCCCGCCGTTCTGGAAGGTGAGCATCAAGGATCGGGCGGAGGCCCATGCCTCGCGAGCGCGTTCGGTCTCACCGAGGGCGAGGCGGGCATGTGCCAGCTCCACCGACGCCTCGAACCGGATGGACTTCTCCCCGACCCGCTGCATCGTCCGGACCGCGAGTTCGAGCTGCTCGGCGCCTTCGCTCAGCCGACCGAGCCTGGCGAGGATCTTTCCGGCCTCGACGCGGACCTCGCCTGCTTCGTGCGGATTGCCGATCTCCTCGTTCAGCCGTATGGCGTCCTGAAGTGAATCGATCGCCTGCTCATCGTACCCGAGCCGACCGAAGGTGTCGGCGATGTCGGACAGTGCCCTGACCTCGGCACGGTAGTTCTCCGCCGTGCGATACCTGTCCAGGGCCTGCTCGTGCTCTTTCAACGCCTCCTCGCTCAGACCGAGCTTGTTGAGGACGTCGCCCATGTTCGTGTGGACATATCCCTGCTCGAGAACGCAGCCGAACTCGGTGAAGATCTCCTGCGGGGCGCGCAGAAGATCTCGCGCCTCCTCATAGGCGCCGAGGAAGAAGCGCGCGCCGGCCATGCTTCGCAGGACATGGGCCTCACCCAGGCGGTCACCGTCCCTTCGGGCCGCGCTCAGCGCCGTACGCATCACGTCGGCCCACTGGTAGAAGAAGCCGGTCCACTGCAGGTACTGCTGCAGGGTGAGCGCGAGCTGCCACGGCACCACACCATGCCCTGCCTCCGCCGCCTCCCGTACCGCATGGCCGAGGACGTCGTGTTCGACGGCGAACCACGCCATCGCGTCGTCGTAGGAGCCGGGTCGCTCCGGACGGACGCCGGCCACCGCGGGCGGCGGCTGGATCGGGGTCCGGTGCGGATTCAGGACGACCTGGGCGTTGAAGCTGCTGTGCAGGTAGTGCTGAAGCAGGCGGGTGGCGGCCTCCTCCCGCTCCGGCTCGGTCTCGGTCGCCGCGCAGAGTTCTCGCGCGTAGGCCTTCACCAGGACGTGGGAGGAGAACCGGCCGGCGCCGTGCTCCTCCAGAAGCGCCACCTCTGACAGCTCGCGCAGGAGTTCACGCGTCTCTCGCGGGTCCAGCCCGGCCAGGCTCGTGTACGCGGCCGCGGAGACGTCGGGGCCCATGGTCAGCGACGAGAGCCGGAAGAGCCGCGCGGCCCCGGCGCTCAGCCGCTGGTAGGACCAGGCGAAGGCGGTGCGCGGATCGCTGACGCCCTGGCCGCTCGGGAAGGCGCCCAAGAGGCCGTCGGCGTCTCTCAGCTCGGCGGCCACGGCGGCCGGCGAGAGCCGCGGATGGGCGCTGATCCGGGCCGCCACGATCGCCAGGGCCAGCGGCAGCCGGCCGCACGACGTGATGATCTCGTCGATGAACGCGTCGCGTGACCCGGGCGGGAGCGGCGGCAGGCGCCTCTCGAGCAGTGCGTGCGCCTCTTGCATGCCGGGGACGTCGACGTGCAGCAGATGGGCGCCGTCGAACGCGGCCAGTCCGACCAGCGGCGTCCGGCTGGTCACCAGGACGACGCCGTCACCGGAGTTGGGCAGCAGCGGCCGGACCTGCGCGACGTCGCGGGCACTGTCCAGCAGGAGGAGGAGGTTCTTGCCCGCGGTCAGGCTCCGGTACATGCCCACCAGCGAGTCGAACGTGTCCGGAATCTGTTGCGCGGGCACGCCCAGGGCGTGCAGGAGAGACCTCAGGGCGTCGGCGACCGGCAGCGCCTCGGTCTCGTTCCCCCGCAGGTCGAGATGGAGATGGCCGTCCGTCAGCCGCCCGGCGATCCGGCCGGCGAAACGGAGGGCGAGCGTCGACTTGCCGACCCCGCCCATACCGTCCATCGCCACGATCAACGGGCTCGTGTCCTCGCTCCGGCGCCCGTTCTCGAACAGTTCGGTCAGCGTCGACAGCTCGGCCTCCCGGCCGACGAAGTTCGGCAGGTCCGGCGGGAGCTGGGCGGGCCTGACGAGCGGCGTCACCCAGGTCGGCCCACGATCGATCTCGCGGTTCTCGGGCCCCGCGGCGCTCTGGGCCAGCACCTGGCGGTGTGCCTCTCTCAGGTCGGACCCGGGGTCGATGCCGAGCTCGTCGGCGAGACGGTCGCGTACGGTCTGGAAGACGGACAACGCTTCGGCCTGCTGGCCCGCCGCGGCCAGAACGCGCACCAAGAAGGCCTGGACCGGTTCGTTCAGCGGCCCCAGGCCCGCCGCCCGTCTCAGTAGGGGCAGCACACGGGCCGGGTGGCCCCGGCGCATGGCCAGCTCGGCGGCCTCCATGGCCGCCTCGAAGAGCTCGCCCTCCAGAGCCGACAGGACCGCCGTCGCCGCCGCGCTCTCGGCCAGGCCGTCGCCCGGCGGCCCCTGCCACAGACGAAGACCCTGAACGTAGTGGTCGAGCGCGTCGTCCGGGCGGTCGTCGCTCAGGCTCGCCCTGGCCCTTTCGACCTGGCTCCGGAAGGCGGCCAGGTCCAGGTGATCCGCGCCGGCGACGAGGCGGTAGCCGTTGCCGTGCCGGGTCAGCCACGACCCCTGCGCGCGTGCGGTCAGTCCCGGCTCCAGCAGGCGGCGCAGCCCACCGACGTACTTGTGGATCACATTGACGGCGCTGGCCGGCGGATCGTCGGCCCACAGCAGATCGATCAGTTCGGTCATGCTGATCGGGCTCCCGACCCGGGCGAGCAAGAGGGCCAGGAGACAGCGCTGCTGCCAGGGGCCGGCGTCCAGCTCGACGTCGCCCCGCCAGATCCGCAACGGACCGAGGATCTGAATCCGAACTTCTTTCACTGACCGTCCGCCCTTACGCCGCCTTCTCGTCCGTCGATCTCCCGGCGCCGAATGCGCCTGGTGACACTCGTTTAGGAGAACACCGTCCAGGCCGCGACGGCCCGGTCCGGGGCTTCCCGCATCGGGCCTCCGCTTCTCTTCGTGGTGGTCGTGGCCGCCGCCGTCGGCCTGGGTGGTGACGGCGGCGGCCGGGTGTCATGGTGTCGCCCCCGCCGTCCTCCGGTCAGCTCTCCTCCGCGGGGCCGAACTCGAACAGGCGGTAGTGCGAGACGGTCGTGAAGCCGATGCGCTCGTACACCGGCCTTCCCATCGAGCTCGCCTGGAGCGTGGCGACCTCGTGGCCGGCCTCCCGGGCGATCCGCATCGCCTCCAGCGTGAGGGCCGTCGCGACTCCGCGTTTCCGGTGGTCCGCGTCGGTGGCGATGCAGTAGAGCGCCGCGACGTCACCGCTCAGCGACACGACCGCCGTTCCGACCGTCTTCCCGTCGAGGGCGCCGGTGAGGTGGATGAGCTCCGGATCCCGCGCCAGGTAGTCAATGTTGGACTCGATCAGCGTGCCGAGCCCGTCGAGCGGGAAGCCGAGCGGCCCGGCGTACGCGGTCACGAGGTCCCACAGGCCCGCCCGGTCGGTGACGTGCCGGACCGTCAACCCTTCGGGGAGCGGTTGTTCCACCGTCTCGGTGAGGTCCGCCGCCATGACGGGCATGCTGGTCGTGTGCTCGGCGCCGTGATCGAGCAGGTGCTCTGCGACCCCTTCGTCGCTGTCGTCGCCGACCCACCAGCACCACGACGAACCGGCCAGCCGCTGTCTGGCCTCGGCGACCGCCTCGTCCAGCGGTACGTCACGCGCCCGCATCACCCCGTTGAAGAGGACGTGCGGGACGTCCGAACGGTAGATCGCCAGGTCGGTGTCGGGGTCGGCCTTGGCCCAGCCGGTCCAGAAACGCCGGTTCGCGGCGAGCTGCGGCTCCACATCATGAATCGAATGTCCTGTCATGCCAACGTGATGCGCCCCGGAAGCACGAAGTTCGATCCCGTGGCCGGTCATCTCGAGTGCTCTGGGTCACATACCGGCGCCGGACGCGGCGCGTGGAAGAGGCGTACGGACCGGATCCGGCCCTCCGCCTCCGTCAGCAGCCAGGTGGCCCCGGGGGGACAGTGGTCCGGGTCCTCCGGAGGGTTGATGAAGCGGTTCTCCCAGATGGTGAGACCGGGGCCGGCCACGACGTTGGTCAGCGAGGCCTGGACCCCGTCGGCGTAGTCGGAGGCGCACACCGCGAGCAGTGCGGGGAGACCGACCAGCAGGTCGCCGGTCGGCCACGTGATCTCCACGTCCGGCCACCACCGCTCGCTCAGGGCCGACAGCGGCGTGAAGCACGAAACCGCCGTCAGCACCGCCGCCGCCTCCTCGCGGCGTTCGGCGGTCAGCGCTCCGACGTCGTCGTGCCGCGCCGCGGCCGTCGCGGGCAGCGCCCCGGCGAGCCGCCTGCGGGCCTCGCTGAGCCGGCTTCGTACCGTCCCCACCGGCACGTCGCACACACGCGCGATCTCCTGATAGGAGTTCAGCTGCGTGAAGTACCGCAGGATCGCCGCGTCGCGTACGGCCGGGGTCAGCCCCATCAGGCCGTCCCAGACCCAGTCGCGCGTCGCGTGGCGCTCGATGATCTCGGCCGGGTCGTCGGCACCGGCCATCATGGCCGAGTCGTCGGGGAACCCGGCGGGCACCGGCAGGCGGGTTCGCAGGCGCATGCGGCAGTTGTTGCGCACGATGGCCTTGAGCCAGGGGCCCACCGCCGAGGGATCCCGCAGGTCTCCCAGCCGGGACATCGCGATGATGGCGGCGTCCTGGCAGACGTCCTCGGCGTCGGGGACACTCTCGAGGATGCTGTACGCCACCGCGTACATCCCGGCGTAATGAATCCTCAGCAGCAGCCCGAAGCTCTGTAGATCACCTTTCTGTGCCGCATGGGCGAGATCGATTTGTGCATCGGCGGCGGCCGGCCGCGTTCGTCCGGACGGCATGCCGTGAAAAGTAGCACCGCTCGCCGCCTGCTCCGGCCTGGTCGAACGGCGGCGGAGCCGGGCCGGAAGACCTCCGGTGTCCGCTGCCGTCACACGTGCCTCCTCCGTCACGGAACCCCCATTCAGATTCGTGGCACTCAGAGACAATGGGAGGCCCCGTCGTAGCACGGGATTGGCATGCCCGCCCTTCCATCTGACCTCGGCGTCTGGATCGATATAGTGCTGAAAAGGGGGTGAGTCATGGACATCCGGCAGATCGAGTTTTTTGTCGCGGTAGCCGAGGAGCTCAACTTCACGCGGGCCGCCGAGCTGATGTACGTCACCCAGTCGGGGCTGTCCTCCTCGATCCGCGGGCTGGAGCGCGAGCTGAACACCCAGCTGTTCGACCGCACGCCGCGCGCCGTCGCGCTCACCCCGGCCGGGCACGCCTTCCTCCCCCGCGCCCGCCGCATGCTGAACGACGCGCGCGCCGCGCTCCGGGAGCTCGCGGACGACGCGGTCGAAGGAACCCTTCGCGTCGGCTCCGAGCAGTGCATGGGCGACCTCGTCGACCTGTCCGATCTGATCGCCTCGTTCCACGCGCACTTTCCCAACGTCTCGATCCGTTACGAGCAACTCAGCTCACAGGCCGTCCTCGACCGGTTGCTCCGGGGTGAGCTGGATGCCGCGTTCGTGGCCCAGGCCGGCGAGTTCGTCCCGCCGGGCAGCGGCCGGAAGCTGGAGGCGTTCGAGGTGGCCCGCGAGGACTTCGAGCTGGTGCTGGCGGCCGGGCACCCTCTGGCGTCGCGCGACGAGATCGCGTGGTCCGACCTCGAAGAACACCTGTTCATCGACTTCGACGCGAGCTGGACGGGGCGGCGGATCGTCGACGCGGCGTTCGCCGCGCGCCGCCTCGTACGCCGTGTCGCGTTCACCGTCAACGACATGCACATGCTCATGGACCTGGCGCAGAAGGGGCTGGGCGTCGCGCTGATCCCCGCGCCGCTCGGCAGCAAACCGCAGGCCGAAGGCCTGGTACGACGGCCGTTCGCCGAACCGGACCTGCAGTGGGTCGTGCACTTCGTCACCACGGAGGACAGCGGCCCGCCGGTACGGCTGCTCGCCGAGATGGTGTTCACCGCCGAGACCCTGACCGCGACGCGGCAGAACATCGAGGCGGAGAGCCGGACACGTGCCTCCGAGCCCGCTGGAGCGGCACGGACCGGCTCGGCGTAGGGAAACTCCGAGCCGCACCCCATGAAGTGCCAGTACCGCAAGAGAGCGCTCCTTCCGTCTTTCCACCGGCCACGCTAGGCGGCGCCGTCCGAGGGCGTCCAACACGAGTCGCTCATGGCTGTGATGAGAGATCGATGTGGTACGACACGGACACATTGGCTTTCAAATTCAAGAACTTGACACGCGTATTCTTTTATTCGAGCCACGACCTCGAACAGAGTTTTCTGGGCTCGACGTAAAGAGTACCGAGCGGACAAGTCTTCTGACTGTCATATCAAAAATGTGCAGCGGCCATCCTGCGATCACTGGATGGCCGCTGGATTTGTGAGGGGGCACAATTGGCCGGTAACGTTTCCGGGCCGCGGCGGAGTGACCACAGCCCATGGAACTGGCTACTCATCCTTCCGGTCGTCGTGCCGTTGTTGACCTTCGTGTTCAACAGGAGCACCCCGCGGCTGGCCGGTTTCCCGTTCTTCTACTGGGTGCAGTTCGCCTTCGTCATCCTCGGCGTCGGGTGCACGACGATCGTCCACCTGGCGACCCGTGACAGCCGCACCGGCTCGCACGCCGCGCCGAAGGAGCGCTGAGCCGATGTCCGGACGGCATACCACCGAGCTCGTCATCTTCGTCATCCTCTTCGCGATCGTGAGCGCGATGGGCTTCGTCGCCGCGCGCTGGCGGCGGCCCGCCACCATGCGGTCCCTGGACGAGTGGGGACTGGGCGGCCGCAGGTTCGGCTCGTGGGTGACCTGGTTCCTGGTCGGCGGCGACGTGTACACCGCCTACACGTTCGTCGCGGTGCCCGCGCTGGTCTTCGGCGCCGGCGCGGCCGGCTTCTACGCGGTGCCGTACACGATCGTGGTCTACCCGCTGGTCTTCCTCGTGCTGATCCGGCTGTGGTCGGTCTCCCACGTGCACGGATTCGTCACCCCGGCCGACTTCGTACGGGCCCGGTTCGGGTCCTCCACCCTCGCGCTACTCGTCGCGATCACCGGCATCGTCGCGACCATGCCCTACATCGCGCTGCAGCTCGTCGGTGTCCAGGCGACGCTTGAGGCGATGGGCATCAAGGGCCACTGGCCGTTGATCATCGCGTTCGTGGTCCTGGCGGCCTACACCTACCAGTCGGGCCTGCGGGCGCCCGCGCTGATCGCGTTCGTCAAGGATGTACTGATCTTCGTCGTCATCCTCGTCGCGATCTTCTACATCCCGCACAAGCTCGGCGGCTGGGGTCACATCTTCGACGCCGGGCAGGCGAAGTTCGACAAGACGCCCGCGCCGGCCGACGGGACGCTCCTCAACCACAACAACCAGCTCAACTACGCCATGCTGGCACTCGGGTCGGCGCTGGCACTGTTCCTGTACCCGCACACCGTCACCGGCGTGCTGGCCGGCAAGAACCGCAACGTCATCAAGCGGAACATGGCCGCGCTGCCGGCCTACACCCTCTTGCTCGGACTGATCGCGCTACTCGGCCTCATGGCCATCGCCGCCGGCATCAAGCCGGTCACCGGCGGCAACGGCAAGCCGGACGGCAACACGGTCGTCCCCCTGCTGTTCGACCACGTCTTCCCGAGCTGGTTCGCCGGCGTCGCCTACGCCGCCATCGGCATCGGCGCCCTGGTGCCCGCCGCGATCATGTCGATCGCGGCGGCGAACCTGTTCACCCGCAACATCTACAAGGAGTACATCCGCCGGGACGCCACCGACTCCGAAGAGGCCACCGTCAGCAAGGTCGCCTCCCTCGTGGTCAAGGTCGGCGCGGTGCTGGCCATCCTGCTGCTCGACCCCCAGTTCTCCATCGACCTGCAGCTCATCGGCGGCGTCATCATCCTGCAGACGCTCCCCTCGGTCGGCCTCGGCCTCGCCACCCGCTGGTTCCACCGGGGCGGCCTGATCGCCGGCTGGGTCGCCGGCATGGCCGCGGGCATGTGGATGCTCTACCGCATCCCCAACCCCGCCAACGGCCACAAGCACTTCGGCGGCTCCGCCTACCCGCTGAGCGACATCGGCCTCGACACCAAGATGACCGTCTACACCGGCGTCATCGCGCTCGCGGTCAACCTGGTCGTCGCGGTGATCGCCTCGGTCGTGCTCAAGGCGGCCAAGGCCGCGGACGGCGTCGACGCGACCCGCGCCGAGGACTACCTCGCCGACGAGGGCGACCCGAAGGTCGTCCGCGGCACCCGTGACGTCGAGGAGCGGCTTGTGACCTGAGCCTCGGCAGGCGCACGACGAGAGGGCCTTCCGGCCGAGGTGGGTTTCGCGATTCACTTCTCGCCGGAAGGCCCTCTCTTGTTGCCGGATAAGTGGCGGTCCAGTCCTCCTCCACTCGCCTTCCCTACAGTTTCAAGCTGATCTCATCCTCAATCCATTAATGAGCCCTATCGTGACCGAAGAGACCACTCGATCCGTCGGCCACCTCGTGAAGGACGACCCGGTGGCCGTGTCACCGCCGGTCTCCCGCGGCCGGATGGCCATCATTTTGATCAGCGCCGGGCAGCTCCTCGCCGCGCTGGACCTGTTCATCGTCAACACTGCGTTCCCCTCGATCAGCACCGATTTCCCGGGAACGAGTGCCAGCGGCCTTTCCTGGGTGCTCAACGCGTACGCGATCGTGTTCGCGGCGCTTCTGGTGCCGGCCGGCCGGCTGGCGGACCGGTACGGCAGGCGCCGCCTGTTCCGCGCCGGCATGGCGCTGTTCGGCCTGGCGAGTGCGGGCTGCGCCCTGTCGCCCTGGCTCGGTCTGCTGGTGGCCTCGCGAGCGGTCCAGGCCGCCGGCGCGGCGCTCATGGTCCCGACCGGCCTCGGGCTGCTGCTCGGATCGTTTCCGGCCAAGCGGCACCGGGCCATGGTCGGGATCTGGTCCGCCGCCGGAGGCGTGGGCTCGGCGCTGGGTCCGCTCGCCGGCGGCCTCCTGGCCGAGCTCGACTGGCGCTGGATCTTCGTCGTGAACGTGCCGATCGCCGCCGCCGTGGCGTACCTGGCACGATCCCTCAACGAGTCACGGGCCGGTGAGGCCCGCGGCCTGCCCGACCTGCTGGGCGCCGCGCTGTTCGCGGCCGGTATCGCCGCGGCGGTCGCCGCCCTGGCCAACGCCACGACCTGGGACACCGGGATCTGGGTCTGCCTCGCGATCGCCCTGGTCACGCTGGGCACGTTCGTCCGGCGCTCCATCCGGCACCCGCGGCCCGCGATCGATCTGCGGCTGTTCCGGCAGGGCGGGTTCGCGTCCGCGAACCTCGCGATGCTCTGCTTCTTCGTCGCCTTCGGTGCCACGCTGCTCGGCGTCATCCTGTACATGACGACCGTCTGGCACTACGGCTCGATCCGCGCCGGCCTCGGGTTCGTCCCCGCACCCGGATTCGCCATCCCGTCCGCCATCGTGGCGGGCCGGCTGTCCAGCTCCCGCCGGGTCCTGGCGACGATCGGGTCGCTCCTCTGGGGTGCGGGGGCCCTGCTGTGGCTGCTGTCGCTGAGCGGCGAGCCCGGCTACGCGACCGACCTGTTCCCCGGCACGGTGCTGTGCGGCATCGGTTTCGGCCTGTTCTTCGCCTCGATCATCAGCGCGGGCACGGCCGTACTGCCCGCCGCCTCGTACGGGACCGGCACCGGGATCCTCAACACCTCCCGGCAGGTCGGCTCGGCCGCCGGAGTCGCCCTGGTGGTCACCCTCGTGGGCACCGACGCCGGCTCGGCCGACTACCGGTCCATCTGGCTGTACGTCGCGGCCGCCGGAGTCCTCGGCGCGCTGTTCTCCGTCGGCACGGGCAAGGACTCGAAGGCCTGACACGGGCCGGCTCGGCGTGGGGGCGCCGAGCCGGCCACATGCCCAGGGGGGGAGGGGAAAGGTCCGGACTCGCCGGTACGGGGGGCGACGCACCGGAGACCGCCGGTATCGCGGATGCTCGCGGCTTCTCGCCTTTCCCCTGGTCACGCTAGGCGGAGTGGCCTGGAGACGTCCAACAAGATCCCGCCATGGCTGTCATTCGAGATCGGCGTGGTCCGCGGGCAGGCCGCCTGAACGCGGGTTACCTCGTTATGGTCGCGGTGGACACGCCGTTGGCCTCGAACCGCTCGATGTCGCCGTCCAGGTCGGAGTCCGCCGTCTGCAGAAGGTCATGGGCCGAGTTGATCTGTGTGACGCTCTGCTGGACCGCCGTTCTCACCTGACCGTACTTCTGCTCCAGGTCGGCGGCGCTCGCCTCGTAGTCCGCATCACTGGGGCCACCGTTGAAGAAGGACCAGAAAGACTTCTCCTGGCCATGGAAGTGGTTCATGAGGTCGAGCGCGTACTTCTTGTAGTTGAGGATCGGCAGGGCGACGGCCACCAAGGCGGTCTGGATGCTGTATCCGGCCGTCGCCATCGAGGTCATGTCCTTGTTGAGCTTCGACTTCCAGAAGTAGGAGAACGAGTCCATGGGATCGCCCTGGTTGTCGCTCACCGTACGGCTGACGTCGGGCTCCGCCGAGCGCAGGGCGAGGCTGGCATCGCGGAAGCTCTGCCACCCTCTGACGTGATCCGGGATGAGATAGTCCGAGAAGCTCGGCCATTTGACGCGGAGCCGCTTCGCGGTGGGAATCAGATCATCCGGAATTACCTCGTAGGTATAGAAGTCCTGGTAACCCCGGTCGTAATGCACCGGAGGCAGGTCACCCGAGCCATCACCGGCAGGAACCTCCCGTGTCGCAGCCACCACCCGCTCACCTCTCCCTTGGAAACAGCCTGGACCGCCCTGCCTACCGGCCGTCGATCGCCTTGAAGATGTCGATGCTGTTCTCGACCTCGTTGTGATCGATCCGCCGGGCCATCTCCCGGAGTGAGTTGACCGTGCCGTACTGCACGCGGCTCAGGTGGCCCGCGGCGCGAGTCCCGAGCTCCGTGGCGTTGAAGTACGCCCGGGAAAGGTCGAGTGCGATCGTCTGGTCATAGATCGATCCGTCGGCCTCGGCCGCGTGCTCGGCATTCGGACTGCGCAGGAACTCATCCGGCGTCGCGGTGTAGAACTCGTCGCTCAGCCCGGGCAGGTCGAAGCGCAGCTCCACGTCCTGCAGAGTTCCGGCGAGAGTTCGCAGCTCATTGGAGTTGTATTTCACCGGTGCCCGTTCCTCAGCTGTAGCTCGATGTCGGCGATGATCCGCTCGTAGGACCTCATCCGGTCCGTGTAGGCGGCCTGCATCTCCTCGACCCGCTTGGTCAGATCTCCCGCGGAGCTCGCGCCATGCTCGGTGAGCCGCTCGAACAGTGCCCTGTGCGCGTCGCGCATCGCATCGCGCACGAAGCCGGCCAGCACCTCCGACGACAGCCGCATCACCCGCGGATCGAAGGTGACGGCGTCGCCCTCTCCGTCGAGGCTCACAACGACCGTGATTCCACCACCGGCGGCCGTACCACTCCCGATGACATCGGGCGGATGAACCCGCGATGCATCCTTATCGTCTTCGGCCACGTGCAACCCCGCAGTCGGTCCCGTTTTGATAGATGAGAGTACCCCGGGAGGAAAGGATTCGGACGACACCGTTGATACTTTTTGGCCAGGCCGCCGAACACTTTCACGACCGTTCAATGGTTGATCGTTAAACCGCTTCAACGGTGTGGCGATTGTTTGATCCCCATCATGGAGTTCTCGTCGTACCAGGCGGCCGCGCGCAGCGTCGCCATCCACCGCTCCCGCTGCGCGGACGTCAGTCTGTCGATGAACAGCACACCGTCCAGGTGGTCGGTCTCGTGCTGAATACAGCGCGCGAGTATCCCGTCCCCGACGACCTGAATCGGGTCGCCCTTGACCGTGAAGCCCTTCGCCACGACGTTCATACGGCGCACGGTGTCGAGGTAGACGCCGGGGATCGACAGGCATCCCTCCAGGCCGTCCTGTTCCTCCTCGTCCGGGAAGTCGACGACCGGGTTGACGAGGTGGTCCGGACCGCCGTCGTCGGTCAGTTTGGGGCTCCAGACGAACACCCGGAGCCCGACACCGAGCTGCGGCGCCGCGAGCCCGGCCCCCGCGCTGTCAGTCAGCGTCTCGCGCAGGTCTCCGACCAACGCGGCCAGCTCTGCGTCGAAATCGGTCACCGGCACGGCCCGCTCGCGCAGAACCGGGTCACCGAGCTTCCTGATCGGGATAACCGTCATGTGGACCTCTCTCAATGGATATGTGGAAGGGGACCTGAATTTCCCAGAGGGTATTACGGCCCCAGACCTCGGTCAGTTCCCGGCTCGCAGGCCGTTCCGCCGCCGCGTGCCGGCGGCGCAGGGGCCGCGGCGTCCACCAGTTCCCCTTGCCGAGCAGGATCATCGCGGCCGGCAGGACCACGGCCCGGATGATCGTGGCGTCCAGCAGGATCGCCGCGGCCAGCCCGACCCCGAGCTGTTCATGTCGAGGGTGGACAGCGTGCCGAAGATCGAGAAGACGGCGACCATCACCACGGCCGCGCTGGTGACGGTGCCGGCCGAGCCGGTGATGCCGCGCGCCACCGCGCGCCGGGTCGGCATCCCGTCGCGGACCCCTTTCTGGATCAAGCCGGTCTTCGCCGGCATGCGGCTGACGTGCGTCTTCACCGTGTGCAGGCTGACCACGAGCCGGTCGGCGATCTCCGCGTTGCTCAGCCCGTCGCCCACCAGACGCAGCACGTCGCGCTCTCGTGGTGTGAGGTCGGCCAGCCGGGCCATCTCGCCGTCGTCCGGCCGCTGCCAGGTGGCGAGGTGACTCTCGATGATCCGCTGGGTGACCGCGGGGCTTAATGCGCGGTGCCCGGCGGCCGTGGCCCGTACGGCGGCGGTCAATTCCTCATAGGAACTGTTCTTCAGCAGGAATCCCGCCGCGCCGGCGGTGAGCGCCCGGTCCACGTACTCGTCGAGGTCGAACGTTGTCAGCATGAGCGCCTGGGTACGTTCGGGCCCCAGCAGGCCGCGGTGGCCTCGTTCGGAGAGCGCCCACAGCCCGTCCCGGCGCGGCGGGCCCTGTCGGCGGCGCGTTGACCACCTCGCAGCGCAACCGCCCGGCGTCCTCGGCGACGGTGACGCGCACCGGTGCCCCCGGCGCGTGGCGGCGCGCGTTGGTGAGCGACTCCTGCACGATGCGGTAGCAGGTGAGCTGCGCCGGCCGCGGCAGCGTGTCCGTCTCGACCTCGATCCGCGCGTCTATCCACGCGCCCGCGGCCCGGCTGCGGTCCAGCAGGTCGGGCAGGTCGCCGAGGCCGGGCATCGGCTGCAGCGGCGCGGCGTCCTCGGGACCGCGCAGCACCCGCAGCTCGCCGCCGGCCTGCCGGCCCGCGAGGGCGAGCCCGTCGACCTGCGTGCGCGCCCACTCCGGCAACTGGCCGCCGCGAGCGCGCACGGTCTCCGCGCGCACCACGAACAGGGTGAGCGAATGGGCGACCACGTCGTGCATCTCGCGGGCGATCCGCACCCGCTCCTGCTGCGCGGCCTGCTGTTCACGCAGCCGCTGTTCACGCAGCACGTCCTCCACCCGCCGCTCGGCGCGGTCACCGGCAGCCGGCGCCGCAGCAGCAACGCCACCGTCGCCACCACCTGAAAGCCGGCCAGCAGCCACCAGGCCCGCGCCGAGATGTCCGCGCTCGGCTGCATCAACAACGGCGAGCACACGGTGAGCGCGACGATCCCGGCTTCGACACCCCACGGGCGCCACCCGGCAGGTGGATCTTCCGTCATCCGTCCGACGCTAGCGGCGTTCTGTCCGGTCATCGTCACTCCAAGGAGCGATCCCGGCTACGCGTTCGCGAGGGCCTCGGTGGGGGGCAGGCGGGCGGCGCGCACGGCGGGGTAGAAGCCGGCCAGGCCGCCGATGACCAGGGTGGCGCCGACTCCGCCCGCCATCGCCCAGAACGGGACCTCCGTCGGCCAGGCCTGGTACGTCGCGTACACCGCGGTGATGCCCACGCCCAGGACGACGCCGCCCACCCCGCCCAGCAACGACAGCAGCAGGGCTTCGGACAGGAACTGCGTGCGGATCTGGCCGCGCGTCGCCCCGAGCGAGCGGCGCAGGCCGATCTCCGACCGGCGCTCCAGCACCGAGATGACCATCGTGTTGGCCACCCCCACCCCGCCGACCAGCAGCGCCACGGCGCCGAGGCCCAGCAGCAGGCCGCTGAGGGTCTTCTCGGTCTGCTGCTTGGCCGCCAGCGCGTCCGACGGGCGCGAGACGTCGACATCGCCCGGGTTCTCCGGATTGGCGGTGGGGCCGAGCAGCGGCTGCACGGTCGTCACGGCGTTCTCCCTCGCGCGGGTGTAGATCGTGGTCGGGTGGCCGTCGAAGTCCAGGTCCGTCTCCGCCACCGGCCAGCCGACGAAGGCGCCGTTGTCCAGGTCGGGGACCAGCTCGTCGGGCGCGAGGATGCCCACCACCGTGAACCACTCGCCGCCGAGCCACACCAGCGAGTCGGGCCCGGCCCGGAAGACCGCCAGCCGGTCCGCCGCCGCGCGGCCGAGCACGACGGCCGGATAGCGGGCGTTCGCCGTGGTGAGCCAGGTGCCCGTGGCCACACTCGTACGGACCACCGCGGGCAGGTCCGTACGGGCCGCGAAGACCGCGATGCCGCCGGTCTGCTCCGCCGCGATGTGGTCGTTGCGGTAGATCCGGGCGTCCGTCCGGCCGACGGCGGAGACCGTCTCGACGCCGGGCATCCCGGCGATCATGCCGACCGCGCTGTCCGGCAGATGGACGCTCTCGTCGCCGAGCGACTGCCCCGGCGACACGGTCAGCAGGTTGGTGCCCAGCGCGCTGAGCTGCTGGTCGAGCTCTTTCGTCGATGACGTCGAGATGCCCACCACGCCGATCATCGCCGCGATGCCGATGGCGATGCCCAGCGCCGACAGGAACACCCGCGTCGGCCGCGACCGCAGGCCGTACCCGCCGACCCGTACGACGTCGGCCGGCCACATCCGGGCCGGTCTGAGCCCCTGCTCGCTCATCGCGTGACCTCCGGCGCGGCCGTGTCGTGCTCGATGCGGCCGTCCTTCAGCCGGACCTCGCGCGGCAGCGAGGCGGCGATGTCGCGGTTGTGCGTGATGACCACGACCGTCGTCCCTCCCTCGTGCAGCTCGCGCAGCAGTTCCATGACGACCGCGCCGGAGCGTGAGTCGAGGGCGCCGGTCGGTTCGTCGGCCATCAGCAGGGGCGGGTCGCCGAGCACCGCGCGGGCGATGGCCACGCGCTGCTGCTCGCCGCCGGAGAGCTGGTGCGGCAGGTGCAGCATCCGGTGGCCGAGGCCGACCCGGCGCAGCGTCTCCTCGGCCGCCTTCCTGCGGTGGCCGCGCGGCCTGCCGCCGTAGAGCAGGCCGTCCGCCACGATGTCGATCGCGGGTACGCCCCGCGCGAGGTGGAACTGCTGGAAGACGAAGCCGATGGCCCTCGCCCGCAGCGCCGACAGCTCCCGGTCGCCGAGCCCGCCGACGTCGTACCCGTCGATGCGCAGGGTTCCCGACGTCGGCCGGTCGAGGGTGCCCATGATGTTGAGCAGGGTCGACTTGCCGGAACCCGAGGGGCCGACGATGGCGAGCAGCTCACCCCGCTCGACCAGCAGGTCGGCCGACCGCAGGGCCGGCACGTTGCCGTACCACTTGGACACCCCGGCGAGGTGGACGATGGGCCCGGTCATCTCGGCACCCCCACGGTCAGTCCCGCGACGACGCCGGTGCCGGAGACCTCCACGTAGCTGCCGGCGAACACGCCCGTCTTCACCGGAACGTAGCGGGTGCCGGCGGCGGTGACCGCCACCACCGCGTAGCCGCCGCCCGGCCGAGCCACCAGGGCGTTGACGGGCACGGCGAGCACGTCCTCGCGGGTCTCGGCGGCGAGGCCGACCTCGACCTTGGCCGCCTGGTAGCGGCCCAGCTTCTTCTGCTCGGCCACCTTCAGCTCCACCGGCAGCGTCGCGCCGCCGGCCTTCGTCTTCGAGGTCGGCGTGCCGACGTCGGTGACCCGCGCCGCCACCTCGGTGCCGTCCGGCAGCTCGACGGTGGCCGCGGTGCCCGGTTCGGCCAGGTCGGCGTAGTCGGTGTCCAGGTCGACCGTGACGACCCGGGTGGTGCCGGTCCACCTCAGCAGGCCACGGGAGGCCGCGGCTCCGGGCGCGCCGGTGAGCTCCGCGACGCGACGGGATCCCGAGGCCACCACGGCGTCGCCCGGCTTCACCACGCCGGTCTCGCGCCGGCCCAGGTCCTCCTGCCACCGCTCGACCGCGTAGGCCGTGGCCGAGGTGTACTCGTCGTCGACGGTGACCCCGGTGTAGCCGAGGGCGCGGAGGTTCCGTTCGAGCTGCTTCACGTCGCCGCCCTCGCTGCCGGCCGACAGCGTCCGGTAGATCGGGATGGAACCGTAGAGCAGCGGAACCTTCTTCTGGTCGAGGCGGTAGACGGTGTCGCCGCGCCTGATGACGTCGCCCTCGTCCGGCAGCCAGGTGACCATGCCCCGGCCGCCCGGCGGTGCCTGCACCGCGTCGAGGTCGCCGTAGCCCAGGTCTCCGTCGACCGTCTGGGTACGGGTCAGGGTCCGCTTCTCCACCGTGGCGGTGACCGGGGGCCCGGTGGGCGCGACGCTCGCCGGGCTTGTGCCGTGGCCGCCCGGCAGCCCGGTGGCCACGGCCACGGCGGCCGCGACGATCACCAGGGCCGGCAGCAGGATCAGTACGCGGCGCGACCGGCGGCGGCGACGCGCCCGTACGGCTTCCTCCTCCGCCGCCGGTGTCTTCGGTCGCATTACTGGTCCAGGACCCGCAGAGAACCGCCCGGGAGACGGGACTGGCAGGCCCGCCGAGCGGTCTCGAATTGCGCGGAGTCGCCCCTGATTCCCGAGCCGTGCAGCGTGAGCGTGACGGTATTTCCGCTCACATCCGGGTCGGGGATCTTCGGCAGCCTGGCCCGCATGCATTTCGTCCAGTCCGCGAGCTTCGCCGTATCGATTTTTCCACCGTTCGCGCCGTCCCCGTCGCCCTGCGGCATCTTGTCCCGGCAGGCCTCCAGCGCCTTCCGCATCCCGGGCGGGCTCGCGTTCTTCCCGGCGTTGACCTCGACCTTCACGCCGTTGCCCTGCCGCTGCGGGTCGGGGAAGTCCGGCACGCCGTTCGCGCGCATGCATTTGGCGTACGCCAGCGCCTGCTGGAAGGCGTCGCCGCCGGACGAGGACGATTTCGCCGGCCCATGGCCGCAGCCGACGAGCAGGAATAGGGAAACGACCGTCGCGTACTTCTTCGCATTCTTCGGCATGCGCCATAAGTTACGCATCGACCGGTCACACGACGGGCACAAAAGGCCTCTATTGCCCGGCCGGGAAGAGCACCCTGATGGCGAGGCCGCCCTCCGGCCGCGCGCGTACGGTCAGGTCCGCCGAGTGGGCCGCGGCGATCGACTGGACGATGGACAGCCCGAGGCCGTGATGACCGTCGTCCTCGGCCGTACGGTCGAGCCGCTGGAACGGGCTGAGCAGCCGGTCCACCATCTCCGGCGGCACGGACGGCCCGGTGTTGGCCACCGACACGAAGGGGCGCGCGCCGTCGGTGCCCGTCGCCACCTCCACCCGCCCGTACGGGACGTTGTAGCTCATCGCGTTGTCGACCAGGTTGGCCACCAGGCACTCGACGAGGGCGGGGGCGCCGGTGACCCGCGCCGGCCGGACCTCCGCCGCGACGGCCAGGTCCCGCGACCGCGCTCCCGGCTCGGCGGCCCGCAGCACGTCGCCGGTCAGCCCGGACAGGTCGACGCTCTCCAGGCGGTCCAGGCCGCGCTCACTGGTGGCCAGGACGAGCAGCGACTCCAGGAGCCCGGCCTGCTGCTCGCTGACGGCCATCAGCTGCTCGAACTGCGCCCGGAACGAGTCCACCGTCGCGTCCGGGTCGATGACGGCCTCCTCCAGCAGGGCGTGCTCCAGCGTCAACGGCGTACGCAACTCATGGGCCGCGTTGGCGACGAACCGCTTGTGCGAGTCGAGTGCCGTGTCCAGCCGGCCGAGCAGCCCGTCGATGGTGTCCGCGAGGTTCTTCAGCTCGTCGCGCGGTCCCGTGACGGCCAGCCGCTCGTGTACGTTCCGCGCCGAGATGTGCTGGATGCTGTTTGTCATGGTCTGCAGCGGGCGCAACACGCGCCCGGCCACGAGCCAGCCGAGCGCGGTCGCGAGGACCGACATGAGGGCGAGCGCCACACACGACTGCACGAGCAACTGGTGCATGACCTGCTGCTGGACGGCCTGCTGCTGGAAGGTGTCGACGCTCTGTTCGCCGGACGGCAGGAAACTGCGCGTGGACGACTCGACGTTCGTCCCACTGCTCCCGACCAGCAGGTACGTGATGGCCAGCAGGACGGCGCCGGACATCAGGAACAGCACGCCGTACAGGAGGGTGAGCCGCAGCCGGACCCGCATGCCGGAGATCGTGGACGTCAGGCCCATGCGACTCCCCTTCTCAGATTCGGTAGCCGGCCCGGGGAACGGTCTCGATGACGGGCGGCTCGCCGAGCTTGGACCGCAGGCGGTTCATGGTCGCCTTCACCGTCGTGGTGAACGGGTCGGTGGCCGCGTCCCACACGCGTTCGAGGAGTTCCTCGGCGGAGACGACCCGGCCCTGCGCGGCGAGCAGGTACTCCAGGACGGCCAGCTCTTTCGGGTTGAGCGCCAGCCGCGCCCCGGCCCGGGTGGCGACCCGCTGGGCAGGGTCCAGCGCCAGGTCACCGTGGACCAGGACGGGCGGCACGGCGGGCTGGGACCGCCGGCCGAGCGCACGGATGCGGGCCACCAGCTCGGGATAGGCGAACGGTTTCGGCAGGTAGTCGTCCGCGCCGAGGGTGAGCCCCTGCACCCGGTCGGCGATGGTGCCGGCCGCGGTCAGCATGAGCACCCGGGTGTGCGGCGGCTCCCGCATCAGCCGGCGGCACACCTCGTCGCCGGGCACGCCCGGCAGGTCCCGGTCGAGGACGACCACGTCGTAGTCCACCTCGGAGGTACGGTCGAGCGCCGCCGTCCCGTCATACGCGACGTCGACCGCCATGCCCTCGCGCCGCAGGACCCGCGCCACCGAATCGGCGAGCCGCACCTGATCCTCGGCCACCAGGACCCTCATCCGTCTTCCCCCTCCGTCCCGGATCGCCAGCGTACGGGCGGGAGGGTCACATGGTCGTCACAGCGGGCCCGGGGTCATCCGACCATGTCGACGGAGACCTGGACGCGGTCGAAGCGCCGGGCGATGAGGTCCTCGCGGGGAATGAGCCAGTGGACGACGCCCAGGTCCAGGTCCTCGAGGTAGTCGGCACTCCACTCGGCGAGCAGGATCCAGCCCATGTCGCCGGCGGTCTGCGCGGCCACCTCGACAGGGTCGTAGTTCCATCCCTCGGGGTACCCGCCGAGCTTGACCTCGACCTCGCCGGGGATCTCCTTGATCACGATCGGGCCGCCGGCGTCCTGCCACACCCGCTTCAGCTCCTCGCCGTTCGCGAGCTCCACCTTGACGTCGCCGTGCTCGGGCAGGGACAGGTCGAGCGACAGGTGCAGGACGCTGCGCGGGTCCGCGTCCTCCAGCTCCCGCTCCTCCACGGGTGTGCCGGCGGGGACGTACCGCACCTCGCCGCACGAGCCGAACTCCGGCTCGAAGGTGTCCGCGAAGAAGAGCAGACGACCGTCTTCCGGCAGCGGGATGTCCGTCGCCTGCGGTGGCACCGCCGCGCAGTCGATCGAGAAGGCGAACGCGAAGGCGGGGTCCGGCGCGCCGGCCGGCAGCATCGGATGACCGCCCGCCTCGCCGGCGGCCGGCCCGTCGCCTTCGGGCGCCAGCGTCACGCACGGACGGGCGAAGCTCAGCCACCGCTGCACGTCCGCGGAGGGGATGTCCCGGTCAAGCGCCTTCGCGCGAAAGGTCGTTGGTTCGTTCACCCGCAGCATTATGGAGAGCTTTGACCGCTTTCGAGGCAAATTCCGGTACGGCTCCGTTGCCGTGGTTAGGTGGTCAGGGCCACCGTCGCACGAGCCTGGAGCCGCAGGGGAGGACGCCGCGATGAACCGCAGGCACCCCGTGTTCGCCCGCGTCTACGCCCGTAGCAGCCCTCGGCTGGAGCTCGGCGTCGCGGCGTACCGCGCCGCGCTGCTGAACGGCCTGTCCGGCCGGGTGATCGAGGTCGGCGCCGGCAACGGTCTCAACTTCTCGCACTACCCGGGCGAGGTCACCGAGGTCGTCGCCGTCGAGCCGGAGACCTACCTTCGCTCCATCGCCGCGGTGGCCGCCCGCCGGACGGCCGTCCCGATCACGATCGTCGACGGCCTGGCCGAGCGGCTGCCCACAGCCGACGGCTCATGCGACGCCGCGGTCGCCTGCCTCGTCCTGTGCACCGTCCCCGACCAGGACACCGCGCTCGCCGAGATCCGCCGCGTCCTCCGGCCCGGCGGCGAGCTGCGCTTCTTCGAGCACGTCGGCGCGGCGGCGCCCGGACGGCGCCGCCTGCAGAGGGCCTTCGACGCCACCCTCTGGCCGTGGTTCGGCGGCGGCTGTCACTGCGCCCGCGACACGCGTACGGCGATCGAACGCGCCGGGTTCGTCATCGACCGCGTCGACCGGCTCACCACCGCCGACACCCGGATACCGTTCCCGGCCGCACCGCAGATCCTGGGCACCGCCATCCGCCCCGTGTGACCTCGGCCGGAGTGTCGTCTCAGTCGTCCTCGTCCTCTTCGTGGTTGTGCTCGAGATAGGCGCGGTTGAGGGCGGCCTTGACCGCGCCCGTGATCGCACCCTGCAGCGTCGCAGCGATCATGACCTCGGCCCAGCCGCGCTCCAGGTCGCCCGCGTCGGGCGCGTCGTCGTCGCGGGAGATGAGCTTCCACGCCTGTTTGAAGATCGCGCCCGCCAGGAGGCCGCCGGCGATGCCGAGTGCGGCCGAGACCGGGCGGGAGACGTTGTCGGCGTTGTTCTTGCTCATGACCGCCCTCGCTTCCAGAGCAACAGGCCGGCCACCGCGCACGCCCCCGCCACCGCGTACAGCACGGCGGGGCGTACGGCAGGCCCCTGCGGGGCCTTCTCGCGCGCCTTGGCGCCCAGGCCGGTCAGCCGTTCCTGGAGATCGCCGGCCCGGTCGCGTACGCGGGCGGGCACGTCGGCCTTTGCCGCCAGCGCCTGCACCGTGGCGGCCAGGTCCTGCCGGGTCTGCGCGATGTCGGCGGTGAGTCTCCCCCGTTCATCGGGCGTGCCGCGCGGCTGGGTGTCATGACTCATAGGGTCGTCCTCGCTCAATCGCCATTTTCTTCGGTCCGGCCCGCCTACCCGGCGACAATCCCGCTAACCCAGGTGCGCCTCACTGGATACCGGCCGCCCGGCGCCGGCGAACCGCTTCGAGGGCGCCCTCGGTGTCGTCATAGAGCGGGAGGACCCGTACCAACTGGGTGATCTCGACGACCCTGCGCGTCTGCGCGGATGGGGCGGCGGCGGCCAGCGCGCCGTGGTGGGGGCGGAGCCGGCGCACCACGCCGATGATGACGCCCAGGCCGACGGAGTCGATGAAGTCGACCTCCTCCATCTGCAGCACCAGCCAGTGATGCCCCTCGTCGATCAGGCGGGTGAGGAGGTCGCGCGGCACCGGTGCGGTCGCGACGTCCACCGGCCCGTGGAGGTCCACGATCGCGATGTCGTCGTCGGTAAGGGTGTAATTCGCACGGAACTCCATACCGTCCCCAAACGCTTCATACGCGACACTTAGGGCAACGACGCCCTGACGGGCGCATCCAACCGGCCGAGAACACAACTTCCCTCTGCCGCAGGAACAAACCGGTTCCGAAAAGATGCACGCCGGAAAGCGGGCGCAGCCGCTGTTGTCGCAGGCAACCGTGCCGGTAATGTGTCACTTTCGGCGGCAGACGCGGGCTTTCCGCTCGATCGCGGGAGCGGGTACAGATCACGGCCAACGTGTTCGACCGGCATCTCGGCACGGCGCCAGGAAAGGCGTTCTCGTGGACCTGTCGCGACCAGGGCTGAATCTGCTCACCGGCGGCCGGCGGTGACCGGCGAGACCGCGGAGACGCCTTCGGCGGGACCGCCCCTCATGATCCCCTTCGACGCCGCGCGGATGAGCCGACTGAGCCGGATCCGGATCGGCCAGTGGTTCGGCCTCGGCGCCCTGCTGCTGGGGATCGTCCTGATCGCCTCGCTCGCCCAAGCCGGAGTCGCGATCTACCGCCAGTCCCTCACGCGCGACATCGTCACCAACCGGATCGTCCCGGCGGTGCTCCTTCAGCCCCAGCTCAGCGGTGCCATGGGCCAGCAGGACACGGCGATCCGGGAGTACGCGGCGAGCGGCGACCCGGCGGACCTGGCGACGTACCGGCAGCAGATCGCCGCGGAGGCGCGCACGGCGGCGGCCATGCGCGGCCTGTTGTCCGGAGTGTCCGGCTCGGGGCGTTCCCTCGCCGGCATCTCCGCGCTGCAGGCCGCGGCCGCGAACTGGCGCACCGCGTACGCCGAACCGCTGGCCGCCAAACGCCCGGTGGCGCCCGAGAACGCCGACGACCAGCCCTTCTCCCGGATCCGCAGCACCAACGTGGCGCTGCAGAAGCAGCAGAGCGCGCTCTACGGCGAGTTCGCGCGGCGGCTGAACGACCGGATCAACGACGTCTACTGGTCGCTCGGCATCGCCGCCCTGGCCGTCCTGCTGTCGGCGGCCGGGCTCGTGTGGCTGATCCGCCGGGCCGTGCTGCGTCCGCTGTCCTCCCTCGCCACCAACGTCCGCGCCGTCGCCCAGGGCGACTTCGACCGGCCCTTCGACGTACGGGGGGCGGCGGAGTTCGCCGAGCTCGCCGACACCGTCGACGGCATGCGGCAGCGCATCATGGAGGAGTGGCGCCGCACCGCCGACCACCGGCGGAAACTCGACGAGCAGGCCACCGAGCTGCGCCGCTCGAACGCAGAGCTGGAGCAGTTCGCCTACATCGCCAGCCACGACCTCCAAGAGCCGCTGCGCAAGGTGGCGAGCTTCTGCCAGATGCTCGAGCGCAAATACGCCGACAAGCTCGACGACCGCGGCCGCCAGTACATCGACTTCGCCGTTGACGGCTCCAAGCGCATGCAGGTGCTCATCAACGACCTGCTGAGCTTCTCCCGGGTCGGCCGCATCGAGCGCCGCGAGCAGACGGTCGACATGAACGTCTGCATGGACCGGGCGCTGGCCAGCCTGTCCCAGCTCTGCGAGGAGACCGGCGCGGAGGTGACCGCCGACGACCTGCCCGAGCTCCCCGGCGACCAGACGCAGTACACCCAGTTGCTGCAGAACCTCATCGGCAACGCGCTGAAGTTCCACGGCGAGGAGCCGCCGCTCGTGCACGTCGCGGTGCTCCGGGAGGGGAGCATGTGGCAGTTCCGCTGCTCGGACAACGGGATCGGCATCGACGCCGACTACGGCGAACGCATCTTCCTGATCTTCCAGCGCCTGCATCCCCAGGACGTCTACAGCGGAACGGGCATCGGCCTGGCGATGTGCAAGAAGGTCGTCGAACACCACGGCGGCCGGATCTGGCTCGACACGACCGATCCGGACGCCCGGGGCACGACCATCCGCTGGACCCTTCCCGCCGAAGACGCCTCGCCTACCTGACGGCGCGTACGCGCAGGTGAGGGCGACCGCCGCAGGTCCGGCGTGCGGGAGGCCCGAGAGGTCAGGGAGTGCGGGCGGTCAGTTCGGTGGCCAGGGCGGCCGGGTCCAAGGACTCCTCCTCGCCGAGGCCGGACACGGCGTGGGTCTCGTTCCAGTAGGCGATCTTCAGGAACGGGCCCGGCACCGAGTCCCAGTACCGATCGATCCGCGGGTCGGTCATGTCGCACGAGCCGTGGACGGTCTTGTCGTGTGTGGCGGGCGGCATTCGTACATGGCACGCGGCCACCTTCTTGCCGCCGCCTCCGGACATCGACTTGCTGCCGTAAAGGAACACCGTCACCGTCGCGCGTACCGTCCGCCGGGCCGTTTCGGCATTGTGTCCCGTCACCTTGACGCGGCAGCCGCCGCTGCGGCAGTGGGGCGGAAGGTCGACCTTGTCCACCTCGAAGTGACTCGCGAGGCCGTCCTGCACGGCCATCGTCTCGGGCAGCGTACGGACCTGGGCGGTCAGTTCGGTGTACGCGGCGTGGGCGTCATCCGCGCCGCCCGCCCGCACCGACAGCGTGGTCCGCTTGACCGAGGTGTCGTTCTCGTCGTCGCCCGGCAGGCCCACGCCGGAGTACGCGAGCAGGCCGTGCGGCGACGCGCCCGACGCCCAGAACGTCCCCTCGCCGAGGGAGGAGATCGACTGGTCGACGGTGAAGCGCAACGCTCCCGAAGGGACACCGGACGGCGTCGGCCTGGGCGTCGCAGCCGTCGCGGGGGCGGGCGTCCACGGCAGGATCGCGGGAGAGTCCGAAGCGCCCGTCTGGTTGTCGCTCTTGATCGTCTTGCTCAGCGCGCGCGGGGACAGGCCGCCGAGCCGGGCGCCCCAGACGCTGCCGTCCTCGTCCACCCAGTGCCCGGCGAACCGCGCGACGTCCGCGGCCGGGGTGCCGCCGTGACGCCAGTACGCCTTGCCGCCCTTGAGCATGACTTTCGTGCCGTCGACGACGAGGACCTGGGCACGGTCGCCATGGTCGGTGAGGGTACCGACGGCGTCGCCGTCGCCCATGGCCCGCAGGTCGAGGGTCATCGACTGGCCGTACGCCCGCCAGCTTCCGGCCCAGTGCAGTAACGGCGCCGCGCCGATCGCCGTCGCGACGTCGGCCATGGTGGGCGGGCCCGGACGCTGCCGCGACGGACTCGACGAGCAGCCGGCGGCCACTCCCACCACCAATGTCATGGCCAGACCACGGGAAACGGACCCCGAATGCATTTCTCTGCCACCTTTGACAGCCCCAATATCGGCTGCCGATTCTGGCAGAAGGCCGTACGGGAAAAACATCGTTTTTCACAATGCCGCGGGCCGAGAATTTACCGCCGGCTACATGACGGCCGCGGAACTCTCCAGGGCCAAGCCGCCGGTCGCGAGCGTTTCGAGGAGCCGGGGCGCCAGCGCCGCGGCCTGGGTACGGATCTCGGGGATCGCCGTCGTCTCGTACCGCACGCCGCGCAGTGTCGGCCCCAAGGTGAAGATCCGGTCGTGCGACCGTCCCGCGGCGTCCAGGATCGCGCCGTACTCCTCGGCGTCCAGGCCCAGCCGCAGCGGGTCGGGCCGCGCCAGGCCCGCGTCGACGAGGCCGCCAAGGAAGGGATCCCCGGTGACGTCGGCGGCCGGGCCCGTGCCGTTGACCAGCCAGCCGACACCGAGTTCGCGGCCGACGCCGTCGGCATCGAGCCGTACTCTCATCTCGTCACGGCCCGCCGTCGCGGAGACGAGGCTCCCGCGCAGCACCCGGAGCCGGCCGGTGGCCTGAAGGTGGGCGATCCGAGCGGCCGTGGCCGGCGGGATCCGGTGCCGGTGGACCTCCCAGTACCTCGCCATCGAGGTGAGGAAACGCCGCCGGTCGTCGAGGCCGAGCCGCGCCCACAGGCCGGGGACGTGGGGCCGCATGCCGTCGACGACTCCCTGCCAGTCGCCGTCGTTGTTCCTGATCGCGGTGTGGACCATTCGCAGGAGCCCGGCGAGCCGTAGCTCACCGCCGGGCGGGAACATCTCGACCGCGGGCGAAGGGGGACATCGGTGCGGGCGTGGCAGCAGGCCGTGCCGGGAGATGGCGTACACGACGGTGTCCTTGTTCGCCCGGGTCGCCGTGGTCGCCAGGTCAACCATCGTCAGACCGGTGCCGACCACCATGACGGGACTGCCGTCGCAGATCTCGGTCAGCGCGCCAGGACTCCATGGATCCGCGACATAACGGGGGCCGGCCTCGATCGACGGCCACGGCGCGGGCGGGCGGTTGCCGGTGGCCAGCACGGCGGCGTCCGCGTCGATCGTGTCCCCGTTCGACAGCCGCAGCCGCAGTGACCGTCCTTCCGCGGCGAGCGAGATCACGGTCGCGGTGAGCTTCGAGACGCTTCCGCCGTACGGCATCTTGCGCGCGCAGCCGTCCAGGAGATCACGCAGATAGCGCCCGTACGTGCGGCGCGGCAGGAAGTCGGGGCCGTCGAGGTTCAGGCCCTGTTCGTACGCCCAGCGCAGCAGGTGGCCCGGGTCGTCGGCCAGGCCGCTCATCTTCGCGGCACACGCGTTGAGGAGGTGGTGAGGATCGGCCGTCGCGTACGCCTGCCCGAGCCCGTGCCGCCCGTCCCGGTCGACCAGCACGACCCGCAGCGCCGTCCCACGCGCCTGCGCGCCGCGTACGAGGTGCACCGCGGCCAGTGTGCCGCTCGCACCGCCCCCGACGATGACCACCACCGGCGCTGCGTCACGGCGAACCGAAGAGTCTCTCACCCTTGCCAGGGTAACCGGTAATCCCGGTTGATTTAGTTGACTATCCATGTCTCGCCGGTGAACCCGGCGCAGAGCTTACGGAATGCTCACATGATCCCGGGTGCGGCGACCTCACGGTACGGATCGGCGGCATGGTGGAGGCAGACGTCTGTTCAGCTTCTCAGGGGAGACTCGTGGCACCCTCCGCCGTACGCTCGCGGCCGGCCGGCCGGCCGCCCTCCGGGCGGATCCAGTGATCACGATCGTCCTGATCGGGCTCGTGGGCGGCCTGATCACCGGGATCTCACCCTGCATCCTCCCCGTCCTGCCGGTGATCTTCCTGTCCGGCGGAGCACAGGGCGCGCGGGACGCCTCGCCGGCGAAACGGGGCGGCAGGCGTCCGTACCTGGTGGTGGCCGGGCTCACCCTGAGCTTCAGCGTCTTCACGCTCGCCGGGACGCTTCTGCTCGACGCGCTGCCGCTGCCCCAGGACATCATCCGCTGGGCCGGCCTCGTGGTGCTGGTCCTGCTCGGCCTGGGGATGATGATCCCGCGGGTGGAGGCCCTGCTGGAGAGGCCGTTCTCCCGGATCCCGCAGCGCGGCGTCGGCCCGGACCGCGGCGGGTTCGTGCTCGGCCTGGCCCTCGGCGCCGTCTACGTCCCGTGCGCCGGGCCGGTTCTGGCGGCGATCACCGTCGCCGGCGCTACGGGGAGAATCGAGGGCAGGACCCTCGTCCTGACGCTGGCCTTCGCCGTCGGGACCGCGATCCCGCTACTGGTGTTCGCCCTGGCCGGCCGGGGGATCGCCGAGCGCCTGCGGGCGTTCCGCGGCCACCAGCGCGGCATTCGTGTCGGCGCGGGGGCGGTGGTGATCGCCCTCGCGGTCGCGCTCACGTTCAACGTCACCGACGCCGTCCAGCGCGCCATCCCGGACTACACCACGTCCCTGAACAACGCGCTGGACAGCCCGCACGGCGCGGCCAAGGCGCTGGGCCAGAGCTCCTCCCTCGCCCTCTGCGCCCAGGACGCGGTCCCGGGAAGCCTGCTGAACTGCGGAACCGCCCCCGCGATCTCGGGCATCGCGCAGTGGCTGAACTCCCCGCCGATCGACCTGGCCTCGCTCCGGGGCAAGGTCGTCCTCGTCGACTTCTGGGCGTACTCCTGCATCAACTGCCAGCGGGCCATCACGCACACGACGGCCTGGTACTCCACCTACAAGGCGGACGGGCTGGAGGTCATCGGCGTGCACACGCCGGAGTACGCCTTCGAGCACACCGCCGCGAACGTGGCGGCCGGCGCCAGGCGGCTCGGCATCACCTATCCGGTCGCGCTGGACAACGTCTACGTGACCTGGAACAACTTCGGCAACAACTCGTGGCCGGCGGAGTACCTGATCGACGCGAACGGTCTCGTACGCTCCGTCGCCATCGGCGAGGGCGACTACGACGGGACCGAGTCCCTGATCCGCCGGCTGCTCACCGCGGCGAACCCCAAAGTCGTCCTCCCTCCGGCGACCCACGTCGCCGACAGAACGCCGTCCGCGGCCCTGACCCCGGAGATGTACCTCGGGTCGGAGCGCGCGGAGTACTACGTGGGCGACTCCCCCCTCGACTCCGGCACGAGGACCTTCGCCGTCCCCTCGTCCGTCCCCGACGACGCGTTCGGGCTGGGAGGCACCTGGTCGGTCGGCGACGAGTCGCTGACGGCCGGGCCGAACGCCGCCATCGCGCTGAACTACGACGCCCACGACGTGTACCTCGACGTGGGCGGCACCGGCACCCTCACCGTGACGGCGGGCGGTAAGACGACGAGGTACCACGTCTCCGGAGCCCCGAACATCTACACGCTGATCCACCAGAGCACCCAGAAGCGCGCCAGGCTCCGCGTGACCCTGTCCCCGGGCCTGAAGGCGTACTCCTTCACCTACGGCTGACACCGCACGGAAAATGTCGGCCGGGGGCGCTAACTTCCGGTGCCATGGTCGAGACGGCGGGCATTCCGGTCGAGTGGCGTGGGCTCATCCATCACCGGCGTGGTGGTGTCGCCGCGCCGGAGATCGCCCTGGACGGCGCGGCCGCGCTGAAGGCGCGTGAGCAGGAGCGTGCGGCGCGGCCTATCGCCGAGGAGATGGTGCGGCACGAACGCACGCTGCCCGAGCTCGCCAGAGCCGTCCGGGCGTGGCTCGACGGCACACCCGACCCGGCAGGTGCGGCGGCCGTCGCCTCCATCGCCGTGAAACACGTCCGCGGCCACGACGGTGCGGCCTTCCTGGACGCCTGGGCGCTCGACCACGGGCTCGCGTTCGCCGCCTGCGCGGTGACCGAGGTGTCCTCCATCGCGCTCGGGCGGGTGCCGCAGCCGGTACGGCCCGGTCCCGGCGGCGTCATGCGGCTCGTCGCCTACGTCAATTCGCCCCCGGAGCAGCGCGGTGAGATCCGGCGGATGACCCCCGACGACCCCTCCGGCGCCAACTGGTGGATCGCCGTGGACGCGGTGGTCAAACGGCTCCGCGCGCTGCTGGCGGCGGCCCCCGAGGCCGAATATCGCGACACCGTCATGCGGCTGGCGGCCCATCGCGGCGACCCCCTGCGGCGCCACACGACCTGCTACCTCCTCCCGACCGAGACCGGCTGGGTGGACGAGTCCTTCGGCGACGAGTTCCGCACCAGGATCCTCGACCACGAACACGTGCTCGCCTCGCTCTCCAACGCCGCGCACGTCAGCCGGATCGGGTGGATACCGGCGACCCCGGCCGTGATCGGGACGCTGCTCGACGGGCTGGGCGCGGAGGCTCTCCCGCTCCTCGAAAGAGCACTCAGATACCCCTACCACAGCACCGAGGAGACGCTCCCGGTCGTACTGGAGGCCATGGTGGAGATCGCCGACGAACGCGTCTTCCCCCTGCTGCTCGACAACATGGGCGCCAAGGGCGTGCCCGCCGCCCTGCACGAGGCGGCCGGACGGCACCCGGCGCACGCGGTACGGGCGCTGGCGCCGCTGGCCGATGACGGCACGACAAAGGGCCTCCGGGCGGCCGGGCTGCTCCGCGGGATGCTGTACGCCGAGCCCGGCCTGGCCACGGCGCTGCCGCCGGGTGACGCCGAGGCGTTCCTCCCGCGACCGGCCGTCCCGGACAGTGACGACCTGCCCGGCGTGCTCACGGGCAGGCCCGCCCGCAGTACGAAGGTGGACTGGGCCGACCCGGCGCTGCTCCCGCAGATCCTCACGCGTGGCCGCGACCGGGCGCTGCCCGCGAACGCGACCAGGCGCCTGCTGACCCTCCTCGCGAAGAAGGCCCCCGAGGCCGCGGCGGTCCGCGAGTTCTGCGACCGGCACTCGCTGGCCGAGTTCTCCTGGGCCCTGTTCCAGCTCTGGTACGCCTTCGGCGCGCCCACGCGGCACAACTGGGCACTGGCGCAGCTCGGCCTGATCGGCGACGACACGACGGTGCGGCGGCTCAGCCCGCTCATCAAGATCTGGCCGGGCGAGAGCGCCACCGGCCGAGCCGTCGCCGCGCTCGACGTCCTCGGTGAGATCGGTTCCGACGTCGCCCTCACCCACCTGTTCGAGCTGACCCGCCGGGGCAAGTACAAGGGGCTCAAGGCCAGGGCGGTCAAGAAGATCGACGAGATCGCGGCCGCGCGCGGCATCACGCCGGACGACCTGGCCGACCGTGCCGTCCCCGATTTCGGCCTCGACGCCGAGGGCACGCTCGTCCTGGACTACGGCCCGCGCCGATTCACCGTGACCTTCGACCAGCAGCTCCTCCCGCTGGTAGTGGAGCCGAACGGCAAGGTCCGCAAGAGCGCGCCCAAGCCCGGCCCGAAGGACGATCCGGCCCTGGCGCCGGCCGCGCACGCCCTGTTCACCGGGCTCAAGAAGGACCTGCGGACCATCGCCGACCAGGAGATCAAGCGCCTCGAACTCGCCATGATCACCCGGCGGAGCTGGACGCCGGAGGACTTTCACGCCCTGTTCGTCACCCACCCGCTGCTGGGGCACATCGCCCGCCGGCTGGTGTGGATCACCGACGGCGGCACGTCGTTCCGCGTCGCCGAGGACCACACCTACGCCGACGTCGACGACTCCCCGTTCACACCGGCGCCGGACGCCCGCGTCGGCATCGCCCACCCGCTCCTGCTGGACGACGAGCTCGGCGCCTGGGCCGAGATCCTCGCCGACTACGAGATCCTGCAGCCGTTCGACCAGCTCGGGCGGCCCGTCCACCGGCTCACCGACGACGAGCGCGCCGCGCGCCGGCTCGCCCGGGTCGAGGGGCTCACGCTGTCGTACGGCAAGGCCAAGGGCCACTCGCAGGGACGTTGGGAGTCCGTCGACGCCGACGGGGAGTTCGCGGGCGGGTGGCTCTCCCGGCGCGACTCCAAGGGCCTGTACGTCGTGGCGGTTCTGAGTCCCGGCCTCTACTACTACATGTACGGCGAGGGTGAGGACCAGAAGATCACCGCGCTGTGGGCGGGGCCGGCGCCGGCGAGCTCCCCCGAGAACGCGGTGCCGCTCGGCGAGGTCGATCCGGTCACGATGAGCGAGGCCATCAACGACCTTCTCCGCAGTGCGTCCTGACCAGCACGAACGTCGGGCTCGGCACCGCGACGGCCATCGGCGCGCGGCCGTCCGCGCGATGGGCCACGACCGTCCCGGGTTCGAGATCCTGGTGGTCGGCGGCGGCATGAGCGCGGCATGGGCTCACGTCGAGCCGCCGCCGCGCGAGGGGGCTCGGTGCCCGGGATCTGCCGATCGTACGGAGCCCGGACACCGAGGCGTCTGCCCCGCGCGGCCGCCGCCGCTGCTGCCTAGGTGCTCAGGAGAAGGACCACAGGTGGTCGTCGGTGAGGCTGCACGTGTAGATGCTGATCCACGGGTCCTTGATCCCGGAGGCCCCGTTGCCGGAGACGTCCAGGCACAGCCCGCTGCTGGAGTAGTTGCGGACCCAGTACTGGCCGCTCGCCTTCTTGTCGAGGTACCACCGCTGGTTGTCGCCGCCGCCCGCGACGCAGGACCCTTCCGACACCAGGGCCTGGTTGGATGCGGCACCGCTGCCGGGCAGGTCGAGGCAGAGACGGTCCTTGCTGTTGCGGATGACGAACAGGTCGGACCCGCCCGGGCCCGCTCCGCGCTGGCTCGTCACCAGGTCCCACAGCTGGTTGTCGCCGCTCGACCCGTTGCAGCCGGACGGCTTGACCTCTCCGCCCGCGCTGCCGTTACCGTTGCCGGGCAGGTCGAGGCACATGCCCGACTTCACGTTCCTGACCAGGACGCTCGACATGAGGTTCCCGCCGGCGCTGGGCCGCTTGGCCTTCGCGGCCTTGGCCGGGGCGGAGTCCTTGGCCTTGGCCTTGGGAGTCCCGGACGGGCTGGTGCTCGGCGCCGGAGTCTTGTCGTCCTCCGGGCGTGGCATGTGGGGAGCCGTTTCGCCGCCCTGCTGGGCGGCGAAGGTGGCGAGGCGCTTCAGGTCCGTGTCGGAGAGGTGCTCCGCCTCCGGCGACGCCGAGGCCGTTGGTGAGGGGCTGTTCGTGTGGGGTGTGCGGTGCTCCGCCGGGCTCTGCCGCGGGGCGGCCGCCCGGGGCAGGGCGGGAGCGTGCGGTGCGCGCGAGGACGGGGCGGCACCACCACCCCCGCCGGCGGGTGCGGTGGGCACCGGCGTACGCGACAGGTTCCCGTTGGAGGACGACGAACCGTTACGCGTCGACAACGCCGCCTGTTTCGCCTTCTCGTCCGCGGACTTCTTGTCGCTGTAGGACTTCATCGCACCGATGCCGAACGCCGCCCCGGCCACCAGGATCAGCGCGACACCGCCCGCGAGGACTCGCGGGGCCAGTTGCGGCTGCTCGGACGGCTGCCACACACGCCGGTTGAAGGCGTTGACGAGGTTCGCGCGTTCCTGGCGCCGCTCGTTCTGATTCTGCTCACTCACTGTGCTTCCTCATGGTGCGTGGGTCGGGCGATGTACCACTGCGTCGGCTTTCTTTCCTGTGTCCTCATCGGTCGCTCACTCGATGGCTCTCACCGGCCCGCGAAGGGGTCGACGCCCAGGTTCGCCAGCGGCCTCCGCTCCGGAGCCGGCTCGTTCGGCGCCGGCCTGGGGGATGCTGGGGGCGGGGGTGGTGACTGGGGGGTCACGGTAGCGGGCGCGGGGGCCGGCTCGATCGCGGACTCTGCGCCGGAGGCCGGCTCGGTCGAGAGCGCGGATGCGGGAACGGCGGAGGCCGGCTCGGTCGAGAGCGCGGCGGCGGAGGCCGGCTTGATCGCAGACGCGGGAACGGCGGAGGTCGGCTCGGTCGAGGTCGAAGGGGCGGGGGCCGGCTCGGTTGCGGCCCAGACTCCGGCGTGCGGGCCGGCCGTCGCCAACCGCACCAGGACGACCCGGCGTCCGGTGGCGGGCCCGAGACCGACCGGCACACCGTACGGAGGAACCACGACGATCCGCAGCCCCAGGACGGCACCCAGCGCGGCGAGCGTGAACTCGGCCGCTCTCGTGTCACCGCTGGGCGCGCTGACCGCGGCCATCATGGCGCGACGCTCGTCGTCGGTCGGCACGTGATCGGCACCCGTCGGCACATGGCCGGTGCCCGTCGGCATGTGGCCGGCGCCCGCGGGATCGGCCGCCGGCCGTCCCGGCCCGGAGGCCAGTGCGTCGAGGACCGGCCAGAGTCGCCGGTCGCCCGGGGCGCGGGCCAGGTCGGCGGTGAGCGCGTTCTCAAGGTGCATCCGCAGCTCCACCGGCGTCGCCGGCCTCCCGCCACCGATCGAGGAGGTCTCGACCGCCGCCACGGCTCCCAGCGCGTTGACCATGTCGTCGCCACCCGCCAGCACCCGGACCAGGCCCAGCCCCATCCGCTGAAGCTCCAAATCCTGCGCCGGGGTGAGCCCACCGCCCGACACGGCACTGGACCCGCCCATCGCGTCGGCCGCCGCGCCGTCACCCGGACCACGGCCGCCACCAGCGACCGCGCCATCCGCACCGCCGCTCGTACCACCGCTCGATCCAGCGGCCGGCCCGCTCGCCGTGCCCGGACCCGTCCCGCTCGCCGCACCAGGCCCCGTCCCGTTCGCCGACCCGATCGTCCCGGGTGGTTTCGGTGCGGGCTTGCCCGCTGCGGCGCGTCGGGCGGCGGCCAGGGCGTCGAGTCGGGCGGTGAACGTTCCTACGTCGTTCCGGGTCAGACGGCGGCCGGTCGAGCCGCCGCTCGCCGTCTCCTGCAGGACGCGGACGATCTGTGCCGCGCTCTCCTCGTTCCACTCCGCCTGGTGCGCCCACTCCGACAGTGCCAGGTCCATGCCCAGCGGGTCCTCGTCGGTCGATCGCCGGTGCCGGAGGGCGGCCTCACGGCGCCAGAACGCCAAGGCGTCCACGGCGCGGAGCAGCAGCCCCGGCGCCGACGGGGCGATCGACGACAGCCGCCCCGTACGACCGGAGATCTCGGCGACGAAGGCCTGTTCGAAGGTCTGCTGCCGTGCCGGGGCCAGGCGATAGATCCGCCCCATGTCGGTGTAGGTGAGGCCGTACGTGTCCGCCTCCGCGCGCTGCGCGGGCGACAGCAGCCCGTGCGTCTCGGCCATGGCCGAGCTGAAGTAGCGGGACCGGCCGCCGGCCGGGCCGGACACCCACACCGCCCCCCGCTCCACGTGGGTCAGCTCCGGGTTCAGGACGTACGTTCCGCCGTCGGGGTCGATCCAGGTCCGGCCCACCGTGCCGTCCGGTCGTGTGACGTCCACCCGTACGTGAGAGTTGATGGCGTGCGCGACGTTGCGCCCCAGCGAGGTCAGGTCCATCTCCAGGACCGCGACCTCCGGAGGCAGCGGGAGGGGGGCGGCGGACGAGGCGCCCGGACGCTCCGTGTGCCACCGGTTGACCTCGTTGATGATGTCCTGCGTCGCCTGCGCCACGGACTCGGTGGAACCGCCGACCGTACGCCGGATGTCAAGGGCAAGCCGGTACTGCTGGAGCGCGTACGGCGGCGCCACCCGACGGCCGCCCGCCCGCGCCGCCGCCAGGTCGGCCTGCATGGTGCGCACCGCCCAGCGCAGTACGGTCTCGTGCGCCTGGACCGCGATCGCCCTCTCGTCGGCCGTCAGGACGACCGGCCGGTCCGCGCCGCCGTTCGTACGGATGTGGCGGGCGACGTGCTGGTAGGCCCGCTCCGCGCCCAGCTTGGCCTGGGCCGCGTCGGACAGGAGCGGCGCCAGATCGTGCCGAGGCGCCTGGTCCATGGCCGGCCAGTCGAGCGTCCGGGGCCGGGCGTTCGCCTTCGCCGCCGCCATCTCGGCCCGCATCTCCTCGAGCTCTGCCTGGTACAGGTTCGCGTACACGTCGCCGGTGATCGGGTCGCTGAAGAAAGTACCGAGCGGCGTGCGCTTGCGGAAGAGGTGGTGCCGGAACTTCTGGGCGCCGAGCCGGCCGCGGAAACGCATCCGTACGAGGTAGAGCGGGCCCTGTTCCTTGCCGTGCTGCTCACGGCGGTAGTTCTCGGTGCCGGCGGTGCCGTCGCCGAAGGCGGTGCTGCGGCCGTTCGTCGTCCCGATGTCGAAGGTGTTGTTCTGGCCGTTGTGCGGACCGGCCGTCTGGCCGGTGGTGATGAACGAGAACTCCCCGACCACGCGCGTGTGGTCGGTGCTCGCGCTGGCGGTGGTCCCGCTCTGGTGCTTGGAGTACCGGCCGGTGCCGGAGCCCTCCTTCATCGTGCCGATCACCTGGGGATCGCTCAGGTCCCCCTCCAGCCACATGCTGGCCCGCTCGCTGGAGTTGCCGGGGATGAAGAGGTGTTCCGGCAGGTAGTACCGGCCGCCGCCGGTGGCCTCCCGCAGGTGGTTGAACAGGTTGAGGCGGGACAGCGCCATCGGCAGGGAGAGGCTGGTACGGGTCTTGCCGTCGTGCACGTCGATACGGAAGAGCCGGTCCACGACATCGGGCTTGAAGATCTTCTTCAGCAGCTCACGGCCGATCGGCAGCGCGTCGTCGAGCATCGCCCCGGTGATGAAGGCGTTGCCCGGCAGGTCGGGCAGCGGCCTGAGATCGGGCAGCGGGTTCGGTCCCCGCACGACGCCGCCTTCGGTGATCGAGCGCGGCACCAGGAGGTTCAGGTCGCCCGGCACGGTGACGCTGCTGGTGGCGCTGTGCTTCGTCCAGCGGTCGAACCCGTGCTGCAGCCAGTTGTTCAGCGGACGACCGGACATGTCGAGCCGCCGCACCGAGACGGTCAGCTCATGCTCGAAGCCGACGAGGTAGGCCCCGCTCCAGTCGTAGATGGTCTGTTCGGTGACGCCGACCTCGGACCGGGTGGTCCCCCGGTGGTGTCCCTCGGAGACCTTGAGGTTGACGTTGTCGGAGGCGGTGGTCCTCTCGACACCGCCGCTGGCGACCTTCACGAACGTCCAGGTCTGCGCGCCGTCCCGGGAGCTGGACTTGGCCTGGTACTTGTAGCCGTGGCTGTAGACCTCCGTACCGGTGTTCGGCCGGAAATCGCGTACGTCCCCCTGGGAGGTCAGGACACTGGCGAGGTTGACCTCCACGACGTCCGACAGCAGCCAGCCCGTCGAGTTGACGAGGTAGATCGAATGACCGCCGGAGGCGAGGAGTTCTTCCAGCATCGCCAGGTCGCGGTGCTCGGCGAACATCCCCTGCAGGGCGTCGACGGCGCCCTGCGAGCGGCCGATGACCCGGCCCTTCCCGTCCCAGATCTCCGCTCCGGCCGTCAGCATGCCGGGCGCGACCTTGTCGATCTGCTCCTTGACGATCTGGTACGTGGACTTGCCGTTCCGGTGCGAGTACTTCTCGATGCCGCTGTGGCCGAGGAAGTTTCCGCCCTCGTCCTCCCGAGTGAAGTACTCCGGGAGCTCGACCTCTCCGAACGCGATCGGCGGATCCGGCAGCTCTCGCTGGAACGTCTCGTTGAACCGCTTCCGTACCCCCGCGTCCCGGATCGGGGAGGCCTCCTGGGTGTGCCGGTGGGCCAGGGCCTGCACCAGGTCGTCGAGGTCCATCCCGGCCACGCCGGGGTCCTCCTTCGCCCACCGCAGGAGCACTCCCGCGGCGACGTCACCGGTCAGCCTCAGAGCACCCGCGCGCCACGCGGTGACGGCCTTGGTCAGCCGCCTGCTGGACAGCGCCGGCCCGCCGTTCGCGTAGGCGACCAGGTCGTTCGGCATGGCCAGGGCCGCGTCCGGGTTCCGGGGCTCGGCGAGCCCCCGGCCGAACGCCGTGGCGAAGTCGCGGCGCACCTGGGCGCTCGTCACGCGCGCACCGCCCGCGTCGTGGATCTGTGCCACGTCGCGGCCCAGCCCGTCGACGAAGGCCAGTTCGTCGACTGCGGGCTTCGGGCGGCCGGCGAGGTCGGTCCGCCAGCGGGTGAGCAGCCCCGCGGCGACGTCGCCGGGCAGCCGGAGCTCGCCGTTCCGCCAGCGGGTCATGGCGTCGGTGAGCTGGGCGTCCGAGATGGGCACCACGCCGTCGGCGTACTGTTTGAGCGCCTCGGGCTCGGAGAGCAGGTACATCGTGCGGCGGCCCTTCACGTGCTTGGGCTTGGGCCGCTTCGTGTCCGAGGGCAGGAACTTCGCGCGCTTCTCCTGCCGGCCCCTGACGAGGAAGTCCGCGTCGGCCGTGAAGAGGTACGCCCGGTTGAAGTTGAGCTGGATGAGCTCCTTGCCGCCCGTGCCGCCGCCCGTACGGGAGTTGTTCAGCTGCCAGCGGCGGCTGAAGTCCCACTCGCCGGAGAGGCCGGCGATGCCCGTGGTGCCGGGCTGCCCGGCGCGGTGGGCGCTGTCCCCGGCCAGACCGCCGAACGCCAGGTCGAGCTGCTCCCACGTGAACCCGGACGACTTGAGGTCGCTGAGCTTGAACTCCAGGAGTTTCAGGTAGATGAGGCCCATCACGTACTTGCTCGTGGTGGCACCGGCGAACGTCGACGGCCCCAGCGACGCGGAGATGTCCAGGGCGCCGAACGTGTCGCGGAAGATCCCCGACTCGAACAGCCGGTCGGTGGTGTACTCGCCGTTCTCGATCTCCTTCAGGTGCGCCCGTATCTCGGTGAGGCCGGCGAACGTGCTCACGTCCCGGTCCGCCGCGCCCGCCGCGCCGACCAGGTCGCGCAGCATCCCGGCCGCCGCGGCCCGCAGCCCGGTGGTGTTCGTGTGGTAGACGACGCCCTGGTCGAGCACGCTGGACGGCGTCGGCCGCTTGGAGTTCCGCAGCTCACTCGGCGACATCTCCGCGGGCAGCGGGGACACGGGGTGGCCGATCGACAGGACCTGCGCCACCGCCTTCTGGTTCAGGATGCGCGGTAGCGTCCGGTCGCGGCGCCCCTTGTTGATCTTTCCTGTACGCCCGGAGTGCTGGTACTCGACCTTGACCTCGTAGTCGCTGGTCAGCTCCCATTCGTCGGCCGGGTTCTCGGGGTCGTCCTGGGGGGCTTCGAGCAGCTCGGGCCGGTTGTTGAGGTAGCTCACCGAGTCGGTCGCGCCGGCGGTGCGCTGGAACTCCGCGCCGAACAGCGCCGACTTCAAGAACCTGAACAGCACCTTGAACTTGACGCCGACGGCGATCTTCCGCGAGTGGCTCGTCGACTGGCCTGCGGTGTCCATCCCCATCGCCAGGTTCACCAGGTGGTACTCGTTGACGGTCCGGAGGAACCTCGGCCGCCGGCCGGGGCGGCGCTTCGCCGCGATCGTCACCTTCGCCGAGTCCACGTCGAGGTCGATGCCCGCCCCGCCGCGCCGCAGCCGCAGGGTGAAGGTCATCCCGTCCTGGTGGATCAGGTCGTAGTGGGAGTTCAGGCCCTGGTGGGAGACCAGCTTGTCGAGCAGGTCCTGGTTGTCGGCCCGGCTGCTCAGCTTCCTGCCGTGGGTGTACCAGTGCTCTCCGGCGAAGGGGTCGGCGCCGTCTTCGGGCAGGAATCCCGTGCCCTTGAACTCCGTGGTGAGTGCGGCGTGGAGCGCGTCGACGGTCTGGTCCGACACCTTGATCAGGCCTTTGCCGATGCCCTCGCCCGCGACGAGGTGCGGCGGCGCCGCCTTGGTCCGCGGGTCCGTCGGCTTGCGCCCGGTGTTCCGTACGGCGTCCGCCGCGTACGGCACGGTGTTCACACCGGCCGCGGGCGGCGTCTTCAGCGCGTCGCGATCGACGGGAAGGCCGTGTTCGAAGGCCTCCGGCTCGGCCGCCCGGATCAGTGCCTCGCCGATCACCTTCCGCGTGGTCCTCCGGCTGGACGGCTTGGTGGACCCGCCTCGTACGCTCACCTTCGCCGAGTGCGCGAACCGCGTCTTGTAGCCGGCGGTGTATCCCGCGTAGCGCGACACGTGCACCCACAGTCCCGTACGGCCGGCCGAGGTGGTGTCGCTCTTCGTCGAGGTGTACGACGCGTAGGCGTTGACGCCCACCCCCACGTCCTTGTTCTTGACCGGCGAGGGCACCAGGTCGATCTCGGCGCTCAGCGGGGTCACCGTGCTCGAGTGCGAGAGGGTGTGGCCGCCGCTGGTGCCGTCGATCTGGGTGCTCACGTCCTCGACGTGGACCTTGTTGCTGGTCTTGCCGACGGTCCGCACCACGCCCAGGCGTTCGCTGTGCACCTGGATCGTCGCGAGCTCCTTCCCCCGCTTGCCGTGCAGGGTGAACTTGTAACCGCGCCGCTTGTCGTTGACCGCCGTGCCCAGGTGGGTGTTCAGGTTCCACAGCTTCTGCAGCAGTTCGTTCCGGGGCGTGCTACCGATCTTGAGCTTGAGCCCCTGCGAGGCGAGCGTGCCGATGATCTCGTCGAACAGGACCGGGAGGTTCGTCAGGCCCGACGCGTAGAAGTGCTTCGGAAGCCGATCCTTCTTGACGCCGGGGCCCGTGGCCGTGACCTGGTCCGCGGGCGGGTCCCCGAGGTACGGCTCGGGTATCCACAGCAGCAGCCTCTCCGTGCCCGGATCGGCCACGCGGGTCGGCGTGACGTCCTGCCAGTCCGGCGCCGGTCCGTTCTTCGTCGTACGGACCTTGAAGGAGATGTTCGGCCGGAAGGCCACCAGGGTCGACTCGATCCGGCTGTCCTCGACGTGACCGGTCTCGGCGTCGGCGACATGGCTGGAGCTGCGGTTCGACTGGTTGGCGACGCCGGAGACCGAGCCGCCGACCTTGACCACCTGCAGGACGTGCGGTGTCGCGCCGATCCCGAACGTCAGCGCGAGCGCGCCCTTCGTCTGCCCCGTCTGCCCGGTGTGCGTCTCCACGTGGGCGCCCGTCGCGTACGCCGCGTTGATCGTGTCGACGGCGGTGTGCTTGCCGTCCGGCGCCGGCAGGGTCGAGGGACCGGTGGTGGAACCGGCCGGGTTCTCCACGGTGTGCGGGTCGTCGGGATCGAAGGTGACGAGCATTTCGGCGTCGCCCAGCGGGACCATCAGGCCGCTCGTGTTCCGGTCGTCGCCGCTGTCGCCCAGGGTGTACGGGAAGTTGCTGAGCAGCCGCTGGATCAGGATGAGCTTCTGCTCCTCGCTGATGGTCAGGCCCTCCGCCGCCAGCGCCGCCTTGATCGACCTGATCAGCTGCGGCATGTACGGCAGGCCGGCCCTCGGCACGCCGATGGACAGGGCCGCCGGGTCCACCGTCGTGGGCCGCATCCCGTTGACGGCCGGGGGCGCGGGAGGCGACGCGTTCTTGTCATCCTTCGGCGCCGGCATCTGGGGCTTCGGCGTCTGGGACGTCGTGGCAGCGAGATCGTCGCCGGACGCGGGGGTGCCGGTCAGCACCGACATGATCGCCTCGCCCTCCGGCTCTCCCGGCATGTACAGCCGGAAGTGCCCGGAGAACCGGGGTCCCGTCGGCACGGACCGCGACCTCCCGCTCACCGCGGTCAGCGTGGCGTTCTGCGGATCGAAGCGCGCACCGTGCGGAGCGATGAGGACGGGCCCCTGGGTCACGTCCGCCAGCGGCCCGGCGATCTCCGCCGACCCGTCCGCCAGGATGAACGGCTGATACCCCGGCGCCGTCGCGGCGATCGCGGCGGCCAGCGTGGTCAGGGGAACCGGCCGGTCGCCGATCCGTACCTCGCCGTCCTCGATCTGGACCACGAGGAACACGGTCTGCGGCGGCACGAGGCCGCCGAGCTCCTGAATCCTGCCCGGGGTGAACCCTCGCATCATCGCCGGCGTCTCCGACAGCCCGACCACCACCGGCCGGTCGCCCAGCATCCCCACACGCGTGTGCTCGAGGACCTCCTCGACCGACATGGGTACGGCCGGGGTGGAGCCGTGCTGCCCGGGGTCGTGCTGCCGCGAACCGTCCTGGGCCGAGGCGTTCTGCGGAGAGCCGCCGTCCGGCCGCCCGCCGCCGCCCTCACCCGCCGGCTCACCATCGTTCTCGTCGGTCCAGTGGACGGCCTTCCCGCGCGGTTTCGCCGTCGCCGGTTCACCGTCGCCGGCGGCCTCCGACCCGGTGGTCCCGGGAGCCTCCGCGCCATCGGCCCGCCCGGCCGTCGTGTCCTCTTCGGCGGCCTCCGCCGGCTCGGCGCCGGGGTCGTGCACGATCCAGTCGGTCCCGTGGCCCGCCGGGGGCGGCGTGCTGACCTGACCGCGGGAGGCGGTCGCGAGAAGGGCGGCGAACGACGACCCGCCGCCAGGGCCGGGCAGCCCGGTACGGGGATCGGCCAGCACCACCTGGTCGCCCGGCTCGAAGATCGTGTTGCGGCCGAGCCACCGCGCCGTCCGCTCGGCGTCCCGCCACACGCCGTCCACGAAGAGACTGGCGGTGTCGGGGTCGTAGTCGCCGTCCAGGATCGCGACCTCGTGGCCGTCTTCCGGCTCCGGCGGCGCTCCGCCGTACTCACCCTCCGGTCTCTCGGGAGCGCCGTCCGCCATCGTGCTCCGTGCGACGGCGTCCTCGGCCTCCGCGATCTGCTCCCTCAGCCGCTCCAGCCTGGCCGCCGGGTCGGACGAGCCCACGCCGGAGAGCCCCTCCGCGAGAGCGGTCCGGTGGGCCCGCTCCGCCTTGTTCAGCCGATGAACCGCCGTGCCCAGGTCCTCCGGTGCGTCCGCGGCCGAGGGCTCGTCGTTCTGTGCCTCCGCCGTCGCTTCGGACAGCCACTCGCCCAGCGTCCCGCCCGAGGCGGTTTCGAACGTGGTCGTCGCCGTCTTGGTCACGGTCGTCGAGGGCGCCGGTGGCGCGGCGTGCGCCGGCACGTCCTCCGGGTCGCCGACGACCTCGGGTTCCGCCGGAGCCCACTTGCCGGACGTCGCGGCGGGCGGGTCCAGCGGGTGGTCGTACAGAACGGCGGTGGCGTCGACGACGTCCTCGATGATCTGCAGGTAGCGGGCGGGCATCCCCTGGGACAGGTGGAACGGCGCGTCGCTCATGATGCCGTCACGCCGCACCGCGCGGGAGTTCGCGGACCGCCGGAACACCGACAGCGGGTCGCGGTACTCGTCCGGCAGCCCGAGATAGTGCAGCACCTCATGCGTCAGGACGCCGCGTTCGTCGTCCAGCCCCCAGGAACGGGCGTGCGGGCCGCCCTGCGTCACGCCCGGCCGCAGCTCGACGGCCTCCCCGTGCTCGGGCTGGATGACCAGCTTCAGTTCGACGTGCAGCTGGTCCTTCGACCTCGGCAGCTGGTAGCCGCGGTTCACGTGGTCGGTGAGCGCCTCGTTCAGCGTGTTCTCGAGAAGAGCCACCTGCTCCGGGGTGACGCCGGGCATCGGCCGTACGGGAAGGACCACGACGTGGTTACGGACCCACTGGCCGTTCGCCGCCTGGATCCGCTGGACGTTCTCCCGTACGAGCACCGTCCGGCCGACCTCTTCCGGACTGCCGCCCGTCAGGAACCGGGGACCCGCGTCGAACGTGCGCTCCGTCGCGACCCGCGCCACCGGGGCGTCCCAGCGCCGGCTCTCCCAGTCCGCGAACGCCGCCGGCGTGGCCACTCTCGCCCCGGGTTCTCGCACGAGCGCCAGCCGCACCACGACGTCCGCGTACTCGTCCGGTGGAAGCAGGTGACGCAGCTGAAGGTCGACGACCGGATCGGCGGCCAGCCTCTCGCGCTGCTCCGGTGACATGCTCTCGATCGCCGACGCCCGGTCCTCAGGGGACATCGCGAGCAGCCGCGTCAGCTGAGGATCACCGCCGAAGAGACCCGCCATGAGCGGGGCCAGCCGCGGCAGGTGGTCGAGGACCCAGTCGGCGCCGTTGTTGCGGGCGAGGCTCGTGAACGGGTCGGGGCTGACGTTCATCCCCAGCCAGGTCCGGGCGAGCTCGGAGAAGAAGTCCATGCTGGACCCGGCTGAGAGGTTCACCTCTCCGGGACGGTCGGGATTCTCGAGCGGCCCGCCCGGCCAGTGAGCGGGCCGGCCGGCCTCCTCATTGTCGTGCGCGGCCTCGAAGGCCCTGCGGAAGGGCACCGCCTCCTCGTCGAGGAGCCCGGCCCGGTAGACCGCCAGTCCGAGCATGGCGACGACGGAGGAGTAACCGGCCGACCGGGTCATCGCCTGTCCGCCGCCGATCGAGCTGCCCCCGCCGAGCAGGTACTCCTCCCCGACGGCGAGCCTCCCGGGAGTGCGAGCGAACCGTTCCTCATCGTATGGCCAGTCGGCGACCGAGGTTCCGGCGTGCTCACGCCAGGGCTCCAGGGACGTCACGGGTGCGTTCCTCGGAATGACGAACACCTGGTAACCGGCCGACAGCATGCCCTCGGCCGTATCCGGGGAGTGAAGCATCGACGTGAGGAGCGCCGCCAGCCTGCGCCGCGCCTGTACGGGCTCCACCACTCCTTCGGGAATCCGGATCATCAAGTGCGCCGCGACCGCCGCGAACTCCGATGGAGGCAGAGACTCCCGCAGCCGATTGCTGAAGCGCGGGCTCGCACCCAGGCTCGCGCGCTGCTCCGGGGACATCGACTCCAGCGCCGACGTCCGGTCCTCGTGCGACATCTCCGCCAGCAGCGCCGCCTGAGCGGTGGAGGTCGCCGGCCGGCTCGTCTCGATCGCGTGCAGCCGTTCGAGAAGGGGGACCAGGCGCGGTACGTGCGTGCGAACCCAGGCCGCGCCGTTGTTGTGCGGCAGTCCCGTGTACGGGTCGGGCCGGTCGTTCATCCCCAGCCACGTCGCCGCAAGCTCCGCGAAGAACCCCTCCGCGTCCCGCGCCGAGGAGTTGACCTGGCCCGGCCGCTCGGGATCGCGCAACGGGCCGCCCGGCCACGGCACGGGCCCGCCCGCCCGCTCCTCGGCGTGCGCGGACGCGAACGCCTCGCCGATGGACCTTCGGTCCCCCTCACTCAGCCCATCGCGATAGACCGCCCGCGCGAGCAGGGACGTCACCATCGGATGACCGTCCGGCTCCGGCTCGTGGCCCCCCGCCGAGATGCCTCCGCCGAGGAGATGCTCCTCCGCGACGGCGGCGCTCCCCTCGGCGATCGCGGACGACGTGAGACCGTCCTCCCTCGGGATGACGGACACCTCGTACCCGCGCGTGAGAAGACGCTCCGTCACCGCCGGATCGCCGAGCACGGTGGTGAGAAGCTCCCAGAGTGTGTGGCCCGCCTGGACGGGCTGCCGTACCCCGGCCGGCACACGGATCATCAGCTGGGCCGCGATCTCCCCGAAGTCGAGCGGGCTCCGCAGCAGGACGCGCAGGTGACGCACGAACTCCCGGTCCGTGGCCAGGGCGGCGCGCTGCGCCGGCGACATCGAGCCCAGCACCGACAGCCGGAACTCCAGGGACATCTCCTCCACCAGGGCCTTCGCCCGGTCGAGGGGACTCATCGCCAGGAGCCGTACCGCCTCGTCCGCCGGTGTGGGGGGAGTGTCGGACTCGCTCCGCTCCCACAGCCGCCGGAAGGCGAGGTGCGTCAGGTTCTCGTCGTCCGTGGTCCCGGCGGAGTCGGTGGGAACGGTGACGTGGGGATGCGCGCCGTAGACCCGCTCGAGGAGAGGAACCAGGTCCCGGACATTCTCACGGACCCAGCCCGCGCCGTTGTTCAGGGGCAACCTCGTCGCGCTGGAAGTCCCCTCGTTCGTCCCGAACCAGGCGTTGCTCAGTTGCGAGAAGAACTCGCTGCTGTTGGTCGCCGAGTAGTTGATCGGTCGTGTTCCGTCAGGGCCCCGCAACGGACCGTCCGGCCACGGCGCCGGGTTGCCGGCCCTCTCCTCGGCCCAGTTGGTGTCGAAGACCGCCCGGACGAGCTGCCGCTCCTCCTCGCTGAGGACGTTGGTGTGAAAGGCGTGCGCGACCTCATGGATCACGGTGGAACCGCTTGCGAGGCTTCTCCCCTCCCCGAGGATGTTCTCCTCGGGAGCGCTGCTCCTTTTGGGATTCCGCGTAGAGGTGACGCCACGGTTGTCGTCGTGATAGGTGTTGTGGGTGTTGCGCCGAAGCGGCTTTCCGGCGAGGTGACGCCAACGGCCGAGGGAGGTCAGGCTCTCCGTCCTCGGCAGGATGATCACCCGGTAGCCGGTCGCGAGCAGACGTTCCGCCGCATCGGGGTCCTGGAGCATCGCGGCGAGATATCCCTGCAGACGGTGCCGCGCCGTCACCGGCCGCTCCACCTCCGGCGGCACCTCGATCATCAACCGCGCCGCCGTGTCGGCGAACTCCGGAGCGGGCAGCAGGTCGCGCAGCCGGGCGATGAGAGCCGAGTCCGAGGCCAGGCCTTCCCGTACCTCGGGCGAGATGTTGTCCAGCTCCGACGCCCGCTCCTGCGGGGACATCGCCGCCAGCCGATCCGCCGGGTCCGTCTCGGCCGGCTCTGCGGGCTCTGCGGGCTCTGCCGGCGTCGGCGGTACGGCGCCGGAACGCCGATCCTCTCCCGCGGCTCCCGGGGCGGAGTGCGTGGGCCGGTCGTCCGGCCGCCCCACCACGGAGTACGGCCCCGCCGAGGTGGCGCCTTCCTCCAGGAGTTCGATCATGGCCGCGTGGTCGGCCGGGCGCAGCAGGTCGCGCCACTGACGGTGGACGACCGGATCGGCGGCCAGCCTCTGGCGCTGCTCCGGCGACATGTCCTCGATCTTCGACGCCCGGTCCTCGGGGGGCATCGCGATCAGGCGCGTCGCCTGGGGGTCGTCGCCGAAGTAGTCCGCCATGAGGGGGGCCAGCCGCGGCAGGTGTTCGAGGACCCAGTCCGCGCCGTTGTTGCGCGGCAGTTCCGTGGTGGGGTCCGGCCAGACGTTCATTCCCAGCCACGCGGTACCGAGTTCCGCGAAGAAGTCCCCGGCGAGCGTGGCCGAGGAGTTCTTCTCTCCCGGGTAGTCGGGGTTCTCCAACGGCCCGCCCGGCCAGTGGGCGGGCCGGCCTGCCTCCTCGTTGGCGTGTCCGGCCTCGAAGGCCGTGCTGACGAGCCGCCGCTGCTCAGCGGTGAGCCCGTACTGGTGGACGGCCGACCCGAACAGCATCATGACGGTCGAATAGCCGCGTGGCTGGGTCACCCGGCCCTCGTCGCCGATGGGCGTGCGCCCGCCGAACAGGAACTCCTCACCGAGGGCCAGCCTGTTGTCCGCGATGACGTTCCTGGCCTCATCCCACGACGAACCCTCGGTCGCGACGCCGGCCTGCTCACGCCAGGGCTCCAGAGACGTCACACTCGCGTTCCTGGGGATGACGAAGACCTGGTAGTCGGCCGAGAGCATCCTCTCGGCCGCCTCCGGGTTCTGGAGCACCGGCGTGAGGAGCGCTGCCAGCCTGCGCCGCGCCCGCGCGGGGTCCTTCACCCCTTCCGGGATCCGGATCATCAGTTGCGCCGCGACCGCCGCGAACTCCGACCGCGACAGCGACTGGCGCAGGTATCGCGCGAAATTCAGGCTTGCGGCCAACGTCTTGTGTTGCTCCGCCGACATCCCCTCCAGCACCGACATCCGGCCCTCGTGGGACATCTCCGCCAATTGCACCGCGTCGACGATTCCCGTCGACGGCCGGCCGTCTCTTCGCCCGTACAGCCGTTCGAGGAGGGGAACAAGCCTTGGTGCGTGCGTACGGACCCAATCCGCCCCGTTGTTGTGCGGCAGTCCCGTGTACGGGTCGGGCCGGTCGTTCATCCTCAGCCGCGTGGCCGCCAGCTCGGCGAAGAACCCCTCTGCGTCCCGCGCCGAAGAGTTCACCTGACCGGGCCGCTCGGGGTCGCGCAACGGACCACCCGGCCACGGCACGGGCCGGCCCGCCCGCTCCTCCGCGTGCGCGGCGTCGAACGCCTCCCTGATGGACTGCCGGTCGTCCTTGCTCAGGCCATCGCGGTAGACGGCTCGCGCGAGCAAGAGGGTGACCGTCAGCTGGGCGTCCGGCGGCGAGACGGGCGCCTGACCCTGCGTCGAGACGCTTCCGCCGAGGAGGTACTCCTCACCGATGGCGGCGCTGCCACCGGTGAGGACGGTCCGCGCCTCGCCCCTCGGGATGACGTACAGCTCGTACCCGACCGTGAGCAGGCGCTCCGCCACGGCGGGGTCGCCGAGCGCAGTGGAGAAGAGCTCCCACAGCCGGAAACCCGCGTGGACGGGCTGCCGCACCCCCGGCGGCACCCGGATCATCAGCAGCGCCGCCGCGTCCCCGAACTCCCGCGGGTTCTGCAGGAGAACGCGCAGGTGACGCACGAACACCCGGTCCGTGGCCAGGCCCGCGCGCTGTTCGGGCGACATCGACGCCAGCACCGACAGCCGGAGCTCCGACGGCATCTCCGTCAGGGTCCTCGCCCGGTCGAGGGGGTCCATCGCCGACAGCCGCGCCGCCTCATCCGGGGGAGTATCCGGATCGGCCCGCTCCCACAACCGCCGGAAGGCGTCGTGGGCGGCGTCTTCGGCCTGCACGGCCTGGACCGGCTCGGCCGGAACGGTGATCCGAGGGTCCGCACCGAAGGTCCGCTCGAGGAGAGGGATCAGCTCCCGCACATTCTGGCGAACCCAGCTCGCGCCGTTGTTCCGCGGCGATCCCGTCTCCAGGGTGACTCCGCCGTTCACCCCGAACCACGCGTTGGTCAGCTGCGAGAAGAACTCACTGCTGTTGGTCGCCGAGTAGTTGATCCTGCCCAGGCCGCCGGGACCGCGCAGCGGGCCGTCCGGCCACTGCGCCGAGTCACCGGCTCGCTCCTCGGCCCACTTCGCGTCGAAGACCTGCTGCACGAGCCGCAGGTCGTCTTCGCTCAACACGTTGTGGAAAACGCCGTGGGCGACTTCGTGGACCACCATGGAACCGGCGTCCCGGCCGTACCCATCGCCGAAGATGTCCTCTTCCGGGGCGCTGCTCGCCGGCCGATGCCCCCGTCTGGTCAGGCCGCGGTAGTCGTCGTAGTAGCCGTTGTGGTCGTCCTGACGAATCGGCGTCCCGGCGAGACGGCCAAAGCGTTCGAGGGTGGTCAGGCTCTCTCCGCTCGCCAGGATGACCACCCGGTAGTCGGCCTTGAGCAGGCGTTCGGCCACATCGGGGTTCTGGAGCATCGCGGCGAGATACCCCTGCAGACGGTGCCGCGCCGTCACCGGGCGCTCCACCTCCGGCGGCACCTGGATCATCAGCCGCGCCGCCGTCTCCGCGAACTCCGGGGCAGGCAACGACCTGCGCAGCCGGGCGACGAGAGCCGGGTCCGAGGCCAGACTCTCCCGTACCTCGGGCGGCATGTTGTCCAGCTCCGACGCCCGGTCCTGCGGGGACATCGCCAGCAGCCGCGTCGGCCGATCCGCCGCGAACGCTCCGGCGGACTCCGGCGCCGGCGGTACGGCGTCGGGCTGCCGCCGTCCTCTCGGCGCGGGCGGCGCGGAGTGCAGGGGCTGGTCGTCCGGCCGCCCGACCACGGAGTACGGCCCGGCCGAGGTGGTGCCCTGGGCCGGGAGCCCGGCGCTCGGATCGGTACGGCGTGTCGTCGGCGCGCTCCCGGAGCCCCCCGTGAGCCGCACGAGCGCGCCGTATTCGGGCGGAGGCAGCAGGTGACGCCACTGACGGTGGGCGACCGGGTCGGCGGCCAGCCTGTCCCGCTGCTCCGGCGCCATGCTCTCGATCGCCGACGCCCGATCCTCGGGAGTCATCGAGACCAGCCGCATCGCCTGAGGATCGCCGCCGAAATACTCCTCCATGAGGGGGACGAGCCGCGGCAGGTGGTCGAGAACCCAGTCCGCGCCGTTGTTGCGCGGCAGTCCCGTGGACGGGTCCGGCCAGGTGTTCGTGCCCAGCCACGCACTGCCGAGTTCGGCGAAGAAGTCCTCGGCGTCCTGGGCCGAGGAGTTCTTCTCTCCGGGGCGGTCGGGGTTCTCCAGCGGGCCGCCCGGCCAGTGAGCGGGCCGGCCGGCCCGCTCACGGGCGTGCGCGGCGTCGAAGGCCGTCTGGAGAAGCTGCCGCTGTTCGTCGGTGAGTCCGCGCTGATAGAGCGACGCGCCGAACAGGATCGTGACCATCGAGTAGCCGCGTGGCCGGGTCACCGGGTCGTGGTCCCCGATGGACGTGCCGCCCCCGGACACGTACTCCTCGCCGATGGCCAGCCGCCGGCCGGCGATGACGTTCCTGACCTCGTCCCACGGCACACCGTGGGACGACGTGCCGGCTCGCGCGCGCCAGTGCTCCAGGGACGTCAGCGGCGCGTTCCTCGGGATGACGAACACCCGGTAACCGTCCGAAAGCATCCGCACGGCCGCCTCCGGGTTCTGGAGCATCGGTGTCAGGAGCGCCGCGAGCCTGCGCCGCACCCGTACGGGCTCCCGCACGCCCTCCGGCACCCGGATCATGATCTGTGCCGCCACGGCCGCGAACTCCGCTCGCGGCAGGGCCTGGTGCAGGAACTTCCCGAAGTACAGGCCCGTGCCCATGCTCGACAGGTGCTCCGGAGACATCGCCTCCAGGGCCGACATCCGCTCGTCGTGGGACATCTCCGCCAGCAGCGTCGCCTCGACGATGCCCGTCTGCGGCCGGCCGAAGAGTCTCCCGTACAGCCGTTCGAGGAGGGGAAGAAGCCGCGGCGCGTTCGCGCGTACCCACGCCGTCCCGTTGTTGTGCGGCAGTCCCGTGTGCGGGTCGGACCGTTTGTTGATCTTCAGCCACGTGGCCACGATCTCCGCGAAGTAACGCTCCGCGTTCTGGGCCGAGGAGTTGACCTCGCCGGGCCGCGCCGGGTTCCGCAGCGGACCGCCCGGCCACTCCACGGGCCTGCCCGCCGACTCGTCGGCGTGCGCGGCGTCGAACGCTTCCCGTACGACCCGCCGGTCCTCGTCGCTCAGCCCGATCCGGTAGGCGGCCTGGGCGAGCACGAGCGTGGCCGCCAGCCGACCGTCCCGCTCCGTGACGGGCTCGTGGTGCCCGATCGAGGTGTCTCCGCCGAGGAGGTACTCCTCCCCGATGGCGGCGCCCCGGTCGGCGAGCCCGCTCCGGGCCTCGTGGCTCCGGCCGGGTCCGGGTCCCGTCCCGGCACGATCACGCCACGGCTCCAGGTACGTCAGGCTCTCGTCCCTCGGAATGACGAACACCTCGTACCCGTGCGTGAGCAGACGCTCCGTCACCGCCGGGTCACCGAGCCCGGTGGTGAGGAACTCCCACAGCCGGTAGTTCGCCTGAACGGGCTTCCGCACCGCCGGCGGCACCCGGATCATCAGCTGGGCCGCCACGTCTCCGAACGCTCGCGGGTTCGCCAGCAGAAGGCGCAGGTGACGCACGAACGCACGGTCGGCGGCCAGACTCGCGCGCTGGGCGGACGACAACGACGCCAGCGCTGCCAGCCGATGCCCCGCGGACATCTCCGCCAGCGCCTTCGCCCGGTCAACGGGGGGCATCGCCGTCAGCCGCGCCGCCTCGTCCGCCGGAGCACTGGGCTCGACCCGCTCCCACAACCGCCGGAAGGCATGGTGGGTGACCTCTTCGGCGTCCGTGGCCGGGGCGGGGAGGGTCACCTGGGGCTCCGTGCCGTAGGTCCGTTCGAGGAGAGGGACCAGCTTCGGTACGTGTCGGCGAACCCAGTCCGCGCCGTCGTTCCGCGGCATGCCCGTCTGCGGGGCGATCCCGCTGTTCACCCCGAACCAGGCGTTGGTCAGCTGCGAGAAGAACTCACTGCTGTTGGTCGCCGAATAGTTGGTCTCTGTTCGCCCGGGGCCGCGCAACGGGCCGTCCGGCCATGGCGCCGGATCACCGGCCCTCTCCGCAGCCCAGTCGGCGTCGAAGACCTCCTGGATGAGCCCCCGGTCCTCCTCGCTGAAGGCGTTGTAGAAGACGCCGTGTGCGAATTCGTGTATCAGCGTGAAGCCGGGGCGCCGACCAGGCGCTTCACCGAAGATGTCCTCTTCGGGCGCAGTGCTTACCGGCTTCCTCCCCCGAGCGGTCAGGCCGCGGAAGTCGTCGAAGTAGCCGTTGATGGCATCGCTCCCCACCGGCTTCCCGGCGAGGTGATCAAAGCGTTCGAGGGAGGTGATGCTCTCCGCTCTCGCCAGGACGATCATCCGGTAGCCGGCCACGAGCAGGCGTTCCGCGACATCGGGATTCTGGAGCAGCGCGGCGGCCTGCGCCTGCAACCGCCGCCGCGCCGTCACCGGCCGTTCCACCTCCGGTGGCACCCGAATCGTCAGCCGCGCCGCCACGGCCGCGAACTCCGGAGCGGGCAGCAGATCGCGCAGCCGCGCGACGGCGACCGGATCCGAGGCAAGGTCCTCACGTAGCTCGGGCGGCATGTACTCCAGTTCCGCCGCCCGATCCTGAGGAGACATCCCCACCAGCCGGGCGACCTGGGGATTGCTCCCCCAGATCCGCTCAAGGAGGGGAACCAGGAGCGGCCGGTCCGCCCGAACGCGTGCGGGGCTCGTACGGCCGTCCGTCCCCAGCCAGGCGTTCGCGAGCTCCGCGAAGAAACCCTCCACATCGTTGATCTGAGCGGGCCGCTCGGCGGCGAACGCCTCCTCGACCAGGCGGCGATCGTCATCGTTCAGCCCCCCGCCGTAGACGGCACGCGCGAGCTCGCTCATCACGACGGAGTAATCCGGCGTTCGCGTGGCGGGCTCGCCGTGGCCCGGCGACGACCCCCCGCCGAGGAGGGACTCCTCGGCGACGGTCGTCCTTCCGGCGGGGCCACGTCCGGGCTCCGGGCCTCTCGGCAGGACGGAGACCCGGTGGCCGGCCGAGAGCATCGAGTCCGCCACCGCCGGGTTCTCCAGCGCGGTGCTGAGGAGCGCGTGCAACCTGCGCCCCGCCTCGACCGGCCTCCCCTCTCCCGCCGGTGCCCGGATCATCAGGGCGGCCGCCACCGCCGCGAACTCCGCCGGAGTCAGCAGGTCACGCAGCTGGGTGACACGAGCCGGGTCCGAGCTCAGGCTCTCCCGTTGCTCCGGCGACATACCTTGCAGTTCCGACACGCGATCACGGTGTGACATCGCGACCAGCGCCGTGACCTGGGGATCTGTCCCCAGCGTCCGCTCCAGAAGGGGGACCAGCCGCGGCAGGTGCGCACGAACCCAGTCCGCTCCGTTGTTGTGCGGCATTCGCGTGTACCGGTCCGGCAGGACGTTGAGTCCCAGCCACGTGGTCGCGGCCTCCGCGAAGAGGTCCTCCGCGTGACGGGCCGAGGAGTTGATCTTGCCGGGGCGTTCGGGAACGCGCAACGGACCGCCCGGCCACGGAGCGGGCCGTCCCGCCCGCTCGTCGGCGTGCGCGGCGTCGAACACCGTTTGGAGAAGCCGCAGTTGCTCCTCCTGCAGTCCGGCGCGGTAGATCGCCTGCCCGAAGTCGTGCGCGACCTCGGAGAGGCCGCGTGGCTGGGTGACCGTCCCGAGCCTCGCCATTCGGGTGGCTCCGCCGAGCAGGTACTCCTCCCCGACGGCCATGCTCTCGTCGCCGACGACCGCCCTGACCTCGTCCCACGCTTGTCCGGAAGCGCCGTCCACCGTCGACCCGGCGTACTCGCGCCAGGGCGCCAGGGAGGTCACCGTCTCGTTCCTCGGGATGACGAACACCTGGTAACCGGACCGGAGCAACGTCAGCGCGCTGTCCGGGCTCTGGAGCATCGAGGTGATGAGCGCCGCCAGCCTGCGCCGCGCGGGTTCCTCCGTTCCCGGCGGCGTCCGGATCATCAGCTGCGCCGCCGCCGCCGTGAACTCCGCAGGCGGCAGCAGGTCGTGCAGCCGGTCGACGAAGGCGCGGTCGGCCGCCGCGGCGTCCAGTCGCGCCGGTGACATCGCCTCCAGCGCGGACGCCCGCTCCTCCGGCGGCATGGCCGCGAGCGCCGAGGCGTCCGGAGACGTCGCCGGCGGTCGCTGACCTGCCGTGGACGTCTCGGACCGCCGGCCCCCGGACTCCGGCGTCGTCCGCGCGTCGCGTGGACGACCTGCACGCCGCAGAATGTCCCGCAGGTGCCGCCGCTCTCCTCTCGGTGCGGACGGCGCGGCGTGTTCCGGATGGTCGTCCGGTCGGCCCACCACCGAGTAGAGCCCGTACGCCGCCGTCGGGGTGACCTCTTCTGCCGGCGCGTCCGCGCCGGGCCTCGCGGCTTCGGCCGGCTTCGCGGGTTCCGCCGGCTCCGCGGGCAGCGGCCGGGGCGGGTGCACGGTGTAGCCATCCGAGGTGGGATGCGGGGCGAGGACCGGCCCGCCGAGCCGAGTGGCGACCTCGTCCGCGAAGGACGGTTCGCCCGCCGGCCCGCCTGCCCCTGCTCCAGGAGCCTCCAGCACGACCGGATCGCCCGGCTCGTACGCCGTGTTCCGCATGATCCACCGTGCCGTCTGCTGCGGATCCCGCTCCCGGCCGCCGAGGGTGACCGTAGACGAGGCCGGGTGGTACGTCCCGGTGACGGTGGGCGGCGTCCACTCCTCCGCCGGGCCGGCGGCCTCCGGGGGGATCCGCGGTTCGTCGAGCGCGGCGAGGTTCCGTACGACGGCGGCCTTCGCCTGCGTCACCTGGTCCGCCAGCCGCTGTAGCCGAGCCTCTCCCTCGGAGGTCCCCTGGCCGCCGGGAGCGGCGGCCAACCGCTGCGCCGTCTGGTGAGCCGTCTCGGCCTCCTGGAGCCGGCGATACGCCGCCGGCAGGCCCTCCTCCTCGGCCTGCGGACGCGACGTGGCGGTCGTCTCCACCGGGTCCGCAGACCCGGTGGGCACCGGCCGGTCCTCGACCTCCGGCATCCGCCGCCCCGGCGCCGGCGCCGTGCCGACCGGCGGCTCCTCGCCCGGAACCGTCTTCTGTGGGCCCGAGCCGCCGGGTCGCTCTGCGGCATCACCGGCACCCGTGGCGGGCGGCTCGTCCTCGGCCCGGGGGGCGCCGGTGGCGGCCGGGCCGGGGACGGTGTGGCCCTGGGGCGCCGGGCCCGCGTCCGGTGCGGCAGAGCCGGCGCTCGGTTCCGGACGCGCCGGGCCGGACGAGGTGCGGACCTCTGGCCGGCCGCCGGCCGGAGACGTGTCCGTGCCCGGCCCGGTCTCCTGCGGCGCGGGCTCCTCATGGGACGGGCCCGGCGCGACCTCGGTACGTGACGGCGTGAGCCGGTTCGCTCCGGCCTCGCCCGTACGCTGCCGGGAGGGCCGCACACTATGGGTCTCGTCCTCGTGTGCCGCGGGCACGTCGTCGCGGCGGCCGGTCGTGGGAGGGACGGTGCCGTCCCGGCCGCCGTCCTTCGCCGGTTCCGGACGGGGCTTCGCCGGTGCCGGCGGCCCGCTGCCGCGGTCGGTGGTGCGCCCGGCCGCGCCGGCCGGGCCGCCGCCGATGGGGCCTTTCTGGCGAGGACCGGGTGGGGCCCCGCCCCCGATACGCCCCTTGCCGCCGCCGGGCTTGCCGGGTCTGCCGCCGATCGAGTCGGCGGGGTCGGGCCGGGGGGCGTGCGGGGTCGTCAGATCGCGGTCGACCGACACCTCGGTGATGCGGTTCTCCAACTCCTGCTGGAGCCTCTTGATCGCCGCGGGTCCTTCATCGCGCTGGGCGTCCGCGAACCTGTCCCCCCAATCGGCCGCCTCGTCCTCATCCAGGCCGCCGAGCCGCGCGGTACTGCTGGCCGTCTCCGCCATCTCCTCAGGCGAACGCGCCGGCCGGGCGCCCAACCGGCCCCCCGGCCGACCCGCCTTCTTCGGCGGATCACTCGGGTCGGGACGACGGCCGTGCGGCTTTTGCAACGACCGCTGGAGCGATGCCTGGGAGATACGGTTCGTCAGCTCCTTGTGAAGCTTCGCGACCGCCTTGGGCCCCCCGTCACGCTGGGCCTCCGCGAACCTCTCCCCCCACCGCGCCACCTCGTCCTCACCCAGGCCGCCACCGCGGGCGGCGCCACGAGCCGTCTCCGCGATCTCCTCCGGAGAACGCGACGGCCGGGCGCCCAACCGGCCCGATCCCGCCGGCTTCTTCGGCGGATCGGCCCGGTCCGGACGATGACGACCCTGCGGCGTCTTCAGGTCGCGAGTCACCGACGCCTCGGTGATACGGTCCGTGAGCTCCCGGTTGAGCTTCTTGATCTCCGCGGGCCCCCCGTCCCGCTGGGCCTCCGCGAACCTCTTTCCCCACTCCGCCGCCTCGGTCTCACTCAGGCCACCGTCACGCGCGGTGTCTCGAGCCGTCTCGCCCATCGCCTCCGGCGAACGCTCCGGCCGGGGACCCAGCCGGCCCGGCTTCTTCGACGGATCGGCCAGATCAGGACGACGGCCCTGCGGCCTCTTCAACATCCGCTCGAGCGACGCCTGGTCAATACGCTCCGTGAGCTCCCGGTTGAGCTTCTTGATCTCCGCGGGCCCCCCGTCCCGCTGAGCCTGCGCGAACTCGTCCCCCCACTTCGCCGCCTCGGCCTCGTCCAGACCACCGTCACGCGCGGTGCTGCGAGCCGTCTCCGCCATCTGTTCCGGCGACCGCTCCGGGCGAGCACCCAGCCCGCCCGGCTTCTTCGGCTTCACCGGCGGATCAGCCAGGTCAGGGCGACGGCGACCCTGCGGCCCTTTCAGGTCGCGGTTCGCCGCCACCTCGGTGATCCGATCGGTCAGCTGTCGCTGGAGCTTGGCGACACCCGGAGGCCCCTCATCCCGCTGGGCCTGCGCGAACTTGTCCCCCCACTTCGCCGCCTCGTCCTCACCCAGACCACCGTCACGCGCGGCGCCCCGAGCCGCCTCTCCGACCTGCTCCGGCGAACGCGCCGGCCGGGCACCCGGCCGGCCCGGCCCGTCAGGCGGATCGGCCAGATCGGGACGACGACGGCCCTGTGGCCTCTGCAGAAGACGCTCGAGCGATACCTGGGAGATACGGTTCGTCAGCTCCTGGTGGAGCTTCCGGACATCTGCGGGTCCTCCCTCACGGTGAGCGGTCGCGAACCTTTCCCCCCACTTCGCCGCCTCGGCCTCGTCCAGACCACCGTCATGTGCGATCTTCCGGGCCGTCTCCGCCACCTGCTCCGGCGAATGCTTCGCCTGGGTGATCCGTTGCGTCAGCTCTGTGTGAAGCTTGCCGACTCCCGCAGGTCCCTCATCCCGCTGAGCCGCCGCGAACTTCTTCCCCCACTCCGCCGCCTCGGCCTCGCCCAGACCACCGTCATGCGCGATCTTCCGAGCCGTCTCCGCCACCTGCTCCGGCGTTCGCGTGGGCAGACCGGGTTTCCCGGGTTTCCCCGCCTTCCCGGCGCCCTGCTTACCGCCGGGCCGGCCGCTCCCGGACTGCTCGCCGCCACCGGCGGCCGTCTTGGGATCGCCGCTCGCCGACGGCTTCGGCTCGCCGGACGAGGATTTCGGCGGGGAGGCGGGTTCCCTGCCCGCAGGCTCGGCCGCCGGGCGCGGCGGACGCGGCTGCAGGAGTTCGTGCGCCTTGGCCTGCGCGGCCTTCAGGCCGTCCGTACGGATCGTCCGCGCGATCTGATTGCGCACCGAGACGTAGTCCGTGTTCGACGGCGGCCGACGCGTGCCCTCAGGACCGGTCGCCCTGTCGATGACCTGGTCCGCCTGAGTCAGCGGGTCAGAGTGGCCTTCCTTGGCGGCGGGCTTG
>NZ_JAUEQY010000022.1 GCF_030406325.1 Actinomadura sp. DC4 | reverse complement strand
GTGGCGGCGGCGAGCGTGGCGGTGGCCGTGGCGGCCGCGGCGGCGAGCGTGGCGGTGGCGGTGGCGGTGGCGGCGAGCGCGGCGGCCGGCAGCAGCAGGCCCCCGCGAGCGCCCCGGCTGAGCAGCAGGCGACTGAGGCGGCTGCGCCGTCCAGCGCGGGTGAGGGGAGCTGAATTACCAATGCTGATCCCTCGCAGGGTCAAGCACCGCAAGCAGCACCACCCGAAGCGGCGGGGCAAGGCCAAGGGCGGCACAAGAGTCGTCTTCGGTGAGTTCGGCATCCAGGCCGTCGAGGGCGCGTACGTGACCAACCGGCAGATCGAGGCCGCACGTATCGCCATGACCCGGCACATCAAGCGTGGCGGAAAGGTGTGGATCAACATCTACCCCGACCGTCCGCTGACCAAGAAGCCCGCTGAGACCCGCATGGGTTCCGGTAAGGGCTCGCCGGAGTGGTGGGTCGCCAACGTCAAGCCCGGACGAGTGATGTTCGAGCTCGCCGGCGTACCCGAGCCGCTGGCTCGCGAGGCTCTTCGCCGCGCGATGCACAAGCTGCCAATGAAGTGCAAGTTCGTGAAGCGCGAAGTGGGTGAGGCGTGATGGCTGCCAATGGCCTTACCGCCGATGATCTGCGGTCTCAGCCTGAGGCGGAGCTGACCACCAAGCTGAAGGAGGCCAAGGAGGAGCTCTTCAACCTCCGCTTCCAGGCGGCGACGGGTCAGCTCGAGACCCACGGACGGCTGCGCGAAGTGAAGCGCGAGATCGCCCGCATCTACACAGTGATGCGGGAGCGGGAGCTCGGCATCGTCGTGTTCGCCGAGGAGCCCGTGGAGGAGTCCACCGATGAGTGAGCAGAACACTGAGACGCGGAGCTACCGCAAGATCCGTGAGGGTCTCGTGGTCAGCGACAAGATGGACAAGACCGTTGTGGTCGCCGTCGAGGACCGTGTCAAGCACGCGCTGTACGGCAAGATCATCCGCCGTACGACCAAGTACAAGGCGCACGACGAGTCCAATGCCTGTGGCATCGGCGACCGGGTCCGACTGATGGAGACCCGCCCGCTGTCCGCCACGAAGCGCTGGCGTGTCGTGGAGATCCTTGAGAAGGCCAAATAGTTGGCAGTCGCGCCGAGCGACTGAGGATCGAATCCGCCAGGCTCAACTGAGAACCGGCGAGAATAACAGGAGTTGACGTGATCCAGCAGGAGTCGCGACTCAAGGTCGCCGACAACACGGGTGCCAAGGAGATTCTTTGCATCCGCGTTCTCGGCGGCTCGGGTCGGCGCTATGCGGGCATCGGCGACATCATCGTCGCGACGGTGAAGGACGCCCTTCCCGCAGCCGGCGTCAAGAAGGGTGATGTCGTTAAGGCCGTCGTCGTGCGCACCCGCAAGGAGCGCCGCCGTCCCGACGGCTCCTACATCCGCTTCGACGAGAACGCGGCTGTGCTCATCCGGGACGGCGGAGACCCGCGTGGTACGCGTATCTTCGGGCCGGTCGGCCGGGAGCTGCGCGACAAGAGGTTCATGCGCATCATCTCGCTCGCGCCGGAGGTGCTCTGATGAAGATCAAGAAGGGTGATGACGTCGTCGTCATCGCCGGCAAGGACAAGGGCGTGACCGGCAAGGTGATCTCCGCCGACCCCAAGCGTGAGCGCGTGGTCGTCGAAGGTGTGAACCTCGTGAAGCGCCACACGCGGGAGACCAACCAGGGACCGCGCGGTGCCAAGGAGGGCGGGATCGTCACCAAGGAAGGTGCGATCCACGTCAGCAAGGTGGCGCTGGTCGTGGACGGCAAGCCCACCCGCGTCGGTTACCGCTTCGACGACGACGGCACGAAGGTTCGCATCTCGCGCCGTACCGGTAAGGACATCTGATGACCGCCGAGACGACCACACAGGAAACCCCGAAGCCGCGGCTCAAGCAGCGCTACCGCGACGAGATCGCCAAGGCGATGCGCGACGATTTCGGCTACGCCAACGTGATGCAGATCCCCGGTCTGACCAAGATCAAGGTCAACATGGGCGTCGGCGACGCGGCCCGCGACTCGAAGCTCATCGAGGGCGCAGTCCGCGACCTGACCACCATCACGGGGCAGAAGCCGGCCGTGGCCCGCGCCCGGAAGTCCATCGCGCAGTTCAAGCTGCGCGAGGGCATGCCGATCGGCGCCCACGTGACGCTGCGCGGCGACCGCATGTGGGAGTTCCTCGACCGGCTGCTGTCGCTGGCCCTGCCGCGTATCCGTGACTTCCGTGGCCTGTCGCCGAAGAACTTCGACGGCAACGGCAACTACACGTTCGGGCTCACCGAGCAGGTGATGTTCCACGAGATCGACCCGGACAAGGTCGACCGGCAGCGCGGTATGGACATCACGATCGTGACCACCGCGAAGACCGACGACGAGGGCCGGGCGCTGCTCAAGCACCTGGGCTTCCCGTTCAAGGAGAACTGACAGATGGCGAAGAAGGCTCTGATCGCCAAGGCGAACCGGAAGCCCAAGCACGCCGTGCGTGGCTACACCCGCTGCTCGCGCTGCGGGCGTCCGCGCGCCGTCTTCCGCAAGTTCGGCCTGTGCCGGATCTGCTTTCGGGAGATGGCGCACCGCGGCGAGCTGCCCGGCATCACCAAGTCCAGCTGGTAAGCCGGACTCGGCGGAAGCAGCAACAGATAATGACCAGCAGGGTGCCTGAGCAAGGCATCCACGACCACGTCGAAGGTCCGTCGCGTGCCATCACGGACGGAAACCGCGGCGAGGAGGGCCAGTAGGCCATGACGATGACCGACCCGATCGCAGACATGTTGACGCGTCTGCGGAACGCGAATTCGGCATACCACGACACCGTGGCCATGCCGTACTCGAAGATCAAGGCGCACATCGCCGAGATCCTCCAGCAGGAGGGCTACATCTCGGGGTGGAGCGTCGAGGATGCCGAGGTCGGCAAGAAGCTTGTGGTCGACCTCAAGTTCGGCCCGAGCCGTGAGCGTTCGATCGCCGGACTCAAGCGGGTGTCCAAGCCGGGCCTGCGGGTCTACGCGAAGAAGGACAACCTGCCGAAGGTCCTCGGTGGTCTCGGCGTCGCGATCATCTCGACGTCTTCGGGACTCATGACCGACCGGCAGGCCGGCCGAAATGGCGTGGGCGGGGAAGTCCTCGCCTACGTCTGGTAGGGGAGGGAAAACAGAATGTCGCGCATCGGACGTCTGCCCATCCCCGTCCCCAGCGGCGTCGACATCAAGGTCGACGGCCAGGACGTGACGGTCAAGGGCCCCAAGGGCGAGCTGAAGCACACGGTGGCCAGGCCGATCGAGGTCGTCCAGGAGGACGGCCAGGTCAAGGTCGGCCGCGCCAGTGACGAGGGACCGATCCGTGCTCTGCACGGTCTGACCCGCACACTGATCAACAACATGGTCGTCGGCGTGACCGAGGGCTACAGCAAGACGCTGGAGATCGTCGGCGTCGGTTACCGCGTCCAGGCCAAGGGCAGCAACCTCGAGTTCTCCCTCGGCTTCAGCCACCCGATCACGGTGGTGCCGCCGGCGGGTATCACCTTCCGTGTCGAGCGACCGACCCAGTTCGTGGTCGAGGGCATCGACAAGCAGAAGGTCGGCGAGGTCGCCGCGAACATCCGCAAACTGCGCAAGCCCGACCCGTACAAGGGCAAGGGCGTGCGTTACCAAGGCGAGCAGATCCGCCGCAAGGTCGGAAAGGCTGGGAAGTAGACATGCCTGCGAGCAAGACTCAGGTCCGCAAGCGGACCTCGTCGCGCACCGCGTCGCGGACCCGCCGGCACCTGCGCGTCCGCAAGAAGATCCAGGGCAGCGCCGAGCGGCCGAGGCTGGTCGTGACCAAGTCGGCGAAGCACATGTCCGCGCAGATCATCGACGACATCGCCGGTCGCACGCTGGTGTCGGCCTCGACGCTCGACTCCACGCTCCGTACTGGCGAGGGCGACAAGACCGCGAAGGCGCGAAAGGTCGGCGAGTTGCTGGCGGAACGCGCCAAGGAGGCGGGTATCTCCAGCGTGGTCTTCGACCGCGCCGGGCACCGCTACCACGGCCGCATCGCGGCCCTGGCCGACGGTGCGCGCGAGAGCGGGCTGGAGCTTTGATGGCCCGCGCGCAGCAACTGACGGACGAGAAGAGGAACCACTAATGGCAGCACCACGTCGTGGCGGCGGCGAGCGGCGCGACCGGCGTGATGACCGCCGGGGTGGCGCCGACAAGGGCCAGTCGTACATCGAGCGTGTCGTAGCGATCAACCGTGTCGCCAAGGTCGTCAAGGGCGGCCGGCGCTTCAGCTTCACCGCGCTGGTCGTGGTGGGCGACGGCAACGGCACCGTGGGTGTCGGCTACGGCAAGGCCAAGGAGGTGCCCGCGGCGATCGCCAAGGGTGTCGAAGAGGCCAAGAAGCATTTCTTCAAGGTGCCGCGGATCCAGGGCACCATCCCGCACACCAGCCAGGGTGAGGAGGCCGCGGGAGTCGTGCTCCTGAAGCCGGCCAGCCCCGGTACCGGTGTCATCGCGGGTGGCCCGGTCCGCGCGGTCCTGGAGTGCGCGGGCATTCACGACGTCCTGTCGAAGTCGCTGGGCTCTTCCAACGCGATCAACATCGTCCACGCGACGGTGGCCGCGCTGAAGCAGCTCAACCGGCCCGAGGAGATCGCGGCCAAGCGTGGCCTGCCGATCGAGGACGTCGCTCCGGCCGCCATGCTCAAGGCCCGCGCGGCCGGGAGCGAGGCACGCCAGGAGGTCGCGTCGTCATGACCAACCTGAAGATCACTCAGGTCAAGTCGCGAATCGGTGGCAAGCAGTACCAGCGTGACACCCTGCGCACCCTGGGCCTTCGCCGGATCGGCCAGAGCGTCGTCCGCGAAGACCGCCCCGAGGTGCTCGGGATGATCAACACCGTACGCCACCTCGTTACCGTCGAGGAGGTCGACTGATCATGGGAGCTGAAACGCCGCTGCGGCCGCATCACCTGCGGCCCGCTCCGGGTGCTCACAAGTCCAAGACCCGCAAGGGCCGTGGTGAGGCGTCCAAGGGCAAGACCGCCGGACGCGGAACCAAGGGCACGAAGGCACGCAGCACGGTGCCCGCGGGCTTCGAGGGCGGGCAGATGCCCCTGATCCGGCGGGTGCCGAAGCTCAAGGGCTTCAAGAACCCGTTCCGTGTCGAATACCAGGTCGTCAACCTCGGACGACTCGCCGAGCTCTACCCTGAGGGTGGCGAGGTTACGCCGGAGGACCTGGTGGCGAGGGGCGCGGTGCGCTCGGGCCGTCCGGTCAAGATTCTCGGCACTGGTGACATCTCTGTAACGGTGCAGGTCAAGGCGCACGCCTTCTCCGGCTCCGCCAAGGAGAAGATCACAGGTGCCGGGGGCACTGTCGAAGAACTGTGAGTACAAGCCCTTGTGGGAATCGCCCCCGCCACAACACGGCGGGGGCGTCAGCCCATGCAAGGGCTGTTAGAGTTCGATCGGCGGCTATCGCCGTCGCCTACCATCGACCGGGGCCAGTCCGTGGCCGTTGGCCGGAATTCGCGCAGGAGGAATGGTGCTGACCGCGTTCACTCGGGCGTTCCGAACACCCGACCTGCGCAAGAAGCTTGTCTTCACGCTCTTCATCATCGCGGTGTTCCGGCTGGGGTCCCAGCTGCCGGCACCGGGCGTGAACACAGGTGCCATCCATCGCTGTGTCGATGTGGCGACCAAGGGTGCCAACGGCAATATTTACGGCCTGGTCAACCTGTTCAGCGGCGGCGCGCTGCTGAAGCTGTCGATCTTCGCGCTGGGCATCATGCCCTACATCACCGCGAGCATCATCCTGCAGCTGCTGACCGTGGTGATCCCGCGTCTGGAGACGCTCCGCAAGGAGGGCCAGTCCGGCACCACGAAGATCACGCAGTACACCCGTTACCTGACGATCGGCCTGGCGATCCTTCAGGGCACCGGCATCGTCGCGATGGCGACCACCGGCAACCTGCTGCAGGGCTGCACCGAAGAGCTGCTCTGGAACAAGAGTTGGTTCACGATCGTCACGCTGGTCGTCGTGATCACTGCGGGCACGTCGGTCATCATGTGGCTGGGTGAGCTGGTCACCGACCGCGGCATCGGTAACGGCATGTCGATCCTGATCTTCACCCAGGTCGTCGCGGTCTTCCCGAGCGAGTTCTGGAGCATCTACAAGACCAAGCACGGCTTCGTCTTCGCGATCGTGCTCCTGGTGGGCGTGGCGATCGTCGCCGGTGTCGTGTTCGTCGAGCAGGCTCAGCGCCGAATCCCGGTGCAGTACGCCAAGCGGATGGTCGGCCGCCGGATGTACGGCGGCACGTCGACCTACATCCCGCTCAAGGTCAACCAGGCCGGTGTCATCCCGGTCATCTTCGCGTCGTCCCTGCTGTACCTCCCGCAGCTCGTGGTGCAGATGTGGCACAGCGCGAACCCGGTGAGCACATTCATCTCGAAGTACCTTGTCAAGGGCGATCACCCCATCTACATGGGCATCTACTTCGTCTTGATCATCTTCTTCACGTACTTCTACGTCGCGATCACGTTCAACCCGACCGAGGTCGCCGACAACATGAAGAAGTACGGTGGGTTCATCCCGGGGATCCGGCCCGGCCGGCCGACCGCGGAGTACCTCGACTACGTGCTCACTCGCATCACGGCACCGGGCGCGCTGTACCTCGGGCTCATCTCGCTGATCCCGATGATCGCCTTCGGCCTCATCGGCGCCAGCCAGAACTTCCCGTTCGGTGGCACGAGTATCCTGATCATGGTCGGTGTCGGGCTGGACACGGTCAAGCAGATCGAGAGCCAACTCCAGCAACGCAACTACGAGGGCTTCCTGCGGTAGTGCGCATCGTGCTCGTGGGCCCCCCCGGAGCGGGCAAGGGGACACAGGCCCAATTCATCGCATCGCACCTGTCAATCCCGAAGATCTCGACAGGTGACATCTTCCGCGCGAACGTGAGCGGGAATACTCCTCTGGGCCAGAAGGCCAAGGAGTACATGGACCGTGGTGACCTCGTTCCCGACGAGGTCACCATCGCCATGGTCAGGGATCGGCTCGCCGAGGAGGACGCCCAGGAGGGCTTCCTGCTCGACGGCTTCCCCCGCAACGTTCCCCAAGCCGAGACGCTCAAGAAGATCCTGTCCGAAATGGACCGCAAGCTCGACCTCGTGCTCGAGCTGGTGGTCGACGACGACGAGGTCGTACGTCGGCTGTCCGGCCGCCGCACCTGCCGTAAGTGCGGCCGGATCTGGCACGTGGCGTTCGACCCGCCGACCAAGGACGGCGTCTGCGACAACTGCGGCGGCGAGCTGTTCCAGCGCGACGACGACCGCGAGGAGACCATCAGGCACCGCCTGGAGGTCTACCAGGAACAGACCGCCCCCCTGGCGTCGTTCTACGCGGATGAGGGCATTCTGGTGGGCCTGGACGCCACCGGGCCCGTCGAGGAGGTCACCGAGCGGGCGCTCGCGGCGCTTCGCCGGTTCGCGGCCTGACCGGCCGCTCCCGGTCGTCCTCGAAACCAACCTCGGACCCAGGCGCGGAGCTCAGTGTGTGGAAGAAGCGTAAGCCGGCCATCCAGATCAAGTCGCGCGACGAACTCGCGGTGATGCGAGAGGCCGGCCTCGTCGTCGGCCGCACCCTCCAGCGGCTCACAGAGGCCGTACGGCCCGGAATCACCACGGCCGACCTCGACGTCATCGCGGAGGAGTCGATCCGCTCCGCGGGCGCGACACCGTCCTTCAAGGGCTATCAGGGGTTCCCCGCCACGATCTGCACCTCGATCAACGAGGAGATCGTGCACGGCATCCCGAGCCCGGACAAGGTCCTGCGCGAGGGCGACGTCATCTCCATCGACTGCGGCGCCATCGTCGACGGCTGGCACGGCGACTCCGCGGTGACCGTACCGGTCGGCGAGATCACCCCGGAGCTCCGGCGGCTGCTCGAGGTCTGTGAGGAGTCGATGTGGCGCGGCATCGGCGCGGGCGTGGCCGGCGGCCGGCTGAGCGACATCGGCCATGCGGTCGAGACGTACGTGCGCGGCCAGGGCGACTATGGCATCGTCGAGGAGTACGTCGGCCACGGGATCGGTACTCAAATGCACATGGACCCACCGGTGCCCAACTACGGTGAGGCCGGATTCGGCCCGCACCTGGTTCCCGGCATGTGCTTCGCGGTCGAGCCAATGGTCAATCTCGGCACCGCGGCGACGGTCCTGCTCGAGGACGAGTGGACCGTCATCACCGGCGACAAGCGCTCCTCGGCGCACTTCGAGCACACCTTCGCGGTCACCGAAGACGGGCCGTGGGTGCTCACCGCACTCGACGGCGGCGCGGCTCATGGTTTCTCGAGCCGTGACGAGAGGATCAAGGATGGCGCTCAATCCTGAGATGCGGGCCTCCGACGCCGACCGCGACCGGGTCGCGGCGGCGCTGCGAGAGCACTGCGCTCAGGGGCGCATCGACGTCGAGGAGCTGAACGACCGCCTCGAAGGCGTCTACACCGCGCGAACCCTCGGTGACCTGCAGAGGGTCACCGACGATCTGCCCGAAGAGGACCTGTACGAACTCCCGGTGCCGTCGTGGCGTCAGTCGACGCCGGCGCGCCGGATGGGCGGCGGCGCGCTGTCCCCCGCGGCATTGCGCACGGGCTGGGCGACGTATGCCACCGTCAACCTCCTGTGCGTCGTGATCTGGCTGCTGACGGCGGTGCCGTCGGGCGCCTGGTACCCCTGGTGGATCTGGGTGGCCGGGCCCTGGGGCGCGCTGATGCTCGCCGGCCAGATCTTCGGTCCACGCGACGACCGGCGCTGACTCAGGCCGGCCGCGTGCCCACCTGACGAAAGTGCGTCACGGCGTCGTCGCCGTCGACGATGTGCAGTGCGAAGCCGGGCGCCGCGTCCGTCATGGCCGGCCGGCCGCCGGGGTCGATGTGCAGTTGCCGGTACGCGCTGGGGCAGGTGGTGGCGACCGTACCCGCGAAACCGCGCACCGACCCCGCGTGCACGTGCCCCGCGATCACGCGGACGACCTGCGGGTGGCGGGCGATCACGGCGGCGAGCCGCTCGGGGTGCGCCTGTCCCATCAGGTCGATCCATTCGACGCCGATGTGGTACGGCGGATGGTGCATCGCGACGACGGCCGGGGTGCCGGGCGCCTCGGCGAGCGCGGCGTCGAGCCAGTCCGGGTCGGACAGGTCGCCGCCGGACTGCCCGGGGATGGTGGAGTCGCAGCAGAGCAGGCGGAGGCCGGCCACGTCGACCACGTAATTGGCCGCCTTGACCTCGGGAAACGCGGCCAGCAGCGCGTCGACGTCATCGTGGTTGCCGGGCAGCGGATGCACCGGCATCGGCAGGCGTGCGATCTCCGTACGGAGCAGCGCGTACTCCGAGGGACGGCCGTGGTCGGCGAGGTCACCGGTGAGGACGACGGCGTCGGGCGATTCGGTGAGATCGAGCAGCGTGGACACGGCCTCGCGCAGGGACTTCGTGGGCACCGGGTCCTCGTCGGAGAGGTGAAGGTCGCTAAGCTGGGCGAGGATCGTCATGGTCAGTCAGCCCATCACGGCCGTACGGGAATGACCACGTCCACTGCCGTGTTACGGAGTGGGGGAGAGTGGCCGCCTCAGTGCTGCCTTGATGGTGAATCCTTCTGGATTTCACATTCTCGCGGTCCGTGACGTACACTTCTTTGTCGGTCCTGTGTCGGCTCATGTCCGCATGCCAGTGCATGCCTCGGACGCCCGCGCGGACCGTTCTCCTGACGAACCGATCAGTGAAGCGCGGAGGACATGCCCAAAAAAGAAGGGGCCATCGAGATCGAAGGCACCGTCGTCGAGTCTCTCCCGAACGCCATGTTCCGGGTAGAGCTGGACAACGGGCACAAGGTTCTCGCCCACATCAGCGGGAAGATGCGGATGCACTACATCCGGATCCTTCCTGATGACCGAGTGGTCGTAGAGCTGAGTCCTTACGATCTCACCCGCGGCCGGATCGTCTACCGGTACAAGTAAGTCATCCACCCACTGGGGTTGCCTTCCCCGCGTCGGCAGCGCGGGGGTGACCCTGCTATGAGGAGACCCAGTGAAGGTCAAGCCGAGCGTCAAGAAGATCTGCAGTAAGTGCCGCGTCATCCGCCGGCACGGCCGGGTCATGGTCATCTGTGACGACCCGCGCCACAAGCAGCGCCAGGGCTGAGCCAGGCCCTAACACAACAGAACGTTCCGCGGCTCCCGTCTGACGGGAGCGACCCCCGGTCGGAGGCCGGGGCCCCACCCGGGCAGGTGGGGGTGCGGAGCGCAGACCTCCGTGAAACAGAAGGGAACTGCCCGAGATGGCACGCCTCCTTGGCGTCGACCTCCCGCGCGAAAAGCGCCTCGAGGTCGCTCTTACCTATGTTTTCGGCATCGGCCGCACCCGTGCGCTCGAGACTCTCAGGGAAACCGGCATCAGCGGTGACCGCCGGGTCCACGAGCTGGGCGACGACGAGCTGGTGCAGCTCCGCGACTGGATCGACGGCAACTACAAGATCGAGGGTGATCTTCGCCGCGAGATCCAGGCGGACATTCGTCGCAAGATCGAGATCGGCTGCTACCAGGGCATCCGGCATCGTCGTGGACTGCCGGTGCACGGTCAGCGCACCCAGACCAACGCGCGTACCCGCAAGGGCAAGAAGAAGACCGTGGCCGGCAAGAAGAAGACCGGCAAGAAGTAGTCCCCGGGGCCGCCCCGACCGGCGGCCCGTCCGAGGGATCGACGACCTCCAGGAGACTTGAGAGCAGATGCCGCCAAAGAGTCGCGCCGGCGCCAAGAAGGTGCGCCGCAAGGAAAAGAAGAACGTCGCTCATGGGCACGCCCACATCAAGAGCACGTTCAACAACACGATCGTCACGATCACGGACCCGGTGGGCGCCGTGATCGCATGGGCCAGCGCCGGCCACGTGGGCTTCAAGGGCTCGCGTAAGTCGACGCCGTTCGCCGCTCAGATGGCGGCCGAGGCCGCCGCGCGCCGCGCCATGGAGCACGGCATGCGCAAGGTCGACGTCTTCGTGAAGGGCCCGGGTTCGGGCCGCGAGACCGCGATCCGGTCGCTGCAGGCGACCGGCCTCGAGGTCGGCTCCATCCAGGACGTCACCCCAGTGCCGCACAACGGCTGCCGCCCGCCCAAGCGTCGCCGCGTCTGAGTTAGGGAAGAGAGAGATGGCTCGATACACCGGCGCGGACTGCAAGCTGTGCCGCCGCGAGAAGATGAAGCTGTTCCTCAAGGGGAGCAAGTGCGACGGGCCGAAGTGCCCGATCGAGATCCGGCCCTACCCTCCGGGTGAGCACGGTCGCGGTCGCCCCAAGGAGAGCGAGCACATGCTTCAGCTTCGCGAGAAGCAGAAGGCGCGGCGCATCTACGGGGTCCTCGAGGCCCAGTTCGTGAACTACTACAAAGAGGCGAACCGCCGTACGGGCAAGACGGGTGAGAACCTGCTGAGCCTGCTCGAGCGCCGTCTCGACAACGTGATCTACCGCGCGGGCTACGCCAAGAGCCGCGACATGGCCCGCCAGCTGGTCCGGCACGGCCACTTCACGGTCAACGGCAAGAAGGTCGACATCCCGTCCTTCCGCGTCAGCGAGCGCGACATCATCGAGGTTCGTGGCAAGTCGGCCGAGCAGACCCCGTTCGTGGTCGCTCGCGCCGAGGCCGGCGAGCGCCCCGTCCCGGCGTGGATCGAGGTCGCACCGGACAAGCTGCGCATCCTCGTGCACTCGCTCCCGGTCCGGCAGCACATCGACGCGCCGGTTCAGGAGCAGCTCATCGTCGAGTGGTACGCCAAGCGCTGACGTACCTCTCGGGCGGGCGTGCGCCTCTCGGGCGTACGCCCGCCGAGCGTTGGATCGCGGCAGTCAAATAGCGGGCGCCGCGGAAAGGGAGTACTGAAATGCTCATCGCACAGCGACCTACCCTCACCGAGGAACAGGTCGACGAGTTCCGGTCCCGGTTCACCATCGAGCCGCTGGAGCCGGGCTTCGGCTACACCATCGGCAACTCGCTCCGCCGTACGCTCCTGTCCTCGATCCCGGGTGCGGCCGTCACCAGCATCCGCATCGAGGGCGTGCTGCACGAGTTCTCCACGATCCCGGGGGTCAAGGAGGATGTCACCGACATCATCTTGAACCTCAAGGAGCTCGTCGTCTCCTCCGAGCACGACGAGCCGGTCGTGATGTACCTGCGCAAGCAGGGCCCCGGCGAGGTCACCGCCGCCGACATCGCGCCGCCGGCCGGTGTCGAGGTGCACAACCCCGAGCTCCACATCGCCACGCTGAACAACAAGGCGAAGCTGGAGATGGAGCTCACGGTCGAGCGTGGCCGTGGCTACGTCTCCGCCGCGCAGAACAAGCAGCCGGGCCAGGAGATCGGCCGGGTGCCGATCGACTCGATCTACTCCCCGGTCATGAAGGTCACCTACAAGGTCGAGGCGACGCGTGTCGAGCAGCGCACCGACTTCGACCGGCTGATCGTCGACGTCGAGACCAAGCCGGCGATGCTGCCCCGCGACGCGGTGGCGAGCGCCGGCAAGACGCTCGTCGAGCTGTTCGGCCTGGCGCGCGAGCTCAACGTCGAGGCCGAGGGCATCGACATGGGCCCGTCGCCGACGGACGCCGCTCTCGCGGCGGACCTGGCGCTGCCGATCGAGGAGCTGAACCTTACGGTCCGGTCCTACAACTGCCTCAAGCGCGAGGGCATCCACACAGTGGGTGAGCTCGTGGCCCGCAGCGAGCAGGACCTTCTCGATATAAGGAATTTCGGCGCCAAGAGCATCGAAGAGGTCAAGCAGAAGCTCAACGACATGGGCCTCACGCTGAAGGACTCCCCGCCCGGGTTCGACCCGACCGCGGCGGCGGACAACTACGGCGACGAGGACCAGAGCTACGCCGAGACCGAGCAGTACTGATGTGAAGGCGGGCGGTCCGACCGGACCGCCCGCTTCTCGATACTCGTGCGGGAGAGCGACCCCGCACGGACCGACGCCGGTACCTCGTACGGCTGGCGCGGGTTGAAAAAGGAGAAGCACTCATGCCCCAGCCCACCAAGGGCCCTCGCCTCGGCGGCAGCCCCGCGCACCAGCGCCTGATCCTGGCGAACCTCGCCACGGCGCTGTTCGAGCACGGCCGCATCAAGACCACCGAGGCCAAGGCCCGGCGGCTGCGGCCGCTGGCGGAGAAGCTCATCACCAAGGCCAAGCGCGGCGACCTCGCCGCGCGGCGCCAGGTCCTCACGGTCGTGCAGGACAAGAGCGTCGTCCACACGCTGTTCACCGAGATCGGTCCGCGTTTCGAGAACCGCCCCGGCGGTTACACGCGGATCACCAAGCTCGGCCCGCGCAAGGGCGACAGCGCGCCGATGGCCCTGATCGAGCTCGTCGAGGAGTCGGCGGCGGTCGCGACGACCCGCCCGGCGGAGCGTACGCAGGCGCCGAAGGCCGAGGAGCCCGTGGCCGAGGAGTCGGCGGTCGAGGAGTCGGCGGTCGAGGAGTCGGCGGCCGACGAGCCGGCCGACGACGAGCCGCAGGACACCGCCCCGGCAGACGAGGCCGAGGACAAGAAGTAACTCACGCTTTGTCACGAGCCCGCCGTGCCCTACGGGACGGCGGGCTCGATCTTTGGGAGAGTTGTGCAATGGTCAGCACACGGAGAACATGGAGACAGGGCCACCGCCGACCGCGCGGACCCGAAGGGCAACGGACATGGACGAACGGCCGTCCGAGCCTCCTCCTGATCCCATGACCGCTCTCGTACGGCTTCGGCTTGAGATCAGCTACGACGGGTCGGATTTCGCCGGATGGGCGCGCCAGCCCAAGCAGCGCACGGTTCAGGGAGTCATCGAGGAGGCTCTGGGGCGTGTACTGCGCCTCGACCCGCCGCCGGTGCTGACGGTGGCGGGCCGTACGGACGCGGGTGTGCACGCCAGCGGCCAGGTGGCGCACGTCGTCGTCCCGGTCGCCTCCTACTACCCGGTCACCGGGACCCTGCCGCGCAGGATGGCCGGCGTGCTGCCCGCCGACATCCGGATCTGGCGCATCGGCCAGGCGCCGGAAGGCTTCGACGCGCGGTTCTCCGCCATGTCACGGCGCTATGTCTACCGGGTGTGCGACAACCCGATGGGCGTGGACCCGATCCGCCGCCACGAGGTGCTCTGGCACCCGCGGCCGCTCGACCTCGACCGGATGAACGCCGCCGCGGCGCTGCTGCTGGGCGAGAACGACTTCGCCGCGTACTGCCGTAAGCGCGAGGGCGCCACGACGATCCGCCGGCTGCTGCGCTGTGACTGGGCCCGCGACGAGACCGGTGTGGCCGTGGCGACCATCGAGGCGGACGCGTTCTGCCACTCGATGGTACGAGCGTTGGTCGGCGCCCTGATCTCGGTCGGCGACAGCCGCCGTTCGATCGAGTGGCCCTCCCAGGTGCTCGCGGGCGGTGAGCGCGACTCGGCGGTGCAGGTCCTGCCGCCGTACGGGCTCTCGCTGGAGGAGGTCACCTACCCGGACGCGGCGCACCTGGCCGACCGGGCCCAGGAGACCCGCCGCATCCGCGTTCTCGGCGTCTCTCCCGAGGAACGCCACGCGAGCTAGGGCTCGTACGTCACCGAGACCACTCCGGAACGGAACGTCCTGGAGTCCACGAGGCGGAGCCTTCTGCGGTCCTTCTCGTCCTCGAAGAGGCGCGCGCCGGTGCCGAGCACGATCGGGTGGATCGTGAGGGAGAGCCGGTCGAGCAGCCCCTCGCGCAGCAGCGACCGGACCAGGTGAGGGCTGCCGGGCACCTGGATGTTCTTGCCCGGGCGGCGCTTCAGCTCGGTCAGCGCCCCGGCGAGGTCGCCCTGGAGGAGCGTGGAGCCGGCCCACTCGACGGTGTCGAGCGTGCGGGAGGCCACGTACTTGGGCGTGTCGTTCATGAAGGCCGACATGGGCACGTCGCGGCCCAGCGTGGGCCACATCGCGGCGAAGGCCAGGTACGTCCGCCGGCCCAGCAGGATCGCGTCGGCCTCGGCGATGCCGGCGGCGATGACCTCCGCCATCTCCTCGTCGAACATCATCCAGTTGCCGGACGGGGAGTCCACGACACCGTCGAGGGTCATCGCCAGTCCCGCGACGATCTCGCGCATCCACTCTCCGTCCGGTCGTGGCCCCAGGGTCCGTCTCGAAGTCCTGCCGTCCTGCTACGTGGCACCTCCGCCCTTGCGAGACGCCGCCTGGACGCCGCTCGCCACGGACGGGACCTCGAGACCGGCCCTAATGCTGTTTGGCGCGCCGGGTGATCGGCCGGACGGTGTAGTCGCGGAACGCGATGCCGGCCTTCTTCAACGTGTCGTCCTTGGCCTTGGGCTTGTGGCCGTCGACGTACGTCGCGTAGGCGTAGGCGATGTAGCGGCCGCGCAGGACGTCCGCCGCGTACCCGCCGGCGTGGTCGATCTTGGGTGCGCCGGTGGCCTTCATGCCGCGGAACCACTCGTAGTGTGCCGGGTCCTGAACCTTCAGCGTCGCCCTGGCGGCGGCGTCCGTCGGCATGACCGCGATCCCGGCCGTCACCGCGATCTTCTTGTCCTCGGAGACGAATGTCGCGCGTACGATCCGGCGGCAGTGCTCCCGGGTCAGTTCCGTGGCGAAGGGCCCGTTGGCGGCCAGCGAGCAGTGATCGTTGATCACGGTCTTGACCCGGGTGAACTTGGCTTTGGCCAGAGTGACCACCGAGGTCGGGAAGACCTCGGTGATCGTCAGCGGCTTGGGATCCTTCTTCTCGTCCCGGATGTCGACCGGCACGTGCTTGGGCTTCGGCTTGTGCTTGGCCTTGGTCTTGGTGGGCGTCGGAGTCGGCGCGGCCTGCGTCGGTGGGGGCGGCGGCTGCGACTGGGCGACGTTGTGCTCCTTCGCGGAGCCGCCGGAGAGCTGCGTGACGGCCAGAGCGCCCCCGCCGCCGAGGATGAGGGCGGCGACGAGGCCTCCGGCGACGAGGAGCGCTCTGTGGGCTCCTGATGAGCCTCCGTGGCCTCCGCCGCGGGGCGGGCGGCTGGGGCCGCCAGGAAAGCCTGGTCCGGCGCCGAGCCGGGGGATGGGTCCGGTGGCGGTGGCACCGGGGTCCGGTGGCGGTGGCTCCGGGGGCGCCTGCGGGGGCGTGCCGGGCGGGAGGATCGCGTCCGGGGTGAGCGCGGGGCCGGGAGCGCTGGAGGCCGTACCGGCCCCGAAACGCGCGATGGCCAGTGTGCGCTGACCGTTCGCGTCCTCGAAGGTCACCTTCTGCTCCTCGCCCTCGGGCGCGGGCACACCGGGAGGCGGTACGGAGGTGGGGCTGGTGACGTCACTGGCCGCGGTCCGCTCGGTCCCCAGGTCCGCGAAGCCCCCGGCCGCGCCGGTCGAACCCGTCGAGCCGGTGGCTCCTGAGCCCGTGAAGCCGCCGGCCGCGCCGGTCGAGCCCGTGACGCCGGTCGAGTCGGCGAAGCCGGCCGTGGTGCCTGCCGAGCCGGTGCTCCCCGAGTCGGCAAGGCCGCTGGCCTTACCGGCCGGGTCTGTGAAGCCGCTGCTCGGCTTGGAGGCGGCGAAGCCGCCGGAGGCGGAGGTTCCGCTGCCGGAGCCGGGCCCGTCCTGCGCCGAGGCCCCGCCGAACGGCGGCACTCCGGAGCCGGACGCCTCGTCGCGCGAGCCCGCGGCGCCGAAGGACGACGTCCCGAAACCGGACGTCGCCGCCTCGTCACGCAGACTCCCGCTGCCGAAAGGCGGCGTGCCGGAGCCCGGCGCGGACGTGTCATCACGCGAGCCCGCGGGACGCGGGCCTTCGCTCCCGAAGGGCGGCGTGCCGGAGGCCTCGCCGCGCGAGTTCGGCGTGCCGAAAGGGGGCGTGCCGGAGCCCGCGGCGCCGAAGGGCGATGTCCCGGAGCCGGACGCGCCGTCGTGGGCGCTCGGGGTGCCGAAAGGGGGCGTGCCGGAGCCCGCCGCGGACGTCTCGTCGCGCCGGCCCGTGGTGCCGAAGGACGACGTACCGGGACCGGACGCCGCCTCGTCACGCAGGCTTTCGCTGCCGAAAGGCGGCGTACCCGAGCCGAACGCCGGCGCGTCGCCGCGGGGGCTCTCACTATCGACGCCGGAAGCGTCCTCGCTCGGCGGGACGAACGGCGCGAGGGCCTCGGGGGTGTGCGGGCTCGGGACGCCGAAGGGCGGGGCGCCGGACGTGCCCGGAGCCTCGGCCGTGCCGTAAGGCGGCGGCGTTCCGAAGCCGGGCGTTCCGTTCGTGGTGCCGGCGGGGAACGTTCCGGGGCCGGAGGTTCCGTTCGCGGCGTCGAAGGGTGAGGTGCCGTAGGACCCGGGAAAGGCGGGTGGCGGGGCGTCGGTCGCGGTCCGTTCCGCCTCCGGGAGCTCCTCGGCGGAGCCACCGTACGACCCGGGGTACGGGCTCGTCCCGGCGGATCCGAAGGGTGAGAAGACGGTGTCCGCGGCGGAGCCGAAGCCGGCGACGGTCTGCTCGGCCTCGGGAAGATAGGGGTTCGCGACCGTCTGTTCGGCCTCGGGGACCTCGGATTCGGGGCGGCCCTGGGGGGCGGCCGACCACGAAGGCGACGGTGCGGCGTGGCGGGGACCGGGTGGCGGGGGGAGGTCCGTGGAAGAACCGCCTTCGCCCGGCGCGGGGTTGCCGGCCGGGGGCGAGGGCGGGGTGGACTGTGCGTCCGGCGTAGGGGCGCCGGGACGCTTGGGGAGCGGCGGGGTCATGGTCTCCTCGGCGTCGGATGCCATTGACGGCCCGGAGAAGACCGGGGAGCCCGGTTGCGTGTCTGCGGACTGGAAAACGACCGCGGGCTTCCCGGCCGAGCTCTGGCCGAAGTTCGGCGGAGCCGGTGTCGGCGGGTGATTCGCTTCCCCCTCTCCTGGAGGAAGGAAAGTCTCGTCATGGCCAGACATGGGTCACCAGAGTATTAGCAGAGGGCCACGTTCATGACGGTTTGCCCTCCATTGACCGATAGTTCAGGGCCGTGCGCAGATTGCTGCCATAGGTCGTGGCCTTCACGAACGCGCTCACCGCCGTGTAGTCACCCTTGGCGATCTTCTTTCCGTTCGGGTACTGCACCCAGCTCATGATCAGGTAGTGGCCGTCGACCTCCGCGGTCGTCAGCGACAGGCCCTGGCCGATCTTCTTGGTGGTGCCCGCGCCGGGCAGCGCGAGGATGAACGCGTCCTTCTGCCGCGAGGTGACCTGCACCGAGTTGGCGCCGGTCTGCGTCCGCAGGTTGATCACGCCGATGGTGCCGATGAACTTGCCGTTGCTGAACGTCGCTCGCAGAACCTGCGTGCAGCCGCCCTTGGCGAGCGCCTTGCGGAAGGCCGTGCCGTGGGTCGGCGGAGAACACTTGCGTTCCGAGCGGCGGCCCGTCATGACGTACCGGCGGCTGCCGTACTTGAACGACTTGGCCTTGAAGATCTCGTTCAGCGAGAGGGGCTTGGGGTCGGTGGCCCGGCTGCGCAGACGGTCGCCGCGGCCCGTCTCGGTCGGCGACGGGGTCGGGTTCACCGTCGGGGTCGGCGGAGGGGCGCTCTCGCTCGGCTGGACCGCCGAGGCCTTCGGCTTCTTGTCGTCGCCGCCGGAGAGTGCCAGCGCCGTACCACCGCCGATCACCACGACGCCGGCGACGATCGCCGCGCCGATGATCAGACCCTTGCGGCCGGAACCGGACTTGAAGCGGTCATCGTCGTCCGGCGGAGGCCCGTACGCGCCGGGACCGGCACCGTAGGGGTCGGCGTTCTCATTGTCGTACGGCGGCCTGGGCTCGAAGGGCCCGCCGCCGTAGGAGTCGGAGCGTTCTTCGCCGAACGAGCCCCCGAAGGAGCCGCCCGGGCCGAAGCCGCCATCACGCGGTGGCGGGCCGCCGTACGGATCGTCGTACGGGCCACCGCCCTGTGACTGGTCATAGGAGGGGCCGCCGTGTTCGGCCTGGTTATCGACCGGGCCGTACGGCGACTGCGGCGGCTGGGAGGGACCCCAGCCGCCGGGTTGCTGCTGATCACCCGGATAAGACATGAATGCGACCCTACCGGCTCGTTTCAGGCGCTCAGCCGTTTACTGGAAGCCGAAGTCCTGCGTCCACCACGGGCCTCCCGGCCCGTACTCGACGCCGATTCCGACCGCCTTCAGGCTGCAGTTCAGGATGTTCGCGCGGTGTCCGGGGCTGTTCATCCAGCCGTCGAGCACCGCCTGTGCGGTCGCGTATCCCATGGCGATGTTCTCGGCGCCGGGCTGGCTGTAGCCGGCCGCCTTGATCCGATCCCAGGGGGTCTTGCCGTCCGGCGAGTTGTGCTCGAAGTACTTCTTCACGCGCATGTCCTTCGAGTGCGCGTACGCCGCGGCGCGCAGGTGCGGGTCGTTGCGCAGTGCCGAGCAGCCGTGCTTGGCGCGCTCGCTGTTCGTGAGCTTGACGGCCAGGTCCTCGGCGGACAGGTTCTTCGTCGGCCCGCCCCCCGTCGCGATGACGGTCGAGGTGTGGGGCTTCGGCTTGCGGCTGCGGGTCACCTTCGCCGCGGAGGCCGGATGGGTGATCGTACGGCTGGGGCGCGAGGGCTTGCTGGGCGAGGGGGTCGGCGGCTTGACCGCCTTGCCCTCGGGGCTGGGGATCACGGCCGAGTCCTGAACGGGACGGTCGGCGGGCGCGGGGTGCGCCGCGGTCACGTAGCGGTTCGCCGCGAAGCCTGCGGCGACGAAGAACGCGATCGCCAGGATCACGAACGCCTGGACGCGGCGCTTGACGGAGATCACACGCTTGGCGGACAGGGGGTCCTCCAGGGGGCTGCGGAGGAGCAGCACTATAGAGGGACCAAACGCTACGAGCGTGCGGTTCTGGAGTAATACCTGCTATATGCTGTAAAAAGGACGAGCTAGGTGTTGTACTGGTGATCGTCTGAGCGATGGCAGGGAGGCGGCGGTAGCCGCCCGCTTTGACCCGCACGTGCGTGGGCCGGTATCCTGCCAGTTCGTTGTGTGCGTCAGCGTGCCCGTCATCCGGGTCGCTCGACCATGTTGACCAATGTGGGCCTGTGACGGACGTTCCGTCCCGCCGGTCCTGTCTCTGTTGTCAGACACGAAACGAAGGCTTACGACCGTGCGCACCTACACCCCTAAGCCCGCTGACGTCGAACGTCAGTGGCACGTCATCGACGCGACCGATGTCGTGCTGGGTCGGCTGGCCAGCCAGGTCGCGACGTTGCTGCGGGGTAAGCACAAGCCGATCTACGCGCCGCACCTCGACACTGGCGACTTCGTCATCATCATCAACGCCGACAAGGTGGCGCTGTCGGGCAAGAAGCTGGAGCAGAAGAAGGCCTACCGCCACTCCGGCTACCCCGGCGGCCTGCGCTCGATCGCTTACTCCGACCTCATGGAGAAGCACCCTGAGCGCGCCGTGGAGAAGGCCATCAAGGGCATGCTCCCCAAGAACACGCTCGGCCGGAAGATGTTCGGCAAGCTGAAGGTCTACACCGGATCCGAGCACCCGCACCAGGCCCAGCAGCCGGTGCCCTACGACATCAAGCAGATCGCGCAGTGACGCGCACCGTCGAGACAAGATCCTGAGGAGTCCCGTGGCTGAGTCCACCGGTGTCGAGACGCCCATCGAGGGCGCCGAGTTCGAAGAGTACGTGGGGGACTACACCTCCGAGTCCGCTGAGGCTGTCGCCGAGGAGACCCCCCGTCCGGTGCTGACCGGTCCCGCCGCGGGCACCGGCCGCCGCAAGGAGGCCATCGCGCGCGTCCGCATCGTCCCGGGCACCGGGAAGTGGACGATCAACGGCCGCACGCTCGACGCGTACTTCCCCAACAAGGTCCACCAGCAGGTCGTGAACGAGCCGTTCGTGACGCTGAGCCTCGAGGACCAGTTCGACGTGATCGCGCTGGTTCACGGCGGTGGCGTCACCGGCCAGGCCGGCGCGCTGCGCCTGGGCATCGCCCGTGCGCTGCAGCTCGTCGACGCCGACAACCGGCCGCCGCTGAAGAAGGCCGGCTTCCTCACCCGTGACCCGCGGGCGAAGGAGCGCAAGAAGTACGGCCTGAAGAAGGCGCGTAAGGCTCCGCAGTACAGCAAGCGTTGATCGGCCCTGTGCGGCGATCGACCGGTCCGGCCCCGCTGGACGGCATCGCCGCACAGGACTTCGGCGGTTCCGTCTTTCCACGGGACCGCCGATCGCTTTGTTCGAGGGCCGGCGGGCCGGCCGTTCCATGCGCGACCGTGGGGTGTTAACAGTGTCACGTCTGTTCGGAACCGACGGTATCCGGGGGGTCGCCAACCGTGACCTGACCGCCCGGCTCGCGCTCGACCTGTCGGTCGCTGCCGCACGCGTCCTCGGTGAGGCCGGCGCCTTCGAAGGGCACCGGCCTCTCGCCGTCGTAGGCCGCGATCCGCGCGCCTCCGGCGAGTTCCTCGAGGCCGCCGTCGTGGCCGGTCTCGCTTCCGCCGGCGTCGACGTGCTGCGCCTCGGCGTCCTGCCGACGCCCGCCGTCGCGTACCTCACCCAGTCGCTCGGCGCCGACCTCGGCGTGATGCTGTCCGCCTCGCACAACCCGGCGCCCGACAACGGCATCAAGTTCTTCGGCCGCGGCGGGCACAAGCTCGCCGACCAGATCGAGGACCAGATCGAGGCCCACCTCGGCGAGGACTGGGCCGGCCCGACGGGCCCCGGCGTCGGCCGTGTACGCGAGGCGCAGGGCGAGGTCGAGAGCTACATCGCGCACCTGCTGTCCACGCTGCCCCGCTCGCTCGACGGCGTACGGGTCGTCGTCGACTGCGCGCACGGCGCCGCGTCCGGCGTCTCACCTGAGGCGATGCGCCGCGCCGGCGCGAGTGTGGTCGCCATCGGCGCCTCGCCGGACGGCCTCAACATCAACGAGGGCTGCGGCTCCACCCACCTGGAGTCCCTGCAGCGCGCCGTGATCGAGCACGGCGCGGACGTCGGCATCGCCCACGACGGCGACGCCGACCGCTGCCTGGCCGTCACCGCTTCGGGCGAGCCCATCGACGGCGACCAGATCATGGCCGTCCTGGCGGTCGAGCTGCGCGAGGCGGGCCGCCTCCCGGGCGACACGGTCGTCGCGACCGTCATGTCGAACCTCGGCTTCAAGATCGCCATGCGCGAAGAGGGCCTGAACGTCGTCGAGACGACGGTCGGCGACCGTTATGTCCTGGAGGCCATGAAGTCCGGCGGGTACGCCTTCGGCGGCGAGCAGTCCGGCCACGTGATCATGCTCGACCACGCGACCACGGGCGACGGCCTGCTGACCGGCCTGCACCTGCTGGCCACGGTCGCGGGCCGCGGCCGCCCGCTGGACGAGCTGGCCAAGGTGATGACGCGCCTGCCGCAGGTGCTGGTCAACGTGAAGAACGTCGACAAGTCCCGCGCCAAGACCTCCCCGGAGCTGGCCGCGGCGGTCGAGGCGGCGGAGACCGAACTCGGCGACACGGGCCGGGTGCTCATCCGCCCCAGCGGCACGGAGCCGATGGTCCGCGTGATGGTCGAGGCCCCCGAAGAGGACCAGGCCCGCGCGCTGGCCGACCGTCTCGCCGAGGTCGTCCGCACCGCCCTTTAACGCACGGAGCCCCGGCCCGGGTCTCCCCGGGCCGGGGCTGCGAGGCAGGGGGCTAGTCGGCTCCCGTGACGGACAGGGTGCGGAGCTTCCAGCCGGCGAAGAGTACGCCGAGCACGCTCAGGATGATCAGCAGTGACACCGCCGTCGTCTCGCCCACCTCGGAGGTGACCGCGGTGGCGTTCGTGCCCAGGTCGGTGATCGAGATGGCCCACTGCCGGATCGAGAGCGTACGGGCGCCCGGGGCGTAGCGCGCGAGGAGGTTCTCCCACACCAGGGCATAGATCAGCCCGATCGTCACGGCGAACCGGCTGATGACCGCGATGGCGATGAACAGCGCGCAGTACGCGATGCCGCCCACCAGCGAGCCGAGGGCGAAGCCCGTCGGCAGGCCCGCGGTCATGCCGTTCATGATCACGCCGGAGATGAAGATCGGCACCACGCCGAAGCCGACCACCAGGGCGACCGCGACCAGGAACTTCGTCGTCGAGATGACCGGGCGGGCGATCGGCTTGGTCATGAGGTACATGATCTGGCCGTCGTCTATCTCCGGGGCGATCACGCCGGTGCCGGCGAGCAGGGCCAGCAGCGGCAGCAGCGCGCCCAGCCCGAACTGCGTCAGCAGCGCCGCGGACGTGTCGAGGTCGCTGTTGCCGGTGACCCGCAGGCCGATGCTCAGCAGCAGCAGGACGGCCGGGAGGAGGAATAGCAGGAGCGCCCGCCGGCGACCGAGCATCCCGCGGAACGTGATGTACGCGATGGTGGGATTCATGAGGACACCAGGTAGGAGAAGACGCTTTCGAGGGATTCGTCGGCCGGGGAGACCTCAAGCAGCCGGATGCCGGCCGTACGGGCCGCCTGGGGCAGCAGCAGGGTGAAGCGCTGGAAGTCCACGGCCTCCACGGCGAGCCCGGCGGAGGTGAGCTCGACCCCGCGGGTCGAGCCGTCGGCGATGAGCGCGGCGGCGAGGCGCCGGTCGTCGCTGGAGCGGATCGCGAACATGTGCGGCCGGTCGGTCATCAGCCGGCGGATCGCGCGGAAGTCGCCCGACGCTGCGTGCCGCCCCGCGATGATCACTTCGATGTGGTGGGCCAGCCGCTCGACCTCTTCGAGGATGTGCGAGCTGAACAGGACCGTACGGCCCTCGGCGGCCATCTTGCGGATCAGGTCCATCAGCTGGAGCCGCTGGCGCGGGTCCATGCCGTTGAACGGCTCGTCGAGCAGCAGCACCGCCGGGTCGTGCACCAGGGCCGAGGCCATCTTGACCCGCTGCTTCATGCCCTTGGAGTAGGTGCCGATGGCGCGGTCGGCCGGGTCGATCATCTCGACCATGCCGAGCGCGCGCTCGGCCGCCGCGCCCGGGTCAGGCAGCTTGTGCAGCTTCGCCATCGAGCGGACGAACTGCCGCCCGGTGAGGAAGTCGTAGGCCGCCTCGCGCTCGGGCACCAGGCCGATGTTGCGAAAGACCGAGGGGTTCTTCCAGATCCGCTGCCCGTCGATGCCGACCTGGCCGTTCGAGGGGGAGAGGAACCCGCCCATCATGTGGATGAGCGTCGACTTGCCGGCGCCGTTCGGGCCGAGCAGCCCGGTGACGCCCGGACCGACGGTCATCGTGACTCCGTTGACCGCCACCACGTTGCCGTACCACCGGGACACGTCCCGGAGTTCGAGAACACTCACGGCGCCTCCCGATCGTCCGCTCGCGAACAGGTCACTTCGCGCCTACCTTCCGGAACCGCAGAAACAGGATGGCCAGCGCGCCGGCGATGATGGCCGCGCACACGAGCGTGAACACGGGTCCGCCGATGCCGGACGGCGGGGGCTCCGCCGCGGACACCTTGGTTCGCAGCGCCCACACCTGCACCCCGTCCACGAGGTTGAACGGCGTGAACATGCCGGCCCAGCGGGCGACGGTGAACTTGGTGTGGTCCTCGGCGATCCCCTGGATCGCCCCGACCGCGGCCGTGCTGATGAGGTAGACCGCCATCACCGCGGTCACACCGAAGCCGCGGCGCGGGGTGAACGCGGCCACGACCAGGCCGATCGCCGCGAGCACGAGGGCGAGGATCAGGCAGCCTCCGAGCGCGGCCGCGAAGTGCAGCGTGTGGGTGCCCAGGTGCTTCTGCTTGGTGGCGAGGGCGCCGACGAACAGGAGCGTGACCGGGGTGACCAGGAGGATGAACAGGGCCGTCGTCAGCGCGCCGTACTTGGCCAGCACGTAGTCCATCCGGCCCAGCGGCCGGGAGAAGTACAGCGGCGTGACGTGGAAGCGCAGGTCGCGCGAGGCGAGCACCGGCGACTGGGCCGCCAGGAAGATCGCGATCAGCGGCTGCAGGTAGATGGCGTACGACTCGTAGCGGATCAGGTTGATCGCCGTGCCGTTGCCGATCTTCGAGGCCAGCGCGGTGATCGCCACGCTGATCGCCGCCGGCAGGAGCATGATCGTGAACAGCAGGAACGGCATGATCTTGGCCTTGGCCGGCCGGCCGAGCCCGTACGCCGCGCGCAGGTTGTGCAGGAAGAGAGAGCGGACGGAGTACGCGCGGCCGAGGCGCGGGCCGTCGTAGTGGCGGTAGCCGATGTCGTGGATGACGCTCGTCATGAGGAGAAGACCTCTTCGATCCGGTGGCGGCGGTTCTCCATGCGCACCAGGGCCAGGCCGAGATCGGCGACGGAGTCGCGTACGAGGTCGTACGTGGTCTCGTCGGCGATGTCGATGAGCAGGAGGCGCCCGTCGGGGTGGACGCGGAGCCCGGTCTCGGCGAGCCGGTTGCCGAGCTGGTCGCGCTGGGCCGGGTCGTCCCCGATCTCGACCGCGAGCACCCCGCTGACCTGCGTGAAGTCGGTGACGGCCTGGGAGCGCAGCAGCCGGCCGCCGTCGATGATCACCAGGTGGTCGGCGACGCGTTCGAGCTCGCCGAGCAGATGGGAGGTGACGAGGACGCTGATGCCGAACTCGCCGCCGATGCGGCGGATGAGCGCGAGCATCTCGTCACGGCCCGCCGGGTCCAGGCCGTTGGTGGGTTCGTCGAGAAAGACGAGCTTGGGGTCGTGGACGAGGGCCTGGGCGAGTTTGACGCGCTGGCGCATACCGGTGGAGTAGCCGCCGATCGGCCGGTACCGCTCCTCGTACAGGCCGACATGGCGCAGGGTGTCGGCGGCGCGCTCGCGGGCGGCGGTGGGCGGCAGCCCGGACACGCGCGCCACGTGCACGATGAACTCGGTGGCGGAGACGTCCGGGGGGAGGCAGTCGTTCTCGGGCATGTAGCCGACCAGCTCGCGGATCTTCATGGACTCGCGAACCGCGTCGTGCCCGAGCACGCTCGCCTGGCCGCTCGTCGGCGGGAGGAGCCCGAGCAGGATCTTGATCAGCGTCGACTTGCCCGCGCCGTTGGCCCCGACCAGCCCGACGACACCGGGCTCGATGTCGATGGTGAGCTCGTCCAGGGCGAGCACGCCGGGGAACCGCTTGCCGAGTCCCCGCGTGGCGATGATGGACATGCGCCGAACTTAGTGGACCCCAGCGGGCGGGTCGTCACTCCAGAGCAGTAGACGCACCCCCCTTAGGGATGAGAAATGGTGCGTCCGTTCGGCTATCCGACCTGAGGCACCGTGACCGCGTTGCGGCGTGTCTTCCGAGATGAGCGCTTTGCATGCATAGATCCGTATATAACGGGCATGGCAGCGCCAAAAAATCTTGGACGGTGGGGATATGCCAGTACCGCGGCGAGTAAGCGTCAAGGTCACCTCGGTGCTCGTTTCGGTCTTCGTGGCCGCTGGATGTGCCGGCAACGTGTCACTGAACGGGGATGACCCGTCGAGTTCTCACTCGGGAAAGTCGTCGTCGAAGAAAGCGGGCAAGGGCAACGAGGGAACGGCGCGCAAAGAGCTGTCCGGGCTCAAGGAGTCCGCCGGGGGGTCGATGAGCGGCTACAGCCGAGATGAGTTCGGGCCGGCCTGGAAGGACGTCGACCACAACGGCTGCGACACCCGGGACGACATCCTCTCCCGGGACCTCACCGACGTGAAGAAGCGCGACAAGTGCACGGTGATCTCCGGCAGGCTGGACGACCCGTACACCGGTAAGGACATCACCTTCGCCAAGGCGCACGCGATCGACGTGCAGATCGACCACGTCTTCCCGCTCGGCCTCGCCTGGAGAATGGGCGCCAAGGACTGGACCGAGGACAAGCGCAGCCAGCTCGCCAACGACCGCGACAACCTGCTGGCCGTCTCGTCCCGGCCGAACGAGCAGAAGAGCGACAAGGGCCCGTCGGAATGGCAGCCGCCCAAGGCGTTCGAGTGCACGTACGCGGAGAAGTTCATCGGGGTGGCCGATGAGTACCACCTGTCGGTGACCCACGCGGACCACACCGAGCTGGGCGACATGCTCGACACCTGCTGAGCGCGTGAAAAAGGGGCGCCCCGGCTTCGGGGCGCCCCTTTTTCGTCGGTCGTCAGTCGTCCGAACGCCGTCCCGCCCCCGGCCGGCCCTTGTTCGAAAGGCCGAGCAGACGGGCGAAGACCCGGAAGGGCAGGACGAGAACGTTCACCGTCGTGGCGACGATCGCGCGAAGTGCTGCGATGATGCGGCCCGCCATCAGACTCTCCTTCACTGTCCGTGGCAGTTGTCCCTACCCGGTGTCCGGGTTTTACACGGCGGCCGGGGCCGGGCGGCGCCCGGAATGTCAGAGGCGCCGGGCGACCCGCAGGTGGCGGGCGTAGTACCCGTCGCCGTCCAGGACGGCCGCGCCGCCCGCGTCGCCGAACGTCGGTCCGTCCGCGCGCATCCGAGACGACACGTACCGGCGGTGTCCCTCTTCGTCGCGGCCCAGGTAGAACCCCATGTGAGCGATCCGGGTACGGGAGTGCAGCGCGAAGAACACCAGGTCACCGGGTTGCAGATCGCTCAGGTCCGTGAGCTGGTCCGGCCCGCCGTCCGCGATGACGACGCCCGGCGCGCCGGCGGCCATCGAGCGGGAGAACCGGCCCAGGCCGTCCGCGTGCGGCTCGGTGTCGGCGTACAGCGGGACGCCCATGTCGTGGCCGTAGACGAGCCGTACGTATCCGGAGCAGTCCAGGTCACGGCGCAGCCGCGGGTCCGGCCGCAGGCCACCCCAGGGGACGCCGAGGTAGTCGTTCCAGTCCGCGCCGCGCACCCGATGCTCCTCGTCCTCGGTGTACGGCCCGAACCCCGCCTCGTCCGTGCCGCCGGTGACGTACCGCATCGCGTCGGCCAGCAGGTCCGGTGAGGCGTCGGCGACCTCGTGGGCGAACCAGGTGCGGAACGCGGCGCCGTCCTGCCGGCCGAACCGCCACGCCGTCGGCGCCAGGCGGACCCAGGCGTCGGTGCGGACCGGCGCGGCGGCCTGCGGGTCGGTGAACGTCCGGGTCCGGGCGCGGAACACCACGGTGCGGGCGCCCTCGGTGAACGTGGCGACCAGGTGGTCGCGCTCGTCGTAGACGGCCGTACGATCCGGGTGGCGGGAGCGGATGTAGCGGTACCCGGGCAGCAGCGGGCGGGCCGACTGCGCGACGTGGCGCCGCTCCTTCGCCGAGACGATCGCGTGGTTCATCGTCGGCACCAGCGCGATGACCGCCACACCGGCCACCGTCACGAGCGCGATGATCAGCCTCCTCACGAGAGCGCGACCCCCAGGGTGAGCATGACGCACGTCGCCGCGGCGACGGAGACCAGTGACACGACCGTGGGCAGGACCCTCTGCTTGTCGATCTGGTAGGCGATCAGGCCCGGCACGACGAGGCCGAGGGTGTTGTGCGGGAAGAAACCGGGGAGCCGGCCGCGCAGGGTGAGGAACAGGGCGACCTCGATCAGGACCGCCACCAGCACGGTCGCCGCGAACAGGCGCTTGCCGTACAGGATCGCGTGGCGCCGCAGCACCTTCATCACCGCGTACGTGACGGCGGTCGTGAGGACGCCGATGATGAGGGTCTTGGGCCACTCGACGACCGTGAGGGCGAGCCAGCCCGGGACGATCAGGCCGCCCGGAGACAGGTTGGTGAGCAGGTAACAGATCAGAGCACCGAGCAGGCCCATCGCCAAGATCACTACGGACAGGGTCGGGCCGACGTCGATGCCGACCGCGGGTATGAGCGTCAACGGGGGTCTCCTAGTTCACAGAACCCATGCCGAGGGCGTCGAGCAGGTGCTCTCCCCGGCCGTGGATATTGCCGATCATGAGCAGGGTCGTGGCCGGCCGCAGCCGCGTGGCCATGTGTTCCAGCAGCGCCGGGCCGGTGTGGTCCTCGCCGCCCAGGTCGACGACGCGGGGCTGGTGCGACGGCGAGATCGCCCGGAGCGCCGAGCGGGTCGGCGAGCCGATCAGGTACACCTGTGACGGGTCGATCGTCGAGACGATCTCGCCCATCTGCGCGTTGCGCTCCATCCGGTCGGGCCGGCAGTTGATGACGACCTGGACGTCCCGGCCGTCCAGGTTCAGCAGGTCGACGTTCATCAGGGTGGACTGGGGGTCGTTCGCGGCGAACAGGTTCACCGCGTCCAGTTCGGCGCCGCCGATCCGGCGGCGCTCGACGCGCAGCACGCCCGGGTCCGGCGGCGCGGCGTACATCCCGGCGAGCGCCTCACGACGGGGCACGCCGAGGTAGCCGGCCACCGCGAGCGCGAGCACGACGTTCTCCTTGAACGTCACCCACCCGAAGCCGGCCATCTCCGCGTCGGTGACGTTGTCCGGGTTGACCTGGACCACCATGCAGTTCCGCCGCAGCGCCTCGTGCGCCAGGACGTCGAAGTGCTCGCGCTCGGTGGTGAAGCACACCCCGCCCCGCGGCATCGACCGCGACAGCGACCGCGCGATGTCGGGCAGCGTCGGGCCCATCTCCTCGACGTGGTCCTCACGGACGTTCGTGATGACGCCGATCGTGGAGCGGATGAGCTTGTTCTGGTTGAGCTCCTGCAGGTCCGGCTGGACCGCCATGCACTCGACCACCAGGAACGTCGTGTCGAGCTCGGCCGCACGCCGTACGACGCCGACCTGCTCGATGACGTTCACCACTCCGAACCTGCGCTCGATGGGCGTCTCGGTCGCGTCCGGAGCGATGAACCGCGCCGCGGACCCGGTGGTCTTCGCGACGACCGTACGGCCCTGGGTGCGCAGAGCGCCCGCGGTCAGCCGGGTGACCGAGCTCTTGCCGCGGATTCCGTTCACCATGATCCGCACCGGGATCCGATCGAGGTTGCGGGTATGGCGCAGCTGCTCGGCGACGAGCCAGGCGACCACGGCGAGGACACCGGCCGCGAGCAGCAGATAGAAGACCCAGACGATGGACATGCGTGGCGCTCCTTGCCCCCGTGGCCGGGGAGCGGTCGACGAGAACTTGCATGAGGGACTTGCCGGAGTCCAGGCCGCGTTCACCCGCCGCTCGACAAGGGGTGAGCCCGGGGGAGCACCGAGAGATCAGGCCTGGGTGGCCCTGGCCGCCCGTGTGTAGGACGCGCGGGTCCGGCGGGTGGTTACTTGCCGTGCTTGAACCGTTACGTCATCCCCGGATTCGGGGATGCGCCGCGAGGCTCAGCGGCCGGCCATCGCCAGCAGGCTGGTGACCGTCTTCCAGTTGCGCATCGTGGCCGGCACCTTGAGACGGCGGCCGAGCGCCACGGGCAGTTTCGCGCGGCCGATGCCGTTCGGCAGGTCGAAATAGAGCTCGCGCTCGCCGGCCCGCATCTCCTCGGGCGCGAAACCGGCGAGGTCCAACCCGCCCAGCCAGTCCGGCGCGGGCGGTTCGAGCAGGAACAACACCGTGTACTTCGCCGGGTCGCCGACCAGCATCGGGTTGCGTTCGACCACGTCGCGCAGCTCGTCGGCGGTCCGCAGAATGACCTCGGTGGTGAGCCCGAGCTCGGCTTCGAGCCGTTCTTCGACGTCCGCGGCGACGCGTGCGGCCCGCGGCTCGCCGGCGGTGAAGACCGCGTTGCCGCTCTGGAGGTAGGTCGTGACGTCGGAGTACCCCATGCCGCCGAGGAGGTCGCGCAGCGCGGGCATGGCGACCTTCTTGTGGCTGCCGAGGTTCACCGCGCGCAGCAGCGCCACGTAACGCGTCACGGCCTCACTCCACCGTGACCGACTTGGCGAGGTTGCGCGGCTGGTCGACGTCGTGCCCCTTGGCGGTGGCCAGCTCGCAGGCGAAGACCTGGAGCGGCACGGTCGCCACCAGCGGCTGCAGCAGCGTCGGCACGGCCGGCACCCGGATGAGCGTGTCCGCGTACGGGGCGACCGCCTCGTCGCCGTCCTCGGCGATCACGATGGTCCGCGCGCCGCGGGCCCGGATCTCCTGGATGTTGGAGACGATCTTGTCGTGGAGGATCGGCCGGGCGCGGGACGGCACGATGACCACGACCGGCAGGCCCTCCTCGATCAGCGCGATCGGGCCGTGCTTCAGCTCTCCGGCGGCGAACCCCTCCGCGTGCATGTACGCGAGCTCCTTGAGCTTCAGCGCGCCCTCCAGCGCCACCGGGAAGCCCACGTGGCGGCCCAGGAACAGCACGCAGCGCTCGCCGGCGAGCGACCGGGCCAGCTCGCGTACGGGCTCGATCGTCTCCAGGACCTGCTCCACCTTCTGCGGCATCGTGCCGAGGAGCTGGATCATGGCGAACACCTCGTCGCCCCACTTGGTCCCGCGTACCTGCGCGAGGTAGAGCGCGATCAGGTAGACGGCGATCAGCTGGGTGAGGAACGCCTTGGTGGAGGCGACCGCGATCTCGGGACCGGCGTGGGTGTAGAGCACGCCATCGCACTCGCGTGGGATGGTCGAGCCGTTGACGTTGCAGATGCCGAGCACGCTGGCGCGCTGCTCACGGGCGTGCCGTACGGCCATCAGCGTGTCCATCGTCTCGCCGGACTGGGAGATCGCGATGACCAGCGTGGAGCGCGTCAGGATCGGGTCGCGGTAGCGGAACTCGCTGGCCAGCTCGATCTCGCAGGGGAGCTGTGTCCAGTGCTCGATGGCGTATTTCGCGATCATTCCCGCGTGGTACGCCGTGCCGCACGCCACAATGATGATCTTGTCGATGTCGCGGAGCTCGTCGTCGGTCAGCCGCATCTCGTCCAGGCTGAGCCGGCCGTCCGCGCCGATCCGGCCGAGGAGGGTGTCGGCGACCGCGCTCGGCTGCTCGGCGATCTCCTTGAGCATGAAGTAGTCGTGGCCGCCCTTCTCCGCGGCGGAGACGTCCCAGTCGACGTGGTAGTCCTTCACCTCCGCCGGCGTGCCGTCGAACCCGGTGACCGTCACCCCGCCGGGGCGCAGCTCCACGATCTGGTCCTGGCCCAGCTCGATCGCGTCGCGGGTGTGGGCGATGAAGGCCGCGACGTCGCTCGCCAGGAAGTTCTCGCCGTCGCCCACGCCGACGACCAGCGGTGAGTTGCGGCGTGCCCCGACCACGAGGTCCGGCTCGCCGGAGTAGATCGCCACGAGGGTGAACGCACCCTCCAGCCGTACGCAGACCTTGCGCATCGCGTCGGCCAGCCCGGCGCCCTTGGCCACCTCCTCCTCCAGCAGGTGGGCGACGGCCTCGGTGTCGGTGTCGGAGGACAGCTCGTGGCCGCGGCGTTCGAGTTCGAGCCGGAGCGCGGCGAAGTTCTCGATGATGCCGTTGTGCACGACCGCGACGGCGCCGGTGCAGTCGACGTGCGGGTGGGCGTTGCGGTCGTTCGGCGGGCCGTGGGTGGCCCAGCGGGTGTGGCCGATACCAGAATGGGCGCCGTGCGCCTCGTCGTCCGCCCCGCCGGGAGGTTGCGTGCCCGCGAGTGCGTCCCTCAGATTGACCAGCTTGCCGGCGCGCTTGGTCACCGAGAGCTTGCCGTCGAAGGCGACGGCCGTACCGGCCGAGTCATAGCCCCGGTATTCGAGCCTGGCGAGGCCCTCGACCACGACGTTCAGGGCCGACTGCGAGCCGACGTACCCTACGATTCCGCACATGCGGGCCACAGTAATGGCTCCAGGTGAACGGGTAGACCACCGCCGCGCCCACTCTCGTGACCGTACGCCGTGCCCATTCGGGCGATGTCGGGGGAGACCGTGCCGATGACAATCCGTTATCGGTCATTAACCTTATGAATCGCCGCAAAATGCGGCGTCCGACTAGGGTCCTGGTCATGACGAGCACCGCGGGCGGCACGCCCAGCCCGTACGTCGAGCTCGACCGTGACGCGTGGCGCGCGCTGCGGGCCGACACGCGAATGGCGCTCTCCTCCGACGACCTGGACGAGATCCGCGGCCTGCTCGACCCGACCGACATCGACGAGGTCGAGGAGGTCTACCTGCCGCTGGCGCGGCTGCTCCGGCTGTTCGTCGCCGGCGACGGCCGGCTGCGCGACACGGTCGGCGCATTCCTCGACGAGACCGTCGCACCGACGCCGTTCATCATCGGCATCGCCGGCAGTGTGGCGGTGGGAAAGTCCACGGTCTCCCGGCTGCTGCGGACCCTGCTCGCGCGCGGGCCGGAGCGGCCGGTGGTCGACCTGGTCAGCACGGACGGCTTCCTCTATCCGAACGCGGTCCTCAACGAGCGGGGGCTGATGCAGCGCAAGGGCTTTCCGGAGTCCTACGATCGGCGCGCGCTGCTGAAGTTCGTCTCGGAGGTCAAGGCGGGCGTTCCCGAGGTCTCCATGCCCGTGTACGAGCCGCTGCTCTACGACATCGTGCCCGGCGCCCGGCAGTTCGTACGGCGGCCCGAAATCCTGATCGTCGAGGGCCTCAACGTCCTGCAGAGCGCCAAGCCGGGCGGCCTGGCGCTCTCGGATCTGTTCGACTTCTCGATCTACGTCGACGCGCGGGTGAACGACATCCGCCAGTGGTACGTCGACCGTTTCTTCGCCCTGCGCCGTACGATCTTCACCGACGAGCGCTCCTACTTCCACCCGTACGCGCAGGTGGACGAGGAAGAGGCGGCGGCCCAGGCGGAGAGGTACTGGCGGGACATCAACGAGGTCAACCTCGTGGCCAACATCCTGCCCACCCGCGCCCGCGCCACCCTCGTGCTGAACAAGGACCGCGACCACCGCATCCAGCGCGTACGGCTGCGCCGGATCTAGAGCGAGCGCCGGCGCAGCAGGGGTACGGCGCAGCAGGCGGCGAGGGCGGCCGTGGCCCCCAGCGCCTCACTTGTGATCGTCAGGGCGTGCCCGGTCGGCGGCGCGACGCTGAGGAACAGCGTCCCGAAGGTCGCCACGCCCACCACCTGGCCGAGCTGGTTCGTCATCACCAGCAGGCCGCTGGCGTCGGCCGCGTCCTCCACGGCCACGTGCGTGAGGGCGATCGAGATCAGCGGGCTGAACGCCGCGCCGAGGCCGAGGCCCGCGACCCCCATCGCGACCTCCAGCCACACGCCGCCGGACTCGAACCGCGCCAGGCCGAGATAGCCGAGGCCGGCCACGATCATGGCGAGCGGGATCATGGGGCGGTGCCAGGCGGCCGGCATGCGCCGCCAGTTCAGGCTGGACAGCGCGAAACCGCCCGCCCCCGGGATGAAGAACAGGCCGGCGTGCAGCGGCGTGTAGCCGAGATCGCCCTGCAGGTGAAGGGCGAGGCTGAACAGGAACCCGCCGAAGGTGCACATGCACAGGAAGATCGTCGCGACCCCGGCGCGCATGCCCGGCGCGCCGGCCACGCGGCCGGGGATCAGCGGTGAGGCCGCCCGGCGCTGCAGGACCGCGAACACCGCGAAGATGACGACGCTCGCCCCGAGCATCACCCAGCCCCACACCGGCCAGTCCTCCTCGTGCCCGAGCACGAGCGGCACGACGAACAGCAGCACGGCCGCCGAGAGGCTGACCAGGCCCGGCAGGTCGAGCCCGCGGCCGCGCTCGCCGCGGTCGCCGGGCAGCGCACGCCGCCCGGCGACGAGCAGCACCAGCCCGATCGGGACGTTCACCAGGAACACGGGCCGCCAGCCGGTGCCGAGGAGATCGGCGCTGACCAGGACGCCGCCGACGACCTGGCCGACGACCGCGCCGCCGGCCAGTACCGCCCCGTACACGCTGAGCGCGCGGGCCCGCGCGGCGCCGGTGAAGTTGCGCTGGATGAGGCTCATGACCTGCGGCACCATCAGCGCCGCGCCCGCTCCCTGGATGAAGCGGAAGGCGATCAGCAGGCCGGTCGACCCGGCCAGGCCGCAGGCCAGCGAGGCCGCGGTGAAGAGCGCCAGGCCGCCCTGGAAGGCGGCGCGGTGCCCGAGGATGTCACCGAGGCGCGCCCCGGTGATGAGGAGCATGGCGTAGGCGATGGTGTAACCGGCGATGACGAGCTGGAGGCCGGCACCTGAGGCGTGCAGGTCGGCACGGATGGTCGGCGCGGCGACGTTGACGACCGAGACGTCGAGGATCGCCATGAACTGGCCGACCAGAATGATCGTGAGCAGCCGGCCTAGCCGGACCGGTGTACGGGACGCGGGTGCGTCGAGGGTGATCTGGGCCATGCCGACGAGCCTGCGGCCGCGCGGGTACTCGTGGTGAGAGCCCCTTGATACTGGTGTTGACAGCACCTGGCACGCCGGCCCGGTCCGGGTGAGGATGAGAGCGTGACCGTGACCACCCACCAGCGCCGTACCGAGCTCGCCGCGTTCCTGCGCAGCCGCCGCGGCCGCATCACGCCCGCCGACGTCGGCATGCCCGGCGGCACCCGGCGGCGCACACCGGGGCTGCGCCGTGAGGAGGTCGCCCAGCTCGCCGGGGTCGGGATCACCTGGTACACCTGGCTGGAGCAGGGCCGGCCGATCAACGTGAGCGTGCAGGTGCTCGAGGCGATCGCCCGCACCCTCCGGCTCGACCAGGCCGAGTACGAGCACCTCTTCCGCCTCGCCGGCATCCCTTCGGTGACCGTGCCGGCCGCCCACGACCGGCTCGAACCCGAGGTCCAGACCGTCCTCGACACCATCCGCGACCTTCCGGCCGCCGTGATGAACAGCCGCTACGACGTCCTCGCGTGGAACGCCGTGTACGCCGCGATGTGGCCGCGGATCGGCCAGGGCAAGCGGGGCACCAACCTGCTCTGGTCCATGTTCCTCACGCCCGGGTGCTGCAGCACGTTCGTCAACTGCGAGCAGGAGCTGCCGCAGATGGTCGCGACCTTTCGCACGTCGTTCGGCGGCCATCTCGGCGAGCCCGCGTGGAGCGAGCTGGTCCAGCGGCTGTCCGCGGCCAGCCCGGCGTTCGAGAAGATGTGGGCGGCGCACGACGTCGCGGTCCCGACGACGAGAGTGAAGGTCTTCCGGCACGCCGCCGTCGGTGTGGTGCGGATGTCGGTGGTGAGCTTCGCGGTCATGGCGACCCCGGAGACGCGCATGGCCGTCTACACCCCGGCGGACGTGGAGAGCCGCGAGCGGCTGGACTGGCTGATCGAACACCCCGACGCGCCCGCCATCGACCCCTCGCACACCCACGCCTGCTGAGCCGCTCCCGTCGCGCAGGTCACGGGCGTTAACCTGAACTCGTGATCGTCGGAGTGGGGATCGACGTCGTGGACCTCGCCCGGTTCGCCCGATCTCTCGAACGTACGCCCGGCCTGGCCGTCCGTCTCTTCACCGAAACCGAGCGCGGGCTCCATCCGCGCTCCCTCGCCGCCCGGTTCGCGGCGAAGGAGGCGCTCGCGAAGGCGCTGGGTGCGCCGGGCGGGCTGGAGTGGACCGACGCGGAGGTGCGCAAGGCCGCGGACGGGCGGCCGAGCCTGCACGTCGAGGGCACGGTGGCCGCGGCGGCGGCACGGCTCGGCGTCACCTCCTGGCACATCTCGCTCAGCCACGACGGCGGCGTCGCCGTCGCCGTCGTGATCGCGGAGCACATCGACTGACGAGGGGATCGAGCATGCGGAACGCGCACGAGGTGGCCAAGGTCCGCGCCGCGGAGCGGGAGCTGATGGCGCGGCTGCCCGAGGGCGCGCTCATGCGGCGGGCCGCGGCCGGTCTCGCCTCGGTGTGCGTCCGGCTGCTGGTGAGCGGGCGGGCCGGGGTGATCGGGCCCGGCGAGGGCGTGTACGGCTCGCGGGTGGCGTTGCTCGTGGGCGGCGGTGACAACGGCGGCGACGCGCTGTACGCCGGGGCCTCGCTCGCCCGGCGCGGGGCGCGGGTGACCGCGCTCCTCGCCGGTTCGAAGACCCACGAGGGCGGGCTCGCCGCGCTGCGGGCGGCCGGCGGCCGGTCCGTCGACGCGACCGACGCCGCCGACGTGACCGGCACGAGCGCCGTCACCGAGATCGAGGCGGCCGACCTGATCATCGACGGGATGCTCGGCATCGGCGGCCGCGGTGGGCTGCGGGAGCCGCACGCCACCCTGGCCGGGCACGCCGCGCGGGCGATCGCGACCGTCGTGGCCTGCGACCTGCCCAGCGGCGTCGACGCGGACACCGGCGTGGTGACCGGCGCCGCCGTGCGCGCCGACGTGACGGTCACCTTCGGGACGTACAAGCCGGGGCTGTTCGTGGACCCGGGCGCCGCGCATGCGGGCGTGGTCGAGCTGGTCGACATCGGGCTCGGGCCGTACCTGGACGATCCGGACGTCTGCCTGGCGCAGGCGGCCGACGTCGACCTGTGGGTGCCGCGCCCGGAGAGAGAGTCCAACAAGTACCGCCGGGGCGTGCCGGGCGTCGTGGCCGGCAGTGAGACCTTCACCGGGGCCGCCGTCCTGTCGGTCGGCGGAGCCCTGCACGGCGGCGCCGGCATGGTGCGCTTCGCCTCGGCCGAGCACTCGGCCGAGCTGGTCCGCCACCGCTGGCCCGAGGCCGTGACCACGGTCGTCGGCGAGTCGCTCGGCGAGGTCGGGCGTGTGAACGCCTGGGTCGCCGGGCCCGGCCTCGGCACCGACGAGCGCGCCGAGGCGCTGCTCGCCGAGGTGCTCGGCAGCGACCTGCCGGTGCTCATCGACGCCGACGGCCTCACCGTCGTGGCGCGCCGCCGCGATCTGCTGTGGCGTGACGCGCCGACCGTGCTGACCCCGCACGCCGGGGAGCTGGCCCGGCTGCTGGACGACACCGACGCCGACCAGGTCGAGGCCCGGCGGCTGGAGCACGTACGGCGGGCCGCCGAGGAGCTCGGCTCGACCGTGCTGCTCAAGGGCTCCACCACCGTGATCGCCGAGGTGGGACGCGCGGTCCGGGTCAACCCGACCGGCACGCCACGGCTGGCGACGGCGGGCAGCGGCGATGTGCTGTCCGGCCTGATCGGCGCCTTCCTGGCGGCGCGCGTGCCCGCGATGGACGCCGCCGCGGCCGGGGCGTACCTCCACGGCCTCGCGGGGCGGCTCGCCACCGCCGGGCCGGCCCGCGACGACGCATCCGGAGATCGCGACGCGCCGATCACCGCGTACGACGTGATCGAGGGGCTTCCGGAGGCCTTCCGCACGCTCTGCGGCTGAGCCGCGAATGACCCCGGGGCTGGTCAGACGCTGCCACACTTGACTCATGAGCGTTACCACGGCGGTCCAGGTCGATCTTGCGGCGATCCGGCACAACGTCGCGTCGCTGCGCGAGAGCGCCGGCGACGCCGGCCTGATGGCCGTCGTCAAGGCGGACGGCTACGGCCACGGCATCATCCCGGCCGCCCGCGCGGCGGTCGCCGGCGGCGCCTCCTGGCTGGGCGTGGCCACGCTGGACGAGGCGCGGAACCTGCGCCGGGCGGGCATCGACGTCCCGCTCCTGTGCTGGCTGTACGCGCCTGGAGAGCGGTTCGACGACGTCATCGCGGCCGGGGTCGACCTGTCGGCGGCGTCCGCCGGACAGGTCGCCGAGATCACCCAGGCCGCCGGGCGCGCCGGCCGGCCGGTCCGGCTGCACCTCAAGGCCGACACCGGGCTCTCCCGCGGCGGCGCGACCCCGGGCGACTGGCCCGCGCTGGTCGACGCCGCTCTGCGCGCGCAGGCCGAGGGGCTCGCCACCGTCGTCGGCCTCTGGTCGCACTTCGCCTGCGCGGACGAGCCCGGTCACCCGTCGATCCCGGCGCAGCTCGGGGTGTTCGACGACGCCGTCGAGCTCGCCGAGAAGGCCGGCGTACGGCCGGAGGTGCGCCACATCTCCAACTCCGCCGCCACCCTGACCCTGCCGGAGGCCCGGTACGACCTCGTACGGCCCGGCATCGCGGTCTACGGCCTCGATCCCATCCCGGCCCTCGGGCCCGCGCGACGGCTCGGCCTGCGCCCCGCCATGACGCTCACCGGGCGGCTGGCCCTGGTCAAGCGGGTCGGCGCGGGTGCGGGCGTGTCCTACGGCCATCGCTACACCACAGCGGCGGAGACGACGCTCGGCCTCGTGCCGCTCGGGTACGCCGACGGCATCCCGCGCCTCGGGACCAACCTCCTCCAGGTTCAGGCGGCCGGAAAGAGACGGCGTATCGCCGGCACCGTCTGCATGGACCAGTTCGTCATCGACGTCGGCGACGACGCGGTCGAGGCGGGCGACGAGGTGATCCTCTTCGGGCCGGGAGATCAGGGCGAACCCACCGCGCAGGACTGGGCGGAGATGCTCGGCACGATCTCATATGAGATCGTCACCAGGATCGGAGCCCGGATCCCGCGCACTTACGGTGGAGAGACGGAATGAACAAGAAGCGAGTCGGCCTCGTCGGTGCCGCGATCGGTACCGTCGGCGTCGGAGTCGGCGCGGCGGTGGCCGCGCGCAGATACGCCGTCGGCCGTGACCGGCTGCGGCCCGACCCCGACCGGGGAGAGCCGTTCGGCGAGCTGCGGGGGCGCCCGCAGACCGTCGTGGCGACGGACGGGGTGCCGCTGCACGTCGAGGTGGACGGGCCGGACGACGCGCCCCTCACCGTGGTCTTCAGCCACGGTTACGCCCTCACTCAGGACTCCTGGCACTACCAGCGCCGGGACCTGGCGCGCGAGGGCGGTGTGCGGATGGTCTTCTGGGACCAGCGCAGCCACGGAAGGTCCGGGCGCAGCGACCACGCCAACGCCACCATCGACCAGTGCGGCGAGGATCTCCTCGCGGTGATCGAGGCGACCGTCCCGGCGGGCCGGCCGATCGTGCTCGTCGGCCACTCGATGGGCGGCATGACGATCATGGCCCTGGCCGACCGTCACCCGGAGCTGTTCGGCGAGCAGGTCGTCGGCGTCGCCCTGGTCAACACCTCCTCGGGCCGGCTCGCCGAGCTGACGCTCGGCCTGCCGGAGTCGTTCGGCAAGGTCTTCCGCGCCACGGTGCCCGGCGTGGTCCGCGGCATCCGCAGGAGCGGCAAGATCATCGATCAAGGCCGCCGGATCGGCGCGGACATCGCGTTCATCGTCACCCGCCGCATCGCGTTCGCGGACAAGGAGGTGAGCCCCTCGATCGTGGAGTTCCTGGAGCGGATGATCGGCTCCACCCCCACGGACGTGATCGCGGAGTTCTACCCGACCCTCGCCGCGCACGACAAGCTGGCCGCCCTCGACGTCCTGCGCGAGTTGCCCGCCGTGGTCGTGGTCGGCGACGCGGACCGCCTGACGCCGCCCGCCCACGGGCGGGCCATCGCGGCGGCCCTGCCGGACGCGGAGCTGATCGAGATCGCCGACGGCGGCCACGTCGTCATGCTCGAACACCCCGGCCTGGTCACGGACGCGCTCGCGAGCCTGGTCGAGCGGGTCCGCCCCGTCGCCGAGGAGCGGTCGGCATGAACGCTCCCGAGGAGATCAGGGTCCCCACCGGCGAGGCGATGCGCGACCTGGGTCGCCGGCTGGCCGGCACACTGCGCGCCGGCGACCTAGTGCTGCTGTCGGGGCCGCTCGGCGCGGGTAAGACCACGCTGACCCAGGGCCTGGGCGACGGCCTGGAAGTACGCGGCCCGATCACCTCCCCGACCTTCGTCATCGCCAGGGTGCACCCCGCGCTGGCGGGCGGCCCGGCGCTCGTGCACGCGGACGCGTACCGCCTCGGCGGCCTGGACGAACTCGACGATCTCGACCTCGACCTGCAGGACGCGGTGACCGTGGTCGAGTGGGGCGGTGGCATCGCCGAAGGGCTCTCGGAGGACCGCCTCGAGATCGTCATCGAGCGCGGAGAGACGGAGGAACGTACGGTCACGCTGACCGGCGTGGGACCTCGGTGGGCGACCCTGTGATCATGTTCGGTCGCCGTGGGTGACCTCGGGATTTCTTTTGCCCGACCTAGATCGATCCAGTAGACGATCTTGCCGTAGCCTCTTCCCTTAAACCTCATGTTCCCGGCATTTCACTCTACTTTCCCTTCAGAAGGGAGATCCGGTGAGCGTTCATCGCCATGCCGCCCGCCCGGCCAGGCGTCGTGGCCGCTTCGTCGCCGCCGGATGCGCGGCCGCCGTCCTCGTCGTGGCGCTCGGCGCCATCGCCTGGGGCTCCGGCATCGGCCGCGACCGCGCCAGTGCGGTACCCAGCCGTGCCGCGAGCGCCGAGAACTCCCCGATGAGCACGCTGCAGGGCTCCGAGCGGGAAGTCGTGCCCAGCGCCTGCGACACCCTCGGCAAGAGCGTCGCCGACAAGCTCGCCCCCGGCGCGGACCGCAGCGCGACCGTCGCCAACCAGTCCGACCAGCACAGCGAGTGCTCCTGGGGCCTGTACGGCGCGTCCCGTAGCCGTCAGCTCAACGTCGAACTGCGTGCCATCGGGGCCGGCGACGGCACGTCGGGCACCGGCGTGGCGACCAAGACGTTCGAGGACGAGTGGCGCTCCGACCGCGCGGGCAACGACCTCGCGGACAGCGCCAAGGTGCGTGACAGCCGAGGCGTCACCGGAGTCGGCGAGCAGGCCTACGTCGTCTACACGGTCGACAGCGGCGCCCGCGTCGGCGAGGCGATCGCCAACGCGCGACTCGCCAACGTCCTCATCACCGTCCACTACTCCGGCGGCGACCACCGCGACACCAAGGGCACGCCCCTTTCCTCAGGCGCGGCCACGGACGGTGCCTTGCTGGCGGCACGCGACGTGGTCTCCAAACTCGAGTCGCACTCGTAACTCGCAGTGGCCGTCGCGCGCTACGCTCTGGGATCGTGCTGGTCTTGGCTTTCGACACCGCGACCGCCGCGGTCACCGTCGCGCTGAGCGAGTGGTCCCCGGGCCATTCGCCACGCCTGCGCGCCGAGTCCAAGGTGGTCGACCGCCGCAGGCACGCGGAGGTCCTCATCCCGGCGATCGACACCGCGCTCAACGAGGCGCAGGTCGACCGCGCGGAGCTGTCCGTGATCGCCGTCGGCGTGGGTCCCGGTCCCTACACCGGCCTGCGGGTCGGTCTCGTGACGGCGCGCTCGCTCGGCGCGGTCCTGAAGATCCCGGTGCACGGCGTCTGCACCCTCGACGCGCTCGCCTGGGAGTCCCGGCGCACCGAGCCGTTCGTAGTGGCCACCGACGCGCGGCGCAAGGAGGTCTACTGGGCGCGGTACGACTCCGCGACGGTCCGCATCTCCGGGCCTTCGGTCGGCAAGCCCGCCGAGGCCGCCGTACCCGGCCTGCCGGCCCTCGGCGAGGGCGCGCTGATCTACCCCGACGTGCTCAAGGGCGAGCCGCCGACGTCGCCGTCGGCCGCCGCGATCGCCGAGCTGGTCGTCTCGCGCCTGTCCGGTGGCCCCGGCCCCGAGCTGCTGCCGCCCGAGCCGCTCTACCTGCGTCAACCCGACGCCCGCGAGCCCGGGCCGCGTAAGCGGGTGACGTCGTGAAGGTCCGTCAGATGACCCTCGACGACCTGCCCTGCGTGCTGGAGCTCGAGAACCGGCTGTTCACCGACGACGCCTGGTCGGAGGACACCTATCGCATCGAGCTGGCCGACACCGGCGGCACCCGGCATTACCTCGTCGCCGAGGACGGCGACCTCCTCGCCGGCTGGGCCGGGCTGGCCGCGGCCGGGGGCCAGGGCGACGTGCTGACCATCGGCGTACGGCCGGAGCTGCAGGGGCGCGGGATCGGCTCGCTACTGCTCACCGCGCTGCTCGACGAGGCCACCGTGCGCCAGTGCGGCGAGGTGTTCCTCGACGTACGCGCCGACAACGACCGGGCGCGGCAGCTCTACGAGCGGTTCGGCTTCACGGCCGTCGGGGTGCGCAAGCGCTACTACATGCCGTCCGGAACGGACGCGATCGTGATGATGCGCGAGTCGCGCCCGCGCGGCGAGGAGTGAGGACATGAGTCACGAGCCGCTGGTTCTCGGCATCGAGACGTCGTGCGACGAGACCGGCGTGGGCATAGTCCGGGGCCACACGCTGCTCGCCGACGCGATCGCCTCCAGCGTCGACGAGCACGCCAGGTTCGGCGGCGTCGTGCCGGAGGTGGCCTCCCGCGCCCACCTGGAGGCGATGACGCCGACCGTGGACCGCGCGCTGAGCGAGGCCGGGGTGACCCTTGAGGACATCGACGCGATCGCCGTCACGGCCGGTCCCGGGCTCGCCGGGGCGCTGCTCGTCGGCGTCGCCGCCGCCAAGGCGTACTCCCTGGGCCTGGACAAGCCGCTGTACGGCGTCAACCACCTCGCCGCGCACGTGGCCGTCGACCAGCTCGAACACGGGCCGCTGCCCAAGCCGTGCGTGGCCCTGCTCGTCTCCGGCGGCCACTCCTCGCTGCTCCTCGTGCCCGACGTCGCCGCCGACGTGCGCCCGCTGGGCGCCACGGTCGACGACGCGGCCGGAGAGGCGTTCGACAAGGTCGCGCGCGTGCTCGAGCTCGGCTTCCCCGGTGGCCCCTACATCGACCGCGCCGCGCGGGCCGGCGACCCCGGCTCGATCTTCTTCCCGCGCGGCAAGTACGACGACGGCACCTACGACTTCTCCTTCTCCGGGCTGAAGACCGCCGTGGCCCGCTGGGTCGAGTCGCGCGAGCGCGCCGGCGAGCCGGTTCCGGTCGCCGACGTCGCGGCGGCGTTCCAGGAGTCGGTGGTCGACGTGCTCACCAAGAAGGCCATCGCCGCCTGCAAGGACAACGGCGTCTCCCACCTGCTCGTCGGCGGCGGCGTGGCGGCCAACTCACGGCTGCGGGCGCTCGCTCAGGCGCGCTGCGAGGCCGCCGGCATCGTGCTGCGGGTGCCCCGGCCCAAGCTGTGCACCGACAACGGCGCGATGGTGGCGGCGCTGGGCGCGGAGCTGGTGGCCGCCGGCCTGGCGCCCTCGGCGCTCGACCTGCCCGCCGACTCGTCGCTGCCGATCACCGAGATCCTCGTCTGAGGACTCAGGACCGTACGCTCGGCGCGCCCAGCTCGATGAGCGCACGCTCCAGGAAGTCTTCCAGCGCGGGCACCTCGGCCGGCGTGATCGGCCGGCCGGGCTGCTCGGGCAGCAGGTCGAGCACGGTGCGCAGGTCCCAGTAGGGGTTATGCCGATAACCGCCGGAGACCTGGTCGAACGCGCCCAGGAACGCGTCGGCGGTCTTCACACCGTAGCGCAGCGTGAGGCTGCACCGCATGTGCGCGATGTCGATGGCGACCGGGCCGTGTGAGGCGCCCGACCAGTCGACGATGCCGGTGAGGCGGCCGTACGCCCACAGCGTGTTGTCCGGGTGGTAGTCGCGATGGATGAAGCGCGGCGTGGCGCCGGGCGCCGGGCCCGCGGCGATGTCGAAGGCGCGCTCCCAGAGCGTCGTGCGCCGGGCGTTGAGCGGTGGCAGGCGCACGTCGAGATGGTTGTAGGGGCGGTAGGGCGGCATGGTCGCACCGCCGCCGATCGCGTGCACCGACAGCAGGGCGGCGGCGAGCTGGATGAGGTATTCGGGCAGCTCGTGGTTGCCCGGCCGCGGCGGGTGGCCCGGCAGCCGTGTGATCAGCAGGGTGGGCGTCTCGCAGTGCGCTCCGGAGGGGTCCGCGGCCACCAGTGACGGGGTGGGGATCTCACAACCGGCGAGCAGCGTCAGCGCGGCGATCTCGCGCTCCGGGGAGAATTCGATGTCGATGTCCGGCCACGCGGCCGACGCCCAGCGGCGCAGAACGAGCCGGTGCACGGTGCCGGACCGGCTTTCCGCGAGCAGCGCGTGGTTGACGTGGGACAGCCCGCCGAGCAGCGGCCGCACCATCTTCACCTCACTGCCCCGGCCGAGGCATTCTTCGACCCACCGCAGCGTGGCATCGCTGGGCGGCTCGGAGAATCCGGGGAACGTCACGGGACCCATCCAAACGGATTCCGAACCGTATCGGGAGTGATTTTATCAATACGGACCCGCCTGAACGGCATGTCATTGCCGCGCGACGATCTACTTGGGATCTCCATGGTCAATAAATCCCCGCAAATTACGATTAAGCATACGTACTACTTAAACCGCATGGAAATGGCCGCTCCAGGACATTTGGAGCGGCCATCCCGATCACTCCTTGCTCTCCCGGCGCGGCCGGAAGAGGGCTTCGGCGAGCGCGAGCATCGTCTCCTCCAGCGTGATGAGCCGTTTCATGAGGTCCTCGTGGACCGAGGACATGCGCTTGGTCATCTCCTGCTGCGCGCCGTCGACCTTCTTGCCGACGTCGTCGTGTACGCCGCCGACCTGCCGCAACAGGTCCTCACGCAGGATCTCGATGTGCTTCGTGAGGTCGGCTCGGGACGACTCGATGATCTTCGACAGGGTCTCCTCGGTCTCGTCGCGGTCGGGCCGGGCCCGTAGCTCGTCGACGAGCGGGTCGATGGCCTCGGCGAGCCGCTTCTCCAGAGCGTCGAAGCGGTCCGTGGGATCGATGAACGGCCGGTCGCCGATGGCGGCGAGCTTACGGTGCAACTCGCCTATCTCCAGGGTGACCGGAAGCTGGCCGATGCGCTGATTGACGCCGTCGACGCGGTCGTCGACCCCCTCGATCTTGGCCTCGAGCCCCTGGAAGTGGCCCTCGACGCCCTTGAGCTTGCCTGACAGGCCCTCGACGCGGCCGTCGATGCCGTCGAGGCGGCCCCCGACGCCCTCGACCCTGCCGTTGACCGCGTCGAGGCCCTGCTCGACGCGCTCGGCCATGTCGCTGAGCGACTGGTCGACCTTGCCGGCCACGCCGTTGATCTGGTGTTCGAGCTTCTCGGACCGGTGGCCCAGGTCGGCGAGCGTCTTGTCGAGTCGGTTGAAGCGTACGGACGCGGCCTCCATGGTGCCCGCGAGCCGGTCGAGGCGCTTGGTCAGGTCGTCCATCTGCTGCGCGGCGCGCAGCGTGGCGTCGGTGATGCTCTTGCTCGAGTCGAGCACGGTCTGGATACGGGAGAGACCCTCGTCGACGTTCTCTGCGATCACGCCGACGTCGGCCCAGAGTGAGGGCAGCTCGGCGACCGGTTTGACCTTTTCGCCGACGGACTCGATGTGCTCGGCCAGCCCCTCGGCCCATTCCGGAGGCTTGCCGTACAGCTCGTCGACCTGGCCACGGACCGAGTCGAGTTGGGTCGTCAGGCCGGTGAGCTCGCGCTCCCGTACCTCGCGGAGCAGCCACTCGATGCCTTCGAGCCGCTGATGGATCTCGTCGAGGACCTGACCTGTCGAGCGCTGCTCGTAAACATGATCTTGAGCAGCGCGGGCCAGCAATTCCCGCATTCGGTCCGAGACCGGTTGACCTCCTGTCTGCAGGAAGTTGTGATTGGTGTCCACCCGGGGAGCTCCTTCGTTTTGCCGGGTCGCCGGCCTGCGCGCGAAAAATGGCAGTGGCGTGCGTCGCGAAGGGACACTCTAATGAGCCGACCATGGTCATCGGGGCTAAGCAAAGAAATTCAGGGAAAAGAGATCCTTATCCCGGAGTAGCGGAATGCCGCTTTAGTCGCGGCGGTGGCGGCCTTCGTATGGCGCCGGCATCGCATGCGCGTTCATCGGGGCCGGCATCAAGGTGCCGCGTCCGATGAGACGGTCCAGCTCGCCACGGCCGAGGAACACTCCACGGCAGGCGGCGCACTCCCGCAGCGCGACGCCGCCGCGCTGGAAACTGACCATTCCGGCGCCGCACTTGGGACATTGCAGCACGGCGTCGGCCATCGTCGTTCCCCATTTCCCCCGTGCGCCCGGCAGGGCGCGCCTCGTACCCACGCGCCCCCGGCGCGGATTCCGCGTGCTGCCAAGAGTAGTCAGCCCAATACGGCAATAGTCGCAGTGTTTGCCTTAGGGTGGCGTGTCTTCTGCAGTGACATGGTGTCGGAGACCCGAACAGATGAGTGCGACCGGCGCGTCGCCGACCCGGGTCAGAACAACGACACACTCGCGCGAACCGGCCGGACGTAGGTCGCGCCGCAGCCGTTCGATGTCGGCGGCGAAACCGCGTTTCTTGATCGTCAAGGTGCCGGCGTCGTACGCGCGCAGGGCGGCCCGCAGTCGTTTGACCGAGAAGGGCAGCACGTCGTGGATCTCATAGGCGCGCGCGAAAGGCGTGACACCTAGCGAGTCGGAGGTGATGTAGGCGATGCGAGGATCGGCCAGCGCGCCCTCGATCGTCGCCGCGACCTCGCCGACGAGATGGGCGCGGACGACCGCGCCGTCGGGTTCGTACAGATAACGCCGCCAGCCGCTCACCGGCGGAGTCTCGAACCGGGCGTCGGCCACCATCGTGGCCGGTTCCGCGCCGTCCCGTAGCACGGTCGCCCGGCGCAGCGTCGCGTCCGGCCCCGCGCCGGACAGGCCGCCGAGCCAGAGCGCGGCCTCCTTCACGTTTCCGCCGTCGGAGATCCACTCGGCCTCGGCGCCGGGCGGCACCGCGTCGTGCGGGATGCCCGGGGCCACCTTCACGCACGCCGCCGGGGCGGCGCCGGCGAGGCCGAGCACCGTGGTGAGCGGGGGCTCGTACGCCTCGGGGTCGAACACCCGGCCGCGCGCGGTGCGCCGTCCCGGGTCGGCGAAGACCGCGGCGTGGCCCCGTGGGTCCTCGGCGACCGCGTCGCCGGCGCGTACGGACGCCGAGTCCTGCAGGCCGAACGCCGCGAGGTTCGCGCGGGCGACGACCGCGGTCAGCGGGTCGAGGTCGACGCCGAGGCCGCGGCAGCCGGCCCGCCCCCGTGCGACCAGGTCGCCGCCGATCCCGCAGCCCAGGTCGAGCACGGTGTTCGTGTCATCGCCGAGGTGGGCGGCGTAGCGGCTGGCCCGGTGCCGGGCGACGCTCGCCCTGGTGGCCTGCTCCAGCCCGGCAGGCGTGAAGTACATGCGGTCGGCCTCGGCCCCGAACTTCGCGCGTGCGCGCACCCGCAGGCGTACCTGGGTGAGAGCGGCGCCGACCAGCTCGGGAGAGTGGCGGGCGCGCAGCCGTGACGCCGTCGCGAGCAGCGCACTCTCGGAGACGTCGGCCGCGCCCACCTCGCCGAGCAGCGCCTGGCCGCCGGGGGTGAGCAGGCCTTCGAAAGCCGCGATGTCCACCCGTTGAAGGTAGCGATGCCCGCGACCCCCTGGTACCGGGAGCACGAGGCCGCGGCCCGTGTCGCGGCGGTCGACAAGATCAGGTCGAAGGACCAGGTCACGGGACTCGGAGGCCCTCGTGTTGACGGGTACCCGGCCACGGCATAATCTCCATGACTGGCACTCTCATCATGCGAGTGCCAATCAAGCGACAGGCTGGTCTGGCACCCGCGACGGCAGGCCACCATGGTCGCGTCTCCAACATGCGGCTGGCCGCTTCGGTCGGCCGAGGATACGCAATCGAAGGGGAAGGTCAGATCGTGTCGACCGCCACCAAGGTTGTTCTCAAGCCGCTCGAGGACCGCATCGTCGTCCAGCCCCTCGAGGCCGAGCAGACAACTGCATCAGGTCTGGTGATTCCGGACACCGCCAAGGAGAAGCCCCAGGAGGGGACCGTCCTTGCCGTAGGCCCGGGTCGCTTCGACGACAAGGGCGAGAAGCGCGTGCCGCTCGACGTCAAGGTCGGGGATGTCGTGCTTTACAGCAAGTACGGCGGCACCGAGGTCAAGTACAACAACGAGGACTACCTCGTGTTGTCCGCTCGCGACGTGCTCGCCGTCGTCGAGAAGTAACAACTGAACAGAGATGCACCGCCCCGGTCGGCCCCCACGGGCGGCCGGGGCTGTGTGCGTCTGACGACATCCCTTTTGCCTGACTTCCCTTTACTTGGAGCTTCTCTCATGCCGAAGATCCTGGACTTCGACGAGGACGCACGGCGCGCGCTCGAGCGCGGCGTCAACGCCCTCGCCGACGCAGTGAAGGTGACGATCGGCCCACGCGGCCGCAACGTCGTCATCGACAAAAAGTGGGGCGCCCCCACCATCACCAACGACGGTGTGACCATCGCGCGGGAGGTGGACCTGGAGGACCCGTTCGAGAACCTCGGGGCCCAGCTCGCGAAGGAGGTCGCCACCAAGACCAACGACATCGCCGGTGACGGCACCACGACCGCGACGGTGCTGGCCCAGGCGATGGTCCGCGAGGGCCTGCGCAACGTGGCCGCCGGCGCGTCGCCGATCGGTCTCAAGCGCGGCATCGACGCCGCCGCCGCGTACGTGGCGAACGAGCTGCTCAAGTCGGCCCGCGAGGTCGACGACAAGGAGTCGATCGCGCACGTCGCCACCATCTCCGCCAAGGACCCGAAGATCGGCGAGCTGATCGCCGAGGCCTTCGACAAGGTGGGCAAGGACGGCGTCATCACGGTCGAAGAGGCCCACACGATGGGCCTGGAGCTGGAGTTCACCGAGGGTCTCCAGTTCGACAAGGGCTACCTCTCGCCGTACATGGTGACCGACCCCGAGCGCATGGAGGCGGTCCTCGAGGACGCCTACATCCTCATCCACGACGGCAAGATCTCCAACGTCACCGAGTTCCTGCCCCTCGCGGAGAAGGTCGCCCAGACCCGCAAGCCGCTGCTGATCGTCGCCGAGGACGTCGAGGGCGAGGCCCTCGCGCTCCTGGTGCAGAACAAGATCCGCGGCACCTTCGTCAGCGTCGCCGTGAAGGCCCCGGGCTTCGGCGACCGTCGTAAGGCCATGCTCGAGGACATCGCCGTTCTCACCGGCGGCCAGGTCATCACCGAGGCCGTCGGCCTCAAGCTGGACGGCGTCGAGATCGACATGCTCGGCCAGGCGCGCCGCGTGAGCGTCAAGAAGGACGCCACCACGGTCGTCGACGGCGCCGGCGAGGCCCCCGCGATCCAGGACCGGGTCCGTCAGATCCGCCAGGAGATCGAGAACAGCGACTCCGACTGGGACCGCGAGAAGCTGCAGGAGCGGCTGGCCAAGCTCGCCGGCGGCGTCAGCGTGCTGCGCGTCGGCGCGGCCACCGAGGTGGAGCTCAAGGAGAAGAAGCACCGTCTCGAGGACGCCATCTCGGCGACCCGCGCGGCCATCGAGGAGGGCATCGTCTCCGGTGGCGGCAGCGCGCTCGTGCACGTCGCCAAGAACGGCTTCGACGCGCTCGGGCTGTCGGGCGACGAGGCCACCGGCGCGGAGGCCGTGCGCAAGTCGCTCGTCGAGCCGCTGCGCTGGATCGCCGAGAACGGCGGCAACGAGGGTTACGTCGTCGTCTCCAAGGTCGAGGAGCTCTCCGCCGGGCACGGCTTCAACGCCGCCACCGCGGAGTACGGCGACCTGATCGCCCAGGGCGTCATCGACCCGGTGAAGGTGACCCGGTCCGCGGTGTCCAACGCCGCGTCGATCGCGGGCATGCTGCTCACCACCGAGGCGCTCGTCGCGGACAAGCCCGAGGAAGAGGCGGACGGCGCGGCCGGCGGTCACGGTCACGGCCACGGCCACTGATTTCGGCCACTGATTTCGGCGTCATCCGCACAGGAGGTCCCCGTCGCGTCATCGCGGTGGGGACCTCCTGTTGTCGTCGCTGGTGGTTTCCCACCGCGTCTTGTCTGAGTTGCCAATAATTTCCCCCTTGCCTGCGATAACAGCTTTGTCTGTGTCAAATGACACGGAAGCTTGACGTGTGGCAGTCGATCGGTCACTCTGAGTGAGAAGTTGCCGCTCTGTCGTGCACTGTGACCATTCCGTTGTCATCAACGAGGCAGACAGGCACGATCTCCGTGGGCATCATGCTCTCGTGACCGAGGGAGCAATCGCCGGGGCCACGTATCGGGGTGCTGCCGACGATCTACGGTTGAGCCGTCCGGCCAAGGGAGACGAGAACGATCTCCGTGACTTGACGAGCCTTGCCGTGCAGGGAGACCCGGCGGCGGTCGAGTCTCTCATCGGGCGTGTTCGCCCGATGATCGTCCGTTACTGCCGTGCGCGCCTCGGACGGGTATCCGGGCAATACCACATCGCCGACGACGTGGCGCAGGAGGTGTGCATCGCCGTCCTAGGGGCGCTACCCCGCTATCGCGACATGGGACGTCCGTTCGCCTCGTTCGTCTTCGGCATCGCGTCCCACAAGATCGCCGACGCGCTGCGGAGTGCCATACGAGCCGCCGTGCCGACCGAGGACCTGCCCGACGGCCCTGACGAGCGGCCGGGCCCAGAAGAGACCGTCGTACGCTACATCGAGGCCGAGCGGGCCCGTGACCTGCTCGACCGGCTGCCCGACCATCAGCGGGAGCTCGTGCTGCTCCGGGTGGTCGCCGGTCTGTCCGCGGAGGAGACCGGTAATGTACTCGGTATGTCAGCGGGGGCCGTACGCGTCGCGCAGCATCGGGCGATCGCCCGGCTCAGAGCAATGGCAAGTGAGGAGTCGATCGCTTGACTCGTGGTCGTGCCGCCACTCCTGATCCGTTCGACCTCAGCGCGGTCAACAGCAGCGATGAGCTCTTCGACGCGCTCTCCGCACGCCGCCTGGGCGACCACGCCGACGACCCGGCAGCCGCGCTCCTGACCGCGCTCGTCACCGATGTGGACAGCGGCGCGCCGCCACTGGTCGCCGCGCCCGCCCGGGTCGGCTGCGGCCGGCAGAGCAACCGCCGCCGAGGCACGAGGGCGGTCGTCACCTTCGGAGTGGCGGCGCTGGTCATGACGTCGGCCGGAGCGGCGGCGGCGGGCGGAAGCGACGGCACCGGCGCGATGGGCATGGCCCATCCGCCCACCCGCCCCAGGGGTACGGAACGCTCCAACGAGAACCTCCAGCACCAGGACCCGATCACGGGGACCGTCGGCCGGCGGCCGGCCGTGAGACGCCCTGCCGAGAAGCACCGGACGACACCGACGTCGGACGCGAGCCCGCGCGCGGCGGAGGCCGAGACGAAGCCCGCGCCTGAGGGGCAGCAGCCGTGGGCCCACCGAGGCCACTGGACATACCCTCACGTACCGGCCGACCTGCACCACTCACCGAACCACCCGGACCCACGGTCGACCTCCGACGACCGGAGCACGCCCACGTCCCACCCGGAGCCCACCCCCGCCACCCCGTGAGCCGGGCTCTGCCCGTGTCGTGACGCCTGTGGCCGCGCCGGAGCGCTTAGATATCGGCTTGGACGGATGCTCGTGACGGTGCAGGTGGGGATGCGTTTGCAGATCGTCCGCAGTGAGCCGGGATCTGCCCGTGTTGCGGTGCCTCTTGTCGCGCTGGAGCGTTAGGCGTCGCCTTCGACGGATGCTCGTGACGGCGCAGGTAGGGATGCGTTTGTAGATCGCCCGTTGCGCTCCGACCGCATCGAGACGCCGGGGCCTCGGCGTCGGCCGCCTTCGCGTCCTCCACCCGCGCCGACCGCCGGCGGCGCCGGTCGGCCGCAGCGCCCTATTCCACCGAACGTGCCGGCGCGGCCCACCCGGTGACCGCTGTTCGCCGCCCGGGTTCGGGGACCGGCGGCGGGGACGGTTGGGTCGGGGACGGCTATCCGCCGCCCGGAGCCGCCGTCCGCCGCCTTGGACCGGCGATTGGCGACCGCAGGGCGTCGGTCGGGGAGCGTCGCTTGCCGTTCGAGGCCGGGAACGGTGTCCTGGACCGACGGTGGGGAGACCATCGGTTCGGGGCCGCTGTCCGCCGCTCTGGGGCGGGCGCCCGCCGTCTGGGACCGGTGGTCGGCGGCTGTGGGGGCGTCGGATGGGGTGCGTCGCCTGCCCTTCTGGAGTGAGAAGCGGTGCTGGGGACCGTTGGCTCCGAGGTCGGTGGTTGGTGATCGCGGAGCGTCGGATGGGGCGTCGCCTGCCGCCCGGGTAGAGGGCCGGTGCTGAGGACCGCCGACGGGGGACCGCCGGCCGCCGTCTGGAGCCGGTGACCGGCGACCGCGGGGTGCCGGTCGGGGATCGCCGCCCGTCGCCCGGGATCACTGTCTGCCCGCCTGGGACGCCACATGCGGTCCGGGACCGCTACCCGCGACTCGGACTGGTGCCCGGGACAGCCACTCGCGACCGGAGGCTGGTGCCCAGGACCGGCTTCGCGACCCGGAACTGGCGTCCGTGCTCGGGTCGCAGCCCGAGACCCGGGTTGGGGTCTGTGGCCGGGTTGGGGGTGGCCGGGCTGGGATCTGTGACCGGGCTGGGGTCTGTGACCGGGCCGCAGCCCGGGAACCCGGACTGGCGCCCGGAACTGGTGATCGCCATGTCGTCAATGGACCTGCGCCCTCTCACCGAGCGATACGGGCCTACGGCCGGCTCTTCGGCGACCGGTGCGGAACACCGCCGCTTCCCGCCAGGAACCCACCCCGGCCACCCCGTAAAAGCGCGGCGCGCGGGGCCCTGTTCAAGTCGGCCAGAGCATGCCAACGACGGGACCATGCAGGTCATGACCGTCACGATGCCGTCGGCGGACCACGATTCGCCGAGGCGGATGAGGACGAGCGAGGTCGGCGGACACATCCCGGCACCGCGCCGGCACCGCACGAGCGCACTCCATGACAAACGCGGTAAACGGGCCGGTCCGGCGAACTGGTCAAAGGCGCCGGTCAGCTGTTGTGGCCCTCTTCGCTGTCGATGACGCCGTCGACGTAGCCGCGGGCGTACTCCCAGCTCACATAGTCGCTCGGCTCCGCCGAGATGGCCGGCTCGTGTACCCGTGCCAGGCCGTGGTCGAGCAGATGGCGCAGGTTGCCGTACAGCAGGTCCCAGTCGATGTGGTGCGGCTTGCCGCAGTCCGTACAGTCGACCGTCAGGCCCTTGATCCCCAAGGGTTCCAGCAGGGCACGGAAGACCTCCAGGTCGGACAGGTCCGCAAGCACGTCCTCACGCTCCGTCATGCTCAGCGGTGCGGCCTCATCGTCCAGGTCGCCGAGGGCGGCGGCCGGGTCTTCCGGATCGTCCGCGAAGGGGTCGAGCGGGGCGTCATCGTGCACAAACCCACGCTACTGCCCGGCGCAAGTGGGGGTGCCCCGTACGACATACCCCAAGGACGAACCGGTCATGGCACCCCAAACGCCGGGCGTGGAGGCCGATGGCATAGCCAAAGGGTCACCGCAGCGAGAACCGGGTCCTAGGATGTATTCAGGTTCCGCTGACCTGGCCCGATATCGCACCCCATCGGATGATGCCAATGACTTCCGCGCCCGAGTCCGCCAAGTTCGCCCGGCAGGGCTACACGTACGACGACGTGCTTCTCGTGCCCGCCTACTCCGATCTGGGGCCGGGCGACGCCGACACGACCACGCGTCTGTCGCGTTCGGTGACGTTGCGGATACCCCTGGTCTCCGCGGCGATGGACACCGTGACCGAGGCCCGCATGGCCGTGGCCATGGCCCGTCAGGGCGGGCTCGGCGTGCTGCACCGCAACCTGCCGATCGAGGAGCAGGCGCAGCAGGCCGACCTGGTCAAGCGGTCCGAGGCCGGCATGGTCACCGATCCGGTGACGTGCTCGCCCGACGACACGCTCGCCGACGTCGAGCGGCTGTGCGCGCACTACCGGATCTCCGGGGTGCCGGTGACCGACGCCGACGGCGTGCTGGTCGGCATCGTCACCAATCGCGACATGCGCTTCGAGACCGACGCCGGGCGGCCCGTACGCGAGGTCATGACCAAGATGCCGCTGGTCACGGCCCCGGTCGGGGTGTCAAGGGACGAGGCGTTCGCGCGGCTGCGGGCCAACAAGGTGGAAAAGCTCCCGCTGGTCGACACGGGCGACCGGCTGCGCGGGCTGATCACGGTCAAGGACTTCACCAAGAGCGAGCAGTACCCCAACTCCACCAAGGACGCCGCCGGCCGGCTCGTGGTCGGAGCGGGCGTCGGGATCGGCGAGGAGGCCGAGCTGCGCGCACGCGCGCTGGTCGACGCCGGGGTGGACGTGATCGTCGTGGACACCGCGCACGGCCACTCGCGCGGCATGCTCGACATGGTGGCCAAGCTCAAGGCCAACACTCGCGCGGACATCATCGCGGGCAACGTCGCCACCCGTGCGGGTGCCCAGGCGCTGGTCGACGCGGGCGTGGACGCGGTCAAGGTCGGTGTGGGGCCCGGATCGATCTGTACGACGCGGGTCGTGGCCGGGGTCGGCGCGCCGCAGGTGACGGCGATCTATGAGGCCGCTCTGGCCTGCCGCCCGGCCGGGGTGCCGGTGATCGGCGACGGCGGCCTCCAATACTCCGGCGACATCGCCAAGGCGATCGCGGCCGGCGCCGACACGGTCATGCTGGGCTCGCTGCTGGCGGGCTGCGAGGAGAGCCCCGGCGAGCTGATCTTCATCAACGGCAAGCAGTACAAGACCTACCGCGGCATGGGCTCGCTCGGCGCGATGAAAAACCGCGAGCGCGGCGGCTCCTACAGCAAGGACCGCTACTCCCAGGACGGCGTCGCCAGCGAGGACAAGCTCATCCCCGAGGGCATCGAGGGCCAGGTGCCCTACCGCGGCCCGATCGCGGCCGTCGCGCACCAGCTCGTCGGCGGACTGCGCCAGGCCATGTGGTACACCGGCTCCCGTACGATCGCGGACCTGCAGAACGACGCGGTCCTCATGCCGATCACCGGTGCGGGCCTGCGCGAGAGCCACCCGCACGACATCCAGATGACGGTCGAGGCGCCCAACTACCAGGTCCGCTGAGAGACTTTTCCGGCCGTGACCACGACCGTGGTCACGGCCGAGCCATGGAAAGGGACGTAGATGGCTGAGGTTGAGATCGGGCGCGGGAAGAGCGGCCGGAGGGCGTACGAGCTCGATGAGATCGGCATCGTCCCGTCCCGGCGTACGCGCGACCCCGAAGAGGTCAGCGTCGCCTGGCAGATCGACGCGTACCGGTTCGACATGCCGCTCGTCGTGGCTCCCATGGACAGCGTGGTCAGCCCCGACATCGCGATCGCGATCGGCCGGCTGGGCGGCCTCGGCGTGCTCGACCTCGAAGGGCTCTGGACCCGGTACGAGAGCCCCGAGTCGCTGCTGGCCGAGATCACCTCGCTGGAGGACGGCACCGCGACGCGCCGCCTGCAGGAGCTGTACGCCGAGCCGATCAAGGAAGAGCTGATCGGCCGGCGCATCAAGGAGATCCGCGACGCGGGCGTGACCGTCGCGGCCCGGCTGTCGCCGCAGCGCACGGCCCAATACCACAAGGCGGTCATCGACGCCGGAGTCGATCTCTTCGTCATCCGGGGCACCACGGTCAGCGCCGAGCACGTCTCGGGCCGGTCCGAGCCGCTCAACCTCAAGCAGTTCATCTACGACCTCGACGTCCCGGTGATCGTTGGCGGCTGCGCCACCTACACCGCCGCGCTCCACCTGATGCGCACCGGCGCGGCGGGCGTGCTCGTCGGCTTCGGCGGAGGGTCGGGGCACACGACCCGTACGGTCCTCGGCGTCGCCGTGCCGATGGCCACCGCCGTCTCCGACGTCGCCGCCGCGCGGCGCGACTACCTCGACGAGTCCGGCGGGCGTTACGTCCACGTGATCGCCGACGGCGGCATGCGGCAGTCCGGCGACATCGCCAAGGCGCTCGCCGTCGGAGCGGACGCGGTGATGGTCGGCTCGCCGTTCGCCCGCGCCGCCGAGGCGCCGGGGCGCGGATTCCACTGGGGCAGTGAGGCCCACCACGAGGAGCTGCCGCGCGGGGCCCGGCTGAAGGTCGGCGCGATCGGCACTCTCGAACAGATCCTGTACGGCCCGTCAAATGTGGCCGACGGCTCGATGAACCTCATCGGCGCCCTGCGCCGCGCCATGGCCACCGCCGGCTACTCCGACCTGAAGGAATTCCAGCGTGTGCAGGTAGTGGTCGCCCCGCACTAGGCGCTTCTTTCAGCGTTCGGTCAAATCGGCTGGTCAGCGGACGAGTCGGGGTCCGGCGGCCGTACGGGCCGCCGTTGTGGCATGACTTGCGGCGACATAGCGTGGTGCCTGCAGACGACGCGAGGGAGTGCGCAATGGCGAATGAGGACTCGGTGAACGGACTCGGAAACTCGCGTCTGGGCCCGGCCGAACGAGCGACGGCGCTCGAGCGGATGGGCACCCAGGAGTTCGACGTCGTGGTGGTCGGCGGCGGCATCGTGGGCGCGGGGGTGGCGCTGGACGCGGCCACCCGCGGCCTCACCGTCGCCCTCATCGAGGCCCGCGACTTCGCCTCGGGCACCTCCTCGCGCTCCTCCAAGCTGATCCACGGCGGCCTGCGCTATCTCGAACAGCGCGACTTCGAGCTCGTACGCGAGGCGCTGACCGAGCGCGGCCTGCTGCTGAGCCGGATCGCGCCCCACCTCGTACGCCCGGTGCCGTTCCTGTTCCCGATGACCCATCGCATCTGGGAGCGGGCCTACATCGGTGCCGGAGTCGCCCTCTACGACGGCCTGTCGCTGTCGATGGGCACCTCGCGGGGCGTCCCCCGCCACCGGCACCTGACCCGTACGCAGGCGCTGCGGGTGGCGCCGTCGCTGAAGCGCGCCTCGTTCGTGGGAGCGATCCAATACTGGGACGCCCAGGTGGACGACGCCCGCTATGTCACGATGCTCCTGCGTACGGCGGCGGAGTACGGCGCGCGCATCGCCTCGCGTACGCAGGCCGTGGGCTTCCTGCGCGAGGGCGAGCGCGTCACCGGCGTACGCATCCGCGACCTGGAGGCCGAGCAGGAGATCGAGGTACGGGCCAAGCAGGTCGTCAACGCCACCGGCGTCTGGACCGACGACATCCAGGAGCTGGTCGGCGGCCGGGGCCAGATCCACGTGACCGCCTCCAAGGGCGTGCACCTGGTCGTGCCCAAGGACCGCATCCACTCCGCGAGCGGCATCATCCTCCGTACGGAGAAGTCGGTGCTCTTCGTGATCCCGTGGGGCCGGCACTGGATCATCGGCACCACCGACACGCCGTGGGCGCTCGACAAGGTCCATCCGGCGGCCTCCAAGGCCGACATCGACTACGTGCTCGAACACGTCAACGCCGTGCTCAACGTGCCGCTGACCCACGACGACGTCGAGGGCGTGTACGCGGGACTGCGCCCCCTGCTGTCGGGCGAGTCCGACGAGACCTCCAAGCTGTCGCGCGAGCACGTCGTGGCCCACCCGGTCCCGGGCCTGGTCGTCGTCGCGGGCGGCAAGTACACCACCTACCGCGTGATGGCCAAGGACGCCGTGGACGCGGTCGCGCACGGGCTGGACGGCAAGGTGCCCGGCTCGTGCACCGACCAGGTGGCCCTGGTCGGCGGCGAGGGATTCCAGGCGCTGTGGAACTCCCGCCACCGGCTCTCGGAGGCCTCCGGCCTGCACGTGGCCCGCATCGAGCACCTCCTGCACCGCTACGGCACGCTCGCCGAGGACCTGCTCGTCCTGATCAAGGAACGTCCCGACCTCGGACGGCCGATCGAGGGCGCCGACGACTACCTCCGTGCCGAGATCGTCTACGCCGCGACCCACGAGGGCGCGCGGCACGTGAACGACGTCCTGGCCCGCCGTACGCGCATCTCGATCGAGACGTGGGACCGCGGTATCGGCGTCGCGCGTGAGGTGGCGGAGCTGCTCGCGCCGGAGCTCGGCTGGTCCAAGGAGCAGACGGAGCGGGAGATCGAGTACTACGAGAAGCGCGTCGAGGCCGAGCGCATCTCCCAGGAGCAGGAGGGCGACCAGGAGGCCGACGCGACCCGTCGCGGCGTCCCCGACATCGTCCCGACCCAGACCCCCTGACGCTGTTCGGGTGTGGCCTTGGACACGCCCTGAGCCGGTCCCGGCACCGGGTGAGCCTTCGGATTCCGTTGTACGCACGGTGATTCCGCCCGCCCGGTGCGCCCCCGTACGCGTCGCCTCGGATGCCCGTGATGCCCTGACCTGCGGGTTCGGGGATTGTTTTTGACTCTATGGGACTGTTCCGGCCGTCAGTGTGTCATGTACGCTTTCCGCACTTCAGAGCCTTTCTGAGCGCTTTGTCGCTCTGTGTCCTGTTCGGGAGCGTGCGTGCGAAAGTCCATGCCGGCCGCCCTCATGGCCTGCCTGCTGGCCGTGGGCACGGGTACGGCCGCGCGAGCGACCACCGAGCCGGTGCCCCGGACCGGCCCGATCTTCAACTCCCCGGTCAGCGGCGCCGCCCGGCAGGACGCCATCTCCGCCCGCATCGGCAAGATGATCACCGGTACCCCCAAGGGCGGCCGGATCGCCATCGCGATGTACCACTTCTCCAGCCTGGACACCGCCTCCCAGCTCATCAAGGCCGCCAAGCGCAAGGTCAGCGTGCAGGTCGTGCTCGACGACGAGTCGCGGACCTACGCCGCGTACAAGCGGCTGCGGCGCGGGCTCGGCGGCAACACCAAGAAGGCCTCGTGGGTGACCGTCTGCGGCAAGGAGAGCGGCTGCATCGGGCCGGAGTTCAACCACAACAAGTTCTTCCTGTTCTCCACGACGCGCGGGACGCGGAACATGGTCGTGCAGACCTCGGCCAACGCCACGGACGGGGCCCGCGACACCCAGTGGAACGACGCCCTCGTCCTGCAGGATCCCGCCGTCTACGCCGGCTACCTCGCCTACTTCCGTGATCTCGTCGCCCAGCACCACACGGCGGACTACCACCGCACCGTGCAGGCCGGGAAGTATCGGCTGGACTTCTTCCCCTGGGCGAAGGGCGACCCGATCAGCCAGGCGCTGGACCAGGTCTCGTGTGAGGGCGGTACGCGGCTGCGGCTCAGCCTCGGCCACTTCACCTGGGGGCCGATCGCCCGGCGGCTGTGGAAGCTCGACAGCGCCGGCTGCCGGGTGCAGGTGGTCTTCGACATCGTCGGCCCGGTCGCCATCGACGCCCTCACCCAGAAGGGCGGCAAGAGCGGCAACCCCGAGACCCGCTACCTCACCGAGGGCGGCCGCACGACGTACGCGCACTCGAAGTATCTGCTCATCGACGGCCTGTACCAGGGCAGACCGCAGAAGGTCGTCTTCACCGGCAGCAACAACTACACGACCGTCGGCTTCCACGGGCACGACGAGGCCATGATCACCGTCGCCGACCCGCAGCTGGAGACGGAGTACGCCGCCAACTTCGACGCGGTCTTCGACCACGGCCACGCCGTGAAGCCCACCGATCCGCACTCGCTGCCCAAGGCCGTGCTGGAGCCCGAGGATCCGGACGAGGCCGACCACAGCGGCGAGTGACTCAGGGCAGCGCCGGTCCGAGGACGAGGTTCATTCCCGGCCCGTACAGCTCGGCCGGGACGCGGTCGGGGTCGAGCAGGTGCTGGAGCGCGAGCCCGAACTCGATCGCCATGGCCAGGGCCGCGCGGTCCTCCGCCGACAGGCCGTCACCGTTCGTCTCAAGGCCGGCGGCCAGACCCTCGCGGTGGTTCTGGTACCAGTCGGCGATCCGCCAGCCGGCCGAGAAGTCACGCATGCCGAAGAGCCACAGCTCCATCAGCAGCAGCGCCTTCATGCGCGTCTCCTCGGCGGACAACTTGGTCGCGTACTGCCGTCCCGCGTCGGCGCAGCGGTCGGCCGGCGCGCGGCCGGTGTCGCGCAGGGCAGAGGAGGTGCGGTGGCCGAGCTCGACCTGGGTGTAGCGGTCGAGCAACGCCAGGATGAGGTCGGTCTTGCCGGCGAAGTTGGAGTAGACCGCGCCCTTGGTCATGCCCGCCTGCGCGGCGATCTCATCGAGGGATGCTCCCCGTATGCCGTGCTTGGCCCACAGCCGCTCCGCGGCGTCCAGGAGCGCGGCGCGCGTCTGCGCGCGCTTCTCCTGACGAGGCGTCCGTCTTTCTTCCTCGGGGACGGCGCGTTCCTGCGGGTCGGAGATCATCCTTGCCCTTCCGTCGTCTGTAGGTCAGCCCTTCAACACCGGAATACAAGGTTTTTTCAATGTGCACCAGTAGAACCCAAACTTGAGTGACTTCTAGGACCTCCTCGACCCACCCGAAATGATGTTTGCGGCGTGTCCGGCTTCTCAAAACGGGCTTCTCGGGTTACCTGATGGTAGTCATGACCCGAACGACGTTCTAGGCTGCCTTCCATGAGTTCCACCGCAGCGGCACCCACTGCCGGAAGCGTCACCGGACCGGCCGTACCGGCCATCATCGAGCGGCTGACCGGCCGTATCGTGTCCAGCGGGGCGACCACCGCGATCGCGACGCCGTTCACCGGAGCGCCGCTCGTCGAGCTCCCGGTCTCCGTCGCCAAGGACGTCGCGACGGCGTACGAACGCGCCCGTGCGGCACAAAGTGCCTGGGCAGGGCTGTCGCCCGCCGAGCGCGCCGCTCCGTTCATCCGTTTTCACGACGCGATCCTCGATCGCCGAGAAGAAATTCTCGACATTCTCCAACTGGAGACTGGAAAGGCGCGTCGCCACGCATTTGAGGAGGTCATGGACACGGCCGGCTGCGCGCTCTACTACGCGCGCCACGCGCCGCGCCTGCTCCGGCCGCAGCACCGGCAGGGCATCCTTCCGCTGGCGACGCGCACGATCGAGCTGCGTCAGCCCAAGGGCGTGATCGGGTTGATCTCGCCGTGGAACTACCCCCTCGCCCTGAGCGTGCCCGACGCCGTACCCGCGCTCCTGGCCGGCAACACGATCGTCCACAAGCCGGACACCCAGACGTCGCTGTCCATGTTGTGGGCGATCGACCTGCTGGTCGAGTGCGGGATGCCGTCCGACATCTGGCAGGTCGTGGTCGGTGACCCGGCCGAGATCGGCGACCCGCTGATCGAGGAGGCCGACTACGTCTCGTTCACCGGCTCCACCCGCGGCGGCCGGGCCATCGCGGAGAAGGCCGCGCGCCGCCTGATCGGGTACTCCCTGGAGCTCGGCGGGAAGAACCCGATGATCGTCCTGGACGACGCGGACATCGAGAAGACCGCGCAGGGCGCGATCCGCGCCTGCTTCGCCAACGCCGGGCAGCTCTGCCTCTCGATCGAGCGGCTCTACGTCCACGACTCGATCTACGACCGGTTCGCCGAGCGCTTCGCCCACCGCGTACGCAACATGCGGCTCGGCGACGACTACGACGCCGACATGGGCTCGCTGACCTCACAGCGCCAGCTCGACACCGTCACCCGCCACGTCGGGGAGGCGGTCGAGAAGGGCGCGCAGGTCCTGGCCGGCGGGAAACCGCGGCCCGAGGCCGGGCCGTACTTCTTCGAGCCGACCGTGCTCACCGGCGTCGGCGAGGACATGGAGCTGTGCCGGTCCGAGACGTTCGGGCCGGTCGTGGCGCTCTACCGGTTCTCCGACGAGGACGAGGCCGTCGAGCTCGCCAACGACTCCGCGTACGGGCTGAACGCCAGCATCTGGACCGGGGACGTGAGCCGCGGACGCCGCCTCGCCGCGCGGATCAAGTCCGGGACGGTCAACATCAACGAGGGGTACGTCTCGGCGTACGCGTCCTACGCGGGCCCGATGGGCGGTATGAAGGAATCCGGGGTCGGGCGCCGGCACGGGGCGGAGGGGCTGCTGAAGTACACCGAGGGGCAGACGGTCGCCAGCCAGCACTGGATCGGGTTCGAGCCGGTCATGGGCATGCCGTACGAGAAGTACGCTGCGATGCTCAGCCGCGGGCTGAAGACGATGAAGCGCCTTCGCCTCAGGTAGGAGCGTGCATGGATTACGACGTGATCGTGGTCGGCTCGGGGTTCGGCGGCAGCGTCACGGCGCTGCGCCTCACCGAGAAGGGGTACCGCGTCGCCGTGGTCGAGGCCGGCCGGCGCTTCGACGAGCCCGACGGCGAGCCGGGCGAGCGGCACCGCGACCTGCCCAAGACCTCCTGGCGCACGCGCAAGTACCTCTGGGCGCCCGGGCTGGGCATGACCGGCATCCAGCGCATGCACCTGCTGCGCGGCGAGAAGGGTTCGCGCGTCCTGGTCCTGGCCGGGGCGGGTGTCGGCGGCGGGTCGCTCGTCTACGCCAACACGCTGTACGAACCGCCGGCGCCGTTCTTCGACGATCCGCAGTGGCGCCACATCACCGACTGGAAGGCCGAGCTCGCTCCCTTCTACGACCAGGCGCGGCGGATGCTCGGCGTCCGTACGAACCCGACCATGACCCCCGCGGACGAGGCGATCAAGCGGGTCGCCGAACGGATGGGCCGGGAGGAGACCTTCCACCGGACCCCGGTCGGCGTCCTGTTCGGGTCCAGGCCGGGCGAGCGCGTCGAGGACCCCTACTTCGGCGGGGCCGGCCCGCGCCGTACGACCTGCACCGAGTGCGGGTCGTGCATGACCGGCTGCCGCGCCGGGGCCAAGAACATGCTCACCGAGAACTACCTCTACCTGGCCGAACACGCCGGCGCCGAGGTGCTGCCGATGACCACGGTGACCGCCGTACGCCCGCGCGCGGAGGGCGGCTACGCGGTCGAGGTCCGGCGTACGGGACGGGCGGTACGGCGGCTGCGGCGCACTCTCACCGCCGATCAGGTGGTGTTCGCGGGCGGGACGTACGGCACGCAGCGGCTGCTGCACCGGATGAAGACCACCGGCGCCCTGCCGGGACTGTCGGACCGTCTCGGCGTGCGCACGCGTACCAACTCCGAGGCGATCCTCGGCGTCGAGCGGCTCGGCCGCAAGGGCGACGACCACTCGCGCGGCGTCGCGATCACCTCCTCGTTCCACCCGGACGACCACACCCACATCGAGCCGACCAGGTACGGCCCGGGCTCGAACGCCATGGGCGCGATGCGGTCCCTGATGATCGACGGCGGCGGCCGCACGCCGCGCTGGGCCAAGTTCCTGGGCGAGGCCGTCCGCCGGCCGCACGACCTGGTCCGGCTGCCCAACCTCCGCGACTGGTCACGCCGTACGATCGTCGCCCTGGTCATGCAGACCCGCGACAACTCGATCACCGTCGTCCCGTCGTCGTCGGGCCGTGGCATGCGGGCCCGCCCGGGCCACGGCGAGCCGATCCCGACCTGGATCCCGATGGCCCACCGCGTGGTCCGGATGCTGGCCGAGGAGATGGGCGGTATGGCCGGGGGCACCTGGCTGGACCTGTTCAACATCCCCACGACGGCGCACTTCATCGGCGGCTGCACGATCGGCTCCTCGCCGTCGGAGGGCGTGATCGACCCGTACCACCGGGTGTACGGCCATCCGGGCCTGCATGTCGTGGACGGCTCGTCGGTCTCGGCCAATCTCGGCGTGAACCCGTCGCTGACCATCACGGCCCAGGCCGAGCGCGCGATGGCGTTCTGGCCGAACCTCGGCGAGGAGGACCCGAGGCCGGCGCTCGGCACGGGGTACGCGCGGCTGAGCCCGGTGTCACCGAAGTCCCCGGCCGTCCCCGCCGACGCCCCGGCCGCCCTGCGCCTGCCGATCTCCCCGGTCTGAGTCGTCAGCCGGATCTTCAGGACGGCCGGCGAGCCTGGGTAGACCTCCGTGAGGCGGGCACCGGGTCACGTCGTCGCAGGCCGGCGGGGCCCGGCCGTACGGCGAGCCGGCGGGCTGAGAGGATCGAGGCCCCCGACCGCTCGCCTGCGAGGTGCATCCGCCTGTCCGAGTCCGGCCCGGCGCCCCTCAGCCGCCGGGTGATCCTGCTTCTGGCCGTGACCTGCGGCGTCGCCGTGGGCAATCTCTACTTCCCCCAGGCGATCAGTCCGCTGATCGCCGCCGGGCTGCACGTGTCGCCCGGCTCGGCCGCGCTCGTCGTCACCGCGGCGCAGTTCGGCTACGCGACCGGGATCTTCCTGCTGGTCCCGCTCGGTGACCGGTTCCCGCACCGGCCGCTGATCGTCGTCCTGCTCGGCGTCACCGGCCTCGGCCTGCTCGCGACCGGTGCCGCGCCCGGGCCCGGCCTGCTCGTCGGCGCGAGCGTCCTCGTCGGTGTCACGACCGTGGTCGCGCAGATCATCACGCCGATGACGGCCGGGATGGTGGCCGAGGACCGCCGCGGGGCGGTCGTGGGCACGCTGCTCAGCGGGGCGATCGGCGGCATCCTGCTGGCCCGTACGTTCGGCGGCACGCTCGGCGAGTGGCTCGGCTGGCGGGCGCCGTACCTCGTCGCGGCGGTGTGCGCGCTGCTCTCCGCGGTCGCGCTGGGGTTCGTGGTGCCGAAGACGGAGCCGACCTCCCGGCAGAGGTACCCGGCGCTGCTGGCCGAGGCCCTGCGCCTGCTGCGGAGCGAGCCGGACCTGCGCCGGTCATGCTTCTACCAGGCGACGATCTTCGCGGCCTTCTCCGCCGTCTGGACCGCCATCGCGCTCCTCGTGACCGGGCCGAGGTACGGGCTGGGCGCGCAGGCGGTGGGGCTGATCGCCCTGGTCAGCGCGGCGACCATGTTCGCCACGCCGATCGCGGGCCGCCAGGTGGACCGCCGGGGGCCCGACCCGGTCAATCTCGTCACGATGATCGCGACCATCGTCTCGGCCGCGATCCTCACGGCCGGCGCGCTCGGCGGCGCGCTGGGGCTGACCGGCCTGACGCTGGGCACGCTGGTGATGGACGTCGCGATGCAGTCCGGGATGGTCGCCAACCAGGCACGGATCTTCGCCCTGCGGCCCGAGGCGCGCAGCAGGCTGAACACCGCGTACATGACCTGCGCCTTTCTCGGCGGCAGCGCCGGGTCCTGGCTCGGCACGCGCGCGTACACCCGGCTCGGGTGGACGGGCGTCTGCGGCCTCGTGGCGGTGCTGGCCGCGCTCGCGCTGGGCCGGCACCTGGCCCACCGCCGGCGTGCCGTACCGGAACCGGATCAGCGGGTCCGGTAGGCCGCGAGCAGGTCCTCGCGATCGGGCAGATGGCGTACGGCCTCGCGGAACGTCACGCCCGACACGACCGGCAGATGCCCGCGGACCCAGCCCGTCACCCAGGCGGGGTCGGACTTGGACAGCTCGCGCAGGACCCAGCCGAGCGCCTTGCGGATGAAGAACTCCCGCTCTCCGACGAGCGCCTCGCCGTACGCGGTGAGGCGGGCCAGGTCGGGATCGCCGGCGCGGACGCCCGGCAGCAGGGCGAGCAGCGTCGTACGGCGGATCCAGAAGTCCTCGTCACGCACCCACGCGTCGAGCGTGGCGGTGAGCGGCGGGTACCGGAGGATCAGCCCGCCGACGACCTTCTCCGCGAGCACGTCGACGTACGCCCACGTGTGCGAGGCGCGGATCAGGCGCTCGGCCACGGCGAGATCATCGGCCGTCAGCAGGGGGGTGTTGCGGATGAGGATCTCGATCGCGGCCATCCGGCGTTCGTGCACCGGCGGGCGCCAGAGCTCCTCGACCAGGGCGAGGGTCTGCTCGCGATCCAGGCTCGTGGCGGCGACGATCGCGACCTCGCGGAGCGCGGGAAGCCGTACGCCCAGATGGCGAAGATCGCTCTTCAGGTAGCGTTTCTCCTGCGCGGCGCGCTCCGGATCGGCCAGCTCACCCAGCCGGGCCTCGACGTCGTCCGCGGCGATCACCGGATCAGTATGGCCCCCCACGAGGAAAAACACGTCCCGGCCAGGCCCTAGACTGTGGCCATCCCGCGACTCCGAAAGGCGTTCTTGGTGTCCGTCGAGTCAGTCGAGCAGTCCTTCGACACGGTCCTCGTTGTCGACTTCGGGGCGCAGTACGCGCAGCTCATCGCCCGTCGCGTACGCGAGTGCCACGTGTTCAGCGAGATCGTGCCCTCGACCATGCCGGTCGCCGAGATGCTCGCCAAGCGGCCCAAGGCGATCATCTTGTCCGGCGGTCCCGCGTCGGTGTACGAACCCGGTGCGCCCGCGGTGCCGGACGGCCTGTTCGAGGCCGGGGTGCCGACGCTGGGCATCTGCTACGGGTTCCAGGCGATGGCGCGTGAGCTGGGCGGCACGGTCGCCGACTCCGACATCGCCGAGTACGGCCGTACGGACCTGATCGTGGTCGAGGAGGGCGCGCTCCTCGCCGGGCTGCCCGTCGAGCAGTCGGTGTGGATGTCGCACCGGGTCACCTGCAGCGTGCCGCCGGCCGGGTTCGTCGTGACCGCGAGCACCGCGAGCGCCCCGGTCGCCGCGATGGAGGACACCGAGCGCGGCCTGTACGGCGTGCAGTTCCACCCCGAGGTCATGCACACCGAGCACGGCCTGGCCGTGCTGCGCCACTTCCTCACCGCGGCCGGCTGCCGTCCGTCCTGGACCATGGTCAACATCGCCGAGGAGTCCGTCGAGGCGGTCCGCGCCCAGGTCGGCGACAAGCGCGCGATCTGCGGGCTGTCCGGTGGCGTCGACTCCGCGGTGGCCGCCGCGCTCGTCCAGCGCGCCATCGGAAGCCAGCTGACCTGCGTGTTCGTCGATCACGGGCTGCTGCGCAAGGGCGAGGCCGAACAGGTCGAAAAGGACTTCGTCGCCGCGACGGGCGTCGACCTCAAGGTCGTCGACGCCGCCGACCGGTTCCTGGAGGCGCTCGACGGCGTCACCGACCCCGAGACCAAGCGCAAGATCATCGGCCGAGAGTTCATCCGGGTCTTCGAGCAGGCGGCCCGCGAGATCGTCGACTCCCGCGGCGACGCGGTGGAGTTCCTCGTCCAGGGCACGCTCTACCCCGACGTGGTCGAGTCCGGCGGCGGCACCGGCGCGGCCAACATCAAGTCCCACCACAACGTCGGCGGCCTGCCCGACGATCTCCAGTTCTCCCTGGTCGAGCCGTTGCGGACGCTGTTCAAGGATGAGGTACGCCGGCTGGGCGAGGAGCTCGGGCTCCCGTCGGAGATCGTCTGGCGCCAGCCGTTCCCCGGGCCCGGCCTCGGCATCCGGATCATCGGCGCGGTGACGCGCGACCGCCTCGACCTGCTGCGCGAGGCCGACGCGATCGCCCGCGAGGAGCTCACCCGGGCCGGCCTCGACCGCGACATCTGGCAGTTCCCGGTCGTGCTGCTCGCCGACGTACGCTCGGTCGGCGTGCAGGGCGACGGCCGCACGTACGGGCATCCGATCGTGCTGCGCCCGGTGACCAGCGAGGACGCCATGACCGCCGACTGGGCGCGGCTCCCGTACGACGTCCTGCAGCGGATCTCCACCCGCATCACCAACGAGGTCGCCGACGTCAATCGCGTGGTCGTCGACATCACGAGCAAGCCGCCGGGCACGATCGAGTGGGAGTGACCCCGCTCGGGCTCAGGTGACGCGCGAGGGCTCGGAGGAGAAGCCCTCGTAGGACCGGTCCGCCACGATGCGGCGCAGCCGGTCGAGGCCGTCCCAGACGTCGGTGAAGCTCGTGCTGATCGGCGCGGGCCCGAGGCGCAGCCGTTCGGGGGTCCGGTAGTCCGGGATCACCTTCGCCGCGATCAGCGCCTGGGTGAGACGCCAGGCCTCGGGGTGGCGCAGCGACACGTGCGAGCCGCGCCGCTCCGGGTCCGCCGGGGTCGCGAGGTCCAGTTCCGGCAGCCACTCCCGGGCCAGGTCGATGACGTAGCCGGTGAGGGCGACGCCCTTGGCCCGCAGCCGCTCGATGCCCGCCTCGGCGAGCAGCCGCACGCCCTCCTCGACGGCCGCGATCCCCAGCACCGCGGGCGTGCCGACGAGGAAGCGGTCGATCCCGGGCACCGGGTCGTACGAGGGTCCCATCGCGAACTGGTCGCGCTGCCCGAACCAGCCCCAGATCGGCTGCCGCAGCCGTCTTTGCAGCTCCTGGCGTACGTAGAGGAACGCGGGGGCGCCGGGCCCGCCGCCCAGATACTTGTAGGTGCAGCCGATCGCCAGGTCCGCGCCGGTGGCGTCGAGCCGTACGGGCACGGCGCCGGCCGAGTGGCACAGGTCCCACAGCACGAGCGCGCCCGCGCCGTGGACGATCTCATTGACGGCCGCCATGTCCAGCAGCGCCCCGGAGCGGTAGGCGACGTGGGAGAGGCTGACGAGCGCGGTGTCCTCGCCCACGGCGTCGCGCAGCACGTCCAGGTCGAGGCCCTTGTCGATGTCGGTGCGCACGACCCTGAGTTCGAGGCCGCGCTGCGCCGCGAGCCCTTCGAGGACGTACCGGTCGGTGGGAAAGTTGTCGTCGTCGGTGACGATCACCGTACGGTCCGGGCGGGCGTCCAGGGCGGCGACGGCCAGCTTGTAGAGGTTGACCGTGGTCGAGTCCGAGACGGCGACCTGACCCGCCGCCGCGCCCAGGAGCGCCTCGCCGATCAGGTCGCCGGCGCGGGCCGGCAGGTCGACCCAGTGGTCCCACGACCGGATCAGGTCGGCGCCCCACTCCTCCCGTACGACCCGCGCGACCCGCTCGGTGGTCGCCTTCGGCAGCCGCCCGAGCGAGTTGCCGTCGAGATAGATCAGCTCGGGGTCGTCGTTCACGAAGGCGTCCCGCAGCGAGGCGATCGGATCCTCGGCGTCGAGCAGGGCGGCGTACGCCCTGGACAGGTCGGTCATGGGCTCACTCTAGATCGAGACCACGGCGATCAGGTCGGGTCGCAGGGGTGTCAGGGTGCGGCCGGGGGAGGGAGTCCTCCGGCTCAGCGGAACGCCGGGGCGCTGCGTTCCGCCCAGGTGGCGAACGTACGGGGCGGGCGGCCGAGGATCTGCTCGACGGCCGGGCTGATCTGCCGTTCGGCGAGGGTCGGGGTGCCGAGGATGGCGAGCGTGCCCTCGACGACCGGCTCGGGCATGAAGCGCAGCATCGCTGTGCGCGCCTCCTCGCGGGTCTGCTCGACGAATCGCACCGGCTCGCCCAGCGCCGCGCCGATCGCCGCCGCCTGTTCGCGCGGGGTGATCACGGCCGGGCCGGTCAGGTCGTAGGTCCGGCCCGTGTGGCCCGGCTCCCGCAGGACCGCGGCGGCGACCTCGGCGAGGTCGGCCGGGTCGACGCTCGGCAGGCCGACGTCCGCGAACGGTGCGGCGGCCGTCCGGTGCGTGCGGATCGTCTCGGCCCAGCGGTAGGCGTTCGAGGCGAAGCCGCCCGGACGCAGGATCGTCCAGTCGAGGCCCGACGCGCGTACGGCCTGCTCGAAGGTCACCGGGTGGCGGTAGTCGGCCGGCCGGAAGCCCGCGCCCTGGGAGGACAGCAGCACCACCCGTCGTACTCCGGCCTGCGCGGCGACCTCCAGCACGCCGCGTGGATCCTCCCCGGCGACGAGCAGGAACAGCGCGTCGGCCCCTTCCAGAACGGTCTTCAGTCCGGCGGGTTCGGCGAGGTCGGCCGCCCAGTGCCCGGACGCCTTCGCGGGGTTCCGTGAGACCGTCCGTACCCGTTCGCCCGAGGCGGTCAGCGTCCGTACGAGCTCGCGTCCGACGTTTCCGGTCGCGCCTGTCACCACGATCATTTCTCACTCCCGAGTTAGTTGACTAACTAAGACGCTAGCCGATCAAGGGAGTCGCGTCTACAGTTAGTGGGGTGACTGACTCGAAGGTCCGGCAGGCCGGCAAACGGGAGCGGCTGGCCGACGCCGCCGCCCGGGTGCTCCACGAGCAGGGGGCCGAGAGGACCACGCTCGCGGACATCGCGCAGGCGGCCGACGTTCCCGTGGGCAACGTCTACTACTACTTCAAGACCAAGGACCAGCTGGTCGAGGCGGCGATCGACACCCAGGCGCGCGGCCTCCAGGAGACGATCGAGTCCCTCGGCGCGCTGCCCGTGCCGCAGGAGCGGCTGAAGGCCCTCGTACGCGGCTGGGTCGGCCAGAGCGAGGTCACCGCACGCTACGGCTGTCCCACCGGGACTCTCGCCGCCGAGCTCGACAAGCGCGACGACGGCCTCGACCAGGTGATCGCCGGGGTGATGCGGCGCCTGCTCGACTGGATCGAGGAGCAGTTCGCGGCGATGGGCCGCGCCGACTCACGCGAGCTCGCGGTCGCCCTGTTCGCCGCCTACCAGGGCATCTCCCTGCTCACGAACACCTTCCGCGACCCCGAGCTCATGGCCGTAGAAGGACGCCGCCTCGAACGCTGGATCGACTCACTCGCCTGAGCGCCGGCCACGCCGCCTGACGAGACGCCGGAGCATCCACGCCGCCGCCAGCCCGGCGACCACCGGGGCCAGCCGTTTGGCGATCGAGGGACCCGCGAACTCCAGCAGGTCGATGGCCTCGTCGTCGGCGGGACGAGCGGTGGCGGGCCGCCGCGGGGCCTCAGGTGCGGGTTCGACGGCGGGCTCGGCCTCCACCGGCGCGACCTGAGGCTCGGTCACGGCCTCCGCGGCCTGCGGAGCGCCCTCCCCGCCCGGCACTGCCTCGGCGGGTGCCGGAGCAGGAGCCGCGGTCTCGGCCTGAGTCGCCTGCGGCGCGGGCGCGCTCGCCTCGGGAGCGACCTCAGGAGCCGGTTCGACCGGCCGGGTGATCTCGTCGGCGAGGTTGCCGGCGAACCGGTTGACCAGCTTGCCGCCCACCTCGGACATGATGTTCCGCCCGAACTGCGCGGGCCGGCCGGTCACGTTGAGCTTCGTGTGCACCGTGACGCGGGTCCGCTCGCCCTCGTCGTGCATCTGCGCCTGTACGGTCGCGCTGGCCGTGCCCGAACCGCGTGCCTCCTTGCCGGTGCCCTCGATGGACACGGTGTGGGTACCGGCGTCCTGCGAGGCGATCCGGGCCGAGCCCTTGTACGTGATCGTCATCGCCCCGAGCTTCACCTTGAGGCGGCCGGTGAATTCGTCGCCGTCGACCGAGTCCAGTGTCGCGCCCGGCATGCAGGGTGCGATCCGCTCGACGTCGAGCAGGACCGGCCACGCCTGGTCGACCGGTACCGGAACGGTGAATTCGTGATCGAGTTCCATGGCCCTCCTCTTGGTGCCTCCTTAGGAAGCAGCATACGAAGCACCCGGGTTCTCCGCCGACGCGGAGTGGGGAAGGCACAAGACGCCCTCCCCGCCCCGCGTCGGCGAAGCGAACATCGACCTACACGCTCGCCGCCGTGGCCAGGGCACGAGCGGTCAGGACCTGCGCGAGGTGCTGCCGGTACTCGGCGGACCCGTGCAGATCGCTGGGCGGGCTGGTGCCCTCGGCGGCGTGGGACGCCGCGCCGCGGAACGCCTCGCGGTCGGCCGCGCCGCCCGTGACCGCCTCCTCCACCGCCGACGCGCGTACGGGGGCCGAGCCCATGTTGGTGAGCCCGACCCGGGCGCCGGTGATCTCTCCGTTCGAGCGGTTCACGAGGCAGGCGACCCCGACGATCGCCCAGGCCTGCGCGGTGCGGTGGAACTTCTCGTAGTGGAAGCCCCAGCCGGCGTACGCCTTGGGCAGGCGGACGCCCACGAGGACCTCGTCGGGTTCGAGCGCCGAGGTGAGGTAGTCGGCGAAGAACTCACTCGCCGGGATCTCCCGCGACGACGTCACGAACACCGCGTCCATCGCGAGCGCGACCGCCGGCAGGTCGCCCGCCGGGTCCGCGTGCGCGAGGGCGCCGCCGAACGTGCCCCGGTGGCGTACGGCCGGGTCGGCGACGGTCGAGGTGGCCGCCGCGACCAGGGGGGCGTACTCGCGGATCAGCGGGTCGCGCAGCACCTCGTAGTGCGAGGTCATGGCGCCCACCAGCAGCGAGGTGCCCTCGTCGCGTACGCCGCGCAGCTCCGGCAGCGAGCCGAGGTCGATCAGCGTCTCCGGGTAGGCGAGCCGGAGCCGCAGCAGCGGCAGCAGGCTCTGCCCACCGGCGATCACCTTGCCCTCGTCGCCCGCGTCGCGCAGCGCCGAGACGGCCTCGTCCAGCGACGACGGCCGTACGTAGTCGAACGATCCGGGAATCATGCCTCACCTCCGGCCGAGCCGAGCCCGCCGCCCGCTCCGGGCTGCGCAGAGTGTTCCGGCCCACCGCCCCGCCCTGCTTCCTGCGCGCCTCCGGCACGACATGCCCGCCACACCCGCTCGGGCGTGCAGGGCATGGGCACGTCGGCGACGCCGTACGGCCGCAGCGCGTCGACGATCGCGTTGACCACGGCCGGCGTCGAGGCGATCGTGCCCGCCTCGCCGACGCCCTTGACGCCCAGCGGGTTGGTGGTGGCCGGCGTCTCGGTGCGGTCGGTGGTGAAGGTCGGCAGGTCCGATGCCGAGGGCACCAGGTAGTCGGCCATCGTCGTCGTGGTCAGGTTGCCATCGCTGTCGTAGACCGCCTCCTCGTACAGGGCCTGCGCGATGCCCTGGGCGAGACCGCCGTGCACCTGGCCCTCGACGATCAGCGGGTTCACGACCTTGCCGACGTCGTCCACGGCGACGTAGGAGCGGATCTTCACGAACCCGGTCTCGGTGTCCACCTCCGTGGCGCACAGGTGCGTGCCGTGCGGGAAGGAGAAGTTGTCCGGGTCGTGGGTGGCGTCGGAGTCCAGCGACGGCTCGAAGCCGTCGGGCAGGTCGTGCGCCGCGAACGTGGCGGTCGAGATCTCTTGGATCGTCCGGGACTGGTCGGGCACGCCGCGTACGGAGAAGGCGCCGTTGGCGAACTCCACGTCCTGCTCGTCGGCCTCCAGCATGTGCGCCGCCATCCGGCGGGCCTTGTCGATGACCTTGTCGCAGGCGTTGTAGAGCGCCACGCCGCCGACCGCGAGCGACCGCGAGCCGTAGGTGTCCATGCCCTTGGGCGAGATGCTCGTGTCGCCGTGCAGCACGCGTACGTCCTCGAACGGCACGCCGAGCCGGTCGGCGGTGATCTGCGCCCACGCGGTCTCGTGGCCCTGCCCGTGCGCGGACGAACCGGTCACCACCTCGACCTTGCCGGACGGCAGCATCCGTACGGACGCGTGCTCCCAGCCGCCGGCGCCGTACGCCAGCGAGCCCAGCACCCGCGACGGCGCGAGGCCGCACATCTCGGTGAAGGTCGAGACGCCGATGCCGAGCTGTACGGGGTCGCCGCGGTCGCGCCGGTCGGCCTGCTCGGCGCGCAGCTTGTCGTACTCGAAGAGCTGACGGGCCTTCTCGGTCGCCGCCTCGTAGTTGCCCGAGTCGTAGGTGAGCCCGGCGATCGTGTCGTAGGGGAACTCCTCATGAGTGATCCAGTTGCGGCGCCGCACCTCCAGCGGGTCCAGCGACAGCTCGGCGGCCAGCTCGTCCATCAGCCGCTCGATCCCGAACGTCGCCTCGGGACGCCCGGCCCCGCGGTAGGCGTCGGTCGGGGTCTTGGTGGTGAAGATCCCGGCGCACGTGAAGTGGTAGGCGTCCATCTTGTAGATGCCGTTGAACATGAACGCGCCGAGCAGCGGGACGCCGGGCGTGACGAGCATGAGGTACGCGCCCATGTCGGCGAGCAGGTCGACCTTGAGCCCCCGGATGCGGCCGTCGGCCTCGGCGGCCAGGGACAGCCGCTGGATCTGGTCGCGGCCGTGGTGCACGGACGCGTTGCCCTCGCTGCGCGACTCGGTCCACTTGACCGGCCGGCCGAGCCGCCTGGTGATCAGCAGGCAGGCGACCTCCTCTCCGTACACCTGCAGTTTCGAGCCGAACCCGCCGCCCACGTCGGGCGCGATGACGCGGAGCCGGTGCTCGGGGATGCCGGTCACGGTGGCGAGCATGAGCCGCAGGATGTGCGGGATCTGCGTGGCCGACCACATGGTGAACTCATCGCCCACCACGGAGCAGACCACCGCACGGGGCTCCATCGCGGTCGGGATGAGGCGTTGCTGGACGTACCGGCGCTCGATGACGACGGGGGCGTCGCGGAAGGCGGCGTCGACGTCGCCGCCCTCGAAGGTCCACTCATAGGACGTGTTGGTGCCCTTGGAGGAGTGGACCAGGTCGGCGCCCTCCTTGATCGCCTCCTCCATGTCGAGGACGGGCGGCAGCGGGTCGTAGTCGACGTCGATGAACTCCAGCGCGTCCGCGGCGGCGTACCGGTCGCGGGCGACGACGACGGCCACCGGCTCGCCGGCGTAGCGCACCTCCTCGACCGCGATCGGCGGGTGGTCCGGCAGCACCATGTCCTCGGTGACCGGCCACGCGCACGGCAGGCTGCCCTGCTCGTCGGCGAGGTCGGCGCCGGTGAAGACGGCGATCACGCCGGGCCGCTCGCGGGCGGCGCTCGCGTCGACGTTCGTGATGCGGGCGTGGCCGACCGGGCTGCGCAGGAACGCGGCGTGCAGCAGGCCGGGGAGCTGGATGTTGTCGGTCCAGTTGGTCTGCCCGGTGATCAGCCGGGCGTCCTCGGAGCGCAGCCGTGCGCTGCCGATCTCCGGCGCGGCCGTCATCGGGTGGCCTCCTCGTGCGCCGGGCTCTGCCGCATGTCACCGGCGGCCCGGTGCACGGCGCGCACGATGTTCTGGTAACCGGTGCAGCGGCACAGGTTCCCTTCGAGGCCCTCGCGGATCTCCTCGTCGGACGGGTCGGCGTTCTCCCTGATCAGGTCCAGCGAGGCCATGATCATGCCCGGTGTGCAGTAGCCGCACTGCAGGGCGTGCTCCTCGTGGAACGCCTTCTGCAGCGGGTGCAGCCCCTGCCCGTCGCCGAGACCCTCGATGGTGGTGACGTCCTTGCCATCGGCCTGTACGGCGAGGACGGAACAGCTCTTGACGCTCAGTCCGTCCAGAAGGACGGTGCAGGCGCCGCAGTTCGACGTGTCGCAGCCGATGGGCGTGCCCACCTTGCCGAGACGGTCGCGCAGATAGTGGGCGAGCAGAAGACGTGGCTCGACGTCATCGTCGTACTTGACTCCGTCGACCTCTACGGACACACGCGGCATTCGTCCTCCCAGATGGGGTGATGCGGATCGGAACGTGCCGGATCACAGGGAGGTCCGCGGACCGTGAAGAGAACTTCCGCTGGCCACATCGGGGTGCCTTCTTCGTCGAAGGAAGCGGCTCTGTGGGCTGAGTGGGCGTGCTGCGCCCATGACGTATCGCCGCACCAGAGCCATTTCTGGTGCGCTCTCTTCCGTCTGCTTATCTGAAATTAACCCTTATCGGATTTTTCAGGCATTTCGACTTTGTGCGTCCTACGCAAAGCCGAGCGGTGCTTACGGCGTAACCGCGCGGATGCTCGGCGAATGCGTTTGGTGCGGCTGCGCGCCATCACGATCTCCCTGCGAGGAGGCTGCTCGATGCCAACGTAAGCCTCAATGCCCCAGGGAGGCCAGACCTGATCGCCTCTGGAGTCACGCGGGGCCCCACCCGTACGACCTGGGTGTTTGCCCACCCGAAAGCGGCCGGTCTCATCGCAGAAGCGTGGCCTTTCGCCCCTTCTTCCTCTTTTCTGCGGGGCTCAGCGCTGGGCGGGAAGGTCGACGGTGTAGAGGACCTTGCCGCTGTAGTCGCGCAGGCGGGTGGTGAGTTCGCCGGAGTGGCCGTCGATCGCGATCTCACCGAAGAACTGGGAGCCCTCCAGCGGCGAGGTGTTGGCGCGCGGCGGGACCGCCTGGAACCGCACCGTCGGGCCGTAGGTCAGGTCGAGCGTGTTGGGGCCGAAGGCGCCGGCGTTGAGTGGCCCGGACACGAACTCCCAGAACGGGTCGAAGTCCTGGAACGCCGCCTTGGCCGGGTCGTAGTGGTGCGCGGCCGTGTAGTGCACGTCGGTGGTGATCCACACGACGTTCCTCACCCGGTGCTTCTTGATCGAGGACAGCACGCCGGCGATCTGCAGCTCGCGGCCGAGCGGGCCGCCGTTGTCGCCCTGGGAGACGGCCTCGATGCGGTCGGCGTCCGGCACGACCAGCGAGATCGGCATGTCGGAGGCGACGATCTTCCAGGTGGCGCGGGACGCGGCGAGGGACCGCTTCAGCCACTCGGCCTGCCGCGCGCCGAGGATGCCCTGCCGGTCCGTGGTCTGGTCGTCGGGCCCGTTGGCGTTGCGATAGGTCCGCATGTCGAGCACGAACACGTCGAGCAGCGGGCCGTAGGAGATCTTCCGGTAGATCCGGCCGTCGTCGTGGGGCTGCTGGGTGATCGGCAGGTACTCGAAGAACGCCTGCTTGGCGCGGGCGGACAGCACGTCGGTCCGCTTCTCGGTGTAGTTCGCGTCGTCAAGGATCTCGCCGGGGTACCAGTTGTTGTGGGTCTCGTGGTCGTCCCACTGGTTGATCTGCGGGACGGCCGCGGCGAAGGCGCGCAGGTTGTCGTCCATCAGGTTGTACCGATGCTGCCCGCGGTACTCCGCGAGCGTCTCGGCGACCTTGGACTTCTCCGGCGAGGTGAGGTTGCGGTAGATCCGGCCGTCCGGGAGCGTGACCGTCGCCTGGATCGGGTTGTCGGCGTACCAGTGGTCGCCGTTGCACAGGAAGAAGTCCGGGTCGACGGCCTGCATCGCCTTGAAGATCCGGTAGCCGCCGATGTCGGGGTTGATGCCGAAGCCCTGCCCGGCGAGGTCGCCCGACCACACGAAGCCGACGTCGCGCCGCGTCCGCGGGGCCGTACGGAAACCGCCCGGCACCGGCGCCGAAACGAGGGACGCGTCGTTGAGGTCCGCGGCGCGTACGCGGTAGTAGACGCGCTCGCCGGACGGCAGCCCGTCCAGCCGTACCTTACCGGTCAGGTCCGTGTCCGGGGTGAGCAGCGGGCCGCGCACGGTGGAGAAGCGCCGGAAGTCGGGCCGGGTGCTGACGTCGACGAGCATCCGCGACGGCCGGTCGGCGCGCGTCCACACGACGGCGCCGCGCGCGGACATGTCACCGCTCTGCACGCCGTGCGTGAGCTGCGGACGTCCGGAACGCACGAGCGCCGCGGCGTGCGGGCCGGTGCCGAGCAGGGCGGCACCCCCGCCCGCGACAAGGCCGTTGCGAAGGAAAGAACGCCGGTCCAGACCCATGTCCCACTCCCGTCTCGTAAGCCGGACCGATGGTGGCGTGCCGTGAAGTACGGCACCAGGCCCGAAAGTGGCCAACCGGTGAACTCCTTGCTCGGCGGTGAGGGAGACATCTCCTGTGACGGGTCGAGCTGGCAGGTCGGCGGCGCCGCCGTCACCGTGACCTGTCCGGGAGACTCGGCACTTTCTTCGCCGGAGAGCGCGTGCCGGCCTGTGCGATCGGCGACTCGGCCGTCGTGGCGAAGCGAATCGCCGACGACGGTCCGATGGTCGTCATCGGAAGACTGGATTCCTTGCTGCTCTTCATGCCGCTTCTCGTCGCCGCCCTGGCCTGGGCGGGGCTCCTCGTGGCGCGCCGTCGCCGGTGAAGCCCGTGGGGTGATTGTGGTCTTTAGTGCTGGTCGGGGCGTTAGTCCGGCTTGACAGCGCGGAGTCGCGGCCCGCAGACTTCTTCCCATGCCAGCGCGTACGCTTCCCGCCGACGTGGACTCCCGCCACGCGGTCATCGTGCTGTGTCCTTCGTGTTGTCGCTGACCTGACCTTCCCGTCTCGTCAGCCCGCGGCGCTCCTCGCCGCTGTCCGAAGGACCCTTTCAATGAACTTCTCGGTCATTCCCGACATCACGCTGCAGGCCCGTCCCGAGTCGGGGACGGTCACGATCGGCCGCCTGGCCGGCGTCGTACGCGAGATGGCCGCGCGCCCGGCGTACTGGTGGCACCTCGCGCGCTTCGACGGCACGCCGGTCCCGGTGGCGGACGACCTGTGGCTGTGGGGCTGGCCGCCGGGCCACCGCGCCGTACCGGCCGGACCGGGCGTCCTCACCGTTCTCGCGGGCGAACTCTCCGAGCGCACGATCACCGACCAGGGGGTCGCGGAGCGGACGCTGCGGGCCAACCGCATCCGGGTGTACGGCGCCGATCACCCCCGTGAGGTGGTCAATCTCGGCCCCGGGTACGCGCTGAGCCTGCACGCGACCACCGCGTGATCGTTGGGTGAACTCCGCGTCACAGGCCCCGTGAAGCGGGGGCTCCCGCCGTAGCGTCGCATCACATGTCCCGCGTCTTCTCCCTGGTCATGCTGGGTGTGAGCCTCGTCGCGACGAGCGCTGCCATGGTGCTCGGTACCTCGGACGCCGTCCCGTACTTCGGCTCGACCAGCCCGTTCCTGACCTTCGGCGGCTCGCCGTCCCACGCGACGGTGGTCTTCCTGACCTGGTTCGCGGCGATCAGCGGCGGGGCGGGCACCCTGACCGGCCTGCACGCCGCGCGCCGCGAGCGTTTCGTGAGCCCCGTCCGGCTGCTCCTCGCCGGCGCCGTCGCGGCCCTCGTTCTCGCGCTGCTGCCGCCGGCGGGCTCGGTGGACATGCTCAACTACGCGATCTACGGGCGGATCACCGATCTCGGGCGCGACCCGTACTCCACGACTCCGTTCCTGCTGTCCCGTACGGGGGACCCGGTGGGCGTCCTGCTGCCGAGCGGCTGGCAGCGCGTCCCGACCGTGTACGGGCCGATCACCACGGCCGTCCAGTGGGGCGCCGCGCACCTCGGCGGCAACTCGATGGCGCACATCCTGTTCCTGCTGAAGTGGGGCAACGCCGTCGCGTTCGTCGCCACCGGCGTGGTCCTGGACCGGCTGGTGGGCGCTCGGCACCGGGTCCGTGCCTGCCTGCTCTGGACGCTGAACCCGATCATGCTGTTCTGGATGGTGGGCAGCGGCCACGCCGACGTGTACGCGGTCTTCTTCCTGGTGCTGGCGCTGTGGGCGATGCGCCGCTCGGCGTTCCTGGCCGGCCTGTCCGGCGGCGCGGCCGCGGCGGTCAAGGCGTCGTTCCTGTTCCCGGCCGCCGCCCTGGTGCTGGTCGCCTGGTTCGGCGTTTCCCGCGTACGGCGGGCGGGCTCGGCGGCGCTCGGCGTGCTGCTCGTCGCGGGCGGCGGGTACCTGCTGGCGGGCCCGTCGGCGATCCACTCGCTGAGCACCCGGCTGGGCCGGAAGGAGGATCGGTACCTGCCCGTGCCGGACTACGTCCTGAATCACTTCTACGGGGTGTGGATGCTGTTGCTGGCGGTCGCGCTGGTGGCGTTCCTGTGGTGGCGTTCGGGCCTGCCGTTCGCGATCTGGCAGCGTGCCTCCGCCGGCCCGCTGCCGGTCGTGGCGGTGGCGTTCGGCACGACGCTGGTCTCCCCGCTGCAGTACCCCTGGTACGACGCGATGCTCCTGCCGCTGCTGGCGCTGGTCCCGTACGAGCGGCTGGACGGGTTCGTTGTCATCCGAGGGGTGGTGCTGGGGGTGATGACGCTGCCCGGCGTGCGGGTGAGCGGGTACCAGCACCTGGGCGTGCGCTGGGTCGACCTCGCCTGGCTGGCCGTCTTCGTCGTCGCGGTGTGGCGATGCTCGCGCCCGCGGTCGACGCCGCCTGTCGTCGCCGCCCCCGGCCTGGTCAGCGTGGGCGGCGGCGGGAGCGGAAGACCAGCCGGAGAACGATGATCAGGCCGATCGAGACGAGGACCGAGGGCATCGCCCAGTCGTAGGAGACCCGGTGGCCGCCGGTGCCCTCGACCAGATAGCGGATGGCGACGCCGAGGAACACGAGCGCCGCGACGAGCGACGACGGGTCGAACTTATGCCGGTACACGCGTGACCTCCATGTCGCCGACCTTGCTCCGCAGGTGCAGGACGATCGTGGGCGTCCCGCCCTGGGCCGGGCGCTCGGGCTCCAGCACGCGGTTCACCCGTGCGCCGGGGCCGCCGGTGACCTGGTGGTCGATCGTGATGTCGCCGATGTAGGCGTGGCCGTCGACCTCCACCCGCGCGCTGGCCGGCACCTTGACGGCCAGCATGCCGAGCACTACCTCGGCGGAGACCTGCAGGCGCTGGCCCGGGGAGAGCGGCACCGTGGTGAGGTCCACGACGCCCTGGCCGACCACGACCTTGTGGGACTGCTCGGCCTGCGTGGTCGCGGCAGGGCGCCACATCATGTGATGCGTCTTCCGCGCGACCGCGGGATTACCGGCGATCGAGGTTGACGCGAGGGCGAAGGACATGATCGCTCCAACGAGGACGAGCTTGCGGTCCCGGCCGAACCAGGCACCGAGGATGAGTCCGACGGCGACGACAATGAGCGCTCCGGCTATGACGATCTGGAGCCCGCTGAGGTTCGGCCGGTCGCGGACAGTGGAGTACAGCACGGCGGCGACCAGGGCGGCGGCCAGAATCGTGAGCGTGGCGAGGACCGAGGAGGGGCGCTGGTTCGGCGCGGTCTCGGGGGTGTGGGGGCTGTGAGGGTACGGGGCCGTGGGGCGCTGGGCGTAGAGGTCGTCCTCGTAGGGACCGTCCTCGTACGGGTCGGCGTCGTGGGGCCTGGTCGGGTCGGTGGTGCGTTCGCCCGCGTAGGGGCCGGCCGCGTAGGAGTCGGTGCGGCGGCCGAGGCGGGCCAGGTCGATCATGCCGTCGGCCTGGCGGGGACCGGCCGTCTCGGTCGGCGGAGGCGGCGTCCAGGAGGACAACGGCCGCCCCTTGATCCCTTCCGGCAGCCCACGCGTGACCTGCACGAGGTCGACCCCGCGCGACCTGGCCACGAGCAGCGCCAGCCCGAACACGACGACCACGGCCAGAGCGTCGCCGGAGCCCCAGTTTCCGACGATGTTGAAGACCACGGAGACGCCGAGGACGGCGGCCAGCAGCGTCAGCGCGGTGTCACCGTCGAAGACGCGCTTGCTCCTCTTCTCGATCCACGACGGACCGCCGTCGGGCGCGCCCATGAGCAGGAAGGCGGCGACGTAGAGCAGCACCCCGATCCCGGTCGCGATCACCAGCAACGCGAACCCGACCCGGAAGACGATCGCGTCGATCCGGGTGTAGCGGGCCAGCCCGGCACAGACACCGGTGATCAGCCGTCCGTCCTGCGCCCGCGTGAGCCGCCGGGAACCCGCCGAAGCGGCGGGACTTGTCCGAGGCTCGTTCCCGGCCCCGGCCGGAGCCGACCCTGCGGACCCGAACGGCGAACCGGAACGAGAGCCTGCCGGGGGAAGCACACCAGAGGGCCGAGCGGCCTCGTCGACGCCCGGCGGGGTGTCGACCGGCTCGTCGGCGTCTGTGGCGGACTGGGGGTTCTGGGGAGCGTCTGCAGGGAAGTCCTGCGAGGTGCCGGCGGGTGTTTCGGCGCTCGCGTTCGGCCGGCCGGAGGGCTCGGGGGCCGATTCGGGGTCGGCTGAGGTGGCCGTGCCGGGCCGGATGGCGTCGGTTTCCGTGGCGGACTGGGGGCTCTGCGGAGCGCCCGCAGGGGAGTCGGCGGGTGTTTCGGTGCTCGCACTCGCCCGGTCGGCGGCTTCCGTCCCAGGCTGGGAGGCTTCGTGGGTGGCCGGTGGGGTGGCGGCCGGGGCGTCCGGGTTCGGCTGGGCGGCCGCTTCGGAGCCGGCCTGGTCGGCGGGCTTCGGGGCCGGCTCGGAGCCGGGAGACGGGACGCTTTCCTCGTTCATGGTGCCTATCGTTCCGGTTCGGCGAGCCCGCGACCATCCGGGAGACCCCTGACTCGCCCCTGAGGATCTCCGGGGTCTCCCAGGGCGGTCCCCGATGCGGTGATGGACCAAAACGCGAGAACATCTCACTGTGCCTGAAACACCCAGCGGGGAGTCCACGGACCTGATCCCCCCGCGTCTCGACCGGCGAGCCGACGGACGGCTCGCCGGTGGCGTGTGCTCCGGGCTCGCCGACCACCTCGGGCTCGACGTGCTGGTCGTACGCCTCGCGTTCGCCGTGCTGATCGCCGCGGGCGTGGGCGTCGTCGCGTACGTCGCGCTCTGGCTGCTCGTGCCGCAGCGCGACGAGCCATCGGGGCGCCGCGAGTACGGGCAGCTCTTCGCGTACGCCGCGCTCGTCGGTCTCCTGTGCCTGTTCACCTGGGGTGCGGGCGCGCTGAACTGGGCCGTGTGGCCGGTCGTCGCGGGCGGCATCGGGGTCGGGATCATCTGGCAGCAGGCCGACCCCGAGCGGCGGCTGCGCTGGGTTCGCAACACGCAGGCGATGTGGCTGCGCAGCATCGTCGGGACGCTGCTCGTCGCCGGCGGGCTGATCGCGTTCCTGGCCCAGAAGGTCCGCCCCGGGCAGGCCGGGCAGGTCCTGCTCGGCTCGATCGTCATGCTCGCCGGTATCGCCGTGGTCGTCGCCCCGTGGCTGCTGCGGCTCTGGCGCGACCTGGACACCGAGCGCCGTGAGCGGATCCGCTCGCAGGAGCGTGCCGAGGTCGCCGCGCACGTGCACGACTCCGTGCTCCACACGCTCACGCTGATCCAGCGGAGCGCCCACGACCCGCGCGAAGTGCAGCGCCTGGCCCGCTCGCAGGAACGCGACCTGCGTGCCTGGCTGTACGAGCCGAAGGCCGACGCCGAGCAGGATCTCGCGGCGGCGGTGCGCAAGGCCGCGGCCGAGGTGGAAGACCACCACGGCGTGCCCGTCGAGGTCGTCTGCGTGGGCGACTGCCCGCTCGACGACCGCCTCGGCGCGATGCTCCAGGCCGCCCGCGAGGCCATGGTCAACGCCGCCAAGCACGCCCACGGCGAGTTCGGTGACCAGGCGCACACCTCACTCTCGGTCTACGCCGAGGTCGCCGGCGACGAGGTGTCGATCTTCGTACGGGACCGGGGCACGGGCTTCGACCTCGACGCCGTGCCGCACGACCGCATGGGCCTGCGCGAGTCGATCATCGGCCGGATGGAGCGCAACGGCGGAAAGGCCGAGATCCGTACGGCTCCCGGCGAGGGCACTGAGGTCAGACTGGAGATGCGGCGTGACTCGAAATGAGAAGAGGCATAGATGACCCGCGTTGTGCTGGTCGATGACCACCAGATGTTCAGAAGCGGCGTGAAGGCCGAGCTGGGCGCGTCCGTCGAGATCGTCGGCGAGGCCGGCGACGTCGACGAGGCGATAGCGGTGATCAAGGCGAACCGACCGGACGTCGTGCTCCTCGACGTGCACCTGCCCGGTGGCGGTGGCGTCGAGGTGCTGCGCCAGGTCCTTCCCTCCGAGACGCGCTTCCTCGCCCTGTCGGTCTCCGACGCCGCCGAGGACGTCATCGGCGTCGTACGCGGCGGGGCCCGCGGCTATGTCACCAAGACGATCTCCGGCGGGGAGCTGACCAACGCGATCGAGCGGGTCGCCGAGGGCGACGCGGTCTTCTCACCCCGGCTCGCGGGCTTCGTCCTGGACGCGTTCGCCGCCGCGGACGTACCCGCCATCGACCCCGAACTCGACCAGCTCACCCAGCGCGAGCGCGAGGTCCTGCGCCTGATCGCGCGCGGCTACGCGTACAAGGAGATCGCCAAGGAGCTGTTCATCTCGGTCAAGACGGTCGAGACCCACGTGAGCAGCGTCCTGCGCAAGCTCCAGCTCTCGAATCGCCACGAACTCTCCCGCTGGGCCGCCGCCCGGCGCCTGGTTTAGGGCCTGTCTCGGGCGGGGCCCCGAAGCGGGCCCTAGGGGTGCGGCGGCGGGCTCAGCCAGGAGCAGCCGGGCGGGTCGGCGCGGCCCGGCCGGTACGCCGCGCAGGCGGTGGTGATCGCGGTCTTGAAGGGGTTGCCCTGCTGCGCGTACGGGCCGCCGGCCGACGGATGGTCGCAGGTCGGCAGCGTCGCCGGGTCGCTGCGCGGCACGCCCGCCGGCGAGGCGTTGCTCTGCCAGCAGTTGCGGTCGCCCTGCTCGTCCCACCAGAAGTCGACGCCGTTCGGCGCCGCAGTGCCGGAGGGTGTCACGCCCATCAGGTTGCCGACATAACGGTTGCCGTGGGAGGTGTCGCGCTGCTTGGCCGGGTCGGTCTCGCCGCGCCGGCTCGCCGGGATCCAGTACTGGGCGATGCCGTACCGCCAGTTGTCATAGACCAGGTTGCTCGCGTAGGTGTTCTCGTCGCCGCCCGCGAGCAGCAGTCCCGTACCCACCGGAACCGCGCGCCGCGGGCACGTCGCGCCGCAGCCGCGGTAGAAGTCGGCGTTGTTGCCGAAGACGCGGTTGGCGACGAACATCGCGTGGTTCTGCGGCATGCCGATCGCCTGCACGCTGCTGTCGAGCATGGCGCCGGTGGAGTTGCCGTTGAACTGGTTGTCGTGGACGTAGACCGAGTCGCCCGCCGTACCGGAGTAGCCGATCAGGTTGCCGTACGACCGGCAGCGGCGGATCTCGACGGACAGCCGACCGCCCTTCTGGTCGGCGGCCGAGGCCGTGGAGATGCCCGCGTCGTTGTTGCCGGACGCGGCGCAGTCGGTGATCAGCCCGTGGTCGGAGGTGGAGGAGGCGAGCCCGTGCCCGCCGTTGGCCAGGCCGGTGACCTGGTCGAGGACGAAACCGTCGGTCTCGCTGACGCTCACGCCGTCTTCGCCGAAGCCGCGTACGGTCACGCCGCGCAGGTAGAAGCCGTCGGCCCGCTGGGCGAGGATGCCGACCTGTTTCTTGCCCTCGATGATCACCGGGCCGCCGAGGCCCTCGATCTGCAGGTCGTTCAGGCCGGTGATGCTGATCAGGCTCTGCACGTGCGGGCAGGCGACCTGGTCGGCGTACGCGAGCGGGGCGCCGTCGTCGAGCTTGGCGCAGTGGCCCTTGGGCGCGGCGAGGGAGGCCGGCTCGTGATAGATACCGGGCAGCACGTAGATCGTGGTCCCGCGCGCCCGTACGGCGTCGACCGCCTGCTGGATCTGGTGGTAGGCACACTCGCCCGCGAGTTCGCGGGCCAGACCGGTCAGCCGGGCGCCACGCTCGCAGACGACCAGGCGCGGGGCGGCGGCCGGCGCGCGGTAGGCGGGGACGTGGTAGGTGCCGGGCACGGGGGCGACCGCCCACGCGGTCGCGGACAGAGGCGTGACGGAGGGGTTGTCAGCGGCGAGGGCCGGAGAGGCGAACCAGACCGTTGTCACGATGAAGACGACTGCGACGAGGAGACGCCGCGCCAACCGCCCCATTTTCCTCCCATACGGGCCGCAGGTGCTCCCAGGTGCATCATGCAGGTCCACCCGCAACATGTCGACGCCCGCATCCGGCCATTTCGGCCGTGCAACCTTTTTAGAGCTTCTGTATCGGCGCGTAACGCAGGACAAATCGCTTGACTCCGTAGTCGCCACCGAAGTCAACGGTCGCCGCCGCCTTTTCTCCCGCCCCGTCGACGGTCACGACGGTGCCGAGACCGAAGGCGTCGTGGACGACCCGGTCGCCCGTGGAGAGCGCCGGAACCTCGCGGTTGCCCGGGGAGCGTACGCCGGGCCGCTGGGAGAGCGAGGCCATCGCGGGCGTGCCCTTGCCGGCCGCCTCGGACCGCTCCCACTCGACCAGGGTCTCGGGGATCTCGGTGAGGAAGCGCGAGGCGGGGTTGTAGGAGGGCGCGCCCCAGGCGCTGCGCATCGTCGCGCGGGAGACGTAGAGCCGCTGCCGGGCACGGGTGATGCCGACGTACGCGAGCCGGCGCTCTTCCTCCAGCTGCTTGGGGTCGCCGAGCGAGCGCAGGTGCGGGAAGACGCCGTCCTCCATGCCGGTGAGGAAGACCACCGGGAACTCCAGGCCCTTCGCGGTGTGCAGGGTCATCAGCGTGACGACGCCGTCGCCGCCCTCGGGGCTGCGCTCGCCGGGAGGCACCACGCCGTTCTGCCCGCCGGGGATCTGGTCGGCGTCGGCGACGAGGGCGACCTGCTCGAGGAACTCCACGAGCCGGCCCTCGGCGGGCCGTTCCCGTACTTCCTCGCCCTCGCCCTCGCCCTCGCCGGACACGGCCAGCGCGCCCGTGGCGAGCCGCTCCTCGAACTCGGCCGCCACCGACTCCATCTCGCGGAGGTTCTCGACGCGGGTCTCGTCCTGCGGGTCGCGCGACCCCTCCAGCTCGGCGAGGTAGCCGCTCTTGACCAGGATGGCCTCGACCAGCTCGGCCGGCGTGGCGGTCTCCACCATCTCGCCCAGCTCGTCGAGGAGGGCGACGAAGTCCTTGATCTGGTTGAGGGAGCGGGTGGCGATGCCGGGGGCCTCCTCGGCCCGCCGCAGCGCCTGCCAGAACGAGACGCGCTCGCGGCCCGCGAGCGCCTCGACGCAGGCCTCGGCCCGGTCGCCGATGCCGCGCTTGGGGACGTTGAGGATGCGCCGCAGGCTCACCGTGTCCTCGGGGTTGCCGAGGACCCGCAGGTAGGCGAGCAGGTCGCGGATCTCCTTGCGCTCGTAGAAGCGGACGCCGCCGACGACCTTGTAGGGCAGGCCGACGCGGATGAAGACCTCTTCGAAGACACGGGACTGCGCGTTGGTGCGGTAGAAGACCGCGACCTGGCCGGGCTTGATCTCCTCGTCGTCGCTGAGCCGGTCGATCTCCTGGGCGACGAACGCGGCCTCGTCGTGCTCGTTGTCGGCGACGTAGCCGGTGACCTTCGGGCCGTTGCCCTGGTCGGACCAGAGACGCTTCGGCTTACGGTCGGCGTTGCGCTCGATCACCGCGTTGGCCGCGGACAGGATGGTCTGGGTGGAGCGGTAGTTCTGCTCCAGGAGGATGACGCTCGCGTCGGGGTAGTCGCGCTCGAACTCCAGGATGTTGCGGATCGTCGCGCCGCGGAAGGCGTAGATCGACTGGTCGGCGTCGCCGACCACGCACAGCTCGGCGGGGGCGAGCTCGTCGTCGTCGCCCTGCTGGCCGACCAGCTCGCGTACGAGGACGTACTGCGCGTGGTTGGTGTCCTGGTATTCGTCCACCAGCACGTGCCGGAACCGCCGCCGGTAGTGCTCGGCGACGTCCGGAAACGCCTGCAGGAGGTTGACGGTCGTCATGATCAGATCGTCGAAGTCGAGCGCGCCGGCCTGCTGGAGCCGGGCCTGGTAGGTCTCGTACGCCTCGGCGAGCGTCTTTTCGAGATGGGTCGAGGCCTGACCGCGGAAGGTCTCGTAGTCGATGAGCTCGTTCTTCAGGTTGGAGACCTGGGCGGAGAAGCCGCGCGGCGGGTATCGCTTGGGGTCGAGGTCGAGCTCGCGGCAGACCAGCGCCATGAGCCGCTGCGAGTCGGCCTGGTCATAGATCGAGAAACCGCTGGGGAACCCGAGCCGCTTGGCCTCACGCCGCAGAATGCGCACGCACGCCGAGTGGAACGTCATCACCCACATGGCACGCGACCGGTTGCCGACGAGCGCCTCGACGCGCTCGCGCATCTCACCGGCGGCCTTGTTGGTGAACGTGATCGCCAGGATCTCCCCGGGCTGCGCGCCGCGCTCACCGAGGAGGTGGGCGATGCGATGGGTGAGCACACGGGTCTTGCCAGAGCCGGCTCCGGCGACGATCAGCAGCGGGCCGCCGTGATGCACGACCGCCGCGCGCTGGGCGTCGTTGAGGCCGTCGAGAAGGGGATGGCTTACGAGCGTGGACACTCAAAGAAGCCTACGGCCTGGAACCGACAACGCGCGGCGAGCCGCCCCAACCGGCCGGCCCGATCCTCCCGGATGCCCGCGCCTCCGGCCGGGCGCGCCTGGTAAAAGTGAGGAAGATCGACGACTTCGGGAGGCCCCCGTGCGCTACCAGATCGAGAACGACATCGACGCCGCGCCGGAGGCGGTGTGGGCGGTGCTGGCCGACGTGGAGCGCTGGCCGGAGTGGACCAAGTCGATGATCTCGGTACGGCGGCTGGAGGACGGCCCGTTCGGCAGCGGCAGCAAGGCACGCGTACGGCAGCCCCGCCTGCCGGCGGCCACGTACACCGTCACGGAGTACGAGCCGGGCCGGGCCTTCGACTGGGCGGCGAAGTCGCCGGGCGTGACCGTCACCGGCGGCCACTACGTCGACCCGCGCGGCGACGGCCGGGCGACCGTACGGCTCACCGTCGACCTGACCGGCTTCCTCGCACCGCTCGTAGGGCTGTTCACGGCCAAGCTGGTCCGTCACTACATCGGCCTGGAGGCCGAGGGCCTGAAACGCCGCTGCGAGCCCACGCCCTGACCCGCCGCCGGCACCGCCGGAATCACGTCTTGCGGAAGTCGTACGCCTCTCCCGCCGCTTTCGTCACGGCCGCCACATCGGCACCGCCCGCCGCGGCCGAGGCGGCGGCCACCGCGCCCTCCACGAACGGCGCGTCGGCCAGGACCACCTCGGTCTCGGCGTCCTCCAGGTCCTCCAGATACGTCTTGGCGGTCAGCACCGAGCTGCCCAGATCGGCGATCAGGACCACCCCGGCGCCCTGCTCCGCCTCGCGTACCGCCGACTCCAGCAGCTCCAGGCTCGTCCCCAGCCCGCCGTCCTCGGTACCGCCCGCGGCCGCCACGGCCACCTCGCCCACGCCCATCTGCCGGGCCAGCTCGGCGGCGCCCTCGGCGAGCGTCCGGCTGTGCGAGATCAGCACGATTCCCACATTGGCCATGGAGATCAGCTCACCTCGGCGAGGGCGCGGAACAGCAGGACCGTCGAGGCCGCGCCCGGGTCGAGGTGGCCCACGCTCCGCGGCCCCAGATAGCTCGCCCGGCCCTTGCGGGCCTGCAGCGGCACGGTCGCCTCGGCGCCCTTCGACGCCGCGTCCAGCGCGGCCGACGCCGCGGCGGCCAGGCCGTCCCCGGCCGCCGCCTCGTACGCCGCCACCGCCGGGGCCAGGGCGTCGACCATCGTCTTGTCGCCCTCCACGGCCTTCCCGAGCTCCTGGACGCCCTCCAGCGCGGCGCGCAACGCGGCCCCGAGACCAGGGGCGTCCACCTCGGAGGCGTCGCCGAGCGCCTTGCCCGCCCGGCGCAGCACGGTGCCGTACAGCGGTCCGGACGCGCCGCCGGTCTTGGAGACCAGCGTCCGCCCGGCCGTCATCAGCACCTTGCCGGGCGGCAGGTCGGCGCCCTCCAGCGCCGACACGGCGGCCCGCAGACCGCGGTCGAGGTTCGAGCCGTGGTCGCCGTCGCCGATCGCCGAGTCGAGCCGCGTCAGCCGTTCGGCGTCGGCCGTGACCAGCGCGGAGAAGCAGGCGATCCACTCGCGGGCGTCCATCAGCGCCCCCACCGCAGGCCGGCCGTCTCCACCGGCGCGTCCCACAGCTCGGTGAGCCGCGGCGTCAGGCGGCAGACCGAGATCATGCTGCCGGCCATGTCCAAGCTGGTCACGTAGTTGCCGACCAGCCGCCGCGCGACGGTCGCCCCGTGCCCGGTCAGCCACTTCTCCGCCGCCGCGTACGCGCCGTACAGCTCCATGAGCGGGGTGCCGCCCATGCCGTTGACCATCACGAGCAGCTCGGCCCCGTCCAGCGACATGTCGTCGTTGATCGCCGACAGCGAGAAGTCGACGATCTCCGAGGCGGTACGCAGCTTCGTACGCTCGCGGCCGGGCTCGCCGTGGATGCCGATGCCGAGCTCGATCTCGTCGGGGCCGAGCTCGAAGGTGGGCTGACCGGCGGCCGGGACCGTACAGGCCGTCAGCGCGACGCCGAACGACCGGCTCCGCTCGTTGACCTCCTTGGCCGCCGCCGCCACGTCCGCCAGCGGGCCGCCGGACTCGGCGAGCGCGCCCGCGATCTTCTCGGCGAAGACGGTCGCGCCGGTGCCGCGGCGGCCGGCGGTGTAGGTGCTGTCCTGCACCGCCACGTCGTCGTCGATGACGACCGGGACGACCTCGACGTCCTCGTCCTCGGCGAGCTCGGCGGCCATCTGGAAGTTCAGCACGTCACCGGTGTAGTTCTTCACGATGTGCACGACCCCGGCGCCGCCGGAGACGGCGGTCGTCGCGGCGAGGATCTGGTCGGGTACCGGCGAGGTGAACACCTCACCCGGGCAGGCGGCGTCGAGCATGCCGTACCCCACGAAACCCCCGTGCAGCGGCTCGTGTCCGGAACCTCCTCCGGAGACCAGGCCGACCTTGCCCGTACGCGGCGCGTCGCCTCGTACGATGATCCGCTGTTCCAGGTCCACCCGCAGCGACGGGTGCGCGGCGGCCATGCCGCGAAGGGCGTCGAGGACAACGTCGTCAACGGCGTCGATCAGTTTCTTCATCTGTCCGGAATACCCCGCGTACTCCGAAAACGCCAGACTTGATGGTGGTGAGACGGGTAAAGCCCTGGTGATCCTGGCCGGTCCTAAGATGTGACAGTGATCGAAGACGTGGCGCGTGCGCTTGTTGTGATGGCCCATCCCGATGATGTCGATTTCGCCGCGGCCGGGACCGTCGCGACCTGGACCGACGCCGGCGTCGAGGTCGCCTACCTCATGGTGACGGACGGTGACGCGGGCGGTTTCGACGACGATCTTCCGCGCGAGGAGATGGCGCCGCTCCGCCGCGCCGAGCAGCGGGCCGCGGCCAAGTGCGTGGGCGTTGGCGACGTCCGCTTCCTCGGGTACCCCGACGGACGCGTCGAGGCCACCCTCGACCTGCGGCGCGACATCGCGCGGGTGATCCGGCAGGTACGGCCCGACCGGGTGATGATCCCCAGCCCGGAGCGCAACTACCAGCGGCTCGCCCCGAGCCACCCCGACCACCGCGCGGTGGGCTCGGCCGCGCTCGACGCCGTCTACCCGGACGCGCGAAACCCGTACGCCTTCCCCGAACTGCGCGCCGAGGGCCACGAGGCGTGGACCGCCCGCGAGGTGTGGATCACCGGCGGGCGTGCGGGCGACCACTTCGTCGACGTCACCGACGTCTTCGATCGCAAGCTCGCGGCGCTGCGCTCGCACGTCAGCCAGGTCGCCCACAACGCCGACCTCGAGGGCATGCTGCGCGGCTTTTTGTCCGCCAACGCCGAACGCGGCGGCCTCGCCGAGGGACGGCTGGCCGAGGCCTTCACGATCGTGCCCGCCCAGTGACCGGAGACGCGTTGAAGACCAGGATCCTGCTCGACTGCGACACGGGCATCGACGACGCGCTGACGCTGCTGTACCTCGCCCCGCTGGTCAGATCGGGCGAGATCGACCTCGTGGCGATCGGCACGGTGCACGGCAACGTCGCCCCGGAGACCGGGGCGCTGAACACCCTCCGGGTGCTGGAGCGCGCGGGTGTGCACGACGTGCCCGTGGCGGTCGGCGCGGGACGCCCGATGGCCCAGCCGGTGGAGTTCGCCGACGAGTGGCACGGTACGGACGGCCTCGGCGACATCGGGCTGCCCGAGCCGGCCGCGCGCCCGGCCGACGTCTCCGCGCCGGAGCAGATCGTACGGCTGGCGCGGGCGAACCCCGGCGAGCTGACCCTCCTGGCCGTCGGCCCGCTGACCAACCTCGGCATCGCGCTCCTGCTCGAACCCCGGCTGCCCCGGCTGTTCCGCGAGGTCGTCGTCATGGGCGGGGCCTTCGACCACCACGGCAACATCACCGGCCACGCCGAGGCGAACGTCTGGCACGACCCGGAGGCGGCCGAACTCGTCTTCGCCGCCGGCTGGCCGCTCACCCTCGTACCGCTCGACGTCACCCACCCCACCGCACTGGACGGGGCGTGGCTGGACCGGCTGGCCGCCGGTGAGGGAGAGGTCGCGCGGTTCGCGAGCCGGATCCTGGAGTTCTACGTCACGGCGTACCACCGCTCCCTGGGCGTACGCGGCGCGGTGATCCACGACGCGCTCGCCGCCATGCTGGCGGTGGACCCCTCGCTGGGGGAGTACACCGAACGGCCCGTACGGGTCGAGCTGCGCGGTGACCGTACGCGCGGGGCGACGCTGTGGGACCGGCGCCGGTACGCCGACGACGGCGACCGCCCGGCGGTCAGGGTGGCCGTACGCGCGGACGCCGCCGCGTTCCAGGAGCGGTTGCTCTCGAGCCTTCTCTGAGGGTGGAGGTCTGGCCACGGAGCGTGTTGTGTGCTGAGATCTCCTCATGGCGGACGGACCCGGGATCCTGCTCGACGTCTTCTGGGTGAGCCGTCGCCTCTACCTGTTCGACCAGCTCAGTCCTGAGGGTCGCAGGCCGGCGCCTGCAGGCCTGTGGCCCGCCCCGGTCCCCTCTTGACGGCGAGAAGGAGCGGTCGAATGTCCGTCACGGACGAACTACTGAACAACGCCCGGCGCTACGCCGCCGGGTTCGACAAGGGCGACCTCCCGCTGCCTCCCGGCAAGGGCGTCGCGATCGTCGCCTGCATGGACGCGCGGCTCAACCCGTACGGCCTCCTGGGCCTGTCCGAAGGCGACGCCCACGTCATCCGCAACGCGGGCGGCGTGATCACGGCGGACGAGATCCGGTCGCTGGCGATCAGCCAGCGGCTGCTCGGCACGAAGGAGATCGTGCTGATCCACCACACCGACTGCGGGATGCTGACGTTCACCGACGACGAGTTCCGCGCGCAGGTGCAGGCCGACACCGGGATCAAGCCCGAGTGGGCGGCCGAGGCCTTCCCGGACCTGGAGGACGACGTACGCCAGTCGATCGCACGGATCACGGCGAGTCCGTTCATCCCGGACAAGTCCTCGGTGCGCGGTTTCGTGTACGACGTCAAGAGCGGTGAGCTGAACGAGGTGACCTGACGCCATCCGAGGGCGGCCCCGTCTTCGGCGGGGCCGCCACGGGTACCGTACGGCTGGAGCCTGTCTCGAGCAGGCCCTAGTGTGCGGAGTATCCGAGGATGGAGGCGGTAATGGCTGGTCCGATCCGCGTGGTCGTCGCCAAGCCCGGTCTCGACGGCCATGACCGGGGCGCGAAGGTCGTCGCCAGAGCGCTGCGCGACGCCGGTATGGAGGTCATCTACACCGGCCTGCACCAGACCCCCGAGCAGATCGTCGAGGCGGCACTGCAGGAGGACGCCGACGGCATCGGCCTGTCCGTTCTGTCGGGCGCGCACATGACGCTGTGCGCCAAGGTCTTCGAGCTCCTCAAGGAACGCGACGCCCTGGACATCTCGGTCTTCGTGGGCGGCATCATCCCGGACGGCGACATCCCGGAGCTGGAAAAGCTCGGCGTGGCCCGCATCTTCACCCCGGGCGCGACCACCCAGGAGATCGTCGAGTGGGTCCGCGCCAACGTCGGCGAGGACGCCCGCGAACCGGTCGCCGAAGGCTAGATCTCCGCACGCGGAAACGACCAGGCGTCGCGAAGCCCGTCGACCAGCTGCCAGGCGACGTGAGCGCTGTGCCCGAGCGTGAGCCGTACGGTGGCCAGGGTGTCCAAGTGCCCCGGATGGCGGTCCCCGTCCGCCGTGGCCCACAGCAGAACGGACTCCTCGACACGCTGCCCGAACACGTCCTGGAGGGTGGCGCAGAAGTACAGGTACGCGGTCAGGTCACGATGGACGGCCACCAGCGGGGCGGGCTCTGAGGGGCCGGCCGCGCCGATCTCCTTGAGCAACCCGAGGGTCGGCCGGACGGCCGACGGCGTATGCGTGATCGCGAACAGGCGCTCCAGCAACGGCCCGGCCTGCTCCGCGCCCTCCATCGCGGCGATCACCTGCGCGGTCGCGGTCAGCTTGCGCCGCACCTCCTCGCCGAGAATGGTCGCGCAGATCTCGCCGGACCCGCGCGGTTCGACGCCGTGCTGACCGGCGCGTACGACCTGGCGGGCCGCGCGGATGAGGTCACGGGCCAGCCCGCCGGACAGGCAGTGGCAGAACGCGACGTACGGCTCGGTCAGCCCGATGACCCGCCGGTAGATCAGCCGCCGCGACTCCAGGTAGGTCAGCGGATCGGCACGGACGATCTCGTCGAAGGAGCTGTCGAAGGCGTCCCTGAGCGGCAGACCCCGGCGCTCGAACGAGGTCAGCGCGTCGTCGGAGACCGAGACGAGAAAATAGGTGTGCGGAATGCCGAAGACGCCCTTGATCTCGTTCAGGAAGCGTTCGGCCTGCTCGGCCGAGCCGATCTTGTCGAGCTCGTCCACCCCGATGAAGACACGGTTGCCGTCTTCGTCCAGGAACGCGGCGACCTCCGCGGCGAACGCCCGGAACTCGTCCACGATCTCGGGATAGCTCATGGGCTGCTCGGCGCGTGAGACGCCGCGGGTCCGCGACCCCTCCGTCCCGAACGGCAGCTTCAGCCCGCCGCTCCACCCGAACGAGCTCGTCTGCAGGTAACGCACCCGCTCCAGGTTGCGGCCCGCGGCGGCCATCAGGCGGCGCAGGGCCATCGCCCGGCCGCCCAGCACGCGACGCCGCTCGCGGGCGAACGTGGCCCGCACCGAGAGCGCGCCGACGGCGATGACGGCCCAGGCGCCGTACTCGACCAGGCGCGGTGAGCGGCCGAGCCGGCCGGCGATGTCGCCACGGAAGTACAGCAGCCCGGCGCCGACCGCGCCCCAGCGCAGCGCCGGCCGTAACGTGTTCAGCGCGGCGCCGGTGCAGACCTCGGCGAAGCGTTCCCGGCCGCCCGGCAGTGTCAATGTCGCCCGCGCGGCCATGCCGAGGAACCCGTACGCCGCGACTCCCAGGCCGGCGTAGACGACGAGGCTCGCCGGCCGGTCCACGACGGCCGCCACGCGGTGCCGGAACAACAGCAGGAGCGCGCCGCTCCAGAGTGAAAGGCTCAGCGCCATCTCCGTCAGCCCGGTGGCCCACCGCACATACGGCGGCTCGTCGTCCGCGTCGTCCCACGAGCGGCCGACCTGCGCCCGCACGCAGCGGCAGAAGGTGGCGAACAGGTGAAGGATGAAGTCGCGTGCCGCGTAGTCGACGGGCGCGGCGACCATGCAGCGCAGGTCGCCGGAGCCGTAACCTGGGTCCTCGCAGTAGCCCCGCACCAGCGTGGACTTGCCGGAGCCGCGCGGCCCGGCCACCCCGATGCTGCCGCCGGCCAGGCGGCCGGCCAGCTCGTCCATCTCCGCCGTGATCTCGGTGGGCACGTCGTACGCGGAGTCGTTCACCTCGCTGAGCCCCGGGCTCGCGGTCACCATGAAACCCTCGCCGAGCGTCGACCGGCGGGCCTCGTTGATCTTCGTGCGGACGAACGCGAGCAGGTGCTGGGCGCGCACCGTGTCGAGAAGGATCCGCCGCGCCCGGTCCAGCTCGCCGCCCCGTACACCGGTGATCTCCCCGCCCAGCAGGCGGACGCCGGCCTCGGTCATCCGGACGAGCGCCATGGTGAAGGCGAGGACGCCGACCGCCAGCGCGGCCAGGCCGGGCTTCCAGAGGAACGCGACCGGCCCCCACCAGCGCCCGGCGACCGAGCCGACGACGATCGCCACCGCTCCGGTGACGCCCAGGAGGACCGACAGGAGGCGCAGGGCGTGGTCCCCGGCGTCCCGGTTTCCCGGCCGGCGCCCCTCGACGAGCGCCTCACGGTAGCCCGCCAGCGCCAGCTCGTACGCCGTGTACTCGGCCACCGCCTCGCGCAGCACGTCCTTGGCACCGGACACACAGGTCATCCGCATGGTGGTGGGGGACAGGTTCTGATCCGACAGCCCCGACCGGATCTCCGGTTGTTCGAGGACGTCGTCGAGCAGCTTCATGTACTCGTAGAAGAGCTCACTGTCGGAGTACAGGGGATTCGGTCCCGGTGGGCCGGCGTCGGCGCGATCGCCGGGTGCCGACAGGGCGCCCGGCAGTCGGTCCTGGAGACGCCTCAGGAGCCCCTGGGCGGGCGTGACCCGGCGCGTGCGCGGTTTTTCGGGCACGGGCGGCACCTCACAACTCAGCGCGAGCCGATGGTGAGACGCATTCTCCTACTACGCGGGCGGGCTGGGCAGGGTCGTCTGGTCGGCGGTCAGGGCGAGGACGACCAGAGCGGACGTCCAGCCCAGCGGGGCCACGCCCGCCTGGGTGCCGTTCGCGTCGACCTTTTCCGGGAATGAGCCCAGCGTCGAGCGGTGGCCCAGGAGCCAGGTCAGCCACCCCTGCGCGCCCGTCAGGTCGCCCGAGGCCGCCGCCGCCAGGGCGAACAGGCCCGTCTCCGGGGTCCACGCCACCTCCGCGCCGTACCCCTCACCAGGCACGACTCCGCCCGTCGGCAGCCGCAGCCGGTCGCCCGTCTTGGTCACCGCGGCCAGCACGCCCGGTGCCGCCGGGCCGAACGGCGGCGCCAGGAACGTCACCGAGGAGTCCAGCATGCCGCCCGCGATCGGCGAGCGCGGATAGCCGTACGGGGCGAAGCGCCGTTCGATGCCCTGGGCCAGGCGGTCGGCGCTCCGGTGCCAGCGCTGTGCCTCGTCGGTCTCGCCCCGTGTCGTCGCCAGTGACGCGGCGGCGCGCAGCCCGGCCAGCAGCGGCGCGCACACGCCCAGGGTCGCGGCGTGCGGGACCTGCTCGTGGGACGTGCCGCGCTCCCAGTAGTCCGGGGAGGGCGGCGGGAGGCCGTCGGAGCGCAGGGAGTCGGCGGCGCGGTCGGCGGCGCGGCGGACCATCGGCCACAGCGTGGTCAGGTTCGCCGCCTGCGGGTCGGTCTGGTGCAGGAACCACGTGGACCACAGCACCCAGCCCAGGCTGTCGAGCTGCACCTGGCGCCCGTCAGCGACGGCCGTGCCGTCCGGCCGGTACCGCGCCGCCCACAGCCCGCCGTGGTCTTGCGCGCGGGCCAGGAAGTACAGCACCCGCTGGGCGTCCTCGCCGTGGCCGGTCACCGCGAACGCCGCCGCGGTGAATGCGCCGTCGCGCGGCCACATGTAGTTCCACGCGCCGTACCAGGAGGCGGTCGAGGCGCCGTTCGGCAACGTCAGCATGCGCAGGTCGAGCAGGGCGCGCCCGGAGGCGTCGCGCTCGGCCGGAGTGAATCCGGGCACATTTCCGGCGGCCAGCCAGTCCTGGTCGGCGCGGACGGCCTCGACCACGCGCGGGTCGTCGCGCCGGAGCGTCACCGGGTCGTCGAGCCCGAACGGGATCAGCCGGGCTCGTCCGTCGGGCAGGCCGAGGACCGAGCTTCCCGGGATGTACGCCGCGCCCTCGGCGTCCTCGGCGACGATCGCGGCGCGGGAGAACGGCCAGCCGCCGTTGCCGATCAGGCCGGGGCTCCGCCAGTCGGGACGGGAGTTCTGCGGGATCGTCGCGGCGCAGGTCGCGGTGAGCGCGGCGACAAGAAGGAACGAAGCGACACGGCGCACATCCCGTGCCCTGTTCGTACTCACCCGCAACTCCCGTAAATCACGGCCCCAGTAGACCAAACAGCGGCAAACACCTGTAGTTCACGTCCTCATTACCCGAGTGTCACCGATGCGAAGCACTCCTTGGGACCCGGCGGTCGGCGGGGGGACCCATTGCGACTAGGCTGCCTGGTCTGGAGCGGACCGCTTGGACGCGGTCGCAACCTGTCGATCCCGTTAAGGACGGACCCCCGTGGACCTGTTCGAACATCAGGCGAAGGAGCTCTTCGCGGAGTACGGCGTCCCGGTCCCTGCCGGCAAGATCGCCACGACGCCGGAGGAGGCTCGCGCGATCGCCGATGAGTTCGCCGCCGCCGGCACCGCGCGTGTGGTCGTCAAGGCGCAGGTGAAGGCCGGCGGCCGAGGCAAGGCCGGTGGCGTCAAGGTCGCCGACTCACCCGCCGACGCCGAGGAGAAGGCACGCCAGATCCTCGGCATGGACATCAAGGGCCACACGGTCCACAAGGTCCTCGTCGAAGAGGCGAGCGCCATCGCGCAGGAGTTCTACTTCTCCTTCCTGCTCGACCGCGCCAACCGCACCTTCCTGTCCATCTGCTCCGTCGAGGGCGGAATGGAGATCGAGGAGGTCGCCGCGACCAAGCCCGACGCCGTCGCCCAGGTGCCGATCGCGGCCCTGACCGGCGTCGACCGCGCCAAGGCCCGCGAGATCGCGACCGCCGGGCGCCTGCCCCAGGAGGCCATCGAGGGCGCCGCCGAGCTGATCGAGCGCCTGTGGGCCGCCTTCGTCGACGAGGACGCCACGCTGGTCGAGGTCAACCCGCTGATCCTCACCCAGGACGGCAAGGTCATCGCCCTCGACGGCAAGGTCACCCTCGACGGCAACGCCGAGTTCCGCCAGTCCGAGCACGCGGCTCTGGAGGACGCGGCCTCCGCCGACCCGCTCGAGGCGAAGGCCAAGGAGAAGGACCTCAACTACGTCAAGCTGGACGGCTCCGTCGGCATCATCGGCAACGGCGCCGGCCTGGTCATGTCGACGCTCGACGTGGTCGCCTACGCCGGCGAGCAGTACGGCGGGCAGAAGCCGGCCAACTTCCTCGACATCGGCGGCGGCGCGTCGGCCGAGGTCATGGCCAACGGCATGGAGATCGTCCTCGGCGACCCCGCCGTCAAGAGCGTCTTCATCAACGTCTTCGGCGGCATCACCTCCGGTGACGCGGTCGCGAACGGCATCGTCCAGGCGGTCAAGCTGCTGGGCGACCGTGGCGAGACCGTCGACCGCCCGATCGTCGTACGCCTCGACGGCAACAACGCCGAAGAGGGCCGGCGCATCCTCAACGAGGCCGGCATCACGGTCCTCGAACAGGTCGACACCATGGACGAAGCGGCGCGCCGCGCCGCCGAGCTGGCTTCCCAGGGAGTTTGAGATGGCGGTCTGGCTGACAGAGAACAGCAAGGTCATCGTCCAGGGGATGACCGGTTCCGAGGGTTCCAAGCACACCGCGCGCATGCTGCGCGCCGGCACCGACGTCGTCGGTGGCGTCAACGCCCGCAAGGCCGGGCAGACCGCCACGTACGAGGGCAAGGACCTGCCGGTCTTCGGCTCCGTCGCCGACGCGATGGCCCAGACCGGCGCCGACGTGTCCGTGGCCTTCGTCCCGCCGAAGTTCAGCAAGGACGCGGTGCTCGAGGCCATCGACGCCGAGATCCCGCTGTGCATCGTCATCACCGAGGGCATCCCGGTGCACGACAGCACCTACGCCTGGGCGCACGCGGTGGCCAAGGGCAACAAGACCCGGATCATCGGCCCCAACTGCCCCGGCGTCGCCTCTCCCGGCAAGTCCAACGCCGGCATCATCCCGGCCGACATCACGACGCCGGGCCGCATCGGCCTCGTGTCCAAGTCGGGCACGCTGACCTACCAGATGATGTACGAGCTGCGTGACATCGGCTTCTCCACCTGCATCGGCATCGGTGGCGACCCGGTCATCGGCACGACGCACATCGACGCGCTCGAGGCGTTCCAGGCCGACCCCGAGACCGACGCGATCGTGATGATCGGTGAGATCGGCGGCGACGCCGAGGAGCGGGCCGCCGCGTACATCGAGCAGCACGTCACCAAGCCGGTGGTCGGCTACGTCGCCGGGTTCACCGCGCCCGAGGGCAAGACCATGGGCCACGCCGGCGCGATCGTCTCGGGTTCCTCCGGCACCGCCGAGGCCAAGAAAGAGGCGCTGGAGAAGGTCGGCGTCCGCGTCGGCAAGACGCCGAGCGAGACCGCACGCCTCATGCGCGAGATCATGTCGCGCTGACGTCGTCACGAAGCCCCGGTGCCCGAGGCGGGCGCCGGGGCTTCGTCATGATCTGCGACACGCCGGACGCGCTGCCCGAATCAGAGAGCGTCCGGCTGCGAGCATGGTGCCCGCCTGTGCCCAGCCAGCCGAGGAACGGTGAGTGACCGATGAGCCCGGAGCCGAATGGGCCGCCGAGCGAGGACCGGACACCGGATCGCGCCAGGCCACGACCCGAGAGCGACGACGAGGTGGTCGCCCGCCCGCTCGCCGTCTCCGGCATCGTCGCCGCCGTCTGGTGCGCCGGGCTCGGCCTCACCACCCTGACCACCGTCACGCTGATCGGCTGGATCGCCGCGCCGCGTACGGCCCTTGGCACCGGCCTGCCGGGCGTGTTCCGCACCGCGGTCAACTTCTGGCTGGTCTCCCATCACGCCGGCTTCTCGGTGCCGCACGGACGGGTGGGCCTGCTGCCGCTCGGCCTGATCGTCCTGCCGGGCGCGCTGCTGTTCCGCGGCGGCGGGTGGATCACCCGTACGGGCCGGGTCCGGGGGCGTTACCGCATCGGCGTCGTGCACGCCGCGCTGGCGCTCGCCGTCCCGTACGCCGTCCTCGCCTTCCTGCTCGCGCTCATCGCCCGCTCGACCGTGGTGTCGCCGTCGCCCTGGCAGGCGCTGCTGGCCTGCTTCCTGCTCGCGCTCATCGCGGGCGGCCTCGGCGCGGCGCGCACCCTGGTCGCCTCGACGACCAAGGGCTCGCCCTGGGTGGCGATGCTGATGATCCTGCCGCACCGCGCGCGCTCAGTGGCCGCCGGAGTCACCGGGGCCACCGCGGTGCTGATCGGGTCCGGCCTGCTGATCTTCCTGGTCTCGCTGCTCTTTCACATCTCGGACATGACGAACATCTACGGCGTGCTCAGTCCGGGCGTCGTGGGCGGGATCCTGCTGTCCATCGTCGCGCTGGCCTACCTGCCCAACGCCGCGATCTGGGCCGTGTCGTACGCCGTCGGCCCCGGTTTCGCGGTCGGCGCGGGGACGAGTGTGGCGCCCTCCGGGGTGTTCGTGGGCATGATCCCGTCGTTCCCGCCGTTCGCGGCGCTGCCCGCGCCGGGCCCGGCCCCGCTGGTGTCCCTGCTGGCGCTCGTCGTGCCGTTCGCCGCGGGCGTCGCGGGCGGTGTGCTGACCATCCGGGCGCTGCCGAGCGCGGTGAGCGAGGCCGCGCCGCTCTGGGGCTTCGTGTGCGGTGTGCTCACCGGCGGCGTGGTCGCCTTCCTGGCGGCCCTGTCGGGCGGCCCGGTCGGCGGTGCGCGCATGGCCGTGATGGGCCCGTCGGCGTGGCAGACCGGGCTGATGGCGGTGCTGGAGGTGGGCGTCTCGGCCGCCATCGCCGCCTGGGCGGCCAACTGGCGGCTCCTGCGCCGCATGCCGCAGGAGGAGCTGGAGGCGGACGCGGAGGCCGCCCCGGACGAGGAGCGGACACGGGTGCCCGGCCGGGTGGAGTTCGACGAGGACCCCGAGCCCGTGCTGGCAACGGTCGACCTGCAGGCGCCGCTGCCCGACGGCGTCACGCCGATCGGGGAGAGACAACAGCTTCCGGGCGTGCCCAGGCCCCGCAAGGACGCGGACTCCGGCTCGGTCACGCCGCTGCGCAAACGCCCCCCGCGCGACCGCCCGCGGTGACCGCGTAGGTCAGAGCATCGAGCGGTAGCGGTCCAGCGACCCCTTGGGCAGGTGGAGCTTGTGCTCCATCTTCGGGAAGTAGCGGTCCTGGCAGGTCTGCTTGTCGGTGATCGTCAGAGCCGACGAGCGGCACTTCTGGTAGTCGTTGAACTCCGTCGCGACCATCGCGCCGAGCACGATGCCGGCCAGCGCCAGGCACAGGCCGATCGCGCCGATGATGATGCCCGCGATGGCTCCCGGCGCGCGGGTGAGGATGCGCCGGGCACGCCGCCGGGCGCGGATGCCGTTGACCACGCCCGCGACGAGCAGGGCCAGGCCGATCAGCGCGACCCCGGGGATGGGCAGGAAGAGAAGCAGCAGGCCGGTGATGCTGAGGAACATCGCGCGCACCCCGCCGCGCTCGGCCGCGGTCGGCGGCAGCGGCGGACGGGGCGGTGGCGGCGAGGATGGGGGCGGCTCGGGAGCTTGGGTCTGCGGTCCGCTCTCGCCCGGGCCTTGGGCGTCACTCACGGTGTCTCCTGGTCTCGGTCCGCGTGGCTGATGGTCGCTGATGGTCAGGGTCCGGCGCGTTCGGATGCCTCCCGGTGTCGGCCGAACCCGGCCGAGCGCCGGCCGATAGGCTGGTACGGCCCGCCAACCAGTCTGTCTTCCCCTGGGAGTCACGGTGTCCGCCCGGCTCGTCGTCCTCGTCTCCGGTGCGGGGACCAACCTACAGGCGCTGCTCGACGCGTGTGCCGACCCAGCTTATGGTGCCCGCGTCTCGGCCGTCGGCGCCGACCGCGACGGCATCGAAGGACTCACCCGCGCCGGCCGCGCCGAGGTGTCCACGTTCGTCGAGCGCGTGAAGGACCATGACACGCGCGACGCCTGGGACGCGGCCCTGACCGAGGCGGTCGCCTCGTACGCCCCTGACCTGGTGGTGTCGGCCGGTTTCATGAAGATCCTCGGCAAGCGGTTCCTCGACCGGTTCGGCGGCCGGGTGATCAATACGCACCCCGCGCTGCTGCCGTCGTTCCCCGGCACACACGCCGCGCGCGACGCCCTGGAACACGGCGTCAAGGTGACGGGCTGCACCGCGCACTTCGTCGACGCGGGCGTCGACACCGGCCCGATCATCGCGCAGGAGGCCGTACCCGTCCTCGACGACGATGACGAAGACACGCTGCACGAGCGGATCAAGGACGCCGAGCGTCCGCTGCTCGTACGGACCGTGGGCCGCCTGGTCCGCGAGGGATGGACGACCGAAAGCAGGAGAGTGAGGATCGGGTGACCCGGATCGCGATCAAGCGTGCGCTGATCAGCGTCTATGACAAGACCGGCCTGGAGGAGCTCGCCACGGGCCTCCACCGGGCGGGCGTCGAGATCGTCTCGACGGGCTCGACGGCGGCCCGCATCGCCGACGCCGGCGTGCCGGTCATGAAGGTGGAGAAGCTCACCGGCTTCCCCGAGTGCCTGGACGGCCGGGTCAAGACCCTGCACCCCAAGGTGCACGCCGGGCTGCTCGCCGACCGGCGCAACCCCGACCACGTGCAGCAGCTCGAGGACCTGCACGTCGAGCCGTTCGACCTGCTGATCTCCAACCTCTATCCGTTCCAGGAGACGGTCGCCTCCGGAGCGTCGCCGGACGAGATCGTCGAGCAGGTCGACATCGGTGGCCCCGCGATGGTCCGCGCCGCCGCGAAGAACCACCAGAGCGTGGCGGTCGTCGTGGACCCGGGCGCGTACGCCGCGGTGCTGGAGGCCGTACGCCGCGGCGGTTACGAGCCGACCGAGCGCAAGCGGCTCGCGGCGGCGGCGTACGCCCACACGGCGGCCTATGACGCGGCGGTCGCCTCCTGGTTCGCGAACTCCTACGCGGCCGACGAGGTCGGCGAGGAGAGCGGCTGGGCGCCGATCGTGGCGAGCGTGTGGGACCGCAAGGCCGTGCTGCGCTACGGCGAGAACCCCCACCAGCGCGCCGCGCTCTACACCAGCGGCCGGGGCGGGCTCGCCGAGGCCGAGCAGCTCCACGGCAAGGAGATGTCCTACAACAACTACGTGGACGCCGACGCCGCGCGCCGCGCCGCGTACGACTTCGCCGAGCCGTGCGTGGCGATCATCAAGCACGCCAACCCGTGCGGCATCGCGGTCGGCGCGGACATCGCCGAGGCGCACCGCAAGGCGCACGCCTGCGACCCGCTGTCCGCGTACGGCGGCGTGATCGCCACCAACCGGCCGGTCACCGCGGACCTGGCCCGCCAGGTCGCCGACATCTTCACCGAGGTGCTCGTCGCGCCCGCCTTCGACGCCGAGGCGGTCACGCTCCTGACGGTGAAGAAGAACATCCGCCTCCTGGTCTGCCCCGAGGGCCCGGCCGGGACGTCGGAGTTCCGGCGCATCGACGGCGGCCTGCTGACCCAGACCACCGACAAGGTCGACGCCGAGGGCGACGACCCGGCGAACTGGGAGCTCAAGGCCGGCTCCGCGGCGGACGAGGCGACGCTGCGCGACCTGGCGTTCGCGTGGCGGGCGTGCCGCTCGGTGAAGTCCAACGCGATCCTGCTCGGGGCCGACGGCGCGACCGTCGGCGTCGGCATGGGCCAGGTCAACCGGGTCGACTCGGCGCGGCTCGCGGTCGCGCGGGCCGGCGACCGGGCGGCGGGCTCGGTGGGCGCCTCGGACGCCTTCTTCCCGTTCCCGGACGGCCTGGAGGTGCTCGCGGAGGCGGGCGTGCGCGCGATCGTCGAACCCGGCGGCTCCGTACGCGACGCCGACGTGATCGAGGCCGCGGAGAAGGCCGGGATCACGCTGTACTTCACCGGCGTACGGCACTTCTTCCACTGATGTGCGTCTCGGCCGGCCCGGCCCACTTCAGCGACACGATCCTCTATCACGGCCGCCGCCGGCATCCCGAGCACGGGCTCGTGCACGTGCTCGGGTACCAGAACGTCGCGGTCAACCGTGCCACCGGTCCGAACGCCATGCTGCTCCACCTGCCCGGGACCGGCATGACGCAGGACAACTTCGTGGACACGAGCGGCGCCCGCCACATCCTGACCGACATGACCGCGGCGCTCACGCCGCGGTCGGTCGGGTACGGCGCGGCGCCGGGCGGCATGGTGGACCGGGCCGCGCCGCCTCCGGTGCAGGTGTTCGAGCACGACATCTACACGGTCGTGCTCGCGGCGGACGCAACCTTGATCACGGACGCGCTGGCCCTCGTGCCCGAGCACCGGCGCGTCGCGGCCAACCCGGCGCTGTTCGCCTTCTACGCGCGGGTCTACCCCGGCCATGCCGTCGCGCTGTGCTGCTTCGACAACCGCGACGCCGCGCGGTCGGACCCGCTCCTGCTCTGGTACACCCCGTCGCGGCCCGACCGCGCCGAACTGCCCGCGATCGACTGCCACACCGGGGCGATCCCGGAGATCGGCGCGCCGGTGCCGGTCGACCACTGGGTGATCCTCGGCACGGACGAGCCGGTGCCCGGTGCCCCGGGCTGGGAGACGGCCCCCACGGACTGGAGCGAGGACGTACGGGACGGCCCGGCGGGCCCGTTCCTGCCCGAGTGGATCGCCGGGCGCACCTACACCGGGCTGCATCCGAACGGCGACTTCACGATCGCCTGCGCCGATCTGGAGGCGGGCCGCCTGGAGGCGATGAGCCGGGTCGGCCCGGAAGGCCAGCGCCTGACACAATGGCGCCTGTGACCGCACAGATACTTGACGGCAAGGCGACGGCGGCGGCGATCCGGACCCGGCTGAAGGAGCGGGTGGCGGCCCTGAAGGAGCGGGGCGTCGTCCCCGGGCTCGGCACCGTGCTCGTCGGCGACGACCCGGGCAGCCACGCGTACGTCGCCGGCAAGCACCGCGACTGCGCCGAGGTCGGGATCGCGAGCATCCGGCGCGACCTTCCGGCGTCGGCGACGCAGGAGCAGGTCGAGGCCGTGGTCGACGAGCTCAACGCCGACCCGGCCTGCACCGGCTACATCGTGCAGCTCCCGCTGCCGAAGGGCCTGGACGAGCAGCGCGTGCTGGAGCGCATCGACCCCGACAAGGACGCCGACGGCCTGCACCCGGTCAACCTGGGCCGGCTCGTGCTGATGCAGCCGGGCGCGCTGCCGTGCACGCCGCACGGTATCGTCGAGCTGCTGCGCGCCTTCGACGTGCCGCTGCGCGGCGCCGACGTCACCGTGATCGGCCGCGGCATCACCGTCGGCCGCTCGCTCGGCCTGCTGCTCACCCGCCGGTCCGAGAACGCCACCGTGACGACCTGCCACACCGGCACGAAGGACCTCGCCGCGCACACGCGCGGCGCCGACATCGTCGTGGTCGCCGCCGGCGTCCCCGGCCTGGTGACCGCGGACATGGTCAAGCCGGGCGCGGCGGTGCTCGACGTGGGCATCACCCGTACGGACGCGGGCCTGACCGGCGACGTCGACCCCGCCGTACGCGAGGTGGCCGGCTGGCTGGCCCCGATGCCGGGCGGCGTGGGCCCGATGACCCGCGCCATGCTGCTCGCGAACGTCGTCGAATCCGCCGAGGCCGCGCTCTCCTAGGGCCGGCCGGCCGGGTTCAGCTCGCCGCCCGCCGGTTGGGGGCGCCGGGTGCGGCCGGGCGTCGTGGTCCGGGCTGCCGGGGGGCGCCCGGAGCTCCGCCGACCGTGCCGGTTCCGCCGCCCGGGCGCTGGCCCTCCGTGCGCCGTGTGGTCTCCGGGGTGCGTCCGCCCTGGGGCGGCACGTGGACCGGCGGCAGCGGGCGTACGAGGCCGAGCGCGATGACCTCGTTGGCCAGCCGGGTGCGCCGGTTGGCGCCCTCGGGGATGCGGAACTTCTGGTAGAGCCGCAGCAGGTGCTGCTTGACCGCCGCCTCCGTCACGACCAGGTCCGTCGCGATCTCGCGTGCCGTGGCCGGGGCCACGAACGCCTCATCGGACAGTGCCGGCCGGCACAGCGACGTGAGCACGTCGACCTCGCGGCGCGTCAGGTCCGGTGCGACGGCCCGGCGCAGCTCGACGTCGGGATCGACGTCTTCGCGCGGAATGCCGCCCATACGGCAGCGCGCGGCACCGAAGCTCACGACGTCACCGTCCTCGAGCACACGCCGTGCGATCGGCCGGCCGTTGACACGCGTGCCGTTGCGCGAGAGTCCGAGGTCCACCACATAGACGTACGGGCCGCGCCGGATCAGCTCGGCGTGCAGCCGGGAGACGCTGGGTTCGTCGAGTCGAATGTCGACGCCTCGCCCCCGCCCGATCGTGGTCACCTCGGGTCGCAACGGCAGTACGGTGCCGTTTTCCTCGATCCGTATGAACGGGCCCTCCACGGCGGTCCCTCCCAGCTAGTTAGCGACCCCTGTCTGGCGGGTTACCCGGACCGGCCATGGTCACACCCACTTACTCGTCGGTAAGGCCGAGTACGACGGGATTCCCGGGGCATGAAGAGCATTTTGGACCGGTATATCGCAAGCCTCCTGGCGCCCCTGTGACCCGCATGACCGGGGCAGGAGACCGGCGGATCCGCGCGGGACCGTCCCGCGCCGTTGACCCGCGCTGCCAAGATAGGAGCCATGTCAGAGCCGTACGATCCGCCAAAAACGCACGGGTCGCCGCACGAGGACCGGCCCGCGCGGGACCGGCCCGCGCAGACCGTGGTCCCGCCGCAGGCCGCGGTTCCGCCCCAGGCCGCCCACCCGATGCCGGGGCCCTCGACTCCGCCGCCCTCCGGCGGCGCCGACCGGGTGCGGACGCGCCCCGGCGTGCCGCGCTGGCTCGTACGCCTGCCGTACGGGTTCGTGCTCTGCGGAGTCGCGGCCGGTCTCGCCGTCGTCGCCACGAACCACTTCCGCCGCGGCAGCATGCTCATCGCGGCGGCGGTCTTCATCGGCGCGCTGGCCCGGCTGATGTTGCCGGAGAGCCAAGTGGGAATGCTCGCGGTACGCCGCCGATGGCTGGACGTCTTCCTGATGACCACGGCGGCGGTGGGGATCACGCTGGTCGCGTTCGTCGCCAAGGGGACGAGCGGCTGACGCTCGTCCGGTCCGGGCAGCGAGCCCTGGAAGGGACGGCTGCAGCATGCCCAGGATCAAGGTGACGGGCCCCGTCGTCGAACTCGACGGCGACGAGATGACGCGCGTCATCTGGCGGTTCATCAAGGACCGGCTCATCCTTCCCCACCTCGACGTCGACCTGCGCTACTACGACCTCGGCATCGAGCACCGGGACGCGACCGGCGACCAGGTCACGGTCGACGCGGCGAACGCCATCGAGGAGCACGGCGCCGGCGTGAAGTGCGCGACCATCACGCCCGACGAGGCGCGGGTCGAGGAGTTCGGCCTCAAGGAGATGTGGCGCTCGCCCAATGGAACGATCCGCAACATCCTCGGCGGCGTCGTCTTCCGCGAGCCGATCGTCATCTCCGGCATCCCGCGGCTCGTGCCCGGCTGGACCAAGCCGATCGTCATCGGCCGTCACGCCCACGGCGACCAGTACCGCGCCACCGACTTCGTCGTCCCCGGCCCGGGCCGCCTGACCGTCATGTTCGAGCCGGCCGACGGTTCGCTGCCGATGGAGTTCGAGGTCGCGGAGTTTCCCGTCGGTGGCGTCGCGATGGCGATGTACAACTTCGACGACTCGATCCGCGACTTCGCCCGCGCCACGATGCGCTACGCGCTCGACCGGAGGCTCCCGCTCTACCTCTCCACCAAGAACACGATCCTCAAGGCCTACGACGGCCGCTTCAAGGACCTGTTCGCCGAGGTCTACGCGGCGGAGTTCGAGACGGAGTTCAAGAAGGCCGGGGTCTCCTACGAGCACCGGCTCATCGACGACATGGTCGCGCAGGCCCTCAAGTGGGAGGGCGGCTTCATCTGGGCGACGAAGAACTACGACGGCGACGTGCAGTCCGACGTGATCGCCCAGGGCTTCGGCTCGCTGGGCCTGATGACCTCGGTCCTGCTGACCCCCGACGGCCGTACGGCCCTGGCGGAGGCCGCGCACGGCACGGTCACCCGCCACTACCGCCTTCACCGGCAGGGCAGGCCGACCTCGACCAATCCGATCGCCTCGATCTTCGCCTGGACCCGGGGCCTGTCCCACCGCGGCAGGCTCGACGGCACGCCCGCGGTGTGCGACTTCGCCGCCGCCTTGGAGAGGGTCTGCGTCGAGACGGTCCAGAACGGTCAGATGACCAAGGACCTGGCACTTCTCGTCGGCGGCGGCCAGGACTGGCTGACCACCGAGGAGTTCCTCACCGCACTCGAGGAGAATCTCCACGAGAAGCCGCTCTGACCTGACGGAGGCCGAACACCATGACGGGCTGGCGAGGCTGGCAGGCCGACGTCGAGGAGATGGCGTGGCTGGCCGCCGCGCGCCGCGACCCCGGCGCCGCGGCGTCCACCGAGGCGGGCTGGCACGACGGCGACCGGAACGGCGACGCCAGGTCGGCCCGTCACCTGGGGTGGCTGTCGTACGAGCGCGGCGATCTCGCCGAGGCGCTGAAGGCGTTCGAGCGCGGCGACCGGCGCGGTGACCCCGAGTGCACGAGCCGGCTGGGGTGGATGCTGAGCGCCCGCGGAGACCACAAGGGCGCCGAGAAGGCGTTCCGCCGCGCCGCGGCGGCCTGGCGGCGCGCCGACGAGCGCGGCGACGCGGAGGGCGCCAACAAGATCGGCGATCTCCTGTTCGCCGATGACGACCTGCCGGGCGCGCTGGCGGCCTGGAGACGCGCCGACCGCCGGGGCTCGGCGTTCGCCGCCAGGAGCATCGGTCACCACCTGTCGGGGCAGCGGGCACGCGATGACGCGATGCCCCACGACGAAGCGGGCGCCGAGAAGGCGTTCCGGCGCGCCGACGACCGCGGCGACGCCTTCGGCGCGCTCATGGTCGGCCACGCGTTCTTGAGGAAGGGCGACCTGGCCGCCGCCCGGTCGGCGTTCGAGCGTGCGACGGACCGCGGCGACGACCAGGCGCCGTTCGCGCTGTCGAACGTCCTGGAGAAGCTGGGGGACCTGGACGGCGCCGAATCGGCCCTGCGTCTGTGGGTCCGGCGAAGGGAGCCCCTCGCCTCCCTGGAGCTGAGGAGCCCCCTGCACGACCTGGCCCAGTTCCTGGAACGGCGCGGTGACCTGGACGGCGCCGAGGCCACCCTGCGGCAGGCGGTCGGGCATGAGGCGCCCAGCGCGGTCTTCATGCTGAAGGAGTTCCTGCGGCGGCATCACCGAGAGTGACCCTCGGGGTGCCGGCTTCCCGGTGATCCCACCCGCGAGGGCTCGCGCTGAAGCCGCGCGGTAGCCTGGCCTCCGGAATATCTCGACGGCGAGAGACCTCCTCGGAGTTCCGCTCGGCGCTCGACGAGGACCTCTCACAGCAGGAGACACCAAAGATGACCGTCAATGTGACCGTGACCGGCGCCGCGGGCCAGATCGGCTACGCGCTGCTCTTCCGCATCGCCTCCGGACAGCTGCTCGGCCCCGACACCCCGGTGCGGCTGCGCCTGCTGGAGATCCCCCCGGCCGTGAAGGCCGCCGAGGGCACCGCGATGGAGCTCGACGACTGCGCCTTCCCGCTACTGGAGGGCATCGACGTCACCGACGACGCCAAGCGCGCCTTCGACGGCACCAACGTCGCCCTGCTCGTCGGCGCCCGCCCCCGTACGAAGGGCATGGAGCGCGGCGACCTCCTGGAGGCCAACGGCGGCATCTTCAAGCCGCAGGGCGAGGCCATCAACGCCGGCGCGGCCAGTGACGTACGCGTGCTGGTGGTCGGCAACCCGGCCAACACCAACGCGCTGATCGCCCGCTCGCACGCCCGCGACGTCCCGTCGGACCGCTTCACCGCGATGACCCGCCTGGACCACAACCGGGCGATGGCGCAGCTGTCCAAGCGGCTGGACACCCCGGTCTCGCAGATCAAGAAGCTGACGATCTGGGGCAACCACTCCGCCACGCAGTACCCCGACGTCTTCCACGCCGAGGTCGGCGGCCAGAACGCGGCCCAGGCGCTCAACGACGCCGACTGGCTCCGCGACACCTTCATCCCGACCGTCGCCAAGCGCGGCGCGGCCATCATCGAGGCGCGGGGTGCCTCCTCGGCGGCGTCCGCGGCCTCGGCGGCCGTCGACCACGTCCACACCTGGGTGAACGGCACCCCCGAGGGCGACTGGACCTCGATGGCGGTCGTCTCGGACGGCTCGTACGGCGTGCCCGAGGGCCTCGTCTCGTCCTTCCCGGTCGTCTGCGAGGGCGGCAAGTGGAAGATCGTCCAGGACCTGGAGATCAACCAGTTCTCCCGCGAGCGCATCGACGCCTCGGTGCGCGAGCTGGAGGAGGAGCGCGACGCTGTCCGCGAGCTCGGCCTGATCTAAGACGTCAGACGGCCGCCGGAGCCCGTACGGACTCCGGCGGCCGTCTCGTCTTACTCGGAGGACTCCGCGGCCTCGGCTCGGGCGGCACGGCGCGCGCGCCGGCCGAGGTACACCGCGGTGACCACCGGGCCGAGGAGCGCCAGCACGAACAGCGGGACGCCGATCCAGCCGGGGATCGTCGTGCCCGTGCACTGCCCGCCGTGCCGCCGGCCGCCGGTGTCGTCGACGTAGACGCACTCCTGGGTCGGCGAGAACACGATGAGCGCCGCCGCGGTCATGAGTCCGCCCGGCCAGACCAGCAGGCCGATCAGCTTGTCGCGCAGCGTCCAGCGCCGCGAGACGAGCAGCATGACGGCACCGGCCACCCAGCCGGCCACCGGAACGATCACACCTCCGACGAGGAGCAGAAGCAGGGTTACCGCGTCATACCGGCGCATGTCCCCAAGCATGGCGGTCCGGACCCACGCGCCACACCCGTTTCACCGATCTACCCGGCGAGCGCCTTCCGAGGGGGCCGCGGCGAGGAAGCGGGGCTCGGGCCACTCACGGCTCGCGTACGCCGCGGCGACGGCCTCTCGGACCCGCGGGACGCGGTCCGAGGGCACGAGGGCGATCACCGAGCCGCCGAAACCGCCGCCGACCATGCGGGCGCCGCGCGCGCCGGCGTGTACGGACTCCTCGACCGCGACGTTCGCCTCCGGCCACGACACCTCGAACTCGTCCCGCAGCGACAGGTGGGAGGCGGTCAGCAGCGCGCCGACCTCGGCGACCGCGCCCGCGCGCAGCAGGCCGACCGCAGCCTCGACGCGGTGGTTCTCGGTGACCACGTGCTGGGTACGCCGGCGGAGCACCGGGTCCTCCAGCCTCGACAGGGCCTCGCCCAGGTCCGTGACGTCCCGCAGGGCGGGCATGCCCAGCAGCTCGGCCGCCTTCTCGCAGGCGGCGCGGCGGCTGGCGTACCCGCCGTCGACCAGCTCGTGCTCGGCCCTGGTGTCGATCACCAGCAGCGTCAGGCCGGACAGGTCGAGCGGCACCTGCGCCGACAGGCCGCTGCGGCAGTCGAGCAGCAGCGCGTGGCCCTCCGTGCACAGCAGCGACGCCGACTGGTCCATGATCCCGCAGGGCATGCCCACGAAGTCGTTCTCCGCGCGCTGCGCGATGCGGGCCAGCTCCGGCCGTGGCACCCGCACGTCGTACAGGTCGCACAGCGCCACCGCCACCGCGCACTCCAGCGCCGCCGAGGACGAGAGGCCCGCGCCCTGGGGCAGGTCGGCGTCGATCAGCAGGGACGCCCCGCCGACCGGGTGACCGGCCGCGCGCAGCGACCACGCGACGCCGACGGCGTAGGCGGCCCAGCCGCCGATCGAGCCCGGCACCGGGTCCTGCACCGTGGCCGTCTCCGCCGCCTGGAGGGAGCGCAGCTCGAACACCCCGTCGTCGCGGCGGGCGGCGCTCACCGTGACCCCCTGGCCCAGCGCGAACGGCAGGACCAGGCCGTCGTTGTAGTCGGTGTGCTCGCCGATCAGGTTGACCCGGCCCGGCGCGCGCCAGACCCCGTCGGGCCCGCGCCCGTAGATCTCATCGAAGCTCAAGTGTCACCATGCCGGTCGGAGGAGGGCAGTGAGCATAGCGTTTCACCTGCTTGCGAACGCCCACGCGTCGGTCACCATGGCGCGCAGGTCGCGTTCGGGCTTCCAGCCGAGCCGCTCGGTGATCTTCGCCGAGGACGCGACCAGAACGGCCGGGTCGCCGGGGCGCCGCGGGCTCTCCACCGCGTCGATCCCGTGCCCGGTCACCTCGCGGCAGACGTCGATCACCTCGCGGACCGAGTAGCCGGAGCCGCTGCCCAGGTTGAAGATCTCGTGGGTGCCCGGGGCGCAGGCGTCCAGGGCCAGCAGGTGGGCCGCCGCGAGGTCCACGACGTGGATGTAGTCGCGGATGCAGGTGCCGTCCTCCGTCGGGTAGTCGGTACCGAAGATCGAGACCGACTCGCGCTCGCCCAGCGGCACCTTGAGGACGTTGGGGATGATGTGGGTCTCGACGGTGTGCCGCTCCCCGTACGTCCCGTACGCCCCGGCGACGTTGAAGTAGCGCAGGCTCACCCCGCCGATGCCGTACATCCGGGCGTACTCCGCGAGCGTCGTGTCGATCGCCAGCTTCGAGGCGCCGTAGGGGTTCGTGGGGCGCGTGGGGTCGGTCTCGGCGATCGGGGTGCGCTCCGGCTCGCCGTACGTCGCGGCGGTGGAGGAGAAGACGATGCGCGGCACGCGGTGCACCCGCATCGCGTCGAACAGAGCGAGCGACTCGCCGAGGTTCTTGTCCCAGTAAAGTCCTGGTTTCTCCACGGACTCGCCGACCAGGGACTTGGCCGCGAAGTGCAGCACCCCGTCGAAACCGCCCGACAGGACGTCGGAGGCCGCCGCCCGCAGCGTCGCGCGGACCAGCGTGGCACCCGTGGGCACGGCGTCCTCATGCCCGGTGGAGCAGTCGTCCAAAACGACGACTTCATGCCCGGATTCGAGCAGCCGAGCCGCCACCACGCTGCCGATATAGCCTGCGCCCCCCGTGACGAGAAGCTTCATGGATACCTCCTGTAATCATGTACGGGTACGCTTGCAGCCCTAGTCTTTCCGAACAACCCACCAGGACATGGACGACCCACATAGACACCGGCGTTCCCCATGACGGAGACGCTCGCGAGCGCCGCCATCGTCTTGGCGCTCATTCTGATCGAGGCGCTTTTCGTCGCGTCCGAAATCGCCCTTGTCTCACTGCGTGACAGCCAGGTCCGCCGGCTCGCCGAGCGGGGCCGGCGCGGCGCGGCAGTGGCCAAGCTCGTAAGCGATCCCAATCGCTTTCTCGCCGTGGTGCAGATCGGCGTCACCCTGACGGCCCTGCTCTCCTCGGCGTACGGCGCGGTCTCGCTGTCCGGCACGGCCAAGGACGCCTTGATCGAACACGCCGGGATGTCCGACGGGCTGGCCGGTTTCGTCGGCGTCGTCGGCGTCACGCTGATCATCTCCTACGTCACGCTCGTGATCGGCGAGCTGGCGCCCAAGCGGCTCGCCCTCCAGAACGCCGAGGGCGCGGCACTGCTGGTTGGATCGTTCCTGGACCGGATGGCGAGGGTCTCACGGCCGGTCATCTGGCTGCTGTCCAGGTCGACCAACGTGGTGGTGCGGATGCTGGGCGGCGACCCCAACACCTCCCGCGAGGCGATCACCGCCGAGGAGGTGCGCGCTCTCGTGGCCGGCAACACCGAGATCGCCCCGGACGAGCGGGACCTGATCGAGGAGGTCTTCGCGGCCGGCGAACGCCAGTTGCGCGAGGTGCTCGTGCCGCGTACCGAGGTGGAGTTCCTGGACGAGGCGACGCCGCTCTACAAGGCCGCCCAGATCGCCGCGGGCAGCCCGCACTCCCGCTATCCGGTCTACCGCGAGTCCCACGACGAGGTCGTCGGCTTCGTCCACGTACGCGACCTGCTCGACCCGCAGCAGTCCGGGCGCTCGACGCCCGTCGGCGAGGTCGTACGCCCGGTGCTCTACCTGCCCGCCAGCAAGCGCGTGCTGGCCGTCCTGTCGGAGATGCGCCGCGAGGGGCACCATCTGGCGATCGTCGTCGACGAGTACGGCGGCACGGCCGGGATCGTGACGCTGGAGGACCTGGTCGAGGAGCTGATCGGCGACATCCGCGACGAGTACGACGTCGAGGGCGCCCAGGCGCGGCGGCTGCACGGTGGCGCGCTGGAGGTCGACGGATTGCTCAACATCGACGACTTCGCCGACGAGACCGGCGTCGAGCTGCCGGAAGGACCCTACGAAACCGTCGCGGGCTATCTCATGGCCGTTCTCGGTCATCTTCCTCAGGTAGGGGAGATGACCATGGTCGGCGGGCATCGTCTCTCTGTCACCGAGGTGGACGGCAGGCGGGTGGCGCGCGTACGCGTCACGCCTCCGCCGGTCCCCGAAGCGGAGCCCGACGAGTCCTGAGAGAATTCACGTATGCCCACCGAGCCCAACCCGTCGTCCGTCACTCCGGGCAACGCCCGCCCGCGCGTGCTGTCCGGGATCCAGCCGACCGCTGACTCGTTCCACCTCGGCAACTACCTGGGCGCGCTGCGCCAGTGGGTCGCCATGCAGGACACCCACGACGCGTTCTACTGCGTCGTCGACCTGCACGCGATCACGATGCCGCACGACCCGGCGCTCCTGCGCCGCCGCACCCGGGTGGCCGCCGCGCAGTTGTTCGCGCTCGGGATCGACCCGGAGCGGAGCACACTCTTCGTGCAGAGCCACGTCCCCGAGCACACCGAGCTGTCCTGGGTGATGGGCTGCATCACGGGGTTCGGCGAGGCGAGCCGGATGACGCAGTTCAAGGACAAGTCGGCCAAAGAGGGCACCTCTGCGGCCTCGATCGGGCTGTTCACGTACCCGATCCTCCAGGCCGCCGACATCCTGCTCTACCAGGCCGACCAGGTCCCGGTCGGCGAGGACCAGCGCCAGCACCTGGAGCTGACCCGCACGCTCGCGCAGCGCTTCAACCACCGGTTCGGCGAGACGTTCGTTACGCCGGAGGCCTACATCCCGAAGGCCACCGCGAAGATCACCGACCTGCAGGAGCCGACGGCCAAGATGAGCAAGTCCTCGTCGTCGCCGCAGGGCATCCTCGACCTGCTGGAGGAGCCGGGCCCGCTGCGCAAGAAGGTCATGCGGGCGGTCACCGACACCGGCACCGAGATCGTCGCCGACGAGGCGAACAAGCCCGGCGTCACCAACCTCCTGCGCATCTACTCCGCGCTCACCGAGACCTCGATCCCCGACCTCGAGCGCCGCTACGAGGGCCAGGGCTACGGCACGCTGAAGAAGGACCTCGCCCAGTCCGTGCTCGACACGTTCACGCCGATCCGCGAGCGCACCGAAAAGCTCCTCGCCGACGAGGCGCAGCTCGACCGGCTGCTGGGTCTCGGCGCGGAGCGTGCGCGCGCGGTCGCCCGGCGCACCATGGAGGACGTACGCGAGCGGGTGGGGTTCCTGGGCCGTGCCTGACCCGGGGGAGCGAACCATCGGGGTGGCCGTCCCCATCCCCGACCCGTACGGCCGGGCGCTGCAGCGGTCGCGCGCCTCCTTCGGAGATCCGCTCGCCCCCTCCATTCCGACGCACGTCACGCTGGTCCCGCCGGTCCGGGTGGCCGCCGGGGCCCTGGCGGAGATCGAGGGACACCTGCTCGCGGTGGCGGCCGACGAGCGGCCGTTCCCCATCCTGCTGCGCGGGACGGGGACGTTCCGGCCGATCTCGCCGGTGGTGTTCGTGTCGCTGGCCATCGGGATGAGCGAGTGTGAGAATCTCGAACGCCGCATCCGCCGGGGCCCGCTGGACCGGACACCGAGCTTCCCGTACCACCCGCACGTGACGGTCGCGCACCATCTCTCCGATGATCTGCTCGACCGGGCCTTCAAGGAGCTGTCCGAGTACGAGGCGGAGTTCCCCGTGCGGGGGTTCTCGCTGTACGAGCACGGGGTGGACGGGGTGTGGCGGCCCCAGCGCGACTTCGCGTTCGGGGCCGGACTTTCGGCCTGAAACCCCTATTAGGGTTTCGGCTTTTTGAATCTTCTGGCTTTACGGGGGTAGTCGGGCGGAATGCCGGCGGTCGTGGACAGCGTGCGTCACTGGATCTCCTCGATCGAGGATGGCGTCAAGCGCGTCCTGCGCCGGGCCCGTGCCCGCTGGCGCACGGTCGACCATCTCGGCCGGGCCTACATCCGCTTCCGCGACCAGCGCGGCGACCGGATGGCGGCGGCGCTCAGCTTCTACGGCTTCCTGTCCTTCTTCCCGCTGGTCGCGCTGGCCTACGCCGTCACCGGGTACGCCGTGGCGATCAGCCCGCACGCCCGTGACTCCGTCGCCCAGGCGATCGACCAGATCCTGCCCGAGCTGTCCCGCCGGCTGCCGGTCGACCAGATCGCCCAGGCCAAGGCGGGCGCGAGCGTCTTCGCCCTGCTCGGGCTCGCGTGGAGCGGCCTCGGCTGGATCGGGGTCTGGCGCGAGTCGCTGCGCACGATCTGGCAGGGCGCCGACGGCGAGGGGAACGCGGTCGTCAACCGGCTGCGCGACCTGGGCGTGCTGTGCCTGCTCGGCCTCGCGCTGCTGGCCTCGGTGGTCCTTTCCTCGGCGGCATCGTCGGCCACGCACGCCGTCCTCGGCTGGGTTGGCCTCGGGGACGTGCCCGGCGCGGGCACCCTCCTGCGGCTCATCGCGCTGTCCGTCGCGATCGTCGCGGACGGCCTGATCTTCTTCATCCTGTTCACCACGCTGGCCGGCACCAAGGCGACCTGGCGGCAGCTGCTGCGCGGCTGCCTGTTCGGGGCGGTCGGGTTCGAGGTGCTGAAGCTCGTCGGCGCCCTCTTCATCGCGCACACCGTCCACAACCCGGTGTACGCCTCGTTCGCGGTGATCGCCGGGCTGGTGGTGTGGATCTACCTCTCGTCCCGGTTCATCCTGTTCACCGCCGCGTGGACCGCGACCCGCCGGGTCATCCTCCAGGCGGACGCGACGGACGCCGAGGCCGAGGCCGAGGAGAAGGACGCCGACGCGGCGGAGTCCTGATCAGGAGTGCGCCGCCTCGTCACCCCGTGACTCGTTCTCCCCGTCCGCGTCCTCCCGGCCGGAGGGCTCGAACGGCCCGCGCCCGTTCCCCGCGTCGTCGGCCTGAGCGTTTCCGTTCACCGGCTTGGGCAGGGGCACCGTCCAGGTGCGGCCCTCGCCCGGTGCGGCCGGAGGCTCCTGGGCAGGGTTCGGGGCCGTCTCCCACGACGGCGGGCGGTCCCCTCCGCGCGGTGTGAGCGGCGCACCCGCGACCTTGACGTCACCGGGCGGTGTGCGCCGCCCCGGCGGATCGCCGTCGGGGCGGGTCCGCTCGGCGGCGGGCGCCTCGATGGCGATCGGCTCGGACGGCGTCCCGGCCGCGGCGGGGCGCCGCCGTCGCCGCAGGCCGAGGATCAGCCCGGCGAGGATCGCGACGGCCGCCCCGGCGGGCAGGCCGATCTTCCACCAGTCGAGCCCGCCGGCGGACGACGTGCCCGCGTCGGAGGCCGGCTTGGCGACCACGGCCTTCGGCGTGGGCTTGGGCGGCGGCGGTGTCGGGTCCACGAGCGTGCCGACCGGGTCGGCCTTGGCGCGCTCGGCGAAGCCCCAGTTCAGCAGCTCGCGGGCGTCGGGCCAGAAGTCGGACTGGGCGTGCATGAGCGCGATGATGATCGTGTGCCCGTTGCGCGTCGCCGCGCCGACGAAGCTCCCGAGGGCGTGGCTGGTCCAGCCGTTCTTGCCGCCGATCATGCCGGGGTAGTGCTGGCCGATCAGCAGGTGGTCGTGCGTGCCGATCTCATAGCCGCCGGTCTTCTTGCCCTTCTTGCGCTCCTCCTTGGTCGGCAGCGCCGGCCAGTGGTAGAGCTTCGCCCCGACGTACTTGCGGAAGTCGGGCAGGGTGAGCCCCTGCTTCATGATCAGTGCCAGGTCGTACGCGGAGCTGTGCTGCTGCTTCAGGGTGAGCGGCGGGTCGTCGTCCAGGCCGTTCGGCGTACGGGCCTCGGTGTCGTACGCCTGGATCCGTTTGGCCTCGGCGTTCATCGCGGCGAGCGTCTGGTGCATGCTCCCGCCCGCCTCGGCCAGCGCGATGGCGGCGTCGTTGCCCGACTGCATCAGCAGGCCGTGGAACAGGTCGTTGATCGTGTAGGACATCTTGGTGTCCAGGCCGACCGCCGAGCCCGAGGCGTTGACCGCGTTCAGCGACGGCTTGATCTTCTTGTGCGGGTCGAGCCGCGGGATCAGCGTGATCGCGGTGAGCGTCTTGAGCGTGCTCGCGGGCTTGTAGTGCCCGTGCGGGTCCTTGGCCGCCAGCACGTGCCCCGTCTCCAGGTCGGCGATGACATACGACGACGCCGCGATGTGCGGCGGCTCCGGCACGCCGGAGCCCCGGTCCCAGATGTAGCCGTGGCCGGCCAGCCTGGTGCCGCCGACCGTGGTGTCGGCATGGGCGGGAGAGACGAACAAACACCCCGTGACGCCACAGACGGCGACTATGGTGACGACTTTTCGCATGGCGGCCCAACGCTAGACGACCGGTACTTGAATGACCACTCGGGTCTACCCTCGATAATGGTGCCTGATGAACACCTCTCGCCTCGCATCCGGATTTGTACTCGGACTTGCCGCATTCATGATCTTTGAATGGCTCATGCTCGCGAAGAATCTGGGTAGCGGCCCACAGCGGCCGACGGCGTTCTACGTCGTGCACGGAATCCTCGTGTGTGTGAACATCGTGCTGGCGATCGTGCTCGGTGCCATCGGCTGGCGAGCCTGGAGCTCCTCGCGGCGCGACTGATGTGATTCGCGCCGCGGACCGGGCAGACCGCAGGAGGAGCCGAGCGGGAAGGTGATGGCGTCATGGACTCTGAGTCGGGACTGCCGATCGAGGCGGTCTACGGGCCGGACGCGCTGGCCGGGGCCGACCCCGCCGCCGCGCTCGGCACACCAGGAGAGTTCCCCTTCACCCGGGGTGTCTACCCCACGATGTACACCAGCCGCCCGTGGACGATGCGGCAGTACGCCGGGTTCGGCACCGCCACCGAGTCCAACCGCCGCTACCACCAGCTGATCGAGGCCGGTACGGCCGGCCTCTCGGTCGCCTTCGACCTGCCGACGCAGATGGGTTATGACTCCGACGCGACGATGGCGTCCGGCGAGGTGGGCAAGGTCGGCGTCGCGATCGACTCCATCGAGGACATGCGGCTGCTCTTCGACGGGATCCCGCTGGACCAGGTATCGACGTCGATGACGATCAACGCGCCCGCGGCGGTGCTCCTCCTGCTCTACCAACTGGTCGCCGAGGAGCAGGGCGTGCCGGCGAGCAAGCTCACCGGCACGATCCAGAACGACATCCTCAAGGAGTACATCGCGCGGGGCACCTACATCTTCCCGCCGAAGCCCAGCCTGCGGCTGGTGGCCGACTCCTTCCGCTACTGCAAGGACGAGATCCCGCGCTGGAACACCATCTCGATCTCGGGCTACCACATGGCCGAGGCCGGGGCGACGCCCGTACAGGAGATCGCGTTCACGCTGGCCAACGCCCGTGAGTACGTCCGGGCGGCGGTCGAGTCCGGCCTGGACGTCGACTCCTTCGCCCCCCGGCTGTCCTTCTTCTTCGTGGCCCGTACGACGCTGCTGGAGGAGGTCGCCAAGTTCCGGGCGGCGCGGCGGATCTGGGCGCACATGATGCGGGACGAGTTCGGCGCGAAGAACCCAAAGTCGCAGATGCTGCGCTTCCACACCCAGACGGCCGGCGTGCAGCTCACCGCCCAGCAGCCCGAGGTCAACATGGTGCGCGTCGCCGTCCAGGCGCTCGGCGCCGTCCTGGGTGGCACCCAGTCGCTGCACACCAACTCCTACGACGAGGCCATCGCGCTGCCCACGGAGAAGGCCGCCCGGCTCGCCCTGCGCACCCAGCAGGTGATCGCGAACGAGTCCGACCTGACCAGGACCGTCGACCCGTTCGCCGGCTCGTACGCCGTCGAGTCGATGACCGATGACATCGAGGAGGCGGCTCGCGCCCTGATGGAGCGGGTCGAGGAGTACGGCGGCGCGGTGAGCGCCATCGAGAAGGGCTTCCAGAAGACCGAGATCGAGCGGTCCGCCTACCGCACCGCCCTGGAGATCGACAACGGGGAGCGGGTCGTCGTCGGTGTGAACAAGTTCCGTACCGACGAGGACGAGCCGTACGAGCCGCTGCGAGTGGACCCGGCGATCGGCGAGGCGCAGGCCGCCAAGCTCGGGCGGCTGCGCGACGAGCGCGACGGCGGCGAGGTACGCCGCCGGCTCGACGAGCTGCGCGGGCTCGCCGAGAAGGAGGGCGCGCAGGCCGAGAGCGGCGACATGTCCGCCGGCCACGCCAACCTCCTCTATCCGCTGCGCGAGGCGCTGCGCGAGCGGGCGACCGTCGGCGAGGTCTGCGACGCGCTCCGCGATGTCTGGGGCGTCTACGTGCCGCCCGACGCGTACTGATCCGGTTCCGGTCGCAGGAGGCAGGAATGAGCGAGACGGCCTGGCAGGCGAACATCGACGCGTTCGAGCAGACCTTACGGTCGATGTTCGCGCTCGGCGGCGAACTCGACGAGGCGGACTGGGGGTGTCCAACTGAGTGCCCGGGCTGGTCCGTCAAGGATCAGTACTCACATATCCTGGGAGTCGAACGGTGGCTGCTCGGTGAGACCGACGACGGTCGGATCCGTACCGTGGCCAACACCCAACTCGACGTCGAAGCGCTGCGCGGCCGGGCGCCCGAGGAGATCCTCGGAGAGCTGCGCGGTGTCATCGACCGGCGCGTCGCGGTGCTGCGCTCCGGCGCGATCGACCTCGCCGAGGTCATCGACACGCCGTTACAACGCCGTATGACCTACGGCGACTTCATGCGTTTTCGTGCGTTCGACATCTGGATGCACGAGCAGGACGTACGACGGGCCGCGGGCCGCCCCGGAAACCTCGCAGGGCCGGCCGCGGATTGCTCCCGGCAGATCATCGGGGGCGCCCTGCCCTTCGTGGTCGGCAAGCGCGCGGCGGCCGTACCCGGTCAGACCGTGGTCGTCGAGACGCCGGACCACCGCTGGTGCGTCGAGGTCGGCGACGACCGCCGGGCACGTCTCGGCGACGGCGTGACCGAGCCGACCGTACGGCTCCGGATGGAGTGGGAGACGTTCGCGCGGCTCGGCGGCGGACGGGTCCACGCCTCCGCGGCCGAGGTCGAGGTCGCCGGAGACGCCGACCTCGCGGGACGCGTCCTGGCGGGCATGGCCGTCACGCCCTGACCTCCGGGCATGATCAGTTTGGTCATTAGTAGGGATTGTGCGTAGCCGAAACGGGTGGCGACGATGAGCGCACGGGTGCTCAGGTTGAGTCAACCGCACATCGCGGGGCAAACACGTCGCGAGGTCACGTGCCATCGTCGGCATGGTGATCATCGAAGAGACGCGGCCCGAGCGGTCGCCAAAGATCGGACGTGCTGGCCGGATTGTGCCACGTGCGCGGCATTAACCTGCAAGGATTGAGATCGGAGGTTGGCCGTGGCCATCGAGTTCAACGCATCACGAGGAGCGACCCTCGGAGTCGAGTGGGAGCTCCAGCTCGTCGACGCCGAAACCATGCGTCTTCGGCAGGACGCGCGTGAGGTGCTGGCCGCGCTGCCTGGGGTCGGTGAGGCCCAGGGGAAACCGAAAATCCGCCACGAGCTCATGGAATCCACGGTCGAGATCGTCACCGGCATCTGCCACACGGTCTCCGAGGCCCGTGCCGACCTCGCCGGGACCATCGGCGACCTGCGCTCGGTGACCGACCCGCGCGGCACGGCGCTCGCCTGCACCGGCACCCATCCGATCAGTGACTGGCGCGACGCCGTCATGGCGCCGGTCCAGCGCTACGCCGAGCTCGTCGAGCAGATGCAGTGGCTCGCGCGCCGCATCCAGACCTTCGGCGTCCACGTCCACGTCGGCGTACGCGCGGCCGACAAGGCCGTGCCGATCGTGAACGCCCTGGCCGCCTACCTCCCGCACTTCCTCGCGCTGACCGCCTCCAGCCCCTACTGGAGCGGCCACGACACCGGGCTCGCGTCGAGCCGGGCGATCGTCTTCGGCTCGCTCCCCACCGCCGGGCCGCCGCACCTGCTCGCCGACTGGGGCGAGTTCGAGGAATACATGGACACGCTGCTGCGGGCCGGCACGATCCGCAGCATCAAAGAGGTGTGGTGGGACATCCGCCCGCATCCGGACTTCGGCACCATCGAGATCCGGATGTTCGACGGCATCCCCACGCTTCGTGAGGTCGGCATGGTGGCTGCGCTCTGCCAGTCACTCGTCGAGCTCTTCGACCACCAGCTCGACCGGGGCTATACCCTGCCCAGCCCGGCCGCCTGGGTCGTACGCGACAACAAGTGGCGCGCGACCCGCTACGGCCTGGACGCCATCGTCATCACCGACGACCAGGGCACGACGGCGCCGCTCCGCGACGAGCTGTACGAACTGGTGCACGAGCTGGAGCCCATCGCGGACCGGCTCGGCTGCGCCGAAGACCTGAAGGTCGTCTCGGAAGTGCTCGACCACGGTGCCCCGTACGAACGCCAGCGCGCCATCCTCGCCGCCGGCGGTTCGATCGAGGACGTCGTGCGAGCCGGCATCACGGAGTTCCGGGAGGACAGATTCGTGAATCCACGGGAGGTGACACATGCGGGGATCTGAACTCCGCGGCAATGAGCCGAAAGGGGGCGGGTTGCAGGCGCAGCTCGACTCCTTTCTCGCCAGCCAGGAAGACCGGCTCATCGCCTTCCGGCGCGACGTTCACATGCACCCCGAGCTCGGCTACGCCGAGCACCGGACCACCGCGCGCATCGCGGAGGAGCTGACCGCGGCCGGGCTACGGCCGACGCAGCTCCCCAAGGGCACCGGCCTGATCTGCGAGGTCGGCTGCGGCGACGGGCCGGTCGTGGCCCTGCGCGCCGACATCGACGCGCTGCCGCTGCCGGACGAGAAGGACGTTCCCTACCGCTCCACGGTGCCGGGCGTCACGCACGCCTGCGGGCACGACGTGCATACGACGATCATGCTCGGCGTGGCACGGTTCTTCGCCCAGCAGGCCGACGCCGAGCAGCTGCCCGGCCGGGTTCGCCTGATCTTCCAGCCCGCCGAGGAGAACCCCGGCGGCGCGCTGGACGTCATGGCGGCCGGCGGCATCGCGGGCATCGACCGGATCTTCGCGCTGCACTGTGACCCCCGGGTGGAGGTCGGCCAGCTCGGCCTGCGCGCCGGGCCCATCACCGCCGCCTGCGACAAGGTCAACGTCCGGGTCACCGGGCCCGGCGGCCACACCGCCCGCCCGCACCTCACCGCCGACCTGGTCTACGCCCTGGCCAAGATCGTCACCGAGCTGCCGGCCGCGCTGTCGCGCCGGGTCGACCCCCGGTCCAGCCTCAGTCTGGTCTGGGGCCAGATCTCGGCCGGGTCGGTGGCCAACGCCATCCCCGACGACGGCGTCGCGATGGGCACGGTCCGCTGCCTGGACGACGAGGCGTGGCACTCGGCGCCGGACCTGATGAAGGCCCTGCTCGACTCGGTCGCCAGCGCGTACGACGTCAAGGCCGAGCTCGATTACGTCCGCGGCGTTCCCCCCACGGTCAACGAGAAGACCAGCGTCGAGATGTTCCGCGCCGCCGTGACGAGCGTGCTGGGCGAGGACGGCGTGACCGGCACGCCGCAGAGCCTCGGTGGCGAGGATTTCGGCTGGTACCTCGAGTCGATTCCGGGCGCTCTGGCCCGGCTCGGTGTCGCCGCGCCCGGCATGGCCGGGGCATACGACCTCCACCGGGGCACTTTCGACGTCGACGAGCGGTGCATCGCCATCGGCGTCCGGGTGATGGTCGCCACCGCGCTCACCGCGCTGTGGGGGAGCCGTAGCGCGGGTGCCACGGAGCCGGTCGGCGAGCCCGCCTGACTCCGCCGCACGTTACGATCATGTGTCCTGACCTGTGACGACGCGCTTTCGCGTTGATAACGGACACGTTGCGACACGGTAGCTTTGTTCCGTCCACACTCCGCCGCGGACTAGGGTCCAGGAGATTCGTGCCGGTGGCACATTTCGGGCGGAGTTGGGACAGACGGAGGAACTACCTTGCGCCGTGGATTGAAGATAACCGCCATTGCGGCGAGTGCGGTCATGGCGCTGAGCGCCGCCGGTTGTGGTGGGAAGAAGGCGACCACCGGTGGCGACGGCGGCGGTGGCAACGCCAAGAAGACCCTGAAGGTCGGGCTCGCCTATGACATCGGCGGCCGCGGTGACAAGTCGTTCAACGACGCCGCGTACGCCGGTTTGCAGAAGATCCAGAGTGAGCTGAACCTTCAGGTCAAGGACCTTGAGGCCAAAGAGGGCGAGAGCGACAACGACAAGATCCAGCGGCTCGACCTGCTGGCCAAGTCGGGCTACAACCCCGTGGTCGCGGTCGGTTTCGTGTACGCCACGGCGCTGGGCAAGGTCGCGCCGAAGTACCCGAACACCAAGTTCGCGATCGTGGACGACAACACGATCCAGCAGGCGAACGTCACCGACCTGCTCTTCGCCGAGCAGGAGGGCTCCTACCTCGTCGGTGCCGCGGCCGCGAAGAAGTCCACGACCGGCAACATCGGCTTCATCGGCGGCGTGCAGACCCCGCTGATCAAGAAGTTCGAGGTCGGCTACATCGCGGGCGCCAAGAAGATCAACCCGAAGATCAAGGTCCAGGTCAAGTACATCTCCCAGCCGCCGGACTTCAGCGGCTTCAAGGACCCGGCCAAGGGCAAGACGATCGCCCAGGGCATGTACGACCAGGGCGCCGACGTGGTCTACGCCGCGGCGGGCCTGTCGGGCACCGGTTCCCTTCAGTCGGCCACGTCCGAGAAGAAGTGGTTCATCGGCGTCGACTCCGACCAGTACCAGACGGCCTCGGCCGCCGAGAAGCCCTACGTCCTGACCTCGATGCTCAAGCGCGTGGACACCGCGGTGTTCAACTTCGTCAAGAGCGTCGGCGACGGCACCGTGCAGAAGGGCGACGTGCGGTTCAGCCTCAAGAACGACGGTGTCGACTACTCGACGTCGAACCCGACGGCGCTGGGCGACCTGCCGACGACGCTGAACGACCTCAAGCAGCAGATCATCTCCGGAAGTATCACGCCGCCCGAGAAGTGACGGCGACAGTACTCAGGCCCGGGAGGGTGGCCGACTCGGCTTCCCTCCCGGGCTCACTGGTGTAGGAGTGACGCATGTCCCCCACTGAGCCGGCGGTCGAGCTGCACGGCATCACCAAGCGCTTTCCCGGCGTAGTGGCCAACCACGACATCGACATCGAGGTCGCGGAGGGCACGGTGCACGCCATCGTCGGGGAGAACGGCGCGGGCAAGTCCACCCTGATGAAGATCCTCTACGGCATGCAGCGGCCGGACGAGGGGACGATCAAGATAGCCGGTGCCGAGGTCAGCCTCCACACCCCGTCGGACGCCATCGCGCGCGGCATCGGCATGGTGCACCAGCACTTCATGCTCGCCGACAACCTCAGCGTGCTGGAGAACGTCGTGCTCGGCGCCGAGAAGCTGTATGGCATCGGCGGAAAGGCACGCCGCCGGATCGAGGAGATCTCCCGCCAGTACGGCCTGGGCGTCGAACCCGGCCGGCTCGTCGAACAGCTCGGCGTCGGCGCCCGGCAGCGTGTCGAGATCCTCAAGGTGCTCTACCGCGGCGCGAAGATCCTCATCCTGGACGAGCCCACCGCGGTGCTCGTGCCGCAGGAGGTCGAGGAGCTCTTCGGCAACCTGCGCGAGCTCAAGCGCGAGGGCCTGACCGTCATCTTCATCTCGCACAAGCTGGACGAGGTCCTGTCGGTGGCCGACACGATCACCGTGATCCGGCGCGGCACCACGGTCGGCACCGTCGAGCCCGGCGAGGTCACCGCCCGCCAGCTCGCCGAGCTCATGGTGGGCAGCGAACTGCCCGTACCCGAGCTGCGCGAGTCGACCGTGACCGACGTCCCGGTGCTCAGCCTGAGCGAGGTGACCGTACGCGACGCCGCGGGCCGCGCGCTCGTGGACGACGTCTCACTCACGATCCACGAGGGCGAGATCCTCGGCATCGCCGGCGTCGAGGGCAACGGCCAGGCCGAGCTCGTCGAGGCGATCATGGGCATGCTGCCCGTCGAGACCGGCGTCATCCGGCTCGGTGAGACGGACCTGACCAAGCTGGCCACCCGGCGGCGGCGCGAGGCGGGCATCGGCTTCATCCCCGAGGACCGCCACCGGCACGGCCTGCTGCTGGATTCCCCGCTGTGGGAGAACCGCATCCTCGGGCACCAGACCCAGCCGCCGAATGTCAGACGCGGGCTGATCGACCGCCAGGGCGCCCGGCGCGACACCGAGCGGATCGTCCGCGACTACGACGTGCGCACGCCTGGTATCGACGTCGCCGCGGCGTCCCTGTCCGGCGGCAACCAGCAGAAACTGATCGTCGGCCGGGAGATGTCGGGCGCCCCGAAGCTGCTCATCGCCGCCCACCCGACGCGCGGCGTCGACGTGGGCGCGCAGTCGGCGATCTGGGACCACCTACGGCACGCCCGCGCCGAGGGCCTCGCGGTGCTGCTCATCTCGGCCGACCTCGACGAGCTCATCGGCATGTCGGACACGCTGCGGGTGATCCTGCGCGGCCGCCTGGTCGGCGAGGCCGACCCCGCCACCATCACACCGGACCAGCTCGGCTCCCTCATGACCGGCGCCGGAGAGGGGAGCGCCGCGTGATCTACCGAGTGCTCGCGAAGTCGTACACGCGGACCATCGTCGCCGCGTTGATCGCGCTCATCTTCTCGCTCATCCTCACCTCGATCGTGCTGTCGGTCAGCGGGTTCAACCCGCCGTCGACGTTCCAGGCGATGTTCGAGTTCGGCAAGGATCCCGACAGCATCGTCAACACGGTGAACCGGGCGGCTACCTACTACCTGTCCGCGCTGGCGGTGGCGATCGGGTTCCGGATGAACCTGTTCAACATCGGCGTCGACGGGCAGTACCGCCTCGCGGCGATGCTCGCGGCGGCGGCCGGCGGCGCGTGGGCACTGCCGACCGTGCTGCACCAGGTCTTCATCGTCGTCGTCGCGGTCGTCGTCGGCGGGCTGTGGGCCGCGATCGCGGCCGTGCTCAAGGTGACCCGCGGCGTCAGCGAGGTCATCTCGACGATCATGCTGAACTTCATCGCCTCCGGCGTCATCGCCTTCCTGCTCAACCCGCAGCGGCTCGCGACGAAGGTGGCCGGCAGCAACAACATCGGCACCAAGCCGATCGCCCCGTCGGGCCGGATGCCCGGCATCACGTACCCGGGCAGCGAGCTGAAGATCTACAGCTTCGTCATCGTCGCGGTCCTGGCCGGCATCGGCTTCTGGTACATGATCAACCGCACGCGGTTCGGCTTCGACCTGCGGGCGACCGGCCTGTCCCAGAGCGCCGCGGTGGCGAGCGGCGTGGACGCCAAGCGCATGGTGATCGTCGCGATGGTCATGTCCGGCGCGGTGGCCGGCATGGTCGGCATGCCGCAGCTGCTCGGCGGGTCCTACTCCTACTCCCTGGACTTCCCGACCGGCATCGGCTTCACCGGGATCGGCATCGCGCTGCTCGGCCGCAACAGCCCGGTCGGCATCGCGTTCGCCTCCCTGCTCTGGGCGTTCCTGGACCAGTCATCGCAGATCCTCGACTTCAACGACATCCCCAAGGAGATCGTGGCGATCACCCAGGCGGCCGTGCTGCTGTCCGTGGTCATCGTGTACGAGGTCGTCAACCGGATCGGCCAGCGCATCGACCAGCGGCACGTCGCCGCGCAGCTCGGAGAGGTCCCGGCATGATCGAACAGGAGGTCCGGACACCTGCGCCGGACACCGGAGGCACGCGTTCGAACGGCGCGACCCGCGGACTGCTCATCGGACTCGGGGTCTTCGTCGCGCTCATCCTGCTGCGGCTGATCACCGGCGAGTCCGACATCACCTCCAGCGGCACCATGAGCGCCACGCTCGCCCTGGCGGTGCCGATCGGGATGGCCGCGCTCGGCGGTCTGTGGTCCGAGCGCTCCGGCGTCGTCAACATCGGCCTCGAAGGCATGATGACCTTCGGCACCTGGGGCGCGGCCTTCGGCGCGTACTTCAGCGGCAACCCGTGGCTCGGCCTGCTCGGCGGCGTCATCGCCGGCGCGCTCGGCGGGCTGCTGCACGCCGTCGCCACGGTGACGTTCGGCGTCGACCACATCGTGTCCGGCGTCGCGATCACGATCCTCGCGCCGGGCGTCACGAGGTACCTGTCGGACCTGCTGTTCACCGACGAGCAGGGCGGCGGCGCGACCCAGTCGCCACCGCTGCCGAGCTTCCCAACCTGGAGCGTGCCGGGCGTCGGCAAACCGCTCGGCTCACTCGAGAAACACCACTGGATCCTGATCTCGGACCTGGCCGGCCTCGTACGCGGCGTGCTGACCGGGCTCTCTCCGGTCACGCTGATCGCGATCCTGCTCGTACCGGCCTCGTTCTACCTGCTGTGGCGCACGGCCTTCGGGTTGCGGCTGCGCTCCTGCGGGGAGAATCCCACCGCCGCCGAGTCGCTCGGCGTGAAGGTCTACCGGATGAAGTACGCCGCCGTCGTGATCTCCGGCGCCTTCGCCGGGCTCGGCGGGGTGTTCCTGGCCATGGTCGCGTCGTCGAACTACCAGGAGGGGCAGGTCAACGGACGTGGCTACATCGGCCTCGCCGCGATGATCTTCGGCAACTGGCGGCCGGGCATGGTCGCCGGCGGCGCCGGCCTGTTCGGCTACGCCGACGCGCTGCAGCTGCGCGGCGGCGCGGGCGCGGTGCACGCGATGCTGCTGCTGATCGGCATCGGCCTGCTGGCCCTGGCGGCCTGGCGCGGCTACAAGGGCCGGGTGGTGGCCGCCGCGGTCTCGGCCGTGGTCGCGATCGGCGTGCTCGTGTGGTTCTTCACGACGGACGAGCTGCCCCGGGAGATCGTCACGTACAGCCCGCACATCACGACACTGCTGGTGCTCGCGTTCGCGGCGCAGCGGCTGCGGATGCCCGCGGCGGACGGCCTGCGCTATCGCCGCGGCGGTGGCCACTGATGGTCGACTGGGAGCCGCTGAGGGAGGCCGCCCGCGCGGCGATGACCCGCGCGTACGCGCCGTACTCCGGCTTTCCGGTGGGCGCGGCCGGTCTGACCGACGACGGGCGGATCGTGACCGGATGCAACGTGGAGAACGCGTCGTACGGCCTCGGGCTCTGCGCGGAGTGCGGCCTGGTGTCGGCGCTGCACGGCTCGGGCGGCGGGCGGCTGGTCGCGGTCTCGGTCGTCCAGCGTGACGGCGAGCCGGTGATGCCGTGCGGTCGGTGCCGCCAGCTGCTGTGGGAGCACGGCGGCGCGGAGATGCTGCTGGAGACGGCACGCGGCGTACGGCCGATGAGCGAGGTACTGCCGGACGCGTTCGGCCCCGACGACCTGGAAAGGTGAAGATGAGTTTCGACGCGGTCGACGTCATCCGGACCAAGCGCGACGGCGGTGTGCTGAGCGCCGAACAGATCGACTGGGCGGTCGACGCGTACACGCGCGGTGCGATCGCCGAGGAGCAGATGGCCTCGCTCGCGATGGCGATCCTGCTGCGGGGGATGACCCGGCCGGAAGTGGCGCGCTGGACGGACGCGATGATCCGCTCAGGCGAGCGGATGGACTGGTCCGAGCTCTCCTCGCCGACCACGGACAAACACTCGACGGGCGGTGTGGGCGACAAGATCACCCTGCCGCTGGCGCCGCTGGTCGCGGCCTGCGGCGCGGCCGTACCCCAGCTCTCGGGACGCGGCCTGGGCCACACGGGCGGCACGCTCGACAAGCTGGAGTCGATCCCGGGCTGGCGGGCGTCGCTGTCGAACGAGGAGATGCTGGAGGTGTTGCGCACGGCCGGCGCGGTCGTGTGCGCGGCCGGCACGGGCCTGGCCCCCGCCGACCGCAAGCTGTACGCCCTGCGCGACGTCACCGGCACGGTCGAGTCGATCCCGCTGATCGCCAGCTCGATCATGTCCAAGAAGATCGCCGAAGGCACGGGCGCGCTGGTCCTGGACGTGAAGGTGGGCTCGGGAGCGTTCATGAAGAACGCCTCCGACGCGCGCGAGCTGGCCCGGACGATGGTCGACCTGGGCACGGACCACGGCGTACGAACGGTCGCCCTGCTGACCGCGATGGACACACCTCTCGGCCGCGCGGTCGGCAACGCCGTGGAGGTCGCGGAGTCGGTGGAGGTACTCTCGGGCGGCGGCCCGGCGGACGTGGTCGAGCTGGCGGTGGCGCTGGCCCGCGAGATGCTGATCGGAGCGGGCCTGACCGACGCGAAGGACCCGGCGGAGGCACTGCGCGACGGCTCGGCGATGGACGCCTGGCGCCGGATGATCACCGCTCAGGGAGGCGACCCTGACGCGGCGCTGCCGATCCCTCGGGAGTCGCACGAGGTGAAGGCGCCGGAGACGGGCTTTTTGAGCCGTCTGGACGCGTACGGGGTGGGCGTGGCGGCCTGGCGCTTGGGCGCGGGGCGGGCGCGCAAGGAGGACACGGTCTCTTACGCGGCGGGCGTGACGCTGCACGCCAAACCGGGCGACGAGGTACGCGAGGGCCAGCCCCTGCTGACCCTGCACGCGGATGAGACGGACCGCTTCGAGAGGGCGCTGGAGGCCCTGGAGGGCGCGTACGAGATCGGCGGAAAGCCCGACCCGCAACCGCTGATCATCGACCGCATCGCCTGAGGCGGCCCGCCCTCACGGGGCGCAGCGTCGTGGCAGAAGCCGCAAGTGACCTGTGCCGCAAGCTCGGTGCCCGCTCGCCGGGGACCGGCGATGCCGAGTTCGCGGCACCGGCTGCCGATCCATCGCGAAACCGGGGGCGCGGCCGCGAGGCGTCTCGCGCGTTGTTCCCGGTCCGCGGCAGGGGGTCCTCAAGCGGCGCCGCGAGTGCGCCGTTCGCCGGCGGGCCAAGCCGGTGGTGCTGTCGTGGGTCCGGCTTCCCGTGGCGCCGTTCGCCCGCCTCTGGCGGACGACCGCGGTGCCGCCGCGAGATCGGAGCGCCGACGACCACACGTAGACGACGGCCGCCTGGCGGGAACGCGCCGTCCCACGACGGTGACCGTCCAAGGGAGTCGCTCCGCCACCCCAGCGGAGAAGCCGCAGAACCAACGGCAGCCCTCAGCTTTCCCCGCATCCTGACCGAATCGGTCGAGGTCCTTGACTTCTCACGTTGCCCCCTCGAATGTGACAAACGATCACCCAGCAAGCCCTGGGTGGGGCGGGGAAGGGGACCCCGCCCGCCCTGGGGGGCTCATCCCAATTCCCATCCTTCCGTTGAGGCGGCTGGAGGGGCAAGAGGGGTCCACAGGCTGTGGACAACTTGCCGAGGCGGTGATCGGTGAGGAACGACGATGCGACTGTTCTACCTGGTCACGGCCTTGGGCTTGCTCGTCTCGCCGGCTGCCGTGCCCGGCGGCGTCGAACATGGCGGTGCCACTTCCGGCGGCACCGTGTCCGGCGGTACGGCGCCCGCAGGCGTGACACCCGCGAGCGGCGAAGCGGCCGACGCCGCGATCGGCAACGCCACGCCTGCCGGCGCCGCCTCGGGAAGCGCCACCTCGGATCGTGGTGCGTCGGACCGCGCCGAATGGGACCGCGCTGGGCTGGACCGCGCCAAGTCGGATCGTGCAGGCCTGGACCGTGTCGGCGTGGACCGTGTCGGCGTGGACCGCGGTGGGCTGGACCGTGCCGGGTCGGATCGTGCTGGGGCGGGCCACGCCGAGTCGGCCGGGTCGGGCCACGTTGGGTCGGCCGGGTCGGCCCATGCCGCGTCCGCCGACATCACCGCCCCCGTCGGCGCTGCACCCTCCGGCACCATGACCCCGCCGGACCCCACCGCGCCCCCCACCGCACCGGCCGCGAACCCGCCTCCCCGAAACACCCCCCACATCGTCATCGCAGGCGGGATGACCCGCCCGGTCTTCTCCTATCAGGACGCGATCCGCGAAACCGTCTACGTCGACACCCCCGTCGACAGTGATCACGACGGTGAGCACGACCGCGTAGCCGTCTACGTAACCCGTCCCAAAGAGACCGGCCACGGGCTGAAAGTCGCCTCGATCATAGAAGCGAGCCCGTACTACGGCGGCACCGTCAACACCCCCTACCACCCCGCCGACGTCACCGACCGCCCCCGCCTCGCCCCCTGGCAGCCCCCGACCGCCCCATGGACGCCGCCCGACCACACCTTCGTCTACTACGACAACTACTTCGTCTCCCGCGGCTACGCCGTACTGGCCGCCAGCACCCTCGGCACCGGTGAGTCCACCGGCTGTCCCGGCGCCGTCAGTCCCGAAGAGACCACGGCGATGAAGACCGTCGTCGAATGGCTCACGGGGAAGGCCACCGCCCACACCGCGGACGGCAGGAAGGCCGAAGCCGGCTGGTCCACGAAGAACGTCGCCATGGCCGGCAAGTCCTACGACGGCACCCTGCCGCTCGCGACCGCCGCCACCGGCGTCGAAGGACTGAAGACGATCGTGTCGATCTCCGGCGTCGGCAGCTGGTACGACTACTACCGCGCGAACGGCGGCGTCGTCGCGCCCGCCGGGTACGAGGGCGAAGACGCCGACCTGCACGCCGAAGTCGTCCTTACCCGCAAGAACCCGGCCGTCTGTGCGCCAGAGATGCGACGCCTCGAAAAGGACATGGACCGCACCAGCGGCGACTACAACCAGTTCTGGGCCGCAAGGAACTTCATCGCCAAAGCACGAAACCTCCGCGCCAGCGTCCTCGTCACCGGCGGTCTCAACGACTGGAACGTCAAACCCGACCAGTTCCTCGATCTCTGGCAGGCCCTCGGCCGCGCCGGCGTACCCCGCAAGCTCTGGATCCACCAGGCACGCCATGACGACCCCATCGACGTACGGCAACAGGTCTGGCTCGACACGCTCGACCGCTGGTTCGCCCACTGGCTGTACGGCGTCGAGAACGGCATCATGTCCGAACCCAAGGTCGACCTCGAACGCGCGCCCGGCCAGTGGACGACCGCCCCCGACTGGCCGGACCCCAAGGCCCGTACGGTCACGCTGAGCCTCAACGGCAGGAGGGGATTCGTCGACGCTCCCTCCCGTACGGCCGAACAACTCACCGAACGCCCCGACCGGCCCGATCCCAACCGCCTGATCTACCTCACCCCGAAGCTCACGGCGCCCGCACGCCTCAGCGGCACCCCGAAAGTACGGCTGAAAGCGGCCGTCGACGGAAGCTCCCCGTACCTCACCGCCCTGCTCGTCGACTACGGAGAAGACACACGCTTCGCCGGCTTCTCCGCGACCGGGCAGCGATGGTGCTTCGGCGACAGCGTCCCCGGCGACTCCGGCTGCCGCACGGTGAGGCGGTACGTCACGCGGCGGACCCCGTACGAGATCGTCACGCGCGGCTGGCTGGACGTACGCAACCGGCGGTCGGCGTCGCTGACCGAGGAGATCGAGAAGGGCCGTACGTACGCGTTCGGCTGGCCCCTGGTTCCCTATGACCACGTGTTCAAGCCGGGCCACCGCATCGGGCTGGTGATCATGGCCACCGACCACGAATACACGCTGCGTTACCCGGCCGGTACGAAGGTGACGGTGACCGGCGGCGAGCTCGACCTGCCGCTGGATGGATGGGCTCCTACGCGAGGCTACGGCGGGTAATGTGCGAGACGTGACCAATCGGCCTGTTCTCGATGACATCCGGCGAGCCCCCAAGGTGCTCCTGCACGATCACCTTGACGGCGGCCTCCGCCCCGCGACCATCGCCGATCTCGCCCGCGAGAGCGGCTACGATCAGCTGCCCGCGACCGATCCGGACAACCTGCGCACGTGGTTCGCGGAGGCCTCCGACTCGGGTTCGCTCGAACGCTATCTGGAGACGTTCGACCACACCGTCGGCGTGCTGCAGACCGAGGAGGCGCTGACCCGCGTCGCCTATGAGTGCGCCGAGGACCTCGCACGCGACGGCGTCGTGTACGCCGAGGTCCGGTACGCCCCCGAGCAGCACACCCGGGGTCCGCAGGGCGACGGCACGCGCGGGCTGTCGCTGGAGCAGGTCGTGGAGGCCGTGCTCAAGGGGTTCGCCGACGGGGGCCGCGACCACGGCATCCGGGTCGGCACGCTGCTGACCGCGATGCGCCACCAGGCCCGCAGCATGGAGATCGCCGAGCTGGCCGTACGCTACCGCGACGCCGGCGTGGTCGGCTTCGACATCGCCGGCGCGGAGGCGGGCTATCCGCCCACCCGCCACCTCGACGCCTTCGAATACCTCCAGCGCGAGAACGCCCACTTCACCATCCACGCGGGCGAGGCGTTCGGCCTCCCGTCGATCTGGCAGGCGATCCAGTGGTGCGGCGCCGACCGGCTCGGCCACGGCGTGCGCATCATCGACGACATCACCGACCGCGAGGGCGAGGTGCCCCAGCTCGGCCGGCTCGCCGCGTACGTACGGGACAAGCGCATCCCGCTGGAGATGTGCCCGAGTTCCAACGTGCAGACCGGCGCGGCCAAGTCGATCGCCGCGCACCCGATCGGGCTGCTCCGCCGCCTCTACTTCCGCGTCACGGTCAACACCGACAACCGGCTGATGAGCGGCACGACGCTGTCGGAGGAGTTCGCCAAGCTGGTCGAGGCGTTCGACTACGGCTGGGATGACCTGCAGTGGTTCACGGTGAACGCCATGAAGTCGGCCTTCATCGGCTTCGACGAGCGGATGGAGCTCATCAACGGGGTGATCAAGCCGGGGTTCGCCCAGCTCAAGTGGCGGTCGCACGCATGACCGCCGCGGTGGTGCCCAAGTCCGCCCGTGTCTTCCGCTCCGGCGGAATCCGGTTCGCCGGCTGGGCCTGGATGATCTTCGCGGTGCTGAACCTCGCCGACCTGGCCTGGCGGGGCCGCGACGCCGCGTCGGCGGTCGCCGCGGCCGTCATGCTGCTCGGCTGCGGCGTCGCGTACGCCGTCGCCCTGCGCCCCCGCATCGTCGCCGACGACGAGGCCGTGCACTTCCACAACCTGCTCCGCGACATACGCCTGCCGTGGGGGTCGGTGGACCGCTTCGAGGGCGGCGACGCGGTGTACGCCTGCGTCGGCGAGCAGAGGTACCGCGCCTTCATCCTGCAGACCTCGCCGCGCGCCCGCGCCAAGTCCGAGATGAGGGCCCAGCGCGAGGACAAGAAGCTGCCGGACGCCGTCGCCGACTACATGCGCGGCCGTACGGCGACGGACTTCACCGTCGAGCAGTTGCGCGAGATCATCGAGCAGAACCGCAAGGAGGGCGCGGAACCCGGCGAGGTGACCACGACGTGGTCCCGGGCCGCACTGCTGGCCTTCGCCGCGCCGGGCCTGCTGACCTTGGCGACCATCGTCGTCGCGATGGTGTGAGATGGAGCGGACGACGGGATTCGAACCCGCGACCCTCACCTTGGCAAGGTGATGCTCTACCAGCTGAGCCACGTCCGCGTGACCCGCCCAGGATACCGGATTCTCAGACGAGCCCGGCGTCATGCGCGAACAGAGCCACCTGGACGCGGTTGTTCAGGCCGAGCTTGGTCAGCAGCCGTGAGACGTGCGCCTTGACGGTCGCGACGCTCATGTAGAGCTCGGCGCCGATCTCCGCGTTGGACTTGCCCTGCCCGATGGCGACGACGACCTCCCGCTCGCGGTCGCTGAGCCCCCCGAGCAGCTCACGGGCCGGACTCCGGTGCACCTCGGTGACCTGCGCGATCAGCCGCCGTGTGACGCTCGGGGACAGGATCGGCTCCCCGGCCACGACCTTGCGGATGGCGTTGATGATGTCGGCGGGCGGCGTGTCCTTGAGGAGGAACCCGCCGGCGCCGGCCCGCAGGGCGCGTACGACGTGCTCGTCCGCGTCGAACGTCGTCAGGATGATGATCTCCGGGGCGCCGTCGCGGCCACGGAGCTGCTCGGTGGCGGCCAGCCCGTCCACGCGGGGCATCCGGATGTCCATGAGCACCACGTCGGGGCTGTGCTCGGCCACCAGCGCCGCGACCTTGTCCCCGTCGTCGGCCTCGGCCACGATCCGCAGATCATCGGCGCCGGCCAGCATCATCGACAATCCCGTACGCACCAGCGCGTCATCGTCAACGATCAGCACGCGGATGGTCACGCCGCACAGACTAGCCGGGCGCGTCGCGTTTCCCCATGCCGAAATCGGCAGGCTTGCCGCCCCGGCCCGGTCCGTGTCACCGTGGTGCGCAGATGAGCCACCGGGTCCGTATGTCCTCTGAGGTACGCGCCTGGCTGACGGCCCTCCTGGCCACGGACGACCGGATGGGGCGACTGGTCGGCGCGGCCGTGACCGTGCTCTTCGACGCCGGGGCGCACTCATCCCTGATCGCCGAGGTCGAGTCCTCGCTGCGCGAGGAGCATCCCGCGGTCGCGCTCGACCACTCCTACCAGCGCCAGCTCGAACTCCTGCAGGAGGTTCTCCGCGGGCGCGGGCCCGCCCTGCCGGCGCAGCGGCTCCGCGGCCAGGTGGAGGCCTTCCGCGTTCGCAAGGAGGTCGCCAAGGCCACCCTGGCGCACGCCGATGGCCGGTCCGCGAAGGAGCCCGTCGACGAGCTCCTCCGCGACGCCGACGGCCTGGAGCGGCGGCTCGGCGGGCCACCGGAGACGCTCCGCGAGCTACGGCTCGGCTCCGAAGATCTCCGTCTCCTGTACGCGGCGGGATCCCCGGACACCGCGACGCTGCTGGTCGCGGGGATCGGCGGCGACTGGGAGGAGTGGTACGAGGAGGCGCTGCACCTCGCCAGAGCCGACCTCCGGCGCGCGGACGACGACTTCGCCGCCTACGACAAGGCCGCCTTCCTCACGGCGTACTTTCCCGGCCGGGAGGCGGAGATCCAGGCCGCCGCCGCCCGGCTGGTGAGCGGCGACTGACGGGGTGCCTCAGGCGGGCCAGGGCAGCCAGGCGCGGACGCGGAAATCGTCTTCCAGGCGGCCGTGCTCGAGCCGGCCGCCGGCCAGCATCGCGCGCTCGGTCAGGCCGATGAGGCCCGCGCCCGCGCCGGGGATCTCCGGGGCCGCCTTGACCAGCGGGTTGCGGACCTCGACCGTCAGGCCGCTGCCCGCGGAGCCGTCCACCATCACCCGTACCACCGCGCCCGGCGCGTGCTTGCGGGCGTTGGTCAGGCTCTCCTGGACCGTACGGTAGGCGCTGCGGCCGATGTTGGACGGCACCACCGAGACGTCGCGGATCTTGTTCTCCCAGTTGACCGCCATGCCCGCGCGGCGCGACTCGTCGATCAGGGCCGGCAGGTCGGTGAGGCTGGGCTGCGGGCGTTCGGGCGCGTCGTCGCCCGCGTCGTCGCGCAGGACGCCGATCACCTCGCGCAGGTCCTGCAGCGCCTGGTGGGCACTGGCCCGGATCACCCCGGCCGCCTGCGCGATCTCGGCCGGAGGGGCGTCCGGGCGGAACTCCAGCGCGCCCGCGTGCACGCTCAGCAGGGAGATGCGATGTGCCAGGACGTCATGCATCTCCCGTGCGATGCGGGCGCGCTCCTGGTGGCGGGCCTGCCCGACGCGCAGCTGCTGCTCCGCCTCGGCCCGCAGCGCCCGGTCGCGCAGCGAGAGGATCAGCTGCCGCCGCGCACGGACGAACATGCCCCACGCGACTACGGCGCCGACCATGATGACGGTCCACGCCATCGAGGCCCAGTAGGACTGGCTCGGGTCCGGATAGAACGCCGAGTAGACCGCGCTGCTTCCGATGTGGGTCAGGGCGATGAGCGCCACCGTGCGGAACGGGCGGTGGACGGCGACGGTGAAGACCATCACGGCCGCCGCGCCGACGGAGGTCACCGAGAAGACGCCGGTCACGGCGAGGACGAGCGCGAGCGGCACCGGCCAGCGGCGGCGGCTCCACAGCAGCAGGCATGCCGACGCCCCGAGGATCACGTCCGGAGGACGCGGCGGATGGGGCATCGGGTGGGAGGAGTGGCCAGTGACATACAGCATGAAGATGCCGAAACCGGCCGCCAGGACGAAGCACAGGACGTCGATGGCCCAGTCGCGTGCCGTACGGCGGACCCGTCCCTCGGGGGCGTCCGCGGCCAGCAGCGCGGGCAGCAACGATGGATGGTCGGGGCGGGGAGCCGCGATGCCGCTCATGCCTGACCACGGTAGGCGGGGACGCGGCGGCGGGGTAGCGACCAAAGTCGACGGTCGTCTAGACCGTCGGTCACAGTCTCAGGACGTCCGCGACGGCCTCCCGCAGCGCCGCCAGCTCGGCGGACGCCGCCGCGCGCGCCTCGTCGCCGTCCGCGGGGATCACGACCTCCAGATAGCACTTGAGCTTCGGCTCGGTGCCCGACGGCCGTACGATCACGCGCCCTCCGCCGGACAGGCGCAGCCGAATGACGTCCGCGGGCGGCAGCCCGTCGAGCCCGGAGGCGAGGTCGTCGACCTCGGTCACCGTACGGCCGGCGAGTGAGGACGGGGGCGCCTCGCGCAGCCGCACCATCGCGTCGGAGATCAGCGACAGGTCCTCGACCCGTACGGACAGCTGTGCGGTCGCGTGGAGGCCGTAGCGGCGCGCCTGGTCCTCGAGCAGGTCCAGGAGCGTACGGCCCTCGGCCGCGGCCTCGGCGGCCATGGCGGCCACTGTGAGCGCCGCACCGATGCCGTCCTTGTCGCGTACGGGCACGCCCTCGTCGCCGCCGACGCAGTAGCCCAGGGCCTCCTCGTAGCCGTACACGAGCCGGTCGCGGTCCGTGCCGGCCTTCATGATCCATTTGAAGCCGGTGAGCGTCTCGGCGTGCCGTACGCCGTAGGCCTCGGCGATCTTGCCCAGCAGGGACGAGGAGACGATCGTCGTGGCGACGAGCCGGTCCGCGCCGTCGGTGTGCCGCAGGACGTACTCCGCGAGCAGCCCCCCGACCTCGTCCCCGGTCAGCATCCGGCCGCCGGCCGCCACCGCGCACCGGTCGGCGTCGGGGTCGTTCGCGATCACCAGGTCGCGGCCCTTGCCGAGGGCGAGCGCCAGGTCCATGGCGCCGGGCTCCTCCGGGTTCGGAAACGACACCGTCGGGAAGTCCGGATCCGGGGTGAACTGCTCGGGGACGACCTCCGGCGGGGCGAAACCGCACCACTCGAACGCCCGCAGCAGCACCTCGCCGCCCACGCCGTGCAGCGGCGTGTACGCGGCCGTCACCTCGCGTGCGGTCCCCAGCGGCAGCCGGGCCAGCGAACGCAGGTAGGACTCCACGATCGACTCGTCCAGGACCTCCCAGCCGGTGCCCAGCGGGAGCTCGTCCACCCGGCCCACCGCGTCGATCGCGGTGGAGATCTCCTCGTCGAGCGGCGGGATGATCTGCGCGCCGTCCTGCCAGTAGACCTTGTACCCGTTGTCCCGCGGCGGGTTGTGGCTGGCCGTGACCATGATCCCGGCGGCGCAGCCGAGGTGGCGCACGGCGTACGCGAGGACGGGCGTCGGCAGGGTCCGCGGCATGAGATAGACGCTGATGCCGGCGCCGCTGAGCACCGCGGCGGAGTCTTCGGCGAAGACGTCGGACTTGTGCCGCGCGTCGTAGCCGATCACCACGGACGGGGCGGAGGCCAGGTCGTCGCGGTCGGTGAGCACCGCGGCCAGGCCTGCCGCGGCGCGTTTGACCGTGACGCGGTTCATGCGGTTCGGCCCCGCGCCGAGCTCGCCGCGCAGGCCCGCGGTGCCGAACTCCAGCTTGGCCCCGAACCGGTCGGCCAGCGCCTCCGGGTCATCGAGGAGCGCGCGCAACTCCGTACGCGTCTCCGGGTCCGGGTCCTGCTCCAGCCACTTTTCGGCCCGCGCCCTGTCGCTCACCACGTCTCCCTCAAAGGCTCTTGACGAGTTCGCCGAGTAGCCCGCCCATGCGCGTCGCGGCGGCCCGGCCGGCCTCCAGCACCTCCTGGTGGTCCAGAGGCCGCCCGGCGAGCCCGGCGGCGATGTTGGTCACGAGGGAGATACCCAGAACGTCGGCGCCGCCCTCGCGCGCCGCGATCGTCTCCGGAACGGTCGACATGCCGACGAGGTCCGCGCCGAGCGTCCGCAGCATCCGGATCTCCGCCGGAGTCTCGTACGACGGGCCCGGCAGCGCGGCGTACACGCCCTCGGCGAGCGAGGGGTCGATCTTCTTGGCGAGCTCGCGCAGCGCGGGGGAGTACGCCTCGGTGAGGTCCGTGAAGGTGGGGCCGCTGATCGGGTTGTGCCCGGTGAGGTTCAGGTGGTCGGAGATGAGTACCGGGTCGCCCACCTTCTGCCACTCCGGGCGGGTGCCGCCCGCGGCGTTGGTGAGCACGACCGTCGTGACACCCGCCGCCAGCGCCGTACGGACGCCGTGGACGACCGCCGCGGGCCCGTGGCCCTCGTACAGGTGCGTACGGCCGAGGAAGATCAGTGCGCGCTTCGCGCCGACCTCGACCACCCTGATCCGCCCGTGGTGGCCGGGAACGGCCGGTGGCGCGAACCCGGGCAGCTCGGTCATGGGCACCTCCACCGCGTGCGTACCGAGCGCGTCGGCGGCCGGGAGCCAGCCCGAACCCATGACGAGGGCGACGTCGAAGGAGTCGGCGGAGGCGCGTTCCCGCAAGTCATCGGCTGCGGAACGGGCGAGGTCGTAGGCGTCGTTGCTCACAACCGCCCACATTACCGGCGGTTCGGTCAGTCGCCGAGCGAGCGGCAGGGCCGCGTACGCAGGTCCTTCACGTAGTCGTCGGGCGCCCCGGCCTTCTCCGCCGCGTCGGCGAGGATGCCGAGGTAGCGGGCCGAGGGCAGTCCGCCCTCGTAGTCGTCGAGGACGTAGAGCCAGGCGAGCACGTCGCCGTCGAGGGTGGCGACGCGTACGCGGATCTTGCGGTAGACGCCGAGCCCGGCGCCCTCCCACTCGTCCAGCGCCTGTTCGTCCAGGTCCGGGACGTCGTAGAGCACGACGAAGACGTGCTCGTCGCCGGCCTCGGCGACGGTCGCGAGAGCGCCCTCGAAGCCGAGCCCCTCGCCGCCGAAGGTCAACCGCCAGTCCTGCAGCCACCCGGTGGTGCGCAGGGGCGAATGCGGAGCCCGCTGCGCCATCTGGTCGGGATCCATGTTGGAGGCGTACGCCGCATACAAGGCCACGGTCGCCCAGCGTACGGCCTGTACGGGCGTGGCGGCACGTTAACTCCCGGAGTGCGGGAGAATGAAGCATGTGACACGCATAGCCATCATCGGAGGGGGCCCGGGCGGCTACGAGGCCGCTCTCGTCGCCGCACAACTGGGCGCCGACGTGACCGTCGTCGAACGCGACGGCCCCGGAGGTGCGTGTGTGCTGACCGACTGTGTGCCCTCGAAAACACTGATCGCGACCTCGACCCGCATGGCGACCCTCTCGGAGTCCGCCTCGCTGGGCGTCCGGTTCTCCGGCGGAGCCGACGGCATCGTCGGCGGCCTGGAGGTCGACCTCCCGCTCGTCAACAAACGGGTCCGCGAGCTCGCCTGGGCCCAGTCCGCCGACATCGAGGAGCGGGTCTCCGCCGAGGGCGTACGCATCGTCCACGGCGAGGCGCGCTTCGTCGACCCGCAGATCGTGGCCGTCGGAGACGAGCGCATCCAGTCCGACATCGTCCTGGTCGCCACCGGCGCGACCCCGCGAGAGCTCCCCGGCTCCGAGCCGGACGGCGAGCGCATCCTCAACTGGCGCCAGCTCTATGACCTGTCCGAGCTGCCCGAACACCTGATCGTGGTCGGCTCGGGAGTGACCGGCGCCGAGTTCGCCGGCGCGTACCTCGCCCTCGGCTCACGGGTGACCCTGGTGTCCTCCCGCGACCACGTGCTGCCCAACGAGGACGAGGACGCCGCCCGCGTGCTGGAAGACGTCTTCCAGCGGCGCGGCATGGAACTGCTGGCCCGCTCACGCGCGGCCGGCGTGCGGCGCGTACCGGGCGGGGTCGAGGTGACTCTCACCGATGGCCGCAAGGTCGAGGGCTCCCACTGCCTCATGACCGTCGGCATGGTCCCCAACACGCAGGGCATGGGCTTGGAGGAGGCCGGCGTACGCCTGGACGAGCGCGGTTTCGTGCGGGTCGACAAGGTCTCCCGTACGTCGGCGGCCCACGTGTACGCGGCGGGCGACTGCACCGGGGTGCTGATGCTGGCCTCGGTCGCGGCGATGCAGGGCCGCATCGCGATGTGGCACGCGCTGGGCGAGGCCGTACAGCCGCTGAAGCAGGGCTGGGTGTCCGCGAACATCTTCACCGACCCCGAGGTCGCCGCGGTCGGCGTGACCCAGGCCCAGATCGACTCGGGCGAGGTCCCGGCGCGCATCGTGAAGCTGCCGCTGTCCACGAACCCGCGCGCGAAGATGCAGGGCTTCCTGGACGGCTTCGTGAAACTGTTCTGCCGCCCGGCGACGGGCATCGTGCTGGGCGGAGTGATCGTGGCGCCCCGGGCGAGCGAACTGATCCTGGGCCTGTCGATGGCCGTCCAGCAACACCTGACGGTCGACCAGGTCGCGCATACGTTCGCGGTGTATCCGTCGGTGTCCGGCAGCATCACGGAGGCCGCCCGCCGCCTGATGCAGGAGTCCGCCTACTAGCTCCCGCGAGCGGTCACCGGAATAGGTCTCGGCCCGCTATTGCGGACGGGCCCCGCCGTCTTTTCGGCGCATATCGGTCACCATAGGGGAACACTCTGAAAGAACGGTACGTCTAAGCTGGACCCGGCTGACGATCACGGCGGCGGGACCGTGACGGGGGTGGGCTGATGACGCCGGACGAAATACGACGGTTGGCGGGCGATCTGGCATGGAGTGCTGATCGCCTTCGCGGTGTGACCGCCGCAGTCGAAAAACAAAGCGAGCAGACCACGTGGAACGGCGGAGCGCGCAGGAGGTTCGACGCGGAACTCGGCACGCACCTCGCGTCTGCCCGGAGGCTCAACAAGTCCGTGTCCGCCTGTGCCGCGGAGTTGAAACGCGCCGCCGGCCGGCTTGACCACGTACTCCAGGGTCTGCGCGCCGACGAACGTGATGTCCGGAGCGCGTACGAGGGCTATCTGAAGGGGCGAGGAGTCACCGGCTCGAACGCGCTGTACGCCATCCGACGTCTCCCGCCCTCCCTCGACCCTCAGTGGGCGCAGCTCGCTCACACGGTTCTGGGCCGGAGCCACACACAGGGGTATTTGTGAGCGGTATTCGGGCCATGAGCGTGGCCGTTGTTCTCGCCGGGACCCTCACGGCCTGCGGATCGGGCTCCGACGTGGGCGCGAGCCCGTGCAAACTGATCACAAAGGCCGACGTGCAAAAGACCATCAGCGGCATGGTGGCGAAAGAACCATCAGAGAACGGTGGAAAGGGCTATCGCGGCTGCTCGTACGGTGACGCCAAGCCGGCCTCAAGCTATTACGTGGACATTTTGGTCGACTGGCACGCCGGTCGCGCGGGCTTCAACGGCGAGCGCAAGGCCGCGATGGCGAAAACCGGCAGCGTCGTACGGGCGATCGATGGTGTCGGCGACGAGGCCTTCAGCTACGTGGCCCCCGGTGGTTTCTCGACCGGAGCGGTCGAGGCCCGCAGAGGCTCCGTCACCGTGAGGGTCTCGGTGACCGCGGACGATCCGGTGCGTTACTCGAAGGAGTTCGTCGAGATCGCCTTGAGACGGCTCTGACATGTGAAGGCGGACCATGAAGATCATCTGGGACATGGACGACCTGGTGTCCTTCGCGAAGGTTCTCAAGGACAACGCGACCGGGCTGAACCGGGACCTGACCGCACAGCTTCCCAAGGAACTGGCCCGGCTGGCAGAGGCGGAAACGACGCTCCGCCGGTACAAGATCTCTCTGAGGACGGCCCAGGCCGCCCGAGAGACGGCCGGCCGTACTCCCGTCGGCTCGATCGCGACAGAACTCGACCAGGCAGGACGGAAGGTCACCGGCCTGCACGACCTCTTGGCCCGTTTCGAGAGGGAGGCGGAGCTTCAGGCGGGGCGAATCTGGTCGCCGCTCACGGGCGCCCGGAAGGCCGAGTTGCATCAACGGATGGAGCGTCTGCTCGACAACCCGCGAGCGATCAAGCTCGCTGAGCTGGAGGCTCAGGTCGATCAGGACATCTCACTTGACCCGGGCAAGCAGGCGAACGACGTTCGGCGGTGGCTGGAGCAAAATGTCCCAGACGCGGGTACGCGACTCTGGCTGATAGTGAACCTGCCCAAGGCGGCGCAACTGCTGTCCGAGAACGCGGATGACTCCGATCCGGCTCTGAAGAGATTCACGGCCATCACGACGATGCCGACAAAGGTCTTCGCGGACAACTGGAAGAAGCTGTCGCTGGATCAGCAGCTGTGGTTCGCCACCGCGTACCCCTCGGTCGTCGGTGGTATGGCCGGAGCCCCCGCCGAACTGCGCGGACTCGCCAACCGGATAGGCCTGGTCGGCTACCACGAAAAGCTCATGGGACAGCTCGGCGACTCCCAGAGCGGTGTCGGGTACAAGCTCTATCCACGTGACGAGGCCTCGGTGAAGTTGCGCATAGCGGCGATCGAGAAGCTTCTCGCCTCGCCCGCCGGGTTCCGTGTCCTGGACTTCGAGCAGACGGACACGATGACGCCTTTCAAGGTCACGCTCAACGGAAGCCGGTCGAGCGCGGACACGCCGAAGCTCGGGGACCTCCTGCAGCGTCTCAACGACGTCGGCGAAGACACCGGAGACGCCCACGAGCGTTCGTCCGCCATGCTGGAATCGCTCGCCATTTACGCGAACAGCAAGGATCCGGAGGTGGCGAAGTTCGCTCGACAGTTGGAGAGTCAGCTACGAGGCCACACGACATTCACGCCCGAGGACATCGAGCGTTTCGCCAAGCTGGAGACGCCGCTTGCGGTGATCAAAGCCGTCATCGACGCGTCCGACCAGGTGATGAACGAGAAACGTCCCGTTCCTGAGGCGCTCATCCGGGCGAGCGTGGCGGAGGGCGTCGACCTCGCGGCGGGTGCCGCGGCGACCGCGGGTTGCAGTGCCGTCGTCGCGGAGACCGGCGCGGGTGAGATCGTGTGTCCCTTCGTCGGAGTGGCCGCGTCGGGCCTGGCAGGCGATATCTGGGAGGGCGCCACCAAGGGCGACGCCTTGGCGGACGTCCCGGGAGACGCGGGGTCCAAAGATCCGGCGATCGTGTTCACCGAGGAGCATTACCGGGCCCGTGAGCACGGTGTCTACAGCACTCCCCCGCCGCCGACGGGTGGGCGGCCGATCTCCGGCCAGTTCCCGCACTGACCCCCACGCGCCAGTCGGACGCCGGCTCTGTCCACAGGTTGTGGATGAACGGCTCAGTACGGTGGATGACCCTGCTGGGGCTCGTCCGGCATCGGCAGGCCGTGCTGGCGTAGGCGGGCTCGGCGGATCTCCGAAGAGTGGATCGCGACCACGAACGTGCTGCTCAGCAAGGCCAGCGCTCCCACCGCCACGCGGATGCCCCACTCCGCCGGCAGCAGGCCCAGCAGCACGCACAAGGGCACCATCAACGTGAGGTGGCGGGCCATCATGCGGCCGCGCCACCCCGCGTCGGTAAGGTCGTGCCGGACCCAGCCGTGGTTTTCCACCGGTAGCCGGAGGCCCACCGCGTACCGAAAATGTCGCAGGACGCCCGGGTCACCGGGCAGCCGGGTCAGCGGGGACCTCGCTTACCAGTCGCCTCCGCCGCCGAAGTCTCCGCCGCCGCCGTCGAAGCCGCCGAAGTCGCCGCCCCCGATGTCGAAGCCGCTGTCGCCTCCGCCGCCGAAGTCGCCTCCGCCGTCGCTGAACCCGCCGCCGCCATAATCGCCGCCATACCCACCGTGGCCCCAGCCACCACTGAACATCGAGCCGAGCGCGGTGCCGATGAGGATGCCGCCGAGCATGTCGCCGCCGCCGAAGCCGGAGTAGTACCCGCCCGCGTACGGCGCGTACGCCGGGCCGGCGTCCCAGTACGGCCGCTGGTAGCCGCCGACCGTCACCAGCCGCGCGTCCGGGTCCTGGCCCGACAGCACCCGCTGCGCGTCGGCGGCGCAGGCGGGCACCGAACGCGGTGCGCCGCCCGGAGGCGCCCAGGACACGTCCTGGACCGACGGGCCGTGCTGCGGGTTGAAGAAGCAGGGGGCGCGCCGCTCGGGCACCGGCCGGCCGTCGACCCGCGCGCGTACGGCGGTCATGAAGTAACGGCCGTCCTCCAGCGCGGTCGTGACCTGGCGCATGTCCTCCGGCCTGCGGGCCGCGTCGACCGCCGCCTTGGAGCGGTCGTAGGAGTCCATGGCCTTCTGGTAGTCATCGCGTGCGGCCGGGTCGAGGTCCGGGTCCATCACGTTGAGGTTGAGCGCGGAGATGTCCTCGCCGAGGCGCGTGACGTCCTCGTACACGCTCTCCTTCAGCTCGGCCAGCTCCCGCTCCTTGCGCTGCTTGCGGCGACGGGACACGACGATGATCACGACGACCACGCCGACGGCGATCAGCAGCAGGATGAAGAGCAGGATCAGACCGCCCATGACGTTGCTGGACTTCTTGTCCTTGAGCGCCTTGTCGAAGTTCTTGTCCAGGTTGAGCAGGAGGCCCTTGAGGTCCGAGGACTGCCCGCGCGACTGCGCGACGAGGTCGCTGATCTTGCTGCTGCCCAGACCCTCGTGGGAGCCCGCGACGACCTTGGAGCCCTTGCCGTCGAGCATGATCAGGGTGCCCTTGCGGCCGAGGGCGCGGTCGAGCTGGGTCAGGCCCGCGGAGTTCACGCGCTCGGTCTTCACGATCGCGATGCGGATCGTGGAGTCGTCGTCCTTCAGCGCACTGACCACCGCCTGCTGGTCACCGGACGACATCGTGGCGCCGGCGTCCTGGGACAGGTAGAAGCGCTGGGACTTCAGGCCCTGGACCACGCTGTTGAACGGGTCCGCGCCGGCTGGGGACATGAATGCGAAAAGGACGATCGCTGCCAGCACGGCGGGGATCGTCATACGGCGTATCTTCATGTGGCCTTCATGGTGGTCAGTTTTTGCCTTTGTTTTAACGTGGGACGAACCGCTGGGCCGGTTGGTTCCGGTCAGGCGCGACGGAGATCGCCGCGCAGCACCCGCTGCACCAGGTCCCCCCTGATCTGACCGTAGCCGGTGGTAGCCCACACGCTACGCGCTGGATCCACCTCGTAGTAAGGCGTCGCGCCATCTCTTAGCACGTCAGGAGTCTTACGCGCTCGTACGGCCCGCGCGCACGCCCCGCAGGCGCGTACGGTCAGCCGCTCACGGCCGCCGACCGCGCGCCAGCGCACCGCGACCGGCCCGTCGCCGTGCAGCGGGTTGAAGAAGCACAGCGGGGTCGGCTCCTGCCCTCCCGCCGCGTCGCCGCCCATGTCGACGAGGACGAGGACCCCGGCCAGGTCCGGCACCGTACGGGCCGCGTCCAGGGCCTTCCCGGCCGCGCTGTACGCGTCGAGGGCCTCGCGCAGGCCGGGGGTGTCGTCGGGCTTGTCCTCCAGCGCCTCGCCGAGCCTGACCAGCTCCGCCTCGGCGCGCTCGCGGAGTTCGGCCGTCGTCCGCGCGCCGGTCAGCGCGGGGCGCGGTCGTGGCACGCGTCGTTGCCGCCACACCAGCAGTCCCGCGACGGCGGCCACCGCCACCGCCGCCCCGCCCCCGAGGCCGTACGCCAGGGAATGCCCGCCACCACCGGGACTCTCGTTCCGTATCCGCCGGTCGAGCGCGTCGGACTGCTCCTGGTACACGGCGTGCGCCCGGCCCGAGGTGATCAACTCGACGCACCGGGTCAGCCGGTCCGTGAGCGACGCGCTGTCCATCGCCGGGTCGAGGTTGACCGCCCCGGCGGCGTCGATGGAGTCCCGGTCGACGCCGTACTCCCGCGCGGCGATCTCGTTCGACGAGCCCTCGTCCAGGGTCAGGTAGACGCCGTCGCGCCGCATCCGGCCGTGCACGGCGTCGGCGAGATGCTCGGCGTCGGGCCACGCGCCGCCGGCCACCAGCGGGACGATCACCGCGAAGACCGGGACCGGGGCGGACCGGATCGCCTGCAGCAGCCGTTCGGGGGCCGGCAGGGCGGAGGCCATCGACGGCGTGACGTAGACCGGTGACCTGCGCAGCGACGCCGCGATCCGGGTCAGCTCACTCGCCACGGACGCTCCCGACCAGGTCGCCGAACTGGCCGTAACCGGTCCGCGCCCACGGCGTCGCGGCCTCGTAGTACGGGCGGCCGCGGTCGAGGACGACGTCCGGGGCCCGCCGGTCGCGTACCGCCTTCGCGCACGCCGCGCACACCCGTACCTCCAGCCTCGGCCGCGTCCCCGGCGCGCGCCAGTGCACGGTGATCGTGCCGTCTCCGTGCCGGGGGTCGAAGTAACACAGCGGCGGCCCGCCCCTGGCCGCCTGGATGAGCGCGAGCACCCCCGCGAGGTCGGCGGTCGAGCGCGCCCGGTCGAGGGTACGGCTCGCGGCGTCATACGCGTCAAGGGCCGCGTCCAGGGCCTGCTCGCCGCCGTCGAGCGACTCGCCGAGCGCGATCAGGTCGCGTTCGGCACGGGCGCGCAGGTCGTCGTCGCCCGCCTCCAGCGCGGTGCCGAACACCGTACGGGGCAGGCGGAGCGCCTCCATGGCGGCGCGAGCCCGCCGGCGGCGCAGCCACACGAGGCCGCCCACGATCGCCGCGACCCCGGCCACCGCGGCGGGGACGCCGATCGTGAGGTCGCCGTGCCCGCCGGCGCGGTGCGCGACCGGGCGGGGCGCGGGACGCGGCGGGAACTCAGTGTCCTTGGCCTTCGTGTACGCCGCCGAGCCCTGGCCGGTGGCGATCAGGTCGACGCAGCGGCCGAGGCGCGCGGCCAGGGTGGTGTGCCCCTTCTCGTACGAGACGGCCCATCCGGCGTCGCGTGCGTTCTGCTGTTCCTCGTCGGTTCCGCCGTACCTGACGACGTCGAACACGTCGTCGAAGTCCGCGTCGAACGTGACGTACGCCCCGTCGCGCCCGAGATGGGACTGTACGACCGTGGTGACCTGCTCCGAGCTCTGCCAGGTGCTGCCGGCCACGATCGGCACCAGCACGACGTAGATCCGAACGGGCGAACGTTCGATCCGCCGCTCCAGCGCGGCACGCCGGGCCGTGGGCAGCGCGCTCGCGTACGCCGGGTCCACGTACAGCGGATCGCGGCGCAGCGCGGCGGCGATCGTCGCTCCGTCACTCGACACCGAGATACTCCAGTACGCGTTCGGGCAGGTCCCTGGGCCGTCCCCGGATCTTCTCCCACAGTCCGGGCGCCTGATAGTACGGGCGCCGCTGCCCGTCGATCTCCAGCGTGAGCGGGCGGCGATGGCCGTCGCGTACGCACACCGCGCACAGCGGCCGCTTGGCCTGCGCCAGGCCGGCCAGCACGGTCCGTACGCTCCGCTCGGCGGTGCCGTGCAGCGGGTTGGCCATGCAGCGCGCCGGCGGATCGGCGGTCTCGTGCCGCAGCGCGTCCTGCCCGTCGAGCGCCAGCACGACGACGCCGAACACGCTCCCCGGGTCCGTCTTCTCGTCGTGCAGCAGCTTGGCGGCGTCGTAGTCGGCCATCGCCCGGGTGAAGCCGGGGTTGTCGCCCGCCGCGGAGCCGATCGCGCGCGCCAGCCGTACGAGCTCGGCCCGGGCCGTACGCCGCAGCCGCCGCGGCCCGAGCGTGGCGGGGCGCCTCGAGCGCACCGCGAGTAGGAGGGCGCGGACGCATCGGTACACGAACCAGAGGACGGTCAGCACCAGGCCGCTCGCCAGCAGCGAGGGGAAGAACGCGCTGACGAACCGTCCGGTCACCCCGTCCTTCTGCCCGGCCGGGGACACGGGAGGACGGGGCGTGAGCGGGTTGGAGGGCTTGCCCGCCGGGGAGTGGGCGAACGCGTCGATGACGTCGTGCAGCTTCTTCGGCAGCGGCTTGTCGCTCGCCATCAGCGCGTAGTCCAGCTCGTCGTCGCGCGGCACCTGGTAGGAGTCCCACTCGAGGCTGCCGCGCTGGTCGGCGATCATGTAGATGCCGTTCCGGCCGAGACGCCGGTGCAGCAGGTAGGCGAGGTAGTCACCGCTCCCGGCCGACTCGTCGTCGGACAGCAGGGGTACGGCGACGAGGTAGATGGGGACGCCCGCCGCGGCGATCTGCTTGCTCAGCGCCGTACGGTCGCGGGCGTCGAGCAGGTACGACACGTCCGGGTCGACGAAGACGGGCGACTGACGCAGCGCGGCGGTGATCCGGTCGACGCGGTCGGCGGCGTGTGCCGGGGTGGCGGTGAGGATCGCCGTGAGCATCAGCCCGGCCGCTAGGCGCTTCACCGTTTCCGCCGCCGTCGCGTGCGGATTCCGATCGCCGTCGCGAGGAGCAGGGCGACGGCCATCCCGGAGTAGACGCCGGCCTGTTCGGCGAGGTCGTTGTCGTCGCCCGCCTCGGAGTACGGCTTGGGCTCCCAGCCGTGCTGGCTCTTGGCGTACACCTTCTCGTAGCGCTGCTGCGCCTGACCGGAGCGGATGTCGTCCACGAACCGCTCGACGGCCCGCGCGGCGCCCGCGTTGTACGGCTGGGAGAAGGTGACCTCGCGCTCGGCGGCCTGCAGGGGGAGGTTCTCGCCGAACTGCTCCGCGGTCACGCCGATCCCGGTCGACGGAACGACGATGTACACGCCGTTCTCACCGAGCTTGTCGTGCAGCAGGGCGATCAGCCGGTCGGGTGCGCCCTGCGGGTCGCGCGACTGGTCGCCGTCGACGACCACGGCGGCGTACGTCTTCACCGGCATGCGCTTGACCGCCGCGCGGATCCGTGCGGCGTCCGCCGGCGTGATGGCGCGCGGCGCCTCGTCGGTGATGAAGACCGGGTCGTGGGCGAGCTGGCCGGCGATGTAGTCGGCCCTGGTGGTCACGGGGGGCGATGCCGTCACGATCAACGCCATCAGGAGACTTCGGAGCATTCCGCTCCTCTCGCTCAGGCGTCTTTGATCTCGCAGATCACCGCACCGCTGGAGACGGTCTGGCCGACCTCGGCGTTCAGCCCGCTGACCGTACCGGCCTTGTGCGCGGTGAGCGGCTGCTCCATCTTCATGGCCTCGAGGACGACGATCGGGTCGCCCGCGGCGACGGTGGCCCCGTCTTCGGCGACGAGCTTCACGATCGTGCCCTGCATGGGGCTGACGAGGGCGTCGCCGCCGGCCTGACGCGCCCCGGACTGCTGCCCGCTCCGCCGCTTGGCGGGCGTCTTGGCGTTTGTCGTGGACTGCGCGCCGAGCCCGGCGGGCAACACGACCTCGATGCGCTTGCCGCCGACCTCGACGGTGACCTTCTCGCGCTCGCCGGGCTCATCGCCGTCGCCCTCACCCGCGTACGGCTCGATGGTGTTGTCGAACTCGGTCTCGATCCACCGGGTGTGCACCCGGAACGGCTCGTCGGTGAAGGCCGGATCCTCGACGACGACCCGGTGGAAGGGGATGACGGTGGGCATGCCGTCGACCTGGAACTCCTTGAGCGCACGCCGCGACCGCTGCAACGCCTCGTTCCGGTCGGCCCCGGTGACGACCAGCTTGGCGATCATCGAGTCGTACATCTGCGGAACGGTCATGCCCTGCACGAACCCGGTGTCGAGCCGCACGCCGGGCCCGCTGGGCGGAGACCAGGTCCTGATGGTTCCGGACGCGGGCAGGAAGTTACGCCCGGCGTCCTCGGCGTTGATCCGAAACTCGAAGGAGTGCCCGCGCAGCCGGGGGTCGCCGTACCCGATGGTCTCGCCCTGGGCGATCCGGAACTGCTCGCGTACGAGGTCGACGCCGGCGACCTCCTCGGTCACGGGATGCTCGACCTGAAGCCGGGTGTTGACCTCGAGGAACGAAATGGTGCCGTCCTGGCCGACGAGGAACTCACACGTGCCCGCGCCGACGTACCCCGCCTCTTTGAGGATGGCCTTGGAACTCGTGTAGAGCGTCTGCATCTGCTCGTCGGTGAGGAACGGAGCCGGCGCCTCTTCGACGAGCTTCTGGTGGCGGCGCTGTAGAGAGCAGTCGCGGGTGGAGACGACGACGACGTTGCCCTCGTGGTCGGCGAGACACTGGGTCTCGACGTGCCGGGGCCGGTCGAGGTACCGCTCGACGAAGCACTCTCCGCGGCCGAACGACGCGACGGCCTCGCGTACGGCGGACTCGTAGAGCTCGGGCACCTCTTCGAGGGTGCGGGCGACCTTGAGCCCACGCCCACCACCGCCGAAGGCCGCCTTGATGGCGATCGGCAGCCCGTGCTCCTGGGCGAACTTCACGACCTCGTCGGCGCTCTCGACGGGATCTTTGGTCCCGGCGACGAGGGGAGCCCCGACCTTCTGCGCGATATGCCGGGCCTGAACCTTGTCCCCGAGCGCTTGGATCGCGGAGGGCGGCGGCCCGATCCAGGTGAGCCCGGCGTCGATGACGGCCGCGGCGAAGTCGGAGTTCTCGGCGAGGAAGCCGTAGCCTGGGTGAACGGCGTCGGCACCGCTGGTCTTAGCGACGTTGAGCAGCTTCTCGATGTCGAGGTAGCTCTCAGCGGCGGACTGCCCACCTAGGGCGTACGCCTCGTCGGCGACCTGCACGTGCAACCCGTCGAGATCTGGCTCGGAGTAGACCGCGACGCTATTGAGCCCCGCGTCCGTACAGGCCCGTGCGATCCGGACTGCGATCTCACCCCGGTTAGCGATCATGACCTTTCGCACGTGCGACTCCTCACTCTTGCCGATCGAACAGAGTCTAGGCAAGACGCATCCACCCATCGTCAATGCCTACCGGGTTGTCAGGCTTCGCCTACCTTGCTCTACTCCTGCCAGACATTGGCCGGCCGTGCGAGCAGTCACTTCGCCGTCGGTACGGCAGTGGGTGAGCGTCTGTGGGGACAACCTCGACACGTGCCACGGACCAGACGCGGTCGCTCCACGATGGCAGGCGGACTCGCGGTGACACCGCTTCGCACCCCTAGACGTCCCCGAGAAGCTGTTGATCATCTGACCGTACGTCCCGATAGGCGTAATAGGTAATTTCGGCATCTAGTAGGACTGGTATGTCATGTCACGTTAACGATCATGTCAGGCGCGGATGTGCAGGTCAGTGTGCGGATCGGGATGTGGGGAGTGTTACAGCAAGTGCGTCGGTCATTTAATTGGCTGTGCAACCTAGAAAACAAACCTAAAGAGACGTTAAGGTACCTGCGGGGACGATCACACCTCTCCCATCGGTGGGTCGGTGTCGATCAACCTGGCGGGTGACCGGCCGCGAGTGAGACGCCTGACGGGGACGGGCGCTTCGCGATGAGTGCCGTAGGTACCGCCCGCCATAGAACGGTTAATGCGTCTGGGGGGACGATGGTCAGCAGGCGACGTCGGCGGATCGTGCGGTGCGGTGCCGATCCCTCCTTTCCCGTATCGCATCTCCCCTGGAGACTTCTGGCCGTCCGGCGTGCAGGCTCTTGTCGCGAGGCGGCAGGCTGCGCCTGACAATTTCCCGGATAAAACAACCAAGGAAGGGTCGCGTATGTCCGACGTAATCGGTGGCAGTCCAGAGCAAATGCAGCAGCTCGCCCGGATCTTCGGCAAGCACTCACAGGGCCTCCAGGCACTGATCAAAGACCTGAACGGTCACACCGTCAACAGCGACGCGATCTGGAAGGGCGATCACGCCACCAAGTTCCGCGCGTCCTGGCAAGAAGCCAAGGCGTCGTTCGACAAGATGGCGGCGGCGTTGCAGGAGGCCGACCGCTTCATCAAGTCCAAGGCCCAAAGCCTCGACCAGTGGCAGCACTGACGTTGACGTGCGCATACTCCGGGTCCTGATCATCCGTGGTCAGGACCCGGGGGCGTCAATGATGGGTCGCCTTCCCATCTACATATCCGACTGCGGGAGTCGAGGTTGCCGGCGCCTAAGGACAGAGACTTCGCGGGAATAAATCCCCAGACATTCGGCCGAATGACGGCTGGGCTCGAACGACGCGCGACGGACGCCGCGCAACGCCTGCGCAGTGTGGTCGGCCTCTGCGCTCAGGTGGGCGTCGGGACCGACGACGTCAAAAGGATGCTGCAGAGCATCGACTGGGCCCTCGGCGAGGTTCCAACACTGAAGCGGCGGCAGAGCCTGGCAGCGGCGTGGGACCTCGGGGAGTTCGGGGCGGGCGGCTACGTCCCGGCGGGTGCAGGCGACCTCGGTCGGTTCCCGTCGAGTGCTGCCGCGGCGAAGGCGGGCGCCGATGACGGCAGGAAGCTGAAAGAACTTCTCCGCCATGGTCGCGATGATGACATAGCGCCTTATATCGACAAGATAGGTGCGAACAAGGCGGATGCAGATTACGCGGCCGCGCTTTATCGGATGCTCGGCGCCTCGGGCACGGCTGCGCTGGGCAGTTACGTCAGAAGGCTGTTGTCGTCTGGCGAAAAGGCGGAGGCGGACGGTGCTCAGCGAGCGATCGGTGACTCCCTTGGGCTGGCGAGTCATAAGACCAAGATCGACGAGAAGTGGCTTGCGGGTTTCAACCGGTACGGGGACCACTACAACTATGAGCTGATGGCTCCGTTGATGAAGTACGGGAGCTTCTCTGATCAGTGGTTGGACTTGGTGGGGCACCGGCTACTAGCCGACAACGGCGGGATGCTCCCTCCGCGGTCGGAAAATATTTGGGAAGCCATGTCGAGGAATCCGCGCTTCGCCACAGACTTCTTCAGCCGGAACCACGACAAGATCCTTCACATCGCGAACAGGTCGATATCAGGCACCGACGGTGCGGAAAAGGGCGTGCCGGACTTCATTCACTCGGCGACCATCGACGGTCGTGACGTGAACCCGAAGCTGGCCGAGGCCAACGTGCGAGACGTTGCGAGCTACTACCGGAACAATCCCACGGAACATGCGGTTCCGCAGGTGCAGCGCATCTACGCCGACATTGTGGATGTGTACTGGGACGACCTGTTCGCGAGCGTGACCTCGCCATCGTTGACCGCCGGAAACCTGGCAAAGCCGAACGACCCCGCTCATGAGACGACGGCCGTCGACAATCCGTTCGGTCCGGGAATCGGCATGCCGGACCAGTACTGGGGTGGGCTGCTGCAGGAGACGCTGCGAGATCCAGAGGCGGCTGCGCACGTTTTGGCCCGATATGGCAAGTGGAAGGAGGGTGGCATTGGCTCTGGCGAGGACAACTACTGGGTTAATTACACTCGCAACAAGCTTTTTCCAGAATATATGCGCGATCAGTTTATGAAAGCGGCGGGCGCCGCGGAAGATAAACGGAAGGCATTCAACCAGCGAGTTGAGACGGTGATCGGAAAAGGAATTGACTGGTCGGTGGCGCCACACGGTGCCCTCAAAGATATGTCGCTGATGGCGATTAAGAAGTCTATAAGTCTAGGTATCAGCGCCATCAACCCAAGTGACCAGCCGCAGGTGAATCCTGATGTGTTCAGTCATCGGCGAGATTGGAGCCAGTTCGCAAACGATGGCCTCAAGGGGTCGGGTGGTTCGCTTGGCGACCCGAGAAAGTACGAGGAGCGCTTTGGTCTCGGCGTTGCTGATGGATTCATCGATCCTGCTACCGGAGGGGCGAGAGATATCGATGAAATAGTGAAGAATCCTCGGACGTTGGCCGCGTATAACGCGTGGCTCGTGGATCCGGCTGTGGTTGACGCGCTGAAGGATCGGTTCAGCCCAGGAGATTAGGTGCTGGCAGATCTCTAGACGAAAGGATTCTCGACAAATTGTCGGAGACGGGGAAGTTCTTCCGGCGGCGCTACAGGTCACTGGCAATCGCTCTTCTTGCGTCGAGTGGTCTAGTTGGCTGCTCGGATCGCAACGACAATGTCGACCCTGTGTCGGCGCGCAGGGATCTGGTAAATAGCAGAGTGGCATTGTCGAAATTCGCGACGGATTTTCAACACAGGTTCGTATCGCTATATGTATCTATGGAAGGTAGTGGTAAATTCACTTATTGCTACAGGCCGGCTGGCGGCTACAGCTACACTGTGGATCTTTCGATGGATGACTCATATAAGACGCACAGTTTTCGTGGAGATATCATCCATCAGGTCATAGAATATTTTGAAGATCATGAGTGGGCCGTAACCGAGGTATGGGGGCCGAATGGCTCGGTTGACAACAATGCCTGGAGACTGGTAGGCGCCAGGAATGAGCTGGCCACATTTGAGCTCAACAACCCTAAAAAGACCTCGGTCTCGCATCTGAAAATAGTTGGAAAGTGTTTCAAGGGGCCATCTGGATCTGTGGACCTGTTGAAGCATGTCGACAGCTTCTCTGGCGTATCGCCCAGTAACTCACCGAAAGCGACCCCGGCGGAATGAGGAGATATAATGACGGCGGAGCCTCTGGTGCCGAATCCGCAGTACCAAAAACTCCAAGCTCTCTTCAACCAGCTGAAAGGTGAGATCGGTGCCATCAGAGTGGCGCTGGACGACGCCAACGCAAAGATAGCGTCGGGAGAGGCGTGGGTCGGCCCATGGGCCAGAACCTGGGGTGGTGACCTCTCGATGAAGAGAGGCCAGTTGAGGTCATCCGCGGACGACCTCATGGACAAGGTTCAGTCCGCCCTCAAGAACTGCCCAGAGAAGGTCAGTCCCCAGGCGGCCAGGTCGCAGCTCAACCCGCGGTATTGACCTCGCTCCATAGGTCACGGACAGACGGCCACCTGAATGGGCAGCGAGGCGCCCGGCTGGATGTACAGACTCCGCCCAGAGGGCGAGCCGATCGCGATGTTCCGGGGTAGGCGGGCGCCAAGGATCTCCCCGTCATCGACAGACTCGATGGCCAGCAGAACACCGACTCTCGACTTAGGCACAGACGCCAGGAAGCTCTGGAAGGTCCGGGCCAATTCGCTGGCGATTCCCGCGATGATCATCCCGTGCTCCCCGTCTCTTGCCTGACGGAGGAGGTCGGCCAGCGTGTCGTCCAGCGGTGTCTCGTACATGAGTTCGGCATCGTCGATCACGATGACATAGCGCTCGAGATGGCCGATGGCGTTCAGCAGCGCATCCTCATCGGCGTCCGCTCCAAGAACGGCGAGCACTCCGGGCCGGTTCTCCAAAAAGCGCAGGGGGGACCGGCGCGGACAGATCAGGACGACCGGCACGGCGCCTTCGCCGATGTCCGGATCCAGCAATGATGCCACCATCGTCATCAGCACGGTCGAGCGTCCAGAGCGAGGTGGCCCCGCGACGGTGAAGCCTGGGCCCTCCGCCGTCAGATCCACGCCTATCGGGCCGAGTTCGTCGCCGCCGGCACCGACCAAGGCCCACAAGGGAGACGGGGCGACGAAGTCGGGGTCCAGGCCGAGCGCCTGTGAGTAGGTGACTCGAACCGGCAGCTCGTCGACGTGCAGTGGGCGGAGTCCAGAGGAAGGTCGGCCGTACGCCCTTTCCGCCTCACGGCCGAGGAGCTGCAAGGCGGCGACCTGGGCCGCTCCGGCCGCATCGGGGGCGAGCAGCGCGATCTGTGACTCCCGCAGAGATGTGCTGCCTGCTCCCATGGCTTCCAGAGCACGCCCGGCGAACATCTCCGATGGCACCTGGCGTTCGCTAACGCCCGCGTAAACATAGTCATTCGGGTCCGACATGCGCAGAATAAGGCGGTCGTCGAACACCGTCGACACCTGGCCGCCCAGACCTGAACGGTCGCCGGTGAAGACGGCTCGCAGGCCCACGGCGGAGCCCTCACGCAGCAGCCGCAGGACTGCGTCGATCAGGCGGCCGTAGTCATAGTTCTCGAAGGCGGAGACGAAGCCTTCCCACCGATCGAGCATCAAGACCATCCATGGGAACCGCTCCGACGGGGCCACCGCCGCGCGCTGTTCCGCCAACGAAGCGAACCCGGTGGCAGCCAACGCCTGCTGCCGCCTCGACACCTCCGTGTGCAGGCGGGCCAGGAGGCGTTCCATTCTTTCGATCTGGTCGCGGCCCACCACCGCTCCGCAGTGGGGCAGGGCGACCAGCGGCAGCAGGGCGTTGGCTCCGCAGTCGATCGCGTACAGGTGGACGTCCGCCGGGGAGCAGGACGACGCCAGCGCTCCCGCCAGTGTTCGTAGCACCGTTGAGCGGCCCGAGCGGGACGAGCCCGCCACGTACAAGTGGCCCCCGTGCACCAGGTCCAGCGTCAGTGCCGATCGGGACTGGGCCGACGGCAGGTCCGTCAGGCCGAAGGCCAGCGGTGCCACGTCGTCCTCGTCCGCGAACACCGCGGGCAGGTCGTCCAGCGTCACCACCGGCGGCAGCGGCTCGAGCCACGGTGGGGCCTGTTCCTCCACGCCCGCGCGGTCGCACGCCTCGCGGATGGCCGACACCAGGACCTTCAGGTCGGTGACCATCGACGACTCGTCCTCGGCCGGCGCGGCCAGGGACAGCGAGTGGCCCAGGCGCGCCCACGGCAGCGGCACCACCTGGGCCGGTACGGCCGCGACGTTTCCCGGCCGCCGGCCGCCGATCCGCGCCGCCTGGACGGCCACCGGCGCCGCCGCGCCCGAGCGTACGTAACACCGGCCCGGCGCGGACTTGGAGATGCGTGCCGCCGAAGGGTCGTCCAGCACGTCCGACGACTCGTCCGGATCCGTCACCCGCAGCGCCACCCGAAGGTTGGTGTTCGCCCGGATGTCGCCGGTGACCACGCCCGCCGGCCTTTGGGTCGCCAGCAGCAGGTGGACCCCCAGCGACCGGCCCCGGCGGCCGATGTCCACCAGGCCCTCCACGAAGTCCGGCAGCTCGCCCACCATCGCCGCGAACTCGTCGATCACCAGGACCAGGCGCGGGACCCGTACGGAGGCCCGCCGGTCGCCCGTGTCGAACAGCTCGCAGTAGTCCTCGATGTCCTTGGCGCCCGCGTGCAGCAGCAGCGACTCGCGGCGGCGGAGTTCGGCGCCCAGGGACTCCAGGGCGCGTTCGGTCAGGTGGCCGTCCAGGTCGGTGACCATGCCCACGACGTGGGGCAGGGACGCGCAGTCCGCGAAGGCCGCGCCGCCCTTGTAGTCGATGAGGACGAACGTCATCTCGTCCGGGCGGTTCGCGACCGCGAGGGACGCGATCAACGTCTGCAGCAGCTCGGACTTGCCCGCGCCCGTCGTGCCCGCGATGAGGCCGTGCGGGCCGTCGCGGCGCAGGTCGACCGAGAAGACGCCGTCCGCGGACACGCCGATCGGGACCCACGTCGTACGGCCGCCGGCCTGCCACACCGACTGGATCTGAGCGGCGGTCGGGGACGGCATGCGCAGGAGTTCGAGCAGGCGGGCCGACGGCGGGATCATCGACTCCGCGTCGTCGCGGGACACGTCGCGTACGGGTGCCAGCGCGCGGGCCAGGCGGTCGCACCACGCAGGCGTCACCTGGTCGGCCAGGACCGCGCCCACCGAGTCGAGGCCGTTGCCGTGCAGCCGTACGTGCGTGGGCCGGTCCCAGTCCCAGACGGCGACGGCCGTGCACTCCTCTGGCAGCAGGCGTTCGTCGTCGTCGATGCAGATCGCGTGCAGGCCGACGTCCGGGCCGCCGCTCAGCACCTGCGGCATTCCCGGGACCCGGCGCAGCTGACGGGCACCGTCGAGGACCAGCAGGATGTTGTACGACCCTTCGGCCACGGTGGGTGCCGCGCCGAACGACGGCTCGGCCGAGCGGCGGCGTTCGGTGATGCGGATCGCGAGTTCGGTCACCCGGCGGGCCACCGTGTCCGGGTCGGTGCCGATCAGCGCGACGCAGTCCTCGCCCTCGCGCGGCGCGCAGTGCGGGAGCCAGCGCACCCAGTTCCAGTGCCGGCCGGCCGCCGGGTCGGCGGACAGGACGACGATGGCCAGGTCGCGCGGGCTGTGCAGGGCCGCGGCCTGCGCGACGAGCCAGCGGGCCAGCGCTCGGGAGCGGTCGCGTGCGCCGGACAGACCCACCACGCCGAGCTCGGCCAGCGGCAGCGGCACCGGGACGGAGTGCGCGATCGGAGGCGGGGGCAGGTCCGGCTCGTCGCCGCCGCCCCGGCCCGGGCGGAGCTCGATGCGGGCCGGCAGGTCGGCCAGGCCGAACCGCAGGTGCAGAGTGTCCGGATCGCCCAGGCGGCGCTCCCACAGGCGTCGGCGCGGGCCGGTCGCGGTGAGCAGGACCTCGGCCGGGTCCGGGGCGAGCGTGCGCCACTCGGTCTGGTCGGCGCGGCGCATGGCCTCCAGCGCCCCGTCGAACGAGGCCTTCTTCGCGCGGTACTCCTTCAGCGACTTCTTGTACGACTTGCGGCCGTACAGCCGGTCCGCGATCCACTCGCCGACCTGGATGACCGGGTACGCGAGCGCCATCAACGCCCAGTACCACTGCCCGGTGAAGATCACCATGACGACGCCGGTCGCCGCGAACAGCAGCGAGCCCAGCAGCCGCAGCCGCTCCCGCTGTCCCTTTTCGGGCTCCTGCGGCACCTCGATGCGCCGGGGCCGGGACTCCGGGCGGATGCGCGGCGGCCGGTTGTACGCGAGCCCGCCGTCCTCGAGCGCCGACAGGTGGGCGTCCGGGGCGGCGGCGGAGCCCAGCGTGAGGACGGTCGCACCGACCTCGAGCACGCCGCCGGGCGGCCACTCGACCATGCCCTCCAGCGGCTTCTGGTCCAGCGTCCCCGCGCCGGCCACGGTCACTCGGCGGGACTCGACCGTGACCCGCAGCGCGTGGGAGGGAACGGACGGGTCGGACAGGCGTACGTCCACGTCGGAGGCGGTGCCGATGGTGGTCGCGCCGATCCCCAGGCGGTGTACGGACCCGGCGGACGGGCCGCCGGCGACGCGTACTTCGGCGATGCCGCTGGGCTCGTCGAGAACGGTCGCGGGCGCCCCGGACGGGTGCACGGCCACGAGGGCGCCGTCGCGGAGCAGCCGTCCGGCCGCCGCGGTGGGGTCGAGCATCCGCCCGCCGGCCCAAAGTGGTTGCGGTGGATCTTCGACCCAGCGGGCGGTCGGAAGGCGTACGACTTGCGCGAGTGGTTCTTTGACGGAGTCGGCGTTCAATGTGGCGATAAGTGACCGAGCAACGGTTCCGACCGTCATATCGGAATCGCCGTTGACCACAACGTCACGGGGACCTTGATCGGTCAGCACCGTGAGCGAGATTCGCATTAGCCCTCCGCATCGCCTGCTTGCGGGACCAGAATAGAGACGAGGGAAGACAGGAGGCAGCGGCTCGGTGAGAGTTTTTCCTTGATCACTTGACAAGTGGCAGGACGGGCTGCGCAAACAATCTGTCGTCGCCGCATTGACGGACAGCGGTAAGGGCGGAACGATGGTTCGCCGCGTACCGTCATACGCAATACAGTCCGCAATCGGCCGAATTGGCGGAGCAGCCTGTGACGACGAGCAGTGATCGCAAGACCGACACGTCCGGGCGTCCGTCGCTCGGAGTGGCCGCCGGTCAGCGCATTCCCGTTCCGCGGCGTGAGCGCAAGCCGGCCATGGCCGCGCTGGCCGTGCTGCTGATCGTCGGAGGCGCGCTGATCAGCGCGTACCTCGTGATGGTGAGCGGCCAGCGGGTTCCGGTGATCAGCGTCGCCCGGCCGGTCGCGGCGGGTCAGCAGATCCCGGCCTCCGCGCTGCAGGAGGTCCAGGTCTCGGCGACCGGTGGCCTCGACTACATCCCGTGGAGCGACCGCGCCAAGGTGACCCAGACCTTCGCGACGGTGACGCTCGTGAAGGGCGCGCTGCTCACCAACGGCATGATCAGCACGGACGCCTCGGTGGCCAAGGGCAACGTCGTGGTCGGCCTCGCGCTCAAGCCCGGCCAGCTCCCGGCCGGCGGACTCCAGCCGGGCGACCGCGTCGCGCTGTACGCCGTCGCCTCCCAGGGCGGCTCCAGCGGCGCGCAGAACGGCACCGTGCTCGCGCCGTCCGCCACCGTCTACGACGTCGTGCAGCCCGGCCAGAACGACATCCAGGCCGACCAGATCACCGTCTCGGTGACCGTCCCGGTCGCGCAGGCGCCCCAGGTGACCCAGGCGTCGTCCGCGGGCGCGGTCGCCGTGGCGCTGCTGCCGGCGGGCGAGAAGGCCCCGCAGACGGCGCCGAAACAGCCGCCCGCGAGCCAGCAGCCGAACGAACCGACGGCCTCGCCCCGTACGACGAGATCGACGGGCACCCCCTGATGGGGCTCGTCGTACTCGCGGCCGACAAGGGGGCGCCGGGCGTCACGACCGCGGCGATCGCGCTGGGCGCCGTCTGGCCCCGTCCGGTCCTGCTCGCCGAGTGCGACCAGGCCGGCGGCGACCTGGTCTACCGGCTGCCCGCCGAGGGCGGCGGCATGCTCAACCCGGCCCGCGGCATGCTCAGCCTCGCCGCGACCGCACGGCGCGGGCTGCGCGCCGAGCAGATCTGGGAGCACACGCAACGCCTCGAGGGCGGTCTCGACGTCCTCGTCGGGCTCACTCGGGCCGAGCAGGCTCAGGGCCTGACCTGGCTGTGGAGCCCGCTCGGCCGCGCGTTCGCCACTCTGCCGGACGTCGATGTCGTGGCCGATTGTGGCCGCCTCGGCGCGGGATCGGCCGTGACCGATCTGCTGCGCGAAGCGTCAATGATTATTTTGTTCACCCGCGCGACGCTCGAACACGTCGCTCACCTGCGCGAACGTATCAATTCCCTGTCCAGCGAGCTCGGCGGGCACGCGGCGACGCCGATCGGCATCGTCGTCGTCGCCGATCCGAGCGAATACCGGACCTCGATCACCGAGGTCGCCCGGATCGTTTCGAACGCGAAACTGCCGGCCTCCGTCCTCGGGGGTTTCGCGATGGATCCCAAGGGTGCTGAAATGCTGAGGGGCCAGTGGGGCGGGCGGCTCGACCGGTCGTTGCTGATTCGCTCGGCACGGCAGATCGCCGGTGAGCTCGCGTCGCGGGTCGTGAGTGTCCCGGGGGCGGATCGCGAAGCGCAGGGAGTGGCAAGTGGACCACAGCCTCGTTAAGCGCCTTCGCCAGGACGTCGGCTCCCGTCTGGCCGACCAGCGCCGGCTCGACGCCGCGAACGGCATCGCCGCGATGAACCCCGAGGACGAGCGCCAGTTCGCGCGCGCCCTCATCGGCCAGGTCCTGGAGGAGTTCGCCCGCGCGGAGATCGGCGCCGGCCGCAGGCCGCCCAACGCCGAAGAGGAGGAGCAGCTCGCCGCGGGCGTGCACGCCGCGCTGTTCGGCGTCGGCCGGCTCCAGCCGCTCCTCGAGGACAACGAGATCGAGAACATCGACGTCAACGGCTGTGACCGGGTGTTCATCGGCTACGCCGACGGCCGTGAGGTGATGGCCGAGCCGGTGGCCGAGTCCGACGAGGAGCTCGTCGAGCTGATCCAGATCCTGGCGGCCTACAGCGGCCTGTCCAGCCGGCCGTTCGACTCCGCCAACCCCCAGCTCGACCTGCGGCTGCCCGACGGCTCCCGGCTCTCGGCGGTCATGGACGTCACCGTACGGCCCGCGCTGTCGATCCGGCGCGCACGTCTGGGCAAGGTGTTCCTGGCCGACCTGATCGGCAACGGCACCATCACCACCGAGATCGGCCTGTTCCTGCGCGCCGCCGTGGGCGCGCGCAAGAACATCATGATCGCCGGGGCGACCAACGCCGGAAAGACCACGTTGCTGCGGGCGATCGCCAACGAGATCCCCGGCGGCGAGCGGCTCATCACCGTCGAGCGCGCCCTGGAGCTGGGCCTGGACCAGTTCGCCGAGCTGCACCCCAACGTCGTCGCGCTGGAGGAACGGCTGCCCAACTCCGAGGGGCAGGGCACCATCACGATGGCCGGGCTCGTACGCCGGTCGCTGCGCATGAACCCCTCGCGCGTGATCGTCGGCGAGGTGCTCGGCGACGAGATCGTCACCATGCTCAACGCGATGACCCAGGGCAACGACGGATCGCTGTCCACGATCCACGCGAACTCCTCCTGGGAGGTCTTCAACCGCATCGCGACGTACGCCCTGCAGTCCGACGAGCGCCTCCCGATCGAGGCCACGCACATGCTGATCGCCGGCGCCATCGACTTCGTGGTCTTCATCGAGAAGCGCAACGAGTACGTCCACGGCGGGCGGCTGCGCCGTTTCGTCTCCAGCATCCGCGAGGTCACCGGCTGCGACGGCCGGGTGCTGTCCAGCGAGATCTTCGAGCCGGGTCCCGACGGCGGCGCGCGTCCGGCCGCGCCGATCGCCTGCGCCCAGGAGCTCGTCCCGTACGGCTATGACCCCTCGCACGGAGCGATCTGGTGACAGGGGCGTTCTCGGGGGATCTCCTGCTCGCGATCATCGCCGGCGCGCTGGTCGGCGGTGGCGTGATGCTGTTCATCGTCGCGGTGCGCGGCGTACGCCCGCGGCCGGGCAAGCCGTCCGGGCGCAGCCGCGAGGAGCTCGTCCGCACGTTCAGCACGCGTACGGCGCTCGCCGTCGTCGTCGGACTGGTCGTGCTCGTCATCACGCGATGGCCGGTGGCCGGCATCGGCGCCGGGCTGCTCGTCCTGTCCTGGAACTCCATCGGCGGGGGAGCCGCCGAAGAGCGCCGGTCGATGGCGCGCCTGGAGGCGCTCGCCGCCTGGACCGAGTCGCTGCGCGACACGATCGCGGGCGCGGTCGGGCTGGAGCAGGCCATCCCGTCGTCCCTGCGTGCGGTGGCGCCGGTCCTCCACCCGCACGTGCAGGCGCTGGTCGACCGCATGCACACGCGCGTGCCGCTGGCCGACGCGCTGCGCAGGTTCGGCGACGACCTCGACGACGCCTCCGCCGACCTGGTCGTCGCCGCCCTCATCCTCAACGCGCGGCTGCGCGGTCCCGGCCTGCGCGACATGCTCGGCGCCCTCGCCACCTCCGCCCGCGCCGAGCTCGACATGCGCCGCCGGGTCGAGGCGAACCGCCGGACCACCCGCCGCAGCGTGCAGATCGTCGTGGGCGTCTCGGTGGGCACCGCGCTGCTGCTCGCCGTCGTCAACCGCGCGTACGTCTCGATGTACGACACCGTCACCGGGCAGCTCGTGCTGGCCGTCGTCGTCGGCCTGTTCGCCGTCGGGTTCATCTGGCTGCGGCGCCTGGCCAAGTACGAGACGCCGCAGCGCTTCCTGGCCTCTGCCGACTCCGACAAGCCGGGCGTACCCGCCGAGGTGCCCGAGACCGTCGCCCGCTGGCAGGGGCAGACGCCCGCGAACGGCTCGACCACCGCGGCCAATCCCCGAGGAGGCGCGCGATGACCATCGCCCTGCTGGCCGGAGCGTTCTTCGGCCTCGGCGCCTACCTCCTGTTCCGCGCGATCTTCCCGCCGCGGCCCGGCCTGTCGGCGCGGCTCGCCGCCTTCGACGCCGCCCGGCGGCGCGGCGAGGCCGAGCCGTCCCGCCGCGCCGCGGGCACGGCCGAGCGGGTGACCGGGCTGCGCGCCCGTGTCGGCCGCTCCCTGGCGGCCTTCTACGAGGCGCGGGGGTGGCAGCAGCGTTCCGTACGCGCGGACCTGGCCCTGCTCGACCGCTCGTTCGAGGCATTCCTCGCCACGAAGTTCCTGCTCGCGACGGCGGCGATCGTCTTCATCCCGATCCTCATCGCCTACTTCGCGGTCCTCGGCCTCAACGTCGTCGTCGCGGTCCCGGTGTGGCTCGGCATCTTCTTCGCGCTGATCTTCTTTCTGCTGCCGGACATGCAGCTCCGGCAGGAGGCGGGGTCGCGGCGGCGCGACTTCCGGCACGCGGTGAGCGCCTTCCTCGACCTCGTCGCGATGAACCTCTCCGGTGGCCGCGGCGTGCCGGAGGCGCTCATGACCGCGGCCAACGTCGGCGACGGCTGGGCCGTACGCCGCATCCGCGACGCTCTCTCCAACGCCCGGATCACCGGGATCACGCCCTGGCAGGCGCTGGGCCGGCTGGGCGACGACGTCAACGTCGACGAGTTGCGGGACCTGTCCGCCGCCCTCGCGCTGGTGGCCGACGACGGGGCGAAGGTGCGCCAGTCCCTGTCCGCACGCGCGGCCAGCATGCGCAGCCGGCAGCTGGCCGACATCGAAGGAAAGGCCGGTGAACGCTCTCAGTCCATGCTCGTCGCCCAGCTTCTGCTGTGCGCCGGTTTTCTGGTCTTCCTGGCCTATCCGGCGGTGATGCGCGTGGTCGCCTCCTGATGAGATCTCGTCCGTCCCCCCAAATCCGACTGCGAGGTACACCATGCAGTGGCTGAACCCGATGAACGACCCGGTCGTCGCGTACGTCCGGTCGTATGTCGAGACGCGCATTCACCGGCTGCGCCACGAGACCGACCGGTCGCGCGGCGCGTCGGCGATCGAGTGGGCCATCATCACCGGGATTCTCGCCCTCATCGCGATAACCGTGGGCTGGGTCATCTACCGGCGGGTCACCGCCGCGGCGAACAAAATCAACGTGGACAACGGGCCCGGGAACTGATCACATTCGCCAATTGACCGGACTCCCGGACCGGGCGTGGCCGGGATCGCCGCCCGCCGGACCTGGATGTCTGCGCGTTCTATCCCAGTCTCTATTTCCCTATTGGGACACCCGAAAATGGCGGCCCGGGGAGGCGGAAGTGTCGCCAGATGCTGATGTAAGGCCATTGGATAATGGTTGACAGGTGTTGAAATTGCTTCGTAGGATTTGACGTGACATCAATGTGCGGCGAGTCGGGGGGCCGTATGGCCTGCCGTCCGTACGCTCATGCCGGGCGCGGCGCGAAGGGGCTCGCGCTCCGTACGAGCCGTCGCCCGGACCGCGGCGCCAACACGCTCGAGCTCGCGTTGCTGACGCCGATCCTGCTGCTCGTCATCCTGTTCGTCGTCCAGTTCGCCCTCGTCTTCCACGCGCGCCACGTCGCGCTCGCCGCCGCCCAGGCGGCCGCACGCGTCGCCCGCGAGCAGCGCACCGGCGACTGGCGTTCGGCGGCGCGGTCGGAAGGGGTCGAGTACGTCAACAAGATCGGTCCTCAGCTCCTCACGAAGGTCGAGGCCGTGCCGGACGGCGACGCGAACCAGCGCGGCGTCACCGTCGGCGGCTACGCCATCCCGATCGTGCCGTTCTTCAAGTTCCACGTCAGCGAGCACTCCGGCGGCCCGATCGAGTGCTACCGGCCCGACGTCGGCACCGGCGAGACCTGCGCGGGCCGGCCATGAGACGCGGCGACAAGGGGACGATGGCGCTCGAACTGGCGCTGCTGACGCCGCTGCTCGTGGCCTTCATGATGGTGATGGTCGGCCTGGGCCGCGTGGTCGAGGCGCAGAGCCAGGTCGACGGCGCCGCACGCGACGCCGCACGCGCCGCCTCTCTCGGCCGTACGCGGGCGGGCGCCGACGCGGCCGCCAGGAGCGCGGCCCAGCAGACGCTGAGCGGCCGCAAGTGGTGCCGCAGGCAGCCCGGCACCTCCGTCGACTTCTCGCAGTGGCGCCAGGGCGGCCAGGTGACGGTGGCGGTCAGCTGCGAGATCGACCTGGCCGGCCTGTCCCTCATCGACTTCAGCCCGACCAAGACCATGAGGGGTACGGCGACGGCGCCGATCGACACCCTGAGGAGGATCGGGTGAGGCGGCCGCACCGCGACCGCGGCACGGTCGCGCTGTTCACAACGATCTTCGCGATGTTCGTGCTGATCCTGGCCGGGCTGCTCGTCGACGGCGGCCTGACCATCCACGCCCGCCAGCGAGCCGCCGACATCGCCGAACAGGCGGCGCGGGCCGCCGCGGACACCATCGACGTCGCGTACCTGCGGCGGACCGGCAAGGCGCGCATTCTGGCCTCCAGCGCCCCGTGCCGGCGGGCGCGGCTGCTCGCCTCGAAGTATCCCGAGGTGAGTGGCCCGATCCAGTGCGACACCGCAGGTGGTGAGTCCGCGCGCGTAATCGTGCAGATCCACGTGAAGTTCCAACTGCTTAGCGCTTTCGGCTTCTCGGACATGACAATGTCCTCATCGGCATCGGCCCATCCGCAGGAGGGGATCTGACACCCGCCGCCCGTGAGCGGCACGGCACCACCCCGGTCCTACGCAGAGGAGTGAGCAGGTTGAGGTTCGCGGTACGCCGGCCGGCCACCCGGCCGGTCACCTCACGCGGTCACCGCCCGCCCGGCGGCGATGCCGTCGCCCTCCCGGCCGGGTCCTCAGCGTGGCTCGACGGCCTGGCCGCCCCCGAAGCAGCCGTGACCGACCCCGCCATGACCGTCCGGCCGCGAAGCGGTGGCACGCCGATCCAGAACCGAAGGTCCCTGGCGCGCGTCCTGCTGAGCCCGGCGGGCCTCGGTGCCGACTCCTCGGCGGGCCAGGCGGGCGTCACGGCCGGGAGGCCGACGACCCGAGTCCTGCCAGGCTCGGTCGAGGCCACTTCCGTGCCCCCGGGATGGCTCGGTGCCCGGGACACGGCCCCGGCGTCGTTCGGCGGCGCGGAGCGGGTCTGGGGCGCCGGCGTGTCGGCTGCGGCGCGGCGGGAGTCGGCGGGCGTTTCGCCTGGCCCGGCTGAGGTCACTCCCGCGTCCCGCGGCACCGTCACGCCGGTGGGCCCGGCCTACGCCACGTCCGAGGCCTCGGCATGGTCTGACGACGCGGGCCAGGCCGGGGACGCCGCGCCGGTCTCCACGTGCGCGGGCTCGGTCGGCGGGCTTCCGGTGCCTGAGGCGTACGGCGCGGCTTCCGCTCTGCCCGAGGCGCTCGGCGCGACGACCGATCGCCTTCTGCTGGGTCACCTTCGCGGAGGGCGGCGGGCCGGCTCGTCCCGGCGGCCGCTCGACGCTTCGCCGACCGTCACCGAGATAGCGGGGAGGGAGCGGCGTACTCCGCCCGGCGCGCAAGCCAGGGCGCTGACGTCGCGCGGCCGATGAGTTCCATCCAGCGGCCTCCGGTACGCATCGACCGCGGGCGGAGCGCAGGCGACGTCCTCGCCGGTGTTCTCGCGCTCGCCGCGCTCGCCGCGTTGCTGCTCGGCGTGCCGTTCGCGCTGCTGACCTTCTTCGGCTCGCCGATACCGCACAAGTTCCCCTCCACCGAGACGCTCACCCAGCGGCTCGACACCACGGCGCTGCTCCACGTCCTGGTGATCATCGTCTGGCTGGCCTGGGCCCAACTGGCCGCCTGCGTGCTCGTCGAGGCGTACGCCGGGATCCGTGGTGTCGGTGTGCCCGCGCGGGTGCCGCTCGCCGGGGGGCCGCAGGCGCTCGCGCACCGGCTCGTCGTCGCGGCGCTGTTGCTGTTCACCGCCACGACGGCGGTCATGCCGGTGATCACGGGGGTGCGCTCGACCCACATCCAGCAGCGGGTGAACCCTCCCGAGCACCGTGAGGTCACGCGGGTGGCCGAGCCCACCGCCCAGCGGCAGGAGAGCCCCGACAACCCGACCCTCATGGAGAAGAACGCGGTACGGAAGATCTACCGCGTACGGCCGCCGGCCGGGCGGCACCACGAGAGCCTCTGGGAGATCGCGGAGAAGTGTCTGGGCGACGGCCGCCGCTACCGGGAGATCTACTCCCTCAACAAGGGCAAGCTCCAGCCCGACGGCACCCGTCTCACGATGGCGAGCCTGATCCGCCCCGGCTGGGTCCTCGACATGCCCGCCGACGCCACGCACGTGGAGATCATCGACAAGGGCCCCCACGACGGGCGGCACGAGCACGGCGTCCCGCACTCGGATGTGCCGGGCGGCGTCCACCACCAAGGGCAGGTCAACACCGAGCAGCAGGCGGTCGAGGCCGCGCGGCACGCCGCCCAGCAGGAGGCGCGTGACGACCAGGCCGACAAGGAGGCCGGCCGCCCGCCGATCGACGAGGGGCCGGACGTGCCCGCGCCGGACGCCCCTGTCCAGCAACCCCCCGTCCAGCAACCCCCTGTCCAGCAGCCGCCCGTACAACAGCCACCGCAACACCAGGAGCCCCAGCAGCAGGAACCGCAACACCAGGAGCCTCAGCAGCAGGAGCCCGCCCACGGGCCCGCGTTCGGCTGGCCGCAGGAGCTCGCCGTGGCGTCGCTGCTGGCCGCCGGCCTGCTCGCCGGGCTCGGCCGCAGGCGGCGCGAACAGCTCTGGCGCCGCGCGTTCGGCACCATGATCGCCCGCCCGGACGGCGACGCCGCGATGGCCGAACAGGCCCTGCGCATCGGCGCCGACACCGACGCGACGCGTCTGCTCGACCTCGGGCTCCGGCAGCTCTCCCAGGCCCTGGCCGCCGACGGCCGTACGCTCCCGACGGTCTACGGCGTGCACCTCGGCGCCGACAGCCTCGACCTGTGGATCGCGCCGGCCGACCGTAACCCGCCCGCGCCCTGGCAGGAGTACGACAACGGGCAGGTGTGGCGGCTGGAGACGACCGCGCTCGACGGCATGAACACCGGCGACTTCACCGACGTGCTCGCGCCGTACCCGGGCCTGGTCTCGATCGGCACCAACGACACCGGCCGCATCCTGGTCGACCTCGAGGCGGCGCACGGCCTGATCGCGCTGCACGGCCCGGATGACGTACGCCGCGCGGTGCTCGCCGCGGTCGTGGTCGAACTGGCCACCAACCGCTGGTCGGACCACATGCGGATCACGCTGGTCGGCTTCGACGAGGAGCTGGCGCTCGTCGCCCCGGACCGGATCCGCGTCGTCGGGTCGCTCGCCGAGGCGCTGCCGGAGCTGGAGGCGCGCAGCGAGGAGGTACGCCAGGCGCTCGCGGCCTCGGGCGTCGACTCGGTGCTGACCGGCCGCTGCCGCGGGGTGTTCGGCGAGGCGTGGATGCCGCACTACCTGATCATGGCCGACCCGCCCGCGCCGGAGGAGGCCGACCGGCTCGTCGCGCTCGCGCGTACGGGCCGGCGCATGGCCTCCGGCTACATCGTCGCCGGCGATACGCCCGGGGCGACCTGGACCTGGGACGTCACCGCCGACGCCCACCTGCGCGCGGGCGTGCTCGGCTTCGACGTCGACGCGCAGCTCGTACCCGAGCAGCACTACCGCGCGGTCGTCGAGCTGTTCCGCACCGCCGGGCGCACCGAGGGAGTCCCGTACGACGACCGGCAGGACGAGCCGCTCGTCACGCCGCCCGGGGCCGACACGCAGCCGTCCGTCGACATCCGGCTGCTCGGCGCCGTCGAGGTCGACGCGCCTGAGACCGTGGACGAGAGCCGCCGCGCGCTGTGCACCGAGGTGCTGGTGTACCTCGCGACGCACAGCGAGGGCGTGCACCCGACCGTCCTCGGCGGCGCGGTGTGGCCACGCGGCGTGTCGGCGAGCGTCCGCGACGCGACCGTGGCGCGCGTGGCCGACTGGCTGGGCCGCGACTCGCGCGGACGCCCGAACCTCTACTACGACGAGCGCGGCCGCATCCGGCTCGGCTCGGAGGTACGCGTCGACTGGGAGATCTTCCGCTGGCTCCTCTGGCGGTCCGCGGCCGAGCCGGCCTCGGAGATGGCGTACATGACCTACGCGCTCGAACTCGTACGCGGACGCCTGATGGACGGCCGCCCGCGTGGCCGGTACGGCTGGCTGGCGATGGAGGACTTCGAGTACGAGGCGACCGCCCGGGTCGCGGACGTGGCCCACCGCCTGGTCCTGATGCGCCTGGACGAGGGCGACGCGAGGGGCGGCGTGACGGCCGCCCGCGCCGGCCTGCGCCTGGCCACGGCCGACGAGGGCCTGTGGCGCGACCTGCTGAGGGCCACGCACGCCACGGGAGACGCGGCCCAGGTCCGCGAGGTCGTGGAGGAGCTGCGCGAGCGCGTCGAGTCCGACCCGTACATCGACCAGATGCAGCCGGAGACCGAGGCCCTGGTCGAGGAGCTCCTCCCGCAGTGGCGCGGCGTCGCCGCCGGCGGCCACGCCGGCTGACCGCGCGTTCAGCCGGCGGGCGCGCCGAACCACCGGGGCAGCCGGCCGAGCAGGTCCGCCTGGTCGTCGCCGGTCCACGCCACGTGGCCGTCCGGCCGCAGCAGCGCCGCGGGCACGTCCAGCTCCTCGCTGACGTCGACGACGTGGTCGACCCGGTCCGCCCAGCCCGCGACCGAGAGCCGGCCGGTCTGGTCGAGCAGCAGCCCGCGGCCGTAGTGCGTCAGCTCGTAGAGGCGCCCCCGGCTCAGCCGTACGTCCCGTAGCCGCCGGCCCAGCAGTTCGTGTCCTGAGCCGAAGTCATAGCGGACCCCGATCGCGGTGACCTTCTCGACGAGGTACCGGGTCACGTCCTCGAAGTCCATCAGCTCCGACACCAGCCGGCGTACCGCCTGCGGACCCGGCTCGACGGACAGCAGCTGCATCTGCGCCCGGGTGTTGTCCAGCACGTCGGCGGCGACCGGGTGCCGCTCGGTGTGGTAGCCGTCCAGCAGCCCCTCCGGAGCCCAGCCGTTCACCTCGGCGGCCAGCTTCCAGCCCAGGTTGAACGCGTCCTGGATGCCGAGGTTGAGGCCCTGCCCGCCGACCGGCGGGTGGATGTGCGCCGCGTCGCCGGCCAGCAGCACCCGGCCGGTCCGGTAGCGCTCGGCCAGCCGGGTGGCGTCGCCGAACCGGGACAGCCAGCGCGGCGAGTGCGCGCCGAAGTCGGTGCCCGCGAGCTTGCGCACCTGCCGTCTGAGCTCGTCCAGGGTCGGCGGGACCGTACGGTCCTCGGCCACCCCTTCGGCGGGCGCGCCGACGCGGTACACCCCGTCCCCGAGGGGCATCGCGCCGAACCGCTTGTGGGTCTTGCGGACCTCGGCCACCACGGCCTCCAGCGTCTCCGGCGGCGTGGTCAGCTCCACCTCGCCCAGCAGCGTGTCGGTCCTGGAGGGCTCGCCGGGGAAGCCGGTGCCGAGCAGCCCGCGCACCGTGCTGCGGCCGCCGTCGCAGCCGACGAGGTGGCGCGAGCGGAGCCGCGTGCCGTCGGCCAGCTCGGCGGTCACCCCCTCATCGTCCTGGTCCAGCCCGGTCAGCTCGCAGGAGTACCGGATCTCGACGCCGAGTTCGGCGGCGCGCTCGATGAGCAGGCGTTCGACGGTGGTCTGCGGGATGCCCAGGATGTACGGGTGCGCGGTGTCCAGCCGGTCCGGCGGCGGTTTCCTGATGCCGGCGAAACCGCCGACCGGATACCGGGTGCCGAGCGGGAGGAACCGCTCCAGCAGCCCACGCTGATCCATCACCTCGATACTGCGCGCGTGCAGGCCGAGCGCGCGAACGACCTTGGTCGGCTCCGCCTCCTTCTCCAGCACGAGCACCCGCACGCCGTGCAGCCGCAGCTCGCACGCCAGCATCACCCCGGTCGGCCCGCCCCCGGCAATGATCACGTCGATCATGAGAACCCCCCCCCGGGCTTCCGGCTTCGGCCGCAGATTCTGCAGCACGAGCCGGGTCTTGCCGCAAGCCCCGGTGCCCGCTATACGTTGAAAGTAGAGGGGGAGCACAGCGCCTTGCCGGCCGAGCAGGAGGCCGGCAGCTGCGCTTTCCCGGCGTACCTCGGCGGTAAGCCGGGCACCTGGTATCAGCGCGACCTGGTACCCGAAACGGAGCTCTAGCGATAGTTGCCCGTGTTGCCCAGGGAGAAGCGGCCGGGCTGCGGGTGGACGCACAGGCCGCGGGGGCCCGGGCCGGTCCGTACCTTCCTGATCACGTGGCCCGTCCGCGTCGAGATGGCGTACACCGCGTCGCCCGCGCGGGACGAGAGCCAGAACACGCGGCCCGTCGCCGACACGCCTCCGGCGTCTGGGGCGGCCGGCACCCTCCAGCGGCCGATCTGGCGGCGCAGGGAGAAGGACACCAGCGACACCGTACGTTCGCCGCCGTTCGTGACATAGAGGATCCCGGCGTCGCGGCTGGGGTACAGGCCGTGCGCGCCCCGGCCCGTACGGATGAAACCGGTCTTGCGGAACCGCTGGGCGTCGACCAGCCACACCCCGCCCCGGCCGCGGTCCGCGACGTAGAAGGTCGTGCCGTCCGGTGACAGGCGTACGTCCTGAGGTCGCGCGCCGGCGGCCAGCCGGAGGGTTCCCGTCGAACGGTGGCCGGCCACGTCCACACGGGCGACCAGGCCCGACGCGCAGCCCACGACCATCGTGTCGCCCGTCGCGGAGAAGTCGGCCCGGGTCAGGCCCGAGCACGGCACGCGTACGGTCGACCGGTAGCGCATCGTCGCCGGGTCGCGGATCTGGATGCGGCCGCGCCGGGAGTCCAGGAGAAGCGCCGCGCGGCCGTCGACCGAGAAGTACAGGTCCGACGGCGCGGCGACCGGCACCCTGCGGCCCGCCTCACCGGTCCGCGGATCGAGAGGCACGAGGCTCCGCCGCGAGGTGACCCACAGCGTCTTCAGGTCCCACGACGGCACGACCTGCCGCGGCGCGCGCCCGACCGGGATGCGGCGGAGCACGTGGTAGCTCGTGGTGTCCACCACGTCGACGGCCGCGCCGCCGGAGTCCGGGACGTACACCCGGCCGGGCAGGCCACGGACTGCCGGGCCGAACATGCCCGCCTGCGTGGCGGCGTAGACGTCGGGCGGAGTGTCGGGCAGGTCGCCGCGCTGGTCGACCACCGGCGGCGTACGGGACGGGCGGAGGTAGGGCTCCGGCGCTCCGAGCGCCGAGACCGGCGAGTCGGGACCGGGCCGTCCGCGGAACGGAACCGGTGAACGGCAGCCCCCGAGACCGGTGAGAAGGGACGCGAGCGCCAACGGCACGGCGATCCGGCCGCCGGACGCTCGTCGGCTACTCCCCACAAACGCCGGACTCTATCCACCCGGAGACAGGTTGTGAGCGGATAACCACGAAGAGAAGTCAGGGAAGCGAGGAGGTCCGCCAGGCGCCGGGGCCGTGCGGCAGCGGCTTGCGGAGCCGCCGCGCAGTGTCTGACCAGGCCGAACGGCGCCTGCCGGGCTCGGGCGCGGCGGCGGCATGCGCCCGCGCGGTGAGCACCGCGACCAGGGCCGCGATCTCCTCCGGCGTCGGGTCGCCGTGCACGACCTGCAGGAACCGCTGCTCGCTCATCTCGAAGACCTCCGTCGCCGACGTGTCACAGAGGAATGTTCCCGTGCTTCTTCGGCGGCAACGTCTTGCGCTTCTCACGGAGTGCGCGAAGTGCCTTGACGATCTGGGTACGGGTCTCCGACGGCTTGATCACCGCGTCGACGTAACCGCGGTCGGCGGCGATGTAGGGGTTCGCGAGCGTGTCCTCGTACTCGGTGACGAGCTCCGCGCGCCGGGCGTCCGGGTCGTCGGCGTCGGCCAGCTCGCGGCGGTACAGGATGTTGACCGCGCCCTGGGCCCCCATCACGGCGATCTGCGCGGTCGGCCAGGCGAGGTTGACGTCCGCGCCGAGGTGCTTGGAGCCCATGACGTCGTACGCCCCGCCGTACGCCTTGCGGGTGATCACCGTGACGAGCGGCACCGTCGCCTCGGCGTACGCGTAGAGCAGCTTGGCCCCGCGCCGGATGATGCCGTTCCACTCCTGGTCGGTGCCGGGCAGGAACCCGGGCACGTCCACGAAGGTCAGCACCGGGACGTTGAAGGCGTCGCACGTACGGACGAACCGGGCGGCCTTCTCGGAGGCGTCGATGTCGAGCGTGCCGGCGAACCGCATCGGCTGGTTGGCCACGATCCCGACCGAGCGGCCCTCGACACGGCCGAAGCCGCACACGATGTTGGGCGCGAACAGCGGATGCACCTCGAGGAACTCCCCGTCATCGAGCACGTGCTGGATGACGGTCTGCATGTCGTAGGGCTGGTTCGGGGAGTCCGGGATGAGCGTGTCCAGCGCGAGGTCGTCGTCGATGACCTCCAGCGGCGCGGGCGTGTCGTACACCGGCGCGTCCGACATGTTGTTCGAGGGCAGGTAGGACAGCAGCGCCCTGACGTAGTCGATCGCGTCCTGCTCGTCCGGCGCCTGGTAGTGCGCGACCCCGGACTTGGTGTTGTGGGAGTGCGCGCCGCCGAGGTCCTCGAACGACACCTCCTCGCCGGTGACCGTCTTGATCACGTCCGGCCCGGTGATGAACATGTGCGAGGTCTGGTCGACCATGACGACGAAGTCGGTGAGGGCGGGGGAGTACACCGCGCCGCCGGCCGCCGGGCCCATGATGAGCGAGATCTGCGGGATGACGCCCGAGGAGTGGGTGTTGCGCTTGAAGATCTCGGCGTACAGGCCGAGCGCGACGACACCCTCCTGGATGCGCGCGCCGCCGGAGTCGTTGATGCCGACGACCGGGCAGCCGGTGGTCAGCGCGTGGTCCATGACCTTGATGATCTTCTCGCCGAACACCTCGCCGAGCGAGCCGCCCGCGACGGTGAAGTCCTGGGAGAAGACCGCGACCGGCCGGCCGTCGACGGTGCCGTGCCCGGTCACCACGCCGTCGCCGTAGGGGCGGTTCTTCTCCACGCCGAAGCCGTGCGCGCGATGGCGGGCCATCTCGTCGAACTCGACGAACGAGCCCTCGTCCAGGAACGCGTCGATCCGCTCCCGGGCCGTCATCTTGCCCTTGGCGTGCTGTTTCTCGACCGCACGCGCGGACCCGGCGTGCACGGCCTCGTACCGGCGTCGCTCCAGATCAGCGATCTTTCCGGCAGTCGTGTGGATGTCGATCTCGTCGGACGGCAGCGGCTCAGGGGCTTGCGTGGCCATGCCGCCAGACTAGCCAGCCGCGGCACGCGTGCCGCAGACGGGGTGATCTCACTTGGCGAGACGGGGCTTCCAGCAAGGGCACGGGCACTGACTACGCTGAATCGCGTGTCGACCCGAAACTCCGCTCGGCAGCAGATGCCCGAGCCGCTGCGCGGCGATGTCCGCCTCCTGAGCTCCCTCCTCGGCCAGGTCCTGGTCGAGTACGGCGGCCAGGACCTGTTGGACGACGTCGAGTCCCTGCGGCACGCGGTCATCGCGACCCGCCGGGACGAGAAAGACGTCGACGACGTCGCCGCGATCGTCAGCGGCTGGCCACTCGACCGCGCCGAGCTCGTCGCGCGCGCGTTCACCGTCTACTTCCACCTGACCAACCTCGCCGAAGAACACCAGCGCATCCGTACGCTCCGAGAGCGGGACACCGGCGGCGAGCCCCAGCGCGAGTCCGTCGGCGCCGCGGTGCGCGAGATCGGCGACGAGCGGATCAAGGAGCTGCTCGAGGACCTCGAGCTGCGCCCCGTCTTCACCGCGCACCCGACCGAGGCACGCCGCCGCGCCGTGGTCACCGCGATCCTGCGGATCAGCGCGCTGCTCACCGACCTGGACGACGCCCGCGCCGGCAGCGGCGAGCGGGAGGAGATCACGCGGCGGCTCCTGGAGGAGATCGACCTGCTGTGGCGCACCTCTCAGCTGCGCCGCACCAAGCCGGACCCGCTCGACGAGGTCCGTACGGCGATGGCGATCTTCGACGAGACGCTGTTCCGCGTGGTGCCGACGATCTACCGCTCGCTCGACACCGCGCTGGCCCCCGGCACGGGCGCGCGCCCGCCGCTGGCCCACGCCTACCTCCGCTTCGGGAGCTGGATCGGCGGCGACCGCGACGGCAACCCGTACGTCACCGCCCAGGTCACCCGGGAGGCGATCGGCGTCCAGGCCGACCACATCCTGCGCGCGCTCGGCCTGGCCTGCACGCGCGTCGGCCGTACGCTCACGGCGCACGAGAGCACGACCCCGCCGTCGGCGGCCCTGCGCGGCGCGCTGGCCGGAGCCCGCGCGGCCCAGCCCGACCTGATCGCCGGCATCGCCAAGCGATCTCCGGGCGAACCGCACCGCCAGCTCCTCCTGTACGCCGCCGAGCGCGTCGAGGCGACCCGGCGGCGCGACGCCGACCTGGCCTACGACGGCCCGGCCGACCTGCTCGCCGACCTGCGGATCATCCAGGACTCCCTGGTGGAGGCCGGCGCGCCCCGTCAGGCGTACGGCGAGCTGCAGCACCTGATCTGGCAGGTCGAGACGTTCGGCTTCCACCTCGCCGAACTGGAGGTCCGCCAGCACTCCGGCGTGCACGAGATGGCCCTCGCCGAGATCCGCGCGGGCGGTGAGCTGAGCGAGCAGACCGAGGAGGTCCTCGACACCCTGCGGGTCATCGCCTGGGTGCAGGAGCGCTTCGGCGCCGACGCCTGCCGCCGCTACGTCATCTCCTTCACCCGTACGGCCGAGGACATCGAGACCGTCTACGAGCTGGCGGAGCACGCGGCCCTCGGCGGACGGCCGCCGGTGCTCGACGTCGTGCCCCTCTTCGAGACCGGGGAGGACCTCGACCGCTCCCCGGCCGTGCTGGACGGCATGCTGCGCCTGGCGCCCGTACGCCGGCGGCTCCTGGAGACCGGCCGCCGCCTGGAGGTCATGCTCGGCTACTCCGACTCGGCCAAGCAGCTCGGCCCGACCACCGCGACGCTGAAGCTGTACGACACGCAGGCCGCGCTGGCGTCCTGGGCGGCGCGTCACGACATCCGGCTGACGCTCTTCCACGGCCGCGGCGGCGCGCTCGGGCGCGGCGGCGGCCCGGCGGGCCGCGCCGTACTCGCCCAGGCGCCCGGCTCGGTGGCCGGCCGGTTCAAGGTGACCGAGCAGGGCGAGGTGATCTTCGCGCGGTACGGCCACAAGGAGATCGCCCGGCGCCACGTCGAGCAGGTGACCAGCGCGGTCCTGTTCGCCTCGACCCCGGGGATCGAGGAGCGCGCGCTCGCCGCGGCCGAGCGGTTCCGGCCGCTGGCCGACCGGATCAGCGTGGCGGCCGAGCGCACCTACCGCTCGCTGACCGAGGCCGAGGGCTTCGCCGGCTGGTTCGCCGAGGTCAGCCCGTTGCACGAGATCGGCAACCTGCGGCTCGGCTCGCGTCCGTCGCGGCGCAAGGCGACCGCCTCGCTCGATGACCTGCGGGCCATCCCGTGGGTGTTCTCCTGGACGCAGACGCGGGTCAACCTGCCCGGCTGGTACGGCCTGGGCAGCGGTCTCGCGGCCGTGGACGACCTCGGTGAGCTGCGCGAGGCGTACCGCTCCTGGCCGCTGTTCGCCGCGCTGCTGGACAACGTCGAGATGAGCCTGGCCAAAACCGACCGGGCGATCGCGGAGCGCTACCTGGCCCTCGGCGACCGGCCGGATCTGGCCTCGGCGGTGCTGGAGGAGTACGACCGCACGCAGTCCCTGGTTCTGCAGGTCACGGGGCACACCCGGCTGCTGGAGGACCGCAAGGTGCTGTCCCGCGCGGTCGAGCTGCGCAACCCGTACGTCGACGCCCTGTCCCACCTCCAGCTGCGCGCGTTGCAGGAGCTCCGGGCGGGAATCGAGGACGACGCCCAGCGAGAGAAGGTCGAGGATCTCCTGCTGCTCTCCGCCGCCGGCGTGGCTGCCGGGCTTCAGAACACGGGATGATCGAGGCGAATCGGGCGGTTTACTGAGGGCATGGGGATCAGGCTGGCCGAATCCGCCGACCGTGCGGCGGTGGAGGCGATCGTCCAGGCGGCGTACGAGCCGTGGGTGCGGGTGATCGGCGCGAAACCGCTTCCGCTCGGCGCCGACTACGGAGAGCTCATCGCCCAGGGTCGCGTCCACGTGCTGGAGAACGGCGGGATCGACGCGGTGATCGTGCTCGACGCCTCCGAGGACGTGCTGCTGGTCGAGAACGTCGCCGTACGGCCCGACCGCCAGGGGCGGGGGCTGGGCCGGCGTCTCATGGCGTTCGCGGAGTTCCGTGCCCGGTCACTGGGGCTGCCCGCGCTGCGGCTCTACACGAACGAGAAGATGGAGTCCAACATCGGGCTGTACGCCTCGCTGGGCTACCGTGAGACCGGCCGGGAGGCGATCGACGGCCGGCACGCCGTGCACATGCGCAAGGAGTTGTAGCGCCGGTAAAAGGAAGCAACCCGGGACGGCGAGCTGTGTTTAACCTAAAGTCAGAGGTGATGACTGTTCGCGAGCCAGCCTCCCACCTCTCACCGCTTCCGCGTTTCGCCATCCTCGTCGATGTGGGATACCTCTACGCCGCGGCGGGTGATCTGCTGTTCGGCATCTCCTCCCGGCGTTCCTACCGGGTGGACGCCGAAGGGCTGATCAAGGCGCTGGAGGACCGTGCGGCCACGTGCATGCGGGGTGAGCTGCTGCGCATCTACTGGTTCGACGCCGCGCGCGACCGTGTGCCGACGATCGACCAGCGCGTCGTCGCTCCGCTACCGCGGGTCAAGCTGCGTCTCGGCAACCTCAACAAGCACAACCAGCAGAAGGGCGTCGACGCCCAGATCCGCGAGGACCTGGAGACGCTGGCCCGGCACGGCGCGGTCACCGACGCGATCCTCATCGCGGGCGACGAGGACATGGTCCCCGCCGTGGAGGCGGCGCAGACCTACGGCGTACGGATCCATCTGTGGGGCGTCGAGCCCCCGTACGGCACCAACCAGGCCGAGCGCCTGATCTGGGAGTCCGACACCGTCGACATCGTGCACGCGGAGTTCGTCAAGCCCTACTTCGGGCTCGACACCTCCCGCGAGGACACCGAGGAGCCGCGGACCGTCCAGCCGATCCCCTCGCCCACCGCGGTCTTCGGCGCCCGGCCGCCCAAGCCGGTGCCCACGCCGGCCGCGATCCGCCCGCAGACGCCGCAGGTCGGCTCGGTCGCCAAGCTCGGCCCGTCCCGGCCGCACATGGAGGAGATCGGCGAGCACGTCGCGCACAAGTGGATCCTCACGCGCGGCCGTGACAACATCCGCGACCTGCTGCCCGGCCCGATCCTGCCCACGGTGATCGACAAGGAGCTGTTGATCGAGGGGGAGAAGGAGCTCGGCCACTCGCTGCGCCCCTACAAGGAGGCCCGCGACTGGCTGCGCGAGGGCTTCTGGGCCCGCGTCTACCGCGAGTTCGAGTTCGGCGTCGGCGTCTCGGGAAAGCCCCAGCGCTGAGACGCTCTAGGCTGATCGAGTGAGCCGTTCTCCGTTCTCCGATCTCGACAGACCGCCGCTGAACGCGCGTGCGTTGAACCGCGCGCTCGTACGGCCCGGCGGGCTGTGGCGGGAGATCCGTGTCGTGGAGGAGACCGGCTCGACCAACACCGACCTGGCCGAGCTCGCCCGTACCGGCGTGGAGCCGGGCCTGGTCCTCGTGGCCGAGGCGCAGACCTCCGGACGCGGCCGGCTGGGCCGCACCTGGACGGCGCCGCCGCGCTCGGGACTGTTCTTCTCCGTGCTGCTCCCGCAGGAGGACTCCGCCACCCGGCTCGGCTGGCTGCCTCTCGTCGCCGGGGTCGCGGTGGCCTCGGCGCTCCGGGGCTTCGCCGAGGTCGAGGGCGTCGAACGCGGCCGGATGGCCGACGCCAGCCTCAAGTGGCCGAACGACGTGCTGATCGGCGAGCGCAAGCTGGTCGGCATCCTCGCCCAGCGGGCCGAGGCCGGGGTCGTCCTCGGCATCGGGCTCAACGTCAGCCTCCGCCCGGACGAGCTGCCGGTGCCCACCGCGACCTCACTCGCCATCGAGGGCTCGCCGACCGACCGCGACCCGCTGCTCCGCGCGATCCTGCGCGAGCTCGCCGCCCGGCACGAGGAGTTCAGGGCCGACCGGGCGTCGCTGCGTGCGGCGTACCGCGAGCTGTGCGCCACTCTCGGCAGGCAGGTACGGGTCGAACTGCCCGGTGACGAAGTGCTCACCGGGACGGCGGTCGACGTCGAGGAGGCCGGGCGTCTCGTGGTCAGAGCCGCGGACGGCGACCATCTTCTCAGTGCCGGAGATGTCGTACATGTCCGGTAGTTGACGTCAACTGGACCGGCCCGCAGCGCGCCGGTTTAATCAAAGTAGTCCGTCCCCCCGGAGGTCGTTTGCATGGCCAGTGTTGCAGAGCTCAAGGGCGCGATCGCCCAGGCCGGCGAAGAGGCCGAGCAGGCCGTTCAAATGCTCGTCCAGGCCGGCGAACGCGCGGAGGCGGCGCTGCAGTTTCTGGTGGCGGTCGCCCAGGGCAGCGACCACGAGGCACTCGGGGGTTCCCTGGGAGCCATGGGGGAGGCGGTGGAGAGCATCGCCGAATGCCAGGCCCAGATCGGCGCCGCGATCGAAGAGGCGAACAAATACTCCGAAGGGCTTTAGATCCATCACTGAGGACCGGCCCCACCCTGTCTGTGTGAATGCCCCAGGAACCCATAAATGACCTTGAAGCCCGGCGATCTCCTCGCCGCTGTGCAGAAGGACGTCCGGCAGGCGCGCGCGACCATTCGCGCGCGCAGGAGTGATCTGGACGAAACGATCGCCGAAGCCGAGGCGGCCGTCGAGCGGGCACGTGAGGAGGCCGCCGCGACGAGCGGTCCGGAACTCGTCCTCGAACACTGGCGGCGGCACGCCGCCGAGGCCGCGCCCGGCGTCGCGTCCACGCCCTGGGACGACTGGGTGGTCGAGCCCGAGCCGAGCGACGACGAGCCCTCGCTCTACCGCGTCGGGTCGGTCGAGGGCGGCGTCCCGGCGCTGGTGCCGCTGCTCGACGCCGGCCACCTGCGCGTCATCGGCAAGGACATGGCGACCGCCGACGCGGTCGTCGACTCCCTGCTCGTCCGCATCGTCGCGACGGCGCGGCCGGGCTCGGTCCGCATCAGCCTGTACGACCCGCGCCGGCTGGGCGCCGGTCTCGGCGGCTTCCACGCGTTGTCCCGGCCCGGCCTGCTCACGGTCTACGGCGTCGAGGAGCTGAAAGACCTCCTGGGCTCGCTCGACCGCGACATCCGGCGCATCCAGCGCGACGTCCTGGGCGGCGGCCACTCCTCGATCGCGGCGCTGGCCGCCTCCACGGGACGGCGGCCCGAGCCCTGGCAGGTCGTCATCGTGCAGAGCCCCGTACGCGGCTTCCGCGACGACGAGGTCGCCCACCTGGAGAGCGTGATGCACGCGGGCGCGGCCTGCGGCATCCACGTGATCTGCCGCGACGCCCCGCTCGCGGACGCCCCCGGCATCGAGACCGTCGAGATCGGCGAGGACGGCACCGTCCGCACCTCGATGACCGGCGAGCTGCGGGTCACCGTCGAGCCGCCGCCCGCGAACCTCGTCCGCGACGTGTGCGAGCGCGCCGCGCGCTGGGTCGGCATCGAACGCGACCCGCCGCGCTTCGCCGAGCTCGTCCCGCACCGATTCTGGGGCGAGACGTCCGCGCCCGGGGTCCGCGCGCCGATCGGCGAGGACGTCGACCGGTACGAGCCCGTGGAGGTCCTGCTCGGCGACGACCCGGTGCACGCGCTGGTCGGCGGGCCGCCGGGCTCGGGCAAGACCAACTTCCTGTACGCCCTGATCGGCTCGCTCTCGGCCCGCTACAGCCCCAGCGAGCTGGAGTTCTACCTCCTCGACTTCAAGGAGGGCGTGTCGTTCGCCCGGCTCGCCAGCGGCCGTACGGACAAGACGTGGCTGCCGCACGCCCGGCTCATCGGCGTCAACATCAACAACGATCGCGAGTTCGGCCTGGCGCTGCTGCGCTTCCTCGGCCGCGAGCTGGAGCGGCGGGGCGCGGCGGCGCGCGAGCACGAGGTCACCAAGCTGGAGGAGCTGCGGGCCGTCGACCCCGACGGGCACTGGCCGCGCATCGTGGCGGTGATCGACGAGTTCCAGGTGCTGATCCAGCAGCAGGACCGCATCACCGACGAGTCGCTCTACCTTCTGAACGACCTCGCGCGCCGCGGCCGGTCCCAGGGCATCCACCTCGTCCTCGCCAGCCAGAACGTCGGCGGCGTCCAGGCGCTCTGGGGACGCGGCGCGATCCTCGACCAGTTCACGCTGCGGGTCGCGCTGCCGAAGGCGCGGCGCATCCTGGCCGACGACAATCCGGCCGCCCAGCAGGTCGCGCGCTTCTGCGCCGTCGTGAACTCCGAGTCCGGCGCGCGGCAGGCCAACCGCGTCGCCCGGCTGCCGGACGCCGGCGCCGCGGGCACCTTCGACGTGCTGCAGCGTGAGCTGTGGCAGCGCCGCCCCGAACACCTCGCGCCGCCGCAGATCTTCGACGGCGCGCACGTGCCCGAGCTGACGAGCGTGCCTTCCCCGCCGCCGGGCGAGGGCATCGTGGGACAGCTGATCGACCTGGCCGGCAGCGCCGCGACCGTACGCTTCGACCGCAACCCCGGCCGCAACCTCGCGGTGATCGGCACCCGCGCCGACGAGGCGTACGACGTGCTGTCCTCGGCCGTGATGTCGCTCGCCCGCGGGCACGCGCCCGGGTCGGCGGAGTTCGTCCTCTTCGAGGGCGAGCCGAACCCCCAGGTGGCCCGGCTGGCGCGCTGGCTCGCCGACGAGGGCCACCGGGTCGACCTGGCCGCCGAGCTCCCCGAGCCCGGCGACCGGCAGGTCCCGGTCTACCTGGCGCTGTTCGCCGTCGACGCGGCCACCGCCCGCTCGGCGCCGCTGCGGACGGCCGTACGGCGGCTGGCCGAGCACGGCCCCGACGGCCAGATGCACGTCCTTGGCTGGTGGCGCACGGTCGACCGGCTGCGGGCCGACGTCGTGGAGCGCACCGGCCCGGTGCGCACGATCGACGCGTGGGTCGCCCTGGACGTACGCGACAGCGAGCTGACCTCACTGCCGGGCGGGCAGCTCCAGCACTGGAGCCCGCGCCGCCGCCGCGCCCTCTTCTACGACCAGCGCGCCGGGAACACCCCGCAGCCGATCATCCCGTTCAAGGTCCTGAGCGACACCACGAGCAGCACGCCGGAAGGCATGTGATGGATCCGCAGACGGCGCGGGTGAAGTACAAGGAGCTGGCGGCCGAGGCGGGGCGCCTGCTGCACGCCGCCGACGACGCCGCCCGCCGGCTGGCGCAGGCCGAGGAGCAGCGGACCGCGACGTACGCCTCGGTGGAGGCGGAGTGGGCGCATCTCGACGGGCTGGAGCAGCGGGCCGCCGGCATCTGGCGGGAGCTGACCACGAGGTTCGGCCCCCACGCGGCCGGGCCGCTACCCGAGCCCGCCGACCGCGTCGCGCGCGGGCCGGACGCCGAAGAGCTGCTGGACGACGCGCACCAGCGCGTACGCGAGCCGGTCGACCATCCGCTGGCGGGACGCTACGCCCGGATGGCCGTGCTGGGGTTCACCGCCGCGATGGCGGTCACGCTGGTCGGGCTGGAGCTGACCATCGCCCTGCACCACCTGGGCCGGGCCCGTCTCCTCGCGGTCGGCCTGCCGGCGTTGCTGGCCCCCTACCTGGGCTATCTCGCGGCGAACGGGTGGATCAGGTACCGCACGTCGCACGAGGAGCAGGAGTACGCGGTGGACACCGCCGTGGCGGGCGCTTTCGGCGGCGGAGGAGTGTGGCTGATCGCGCTGACCTTCATCGTCATACGCGTGGTCACGTGATGATCACATTGATCGGCTCATGGGGTTGTTTTCTGTCAAGATATCCGCCATGGGTCTTCCGAAGAGCTCGTTGACCGATGACGAGAAGATCGTCCTCGAGTTTCACCCCCACTGGTCAACGCTTGTCGCCACCTTTTTCTGGGCGATTGTCGCGGTCGTTGTCGCCGGTGTGATCATTTTCTTCATTCCGGACGGCGACTCTCAGACGCTGATCCGGCTCATCGTCGGTGCCGTCGGCGTCGTAGCCATCATCATCGTCGGTTTCCTGCCATTCCTGCGCTGGGTCACGACGACGTACACGCTGACGAACCGCCGGTTCGTGATGCGGGACGGCATCCTGTCCCGCTCCGGCCGCGACATCCCGCTGACCCGCGTGAACGACGTGTCGTTCAAGCACAGCCTGATCGAGCGGATGCTGGGCACCGGCACGCTCATGGTCGAGTCCGGCGGCGAGCAGGGCCAGCTCGTGCTCAAGAAGATCCCCCGCGTGGAGTACGCCCAGAACCAGCTCTACCGCCTCGTCGAGGAGCTGACGGACGGCGACGGCATCCGCCCCTGACGGTCCATGACCGACGCGCCTGACCCCCGGCGGCTCGAGGAACTCCTGCTCGGCGGCGAGCTGCGGTACACGAGCGCGGACGCGATCGAGGCCGCCGGGGTCTCGGAGGAGTTCGCCCGGCGGCTGTGGCGCGCCCTCGGCTTTCCGCACGTGCCGGACGAGATGACCGCCTTCACCGAGGGCGACGTGGCCGCGCTCGCCAAGGTCGCCGAACGGGCCGGCGGGGTTATCGATGAGGAGATCGTGCTCCGGATGGTCCGCGCCGTGGGCCAGACCATGGCGCGGCTCGCCAAGTGGCAGGTCGACATCCTCGTCGAGGCGTTCACCGACCCGCTGGAACCCCCGGACCCCGAGGCGCTGGGGCTCATCATGGCGAACGCCGAGTTCCACATCGCCGAGCTGGAACCCCTCATCGTGCACGCCTGGCGGCGCCAGCTCGCCGCCGCGGGCACCCGCCTGCTCACCACGCAGGACCTCGACGACCCCACGACCCGGGCCGCCATCGGCTTCGCCGACCTGGTGGCCTTCACCCGTACGAGCCGCGACCTGGACGAACGCCGGCTGGGGCGGCTGGTGGAACGCTTCGAGGAGACCGCGTCGGACGTGGTCGCCGAGCACGGCGGCCGGCTGGTGAAGACCCTCGGCGACGAGGTGTTGTTCAGCGCGGAGACCGCACGCACCGGCGCCGAGATCGGCCTGTCGATCGCCGAGGCGGTCCGCGACCACGCGGGCATCCCGGACGTACGCGTGGGCATGGCGTACGGCCCGGTGCTACCGCTGAGAGGCGACGTGTTCGGCACGACGGTCAACCTGGCGAGCCGCCTGACGACGATGGCCAGGCCGGGCAGCGCCCTGGTCGACGCGGGCCTGGCGGCGGAACTCCGCGACGACGAGGCCTACACCCTCACCCGCATCAACCGCCGCCGAGCCCACGGCCTCGGCCTCATCCAGCCGTACGTCCTCCGTCGCCAGGCGACGGGCCGTGGATGAGGCCCGCGCGGCCCGGTAGCTACGGCTGATCACCGAGACCGTGACCGCCACGACGGAACTCGGCGTCGAGGTGTGGCTGAGGGGCGGCTGGGCCATGGACTTCTTCCGGGGCGAGGTCACCCGGGACCACCGGGACATCGACTGGTTCGCCTGGACCGGCGATGCCGGGGTCCTCGGCGACGAGCTGGGGCGGCGCGGCTTCCAGCGGGCCACCGGCCTGCCGGCGGACCAGCAGCTCGACCTGCTCAAGGACGGAGAGGACCTGAGCTTCAACCTCCTCCGCCGGGACGAGGCGGGCCACGTCGTGGTGGGCGGCGGCCCCTGGGCGGGGTCGCCCTGGCCCGAGGACATGCTGGACGGCCGGCTCGGGTGTATCGGCGGGCTGCGGTGCCCGATCATCAACCCCAGGGCGCAGATCGAGATCAAGGAGATGATGCCGGTCTGGGTTCCCGGGGCCCCGCGCCGGGCGAAGGACGCCGAGGACATCGTCCGGCTGCGGGCCGCTCTGGGCGGCTGATCCGCGGGCGCGTTTCCCGTCGGCGCGGGTTAGATTTGTCGGCAGGAGGTGGACATGAGTGATCTGCCCGAGCGCATCTCTCTGCGTGAGGTAGGACCACGTGACGGTCTGCAGAACGAGGACCCCGTGCCGACCGAGGCGAAGGTCGAACTGATCGACGCCCTCTCGCACACCGGTGTCGGCCGGATCGAGGCCGTCTCGTTCGTGCATCCGAAGGCGATTCCGCAGATGGCCGACGCCGCCGAGGTCTGGAGCAAGGTCAGCCAGGTCGGCGACGTGCGCTACTCCGCGCTCGTGCCCAACCTCAAAGGGGCCGAGCGGGCCCTGGAGGCGGGCTTCAAGGAGCTGGAGGTCGTGGTCTCCGCCTCCGACACCCACAACCGCAAGAACCTCAACCGGTCCACCGACGAGTCGCTCGACGACATCTCCAAGATCATCGGGATCGCCCACGACCGGGGTGCGACCCTCCAGGTGATCGTCTCGACCGCGTGGGGCTGCCCGTACGAGGGTGACGTGCCGGTTGAGAGGGTCGTCGGGGTGGCCACGCGGGCGGTACGCGACGGGGCCGACAGCGCCTCGTTCGGCGACACGACCGGGATGGCCACGCCGTCACGGGTGACCCGGCTGGTCGGAGAGTTCCGGATGGCCAATCCGGAGACCGCGCTCAACCTGCACTTCCACAACACGCGGGGGACCGGGCTGGCCAACGTGCTGGCCGCGCTCCAGCTGGGCGTGGCCGACTTCGACGCCAGCGTCGGCGGCCTCGGAGGCTGCCCGTACGCCCCGGGGGCGACCGGCAACATCGCGTCGGAGGAACTCGTGCACATGGTGGAGGACATGGGCGTCGCCACCGGCGTCGACCTGGAGGCGTTGGTCGACGTCGCCGCGCGGGCGGAGCGGATGGTGGGCCACACGCTGCCTTCGCAGGTCCTGCGCGCCGGCCCCAGGAGCCGCACGATCCCCGCCTGACCCGCCGGGGGGCCTCGTCTGAAATTTACGAAGATAACGCCCCGTTGGCTTCAAGTTCATACAAGCCGGGGAGCATATACCTCATGAGTGTCGAAGCTGGACATTTCGCCGACATGGAAAGCGAGCTTCCGGAAGACCGATTCCTCGACCGGGAAGAGAGCTGGCTGAGGTTCAACGAGCGTGTGCTGGATCTGGCCAAGGACCCCGAGCTTCCACTCCTCGAACGTGTCAGGTTTCTCGCGATCTTCGCGAGCAACCTCGATGAGTTCTTCATGGTGCGCGTCGCCGGGCTGGCCCGCCGGATGGCCACCGGGATCGCGCTCCAGACCGCCAGTGGCCAGCAGCCCCGCGAGGTTCTCGCCCGTACCTCCGAGGTCGCGCACGAGCTGATGATCCAGCACGCGGCGTGCTTCCACGACGACATTCTGCCCGCCCTGGCCAAGGAGGGCGTGGAGATCCTCCGCTGGGACGAGCTCGCCGACACCGAGAAGGAAGAGCTGAACCGCCTGTTCCGCCGGCGGATCTACCCGGTGCTCACCCCGCTCGTGGTCGACCCCGCGCACCCCTTCCCGTACATCTCCGGGCTCTCGCTCAACCTCGCGGTGCTGGTCCGCGACCCCGAGACCGAGGAGACCCTGTTCGCGCGGGTCAAGGTGCCGCCGCTGCTGCCGAGGTTCCTGGAGGCGTCGCCGTCCCGGTTCGTCCCGCTGGAAGACGTCATCGCGGAGAACCTCCCCCAGCTGTTCACCGGCACCGAGATCATCGAGCACCATGCCTTCCGGGTCACCCGTAACCAGGACCTCGAGGTCGATGAGGACATCGCCGAGAACCTCCTGCAGGCACTGGAGCGCGAGCTCCTGCGCCGCAGGTTCGGCCCCGTCGTCCGGCTCGAGGTGGAGGAGTCGATCTCGCCCGGAGTGCTCGACCTGCTGACGACCGAGCTCGGCCTCAGCGAGAACGCCGTCTACCGGGTGCCGGGCCCCCTCGACCTCGGCGGCCTGTTCGCCATCGCCGACCTCGACCGCAGCGAGCTGAAGTACCCGCCGTTCGTCCCGTCGGAGGCGGCGCTGCCGCACGACACGAACATCTTCGCCACCCTCCGCGACCACGACGTGCTCGTGCACCACCCGTACGACTCCTTCACCACGAGCGTCGAGCGGCTGATCGAGGACGCGGCCGACGACCCGCAGGTGCTGGCGATCAAGCAGACGCTCTACCGTACGAGCGGCGACTCGCCGATCATCGACGCGCTCATCGACGCCGCCGAGGCCGGCAAGCAGGTCGTCGTGGTCGTGGAGATCAAGGCGCGGTTCGACGAGCGGGCCAACATCACCTGGGCGCGCAAGCTGGAGCAGGCCGGCTGCCACGTCGTGTACGGCTTCGTCGGCCTCAAGACGCACTGCAAGCTGGCCCTGGTCGTACGCGAGGAGTCCGACGGCTCGCTGCGCCGCTACTGCCACATCGGCACCGGCAACTACAACCCCAAGACCGCCCGGATCTATGAGGACTACGGCCTGCTGACCGCCGACCCCGACGTGGGTGAGGACGTCACGGACCTGTTCAACCACCTCACCGGCTACACGCGTGACACCGAGTACAAACGGCTGCTCGTCGCGCCGGACTCCCTGCGCGGCGGCCTGGTGAGCCGGATCGAGCGGGAGACCGAGAACCAGCGCGAGGGCCGGCCGGCCCACATCCGGTTCAAGTGCAACGCACTCGTGGACGAAGTGATCATCGACGCGCTGTACCGGGCGTCGCAGGCCGGCGTGCCGGTCGACGTCTGGGTGCGCGGGATCTGCGCGCTGCGGCCCGGCGTGCCCGGCCTGTCGGAGACGATCCAGGTGCGCAGCATCCTCGGCCGATTCCTGGAGCACTCGCGGGTGTACGCGTTCGAGAACGGCGGCGAGCCGGAGGTGTGGATCGGCAGCGCCGACCTCATGCACCGCAACCTCGACCGCCGGGTCGAGACGCTGGTCCGCGTGCGGGACGCGAGCCACTGCGCGGACCTGCTCGGCCGCTTCGACCTGGCGATGGGCATGGACACCCAGTGCTGGCTGCTGAACGACGAAGGCCTGTGGACCCGCCACGGCGGCTCGGTCCACATCCAGACCCACCTGATGCGAACCCGGCGCTGGAGGACCGTCGATGGCTGATCCCCCGGACCCGATCCGGGCCGCCGGGGCGATCCTCTGGCGACCCGGAGCGGACGGTCCCGAGGTCGCGCTCGTGCACCGGCCCAAGTACGACGACTGGTCGTTCCCGAAGGGCAAGACCAAGGCCGGGGAACACGTGTTGCGCGCGGCCGTACGGGAGGTCTGGGAGGAGAGCGGCGTCTGGCCGATCCTCGGCCGGCGGCTTCCGGCACGAGAATATGAGAAGGAGCGCCGGCTCAAGCGCGTCGACTACTGGGCCGCCACCGGGGGCGACGGCGAGTTCCGGCCGAACGAGGAGATCGACCGGGTCGACTGGCTGCCGCTGCCCGAGGCGGAGGAGCGCCTGAGCTACGAGCACGACGCCGACCTGCTGCGGGAGTTCGCCGCCGGCCCGAACCGGACCACGCCCTACATCGTGCTGCGGCACACCTCGGCGGGCGACAAGCACGAGTGGGCCGACGACGACCTACTGCGGCCCCTGGACTCGCGCGGCCGCGCCGAGGCGACGGACCTGGCCGAGGCGCTGGCCGGGTTCGGCGCCGCCCGCGTCTTCACCTCGGCCACGGCGCGCTGCCTGGAGACCGTGCTGCCGTACGCGGCCAGGATGGGCGCCGACGTCCGGACCGACTGGGCGTTCTCGATGGGCACCTCGATGTCGGCCTCGAAGGAGGCGGGCGGCCGGTTCGTCCAGCTCCTCGCCGACGGCGTCCCGACGCTGGTCTGCACGCACGGAGAGCTGGTCCCGGACGTCATCGGCCGCGCCTGCGAGGCGCTCGGCGCGACCCCGCCCGAGGACGCCAAGCTGCCGAAGGGCGGCTTCTGGGTGCTGCACACCGCCGGCGGATCACTCGTCTCGGCCGAGCGCCACCATCTCTAGGGCCGCGATGTCCTCGGCCTCGGCCCAGACGTCGCGGGCGTCGGCCAGGGCCTGCGCGGCGGCGCCGCGCTCGACGCCGATCAGGGCGTCGATCGTGCGGGCGTCCTCCCCGCCCGTGTCCAGCTCGGCGAGGCGTTCCCGGGCGATCACACTGTCCTGGTACGCCCCGAGCGTCTCCTGCACCCGCGACGCCTGGGCGGCCAGCCGCCGGGCGGGTTCGCCGAGGACCGGCCGTGCCGCCTCGGCGGTGTAGCGGGCGCGCTTGGCGGCCTTGCGCGTACGGTGCCGTGCCTCGTCGGGGTCCTCGGCGTGCTCCAGCTCGGCGTGCCGGCGGGCGACGCGCCGCCACGCTCCGGCGACCAGGGCGTTCACCTTCCGCGCCCGGCGCGAGGCGCGCCCGGTGAACGGCGGGTCGGCCACGAACGCGTCGAGGGCGTCCAACAGGGCGAAGTAACGCTCGCCGAGCAGCGTGTGGTTCAGCCGGACGTACGCCAGCCGCTCCTTCTCACCCAGGCCCGCGAGCCACGACGGTGCGGGTTCGCCGAGCTCGGCGAGGCGCCCGGCGAAACGCTCCCGCAGCACCTCCAGGTCGCGTACCTCGCCCAGCTCGCCGGCCAGCCACTTCAGCTCGGCCTCCAGCCGTCCGGCCGGCTCGGGCTCCAGGAGGCGTGCGGCGGTACGGAGGATGCTGCGGGTCCGCCGTACGGCGACGCGCATCTTGTGCACCGAGTCATGGACCGCCAGTCGTACCTTCGGGTCGTAGGCCAGGATGATCGCCCGTTGTTCGGCGACGTAGGAGGTCACGACGTCGCCGGTCGTGCGGTACTCCGGGGTCTGCGGCGCCGGGCGCGCCCCGGCGGCGAGCAGCCGCTCCGCGACGGCCTCCAGCAGCTCGGGCGAGCCCGAGACGACTGTGATCTCCCGCCACACGCCGCTCGCGCGTACCGCGTCGTCGGTGATCTCGCCGAGCGTCTCTCCGTCCGGGCCGAGCAGGGGGATGACCGTACGCCGTGTGGTGACCGGGACGAGCGGGCGGCCCCGGGCGTGGGCGGCGACGAAGCGCGCGGGGACGGTCCGCGCCGGGCCCGGGAGCCTCTCCTCCGCGCCGGAGAGGAGCGTGAGCCGCCAGTGGCCGTCGCGGTGGTTCAGCCTGATCCCGTGTGCGGCGAGCGTGAGGTCCTCGGTGTCGAAACCGGCCGGCGCGTACGACCGCGGCTCGCCGGCCTCCGCGCCGCCGGGCAGTCCGGTGAGCCCCGGGAGCGGGGCGCCCGGGTCGATCGCGTACGCGCGGTGACTCGTCATGCGGACCCCCAGCCAGGTGACAACGGCTCTTCGTGAGCGTATATCCGGCCCACCAGGCATTTGGGACAGCGGACGATGTGATAGTTCATGTATGCCGTTTGCAGCGCGATGAAGGGTGTGTGATCGGATGCCGCACGAGGTACGCGGGGTCGTGGCGAAGTCCAGGGGTGCGAAGGTCTCCATCGAGACGGTCGTGGTCCCCGACCCGGGCCCGGGTGAGGCGCTGGTCAACATCCAGTCCTGCGGGGTCTGCCACACCGACCTGCACTACCGCGAGGGCGGTATCAACGACGACTTCCCCTTCCTGCTCGGCCACGAGGCCGCGGGCATCGTGGAGGAGGTCGGCGTCGGTGTCACCGACGTCGGGCCGGGGGACTTCGTCATCCTCAACTGGCGCGCGGTCTGCGGGGAGTGCCGCGCCTGTCTGCGCGGCCGCCCCTGGTACTGCTTCGAGACGCACAACGCCACCCAGAAGATGACCCTGCAGGACGGCACCGAGCTGTCCCCGGCGCTGGGCATCGGCGCGTTCGTGGAGAAGACGCTCGTGCACGCGGGCCAGTGCACCAAGGTCGACCCCGCCGCCTCACCGGCCGCGGCCGGGCTGCTCGGCTGCGGAATCATGGCCGGCCTCGGCGCCGCGATCAACACCGGCGCCGTGACGCGGGGCGACTCGGTCGCGGTCATCGGTTGCGGCGGCGTGGGTGACGCGGCCATCGCGGGCGCGGCCCTGGCCGGCGCGGCGAAGATCATCGCGGTCGACGTCGACGACCGGAAGCTGGAGTGGGCGCGCGGCTTCGGCGCCACCGACGTGGTCAACTCGCGGGAGACCGACCCGGTCGAGGCCGTGCGCGCGCTCACCGGGGGCAACGGCGCCGACGTCGTGATCGAGGCGATCGGCCGGCCGGAGACCTACGAGCAGGCCTTCTACGCCCGCGACCTGGCCGGCACGGTCGTGCTGGTCGGCGTGCCGACTCCGGACATGAAGATCGAACTCCCGCTGCTCGACGTGTTCGGGCGCGGCGGCTCGCTGAAGTCCTCCTGGTACGGCGACTGCCTGCCGTCCCGCGACTTCCCGATGCTCGTGGACCTCTACCGTCAGGGCCGGCTCGACCTCGACGGTTTCGTGACGGAGACGATCGGCCTGGACGACGTCGAGGAGGCCTTCGCCAAGATGCACCGCGGCGAGGTGCTGCGCTCGGTGGTGCTCCTGTGATCGAGCACCTGGTCACGTCGGGGACGTTCAGCCTCGACGGCGGCACCTGGGACGTGGACAACAACGTCTGGCTGGTCGGCGACGAGCACGAGGTCCTCGTGATCGACGCGGCCCATGACGCGGACGCGATCGCCGCGGCGGTCGGCGAACGCCGCCTGACCGCGATCGTCTCGACCCACGCGCACGACGACCACATCGACGCGGCCGCGGAGCTGGCGGACCGTACGGGCGCGCCGATACTGCTGCATCCGGATGACGCGGTGCTGTGGCGGATGACCTATCCGGACCGCGAGCCGGACCGGGCGCTGGCGGACGGGGACGAGCTGACCGTGGGGGGCACGACCCTGCGCGTGCTGCACACGCCGGGCCACGCCCCGGGCGCCGTCTGCCTGTACGCACCCGACCTGGCCACGGTCTTCAGCGGCGACACGCTGTTCAACGGCGGTCCCGGCGCGACGGGCCGGTCCTACTCCGACTTCGGCGTGATCATCGACTCCATCCGCGACCACCTGCTGGCGCTGCCGGGGGAGACGGTCGTCCGTACGGGCCACGGCGACCCGACGAGCATCGCCGACGAGGCCCCGCACCTGCAGGAGTGGATCTCACGAGGCCACTAGAGCGCGGGGCGCCCCCCCCTCGTGGGGCGCCCCCCCCGGCGCTAACGGGGCATTAGCGCGTCGCGGGTACGGCGGAGCGCGGGGGGTAAAACTGGTCGCCCCGCATTTACAACAGTTACAACTCCGTCTCCCGTTGGGGGACCGGGTATTACGCCTACGAGAGGATTAGCAAGAAAAATACGGGCCACCTTAACTAACCCCGAACGCGCCACAA